>JAWKRB010000034.1:0-84652 GCA_041389885.1 Polyangiales bacterium | reverse complement strand
CGTCACCCTCGCGAGGTACACCACCGCGATGGGGTCGATGCGGGTGGCGCGCACCTCGTAGCTGTCCCGAATGCGCACGGGCTCGGCGCGGAGCTCGCGCTCGATGCCCTCGAGGCGGCGGCGCCAGTGGAGGCGATCGGAGTCGAGCTGCCTCCGCGCCTCGGCGGGGAGCTCGTCGCGCCAGGCCATCGCCCGCTGGGGGTCGGTGTCAGCGCGCTCGTGCCTCGCGAGCGACTTCTGGATCCGCGCGCGCTGCGCGAGGAGGAGCTCGGTCATGCGCCGGGCCTCCTCGACGGCGCGTCGTTCGAGGAGCGTGCGGGCGGTCTCGGCCTCGGCCACGGCGCGGGCCTTGAGCGCGGGCACGAGCTCGTCGACGTCTCGCGTCACCGACGACTGAAAGAGGGATTGCAGGCTCGCGGGCACGTCGACGTCGCGGGGCGAGATGAGCGCGTCATCGAGCTTCGCCAGGGTCTCTTCGTGGGTGGTGCGCGCGTAGGGCTTGAGGGCCTCGCTGCGATGCTCGGCCGCGCCGGTCCACTGCGCCGTGACGAAGACGAGCTGGTCGTGGAGCCGCGCGGCCCCGTCGCCGAAGAGCGAGAGCCGACCGACGAGCACCACCCGCCGCACGTTGTCGGCGCTGGGGATCACGCAGGCCCGCGAGAGGTCCTCGTGCACGAAGCCCTGCGCGAGGAGCCGCCCGAGGAGCCGCCGCACCACCGCGTGCTCCAGGTGCAGGTGCACCACCTCGCCGTCGAGGGAGCCCGGGTCACGAAACACCACCGGCCGCAGCGCGCTCTCCCGGCGCCACTGCCTCACCGAGATCTCCCTGGGCCTCGGCGGACGGAGCGCGTCGAGGGCGTCGGCCCACGCGGGGTCGCTTCGATCGAGGGGCGGAAACTCGTAGCGCGCGCGCTCGTCACCGCGCACCGGGAGGGGGCGCAGGGGCGCCTCGCCCATCATCGCCAGCGCCGCGTCGAGCACGTGGTGGAGCCGCGCGGGGTCGATCTTCAGCCGGTCCTTCGCGCGGTCGAGGAGCTCGGAGAGCTCGTTGAGCCGCTCTTGCAAGCCGCGGGGCGCGTCGCGGGCGACCTCGAGCTCCTCGGCCACCCGCGCCTCCGAGGGCGCGTCGTCTGCGTCGTCGTCCGCGTCGTCGTCTGCGTCGTCGGCGTCGCGCTGGGCGTCGAGCACGCCCGCGAGGGGGAGCTGCTCGAGGAGCGCGGCGCGCTGCGCGGCGTCGTCGCGCCGAATGCCCTGAGCGAGCACGTCGGAGAGCCGCTGCTCGATGACCTCCGAGAGCGAGCCCAGCTCGCGACGGATCCGCTCGGTCTTCGCCACGAGGGCGGCGAGCACCTGGTCCTCGGGGCGCTGGAGGTGCACGAAATAGTGGCACCGCACCTCCGGCGCGCGCTGGAGCGTGCGGTCGATGCGTCCGTTGCGCTGCTCCATGCGCGAGGGGTTCCAGGGCACGTCGAAGTGAAAGAGGTCGGCGCAGCGGTTCTGCAGGTTCACGCCCTCGCGCGCGGCGTCGGTCGCCACGAGGATCCGCAGCGGGTGTTGCTCGGGCTCGCGGTTGAACGCGCGCTTCACGGCCTCGCGGGCCTCGTCTCCCATCTGTCCATGGAGCGTCGCGACGCGCTCGTCGGCGCGGTCGGTGTCGGCGAGGGCCTCGCGCAAGCAGCGCACGAGCCAGTTCTTGGTGTCGGTGTACTCCGTGAAGATCACCACGCGCGTCGCGTTCCACCGCCCGCCGTCGTCGAGCAGGCGCTCGCGGATCCACTGCACCAGCGCCTTCACCTTCGCGTCGGGGCGGTGTCGATGGGGCTCCGCGAGCTCGCGCATCGCGTCGAGCAGGGCGTCTTCGCGCGCGTGCATCGCCGCGGGGGTGACCATGCGCGCGGTGGCCTCGGCGAGCTCGTCGAGCTGCTGCGCGTTCGCGTCGTCCTCGGTTCGCGCGTCGGGCTCGTCGTCGGGCCCCGGCGCGTCGAGGGAGAGCTGCCGCGCCGGCGCGGGGGCCTCGGCCCTCTTGGCGCGCTGTCGTCGGAGCGTGTCGTGGTGCACCGCGAGGGTGCGCGCGAAGGCGTCGAGGGAGGAGAGCAGGCGCTTCTGCAGGGCGGTGACCACCAGCAGCACCTCGCGCTGCGCGGACTCGGAGGCGCCCTGGAGCGCGTTGAGCCGCAGCGCGCGGTACTGATCGAGGAGCGCGGGGAGCCGGAGCTCGGGGGCGTCGGGCGGGAGCCCGTCGAGGTCGATCTGCACGACCTTGCGGAGCGCGAAGTTGCCCGAGCCCACGGCGCGGAGGTCAGACTTGAGCCGGCGCACCATGACCTCGGAGAGCAGGTGCCGCCCGCGCACGGGCACGCCGCGGCAGAAGCGCTGCGGGTCGAGGATCTCGAGGAGCGCGGCGAAGGAGTTGGAGTGCCCGTTGTGGGGCGTGGCCGAGAGAAAGAGCCGGTGCTCGAAGCGGGGCGCGAGGTCGCGCACGACGCGGGTGAGCCGCGAGTCGATGGCGGAGTGCGAGCCGCTCGCGGGGGCGACGTGGTGGGCCTCGTCGAGGATGAGCAGCGCGCCCCCCTCGCCGTCGTCGAGCCACGCGCGGAGGGTCGAGGCGTAGTGCTCGTCGCGCAGCAGCGCGTGCGAGATGATGAAGCGCGTGTGGGTGGACCAGGGGTTGAGGGTCCACCCCCGCTCGCGGCGGCGGCGGGTGACGAACTCGCGGTCGAAGATCACGAAGCTCAGCCCGAAGCGGCTCTCGAGCTCGTCACGCCACTGGAGCATCACCGAGGGCGGCGCGGCCACGACCACGCGATGGGCGCGCTGGCGCATGAGCAGCTCGCGCAGGATCAGGCCCGCCTCGATGGTCTTTCCGAGCCCGACATCGTCCGCGATGAAGAGGTTGACCCTGGGCATGCGCAGGGCCTTGCGGAGCGGCTCGAGCTGGTACGGCTGAATCTGAATGCCCGCGCGATGGGGCGCCTGAAAGAGGTCGGGGTCGGTGGCGGTGACGCAGTTCCATCGCTGAGCGTGGAGGTACGCGGCGAGTCGCCGGGGCTTGTCGAAGCTGAGTCGCTTGACCGCGTCCCACGACGCGTTCTTGAGGACCTTCGCGTCGGGCTCGCGCTCCCAGAGCACCTGGAGCCGCTCGCCCTGGGCGTCGTCATCGACGCACGAGAGGGTGACGAGGGTCTGCTGGTCGCCTTCCCGCGGAGGCGTCACCGCCTCGACGAGGAACTGCCGCGAACGCACCCGAACGATCTCTCCCGCTTGCAGCGTTGGCATCGACGCCCTCCGCACGTTCGCCTACCACGGAGCCCGCGGTTCGCGATTCGCAAAGCGCACGGGCTCGTTCATGGGGGCCGGGGATCGTTCGGGACGCACCTCACCCCACGCGATTCTCGGGGTTCGCGGGTCCCCTCTCCCGAGGGGAGAGGGGTCGTAAATCTCTCAAAACATAGGGAATTTGTGCCCATCTCCCCTTCGGGAGAGGGGCGGTGCGCGCCCCACGAGCCGCGTGGGGTGAGGTCATGCCGGGTCGACGCCGCGAACGCGGGTGACGCGCCAGGCGAGGTCGTTCCAGGGGAGGTCCGTGGGGGTGAAGCGGTGTTGGTACCGGCTCGAGGCGTGCGTGAGGGGCGCCGCGCGCTGCTGACCGTCGTCCCAGGCGAGAAAGCTCTCGATCGAGACGACGTAGGTGGGGTCATCCCAGGGGCGATGCTCGAGCGGGAGGCCCGCGTAGTCTTCGTCGCGCTCCCGACGACCGCGCGCGAGGTCGTCGGGGATCTGCGAGGGGATCACCGCATCGAGGACCCCGTCGCCGACCAGCGTCCATCCGTCGGGCTCCTGGCGCAGCAACGCGTGCCGCACCTCGCCCCCGTCGACGGGGACGCGCAGCCAACGCGTGAACCCCGCGGCCTCGTACGCGGCAGGGACCGCGGGCAGCGGCGGGAGCGGGAGCCTCCCCGCGGGGGTGTTCGCCGGCGTGGGGGCGGGCCACGCGAGGGACGCTCCGCGGCTGGTTCCGGTCACCGTGATCGATTGCGCCAGGAGCAGGGTCACCCGCGCGCTCGCGTCGTTGGCGGCCGCCGCGCTCTGGGACGAGACAGCGTCTTCGAGGGAGCGCGGAGGCGGCGGCGAGGGGGGCGTCGGGGGAGCGGCGCTCGGAGGGCGCAGCCTCTCGCGAAAGAGCGCGCGCTGAAACGCCTCCCAGGTCGACTCGGGCGTGTCGCCCGTGGCGACGGCGCTGCCCTCGAAGCCGTCGGCGATGACCCAGCCCGCGTCGTCAGGGACCGCCCCGTCCCAGATCGCGCGGCGAATCGCCCGCAGTGCGACCGTCCACACCCCGACGGCGCCACCCGGCACGGGCGTCGGGAGTCGCACGCGGGCTCGCGACGCGGAGGGCTCCATGTCGGCGAGCATCTGCGCGAGGGTCTCGACCGAGACGCCCTCGGCGACGAGGCGCGGGTCGGTGAGCGCGGAGACGGGCGGCGTGGTCGGCGGGCGCGCCTGGGGGTCGATGGCGAAGGGGCGAACGCCGTCGTAGAGGGCCGAGGTGTAGAAGTCTGAGCCCGAGGTGCGACACTCTTCGATCAAGCCCTCGGCGTCGTAGACGATCTCGAACCGCGCAGGGCCTTGTCGAATGGCGAGGGAGCCCGCGCGCATCGAGGCGCCTCGAGGCGCGACCTGCGGGCGGGGGTCGCCGGGGTCGAAGGGCGGGTCGTCGTAGGTCCATCCGGGCGGGGCGTCGACCGGCGGTGGGAACGCGGTGTTCCTGAAGAGCCCTCCCTTGGAGGCTCCGGTTCCCCCGCCCCACGCGTGCTCCAACGAGGGCTGAGGGAACAGCCAGCGGCGGTCCTCCGCGTCGACCCGATGCACGCGGCGGCGATCCGCTCCACCCTCAGGATCGGTCCAGACCGACTCGCCGAGGAGGCGCATGGCGGCCTCGAAGACCCGCGCGGCGTGGTCCATGGTCGGCAGCGATCGCCGCATGGCTCGATAGGCCGCGCGCATCGGCAGGCCGCCGAGATACACCAGCCCGACGCGATCTCCCCAGTGAGCGTGTTTCGCCAGCCACTTGTCGCTCATGCGCGAGAGCATCGCCGAGGTGGCGCCGGGGCGCCAACGCGGTCGCAACGCGCGAGGACCACGCGCCGCGTCGAAGTTACGCGCGACGCCCGCTTCGCCATGCGTCGTCAGGGCGCCATGAAGGGCAGCGCCGACCCTCGGCGTCGCCCTTCATGGCCTGGCTCGCGCCTCGTTGACAAAACCCCACACCCCGAACTGCACGGGGTTTGGGACGCGCGGAAGAATCACTTGCGCATTCGCATCCCGCCCGTCGGTCGCCCCGCAGCTTGCCTCCTCGCTCGACTTCCGCGGCGTAGTAGGGCTACGCCTTGGTCGCTCGCTGCGGGGGCGCTCGCGGGATCGCCTCGACGGATCGGGCGCGAGTGTGCAGGTTGTTTCTCCACGCATCCTTAGGGCCTGTTTCAAAACAATCTGCACGCCTGCGCCGCCGATGCGCATCGCGCTGCTGCGTCGTGATCGCTCGGAATCCATCGAGGATGCCGTCGCGATCACTCCTTGCCGCGCTCGCACCTCGACGCCGCAGATCGCGGATATTGTTCTGAAACAGGCCCTTAGCGGGCGGCGGGATCAGCGAGCCAGGCAGCGAGTTCTGAGGCGGAGAGGTCGAGGACGACGTCCCCGAGGCGGTCCGCGCCGGGGGCGGCGAAGCGTGCCGTGATCGCGGCGCGCTCGTCGTGAGAGAACTGGCGCAGGAGCGGCGCGAGGCCCTGCTGCATGCCCTGTTGCATGCCCTGCTGCATGCCCTGTTGCATGCCCTGCTGCATGCCCTGCTTCATGCCCTGCTGCATGCCCGCGGCGAACTGTCGTTCGAGAAAGGCTTCGGTCTCGGTGAGGTCCAGCATCGCGTCCTCCTCCCAGCGCAGGCCGCGGCCTCGCCAGGTGTGGATCCAGTGTACAACCGCGGCGAAGGAAGTCGTCGCCCCTGGGGCACGTCCGCGGTGCGCGCGCGCAGGGTGCGCAGCGCGCGGTTGAGCGACTCGCTCCGGCTCATCAGCCGCAGGGCCACGGTGTCGGGGGTGTCTTCGAGCTCCGACAGCACCCGACGGTGACCGGCAGCGCCTCGCTCAGCGCGTAGAAGCCCTGGGCCACTCCGCCGCGGGCGTGAAGCCGAACTGCCGCAGCGCCGTGTCGGGACGCCCCGCGCAAGAATAGCCACAGCCGCTCGGGCGCGTCCGGTCTTCGCGCCTCGCTGGTGGTTGAGCAGCTTGCGCAGCGACTCGCGCACCTCCTCGGGCGGGCGCGTCGTAGAAGCCAACACGCACGCAGGGGCGCAGAGCACATCGACCGAGCAGGCCGAGCGCGCGCAGCGCCGGCAGCGCGTGCGCGTGAGGGGCGAAGTACGAGTCCGCCCGCTGCGACGCGGGCGCGGGCACCTCGCGCTCGCGCACGAAGGTCCCGAGCTCGTCGAGCAGCAGCTCCAGGACGTCCTTCGCGAGCGTGTCGTGCGCGGCCATGGACCTCACCCGCTCCACGCGGCGTGCCGAATGCCGCGCTTGGGCATCGCACGGGTTTTGACCCTCGGGGTGGCGGAATCAGGGTGGCGAGGGGTGGCGGCGGGGTGGCGACCTCGCCACCCCCCCTTGCGCGAAGACAGCGCGCGAGGGCCGCGGCTTCACGTCGGCGGAAGTACCGCGCGGGTTTCGTTCGCATCCGCGTCGTGCAGCGGCGTCAGCGCTCCTCGACGGGCATACCGCCCGTCTTCGTCGCACTCTTTTTCTGCGCTCGCGCCTGCTTCGAAACCGCTGCGTTAGGACTCGCCGAAGAACAACTTGGGCGTTTGCGCCCGATCCGTCGAGCCGATCCCGCGAGCGCCCCCGCAGCGAGCGACCAAGGCGTAGCCCTGCTACGTCGCGGGAGTCGAGCGAGGAGGCAAGCCGCGAAGCCGACGAGCGGGATCTGAAGCCGCGGTTGTTCTTCGGTGAGTCCTTAGGAACAATCTGCACGCCTGCGCCGCCGATGCGCATCGCGCTGCTGCGTCGTGATCGCTCGGAATCCATCGAGGATGCCGTCGCGATCACTCCTTGCCGCGCTCGCACCTCGACGCCGCAGATCGCGGATATTGTTCTGAAACAGGCCCTTACTTCCGCCGACGTGTACTAGAGCGCCATCGCGAGGGGGGTGAAGGGTTGAGGTGAACCCGCACCGCGGGCCCCAGGGCGAGCGCATCAATTCCTCAATGGATTCAATGGATTTGTCGCGGGCGGAGAGGCTGCCCCCTTCGCTCGCCGGGCGCTCCCTGCGGTCGCTGGCTCGCTGAAGTGGGAGCCTGAACCTGGGCGCCCCGCCAGGGCGGGGCTGACCGGGGCGCACGCCGGGTGTGTTCCACACCCGACGGTGTGTGAAGGGTTCGCGGGATGTTCCGCCGTGAGCTGCCGACGCAGTTCCATCGCGAAGATCGATCACCCCACCGTCGAGCGCGGCACGCGCGCGACGATCGCCAGTCGGCCCCGGTGGGGCGCCCGGAATTCAGGCTCCCACTTCAGCGAGCCAGCGCAGGGAGCGCCCGGCGAGCGGGGGCAGCTGAAAGCGGTGAGCACCGTTTCCATTGAAACCAATGAGGAATTGATGCGCTCGCCCTGCCGCGGGCCCACACCCCGCTGCCGCGCGCCCTCTCCCGCCTCGGGAGAGACGCTCTGCAAGGGGTGGGAATTCGTAGGGTTCGCGGACGTCCCCGGTACCCACCATGACCTCTGCCCGACCGAAGAACCCCTTCTCCCGAGGCGGGAGAAGGGGTGCGCGGCAGCGCGGGATGTGGGTACGTTCGTCGCGTTGAACCCTTCAAATCCCCTGTGGAAAGGTACTAGAGCGCCATCGCGAGGGGGGTGAAGGGTTGCGGCTGAGGGGCGTTCTTGGCGCCGGAGGATCCTGAGCGCCTCAGGAGACCCACGTTGAAGGCGTCTGTGTCGATCGGCGATTTCAACTGCCCCTGCGCTCGCCGGGCGCTCCCTGCGGTTTGGTCGGGCCGGGATCGCCTACGGAGCTCATCAGACTACGCCGCCGTCGCCACGGGCACGACTTTGCTCGTATAGGACGCGCAACGTACTCTCAGAAGGCCTCCAATCGTTGGCTCTGGTGAATTCCTCGGAGCGTGAGCACTCCCCGCAGACCCTCCAGACTCCAGTGTTCGGCGTTGCGCTTCATGCGGCGGTTCAGCATGGTGTTGCACCCGTTCTCGGTCGTGCCGCTCCCGATGGGCAGGCCGCGCTCGCGGAGCTTGACGTACCGCATTCGGTCCTTGTGGCTCGCCAGGTAGGTCACATGCTCGTGCAATGCGTTGCAAGCCGAGGCGTCCACGCGCCGACGTGCGCGGATCACCTCGCGTTCGATCGTGTCAGCTACGTTGAGACAGGGGGCCGGGATCGCGCTCGGGGCAGCTGAGGGCTGAAGGGACCTCCGAAGTCGTCACTCTCGCTGAACTCTTCACATCCCCGGCGCTCTAGCACTACTGTCCTGGTGCCGATCGTAGCGAGGGTTCGTGCGGTGAGCGAAGTCCGCGAGCGCGCCCGGAACGAACGACTAAAGCGGGCTTCTGCCCGCTGCGGGAGTGAGCGAGGACGCAAGCCGCGGATTCGCCATCGGACGAAGCCGCAGCAGATCGGCACCAGGACAGTAGTGCTAGCGCACCTCGCCCGGGCGAAACCAGTTGAAGCGGTTGTCGCGGGCGAAGTTCGTGAGCCCGAGGGAAATACTCACGCTCAACGCGCGCACGTGGTGCCACCACCCCGCGGGGATGAACAGCGCGTCGCCCGGTCCGAGTGTGGTGCGGCGAAAGAGCGCGTCGGGGAGCTCGCGCGCCTCGGGGTCGAGGGTCGAGTACACCCCGCGGCGGGTGGCTTCGAGCGCGGGCTCCCAGGGCGCCGCGAGGGTCACGCGCTTCTCGCCGTACATCTGGCACAGCACGATGTTCGACGTGTCGTGGTGCAGCGGGGTGACCGTGCCCCCGGGGCCGAACCAGAAGGCCGCGGCGCCCGCGCGGCGGTCGGGATCGAAGATCCCCGAGTCCCAGCGCACGTCGTCCCAGAGCGCGCGGAGGGAATCGCGCTCGATGTTGCGGTTGTTGGCGACGAGGTAGAGGTCGTTGCTCTCGCCCGCGGCGAGCACGCGGTCGACGAACTCACCCAGTCGCACCGAGCGCGTGAGGGCAGGCGTGTGCAGGTCGTAGTCGTCGTCGCCCTCGCGGCCGAAGACCGCGCTCACCTCGACGTCGCCGAAGCGCGCCTTGAGCCACGCGGGGTTCCACTTCGACGTCGCGGGCCAGTCGCGCGAGAGCGCGGTGAGCACCACGGGGGACTGCGTGGCGTAGTAGCGGTCGAAGAACGCGTCCGCGTCGATCGCGCCCACGCGGGGGAGCTCGTCGGGCGTCGTCGCCGTCTGCGCGTGCTCCACCAGCAGCCGTCGGATCATCGCGTCGCGACGGTGCGCGACCGCGAGGGGACGCGCCGCGACGAAGGCCGGCGACGCCTCGATCGACGCGAGGGCGGCGCGGGCGAGGGGAGGTGAAACCCCTTGCGCACCAAGGGCTTCGAGCACGTCTTGCCGGGGAACTCCGCGGAGCAGGTTCTCGGCGGCCCACACCGCCCACTCGGGCGCGAGCGTCTCGACGTCGCCCACGCGCCGACTACCCGATGTCCGTAGGCGGCGGCATGGGCGGCGGCATGGGCGGCGGCATCGGGGGGAGCACGCCCGCGTCCTGCGGGGGCGGCATGGGCGGGGGCATCGGGGGGAGCACGCCCGCGTCCTGCGGGGGCGGCATGGGCGGGGGCCTCGGGGGGAGCACGCCTGCGTCCTGCGGGGGCGGCATGGGCGGCGGCATCGGGGGGAGCACGCCTGCGTCCTGCGGGGGCGGCATGGGCGCGATGCCCGCGTCCGGCGGGGGCATGGGCGGGGGCATCGGAGGCGGCATGGGCGGCGGCATCGGCGTGACGACCACGTCCGTGACGTCGGGGGTGTCCGTCGCGGCGGCGGAGTCTTGCGCGTCGGTCGAGGACGCGTCGAGCACCGGAGGGTGCGTGGTCGACGAGCAGCCCGCGGCGCCGAGCGCGAGGGACATCACGGCGCCGCGCACGAGCGCGGGGGTGCGCGGCGGAGGCGAGAGGCGAGGCTCGAGCGAGGGGTGACGTGGGGGATTGCCGCGCTTGTCGTCCATGCCCCCATCGGAGAGCGCGGAGGCACGGCGTGTCAAGGGCTCGCGGCGCCCCCTCCCCATCCCTGCTACACCCCCGGTTCACCCTTCACCCAGGAGCGCATCCCTTGACCGACCGACCCAGCCTCGCGTGGATCCCGCTGGTGCTGCTCACCGCGATGGGCGCCGCGGCGGTCACCGCGACGATGCGCTTCCCGACGATCCCGCCGCCCAGCACCCGCACGATCACCGTGCACGCGACCCCCGACGTGCTCCGCGCGGTGCAAGACCTCGCGCGCCTCGAGACCGTGTCGTTTCACATGGAGCGCGTGGTCGACCTCCGCGAGACCCAGACCCACGCGTGGGGCCTCGTCGAGGCGCAAGACGCGATCCTCCTCGTGGCCGTGGGCGAGGTCATCGCCGGCGTCGATCTCTCGGGCCTTCGCGCGGGCGACGTCGACCATGACATCGCCGTGTCGCGGGTCACCCTCACCCTCCCCCACGCGACGGTGTTCTCGTCGCGCCTCGACGGCGAGCGCACCTACGTCTACCGCCGCGACACCGACATGCTCGCGCGTCGCCAGGAGCGCCTCGAGACCCTCGCGCGGCAAGACGCCGAGCGCTCCATCGGCGCCGCCGCGCGCGAGGCCGGGATCCTCGCCCGCGCCGAGGCCAACGCCGAGCGCACCCTCCGCGGCCTGGTGCGCGCGATGGGCGTGCGCGAGGTGGTCATCGCCTGGCGGTGAGCCCGCGCGGGGTCACATCCGCTCGAGGGTCTCGATGCCGAGGAGCTCGAGCCCCGCGCGGAGCACGTCCGCCGTGAGCGCCACCAGCGCGAGGCGCGAGGCGCGCACCGCAGGCTCAGACTGCAGCACCGGGCACGCTGTGTAGAAGGTCGAGAAGGACTGCGCGAGGGCGTAGAGCTGGTCGCACAGCACGTTGGGGCGCGCGCTGCGGGCGACCTCGGCGACGGCCAGGGGGTAGCCCATGAGCGCCAGCGCCAGCGCGCGCTCGCTCGCCTCGACGAGGGAGATCGCACCCGGCGTCGCGCCCTGCGCCTCGCCCTTGCGGAGAATCGAGCGCATGCGCGCGTAGGCGTACTGCAGGTACGGCCCGCTGTTGCCGTTGAGGGCGAGGGCCTTGTCCCAGGTGAAGGTGACGAGGGTCTGCCGGTCCTTGGAGAGGTCGTTGTACTTCACCGCGCCCAGGCCCACGACGCGGGCGACCTCGTCGAGCTCCGCGTCGGAGAAGGGCGCGTCGGACTTCATCGCCACCTCGGCGCCGAGCTCCCGCGCGCGCCGCTCGGCCTCGTCGAGCAGCGACTCGAGCCCGATGACGTTGCCGTCGCGGGTCGAGAACGTGCCTTCAGGGAGGCGCATGAGCCCGAACCACACGTGCTCGAGACTCACCGTCGCGCCGAGACGTCGCGCGGCGGCGAAGAACTGCCGAAAGTGCAGCTGTTGCCGCTCGTCGGTGACGTAGAGAATCCGCGCCGGGTCCCAGGTCTTGACCCGGTGCTCGATCGTCGCGAGGTCGGTGGTGCCGTAGAGAAAGGCCCCGTCGCGCTTGCGCACGAGCAGCGGCGGCATGGCCTCGCCGTCGACGGCCTTGGTGAAGGCCACGATGAGCGCGCCTTCGCTCTCTTCGGCCACGCCCGCGTCCTCGTAGCGCCGCACGGTGTCGGCGAGCACGGGGTTGTAGAAGCTCTCGCCGAGGGTCACGTCGAAGCTCACGCCGAGGCGCTGGTAGACCCGGTCGAACTCCCTCATCGACACGTCGACGAAGCGTCGCCAGAGCGCGAGGTTCTCGGGGTCGCCCGCCTGGAGCTTCACCAGCTCGGCCCGCGCCGCCGCGAGGAGCTCCGTCGCGGCCTTCTCGGTCGCCTCTCCCTCTTCGTCCGTCGTCTTTTCGCCGAGGGCCTCGCGCTGCGCCTTCTCCTCCTCGGAGTAGCGCACGTAGATGCGCAGCAGCTCGTGGACGGGCTCACGCTCGAAGGCCGCGAGGTCGACCCAGCGGTGCCACGCGACGATGAGCTTGCCGAACTGCGTGCCCCAGTCGCCCAGGTGGTTGTCGGCGATCACCGTGTAGCCCACCGCCCGCAGCGCGCGCTTGATCGACTCGCCCAGGATCGTCGAGCGGATGTGCCCGATGTGCATGGGCTTGGCGACGTTGGGCGACGAGTAGTCGATCACCACCGTCTGCCCCGCGCCGGTGTTCGGCAGCGCGAGGGCGTCGCGGAGGTTGGCGCTGAGCCACGCGGTGTCGAGGGTGAGGTTCACGAAGCCCGCGCCCGCGACCTCGCACGCGGCCACCGCGGGGTGCGCCGCGAGGGCCGTGGAGATCACGCCGGCGATCTCGCGGGGGTTCTTGCGCAGCGCGCGGGCGAGGCCCAGCGCCGCGGTCACCTGGAGGTCGGCGCGCTCCGAGCGCTCGACCGGCAGCGCGTCGGGGAACGTGGCGTCGGGGAAGGCCGCGCGCAGCGCCGCGGAGGCCGTAGAACCGAGAGACTCAAGGAGGGCGAACATGAGGCCGAGCAGGATAGTGGAGTGATGCCGCTGCGCAACGGGGCTTCACTTCGACCCGAAACGACCGTAGAGAGCGCTTGGAGCACCATGAGCGGAGACCCGTCGTCCGACCCGAAGGCCCTGGGGCTGAGCGTGAAGCTCGCGTCTCGAACCGTGCTCCCGGGCGACCGCGCCGCGGGGGTGCTCATCCTCTCGGCGGCGAGCGCCGCGCGGGTCACCGCCCTGCGGGTCGTGCCGACGATGACGCGCCGCGAGCTCGAGGCGGGCGAGGTGCGGTCGACCTCGCTCCCGGTCTCGTCGGGGTCGCAGCTCGGCGCGTACTCCGTCGCGGCGGGCGCGAACCGCGAGATTCACTTCAGCGTGCAGCTCCCCCCCGAGCTCGCGACCTCGGTGCCCAACCAGCTCGACTACGACCTCGTGGCCACCGCCGTGACCGACGAGGGCGAGGTCGAGGCCAGGGCGCGGGTGCTGGTGCTCCCGACCGAGGGAGGGGCCAACATGACCCTGCCCATCGGCCCCATGTGGCTCGCCGTGGGCAACGAGTGCGAGGCCGAGACCGACGAGGGACACTGGGTCGACGCGCGCATCGAGGGCGTGCACGGGCTCACCGCGCTCGTGCGATGGCGCGACGCCGAGCCGACCTGGCTCCCGGCGCGGCGCCTGCGCGAGCGCTCCGACCGTTGACCCGGGCGAGGGGGCGCGGGCACCCTCCCTCCCGATGCACCCCAACGCGGCCCTCATCGAGCGGTTCTACACGGCGTTTCAGGCGAAGGACGCCGAGGCCATGGCGGCCTGCTACGCCCCCGACGCGCGCTTCTCCGACCCGGTCTTCACCGACCTGCGCGGCGCGCTCCCCGGCGACATGTGGCGCATGCTCTGCGAGCGCGGCAAGGACCTCGTCGTCGAGTTCTCGAACGTGCAGGCCGACGACACCCGCGGCCGCGCGCACTGGGAGGCGAGATACACCTTCAGCCAGACCGGCCGCTTCGTGCACAACGTGATCGACGCGAGCTTCGTGTTCCGCGACGGTCTCATCGCCGAGCACACCGACGTCTTCGACCTCGGTCGCTGGATGCCCCAGGCCCTGGGCCTGACGGGCGCCCTCCTGGGGTGGCTCCCCCCCGTGCGCAACGCCTTGCGTACCAAGGCCCGCGCCGGCCTCGACGCGTGGCGGGCGGCGCGGCGGTGAGGGCCCTCGCGGCCGCGCTCCTGCTGCTGGGATGCACGCCTCGCGCGGCGGTCCCCGCGCCCCGCGCGCCCGAGGTGACCGCGGCGCCTGAGACGGGCGAGGCGCTCCCTGCAGAGCCCGCGGGGCCGCTCCCTGAAGGCGTGACGCCCCTGCGCTACGCGCTCTCGCTGGAGATCGTTCCGTCGCGCGATCGCTTTCGCGGCGAGGTGCAGATCACCGCGCGCCTCGACCGCGCGGTCACGGGCCTCTGGCTCCATGGACGCGACCTCGAGGTCACCTCCGCCGAGGTCTCGCGCGTGGGCGTCGCGCGCGCCGCGCGGTGGGTGCCCGGCGAGCGCCCCGGCGTCGCCTCCCTGCGCTGGGAGGGACCGCTCGGACCCGGCGAGGTCACCCTCCGCCTCGCGTACACCGCCCCCTTCAACCGCCAGCTCGAGGGGCTCTACCGCGTCGACAGCGGCGGCGACGCCTACGCGTTCACCCAGTTCGAGGCCCTGAGCGCGCGGCGCGCGCTGCCGTGCTTCGACGACCCTCGCTTCAAGACGCCCTTCGACCTCACCCTCACCGTGCCCCGCGATCAGGTCGCGGTGACCAACACCCCCGAGCTCTCGTCGGCGCCGCAGGGAGACTCGCTGCGCGCCGTGCGCTTCGCGCCCACCGAGCCGCTGCCGACGTACCTCCTCGCCTTCGCCGTCGGCCCCCTCGACGTGGTGGAGCACGAAGCCCTGGCGCCCAATGAGATCCGCACACAGCCCGTTCCCCTGCGGGGGGTGGCGACGCGGGGGCGCGGGGCCCTCCTCGCGCGGGCCCTCGACGACGCCGGGCCGCTGGTGGCGACCTTCGAGCGCTACTTCGCGCGGGCGTACCCGTACCCCAAGCTCGACCTCATCGCCGTGCCCGACTTCGCCGCGGGGGCGATGGAGAACGCCGGCGCCATCACCTTTCGCGACTCGCTGCTGCTGCTGCGCCCCGACGCGCCGGTGACCCAGGTGCGGCGCATGGACAGCGTGCTCGCCCACGAGCTCGCGCACCACTGGTTCGGCGACCTCGTCACCCTGCGGTGGTGGGACGACCTGTGGCTCAACGAGTCCTTCGCGACCTGGGCCGCGGCCTGGGCCACCGACGCGGTCTTTCCCGCGCACGCGCAGCGCCTCGCGCTGCTGGGCGGCGTGCACTACGCGATGGGCGCCGACGCGCTGTCGACCGCGGTGCCCGTGCGACGTCCCATTCCGCGCGAGGTCGACCTGCGCGGCGGCTCGTCGGCGATCGTGTACCAGAAGGGCGCGTCGGTGCTCGGCATGATCGAGCGCTGGATGGGCCACGACGCCTTTCGCGACGGCGTTCGCGCGTACCTCCGCGCGCACGAGCACGGCAGCGCCACCGCCGCCGACCTGCTCTCTGCCCTCCGCGCCACCGCGGGCGAGCGCGACCTCGACGCCGTCGCCGCGAGCTTCATCGACCAGCCCGGCGTGCCCGTGCTCGCGACGGAGCTCGTGTGCGCGGGCGGTCGCGCGCGGGTGCGCGTGTCGCAGCGGCGCTTCTCGCTCCCCGCGGGGTCTGACACCCGCCCTGGCGCGTGGACGGCGCCCGTGTGCGTGCGCCACCTCGGCGCGGGCGACCAGCCCGTCGAGACCTGCGCCGTCGTCGACGCGGCGCACCCCGACTTCGCGCTCCCCGGCGCGTGCCCCGAGTGGATCATGCCCAACGCCGAGGGCGTCGGGTACTACCGCTGGAGCCTCACCCCCGCGGCCTTCGACGCGCTGGTCACCCGCGGCTGGCCCCGGCTCTCGGAGCGCGAGCGGCTCCACGTGGTGACCAACGCGCAGGCGATGTTCTCGGCGGGGGTGCTCACGCTGCCGAGGCTGCGCCCGCTCCTCGCGCGCGCCGCCACCGACCCCGGCGTCGAGGTCGCGCACGCAGCCTTTCCCTTGTGGAACCGGATCCTGGACGAGCACCTCACCCCCGCCCAGGCCGCGCCGATGCGCCGCGAGGCCGCGCGTCCCTACCTCCCCGCGAGGCGCGCCCTGGGGTGGAGCCCGCGCCCCGGCGAGCCGTCGGACCGCTCGCTGCGCCGCCGCGACCTCGCGGCCTTTCTCGGCCTCGTCGCCCGCGACCCGGCGGTGCTCGCCGAGGGCGCCCGCCGCGGCGCCGCGCACGTCGCGGGGACCTCACCGCTGCCTCCCGAGATGGTCGGTCCCTGCGTGGCGATGCACCTGCGAGGCGCGACCGAGGCCGACGTGACCCGCGTGATCGAGCGCGCGCTCACGAGCGACGACGCCGTCGAGCGCGACGCGCTGCTCGCGGCGCTGGGCGAGGCGCCGACGCCGCTGCTGGTCTCGCGCGTGCTGCCCATGTGCACCGACCCCCGGCTGCGGGTGAACGAGGTGCTCACGCCGCTGCGCGCGGCGATGCGCCGTCACGAGTCGCGGGCCGACGCCTTCGCGTGGTTCACGGCGCACGCCGACGAGGCGCTGGGGCGGCTCTCGGAGGGCGCCCGCGCCGGCGCGCCGTGGCTCGCGGCGGGCTTCTGCGACGAGGCCGACCGCGCCCGCGTCGAGTCCTTCTTCGCGCCGAGGGCGGCGGCGATCGCGGGCAGCGAGGGGCAGCTCCGCGGGGCGCTCGAGGCCATCGCCGTGTGCGCCGCCGAGCGCGAGGCGCAGCGCTCGACGATCACCCGCTGACCGCGCACTCGTCTCGCGGCCGCGGCGGCGTCGACGCGCTCACGCCCCGCGCGGCCTCGGGCACGATCTGCTGAAGCTGCCAGGTGAGCAGGCTCGTGCTCTCGATCGACGCGCGCAGCGAGCGCCCCAGGCGCATGAAGAGCTGCGCGGCGATCACCAGCACCGCGGCGTGCACCGTGAAGAGCACCATCGGGGTGAAGAGCGGGTGAAAGGCCACCGTGCGCGGCAGCACGCGAATGACCCCGGCGTCGAAGGCGTAGGACGCGGGGATGAGCCCGAGGTAGGGCGCGAGCACGAGCCCCACGAACGACACGACGGCGACGGTGACCAGCGCCGAGGTGCGCACCCGTGAGGGCGTGAGCGCGAAGGCCGCGGTGTTCGCCACGAGCACCGGCGGCACCAGCACCAGCGGGCCGAAGAACGACGAGAGGTTCACCACCGCGAGGGTGCTCCCGAGGGCGAGGCTGGGGATGAGCCACGGGGGGCGCTCGCGGCTCCGCCCGCCCACCCACGACATCGCGGCCACGGCGAGAAAGAGCGCCACCTCGACGAGCGCGCGGGGCACGTCGCGCACGCCCACGGCGAAGCACACGAGGACGAAGGGGATCCACATGAGGTACGCGAAGGTGCCCGAGCGCAGCGCGACGGTGACCTGCTCCCACTCCTGCGCGCTCACCCGCGCCTGCACCTCGGCGGGGAGCGATTTCGGCGGCGCGAGGAGCAGGCGCACGAGGGTGCTCACCGCGTCGGGGGCGCCGGGGTCGAGGGCGAGGGCCCGGCCCGCCTCGCGAATCGCCTCGCGACGGTGCGTCTCCGAGTCGAGCTCCAGGGCCTTGTCGGCCAGCGCGTCGGCGCGCTCGGCGTGCCCCCGGGCCATCTCTCTGCGGCGCTCGAGGTCGCGGTCGCCCTCGAGAAACCCCTCGACGGCGTCGCAGAGCGAGCGCGCGTCGACGAAGCGCGCGTCGGGGTCGAGGGCCACGGCCCTCGCGCAGATCGCCTCGAGCTCCGGGGGCACGTCGGCCTCGGGCGCGCGCTCGCGCAGCCGCGGCGCGTCGCGGGTGAGGGTCGAGGTCATCAGCGCCTCGGCGCTCTCGCCGCCGTGCAGGGGCGCGCCCGCGAGGAGTTCGTAGAGGATCGCGCCGAGCGCGTACACGTCCGACCGCGGGGTGACGGCCTCGCCGCGGAGCTGCTCCGGGGCCATGTAGCCCAGGGTGCCCACCACCGAGCCGGCGACGGTGCGGCGGGACGGGTCCTGGTAGACCTCCACCGGATCCTCTTGCGGCGCAGGGAGATCGGGCGCGTCGAGGATGCGCGCGACGCCCCAGTCGAGCACGTAGACCTCGCCGTAGTCGCCGAGCATGACGTTCTCGGGCTTGAGGTCCCGGTGGATCACGCCCCGGTGGTGCGCGTAGTCGACGGCGTTGCAGACGGTGGTGAACGCGGTGAGGAGCTTGTGCCGCGAGAAGCGCTCGGCGGCCTCGGCGTCGCCCGCGGCGAGAGCGCGAATGACCGCGTCGAGGGTCATGCCCCGCACGCGCTTCATGGTGAAGTGCCCGACGCCCTCGTCGTTCACCGCGAGGTCGTAGACGGGCACGATGCTCGGGTGCTCGAGCTGCCCCTGCACCCGCGCCTCGCGGAGAAAGCGCGCGTGCACCTCGTCGCGCTCGCGGTGCTCGGGGCGCACCAGCTTCATCGCGACGTCGCGGCCGACCCGGCGGTCGCGGCAGAGGTGCACCTCGCCCATGCCCCCCTCGCCGAGCTTCGCGCGGACCTTGTAGCGCGCGACGTGCCCCACGTCGTCGAGGGTGGTCGCGTGCAGGTCGACGCGGGGCAGCGGCGTGTCGCCTGAGGGCTCCCGCTCGGGCTGCGGCGCGCTGTCGTGGACCGTCGCCGCGAGGGCCTCGGCCGAGCTGGGATCCTCCATGGGCCGCGAGCATAGCGCGGCGCGGCGCTACCAGCCCCAGCCGGGGGGGAGCTTGATGCCGCCGGGGAGGCCGCGGGTCTGGAGCATGGCGGCGAGGTCCATGGAGACGGCGACGGTGACGTGGATGAGAAAGCCCGACCAGATCGACCGGGTCTTGAGCGAGAGCGTGCCCAGCACCACCCCCGCGAGGATCGCCGCGAGGGCCTCGGCCCAGGGCTTTCCGAAATGGATCATGCAGTACGGCACGACCATCGCGACGATGACCCCCGAGCCCAGCGACTCGCGGCCGGAGAACAGCATGAACCCGCGAAAGAAGAACTCGAGGGTGAAGAACTGCGCGGCGTAGATGACCTCCCACATGAAGAAGTCCTTCCAGCTGCGGGAGGCGTCTTTGTAGAAGGGGTAGTAGTTCGCGAACTCCGACGTGCCCGCGACGATCACCACGGCGACGAGCACGATGCCGAAGAAGAGCGCGTAGATCCACGCGTGCGAGAGAAAGCCCTTGGTGCGCAGGCCGTAGTCACGCACGCGCTCGCCCCAGAGGCGCAGCACCAGCACGGGCAGCGCGAAGTACCCCAGCGAGCGGGTGAACGACCAGTAGCCCAGGGGCGCGAGGTCGGAGTACCCCCGCGGGTTCATCCACGCCTGCGGCCCGAACACCTTGAGATGGTGCGTCGCCGCGCGACCCGGACCGCCCCCCCAGTCGATCACCAGCCCCTGGTTGACGAAGCGCGCCCAGGTCGTGCGGTCGCCGAAATACTCTTGCAGGGTGAGCACCACGGCGACGACGACGAAGCCCACGAGGGGGCGCCAGTCGTAGCCCTTGCCCTCCATCTGCCGGCGCGCGCGGGCCTCGGCGGCGGCGCGGTCGACCTCCATCCAGGTCTCGAGAAAGAACCGGCGGGGGTGCAGCTCGCGCAGGTGCTTGCGCGCGAGCACCGCGACGACGGCGACGTAGGCGAGCGCCGCGAAGAAGAGGACCTTCACGCGACCGACGCCGCGCGGAGCCTCGCGACGGCGCGCTCGCGCCCGAGCACGGCGAGGACCTCGTAGATCCCCGGAGACGCCGCGCGACCCGTGAGGGCGACGCGGGCGGGCTGGGCGACGTGCTTGATCTCGAGCCCCTGCGCGGAGAGCCAGGCGTCGAGGGCGGCGGTGATGCCCGCCTCGCTGTAGTCGTCGAGGGTGGAGAGCACGTCGGCGATGGCGGCGAGCTGCGCGCGGGAGCCCTCGTTCAAGAACTTCTGCGCGGCCGCGGGGTCGAGGGTGATCTCGTCGCGAAAGTAGAAGTCGAGGGCCTCGGCCATGTCGACCCAGGTGGTGGAGCGCGGGCGCACGGTCTTCACCGCGGCGAGGAGCTTCGCGTCGTCGGGGGCGACGGTGAGTCCCCGCGCGGCGAGGAAGGGCACGACCCCCGCGGCGAGGGCGGCGTCGCTCTGCGCGCGCAGGTGCTCCCCCGAGACCCACGCGGACTTCTTCTTGTCGAAGCGCCCGTCTCCGCTGCCGACCTGCGCCCAGTCGAACTTCTCGATGAGCTCGGCGCGGGTGAAGATCTCCTGGTCGCCCTGCGACCAGCCGAAGCGGGCGATGTAGTTCAGCAGCGCGTCGGGGAGCCAGCCCTTCTCGCGGTACTTCTCCACGGGCACGTCGATGCCCTGCTGCTCCCCGAGGCGCTTGGACATCTTCTTGCCGTCGGGGGTGAGCATCATGGGCAGGTGCGCGAAGCGCGGCAGCGGCGCGTCGAGGTCGCGGTAGATCAAGATCTGCGACGGGGTGTTCACGATGTGATCGCTCCCCCGCGCGACGAGGTTGATCCCCATGGAGATGTCGTCGACGGCGGCGCCGAAGTTGTAGAGCGGCACGCCGTTGGCGCGCATGAGCACCTGGTCCTGCAGCGCGCTGATGGGCGTGCGAATGGCGCCGTAGACCAGGTCGTTGAGGAGCACCTCCCCCTCGCCGTGCACGCGCTGGCGCAGCACCCAGGGGAGGTCGGGCTCGTCGGTGCGGTCGCGGCAGGTGCCGGGGTACACCCAGCGGTCGCGCTTCTTCTCGGGGAGCTTCGCGCGCTGCGCGTCGAGCTCCTCCTTCGTGCAGTAGCAGCGGTAGGCGCCCCCGGCCCTGATCAGGCGCTCGGCGAACTCCTGGTAGACCTCCAGCCGCCGCATCTGAAAGTACGGGCCGTGCGGACCGCCCACGAGGGGGCCCTCGTCCCAGTCGAGTCCGAGCCAGTCCAGCGCCTCGAAGATCACGCGGACCGACTCCTCGGTGGAGCGGTCCTGGTCGGTGTCTTCGATGCGGAGCACGAAGGTGCCCTGGTTCTTGCGAGCCCAGAGCCAGTTGAAGAGCGCCGTGCGGGCGCCGCCGATGTGCAGGTAGCCCGTCGGCGACGGGGCGAATCGAACGCGGACGTTGGGGTCCATGGTGGTCCGAGGGGAGCTATCAGGGGGGCGTGCGCGGGGTCAAGGAGGCCGTTGGCTGTCTCCGTGCGCCGCGGGGGTCGGGCGATGCCCCTGCGGCGGAGGTGTTCTACAATGCCCCCATGCATCACCGCGCGTGGCTCGCCGCCTCCCTCATCCTCGTCGCCTGCTCGGATGATTCAGGCCGCTTCTTTCCCCCTGAGAGCGACGCGAGCGCCGAGACCGACGCCACCGTCGACGACGTGACGGCGAGCGACATCGTGACGCAGGACCTCCCCGCGCAGGACATCGTCGACGTCGTCGTCGACCGCCCGGCGCCCGTCGACCGCGGCGTCAACCGCTGCCCCTCGGGCTGCGCCACGAGCGGCGACTGCAACCCCTGCGCGGAGCGCGCGGGCGAGGTGTACTGCTGCGTCTCGGGGCTCTGCGTGTTCTCGTCCGAGACGACCTGCGCGAGCCCGCCCGACGCGGGCGGCGTGGGCGACGACGGCGGGGCCGACGGCGGCGACGGCGCCCCGGCCGACACGAGCGGCAACCCCTTCGACGACGCGGGCGGCGACGACGGCGGCGGGATGATGCCGCCCGAGGACGTCCCCGCGGGCGACGCCGACATGGACGGCGGCGCGAGCGGCGACGCGGCGGCCGACGTGGGCAACGACCTGGCGACGGCCGACGCGGAGGGCTGAGCCGCCGCGGGGGAGCGCTCCCCCCGCTCAGGGCTGGATGGTGATCTTGCAGCCCTGGCCCCAACGCACTTCGTAGTACGGACGGCTGTCGGACCCCTCGAGGCGCAGCGCGCCTTCGAACCTGCCCGAGCACCCCGCGAAGGCCGTGAGCTCTCCGCGCACCTGGTACACCGGCGCCGCGCCGCGGGCGTTGAGCGTGAAGCCGTTGCCGGGGTTGAGCCTCGTGCCGCGGGCGATGACCTCCAGCGACCCGTCGGGCATCGCGTTGACCTCGCAGCGGCGCGAATAGTCAGAGCCCGCCTCGGTGAACGAGCAGCGGTGACGACCGACCGAGAGCGCGTCGAAGGGCGGAGCCTCGGGCGTCGGCGCGGCGGCGCTCCCCGCGTCGACGACCTCGGGCGCGGCGGTGGGCGCAGGGGCGACGGGCGCAGGGGCGACGGGCGCAGGGGCGACGGGCGCGGGGGCGACGGGCGTGGGGGCGACGGGCGTGGGCGTCGACGAGGGAGGCGGCGGCGGCGGCGTGTCGTCGCGCGGGCCGCGACGCTCGCACGCGACGAGGAGCAGCGCGCACGAGGCGAAGGCGAGAGACGTGTTCATGGAGGGTCCAGCGGATGAGGGGCGCCACGAGGGCGCGAGGGGGCAACGGTCCTCCGCGCACCGTACCGAAGCGGCGACGCGGGCTGCAACCGCGCGAACGCTCGGAGACGCGCCCCGACTCCGCCTCCCCCGACGTCGCCGCCGGGGGAGGCGGGGCGCAGGGTCACGCCTCGAGCACCTTGCTGAAGGTGAACTTGCCGTCTTCGCGGCTGACGCGGATGGTCTCCTGCGGCGCGAATTCGCCCGCGAGGATGCGCTGCGCGAGGGGGTTCTCGAGGTGCTGCTGGATCGCGCGCTTGAGGGGGCGCGCGCCGTACACCGGGTCCCAGCCGATCTCGCCGAGGGCGTCGCGGGCGTCGTCGTCGACGGTCAGCTTGAGCTCCCGCCGCGCGAGGCGGCGCTCGAAGATCTTGAGCTGGATGTCGACGATCTGCCGCAGGGCGTCCTTGTCGAGGCGGTGGAAGATGATCACCTCGTCGAGGCGGTTCAAGAACTCCGGGCGAAAGTGCCGCCGCAGCTCCTCTTGCACCGCCGCGCGGATGGTGTCGTCGCTCTCCTCGCGGTCGAGGATGTGCGTGCTGCCCACGTTGCTCGTGAGGATCAGCACGGTGTTGCGAAAGTCCACCGTGCGCCCCTGACCGTCGGTGAGCCGGCCGTCGTCGAGCACCTGGAGCAGCACGTTCCACACGTCGGGGTGCGCCTTCTCGACCTCGTCGAAGAGGATCACCGAGTAGGGCCTGCGGCGCACCGGCTCGGTGAGCTGCCCGCCCTCGTCGTAGCCCACGTAGCCCGGCGGCGCGCCCACGAGCCGCGACACGGAGTGCTTCTCCATGTACTCGCTCATGTCGATGCGGACCATCGCCCGCTCGTCGTCGAAGAGGTACTCCGCGAGGGCCTTCGCGAGCTCGGTCTTGCCCACGCCCGTGGGTCCCAGGAACAAGAAGCTCCCGATGGGCCGCCGCTCGTCGCCGAGGCCCGCCCGCGAGCGCCGCACGGCGTTCGACACCGCCACCAGCGCGTCGCGCTGACCCACGACCCGGTTGCGCAGCTCGCCCTCGAGGCCCAGGAGCCGCTGCTGCTCCGACTCCATCATCTTGCTCACGGGCACGCCGGTCCACTTGCCCACGATCTCGGCGATGTCCTCGGCGGTGACCTCCTCCTTGAGGTAGCCCCGGCCGTCGCCCTGGGCCTTGGCGATCTCGGCCTGCTGCTCGTCGATCTCGCGCTGCAGCCCGGGGATCACGCTGTACTGCAGCTCTCCGGCCTTCTCGTAGAGCCCCTGGCGCGTGAAGCGCTCGAGGTCACCCCGGGCCTTCTCGACCTTCTCCTTGAGCTCGCGCACGCGGGTGATCAGCTCCTTCTCGCGGAGCCACTGCGCCTTCATCCCCTCGACCGCGGCGCGGCGCTCGGCGACCTCGCGCGAGACCTCCTCGAGGCGCGCCTTGCTCGCGCGGTCGGGCTCGCGCACCAGGGCCTGGCGCTCGATCTCGAGCTGGGTGATGCGCCGCTGCTCCTGGTCGATCTCCAGGGGCATCGAGCCGATCTCCATCTTGAGCTTCGACGCCGCCTCGTCGACGAGGTCGATGGCCTTGTCGGGCAGAAAGCGCTCGGTGATGTACCGGTTCGACAGCGTCGCCGCGGCCACCAGGGCCTCGTCGCGGATGCGAATCCCGTGGTGCACCTCGTAGCGCTCCTTGAGCCCGCGCAGGATCGCCACGGTGTCTTCGACCGTGGGCTGCCCGACGTACACCTGCTGAAAGCGCCGCTCGAGCGCGGCGTCTTTCTCGATGCGCTTGCGGTACTCGTCGAGGGTGGTCGCGCCGATGCAGTGGAGCTCGCCGCGGGCGAGGGCGGGCTTGAGCATGTTGCTCGCGTCCATCGACCCCTCCGAGGCGCCGGCGCCCACGAGGGTGTGCATCTCGTCGATGAAGAGCACGATGTTGCCGCTCGACTCGACCTCCTTGAGCACGGCCTTGAGGCGCTCCTCGAACTCGCCGCGGAACTTCGCGCCGGCCACCAGCGACGCGAGGTCGAGCGCGACGATGCGCTTGTCTCGCAGGCTCTCCGGAACGTCTCCGGCCACGATGCGCCGCGCGATGCCCTCGACGATGGCGGTCTTGCCCACGCCGGGCTCGCCGATGAGCACGGGGTTGTTCTTGGTGCGCCGCGAGAGCACCTGCATCACCCGGCGGATCTCCTCGTCGCGGCCGATCACGGGGTCGAGCTTGCTGGCGCGGGCGAGCTGCGTGAGGTCCTTGCAGTACTTCTCGAGGGCCTGAAAGGTGCCTTCGGGGTCGGCGCTGGTCACCCGCTGGCTGCCCCGCACCTCCTTCATCGCCGCGAGGAACTTCGCCTCGTCGACGCCCACCCGCCGGAGGATCTCCGCCACGGTCTTGTCGTGCTTGAGGGCCGCGAGGAGGATGTGCTCGACGCTGGTGTACTCGTCCTTCAGGGCCTTGGCCTCGTCTTCGCCCTTCTGCAGGAGCTGCGCGGCGCGGCGGGTGAACGACGGCTCGCTGCCGCCGGTGGCCGAGGGCAGCCGGTCGAGGGCGCGCTCGAACTCGGTGATCACCGCCTTGGGGTCGGCGCCGGTCTTCTGCACCAGGGCGGGCACCACCCCCTGCTCCTGCGTGAGCAGGGCGTGGACGATGTGCTCGGGGAGCAGCTCGGGGTTGCCCCTGCGGGTGGCCTGCTGGTGGGCCTCCTGGAGGGCTTCACGGGTCTTGTTCGTGAGCTTGTCGTTGCGCATGGGGACTGAACCTTCCTCCGGGCGTGAATCGCCGGACGTAGGAGGCAGAAAGCACCCGCGCGCAGGCCGTCAACGCGGAGGTCGCGGGCTCACGACACGATCCCCAGCGCCCGCCCCGCGTCGGCGAAGGCCGCGAGGGCGCGGTCGATGTCGTCGTCGGTGTGCTGCGCGCTGAGCTGCACGCGAATGCGCGCCTCGCCCCTGGGCACGACGGGGAACGAGAACCCGATCACGTAGATCCCCCGCTCGAGCATCGCGCCCGCGAGCTCCGCGGCGAGGCGCGCGTCGCCCAGCATCACGGGCACGATGGGGTGCACGCCGGGCTTGATCGAGAAGCCCGCGGCGGACATTCCCTCGCGAAAGCGCAGGGCGTTCGCCATCACCCGGTCGCGCAGGGCGGTGGTGCGCGAGAGCATGTCGAGCACCGCCACCCCGGCGCCCACGATGGCCGGCGCGACGCTGTTCGAGAAGAGGTACGGCCGCGAGCGCTGGCGCAAGAGCTCGACGACGGTGCGGCTCGACGCGGTGTATCCCCCCGAGGCGCCGCCGAGGGCCTTGCCGAGGGTGCCGGTGAGAATGTCCACGCGGCCCATGACCCCGCAGTGCTCGTGCGAGCCGCGGCCCGTGGCGCCGACGAAGCCCGTGGCGTGGGAGTCGTCGACCATCACCAGCGCGTCGTACTTCTCGGCGAGGTCGCAGATGGCGCCGAGGTTGGCGATGAAGCCGTCCATCGAGAAGACGCCGTCGGTGGCGATGAGGCGCAGGCGCTTGCCCTGCGTGGCCTTCAGGGCCGCTTCGAGGGCGGCCATGTCGCCGTTGGGGTAGCGGTGGCGCTCGGCCTTGCAGAGCCGCACGCCGTCGATGATCGAGGCGTGGTTGAGGGCGTCGGAGATCACCGCGTCTTCTTCGTTGAGCAGGGTCTCGAAGAGCCCGCCGTTGGCGTCGAAGGCCGAGCCGTAGAGGATCGCGTCTTCGGTGCCGAGGAAGGCCGCGAGCTTCGCCTCGAGGGACTTGTGGAGGTCCTGCGTGCCGCAGATGAAGCGCACCGACGACATGCCGAAGCCGTGCGAGTCGATGGCCGCGTGCGCCGCGGCGATCACGTCGGGGTGCGACGAGAGCCCGAGGTAGTTGTTCGCGCAGAAGTTCAGCACCTCGCTGCGACCCGCGACGTCCGGGCGAATCACGCCGATGTGGTTCGACTGCGGGGTGGCGATGATCCGCTCGCCCTTCCACAGCCCCGCCTCGCGGATCTCATCCAGGGTCTTCGACCAGATCGCCTTTGCGCGCACGTCCATGAACCGCCTCGTACCGCCGTCGGCGGGGAGAAGGCAATCGCCGCGGTGGCCCTCCTCCCGCGCTGCCGCGCACCCCTCCTCCCGGCTCTCAGGAGGGCTGCTGAGACGGAGGGCGCCTGGAAGACTCGCGGACGCCGGCGAACGGATCGCCGCGTCCTTCGGGCAGAGCCCCTCCTCCCGAGTCGGGAGGAGGGGTGCGCGGCAGCGCGGGAGGAGGGGCCCTTCCATGTAGGTGCGTGTAGTGATAGGTGCGGCCCTCATGAAGCACATGGCGCTGTGGGCGGGCCTCGCGATCGCCTCGCTCGGGATGTCTCGGCACCACGCAGGCCGAGCTCGAGGGCGGCGAAGACCTCTCGGTGGAGGAGCTCTCGGCCTCGGGCCGGCGCCTCGTCGGCGCGTGGACCGGGCAGAGCGGTCCCTTCTCGGGGCTGGTGTTCACCGAGACCCGCGAGGGCCGCGGCAACCACTTCTTCATGGACGTGGACAACGGCGTCCGCTGCGTTCGCGCGCCGTGCCCCTCGACCTCGCGGGTGGAGGGGTACTTCACCGCGGGCGCGATCACCGTGACCCTCACCGCGGTGCCCGCGGTGACCGGCGCCCGCCCCGACTACCTCGGGCGCTTCTACTACACCCTCCAGGGCGACACCCTCACGCTCTCGAAGAGCGGCCGGGTCTTCGCGCGCCTCGCGCGGCAGACCTCGTACTGCGCCGACGCCGACGACTGCGCCGAGCAGCGCCTCGTCGCGCCGCGCTGCCTGGGCGCCTGGACCTGCGAGTCGAACGCCTGCGCCTACCGCTGCGGCCGCCCCACCTGCGCGAACGTGCGCTGCGCCGCCGGGACCTTCTGCAGCGAGACCGACGAGGGCCCGCGCTGCATCACCCGCTGCGCGACCGTGCGCTGCGCGTCGGGCACCACCTGCGTCGCCGACGCCCAGGGCGTGCGCTGCGAGCCCGTCGGAACCCCCTGCGGCGCAACGACCTGCGCCGACGGCCTGGTGTGCTGCAACCCCCTCCGGGGCCTCTGCGTGCGCCCGGGGATGTTCTGCATCCAGTGATCCGGTCGCCCCGCGGGGCGGCGATCAGATCCCGCCGTCGAGGCAGACGCTCACCGACGGGTTGCGCGAGCAGCCGAAGTCGTTGCAGTCGGTGAAGCCGTTGCAGTCGTCGTCGATCCCGTTGCGGCACAGCGAGCTCGACGTCTCCTGGCCGCGGCACACGCACCCCAGCACCGCGGCGGCGCAGGCGCCCACGCAGGAGCAGTTGCGGTCGTCGCAGTCGAGGTACCCGTCACAGTCGTTGTCGATCCCGTCGGTGCACGCGGTGACGGTGTTCTCGTCGCCGCGCGCACGCAGCCGACCGCGTCGTAGCGGATCGTGTCGCGGTAGACCACGTCGCGGGCGGGGGCGCAGGCGTCGCGGGGCACACCGAGACCGCGCTCGAGAGCGTGCAGTCGAAGTCGTTGCAGTCGGTGTAGCCGTCGCAGTCGTTGTCGCGCCCGTCGCTGCACGCCGTGTTGCTGTCTCGCTCGTCGGCACGCAGGCGGGGCCCGCGTCGCGGGGGCACACGCTGACCGAGGGCGTCATCGTGCAGTTGAAGTCGTTGCAGTCGACGAAGCCGTCGCAGTCGTTGTCGCGCCCATCCGTGCACGCGCCGTCGGTGTTCTCGGGCGAGGGCACGCACCCGGCGTCGACGGCGCACACCGTCACCGCGGGGTTCATCCGGCAGCTGAAGTCGCTGCAGTCGACGAAGCCGTCGCAGTCGTTGTCGCGCCCGTCGCCGCACTGGCCGTTGTCGTCTTCGTTGCCCTGGCGCACGCAGCCCGCGTCGGCCACGCAGAGGGTCGCGCAGCCGGGGTCGGCGCAGTCGACGAAGCCGTCGCAGTCGTTGTCGCGCCCGTCGTTGCAGGCCTCGCGAGAGCCCTCGACCCCCGCGGGCACGCAGGCGTCGGCGGGGGGCGTGACGGGGCGGTCGACGGGCGGCGTGACGGGCACGTCGGCGCCGGGGTTCACCGGCGCGTCGGTGGGGGGCGCGACGATGTCGGTGGCGGCGACATCGGAGACGCCCGCGTCGTCGTCGAAGAAGGGGCCGCCGGTCGAGGCCCGCGGGGTGCACGCGAGGAGGATCAGCGAGAGCGAAGCGAAGCGAGGCGGCGCCATGGTTCGGGGTGCGTACCATCGTTCCGCCTCGACGTCGAAGCGACGCCGTGCCATCGAAGGAGGGATGAACGCGGTGCAGGTACGTGGCGCGACCCTCGACGACCTCCCTGCGGTCTCGGCGCTCGCCGAGGCGCTGGTCGAGCTGCACCACGGCTTCGACCCGCGGAGGTTCCTTCGGGTCCCCGGCGTCGCCGAGGGCTACTTGAAGTGGTTCACCCGTGAGCTCGAGAACCCCGACGCGATCATCCTCGTGGCGACCGGGGCCGAGGGCCTGGTGGGCTACGTCTACGGCCGCGTCGAGCCCCGCGACTGGAACATGCTCCTCGACCGCCACGCGGCGCTTCACGACATCTACGTGAGCGCCGAGGCCCGCGGGCGCGGGGTGGCCGAGGCCCTGGTCGACGCCTTCGCCGAGCGCGCCAGGGCCCTCGGCGCGCCTCGGGTGGTGCTGCACACGGCCTCCCAGAACGAGGCCGCCCAGCGGCTCTTCGCGCGGCTCGGATTCCGCCCGACGATGATCGAGATGACCCGCGAGCTGTGAGCGTCAGCGGCGCGCGGCGGCGTTCTGGTCGACGCGGAGCTGGAGCTGGCGCTCGAGGGTCGTGAGCGCGGCGATGTACGGGCCCCGGCGGTGCTGGGCCATCGCCTTGAGCATCCGCGTCTCGTAGAGGGCGTCGGCGACGCGGCCCTGCTCCAGCGAGCGGTCGAGGCGAAACTGGTGGGCGCGGTACTCGTCCTCGAGGCGCGTCTGGAGCCGCGTGGCCCGCTGCATCGCGAGGGTCGCCGAGGCGCCGTCGCCCGCCGCGCGAAAGCACGCGCTGGCCTGGGCGTAGTAGTTCACCGCCTCGATGCCGTCTTGCATGCGAAAGGGCATGCGCTCGGCCTTCGACATCGCGACGCGGGTGCTCTCCTCGGCGGCGTTGCGGAGCATCGTGCCCTCGCGCTCGGGGCAGGGGCGCTGCAGCGCGTCGAAGAGCGCCGGGGGCTGCTGCTGCACCCGCGAGGGCACCGCCGCGCCGGGGTCGGCGAAGGACGAGTACAGCGCCGCCGGCACGATCACCGCCGCGGCCAGGAGGATCACGGGCGAGACCCCCTCCTCCTTCTTGTCCTTGTCGGTCTTCTTCGACGCCTTCGAGCCGTCGTTGAGCACGATGCGCGTCGGGCCGACGGTGATCGACTTGCCCCACACCACCATGCCGCGGTCGTGGGTGATCCCGTCGACGAGGGTGGGGGTGCCCACGCCCCGGGCCACGGCCACCCACACGCCCT
This sequence comes from Polyangiales bacterium, assembly GCA_041389885.1. Classification (GTDB taxonomy): domain Bacteria; phylum Myxococcota_A; class Polyangia; order Polyangiales; genus JAWKRB01. The sequence goes on along the minus strand of JAWKRB010000034.1, from coordinate 54,966 downwards.
CGGGGCGCGCGACGAGGAGCAGGTGCTCGGGCGAGAACTCCGGGCGATCGATCATCACCTGGCAGGTCGAGGCCGCCCCGACCTTGATCTTCTCCTCGTTGAGCTGAAAGTTCTGCACGGTGCCGTCGGGCAGGTAGACATCGATCTGCGGCGTGGCCATGGGTCCGTCTCCCTCTCAGATTCCGTGCCCGGAGGCGATGTTCACGGCGAAGGGGCCGAGGATGATCAGCATGATGGTCGCGAAGATCAGCATGAGCGGGCCCATCATCATGACACCCGCGCGCGCCGCGCTCTCCTCGGCGGCCACGCTGCGCCGCATGCGCAGCATCGTCGCCTGAATCTGCAGCACCTCGGCGAGGGGGTTGCCCTTCTCCTCGGCCTGCACCACCGCGCTCACGAAGTCGCGCACGGCCTCGGTCGGGCAGCGGTCGGCGAAGGCCAGCAGCGCCTGCTTGCGCGTGCGCCCGAGCTCGAGCTCCTGGAGGATCCGCACCATCTCCTCGTAGATCGCGTCGGCGCGGTCGGCGGTCTTCTCGGTCACCTGGCGCAGCGCGCCGGGAAAGTCCAGGCCCGCGCTCATGGTCAGCGCCACGAGGTCGATGGTGTGCGGCAGGCCCCGGTTCACCTGCTTGAAGCGCCGCTCGATCTCCCCCGACACCTGCATGTGCGGGAGGATCGTGCCGAAGCCCACGAACATCAGCACGAAGATCCCGCCGATGTCGCTCAGCGCGTCGATGAGCAGCCCCACGCCGAGCATCCCCACCGCGGAGATCACGCACAGCGCGAGGTACTCGTCGGCGGTGAGCCCCAGGTACTCGCCGGCCTCGCGGATCTCCTTGTTGATCTTCGCCCGCGCGTCGTCGATGGGCAGCGACGCGATGCGCCGGGCGAGCCAGCGCATGAAGGGCTCGATCACGTTGAAGAGGCCGCCCTCCTCCATGATCGCCGCGCGCTTGAGGCCCTTCACGCCCACGTCGGGCTGCTCGTCGGCGGGCGAGAGCGCGAGCTGATAGACGAACAGCGCGAGGCCGAACACCATCAGCCCGACCGAAGAGAATCCCATGACCAGCGTGGTGGAGTTCATCGTCGGCGCCTCAGATGTCCACCGCGAGGATCTTTCGCGCGGCGAAGATCGCCGCGACCCAGAACGACACGGCGATGGTCACGATCACGTAGCCGATGTAGGTCGTCGAGAGCGGCTTGAGCCACTCGGGGTCCATCCAGTTGAGCAGCGCGACGAGAAAGGGCGGCATCGCGCCGAGCACCCACGCCTGCGCCTTGCCCTCGGCGGTCTTGGTGCGCACGACGCCCTCGAGGCGGGCCATCTCGCGCAGCGACGCCGACGCCGTCTCGAGGATCTTCGGCAGGTCGCCGCCGGTCTGCCTCCCGATGAGCACCGTGGTGAGCGCGCCGGCGAAGGCCCGCGAGCCCACGCGCCCGCCCATGTTGAGGATGGCGGCGTCGAGGGCCACGCCGAGCTCGTACTCCTTCATGGTGAGCTCGAGCTCCTCCTTGATGGGCGAGCGCATGAGGGTGGTGCAGGCGTTGAAGGCGTCGCCGAGGGAGGGCGAGGCCTTGAGCGAGTTCGCGAGGGCGAGGAGAAAGGTGTCGAGCTGCGCCTCGATCTTCTCCTGCCGCTTGTTCTTCTGGTCGATGAACCAGAGCTTGGGCGCGATGATCACGATGGGGATCGCCGCCCACGCCAGCGACGTGTCGGGCGAGTCGGGGATCAGCGCCGCGATGGGCTGCACCACGAGGGCCAGGGCGATGAGCCCGAGCTGCCCGTTGGCGATGGTCGCGCCCGTCGTGTCTTGAATGAACAGGGTGCGGAGCTCTCCGTCGAGGTGCCGCACGTAGCGGTGGTAGAGCTTGGCGACGGGGCTCTCGGGGTCGGTCAGGGTGATGTAGATCGCCACGCCGAGGCCGACGGCGAACAGCAGCACCCCGATCCACCCCGCGAGGGAGATCTGCGGCGTGACCCCGTTCATAGGTAGTCCTTCCCCTGAATGAGCCCGTAGGCGATGAACGCGTCGAGGAACGACGGGAGGTACCCCGTCGCGCGGTACTCGCCGAGCACCTTGCCCTCGTGCCCGGTGCCCGTGCGCACGAACTCGAAGATCGGCCGGAGCTGCACCTCGAAGTTGTCGTCGAGGCCCACCACCTCGGTGATCGCCGTGACCCGCCGCGAGCCGTCGGCGAAGCGCGACTGCTGCACCACCACGTGCACCGAGTTGGCGATCTGCTCGCGAATCGCGCGGGCCGGCAGGTCGATGCCCGACATCAGCGCGAGGACCTCGAGGCGGTTGATCCCCTCCCGCGGGGAGTTGGCGTGCGTGGTGGTGAGCGAGCCGTCGTGGCCCGTGTTCATCGCCTGGAGCATGTCGAGGCACTCGCCCCCGCGGGTCTCTCCCACGATGATCCGGTCGGGGCGCATACGCAGCGCGTTTCGCACCAGGTCACGGATCGTGTACTCCCCCTTGCCCTCCATGTTGGGCGGACGCGACTCGAGCGACACCACGTGGGGCTGGTTGAGCTGCAGCTCCGCGGCGTCTTCGATGGTGACGATGCGCTCGTCCTTCGGGATCGCGCTCGAGAGCACGTTGAGCAGGGTGGTCTTGCCCGAGCCCGTGCCGCCAGAGATCACGATGTTCTTCTTCGCGATCACCGCGCGGGTGAGAAAGCGCGCCATCTGCTCGGTGATGGCCCCGAACTCGATGATGTTCTGCAGCGTCAGCGGCGTCTTCGAGAACTTACGGATCGTGATGCACGCGCCCTTGAGCGCCAGGGGCTTGATCACGGCGTTGACGCGGGAGCCGTCCTTCAGGCGGGCGTCGACCAGCGGGGTGCTCTCGTCGATGCGCCGGCCCAGGGGCGTCACGATGCGCTCGATGCACGAGCGCACGGCCTCGTCGTCGGTGAACCTCGCGTCGACCCGGGTGAGCTTGCCCTTGCGCTCGACGAAGATGGTCGTCGGGTCGACCACCATGATCTCCGAGATGGAATTGTCGGCGATGAAGCGCTCGAGGGGCCCCAGCCCCAGCGCCTCGTCCGACATCTCCTGCATGAGCTGCTCGAGGTCGGTGCCCGGCGGGATCTCGTTGGCGACCTCTTGGATGATCCGCTTGAGCGCGTCGCGGACCTTGGGCCGCATCACGTTGTCGGCCATCTTGGTGCGGTCGAGGGCCGCGAGGTCGAGCTTGTCGAGGATCATCCGGTGGATGCGCCGGCGCAGCTCCACCGAGACGTGCATGGTGCCGTTGACGGGCCCCGCCGCGGTCTGCGGCCGGGCGTCGGAGGGCATCACCGTGCGCGCGCGGCCGTTGGCGGCGCCGTGGTGGGCCGCGCCGGGCATCGGCGGGAGGAGCCCCGGGGCCATGGTCGCCATCTGCTGCCCCGCGCGGTGCGGCGCCGCGGGGGGCGCGGGCGGCGCGGGGGCGGGCTGGGCGCCCTGCTTCACCACCCGGATGACGTAGGGGCCCACCTGGATGGGCGTGCCGAAGGGCACGGCGAGGTCGCTGCGAAACACCCGCTGGGTGCCCACCTGCGTGCCGTTGCTCGACGAGTCGCGGGTGACGATCCCGTTGGGCTGCACGAAGATCGTGACGTGACGGCGCGAGATGTCGGGCGACGCGAGGACCACCGTGCACCCCTCGTCGCGGCCGATGGAGATCTCTCCCCCCGACGGGACCATGTAGGTCATCGGCGGGGCGTTGGGCGTCTCAATCGAGAGGAGGACCTGTTCCATCGTCGCTCTTGTGCGGGGTGACTACCGATACTGCGGACCCGTGGGCTCGTAGAGCCGCACGTCGTCCATGTCGCCGCTGAACTGCTCGTACTGCCGCAGCGCCTCGGCGACGCGGTCCTGCGACGAGCGGGGGATGCCCTCGACCACGGTGGGCACGATGAAGATCATCCCCTCGCGCTCCTCCTCGCTCGCCGCCTCGGTGCCGAAGAGGTAGCCCAGGATCGGGATCGCCCGGAGCCCCGGGATGCCCGTGGTGCCGCGGGTCTGCGACCGCGAGCGAAAGCCCGACATCACGATCGACTGCCCGAGCTGGAGGTTCACCAGCGTGCGCAGCCGCGAGGTGTTCCTCCCAGGGAGCTCGCCGCCGTTGTTCACCGGGTCGGAGATGTCTGCCTCGACCCGAAGATCGATGCGAGAGCTCTGCGGGTCGAAGCGCGGCGTCACCGTCAGCGTCGTGCCGTACTCGATCGACGCCAGGCCCTGAGAGCCGTTGAGCCCCGCGAGGCGAAAGTTCAGCTCGCCGCCGCTGCGGTAGTTCGCCTCGTTGCCGTTCGCCGTGACCACCGTGGCCTGCCGGAGGATCCTCGCCCACCCGCCGTTGCTCGTGAGGTCGAGGCGGGGCAGGGGCTGGTTCGAGATCACCGCCTGCGCGACCTGAATGCCCTCGCTCACCCCGCCCATGCCCATGGGCTGGGTGAAATTGATCGTCGCCTGGCCGAAGGCGTTGGGGGGATTGCCGCCGTAGAACGCCGGCCACGAGATGCCCACCTGCCGCCCCGAGCGCGAGGTGAAATCGACGAAGTACAGGTCGAGTCGCACGTTGATCCGGCGCTCGACGATGGTGGCGTCGATCGACACCAGCGACTCGACCTGGCCGCTGTAGAGCGCCGCGATCTGCTGCACCCTGCGCTGCTGCTGCTCCGACGCGACGCCGCCCTCGAGGTAGAGCCTCGCGCCGATGCGGCGGATCTGCACCCCCGAGTAGCCCTCGAGCAGGTTCTCGATCTCGCCCTGCACCGTCTGCGGGTTGCGCGCGAAGACCGTGATCTGCAGGGTCTCCTGCTGGCCGCTGCCGCGGATGAGCAGCAGCGAGGTGGTGCCCGCGCGCTGACCCACGATGATCAGGTTGCGGTTGTCGGGGGAGACGCGGGTGTCGATGATCCCCGGCGTGCCCTCGGAGAACTGCCGGATGCCCTCGGCGGGGAGCGGCACCTGCTCGCCCACGGCCAGGGTCAGGTCGCGGCCGGCGGGGCGCCCGGCCGCCGCGGGCTGCTGCGCCCGCGCGTCGCGCGGCGAGAGCGACGCCGCGGCGAGGGCCGAGAGGATCGTGGCGAGGCGGAGGCGATGGCTCATCGCGTGGTTCTCTTCGCTGTCGAATCAGAGGTTGGGGTTCGTCGGGCCGATGCGCTCGATGAGCTGCCGCCGACGGCGAGACACGTTCGCCCGGCGCGCGGGCTCGAAGATGTCGTCGATGTTGGTCTCGGGCAGGCCCTCGATGATCGCGATGTCTTCGGGGTTGCGGAGCACGAGCGCGAGGCCGAGGTGCCGCCCGCCGCCGCCGCCGCGGTCGGCCGCGTACATCAGCAGCGCGGCCTCTTCCATCGACACCGAGAGGGTGATCTGCGAGACCTCGCCGGGGTTGGCGCTGGTGTTCGCCGTGCCGTTCACCGTGTCGCGCTGCGCCTCGCCGCCGGTGTCGCGGTTCGTCGCGAGCACCAGCACGTTCTGAATCAAGGGGATGGTCACGCGGTCGTTCTCGCCGCCCGTGCGCGAGAGCGTCGCGAGCACGTCGACGCGGTCGCCCGGTCGGAGCAGGCCCCCGAAGGAGTTGCTCACGTCGGCGCGCACCGTGATCGCGCGCATGCCCGTGGCGATGAGGCTCGACAGGTCGCGGCGGGCGTCAGACGCCGTGGCGAGGTCGGTCCACATCACGGTCTGGTTCGCGCGGAGACCCATCGAGACCCGAACGCCCAGCACGCGCCGGAGGTCGGAGTATCGAATGAATCGGTCCTCGAGGTACGCCTGGGGGATGCGTCGAACGCCCAGCATGCCCTCGGTGAGGGCCGTGCCCAGGGGGATGTCCTGCTGCGCGATCAGCACGGGGATGGGCTCTGCCGCCCGAGGCCTCGGTCTCGAAGCGCTTCTTGTAGAAGAGCAACAGGGTCAGTCCCAGGGCCGCGGCCGCGATCGCGATGATGAGCGCCTTCGTGTTCATCCCGTCACCGGTTCGAGAGAAAGAGAGACAGCGCTGGGGGACCGCACCCTGACGGATCCTTCGTCGTCACGGGCTGCGGCCCTCATCGCCGTCGCGAGAGTAGACCATCGACAACGCCGCGCACAACGGGCGTCGCACTTCGCGCCGAGCCGGGTACGATACGCCCCCCGATGAGCGCCCCGCGCTGGACCCTCTACCTGCTCCGCTGCGCGGACGGATCGCTGTACACCGGCATCGCCCTCGACCTCGCCGCGCGCCTCGCCGCGCACAACGCGGGTCGCGGGGCGAAGTACACCCGCGCCCGCCTGCCCGTGACCCTGGCGTGGAAGAAGTCGCAGCAGCCCGTCGCCGACGCGCGCAGGCTGGAGCCGCGGTGAAGCGCCTGAGGCGCGAGGACAAGCTACGGCTGATCGACGGCGACGAGCAGCTCTGGCGGGCCATTCGCCGGGCCGCCCTCGGGCCGCGCTGAGGAGAACGCATGAGCGACGGGCTGCACACAGGCGACGACGGCGTGACGCGGTGCTTCTGGTCGGGGAGCGATCCCTTGTACCAGCGCTACCATGACCAGGAGTGGGGAGGCCCACCCGCGATGACCGCAGGCTCTTCGAGAAGCTCTGCCTCGAGGGCTTTCAGAGCGGCCTGAGCTGGTTGACCATCTGAAGAAGCGCGAGGGCTTTCGCGCGGCCTTCGCGGCCTTCGACCTCGAGGCCGTGGCGTCGCTTCGATGACGACGACCTCGCGAGGCTGGTCGCCGACGCGGCCATCGTGCGCCACCGCGGAAAGATCGCGTCGACGGTGAACAACGCCCGCCGCGCCCTCGCCCTCGTGGAGGAGCACGGGAGCCTCGCGGCGTACTTCTGGCGCTTCGTGCCGCCCGCGTCGGAGCGCCCGGCGCGCATGGTGCGCGAGGAGCTGATGAAGCTCTCCAAGACCCCCACGTCCGTCGCCCTCTCCAAGGACCTCAAGTCCCGGGGCTTCACCTTCGTCGGGCCGACCACCTGCTACGCGTTCATGCAGGCCATGGGGCTGGTCAACGACCACCTCGAGGGCTGCGCCTGCCGCGACGAGATCGCTACGACCGCGACGGCCGCCGGCCCGAGTCGCTGATCGAGCGCGGTCGGTCTCTCAGCGAGGGAGCTTCATCGCCGCCCCTGCCGCCTTGCCCCGGCGATACGCCGCGAGGTCGACCCGCAGCGCGCGACCCTTGCCGAGCCGCAGGTGCTCCTCGGCGAAGCGATCGAGGGCCGCGCGCTCGGCCTCGAGGGCCCGGTCGATCACCGCGAGGGCCGGTCCCTCCGACGCGTCGCGGGCCTCGGCGTTCGTGGTCTTCAGCCGCTGCGCCACGGCCTCGACGGCGCCCACGCGAAAGGCCTCGTGCCAATGCCGCGGGCGGTCGACGCCGTGCGTCGCCGAGAGCCACTCGATGCGCTTCAGCAGCCATGACCACAGCGTCGCCACGGCCTCGCGGTCTCGCGCGCGGCCCACCAGCACGATGGCCTCGCCGTCGCCGCGCTCCAGCGTGTACGCGAGGCAGCCGTTCACCTCGGCCAGCGCCGCCGCGAGGCTGACCTTCCACGGGCGCTGCCGACGAGACACGTCGAGGGGCGCGTCGCGGGCGTCGGCGATGGGATCAGGGTCGTGCGAGGCCGAACGATCGGCGTCGATGAAGGCCTCGAGGCGGTGGCGCGTGATCAGCGCCTGCGCGAGGGCGGCGGCCGCCGCGGCCTCGTGCACGTTGGGCGAGGTGGCGAGGGCGAGCAGCTTGCGGGCGCGCTCGAGCGCCTGCGTGGGCGTCGCGTCGGCCATGACCCCAGGCGATCACACAATCCCTTGTGCCGCAAGGGCTTGTGCGCGGGTCAGGGGGCGAAGACGCGCACCTCGCGGGTGCCGTCCGAGGGGACGAACGCGACGCGCGCGCCCCCCGGCGCGAGGGCCATGAGCCCCGCGGAGGTGTCGCCGAGGTTCACCCGCGCGGTCACCTCGCCGGTGGCGAGCGACACCACCAGAAGGCCCCAGGGGCGCCGCGGGTCGGTCACGGGTTCGATCAGCGCGAAGGCGCCGTCGGGAGAGAGCGCGAGGCTCGCGCGCATCACGCTGCGCTGCACCGCCTCGACGCCGAGGCGACGGGGCGTGAGGGAGTCCCAGTCGTAGAGCGTGAGGTCGTGCTCGCCGAAGGTGATCGCGGCCAGACCCAGGGGCGACGAGAAGACCGGGTCGTAGGTCGAGAGCCCCTCGGGGAGCGGTCCGTCGACCAGGGGCGAGACGGCGCCGTCGAGGAGGGGGAGCTGATGCAGCGTGTCGACGGAGCGACCGGCGCGGTACCGGGAGTCGGTGAAGCAGAAGACCGCGCTGTCTGCGCGAAAGAAATACTGCTTGATCGAGATCGCCGAGAACGACCCGAGCTGCGTCGGATCCCCGCCGCCGACGTACCAGACCTCCAGCGTCTCAAGGTACTTGTGCACCGCGACCCAGCGTCCGTCGGGGGAGACGACGACGTCGGTGATGCCCCTCTTGTGCCCAGGGATCTTGAGCGTGGCCTTGTCGGGACGCGGCGACGCGAGGTCAAAGCGCTCGACGCTCACGCCCGCGGCGTAGAGCGCGCCCGCTCCGTCGAACGCGAGGGTGCGGCGCTGGCTGCGGGGCGCGCGCCGGGGGCTCCAGTCTCGGAGCTGAAAGATGTGGTTGTTGGCGGCCTTGTCGCGCGTCGCGACCGCGAGGTGCGCGCCGTCGGGCGAGAACGCGATGGCGTTGATCAGGTCGCCGAAGGGCAGCGTGCGCTCGAGGCGGTAGTCCATGGGACCCGATTCTCCAACGCGGATTCAAAGCCGCGAGACCACCCACCAGGCGCCCACGGCCATGGAGGCGACGCCGACGGTGAGGCGCAGCGCCGTCTCGACCTTGCGGGCGCGGGCGCCGAGGCCCTGCGCGAGCCAGCCCACGGCGAGCATCGAGATCACCACGCCGCCGCCGAAGAGCAGCACCGAGGCCAGCAGCACCAGGGGCGAGCGCTGCGCCGTGGCGGGGAGGAGCAGCACCAGCGCGCGCACCCCCGAGAGCCCGAACACGGCGCCCGCGACGGTGCTGAGCGAGCCCGCGACGCGCGCCTCGTCGCGAGGCGGCGTGACGCCGTGGCCGTCGTCGAAGAAGTGCGCGTGGGCCACGCCGTCGCCGTGGTCGTGGGTCGAGACCGCGCGGACGTCGAGGATCGTCCACACCCCCAGCGCGAGGAGCGAGAGCCCGCCCAGCATCTCCAGCGCGCGCTCCCACCGCTCGGGGATCGCCACCCCCGCCGCCGCCGCCGCCACCGCGCACACCGCGAGCACGAGGGTGTGACCCACGCCGAAGCGAAGGCTCACCGAGAGCGCGCGGCGGAGCCCGCCCCGCGAGGCGAGGGAGCCGATGGCGAGGCAGTGGTCCGGGCCGAAGCCGTGGAGCAGTCCCTGCCCGAACATGGTCGCGAGTACGCCGATCATCTGCGTGGTGAGGGAGAGGGTTGTGACACGGAACGCAAACGGGTGCCACTGTCCGCGAGGTGAGCGCGGCGGCCGAGACGGCCCTGAATTGTCGGGAATTTCAGCGGCGTCGGCGGCGGGAGGCGAGGGCGAGGGCGCAGAGGGCGAGGGCCCCCAGGGCGCCCCGTGAGGGCGCGCGCCCCGCGGGGACCGAGCACGAGAACAGCCCGGAGCCCTGGATCGCGTACGACTCCGTGGCCGCGTCGAAGACCGAGCCGCCGTCCTCGGGGTCGGGGGGGCCGGCGTCTTGCACCCCCGCGTCCTGCGGGAGCTCTCGCGCGACGCAGCGGCGCGTCGCGGTGTCGCAGCGGGTGCCCTCGACGCAGTCGGAGTCGCCGTCGCAGCCGCAGAAGGCCATCACGGGGTCGCTGGCGTTCTGACAGAGCGCGCCCGCGCGGCTCCGCTCGCAGCCCCGGCTCCCGCCCGCGGCCTCGCGGTAGCACGGAACGCAGGTCCCGCTGCGGGTGTCGCAGGTGGGGCGGGCGGTGGTGGTGCACGCCGTGTCGGGGTTGGCGAGGGCGACGCGCCGCTCGGGTCCGGGCTCGACCATGTCGGGCACGCAGTCGTTGTCCGAGTCGCGGTCGAGGTAGTCGGGCGCGCCGTCGGAGTCGGTGTCGACCACGCCCTCGACGCGGTCGAAGACCCCGTCCCCATCGCTGTCGCGGTCGCGGTACGAGGGGGTCCCGTCGCCGTCGAAGTCGTCGCCGTCGGCGGCGTCGTCCACGCGCTCGCGGGCCGTGGCGATGTCGTCGTTGTCGTCGTCGGGGTCGAGGTGATCGGGGAGCCCGTCGCCGTCGGTGTTCGCGTCGCGCCCCATGGGACGCTCGTCGCGGGTGGGCACGGTGTCGTTGTCGTCGTCGGGGTCGAGCGCGTCGATCATCCCGTCGCTGTCGCTGTCGTTGGGGCGCCGCGGGTCGCCCACCTCGGTGCCGTCGCGCACCGAGTCCCCGTCGGTGTCGGGGTTCGTCGGGTCGGTGCCGATCGCCCGCTCGACGCTGTCGAGCAGCCCGTCGCCGTCGCTGTCGCGGTCGCCCGCGGGCACGCACACGCCGCGGGTGGTGTCGCACATCTCCCCTGCGGCGCAGCGACCTGCGCTCGCCGTCGAGGCCATGGTGCGCTCCGGGCCGCGCTCCATCGCGTCGGGGATGCAGTCGTTGTCCGAGTCGAGGTCGAGGTAGTCGGGCGCGCCGTCGCGGTCGGTGTCGACGGGCGCGAGGGGGTTGGCCCCCGCCTCGACGCGGTCGCTCACGCCGTCGCCGTCGCTGTCGGTGTCGCGGTACGAGGGGGTCCCGTCGCGGTCGGTGTCGTTGTTGGCCGTCGCGTCCTGCTCGCGCTCGGTGCGCGTGGGGATGCCGTCGCCGTCGTCGTCGGGGTCGAGGTGATCGGGGAGGCCGTCGCCGTCGGTGTTCGCGTCGCGCCCCATGGGCCGCTCGTCGCGGGTGGGCACCCCGTCGCCGTCGTCGTCGGGGTCGAGGGCGTCGATCATCCCGTCGCCGTCGGTGTCGAGGGGGCGCGAGTCGTCGCGGCCGACCTCGTCGCCGTCGCGCAGGCCGTCGCCGTCGGTGTCGGGGTTCGTCGGGTCGGTCCCCAGGCGCCGCTCGACGGAGTCGCGCAGGCTGTCGCCGTCGCGGTCGCCGTCGGGGTCGGCCACGCACACGCCGCGGCGCGTGTCGCAGACCGGGGTGCTCGGCGTCGACGCGCAGTTGGCGTTCGGCGTGGTGTTCGCCGTGGTGCGCGCGGGGTCGGTGGCGTCGGGGGCGCAGTCGTTGTCGCTGTCGGCGTCGAGGTAATCGGGCACGCCGTCGCGGTCGGTGTCGACGCGCTGGCAGTCGCCCTCGGCGGCGTCGGGGGCGCCGTCGCCGTCGGCGTCGCAGCGGTCGCCCACGCACGCGGGGGACTGCACCACGAAGGCGCTCACCCACTCGTTGAGCGAGCCGTTGGGGCGCTGAAACGAGAGGGTGAAGTCCGCGCGCCCGTTGGGCAGCTGCGCGCGCAGGTCGTAGAGCTCGTCGTCGGGACGCCCCATCGGCGCGTTGATCACCGAGTCGCCCTCGAGGCCCAGGGGGTAGCCCGCGAGCCGGCCGCCCGCGCCGTTCTCGCCGCCGAAGGTCCCGGTGGTGGTGAGCCCGGCGGTGTTGCCCTCGCAGTCGGTGGCGCTCATCGCGGGGTCGTCGTCGCTGCCCCCCGCGCGGTTGCTCACCACGAGGCTGTTCACCCGCACGACGTTGAGGTTGTCGTTGCGGCAGCCGTTGTACTCCCAGGGGATCGTGAGCGACGCCGCGATGGGCTCCGCGCCAGGGTCGCTCGCGGCGCAGTGGTTGGAGACGTTGCTCGCGAGGCGCAGGCTCACCGCGACGTTGTCCGAGTCGAGCTGCCCCTCGTACACCGCGACGTTGCGCGGCGGCGCCGTCGGGTGGTCGTAGACGATGACCAGCACGTTCGCCGTGATCTGCGGATAGTTGTACCGGGGCCCGCGGTCGCCGCGCTCGCGAAAGGGCACCGACACCGTGCCGCCGGCGGCGGCGCCGAAGAGGCCCTGGAGGGTGGCGGTGACGTCGGAGACGAACAGTCGGCCGCGGTCGGTGGCGCCGACGATGTTGCGGGTGAAGGTGTTGCTCCCGCTGCCGAGCACCACCTGCGGCGCCGGCGAGGTGGTGAGCACCGCGAAGGGCGAGGGCATGATTTCGGTGTAGAGGTACGCCCTGCGCACCGTCGCGCCCGCGGGGAGGCGCACGGTGAACGACCCGTTGATGAAGCCGTTGACGGTGCTGAGCCCGCCCCAGCCGTCGACGGTGACGCCGCCGCGGAGGGTCTCGTTGAAGCGCGAGAAGAGCTGCGCGCGGGCGGGGACCGCGGCGGCGGTGAGGCAGGCGCCGAGGGCGCAGGCGGAGGCGAGGCGTTCAAGGGGTCGCACGGCGCTTCACTCCACGATGCGGAACTCGACGCGGCGGTTCTGCGCGCGCGCGGCGGGGCTGGTGTTGGGGACGATCGGGCGGGCCTCGCCGAAGCCGTGAGACTCCAGGCGCGCGGGGTCGATCTCGTGCTGCGTGAGCCAGCGCAGCACCGAGGCCGCGCGGCGCTCCGAGAGGCTCAGGTTCGCCTCGTCGCGGCCCACGTCGTCGGTGTGGCCCTCGACCGAGAGGCGCCGCACCTCGGGGGTCGCCGCCAGCGCGTCGCGCACGGCGTTGAGCACGGGAAAGCTCCTCGGCAGGATCACGTCGCGGTTCGTCGCGAAATACACCGGACGAAGGATGGCGATGCGCCCGTTGACGATCCGCACGAGGCCGGGGCAGCCGTTGCGCCGGGGGTCGGTGGAGGGCGCGCCGGGCTGGTCGGGGCAGGCGTCGGTGCGGTCGGGGATGGTGTCGAGGTCGCGGTCCGGCGCGGGGCAGCCGGGGCGCTCGGGGTCGGGGTGCAGGCCCTGGGGCTCGTCGGGGCAGCGGTCGTCGTGGTCGAGCACGCGGTCGCTGTCGCGGTCGCCGTCGGGGCAGCCGGGGCGCTCGGGGTCGGGGTGCTCGCCCGCGGGGGTGTTCACGCAGCGGTCGGTGTCGTCGTACACGCCGTCGCCGTCGCTGTCGGGGAGGGGGCATCCCCGCCGCGAGGGGTCGGGGTGCTCGCCCTGAGGAACATCCACGCAGAGGTCCGCGGCGTCGGGCACGCCGTCGCGGTCGCGGTCGCGCACGGGGCAGCCGAGGCGCTCGGGGTCGGGGGTGTCGCCGCGGGGCTCGTCGGGGCAGAGGTCGTCGGGGTCCATCACCCCGTCGCGGTCGCGGTCCTGCGGCGGGGCGAGGGTGTTGCGGCGCTCGGGGGGCGTGTACCCGATCTGCAGCAGCGCGCGCACCGCGGGGGTGCCTGCGCCCTGCGTGAGCCCCGGCCCCACCGCGGCGCCCAGGGACCAGTCGGGCGTGAAGAACACCCTCGCCGCGAGCAGCACCTCGGCGTGCACGTTCTCGTTCTGAAACGCCTGCGAGAAGGGCGTCGCGAGCGAGAACTCCGGGCCGATCATGAAGCGCCCCGCGGCGCCCACGAGGTAGAGCGCGCCGTTCACGAAGAGCTCGTGCGCCACCGAGACGCCGGGAGACGCTCCGCCCGCCGAGACCACGAGGTCGGCGAAGCGCAGGTGCGTCCCCGCCGAGAGCGACCAACGCGCCGCGCCCGCCGCGCCCGCCGCCGTCACCCCGACGCGTAGCCGAAAGGCCTCGTCGCTGGTGTTGTCCGCGCGGCTCGAGAGCCCCGGGATGTACCCCGACACCCCGAAGTGAAACGAAAATGGATCCTGATCCGCGTGACCGACCAGGCGCACCCTCGCGGCCAGACGTAGATCAGACGCCGCGACGCCGCTCGCGGCCTGCGGGATCGGCAGCCCCGACACCGCGTTGCCCGACTGCAGCAGCGAGACGGGGAGCGTGAGCGAGAGCCCCACGCGGTCGGCGAAGGCCACCGCGACCTGCGCGTGCGCGACCACCATGTGCTCGATGAGCACCGTGTCGTTCGAGCGCCCTCGGAGCACCAGCGGTCGGTACGCGTAGTCCGCCGTCAGCGCCGCGCGGAGCAAGAAGCTCGCGTCACCCGTGTACCAGGGCGTGTCGGCCACCAGCGTCAGGTCGCCGCCGAAGGGCGCGTCATAGCGGTCGAGGGCCCAGCCCCCGGCCTGCTGCGCCGAGGCGGCGCCTCCAGAGAGCACCAGGGCGGCGGCCAGAGGCAGGCCGAAGCGAAGGGTCGATCGAAGCATCGGCGCGCCGCTATCACGGCCCGCCGCGGCGCACAACGGGCACCCCCCCTCCCGCGCGCGACCTCGACCGCGTCGGGGATTCGTTGCCGGGCCCTGCCATCGGCGTTACGACCGCCGGCACCATGCGAGGTCTCTCCGTCGCCCTCTCGACCGTGCTGTGCCTGCTCGCGTGCTCCGGCTCCCGAGGCGTGAGCCCGTCGCGGGGCGCCCCGCAGCGCGCCGCGGGCGCCGAGGGGGTCGACGCGTCGGCGCAGTCGCTCTCGAACGAGCCCGACGCCGCGGAGGCCACCCCGAGCGCCCCCGCGGCGGGCCCGGTCGCCATCACCGCCGCGGCGCGCCGCGCGGCTCCGAGCGCCGCGCCGCGGGTGTCGATCCGCGCGCCGACGAGCGGGAGCACGCTGCGGGAGAACCGCGTCGAGCTGCGCCTCGACGTGCAGGGCTGGCGCGACGTCGCGAGCGCCGCCGACATGCGCCACGCGGTGGTCGCCCTCGACGCCGAGCCGCCCCGCCGCGTCGACGACCCCGCGCGCCCCGTGGTCTTCGAGAACCTCGCCGACGGCACCCACGTCGCCCGCGTCTTTCTCGCGTGGGAGGACCACCAGTGCCTCGCGGCCCCCGTCGCCGAGACCGTGTTCCACGTCGGCCGCGCCTCCCGCGACGCCCCCTTCGACCCGGCGGCGCCCGCGCTGGTGCTCCTGCGGCCCGACGGCGAGCTCACCGGCGACGAGGCCGAGCGCGTGCCCCTCGAGTACCACCTCCGCAACGCCCCCGAGGGGGCGGTGGTGCGCGTGCGCCTCGACGGCGCCGAGCCGATCGACCTGACCTCGGCCGAGCCCCACGAGATCGCCAACCTCTCCAACGGCGCACACACCGTCGCCGCGCAGCTCGTCGGCCCCGACGGAGCTCCCGTCGACCGTCCGGGGGCCCGCGCCGAGCGGCGCTTCCTCGTGCGGCGCGCGAGGCGTTGAGGGTGGCCGACGCGCGGGCCGAGGTCGCCGCGCTCTGGCGCGACGGGCGCTACGCCGAGGCCTTCGCCGCCCTCGACGCGGCGCTGCGCGCCGAGCCCGCGCGGGCCGAGCTCCACGCCGACGCCGCGGGCATGCGCGCGGAGATGTTCGACCCCGAGAGGTGCCGGGTCCACGCCCGGCGCGCGCGCGAGCTCGCGCCGACCGACTGCTCCCTCGCGCTCCGCGTCGCGTCGGCGCTCAAGGGCCTCGGGCTGCTCCCCGAGGCGGTGGGCGTTGTCGTAGAATCGCTTGCGACGCAAGCAGATCCGACGCCTGCGCTGCTCCGCGACGCGGCGGCGCTGCTCTTCGACGCCGGCGACTACGCCCGGGCCGAGGCGCTGCTCGAGGGGCGCCTCGCGGTCGAGCCGGGGGCGCCCGAGGCCCTGCGCGCCCTCGCCGAGGTCGCCCTCTGGCGCGGCGAGCTCTCCCTCGCCGAGGCGCGGGCGGCGTCGATCCTCGAGGCGGGCGTCGACGTCGTCGCGCGCACGACCCTCGGCGCGGCGCGGGCCTTCGCGGGGACTACGCCGGCGCCCTCGACGAGCTCGACCGCGCGGTGTCCCTCGCGCCGGGCGACCCCACGGCGGCGGTGTGGCGCGCCGACGCGCTGCGCCGCGCGGGCCGGGTCGACGACGCTCTCGCCGAGGCGCGCCGGGGCGGAGAGCGCGCCGCCGACCTCTCCGACCACGTGGCCGCGCAGCTGGTGATCCACCTCGCGAGCCTGCAGCGCGGGGAGTTCCTCGGCCCGCCGGACGTCTCCCTCGCGGGCGCCCTCGAGGTCCTCCGCGACGACGCCGCGGCCTTCGCCGCCCCGCCGCCGCCGCCGCTCCCCGAGGACCTTCGCCCGCCGCACCGCCGCCGCGCCCTCGCCCTCGAAGACGCGCTGTCACGCCTTCGGGGCAACCGCAGCGCGACGCCGACCTACGTGCGCGCCGACGGGTCGCTCGCGCGGCTCACGCCCCCGCGCTCGCCCCGCGCCGAGGCGAAGCAGGCGCTCTGGCGCTTCGTCGCGAGCGCCGACGTCGACGAGGCCCTCGCGGTCTTCGACGACATCCACGCGCGCTGGCCCGACACGCCGGAGCCCTACAATTACCGCGGTGAGCTCTACCTCTACCTCGGCGACGCGGCGACGGCGCGGGCGCAGTTCGAGCGCGCGCTCTCGCGCTACCGGCAGTCGCGCTGGGCGTACATCGGCCTCGCGGGCGCGGCGGTGATCGAGGGAGATTTCGAGGCCGCGCTGCGGCACCTCGCCGACGGCGTCGCCCTCGCGGGGGGACCAGGGCCCACGACCTTCGTGTACCGCGGAGAGGCCCTGCGCCGCCTCGGCCGCGCCTCCGAGGCCCGCGAGGACCTCACGCGCTCCGTCGAGATGAACCCCGGCCGCGTGGGCGCCTGGGTGAACCTCTGCCTGCTCGAGCTCGACGCGGGCGACGTCGCCGCGGCCGACCGCGCCTACGCGTCGCTGTCGCGCTGCGCGGGGGTCTTCGTGCGCGAGGCCGAGTCGAGCGTCGGCGCGGGCGACCGACGCGCCGCGCTCGGCGAGATGCTCTCGATGCTCCGGGGCAACCGGGGCTCGTCGTGCGTCACGTACTTCACCCGCGCGGGCGTGCTGCGCGCGGTGCGTCCGGCGCCGGGGCGCTGAGGGCTACGCGCCGTCTTTCGACGCGAGGAGCCTCGCGAGCCGCGCGGGCTCGACCCGCAGCGGGAGCACGCGCTCGCGGTCGACGCTGACCTGACCGACGGGGCTCTTGCGGAGCTTTCGCACGTAGCGCCGCTCGGTCCAGGTGACCTCGACGAAGTCGTCGCCGCGGGCGTCGCTGTGGTGCGCCGCGAGGGTGGCGGCGTCGAGGAGCGTCTCGGGCGTGATCGACTCGCCCTTCTTCAGCGGCACGACGACGTGCGCGCCGGGGAAGCCCCGCGCGTGGAGCCAGATGTCCTGCGGGCGCGCGACGCTCACGGTGAGGCGGTCGTTGTCGGCGGCGCCGCGGCCCACGAGCAGCCGGTGCCCGTCGTCGCTGCGGTAGGCGTGGTAGGGCGTTCGCGGCGCGCTCCCGCTGCGCACCCGCCCGCGCGCGTCGACCCCGTCGTGCACCACGACCTTGAGCGCCCGCGCGGCGTCGCCCCAGGCCCGCAGCTGCGCCGAGGTGACCTCGACGGCCGCTTCGACCTCTGCGGCGAGGGCGCGCACGACCTCGAGCTCGCGCTCGGTGGACTCGTACCGCGCCCACATCTGCTCGGCGCCTCGCTGCACCCGCCGGGCCTCGTGAAAGAAGCGCTCGGCCTGCTGCTTCGCGGGGATCGCCGGGTCGAGCTGCACCTCCAGGGTCCCGCCGGCCTCCCAGTCCTCGAGGGTGGCCACGGTGGCGCCGCGGGGCACGGCGCCGCCCTGCGCGAGGAGCATGCGCCCGGTGCGGCGCAGGCGCTCGGTGTCGTCGAGGCGCGAGAGGTCTCCCTGAATCGCCTCGCTGCGACGGGCGAGCCTGCGGGTCTGCGCGCGCAGGGCCTTGAGCAGCGCGGCCCGGCGCAGCTCCGCGGCGAGCCCGTCGCTCGCGCGCACGCCCTCGTCGCCCGCGGCGATGTCACCGACCTCGCCGGGGAACGCGTCGAGGTGCAGCGCCCGGTGCCCCCTCGCCGGCGCCGAGGACCACTGCACCGACACCTCGCTCCCCGCCCGCACGACGCAGCCCCCGGCGAAGACCGGACGCGCGGTCAGGGTGGCCTCGATCGCCTTGTCTCCCAGGGAGATCAGCACGGATCCGTCGTCGGGAGAGAACTCGGCGCTGCGCACGAAGCGCCCGACGAGGTGGGCCTTCGCGGCGGCCAGGAGCGGGTGCCGCACGCTCGCGGCGAAGGCCGGCACCGCGCGCGCCCAGGCCACGCCGAGCACCCGCGGACCCAGGCCGACCGCGACGCGGCGAGGTCCGCCGGGGGTCCAGGTCGTGAGCACGAGCAGCCCCGTCTCGGGGGTGAGGTGCACGGCGTCGAGGCGCGCGCCGACGAGCTCGCTCAGCCCCATCGAACCGTCGCGCCCTGCGCGCGGAGCGCGTCGCCGTGGCGCCTCCACGCCTCGGGCAGCCGGTAGAACGGGACGCGCGGCCAGAGGTGGTGCAGCAGGTGGTGCGAGTGGCAGAGCGACAGCGCGTCGACGAGGGGCGACGGGGCCGTCTGCGCGGTGTGGGCGAGGGCGTGCGCGCTGCGCGGCGGCGCGTGCGGGCGCATGTGGGGCACGTAGTCGACGAAGAGGGCGGCGCAGAACATCGCGAGGCGAATGGGCAGCGCCCACGCGAGCAGAAGCTCCGGCCCGTGTCCGGTCGCGACGAGCGCCGCCAGGGTCGCGACGAGCGCCGCGGCGCTGACGTTCGAGAGAGACGACTCGGCCCGAGACGCGCGCAGCGCGCGGGGCTCGAACTCGAAGTAATAGTGCAGGTCGGTGACCGCGAGGCGCAGCGGTCGCTGCCACGCGGGGCCGTCGCCCGAGAAGCGGTCGGGGTCTCGCGCGGGGTCGTTGGTGAAGCGGTGGTGCCGCTGGTGGATCTGCCGAAACGCGAGGAAGCGGCACAGCAGCACCGACGCGGCGAGCTCGCCCGCGAGGGCGTTGGCCCAGCGGGCGCGGCAGACGTTCCCGTGCGCGGCCTCGTGGAGCACCGTGAAGCCGCACCACCCCGCGACGAACACGCACCCCGCGGCGAGGGCGACGCGCTGGCTCGCCGCGGCGAGGGCGCCGGCCAGGGCGCAGCCGACGACGAGTCCCGTGAGCGCGACCGTGGGCCACGCGACCCGCGGAGACGTCGAGAGATCCGCCTCGAGCGAGGGCGCCCGGCTCATCGCGGCACCACGACCTCAAGACCGTCGAGGGAGGCGCAGGCGAAGAAGGTCTCGGCCACGGCCGCGCGCCCGGCGCCCACGCGCACCGGCGCGCCGAGCAGGCTCTCGGCGGCGACCGCGCGCACGTAGGCCAGCGCGATGGACTGCCCCGCGCAGACCCGCCGACCCTGCCCGAAGGGCCAGAAGCTCTTGTGGCCGTAGGGGATCGAGGCGCGCACGGCGTCGCTCCACCGCGCGGGCTTGAATTCGTCGGGGTCTTGCCAGGTGCGAGGGTCGCGGTGCAGGGCGTAGTTCGAGAGAAAGACCCGCGTGTTGGGGGGCAGCGCGTAGCCCGCCAGGCGCACCTCGCGGCTCGGGTCGCTCGCCCGGAGGTACACCGGCACCGGCGGCGTGAGCCTCGTCGCCTCGCGAATCACCGCGTCGAGCGCGCCCAGAGACTCCAGAGATCCTGCGGTCCAGCCCCTCGGGAGGGCGCGCACCGCCTCGCGCGCGGCGCCCGCCGACTCGGGGTGGTTCGTGAGCGCCCAGAGGGTGCTCAGCAGCGCCGACGAGGTCGAGAACAGCCCCGAGAAATACAGGTTCGCCAGGGCGTCGGGGAGCTCGTCGTCGCCGAGCGCCGCGCCCTGCGAGACGGCGTGGGCGAGGAGGTCTCCGCGCCCGGCGACGCCGTCCCGCCGCGCCCTCGCGACGCACCCCGAGATCCGCCCGCGGAGGGCGTCGCGGGCGCGGCCGAAGGCGTCGTCGCGGATGCCCTCGTCGATGTCGCCGAGCGCGGACATGCGCGCGTCGCAGACCCGGGCCATCACGAGCATGTCGTCGTAGGCGCCGTCGTCGAAGACCTCGCCCACGGCCATCTCCGTGAACGCGTCGAAGGTCATGCGGCGCAGGAGGTTCAGCGCGTCCTCGCCGCCGCCGCCGCGCAGCGCGTCGAAGCGCGCCCGCGCCCGCCGCGCGAAGCGGGGGACCTGCGCGTCGAGCCACCCTCGCATCCCCGGCAGCGCGAAGAGGCTCCGCGCGCGCACCCGCTCCCACTCCGGGGGATTGGCGAGAAAGGGCTCGACGCTGGTGAGCAGCGGCGCGAGGGCCCGGCGCGGGGCGTCTTTGTAGAAGTCACGCTCTTGCGAGACCAGCACGGCCTCGGCGGCCTCGGGGGTGGCCGGGGTGACCACGGGCTCGCCGCCCCACCACCAACAGATCACCTCGCTGTCGGCGTCGCGGACGTACGCCGCGAGCACCTCCCAGGGCCTCTTGCCCACGAAGTCTCCGAGGTTCCCGAGGGGAAAGCGCGGCGTCGGGCCGGGGATCGCCTCGACGCGGGACATCGCGTCCGCGTGGGTCTGGGCGAAGACCCACGCCGATCCCCTCGCGAGCGGCCCCATGCGCGCCTCTGTCATGCCCGCCAGCGTGCGGACGAATTCGCGAGCGGGTCAAGGATCGACCGCGAGGTGTATGGAAAATCGCAGGGATCGGCGTGGGGGACCCCCCAGGGCGCCGCGGTCGCGACCTGTGCCAGAGTGGGCGTCTGGGGGAGGGACTCGGAGCCCCCGCGAGGGCCTGACGCGCGCCGCTGGCATTTCGTGTGCACACTGGTCGAGCCATGAGTTCACACGCGGGCCTTCTCTTCTTGCTCCCGGTCGCGCTCTCGGCGGCGTGCGGGGCCACGGTGCAGCCAGCGACGGACGTGCCGCCGGGGAGTGATGTTCCTCTGGCGCGGGATGTTCCGGTCACCCTGGACGCGCCGCCGGGGCGGGTGCCGCTGCGGCACCGCGCGTCGCGGGAGGCCTGCTCGCCGACCCGGCCCCCCTCGAGCTGCGACAGCCTCGGGAGCGGCGCGCCCAACATGTGCAGCGCCGACCGCGAGTGCACCGAGGGGACCAACGGACGCTGCGTGGGCAACCCCCACGACGGCTGCCGCTGCAACTACGACACCTGCGCCAGCGACTCGGACTGCACCACGGGCGGCCCCTGCGCGTGCCGCCTCGCGACCCGCGGCGCCTCGGGCGCGAACGTGTGCCTCGGGGGCAATTGTCAGGTCGACGCCGACTGCGGCGCCGGGGGCTACTGCTCCCCGACCTTCGGCTCTTGCGGGGACTACAGCGGCGTCGTGGGCTACCGCTGCCACACGCCGCAGGACGAGTGCGTCGACGACGAGGACTGCGCCGGCGCCGACGCCGGCTTTCTCGGCCAGCGCCCGTACTGCATGTACGCGCCGGAGGTGGGGCGATGGCGCTGCAGCAACAGCGCCTGCGCGGGCTGATCGCCGCGGCGGCGCTGCTGGGGTGCGGCGCCGCGGGCGAGGGCCCCGATGAGATCTCCCGGTACCTCGACGACCCGGGGTTTCGCCGAGAGACCCTCGTGCGCTCGCTGGTCGCGCCGCAGACCCCCTACGCGCAGCTCCGGCTGCGGCGCTACGCGACGGGCGACGCCCAGGACTGGTCCGCGCTGCCCGTGTGGGACCCGCCCGCCGCGCCCCTCCGGGAGGGCGGCGAGGTCTCCGAGCCCGCGCGCCCGCTGGGGGTCGCGCCCGAGGCGACGCGGGGCGACCTCGCCGCGCTCCGCGCCCTGGGCGAGCGGGCGTTCTGGCGCTACCCCGCGCAGCTCGCGCCCGACGCCGTGGCCCGCGCGACCTCGGAGCCCGATCGCCTCGAGGCCGCGGGCTTCTCGCGCGAAGGGGGCGCGCTCGTCGGCCTCCTGCGCGTGCGCCTGCCCGACGGCGGGGACGGCGTCGCCCTGAGCTGCGCGGCGTGCCACGCGGGGCGCCTCGCCGACGGGTCCCTCGCGCCGGGGCTCGCCAACGACCGCCTCGACCTGGGCGCGCTCTCGGCCCGCGACGTCGCCGACCCCTCCCTCGCCGCGAGGCTCCGCGCCTGGGGACCCGGGCGCGTCGATGTCACCACCGGCGACGGGAGCGAGCCCGTGGCGATCCCCGACCTGCGCCCCGTGCGCTTTCAGCGGTTTCTCCACCGCGCGGGCGCCGTCGAGCAGCGCTCGCTGGCCTCGCTCGCGGTGCGCGTCGAGACCCTGCTGATCACCTCGCTGCACGGGGCGGTGCGCCCGCCCAGGGAGGTCGCCGCGGGCCTCGCGGTGTACCTCTACGGCCTCGGCGATGCGATGCAAACCACTGCAGCGCAAGGGGATGGCGCGCGGGTCTTCGCCGAGCGGTGCGCCCGCTGCCACGCGGGAGAAGGGATGAGCGGCGGGCTCGTCGCCGCGGACGAGGTGGGCACCGACCCCGCGATCGCGCGCTCGGTCGAGCGCGGGACGGGGTCGTACCGGGTCCCGTCGCTGCGGGGCGTGGGCGCGCGGCGGGGGCTGCTGCACGACGGCGCGGCGCGCGACCTCGAAGCGCTCCTCGACCCGCGCCGCCTCGACCCGGGATACGCGGGCGGACGACGCGGCGTCGGCGCGATCCCCGGGCACGCCTTCGGGTTGGAGCTCTCGGGCGAGGCGCGCGAGGCGCTCGTGGGGTTTCTCTCGACCCGGTAGCTCAGTGCTCGTCGCGGTAGCGCGGGGGCGGCTCGCAGACGCAGCGCGTGCCGTGCGTCGAGCCCGACTGGCAGACCGGGGTGTAGCCCGGCGCGCAGTGCACCCGGTTGAGAGGGCACCCGAGGACCGAGGCCGCGAGCAGGAGCCACGCGAGGGCGCGCATACCCCGGAGGGTAGTACGGTCGTGGGGTACTTGACCGCGGCCGAGGGCGTTCCGTACCGTCGCGGGTCCCGCACATGGTGGCAGCGATCCTCTCGATCGGGACGGAGCTCACGCGTGGCGAGGTGGTCGACCGCAACGGTCCCCTCCTCGCCTCGCGGCTCACGGCCATGGGCTTTGAGATCAGCGGGCTCTGCTGCGTCGACGACGACCTCGAGCGCATCGCCGCGGCCGTCGCCCACCTCGCCCGCGGCGCGAAGGTGCTGGTGACCACCGGCGGCACCGGCGCCGCGAGCGACGACCACACCATCGCCGCGGTCGCGCGGGCCCTGGGCGTCTCGGTGGTCTCGCACGAGTCCACGCTCCACGACCTGCGTCGCCGCGCGGGCGCCGACCCCGACGCCGCGCACCCCCTCGACCGGCGCGCCGAGGTGCCCGAGGGGGCCGAGATCCTCAGCGTCTCCGACGACCTCGCGCCGACCTTTCGCGTCACCCTCAACGACTGCGCGGTGTACGTGCTCCCGGGCACCCCCGACGCGGCGGAGCGCGCCGCCGACGAGGTCCTCGCGCGGCACCTCCTGGGCGCGGCCTCGCCCCGCGGCGCCACCCGCGTGCTGCGCACCTACGGCGTCGACGAGGCGACCCTGGTGGAGAAGGTCCGCGGCGTCGAGGCGCGCTTCGAAGACGTGTCCTTCGCGCTGCGCCCCGTGCACCCCGAGGTCGACGTGCGGGTGATCGTCCGCGACGCCCCGCCCTCCGCGGCGCGGGTGCGGGTCGACGCCGCGGCCTCGGAGCTGCGCGCCGCCCTCGGCGACGCGGTCTTCGGCGAGGACGACGAGACCTTCGCCGCGGCGGTGGGGCGCGGGCTGCGCGCGCGCGGGTACACCCTCGCGGTGGCCGAGAGCTGCACGGGCGGGCTCATCGGCGCGATGCTCACCGCGGTGCCGGGCTCGAGCGACTACCTCCTGCTCGACGCGGTGACCTACGCCAACGCCGCGAAGGAGCGGGTGCTCGGCGTCGAGCCGGAGCTCTTGCGGGGCCACGGCGCGGTGTCGATGGAGTGCGTGCGCGCGATGGCGCGGGGCGCGCGTCGGGTGAGCGGCGCCGACATCGCGGTGTCGGTCAGCGGCGTGGCGGGCCCCACCGGAGGCTCCGCCGAGCGCCCGGTGGGCACGGTGTATTTCGCGCTCGCCACCGAGGGCGGCGTCGAGGCGGTGGAGCGCAGGTTCTCGGGCGACCGCGCGGCGGTGCAGCGGCAGGCGGCCTACCTGGCGCTCGAGATGGTGCGGGCGCAGTGCAGGGGGCGGCTGCCCGCGCGGCTCCCGGCAGACTGCGGCTGAGCGCGTGGAGACGGTTCGGGTCTACGCGGCGTGCCTCTTCGACCTGCAGCTCACGCGGCGGCTCGCGGCGCTGTCGGCGTCGGTGCGCCGGGCCTGCGCCGAGAAGGGCTGGGAGGCCGATTTCGTCTCGCCGCCCGCCCTGCACGCGACGCTGGCGGTGCTCGGCGAGATCGACCTGGGCCTGGTGTCGCCCGTGGTCGACGCGCTCGCCGAGACCGCGAGGCAGCGCGGCCCCTTCAAGCTCCAGCTCGGCGGGTTGCGCGCGGGCCCCGACGACGCCTCGCCGACGCACCTCGCCGTCGGGGTGCACCAGGGCGGGGAGCTCCTGGAGTCTCTCGCCGACGACCTCGCGCGACGCCTCGAATCGCTGGGCTTCGCCCCGCCGCCGCCGCCGCCGAGGGTGCTGATCGCCCGCGTTCGCCGCGCGAACGGCGCGGCGCGCGAGCTCTTCGCCGCGCCCGCCGACCTCGGGGCCTCGACGGTCCACGAGCTGGTGCTCTACCGCGGTGACCGAGCCCGCCCGAACCTCGAACCACCCGTACTCGCACGCTTTTCGCTGACCGCCCCGCCGCGCGCGCCCGCGCCCGCCCCTCCGTCGTGACAGACAATGTCACCCGGTGGCGGCCGGGTGCTTGTCATGTGTTCAGTGTGGGTGCATACATGCTCTGCGGCGCGGCGGTGCAGAGGGCACGCACCCGTGATCGAGACTTTCACCGGAGGACATGACCGTGGACGAGAACCGCAAGAAGGCACTGGAGCTCGCGCTCCTCGGGATCGAGAAGCAGTACGGCAAGGGCGCGGTCATGCGCCTCGACGGCACGAACAAGGAGTCGCAGCCGATCTCCCTGATCTCGTCGGGGTCGATCTCCCTCGACGTGGCGCTGGGGCTCGGGGGCTATCCCCGCGGGCGCATCATCGAGATCTACGGCCCTGAGTCGTCGGGCAAGACCACCCTCACGCTCCACGCCATCGCCGAGGCGCAGCGCGCGGGCGGCGTGGCGGCCTTCATCGACGCCGAGCACGCCCTCGACGTCACCTACGCGCGCCGGCTCGGGGTGAAGGTCGACGACCTGCTGGTCTCGCAGCCCGACAACGGCGAGCAGGCCCTCGAGATCGCCGACATGCTCGTGCGCTCGGGCGCCGTCGACATCGTGGTCATCGACTCGGTCGCGGCGCTGGTGCCGAAGAGCGAGATCGAGGGCGAGATGGGCGAGCAGCTGCCGGGCCTCCAGGCGAGGCTGATGTCGCAGGCGCTGCGCAAGCTCACCGCGTCGGTGCACCGCTCGCACACGCTGCTGGTGTTCATCAACCAGATCCGCATGAAGATCGGCGTGATGTTCGGCAACCCCGAGACCACGACGGGCGGCAACGCGCTGAAGTTCTACGCCTCGATGCGCCTCGACGTGCGCCGCGTGGGCGCGCTCAAGAGCGGCGACCAGGTGGTGGGCAACCGCACCAAGGTGAAGGTCGTGAAGAACAAGCTCGCGGCGCCGTTTCGCGAGGTCGAGTTCGACATCCTCTACGGCCTCGGCATCTCGCGCACCGGCGACCTCCTCGACGTGGGGGCCGAGGCCGGCATCGTCGAGAAGAGCGGCGCGTGGTACTCGTACAAGGGCGAGCGCATCGGCCAGGGGCGCGAGCAGGCGAAGACGTGGCTCGAGGAGCACCCCGACGTGATGACCAAGATCGAGGCGGAGGTGCTGGCCAAGCACTCGATTCAGCGACCCGGGGCGGCCGAGGCGGGCGCGGCGAAGGCCGACGAGAAGCCCGACGCGCCCGCCAGGCGAGAGCGCGAGCGCCCCAAGGCGCAGGCCTGACCCTCGCCCTCGCGGCGGCCCTGCTCACGGCGGGCTGCCCGAGGTCGCGCCCCCCCGTGACCGCAGCCGCGCCCGTCCGGCCCGGCTGCCTCGTCTCCCTCCGCGACGCGCTCCCCGAGCGCACGACCCAGTGGTGGATCGTTCGTCCCCGAAGGATCTTCTCGCACCCTCGCCTCGGCGCGTCGCTGATTCACAGCGTCGACCACCTCGCCGAGCGCGCGCTGGTCGAGCGCGCGGGGCGCGTGGGCTACGACGTGCGCGCGGTCGAGCGCGGGCTCTACGCGATCACCCCCGGGGGCGAGCTCGCGGTGGGCCTTGGGGCCTTCGACGCCGCGAGGATCATCGAGCTGCTCTGGGAGCGGCTGCTCCCGCCGCGCCGGCGCGTGGAGGGTCGTCGGGGCGTCACCCGCGTCGAGGGGCGCCTCGGGCGCGCCGAGGTCACGGCGGCGGTGGACGCGTCGTGCGGCGTGGCGGCGTGGTCCGAGGGCGACGCGCGGCTGGTGGACCGGGCGCTGGCAGGGTCGCACCACCGCGTCGAGGGAGACGACGACACGCCCGACGAGCTCGTGCGGGGGCAGATCACCCGCGACGATCGCCACGCCTCCGAGGCGCTCGGTCCGCTCACGACGCGCACGCGCAGGGTCGAGGTCGTCGCGTCCCTCGTCGACGACGGCGTGGCGCTGCGGATCACCCTGCGCGGCGAGCTCTCGTCCGCCGACGAGGGGGCCCTGCGCGCGCGGGTGCGCCTCGCCACCCAGAGCCCCCTGCTGCGCGCCATCGGCGCGACGACCTGGGCCGCCGACCACCGCGTCGAGGTCCACGCCCGCGACCAGGCGCTCGACCTCTCGCTCCAGGTGCCCTGGGCGGGCTTCGAGGCGCTGTCCGAGCTGCTCCGCGGCAGGGCCCCGGCGAGCTCGGGGCAAGACGCACAAGGGTTTTGACGCACTGCATAGCAACTGGTACCTTGTTGGGTCCGATGCGATTGAGAGCGTCGACGGATCGAGCAGCCTGGGGATGCCTGAGACGATCCTCGGTGTGGTGCGTTGGCGAACCGCGCGAGGGAGTGATGGCCTTGCGATGTCGGACAGGAGCGCTTTGATGCAATCCACGTTTGAAATCGGCGACAAGGCCGTACATCCCTCCCACGGCGTGGGCGAGGTGACGGCCATCGAGCGGCGGGAGATCGCCGGCTCGACCAAGGCCTTCTACGTCCTTCGGATCATGGACACGGGGATGAAGGTGATGGTCCCGACCGCCGCGGCGGAGGGGCTGCGAACGGTCATGCCCATGGCCGAGGCCGAGAAGGTCATGGCGGTCTTTCACACCCCCGAGCGCGCCGTGGGCAACGGCCCCTGGAACCGCCGGCAGCGCGCCTACAACGAGATGATCCGCAGCGGGTCGCCCTATGAGATCGCCAAGGTGCTGCGCGACCTCTACCGCATCAAGCACTCCGACGACAAAGACCTCTCCTACGGCGAGCGTCGGCTCATGGACCAGGCGCGCGCGCTCCTGGTGAAGGAGCTCGCGCTCTCCAAGGAGGTCACCGAGGCCGAGGTCGAGCGCGAGATCGAGGCGGTGTTCTCGGGCGCCGCCAAGGCGTCCTGAGGCGTCGCGGCGGACCGCGTCGGGGGCGCGACCTCACCCCACGCGACGCTGACGTCTCAGACCATCTCTCTCCCGCTCGGGAGAGGGTTTCAACCTACTGAAATCTCAAAACTAATGCCCCTCGATCCCGACCGGGGTAGGAGGGGCTGGAACGCCAGCCTCCCGTGGGGTGCGGTCGCGCCGTGTCGAAGCGACGCGCGCGGAGCGAGGCAATTCTGGTAGTCCCTCTGGGTATGGACGCGCTCACCGTACTCGGCGTGGTGCTCGGTCTGGTCGCGCTGCTCGCGGTCTACGACCGGCTGCAGCGAAAGCACGCGATCGTCTCGAACTTTCCGATCGTCGGGAGGTTTCGATACATCTTCGAGACCTTCGGGCCCCCGCTTCGGCAGTACATCGTCACGGGCAACGACGAGGAGCGGCCGTTCTCCCGCGACGAGCGACGCTGGGTCTACGCCTCGTCGAAGAAGGAGAACCCCTACTTCGGCTTCGGCTCGGACAACGACATGGAGCTCACCCGGGGCTACCTGGTGATGCGCCAGTCGACCTTTCCGATCTGCTCGCCCGTGAAGGGCGCGCCGGGGTACGACCCGAACTACGCCTGCCCCGGCGCGAAGGTGCTGGGCGGCGCGCGGGGGCGCAAGAAGGCGTTTCGCCCGGCGTCGATCGTGAACACCTCGGCGATGAGCTACGGCTCGCTCTCCCGCGCCGCGGTCGAGGCGATCAACCGCGGGGTCAAGCTCGCGGGCGCGATGCAGAACACCGGCGAGGGCGGGATCAGCGATCACCACCGGCACGGCGGCGACCTCATGTGGCAGATCGGCACGGGGTACTTCGGCGCCCGCGACGACCGCGGGCGGTTCTCGATGGAGCGGCTCCTCGAGACCGTCGCGTCGGCGCCCGTGAAGGCCATCGAGATCAAGCTGTCGCAGGGCGCCAAGCCCGGCCTCGGCGGCGTGCTGCCCGCGGCGAAGATCACCCCCGAGATCGCCAGGATCCGGCTCATCCCCATGGGGCAGGACTGCATCTCGCCGTCGTCGCACTCGGCCTTTCACGACGCCGCGTCGATGCTCGACTTCATCGAGCGCATCGCCGACGCCACCGGGCTCCCCGTGGGGATCAAGTCGGCCGTCGGCGAGATGGACTTCTGGCGCGAGCTCGCCCGGCTCATCGACACCACCGGCCGCTCGCCAGACTTCATCACCATCGACGGCGCCGAGGGCGGCACCGGCGCGGCGCCCCTGGTCTTCGCCGACCACGTCGCGCTGCCCTTCAAGCTCGGCTTCGCGTCGGTCTACAAGACCTTCGCCGAGCGCGGCGTGCAAGACCGCCTGGTGTTCATCGGCTCGGGAAAGCTCGGCTTCCCCGAGCAGGCGATGCTCGCCCTGGGCATGGGCTGCGACATGATCCACGTCGCCCGCGAGGCGATGCTCGCCATCGGGTGCATCCAGGCGCAGGAGTGCCACACGGGCAGGTGCCCCACGGGCGTCGCGACGCAGACCCCGTGGCTCGTGGGGGGCCTCGACCCCACGCTGAAGTCCGCGCGCCTCGCGAACTACATCATGGCCCTGCGCAAGGAGCTGCTCGCGCTCGCGCACGCCTGCGGCGCCGAGCACCCCGCGCTGGTGGGACTCGACCGCTTCGAGATCCTCGACGGGATGCGGTTTCAGTCGGCGCGCGAGGTCTTCGGCTACGAGCCGGGGTGGGGGTCGCCCGGAGAAGAAGACCGCGCGGCCCTCAAGGCGATCATGGCGATCCCCGAGGCGTAGGGCTCAGGGGGTCGGGGGCGTCATGGGCTGCCCCGAGGGCGTGGTGGTCGGCGAGTCGCGAAAGACACCCTCGCCGGTCTGACCCGCGACGGCGGGGCGGGCCTCGCCCGGCTGGCGGCGCACGCGGTCGCGAAAGCCCGACCAGGGGCCGCCGCCGCTCTCGTTGTTGCCGGTGCCCCACTCGCCGTTGACCCGGCCGTTGCCCGCGGAGTCTTTCCAGAAGAGAAAGTAGCCGCGGCCGCGGAGGGGGGCGAGGCGGCCGCAGGCGGCCTGACTCTCGGTCCAGGTGAAGTGAAAGAGGTTGCCCTGCGCGGTGCCTTCGAGGTGCCCGGTGGCCCGGCAGTTCGCGCGGTCGTAGGCGTACTCGCCCACCACGTGGTCGTCGGTCTGCTCAAGAAAGAGGTCGCCGATCTGCTGCGAGTGAAAGCTGCCGGTGAACGACTCGCCGTCGGGCATGGGGCCGGGGGTGATGTCGACCTGGGTCATCGTCGCCGGGTCGTTGCCCGAGTAACGAAAGGTCGTGCGGACCGCGTCGGTGCTCGCGCAGGCGACGGATCCGAGCAGCAGAGAGAGCAGCAGCGATCGGTGCAGGGTCATGGCGTTCCTCTTCGCGGGCGAGGGTATCCCCTCACGCGTCCCAGCCTCAAGGACCGTCTCGACGCGCCTGCGCCCGAGCCCCGGGAGCGTGTACCCTGCGCGTCCTCACGATGGACTCGAACGCCGCCGTCGCGCTCTGTCGCACGCTCTCCCTCGCGGTGCCGCTCCTCGCGACGGCCTTCGGCGCGTCAGACTCCATGGGCTTCTACGACGCGCCGGAGCTCTCGTCGTCGGGGGCGCTCCTGGGCGTGACGCACCCGCCGGGGCACCCCCTCTTCGTCGCCCTCGCGGCGGTCGCGTCGCTCGTGCCCGTGGGCACCCTCGCGATGCGCGTGTCGCTCCTCGGCGGCGCGCTCGTGGCCCTCGCGTCGCGGGCGGTCTTCGAGGTGGCGCTCACGCTCGCGAGCGACGCGCTGCGCCCCGCCGAGGGCGACGAGCCCCGGCTGTACGACGCGCGCCTCGCCCCGGGCCTGGCCCTCGCCGCGGCGCTCACCGGGGCGCTGGGCCCCGCGGTGTTTCGGCAGACCACCCGCGGAGAGGTCTACGCCCTCGCCATCGCCCTGGGCGCGGCGCTCCTCGCGACGGCGGCGTCTCGCGCGCCCGCCGCGACCCGCGCGCGCCTCGCCGTGCTGCTGCTGGGCCTCGCGGGGACCAACCACACCTTCATCGCCGTCACGACCCTGCCCCTCGCGCTCACGGCGGTGCTCGCGCGCGTGCGAGAGGGCGACGCGCGGGGGCGGCTGCGGGCGCTCGCGGCGTGGGCGGCGCTGGGCGCGCTCTCGATGCTCCCCTACGCGCTGCTGCCGCTGCGAAGCCGCTCGCCGGCGAGCCTCATTCGCGTGCGCACCGTCGGCGACATGGTGTGGACCGTCACCGCCAGGGCCTTTCAGAAGAACGTCGGCTCCTTCGCCCCCGAGCCCTGGTCGGTGCGCGCGGCGGACCTCGTCGACGTGCTCGGCGGATCGGTCACCGCCCTCGGGCTCCTCGCCGCGGTGGCCGGGGGATACCTCGTGCTCCGGCGGCGCGACGACGCCGCGCTCGCGCGCAGGGCGGGGCTCGCGCTGATGTTCGCGGTGGTGTTCCCGTCGGGGGCGAGGCTGGTGCTGGGCTTCATCAGCGGCAACCCCGACGCGGCGGGCTACCTCGGCGTGTCGGCGCTGGCGCTGGGCGTGCTCGTCGCGGCCTTCACCGCCGGCGCCTGGCGCGCGGTCGAAGACGCCCCCGCGCACCCCGAAGGCCCCACGCCCTCGGCGCGCGTCGGGCTCAAGGTGCTGCTCGTGGGCGTGCCCGCGGCGCTGCCGCTGTGGCTGATCCCCCAGAGCTTCGCCGCGAGCGCCGCCGACCGGGGGCACGTCGCCGAGCTCGCGGCCTCGGCGCTCCTCGACCCGCTGCCGCCCCGCGCGGTGCTGGTGCTCTACGCCCCCGACGTGATCTTTCGCGCGCGCTACGCGATGCTCGTCGAGGGCGAGCGCCCCGACGTCACCCTCGTGCCCGCGCCCTTTCTCTCGTACCCCGGCGCGACGAACGCGCTGCTCGCGCGAGACCCCGAGCTGCTCCCCCTCGTGCGCGACTTTCTCGCCCACGGCGCGCCCCAGGTGGCCGAGCTCGCGGGCCTCGCCACGCTCCGCTCGGTGCGCGCCGAGGTGCACCCGATGGCCGGGGCGGCGGTGGTCACGTTTCAGATCCCGAGGGGGCTCAGCGCCGAGGTGCGCCCCGAGCCCACGACCCTCGCCGCGGTGCGCGCGACGGCCCCCACGCACTTCGCCGCCCTCGACCGCCTCGAGCGCGCCATCGCCGACGAGCCGGGCAGCGGCAGCGAGGTGAAGGTCGCGGAGATGATCCTCTGGCGGAGGTACAACGACACGCTCTTCTTCGCCGCCCGCGGCGCCCGCGCCGAGGCCCGCACGAGCCTCACCCACGCCCTGGCGCGAAGCCCCGACGCGCGCGAACTCCTTGGGCTGCAAGAGATCCTGTCGCGCGAGGGGGAGGGGCCGGTCGAGGTGGGGCCCTTCGTCGTGCGCCCGGGCGGCGGGGCGCGCTGAGCCCGCGGCGCGTTGTCGGCGCGCGGGAGGGTCCGGTACGCTCAGGCGATGAACGAACGCGCGCTTCGCCTGGTCCTCACCGCCTCGCTCCTCGCGGCCTGCGGGGAGAACCAGTCCGTCGTCGGCGGCGTCTTCGACGGGGGCGGCGACGCCTCGGCGGGGCTCGACGCGAGCTCCGAGACCGACGCGCCCGGCCCCGACGTCGTCGACGCGCCCGGCCCTGACGTCGTCGACGCGCCCGGCCCTGACGTCGTCGACGCGCCCCCGGCCGACGCGCCCCAGGGGTGCCCGTCGGACGAGGCTTGCCCCGACCCCAGCGCGCCCGTGTGCGACCTGGCCTCGGGGCGCTGCGTGCGCTGCACGACCGCGAACGACCGCTGCCCGACGGGGAGCTACTGCGTCGGCCTCGACCAGTGCGCGCCGGGCTGCCGCGGCGATCAAGACTGCGCGCAGAGCGCGGGCGACGGCGGCGCGACCTCGCTGCGCTGCGACGTGGGCACGCGACGGTGCGTCGAGTGCGTGACCGACGCGCACTGCCCCGCGGGCAACCTCTGCGTGGGCAACCTCTGCGTCGCGGGGTGCAACGAGGGGCAGATGTGCCCCGCGGGGCAGTCGTGCTGCGGCGGCGGGTGCGTGAACCCCCAGGAGAACACTGCGCACTGCGGCGGCTGCGGCATGACCTGCGCCGTCGCCAACGGCGCCGCGGCCTGCCTCAACGGGACCTGCAGCGTCGGCATGTGCACCGCCCCCTACGCCGACTGCGACGCCATGGCCGCCAACGGCTGCGAGACCGACACCCAGCGCGACGTCTCCCACTGCGGCGGCTGCGGCATGGCCTGCGCGAGCCGCCCGAACAGCGGCGCGAGCTGCGCCGCCGGGCGCTGCGAGTACGCCTGCGCGCCCGGCTTCGCCGACTGCGACGGGGACCCCTCGAACGGCTGCGAGGTCGACATCCGCGACAGCGTCGCGCACTGCGGCGCCTGCGGGCGGCGGTGTGATCCGGCGAACGCCACCGCGGCCTGCGTGATGGGCGCCTGCGCCGTGGGGAGCTGCAACGCGGGCTTCGGCGACTGCGACGGCAACGTGACCAACGGCTGCGAGACCGACACGCGGAGCTCCGTCGCGCACTGCGGCGGCTGCGGGACGGCCTGCGCGAGCCGCCCCAACAGCCTCGCCGGGTGCGCCTCGGGGGCGTGCGTGCTCGCCTGCCTCGCGGGCTTCGCCGACTGCGACGCCGACCCGATGAACGGCTGCGAGGTCGACACGCGCACCAGCGTGCTCAACTGCGGGAGCTGCGGCCGCGCGTGCCGCCTCGAGAACGCCGCGAGCGCCTGCGCGGGCGGCGCGTGCCGCGTCGCGAGCTGCGCGCAGGGGTACGGCGACTGCGACGCCGACCCCGTGAACGGGTGCGAGGTCGACCTCGGGCGCAGCGCGCTCCACTGCGGCGCGTGCGGCATGGCCTGCCCCGCCCGCGCGAACGCGACGCCCTCATGCACGGGCGGGCGCTGCGGCTTCACCTGCAACGCGGGCTTCGCCGACTGTGATGGCGACGCGATGAACGGCTGCGAGGTCGACACGCGCACCAGCGTCGCGAACTGCGGCGCGTGCGGGAGCGCGTGCGCGAGCGGCGTGTGCGCGGGAGGCGCGTGCCAGGCGCCGCGCTGCGACGACCGCGTGCGCAACGGCGGAGAGACCGACGTCGACTGCGGCGGCGGCGGGTGCCCGGCCTGCGCGCGGTGCCTGAGCTGCGCGGCCGACCGCGACTGCGCCGACGGCGCCTGCGGCGCGCAGGGGCGGTGCACGGTGCGCCGCGACGTGTCGATCAATTGGCTCACCAACTGCCGCGGACCGGGCGGAGGCAACACCCCGGTCACCGTCCCCGGGCTCCCCGCGGGCACCTACGAGGTCACGCCCCTGCGCAGCGGCGGCACGGTGTGGAACCCCGTGACCTACCCCACCAACGGGTGGTTCTGGAACCTCACCTGCGACAACCTCGCGGCGCCGACGCTCTCGACGAGCGGCATGCTCTACCCCACCGCCGACGCGGCCTTCGCCGCGGTGTCGGGGCGCTCGGAGCGGGTGCCCTTCGCGGGCGGCGACCTCGTGTGCGCCTTCGCCGACAACCCCTGCAGCGACAACCAGGGCGGCGTGAGCTTTCGCATCGAGCGCGTGTGCCCGTAGGGCGCTTGGATCGTGCGTCCCCACATCCCGCGCTGCCGCGCGCCCCGTCCCTGGACCGACGGCGCAGACAGGACCGATGAGCACCGACCTCCTCGAAATTGAAGCGACCGTCGACGACGTGATCCTCGGGGTCTACGGCGCCGAGCGCACGCGGCCGCAGTCGGTGCAGCTGCGCGTCGCGCTGGAGTTCGAGCCGCGGCGCTGGGGCGACGCGGGGTGCGCGGTGGACTACGCCCGGCTCCACGCGGAGCTCGTGTTCATCCTCACACGCGCGCGCTTTCACACCGTCGAGGCGGCGACCGAGGCGCTGGCGAGCTACGTCCTCGCGCCGCCGACCGACGACGCGCCCCGCGCTCGCCCCGTGCGCGCGGAGGTGTCGCTCGCGAAGCTCGCGGCGATGCCGGGCGGGCTCGCGCGCCTCACCGTGCGGCGCGCCGCGGCGTCGTACGTCGAGAAGACCGAGGTGAAGCCCTTCGGCCAGGTCGACGTCCTCGCCGAGGGCGCCGAGGTGGGGCTCTACCGACTCCGGGTCGCGCCGGGGCGCAAGATCCCCGCGCACGTGCACCGGGTGATGCAGGAGAGCGAGCTGGTGCTCGGCGACGGGCTGCTGCTCCAGGGGGTGCCCGTCGCGCGCGGCACGGGCGTCGACTGGCCCCTCGATTTCGCGCACGAGTACACGAACGCGAGCGCGGTCGCGCAGACGATCCTGTGCATCGACCGGCCGCGGTTTCGCCCCGAGGATGAGGTCGAGGTGCCGGGGCGCGCGCTGCTGCCGCCGCCGCTGCGTTCGCTCTACCCGCCGGGCGACGCAGACACGCGGTGGTCCCTATAGGTCGCCGAGCTGCGGCCGCACGACGATGTCCTCGACGACCGACTGCGGGGAGAGCCGCGCGCTCGCCAGGACCATCACCGCGATGTCGTCGGCGGGCATCAGCCGGTCCTCGGGGTGCGTCGCGCCGCGCCACGAGTCGGACCAGGTCGCGCCGGGGATCACCGCGGTCACCCGCAGCCCGCGCGCCTTCGTCTCGTCGCGCAGCGCGCGGGTGTACCCGAGCAGCGCGTACTTCGAGACGCTGTAGAGGCTCCCGTCGCGGTGCGGCTGCAGGCTCGCGATGGAGCACACGTTGAAGACGTGACCCTCTCCTCGCGCGAGCATCGCCGGGAGCATCGCCCCCGTCACCCGCACCGCGGACCAGAGGTTGAGGTCGAGCATGCGCCCGAGCTCGCGCTCGACGTCGACGGCGGGAGAGATGATCCCCGCGGGGATGAACGCGCCCGCGTTGTTCACCAGCACGTCGACGCGCCCCGCGCGCGCGAGCACCGCGTCGCACCACGCGGCGGTCTGATCGCGGTCGGTGAGGTCGACGGCGGTCGCGTGGAGCGCGGCGCCCTGAAACTCCTCGGACCAGCGCGCGCGCATGGCCGCGAGGGCGTCTTCAGAGCGCCCGCAGGTGTACACGTCGTAGCCCGCGCCCGCGAAGCGCGCCGCGATGGCGAGGCCGATGCCGCGGGTGCCGCCGGTGACCACGACGCTCGGGCGCCCCGACGCTTCATCCAGCATGGGGCTGGTATATACACGACGCGATGGCTCAGAGCTCACCCGCCCCCGCGCGGATCCTCATCGTGGGCGGGGGGCCCGGCGGCCTCGCCTGCGCCCTCTGGCTCCAGTCCCTCGGGCTCGCCTCCGTCGTGCTTGAGCGCGAGGCGCGGCTCGGCGGGATGCTGCGCGCGTCGACCTACGATTTCCCCGTGATGCTCGGGCTGCCGGGGCTCACGGGGGAGGGCCTCGCCGACGTGTACGAGGCGCACTTCGCCGCCACGGGGATCGAGCGGCGCACCGTCGAGGTGCTGGGCGTCGAGGCGGGACCGCGGGTGCGCACCGCGGAGGGGAGGCTCGACGCCGACGCCGTCGTGCTCGCCACGGGGACCTCGCACCGCAAGCTCGGCGTGCCCGGCGAGACCGAGTCCTTCGCGACGGGCTTCGCGCGGCACATCGGGAAGATTCACCAGTTCAACGACTGGGCCGGGCGACGGGTCGTCGTCGTGGGCGGCGCCGACAACGCCGCGGTGGCCGCCCTCGAGATCGCCGAGCTCGGCGCGTCGGTCACCGTGCTCGCGCGCCGCGCCCTCACCATGCAGCGCGGGTACGAAGACCGCGTGCGGGCCTGCGAGGGGATCACCGTGCGCTGCCCCGCGTCGGTGCGGGCGCTGCTGCCGGGGGAGGGCGTGGTGGCGCGCGACGCCGACGGCGAGCGAACGCTCCCCTGCGACGGCGTGGCGGTGACCGTGGGCTTCGCGCCCAACACGGTCGCCGCCGAGGGGCTCTCCCTCGACGCGCGCGGCTTCATCGAGGTCGACCCCGAGCAGCGCACGTCGGTGGCGGGCGTCTGGGCCATCGGCGACGTGTGCAACCCCGAGCACCCCAACGCCTCGACCGCCCTCGGTCACGCCGCCGTCGCCGCGCGCGACATCGAGCGCGCGCTCAGGGCGCGCGGGGAATAGACGCACGGAGCCCACCGCGCGGTGCGTCTCCCCGCGCCTCGTGGTAGCGCTCCTCCGTCATGGACATCCCTCTGAAGTGCCGCTGCGGCGCCCTCACCGGCCTCGTCACCGACGTCTCTCGCGACACGGCGCACCGCGCGGTCTGTTACTGCGACGACTGCCAGTGCGCCGCGGAGTTCTTCGGCGAGGGCAGCGGCGTCGACGCGCAGGGGGGCAGTGATGTGCTCCAGGTCTCGCAGGCGCAGGTGAAGATCACCGGCGGCGCCGAGCACCTGCGCTGCATGAGGCTGAGCCCCAAGGGGTTGATGCGCTGGTACGCGGGCTGTTGCGACACGCCCCTGGCGAACGTGCTCGCGAGTCGGCGCGCGCCCTTCGTGGGCGTGCACCTCGTCGCGATGGACCTCGCCGCGACCGGACGCTCCGCCGACGACGCGATGGGGCGGCCACGGATCTTCGTGCAGGGGCGATACGCGCGAGGGGGCTGCCCTCCGCACGCCGCGCCGAAGGTGAAGCTCACGACCCTGGGGCCGATCACCGGGCTCATGCTCCGCTGGGCCGTTCGCGGGATGCACCGCCCGTCGCCCTTCTTCACCGACGCGGGCGCGCCGGTCACGACGCCGAAGGTGCTCTCGCGCGACGAGCGCAACGCGCTGCGCGACAAGGTCTCTCAGCTCGCCTCGGGCTGAGCGGGGGAGGGGGTCAGCTCGCCGCGACGTGGGCCTCGACGAGGGCGCTCACGTCGGCCTCGTGCGTGATCGGCGACATGTGCCCCGCGCCCGCGATGTCGTGAAGCGTCGCGCCGGGAATGGCGCGCGAGAGGAGCTCCGCGACGCGCCGCGCGCCCTCGGGGGAGCGCTCGCCGCGCACGAGCCGCGTCGGCGCGCGAATCGTGGACCACACCGCGGCGGGCGTGCGGTCTTCGAGCAGGGTGCGGACCTCGCCGTAGCACACCGCGGCGGTCGCCAGAAACGACGCGCGAGCGCGCTCGGGGAGGGCGCTCCAGGCGCCAGGGCCGTTCCAGTAGTCGACGAACCAGCGGAGCCACGCGTCGTCGGCGCCGGGGGTCTCGGGCAGCGCCGCGGCGTCGAAGGGCGGGTCGTTGAGGGAGCGCAGCGCGCCGCGGTCTGACTCCTCGTGCAGCACCCCGTAGGCCACGGGCTCGACGAGGGAGAGCGATCGCACGGCGCGCGGACGGTGCAGCGCGGTCGCGAGGGCGACGAGTCCGCCGTAGGAGTGTCCGATGAGGTGCGCGGGCTCGTCGAGGGAGTCGAGCAGGGCCTCGACGCCGAGCACGTCGAGGTGCCAGTGAAAGGGCCGGTCGCGCGGCCAGGCGGAGCTCTCGCCGTACCCCAGAAGGTCGGGGAGCAGCACCCGGTGGCGCGGCGCGAGGCGCGCGGCGAGGCGCTTCCACTGCTTCGACGACATCCCCGTGCTGTGCAGCAGCACCGCGGGCGCGCCGCCCTCGCCGAGCTCGTCGACCGCGAGCGCGTAGCTCGCGAAGGGGATCTTCTGCGCCATCGTCGCGGGATCGTGCCGGAGCGAGCGGGCGCGTTCAATCTCGGGTGCGCAGGAGGCGGGCGATCCGTCGGTTGCGCCGTCGCGCTCGCCGCGCATACGCTGGAGGACACCTGTGAGCGCGCTCATTCAGTTCTCCGTGACGAACTACCGGTCGTTTCATGAGACGGCGGTGCTCAGCATGGTCGCGCCCGCAGGGACGACCGAGGGGACGCTCAGAGTCCCTGGGAATCCTTCGCTTCATCTCCTTCGCATGGCCGCGCTGTTCGGGGCGAATGCGTCGGGCAAGACCAACATGCTTCGGGCGCTAGGTGCGCTCACGGCGCTGGTGCTGGGGCACCCCCTCGATGCTGTCGTAGACCCCTTTCGTCTCACGCAAGCAGGCGCGACCGCGCCGACCGAGTTTCAGTGGGACGGCGTCGTGGGGCAGGCCCAGGTCAGCTACGTGCTGGTGTGCACCGCGCGAGAGATCCAGAGCGAGGCGCTCTACACCGTGGACCCCTCCGGGGGCGAGACGACGGTGTTCGAGCGCGAACCAGGGAGCGCAGTTCCGCTCCGGCTCGGGGCGCTCATGGGCGCGGAGGGGTCTGTGCAGCGGCAGTTCTTGTTGCTGAACGCGCAAGGAACTCCGCGGGACCAGCTCCTCCTTCGCGACCTGGTGCTCCGCAGTCGAGACACCCCTCACCGCGTTGCGCTCCTTGATGGCCTCTTCGACGCCTTCGCGAAGGAGATGCTCTTCATGACGCCCTCGACGGCGTACGACCCCTTCAACAATCGCGAGGCCGAAGTCGCGCGACTACGTGCCGTGGGCGACCTGCTCGCGCGGTACGACACCGGCATCGACGCGCTGAATGTTCGACCGGTCGAGGGCGTCGTGCCGCCCGAGTGGCGCGGCTCCGATCCTCGCCTGCTGGCGCTGAAGCAGGACTTCGCGTTGAAGGGAATCTACCTGCGAGATCGCGGGGACCCCGACGCGGCGCCGGAGGTGATCGAACTCCTCGCTGACCACCGCGGCGCAGACGGCCGCGTGGCTCCGCTGCGCTTCGTCGACGAGTCCGACGGGACGCGTCGCCTGCTCCACATGCTCCCGGTGCTGCAATTGGCGGTGAGCGGGATTCGCGTGCTGATCGACGAGCTTGACCAGAGCCTTCACGCTGCGGTGGCGCAGCAATTTCTGCGAGATTTCTTGGCCCTTCGCACAGAAGACCAACTGCTCTTCACAACGCACGACAGCACGATCCTCGACGTGGCCGAGCTGCCCTCGGCGGCGGTGTGGTTCGTGGAGAAGGACCTGAGCGGCGGGTCTCGGCTGCACTCTCTCGCCGAGGTGAAGTCGGAGCAGCTCGCGCGCCTCACGGGGCAGCGCGCGGCGGCCTACCTTCAGGGGCGCTTCGGGGGCGTGCCTCGCATTCTGAGCGGACGCGCGTCAGGGGCGTGAGGACATGCCGATTCCGCGCCGACGGCTCCTCGATCGCAACGTGCAACAGCGCGACGCGAGGCTGTTTCTGGTCGTGACGGAGGGGGCGCGAACGGAGCCCGAGTATCTGCGTGCGCTCGAAGACACGCGGGTGCTCCCCGTAGAGCGTATTCGACTGCATGTGCGCGGCCCCGACGCTGGGGCGAGCGCGCCGCGTCACCTTGTGGGTCTCGCGGAGGAGAGCCGGGCTGCGATCACACCCTGGCAGCCCGACGATGAGGTCTGGCTGGTCTTCGACGTTGACCTCCACTCGGGGAGCAACCGCCTCGATCAGGTGCGGGAGACGGTGCGAGAGGCGCAGGCGAGGGGCTGGCACGTCGCGGTGAGCAATCCCTGCTTCGAACTCTGGTACCTCTTTCACGGCGATTACCCGAGCGACGAGGTGCCGTCCTCCTGTCGTGAGGTGGGTGACGCGGTGCGCGCTGCGCTGGGCTCGTACAACAAGTCGCACGTCCCACAGGCTGCGCTCGATGTGGCGCGCCTCCGCGCCGCGCAGGCGGTGGCGAGGCAGCGCGACCTCGCTCCAGACGCGCCGGTGCCCGCGCTCGGGGTTACGCGTGTGTATCGCTTGATCGACGCGCTGCTCGACCGCGCCCGTGCGTAGGGCGCGTTCAATCTCGGGTGCTCACGGCCCGCGGTGGAGGATCGTCTCTCCCTCGCCGACGACCCAGAGGTCCTCGGGGCCGCTGCCCCAGACGCTGGTGAGCGCGTTCACCGTGCCGCTCTCCGAGCGCGTCCAGCGCTGGCCGTTCCACCGCAGGATCGTGCCCGCGGCGCCCACGGCCCACACGTCGCTCGGGCCGCTCCCCCAGATCGCGTAGAGCCTCTCGGCGCTCGGGCTTGGGACCTCGGTCCAACTCCGTCCGTCGTGGTGAAAGATCTCGCCGCTCACGCTCACGACCCACGCGTCGCGCGGGCCGCTCGCCCAGACGCCGGCCAGGGTGCCCTCGTTGCCCAGTGAGGTGGCCGTCCAGCCGCGCCCGTCCCAGTGGAGCACGCGCCCGCCGGAGGTGTTCGAGATCGGCTGGCCCACGGCCCAGACGTCGTCGCGCGAGGTGGCCCACACGCCCACGAGGTAGTCCCGCGGGTCGGCGCCGGGCATCGACGACCAGGCGCTCCCGTCCCATCGGCGGATCGCCGCGGGGTAGCCCACGGCCCACACGGCGTCGCGCGCGGCTCCGGCGACCGCGAAGTGCGCCACGGGCACGGGGTTGCGCGAGGTGCTCCAGGCGCTGCCGTCCCAGTGGGAGACCGCGACGTCACCCACGACCCAGACATCGTCTGCGCCGCTGCCCCAGAGACCCCGCAGCGGGCCCACGGCACCGGCCTCGACGTTGGTCCAGACGCGCCCGTTCCAGTGCATGAGCCGCCCGCTGAAGCCCGCCGTCCACACGTCGTCGGGCCCGCTGCCCCACACGCTCTGAAGCGTCCATCTCGCGCCGGGCGCAGGGGACCACTCCCGCCCGTCCCAGTGGCGCATCGCGCCGCTCTCCCCCACGACCCACACGTCGTCGTTCGAGGCGCCCCAGGCGGCGCGGAACCGCGGCGAGGGCGGGGTGCGTGGGGTGACGAAGCTCCAGGCGCTGCCGTCCCAGCGGCGAATCGATCCGAAGTCTCCCGCGACCCACGCGCCGCCGTCGGGGCTCCCCCACGCGCCTTCGAGCTCTCCGTAGGGCGCCTGGGGCAGCGAGGACCATTGCGTCCCGTCCCATCGGCCGAGGTTTCCGTGCTCGTCGAGCGCCCGGAGCTCGCCCCGGGCTGCACCCCACAGCGCCACGACCGTGCCTTCGAAGAAGGGCTCGAGGGGGCTCCAGCCGCGCCCGTTCCAGCGGAGCACGACCCCGCGCTCCCCCGCGGCCCAGACGCGCTCGGCGCCGTCGCCCCACACCGCCCGCAGCGTTCCCGTCGCGCCCGAGGGCACTGAGGTCCACGCGAGGCCGTTCCAATGCAGCGTGGCGCCGCTGTCTCCGACGGCCCAGACGTCGTCGCGCGCGCGGCCCCAGATCGCACGGAGGTGCGCGGTGCTCCCGGTGGGGTACGAGGTCCAGGTGTCGCCGTTCCAGCGGAGTGCGGTGCCGAGCTCGCCGACGGCCCACACGTCGCGCATGTCACTGCCCCACAAGGCGTTCAGCGTGCGGGAGGTGCCGGTGGAGCGGGGGGACCAGGCGCGTCCGTCCCAGTGGAGCGCCGTCCCGAGGGCGCCCACGGCCCACACGTCGCTCGACGCGCTACCCCACACCGCGTGGAGCGCGTTGCCCTGAGGGAGCGGGTTCGACCAGCACCAGCCGTCGGCGCTGCACCCCGGACCCACCCTGGGCGGACGCACCGACGGCGCGTCCCTCGCTTCGGCGACGTCAGCGACGTCGGCGACGGGGGCCGCGCGATCGGGAGCCGTGCTCGCCGCGTCGACCGCCGCGTCGGGCTCGCCCGCGGTGTGCGTCGTGGTGATCGCGCAGCCGAGGCACGAGCACGCGAAGAGCCAGAGCGCGAGGGCGTGTGCGAGCGTCATTCTTCACCGTGCCGCGCCGTCGCATCAGGACCACCCCTGATCGCACGCGCGTCGTTCTCGGGTTCGGTGGCCGAGGGGCGGGGGATCCGTCGAAGAAAGCGGGTCGTGTTCCCATCCACCGCGAGACCCACGCGCTGCTGGAGGAGGCCCCGTCGATTTCTGTCACGCCCGAACCCTCCCCAGACGTCACCCTGGCATGACGCACCCAGACCCCGCTCGTCGCGTGCTCGTGGTCGGCGGCGGTTACGCCGGCGTGCTCGCCGCGAACCGCCTCGCGCACGCGCTCCCCGCAGACCACGCCCTCACGCTGCTCACGGAGGGCGACGCGCTCCTCGACCGCGTGCGACTCCACGAGTGCGTGGCGCGCGGACGCCCGCCCGAGGTCCCCTACGCGCGCTCGCTCCACCCGCGCGTGCGACGCCTCCGCGAGCGCGCCACCGCGCTGCGCGCGGGCGATCGCGTGGTCGAGACCGCGTCGGCGGCGCTGCCCTACGACGCGCTCCTGCTGGCCCTCGGGAGCAGGCTGTCATCGCCGGTCCCTGGCGTCGCGGAGCACGCGAGCGCGCTGCGAGACGCACGGTCGGCGCGGGCCGCGTTTGAGACGCTCCGCGCGCTGCCCGAGGGCGCCCCGGTCGTCGTGCTCGGCGGATCGCTCACGGCCCTCGAGGTCGCCGCCGAGATCGCCGAGGCGCACCCCACGCTCCGCGTGACCCTCGCGGCGCGGCGCTTCGCCCCGACGCTCTCACCCCGCGGCGCAGCGCTCGCGCGGAGCGCCCTCGCGGACCTCGGGGTGATCGTTCGAGATCCAACGACCTGCGTCGCGGTGGAGCCGGACCTCGTGCGCTTCGACGACGGCGCGTCGCTCCCCGCGGCCCTCGCGGTGTGGGCGGGAGGCTTCGACCCCGCGGGGCTCTCGCGCGACAGCGAGCTCTCGACCGACCGCGCGGGGCGCGTGCGCGTGCGCGACGACCTGCAGGCGGTGGGCGTCGACGGGGTGTTCGTCGCCGGGGACCTCGCGGCGCCCACGGCCTCGCTGCCCTTTCTGCGCATGGGCTGCGCGAGCGCCATGCCCATGGGCGCCGCGGCGGCCGACAACCTCGCGCGCTGGCTCCGGGCAGAGCCCACCCGCGCGCATCGCTTCGCGTACTGGATGCAGTGTGTCAGCCTCGGACGTCGCGCGGCGGTGATCCAGTCGGTCACGCCCGACGACCGCCCCACCGAGCGCGTGGTCACCGGCCGCGGCGCCGTGATGGTGAAGGAGACCGTGTGCCGCTTCGTGCTCGGAATGCTGCGCGCCGAGAGAGCCCTGGGCGGCGCGTACCGCTGGCCGACGAGGGCCGCGCGTCCGTGATGGACCCTGCGGTCTTCGCCCGCGAGCGACCGTGGCTGCTGCGCGTCGCGTACCGCCTCACGGGCAGCGTCAGCGTCGCCGAAGACGTCGTGCAGGACGCGTGGCTCCGCGCGCATGACCGCGACGACCTCGAGACGCCCCGCGCCTTTCTCACCACCGTGGTGACCCGCGTGGCCCTCGACGCGCTCCGCGCCGAGCGGCGGCGACGGAGGGCCTACGACGGTCCGTGGATGCCCGAGCCGCTCGTGACCGATGGGGAAGAGGCCGACCGCCACGACTCGCTCTCCGTCGCGTTTCTGGTGTTGCTCGAAGCGCTGAGCCCGCGGGAGCGCGCGGTCTTCGTGCTGCACGAGGTGCTCGACGTGCCCATGCCCGAGGTCGCGCGCGCGGTGAATCGCCGCGAGGACGCGTGTCGGCAGCTCCTCCGCCGCGCCCGCGCGACGCTCGACGCGAGGCGGGGTCGTGAGGTGATCCCCACGGCGGTGTCGCGGGACACGGCGAGTCGGCTCTGGCTCGCGCTCGCGAGCGGCGACCTCGACGCGCTCTGCGCGCTGCTCACCGACGACGTGTGCGCGATCACCGACCACGGAGGACGCGCCTCCGCCGCGCGCCGCCCCGTGCGTGGACGCGACGCGGTCTCGCGCTTTCTCGTGGGACTCGCGACGAAGGGCGCGAGGGCGGGGGTCGCCGTCTCGCTCTGCGAGGTCAACGGCGCCCTGGGGCTGCTGGTGCGCGAGGGCGGGCGGGTGACCTCGTGGCTCTGCCCGGAGGTGGCGGGCGAGGGGGTGCGGGGCGTGTGGATCCTGCGCAACCCCGAGAAGCTCGCGCGCTTCGACAGGGGCTCTGGGGCGCCGTAGGGGGCGTGACGAAGGATCGGCGCCCGGCGCGGGGGCTCAGCTAGGATCGCCGCCGCGTCGCGAGTCGACGACCCTGCGCACGGCGCCGTCGAGCTCGCCGAGGTCCTCGTGGGCGACGAGCCGGTCGCCGATCGCGAGGCGGATCGCGTCGAGGAGCTCGAGGTAGAGCCCGTCGCGTCCCATGGTGCCGAGCAGCGCGCCCTCGAGGGTCTGCCCGCCGACCTTCAGCTTGTAGCTCTTCTGCACGTTGCCGTGCTTCGTGATCGAGCTCTGCGTCACCTCTCGCACGGTCTGCACGCGGTCCCACCGCACGTTGACGAGCGTGTCGAGGCGCCCGCGAATCGGGCCGACGCGGCTCTGCGAGGTCACCCGCAGGCCCTCGGCGTCGACGGTCGCGACGAGCTCGGTGGAGAAGAAGAAGTAGAGGGCCGAGAGCAGCGCGAGCGCGAGCGCGGCGCACGCCCCATAGGCGACAGGCGCCGACAGCCCCGCGGAGCCGATCAGCAGCCTCGCCAGGCCGAGCAGGGCCATCCCGAGAAAGACGCCGAAGAAGCCCGTCGCCAGGGCGCCGCTGTTGAAGTGTCGAACGGTGTGGGGGAGCCGCACGGAGGACCTCGCCACTCGATACCTACCTCCAACCCGCGCCGCGGGCGAACGCCGGGCGGCGTTGACGCGCGGGGCTTTCGCGAGGATG
Source organism: Polyangiales bacterium (assembly GCA_041389885.1). Classification (GTDB taxonomy): domain Bacteria; phylum Myxococcota_A; class Polyangia; order Polyangiales; genus JAWKRB01. The sequence continues at coordinate 10,034 of JAWKRB010000034.1, read as the reverse complement.
TTCCGCGCCCTCTGTGAAACCTGAAACGCCCGATCCTCGCTCCATCACCGTACGCCGCGCGGGCTACGTCGCCCTCGTGGGGCGCCCCAACGTGGGCAAGAGCACGCTGATGAACCAGCTCGTCGGCGAGACGCTCTCCATCGTGAGCGCCCGCCCCGAGACCACCCGCGACCGCGTGATGGCGGTGATCACCGCGCCCCACGGCTCCGACGCGCAGCTCGTCGTGGTCGACACGCCCGGCATCCACCGCCCGCACCGCGAGCTCGGCACGTACATGAACGCCGCCGCGCGCTCGGCCGCCGAAGACGCCGACGTGGCGGTGATGGTGGTCGACGCCACCGACGGGCACACCGGCCCTGAGCGCGAGACGCACGTGCTCGAGGCCCTCGCCGGGGTGAAGGCGCCGGTCATCCTCGCGGTGAACAAGGTCGACGCGGTGAAGGCGAAGAACGCGCTGCTCCCGCTCCTCGACGCGTACTCGAAGCTGCGGGAGTTTCACGAGGTGATCCCCATCTCGGCGTCGAAGGGCGACGGGGTCGAGCGGCTGCTGACCGCGGCGGGGGCGCTGCTCCCCGAGGGTCCGGCGCTGTTCCCTGAAGACACCCTCACCGAGCACCCCGAGCGATTCTTCGTCGCCGAGCGCGTGCGTGAGGCGGTGATCGCCGAGACGAAGGAGGAGATCCCCTACGTGTCGGCGGTGATCATCGACTCGTACGAGGAGCGCCCCGCGGTGCCGCGCATCGCCGCGTCGATTCACGTCGAGCGGCCGGGGCAGAAGAAGATCGTGGTGGGCACCGGCGGCGAGCGCATCAAGGCCATCGGGTCGCGGGCGCGGGCGAGCATCGAGCGCCTCCTGGGGCGCAAGGTGCACCTCGAGCTCACGGTGAAGGTCACCGCCGACTGGACCCGGTCCGCCGACGCGCTCAAGCGCTTCGGGTACGAGGTCGACGGCCGTAGGAGGCGAGGATGAGCAGGGAAGACCGAACGCTGCCCCCGGCGGAGGTGCGCGTCGCCCGCGGCTCGCGCCCGCTGGTGGCCATCGTGGGGCGCCCCAACGTGGGCAAGAGCACCCTCTTCAACCGTCTCACGGGAAAGACCCTGGCCATCGTGCAGGACGAGCCCGGCGTCACCCGCGACCGGCACTACGCCGACGCCGAGGTGCGGGGCCGTCCCTTCGTGCTCGTCGACACCGGCGGCTTCGAGCCCGACACCAAGGACGTGATCCTCGTCGGCGTGCGCGACCAGGTGCGCCTGGCCGTGGCCGAGGCCGACCTGGTGATCTTCGTCACCGACGCCACCACCGCCCTCACCGACGCCGACCTCGAGGCCCTCAAGCTCCTGCGCCGCGCGGGCCGCCCCGTGCTCTACGTCGCGAACAAGAGCGACAGCCCGCGGCGCGCGCAGGAGGCCACCGACCTCTACCGCCACGGCGCCGACCAGGTCATCGCCCTGAGCGCCGCGCACGGCCGCGGCATCGTCGAGCTCGAGGCCGCGATCGTCGCGCACCTCCCGGCCCCCGAGGTCGAAGACGTGGTGCTCGACGTGAGCATCCCCCGCGTGGCCGTGGTGGGGCGACCCAACGCGGGCAAGAGCTCGCTGATCAACCGGCTCATGGGCGCCGATCGACTCGTGGTCACGGAGATCCCGGGCACCACCCGCGACGCCATCGACACGCTCGTGACCAAGGGGGACAAGCAGTACGTCTTCGTCGACACCGCGGGCGTGCGCCGCAAGCGGTCGGTGTCGGCCCCGGTCGAGATGACCTCGGTGATGCACGCGATTCGCGCGATGGAGCGCTGCGACGTCGTGGTCGTGCTCGTCGACGCCACCGGCGAGCTCGCCGACCAGGACCTCCGGCTCATCAACCTCGCCGTCGAGCGCGGCCGCGCCGTGCTCATCGGGATGAACAAGGTCGACCTCCTCGCGGGCAACGACGAGCGCAAGGCCGTGAGCACCGCGCGGGAGAAGATCTCCTTCGCGCCGTGGATCCCCATCGCGCGCCTCTCGGCCAAGGCGGGCAAGGGGACCACCTCGCTGCTCTCCCTCGTCGACCGCGCCTTCGAGGCGCACGGCAAGCGCATCGGCACCGGCGAGCTCAACCGCTTCTTCGAAGAGGTCATGGACCGCCACCCCCCGCCCACCAACCAGGGCAAGGCCGTGCGCGTGTACTACATCTCCCAGGTGGGCACGCACCCGCCGCGCTTCGCCGCGGTGACCAACTACCCCGACGCCGTCGCGGTGAGCTACGAGCGCTACATCCAGAACCAGCTCCGCGAGCGCTTCGGCTTCGACGCCGTGCCCGTGCGCATCAGCTGGCGATCGAAGCGGCGCCGCGGCGACGACCCCACCGTGCGCTGATCCAGGGGGCGCCGCGCCCGACACTTCTGCTACCCTCCGCGAGCACGCACGATGGACGTAACGCTCAGTGAAGGCGCGGTGCTCGGAGGGGACTACCGCATCGTGCGCCCCCTCGCGACGGGGGGCATGGGCGCGGTGTACGTCGTCGAGCAGCTCTCGACCGGCAAGCACCGCGCGCTCAAGGTGATGCTCCCTGGGCTGGTGCGCGACGCCGAGCGCCGGGGGCGCTTTCTCGCCGAGGCGAAGATCTCCACGCGCATCGAGAGCGACAACGTCGTCGAGGTGCTCGGCGCCGGCGTCGACGAGGCCACGGGCACGCCCTGGATCGTCATGGAGCTCCTGGAGGGAGACATCCTCCCCAGGGTGCTCGAGCGCTACCCCACGGTGCCCCCCTCGGGGGTGCTCGAGATCATCGGGCAGCTCTGCGACGCCCTCGGCCGCGCGCACCGCGTCGGGATCATCCACTCCGACATCAAGCCCGACAACGTGTACATCGCCGTGTCGCGCAGGCGCGGCGTGCCCTTCACGGTGAAGGTCCTCGACTTCGGCATCGCGCGGCTGGTGTCGGACGAGACCCGCGCGGCGCGGGTGACCACCCCCATGGGCTCGCCCCTCTGGATGGCGCCGGAGCAGACCACCCGCGGCGCCGAGATCACCACCGCGACCGACGTGTGGCCCCTGGGGCTCCTCGTGTTTCGCATGCTCGTGGGCAAGCCGTACTGGCGCACCGCGAACCTCCCCGACGACCAGGTGAACCTCGCCGCGCTGGTGATGGAGATCCTGGTCCACGAGCTCCCCAGCGCCTCGCAGCGCGCTCGGGACCTCGGGTGCGCGCAGCCCCTCCCGCCGGGCTTCGACGCGTGGTTCGGCCGCTGCGTCGTGCGCGACCCCGCGCAGCGCTACAGCGACGCGCACCGGGCCTTCGCCGAGCTCGAGGTCGCCCTGCGCCCCGCGCCGCCGCCGCCCGATCCGCGCCCGTCGATCCCCCCCTACGTTCCGCCCTACACCGCCACGCAGCACGCGCCGCTCACCCCGACCGGGGTGGCGGCCTACGCCCCGGCCTACGCCACGACGGGCCCCGCGCCCGGCTTCGCGACCTCGACCACCGCCCAGGGCGACGGCCTCGCCCCCGGCGGGCGGGTGATGGCCGCGCCCTTCGGCAACAGCCTCATGCCGGGCACCGTCGTCGAGGTGAACCAGCTCGCGGGCCTCGTGCGCGTGCGCTTCGACAGCGGCGCCGAGGCGTGGATGGGCATGAGCAACGTGCGCCGCTGACCCAGGCTCACTGCACCGCCGAGCCCGCCTTCGACGCGCGTCGCAGGGCGGCCCCGATCGTCGACGCGTCGGGCGCGTCGGGCCGCTCGCGCAGGTAGCGCGCGAGGTCGTCTCGGGCGACCCCCAGCGCGCCCAGGGCCAGGGCGTGCACCCCCCGGTCGCGAATCACCTCGGGCGACGCGGTGAGGTCGACCAGGCGGTCGCAGGCCACGAGCGCGCGCGCGTGGTCGCCGCGGCGCTCGAAGAGGTTCTTGAGGTTGGCCAGCATCCGGGCGGCGATGGCGCGCGCGCCCACCGGGTTCAGGTGCTCGGGGCGCAGCGACCCGCCGGGGCCGAGCACGCGCCGGCCGAGGGCCTCGAGGTCGGCCCGGTCGAGCACCCGCGCGTCGTCGAAGGGGTCGAGGTAGAGCCCCTCGGGGCCTCCCAGGCGCGCCAGAAAGTGCCCGGGAAACGACACGCCCTCCACGCGCAGGCCCGCCCGCTGACCCACCGCCATGAGCACCACCGCCAGGGTGATGGGCAGCCCCGTCTTGCGCGCGACCACCTCGGAGAGGTCGCTGCATCGCGGGTCGCGGTAGTCGGCTCCCTCGCCCTTGAAGCCCACCTCGTCGTAGAGGTACCCGCGGATCATCTCGGCGTGGACGGCCGCGCGCTCGCTGCGAGCCACGAGGCGGCCGAGCGCGGCGCCCATCGCGTCGAGGGCCTCGAGGGTCGGGCGCGGGTCGAGGCGGGGATTCAGGTCGGCGGCGATCGCGAGGGCGACGCGCTCGATGGCGGGCTCGGGCGAGGCGTGAAAGAGCTCGGCGAGCGTGTCGACGCGCATGAAGGGCCAAGCATGACCCATCGCGCGCCGCGTGGCGACGCGTCAGCGCGCCGCGACGAGCTCGCGAAACGGATCGTCGGCCCCCATGAGCGCGGAGAGGCTCCCCGCCGCGGCGAGGTCCGTGAGCGTGAGCGAGAGGCCGGCGATGCGGTGCCGCGTCGACACGCGGGCGCCGGTGGGGAGGGTGACCCAGCCCTCCCAGCTGGCCTCGAGCCCCGGGATGGGCAGGATGTTCACCCACATGCGCCACGCGCGCGGCCGGCCGTTCGCGTCGAGGATCCAGAGGTAGCGGTCGCCGGGCGTGACGCCCCCGACGGTGTAGGTCACGAGCAGCGCGTCGCGGCCCTGGTCGTCGCGCGCGAGCGCCCTGCGCACGCCGTCGTCGAAGACCTTGGGCACGGGGTTGAGCCAGAACGAGTCGTTCGCCCACCGGGACCACGCGGTCTCGACGGCCTCCAGGCGCGCCGCGCCCGAGAGCGCCTCGCCCCGGCGCCAGGCGACGCCGCGGCGCCGCCCGAGGTCGACCAGCGCGCGCAGGGAGCCCTTCTCGTAGCGCTCGAAATTGCGCTCTCGGTCCCACAGGTGCCGGGCGCCGTCGGCGGAGGTCCAGCGGATCGCGCCGGTGCGCGCCCAGGCGTCGGCGTCGACGGCGTCGTTCATTCGGCGCGCGAGGGCCTCGGCGGCGGGGCCCTCGACGGCGCTCGGGAGGCCGTGCCGCTGCGTAAAATACAGCCCGACGTAGATCGCGACGAGGAGGGCGAGGACGACCCCGAGGCCACGGAGGATCCAACGGGCGAGGCGCTTCATCGCCCGAGCATGCCTCGAAACGAGGCCGCGTCGTCGCCCGAACGCGCTTGCGCGACGCGCGCATCGCGATGACGATCCTCGGATCATGGCGCACCCCCACCGCTTCCTCGCAACCCTCCGCGCGAGCTTCGCGCTGTGCGCCGCGCTCTCTGCGTGCGGCGGGTCCACCACCACCCCCGTCGCGTCCGACGCCGGCGCGCAGACGCCGTCAGACCTCCCGATCGCCGACGCGCCCGTCCTCGACGACGTCCCCGCGGCGGTCGATGTCCCTGCGGCGGTCGATGTCCCCGCGGCGGTCGACGTCCCCGCGCCTGAAGACCGCGTCGAGCCGCCGGTGGTGGCCTCGTCGTGCGACGCGCTGCAGGCGGGCACCGTGCAGAACTTCATGGTCGACGGCGTCGCGCGCTCGTTCATCCTCACGCTGCCCACCGGCGCGACCGCCCCCGGCGGGAGCTGGCCCGTGGTCTTCGCGTGGCACGGCGCGGGCGACAACGCGATGAACTTCAACGGCTTCTTGTCGGGGCAGGTGAACAACAGCGCCATGCCCTTCATCCTCGTGACGCCGTTCTCGACGCGGCTCCTCCCCACCACGCAGCCCAGCGGCCTCGAGTGGGAGCAGCTCACGGTGCGCGGCCCCAACCGCGACGCGCGGCTCTTCGACGCCGTGCTCCAGTGCGTGCGCGAGCGCTACGGCCTCGACGAGGACCGCGTGTACACCACGGGCTTCTCCGCCGGCGCGCTGATGTCCGACCTGCTCGGCGTGCTCCGCGGCGACCGCCTCGCGGCCATCGCGGCCTTCTCCGGCGGATATTTCAACAACCCCGAGAACCCCCCGACCCTCGGCGCGGCGCGGGGCTTCGTGTCTTGGCCCGCGCCGTCCAGCGCCAGCCGCTACCCCCAGCTCCTGGCCTTCGGCGGCGACCGCGACCAGATCTCCCTCGTCATCGCCTCGGCGCAGTTCTACACCTACGCGGCCAACGACGTGCCCTGGCTCAACGCCGCGGGTCACGACGTGATCGTCTGCGACCACGGGACCGGCCACACCGTGCCCCGCGCGCTCACCGGCTCGCTGCTGGTGAACTTCTTTCAGTCGCACCCGCGCGGCACCGTGCGCTCGCCCTGGGGCATGACCCCGCCGACGGGGCTCCCGAGCTACTGCCGTTACAGCGCGGGCGCGCCGTAGGCGCCGGGTCCCCCTGCGCAGCGGGCGCAGGGTGAGGTACACCCACGGTCGTCATGAGCGAAACACCGACCGTCTCTCAGTACATGTCCTCCGCGGCGCGCACGATCTCGGCGACTGCGAAGATCTCCGAGGCCCACGCGCTGCTGCGGGAGCACGCGTTCTCCGCGCTGCCCGTGGTCGACGACAACTCGGTGGTGCAGGGCGTGCTCTCGCGCACCGACCTGCTCCGCGCCGGGCGCGCCCTGGGGCGCTCGGGGCGCGGCGCGCCGCTGCTCACCTTCGAAGACGACTGCGTGGTCGCGAAGCGCATGACCGCGCCCGCGGTCACGACCTCGCCCGAGACCTCCCTCTCGGACGCCGCGGGCCTGATGATCGAGCGGCGCATCCACCGCCTGGTGGTGGTCGACGGCCAGGGGCGCCTCCTCGGCGTGCTCAGCACCAAGGACCTCATGGTCGCCGTGCGCGACGCGCGCCACGCCTCCCCCATCGGAGACTTCATGTCGTCGCCGGTGCAGTCGGTCGAGTCTCTCGACACGGTCTCGCACGCCACCGACCGCCTCGCCGACGCGAACGTCGCGGGCCTGGTGGTGATGGAAGACGGGCGCCCCGCGGGGCTCTTCACGCAGACCGAGGCGCTGCAGGCCCGCGAGGAGCCCGCGGCCACCCCCGTCGAGGCGGTGATGAGCTACGCGATGCTCTGCCTCGACCGCGGCACCCGGATGCACCGCGCCGCGGCCCACGCCCTCGCCACCCGCGCCCGGCGCATCGTCGTCACCGAGCGCCACCACGTCTGCGGCGCCCTCTCGGGCATGGACTTCGCGCGGGCCCTGCGCGCCCGCTGAGCGCTTAAATGTTGATCCGCGCGCCGAGGCGGTCGATGTCGAGGCCCAGCGCCGAGAGCTCGGCCCGCCGCGACCGCACGAGCTGCACGAGGCGGGGGTGCACGTCGCCCTCCTCGTTCGACGCCAGGGTGCCGTAGCTGGTCTTCGAGAGCAGCCAGGAGATCCAGAGCATCTCGGTCGCCTCGCGCGGCGCGGGGAGCGCGTCGTCGCCGAGCTCGTCGAGGGGGTCGCGGTCGGTCCAGCGCAGGGCGAGGGCGGCGTAGCGCACCTCGCCGCCGTCGTCCCACTGGAGGTTGTTCGCCCAGGCGTGGCGAAAGGTCGCGAAGAAGATCGCGTAGCGGCAGAGCTGCGCGAGGTTCGCCCAGCCCTCGTCGTCGGGCGCGTCGCGCGAGGTCACCGCGCTCACCGCGCGCTCGGTGCCGTAGTCGGGCCGCTCGGCGCGGGCGAAGAAGGGCGCGTCGCGACCGATCACCTTGCGCCGCAAGAAGCTGCACGCGAAGCGGGGCGCGGCGTGGGCCACGAGGTCGTCGCTCATGCGCCGCAGCTCGGGCCAGGTCTCGGCGATGCCCTCGCGGTGCTCGGCGAGGAACGCGTCGACGTGCTCGCCGACGAGGGACCACACGCGCGCGGCCGCCTCGGCGGCGCGGTGGCCCTCGCACACCGGGGGCTGCGGCGAGAAGCCCTTCCAGTCGAATCCGCCCAGGGCGTGGGTCACCCGCGCGACGACGCCCGCGGGGGTGAGCGCCCCGGCGCGGGTGACGTACCCGTTGGGGCCGATGAGAAAATCATCCGCCGCGTGGTTGATCACGGCGACCTCGCGCAGGTGCGGCATGAGCAGCCAGCGCAGGGGGCTCGCGCGGAGGTTGCGCCGCGCGGCGAGGGCGTACTGCTCGAGGTTCAGGTGGCACTGCCCGAGGTGGTTCGAGAGCTCGGCGTCGTAGGTCAGGCTCACCCGCGCGAAGCGCAGCGCGGCGGTCCACCGCGCGCCGTGCTCGGGGAGCACCTCGACCGGGCGCGTGGGAGACATCGGCGCGGTCGCGCCCCGCTCGCGAAAGCCCAGGGTGATCCGCGAGGGGAGCAGCTGGTTGCCCTCGAGGCGCAGCCGGAGGTCGACGGAGGGAAAGCAGTGGACCCCGTCTTGCTCGTACGCGTTCCAGGGGTGGTAGACGCGAAACGCGCGGGGGTCGTCGGGGGCGTCCCAGTCGCCGTCGAGGACGGTGGAGTAGAAGCCGTTGAGGATCCGCTCCCCCAGCCACGCCGCGGTGCGCGTGACCCCGGGGTTCGCGCGCTCGGCGAGGGTGGTGAGCGAGTCGGGGTAGTCGGCCTGAATCGCGTCGAGGCTCGGCGGGCGGCCCATCGCGATGCGCGCGAGGTGCTTGCGGTGCACGATCTCGACGGGGTCGACGGCGCGAAACATCGCGAGGGAGCGTCCCGGCGCGTAGCTCTCGGGGGGCGCGCCGTGACCCGTGACGTGCACCCTGGGGATGGGCGAGCCCGCGTCGTACTCCCAGTAGGGCACGCGCACGTCGCCGAAATCGAAGCGCGGGTCTTCGACGTCGTCGGGGCCCGCGAGGGTGAACACGCGGGTGAAGCGCTCCTTCGGCCGCCCGACGGCGCCCCACACGTGCTGCGCCTCCATCACCCGCAGCTCCAGGTCGGGGATGTCACCGGGCCCCGCGTCCTCGGGGCGGTACTCGATCTCGAAGCGCCCCTCGAGGTCGGTCACCGAGGCTCCGAGGTAGTCGTCGGTGCCGCCGGGGTCGCGGTCCCAGAGCTCGACGCGCATGTGGTGCAGCGGGCGCGCGCCCTCGGGGCCGTCGCGCAGAAACAGCAGCCGGCCCACCGCCGTGCGCGTGCTGCCCCCCGGCGCGGCCCTCTGCGCGACGCGAATCTGCGCGCTCCACCGCGCCCGCTGCTCGGGCGTGAGCGACGCGTACCAGTCCCGCACGGCGTCGGCGCTCAGCGGCTCTCGCGCGTCTATGGGCTCCCCTTCGATCAGCGCCCGAAGCGCGCGCAGCAGTCGCATGACGGCCCCGAGGGTGGGCGCTGCGGCCCGCCGCCGCAACTGCTCAGCCCGCCCGGCGGCTCCACGCCCGGAGCCGGAGAAACACCGCCCCGTGGGTGATCAGCACCAGGGGCACCACCAGCAGCGGGAGGGTGGGGTAGGGCATCCGCTGAAACGCCTGGAGCATGAGCGGGTCGCGGTCGATGAACAGCAGCCGCTGCGCGGTGAAGAACACCGCGAGGATGTCGACGAGCCCGAACACGTTCCACGCGAGGAGCGCCGCCCGCGCGCCCCGGGACCGGCGGCCCGCGAGCCAGGCCGCGGGGAGCGCGAGGGTGCCCGCGACGAGGTCTCCCGGCCCCGCGATCTGCGCGAAGAGGCGCGGCAGCTCGCCCCGCGCGGCGTCGACGAGAAAGAGCGCGCCGAAGACCACCCGCACCGCGTGAAAGAGCACGGGGAGGCGAAGGTCGACCCCGTCGACGAAGGCCCGCACCCCGCCGCCGCGGCGGTAGAGCGCGGCGAAGGCGATCACCGGCGACCAGATCAGCGCCGGGATCAACGGTCGGGGCAGCGCCGCGACCAGCCCCGACGCGCCGAGGGCCAGCGCGCCAGCGGACCAGAGGCCGAGGGCGGTCCACGCCCGCGTCGAGACCTCGGAGAAGGGGGCGGAGGGAGAGATCGAGGGGTTCATACCAGGGCTCCTTCGGGCCGCGTCGGGCGGCCCCGCCCTGGGGCATTCCA
>JAWKRB010000033.1:0-86674 GCA_041389885.1 Polyangiales bacterium | reverse complement strand
TATGTGAACACCGACGTGGGCGCCTGGGAGCTCGCCGAGGCCGTCGCCGACCGCCTCGCGGCCCTCGCCCCCGCGCGCTCGATCGCGCTGCTGCGCTGCAGGATCCCGCGCACCTTCATCGACTGCAACCGCCGCGTCGACGCCGCGCCCGAGGACTTCAAGGCGGGCAAGGTCACCCCCGGCCTCATGCCCTGGATCACCACCCCCGAGGACCGCGCGCTGCTCCGCGACCGCTACGACCGCTACGTCGCCGCGGTGCGCGCGTGCTCCGAGGCGCTCTCTCCCGACGGGGCGGTGCTGCTCCCGCACAGCTACGCGCCGCGCAACGTCGACGTCGAGGTCGACGACGCCATCGTCGAGAGCCTGCGCCGGGCGTACACCCCCGAGGTCGAGCCCACCTGGACGCTGCGTCCCATGGTCGACGTGATCTCCCGCGGCCTCGACGGCACCTCCTACGCCCCCGAGGCGGTGGTCTCGGCGCTGCGCGAGGGCCTCGCGGCGCGAGACATCGCCATGGCCGACGGCGAGACCTACCCCCTGCACCCCAGCACCCTGGCCTGGGACCACGTGCAGCGCCGCCCCGGCCGCGCCCTCTGCGTGGAGGTGCGCCGGGACCTCCTCGCCGACCCCTTCGACCCCTTCGTCGAGATGAAGATCAGCCCCGAGAAGGTCGCCCGCCTCGCGGCCCCCCTGGCCGACGCGCTGCTGCGCTGGTGGTAGCACTTCGCGCTATCACCGCCCGCGGGGGCCGTGGCAGCATCGCGCCGTGAACATCCTCTGCGTCGCGTCGGAGCTGAGCCCGCACGCGAAGACCGGCGGACTCGCGGACGTGGTCGCCGCCCTCCCTCGCGCGCTGCGACGGGCGGGCCACGACGTTCGCACCTTCATCCCGCGCTACGACCGCATCGCCGCGGCGCCCCTGGGCCTCGAGGGCGCGCTCGAGCCCTTCGACCTTCACCTCGGCTCCAACCGCTACGCCGTGCACGTGCTCTCGACCCCGCGCGAGCCCGGAAACTACTTCGTGCACTGCCCCGCGCTCTACGCCCGCGGGTCGATCTACACCCGCGACGACGACGAGCACCTGCGCTTCATCGCGCTGATCTACGCGTCGCTCATGGCCGCGCAGCGCATGGGCTTCGCGCCCGACGTGATCCAGTGCAACGACTGGCAGGCGGCGCTGCTCCCGCTGATCCTCAAGTGCCGCTTCGGCTGGGACCAGCTCTTCGCCCACACCCGCACGCTGCTCACGATCCACAACCTGAACTACCAGGGCACCTTCGCCGCGAGCCGCCTCGCCGACACGGGCCTCGCCGACTCCGCCCACCTCTTTCATCAAGACGAGCTCCGCGAGGGGCGGATCAACCCCATGCTCCACGGGATCCTCTACGCCGACGGCGTGAGCACCGTGTCGCCCACCTACGCGAAGGAGATCCAGACCGAGGCCTACGGCGCGCGCCTCGACCCCTACCTCCGCGCGCGCAGCAGCACCGTCGTGGGCATTCTCAACGGCGTCGACGGCGACGACTGGTCCCCCGAGAGCGACGCCCTGCTGCCGTTTCGCTACAGCGCCGACGACCTGGAGGGCAAGGAGCGCAACAAGGAGGCGCTGCTGCGCGACCTCGGGCTGCCGTACGTCCCCGGCGTCGCGCTCTTCGGCGTGGTGTCGCGGCTGGTCTCGCAGAAGGGCCTCGACCTGCTGGGCGAGGTGTTCCCAGAGCGCTTGTCTCGCAAGGACATTCAGCTCGTGGTGCTCGGCAGCGGCGAGCGCGGCCTGGAGGACATGTTCGCCCGGATGCAGCGCGCGTTCCCCAGGCAGGTGTGCTTCTACAAGGGCTACTCGAACCCCCTCGCGCACCGCATCGAGGCGGGCGCCGACCTGTTTCTCATGCCCTCGCGCTACGAGCCCTGCGGGCTCAACCAGATGTACAGCCTGCGCTACGGCACCGCGCCCATCGTGCACCGCACGGGCGGCCTGGCCGACACGGTCACCCCCTGGAACCCTCGCACGGGCGAGGGCGACGGCTTCGTCTTCGAGCACCACGACGCCGCGGGGCTGCGCTGGGCGGTGGAGCAGGGCCTCGCGGCGTATCGCAGCCCCGCGTATTGGAAGAGAATCCAGCGCAACGCCATGGCCAAGGATTTCTCCTGGGAGCGACAGGCGAAGGTCTACGAGCTCCTCTTTGAACGGCTGAAGGGATCGTCATGCACGTCGTCCTGATCGAGCCGCGGTTCCCCACGAACCAGCGGCTCTTCGTGAAGGCCCTCGCAGAGGTCGGGGCCACGGTCACCGCCATCGGAGAGGGGTCTCGCGACTCCCTCGACGACGACATGCGCCGCTGGCTCACCCACTACGAGGAGGTGTCGAACGTCTGCGACGAGGCCGCGGTGCTCCGCGCGCTTCGCTTCATTCACGGGCGCAAGCACGTCGACCGGGTCGAGGCCACGGTGGAGGCGCACATCCTCTCGACCGCGAAGGTGCGCGAGGCCCTGGAGATCCCGGGCACGTCGTACCGCACGGCCTTTCTGTGCCGCGACAAGCCCGCGATGAAGGAGGTGCTCCGCGCCGGCGGTGTGCCCTGCGCGATGTCGGGGAGCGCGAGCTCGGTCGACGAGGTGCTGGAGTTCGTCGAGCGCGCGGGGTACCCGGTGATCCTCAAGCCCCGCGACGGCGCGGGCGCGTCGGGGGCCGCGCGGGTCGACCGCGAGGAGGAGATCGCGCCGGCGCTCAAGGCCCTGGGCGCGCTGGGCACCGGCCGCAGCGTCGCCGTGGAGGAGTACCTCGAGGGCCACGAGGGCTTCTACGACACGCTCACCCAGCGCGGCGAGGTGGTGCACGACTTCGCGTCGCACTACTACCCCAACGTGCTCGAGGCGATGCGCACGCGGTGGATCTCCCCGCAGATCGCCGTGACCAACCGCATCGACCGCGCCGAGGCCTACGCCGAGCTCAGGGCCATGGGCGCCAAGGTGATCGAGCTCCTGGGCATCGAGACCTCGGCGACGCACATGGAGTGGTTCTTCGGGCCCAAGGGGCTGAAGTTCTCCGAGATCGGCTGCCGCCCCCCCGGCGTGCGCACCTGGGACCTCTACAACGTCGGCAACGACATGGACCTCTACCGCGAGTGGGCCACGCTCATCTGCGGCGGACGTCCCGCGCAGCGGCCCTCGCGGCGGTACTCGACGGGGCTCATCGCGCTGCGCCCCGACCGCGACGGGCGCGTCGCGGGCTACAGCGGCGTCGACGCGGTGCGCGCGGCCTTCGCGCACAACATCATCGACTACCACCTGCCCCACGAGGGCACCCCCACGCAGGGCGTCGAGGCGGGGTACATGGCCAACGCCTGGGTGCGCCTGAAGCACGAGGACTACGACGGGCTCCGCGCGGTGATGACGCAGATCGGCAAGACCCTGAAGGTGTACGCGCGGTGACGACGGTGGTCCTCCTGGGGCCGCAGCGGGTGAGCGTCGACGCGGGGCGCACGCTGCGCGACCTCGGCGTGACGCGCGACGTCGCGCTCATCACCGCGGGCTGGCAGGAGCGCGAGGGCGAGGACGAGGACCTCGCCGCGCGCCTCGGCGTGAGCGCGCGCAACCTCCACCTGCACAAGCGCTCGGAGGACGTCTTCGCCAGCGACCCCGAGCTCACCGCGGCGTACAAGGCCCGGCAGGAGCTCCTGCGGCACATGCAGGAGTTCTATCGGGTGCGCCTCGACTACGCCGACGAGGCCGCGCAGGCCATCGCCGTGCGCCACGTCGAGCCCGAGCTCCTCGCGCAGGAGTGGAGGGTCTCGGTCGACGTCTTTCGACAGCTCGACGAGGACCACCTCGTGCGCTGCCGCACGGTGCACGAGGAGTTCGACGCCGCGTGGGAGCCGTGGACCCGACCCTCGGTCGCGAAGCACCGCGAGGAGATCCAGGCCATCCTCGCGCAGTGCGGGGCCCTCGCCATCGCGGGCGGCCACGTGGCCTCGCTGCTCAACCGCATGCGGCTCTTCGGCGTGATGGAATTCGCCAAGGAGCTCCCCGTGGTGGCGTGGTCCGCGGGGGCGATGGTGCTCACCGACCGGGTGGTGCTCTTTCACGACCACCCCCCGTACGGAAAGAGCGTCGCGCAGGTGCTCGACGAGGGCTTCATGCGCGCGCCGGGCCTCGTGGTGCTCCCCGACCCCCGGCGGCGCATCCGCATGGACGATCAGCGCGGCATCGCCCGCTTCACGCAGCGCATGGCCCCCGCGACGTGCGTGGCCCTCGATCACGGCGCCTCGGTCACCCTCGCCGACGGCGTCGTGAAGCGCGCCGCGGCCGACCTGCTCACCACCGACGGCACCGTCGAACTGGATTGGAACGGATGGGCGTAATCGACGAGCTGATCAAGGGCCCGCGCACCCCCGAGGCCGTGGCGGCCTTCTTCGCGGGCAAGAGCTTTCCCCTCGTCGAGGGGTCGAGCATCACCTTCGTGTGGCGCGGCGAGGCCGAGGGAATTCGCTTGCGACACTGGGTCTACGGGCTGCCGTCGTCGCAGGCGCTCACCCGCGTCGAGGGCACCGACGTCTGGTACCTCAACCTCGGGCTGCCGCCGGCGTCGCGGGTCGAGTACAAGTACGAGGTGCTGCGCAACGGGCGCGGCGAGTGGATCGAAGACCCGCTCAACCCCAACCGCGCGCGCGACCCCTTCGGGGCGAACTCCGTGGCGCACGGCGAGGGCTACGAGGTCCCCGAGTGGATCCGCCACGACCCCGACGTCGCCCCCGGCCGCATGGACGAGGTGATGATCAAGTCGAAGTCCCTGGGCCGCAGGACCTTCGGGCTGTACCTCCCCGCGCGCTTTCGCCGCACGCGGAGGTACCCCCTGCTCATCGTGCACGACGGCCACGACTACCTGCGCTACGCCGACCTCGGCAACGTGCTCGACAACCTCACGGCGCGCCTCGAGATCCCCGACATGATCGTGGCGCTCACCAGCTCGCCCAACCGCCTCGTCGAGTACGCCGACCACGAGAAGCACGCGGCCTACCTCACCGACGAGCTGGTGCCCTACCTCGAGCGGCGCTTCCCCATCCCCCCGCGGCCGCAGAGCCGCTGCCTCATGGGCGCGAGCTTCGGCGCCGTGGCCGCCCTCTCGACGGCCTGGCGCCGGCCGGGCTTCTACGGCCGGCTGCTGCTCCAGAGCGGCTCCTTCGCCTTCACCGACATCGGCGAGGGCAACCGCCGGGGCCCCCTCTTCGACCCCGTGGTGTCGTTCATGAACCAGTTTCGCGCGCGGCCCCTCGCCGTTGCCGAGCGGGTCTTCGTGAGCTGCGGGATGTACGAGTCGCTGATCTACGAGAACCGCTCCATCGTGCCCATGCTGAAGTCCACCGGGATGGACATCCGCTACGTCGAATCGCGCGACGGGCACAACTGGGAGAACTGGCGTGACCGGCTGCGCGAGGGGCTCTCTTGGCTCTTTCCTGGCCCTCTTCTCATGGTGTACGAATAGCGCAGGGAGCGACGGTCCCCCATGTCTAGAATCACCCGTAAGATCGGGCTCTCCCTCGGCGCAGACATCTGCTGGCCGCTCTGCTACGAGCAGCTGGTCAAGCGCCTCGACCTCAGCATCCCGCACGGCGGCGATGAGGTCGGCGTCGAGGTCGAGCGCGTCTCCATCGAGCCCTTCGACCTCCGGCAGCCCTGCCGCTACGACCTGGTGCTCGACCGGCTCACGCACTGGTACCACCCCACGCGCGAGTGGCTGAAGAAGGCCATCCTCATGGACGGCCTCTACACGCTCAACAACCCGTGGTCGATCCAGGCCAACGAGAAGCACACGAGCTACTGCGCGATGATGGCGCTGGGCATGCCCATCCCCGAGACGTGGATGCTCCCGCCCAAGTCGTACGAGCCCACGCCCGACCTCGCGGTGACCCTGCGGCGTTACGCGAGGCTCTTCGACCTCGGCGCGGTGGGGCGCGCGGTGGGCTACCCCATGTTCATGAAGCCCTACGACGGCGGGGGGTGGAAGGGCGTCAGCCGCATCGACGACGAGGCCGCGCTGCGGCAGAAGTACGAAGAGAGCGGCAAGATGGTGATGCACGTGCAGCGGGCCGTGCACCCCTTCGACCGCTTCATTCGCTGCGTGGGCCTCGGGCCGCAGACCACCATCGTGCGCTACGCCGCCGAGAAGCCGCTGCACGACCGCTACACGATGGACAAGGGCTTCGTGAGCGACGACGAGGCGCAGCTGCTGCGCGACACCACCCTCACGATCAACGCGTTCTTCGGGTGGGACTTCAACTCCTGCGAGGCGATGCACCGCGAGGGCACCTGGCACCCCATCGACTTCGCCAACCCCTGCCCCGACTCGCAGGTGACCTCGCTGCACTACCACTTCCCGTGGCTGGTGAAGGCCAACGTGCGGTGGTCGATCTTCTGCGCGGTGACCAAGCGTCCCATGCGGCGCACCCTCGACTGGGCGCCCTACTACGCCGTCGCCGCGGAGCGCGACATGCCCTACCGCGACAAGCTCCGCGCCTACGCGAAGATCGCCGCGGCGCACTTCGACACCGCGCGCTTCGAGGATTTCTGCGGCGAGCACCTCTCGCACCTCGACGCGGTGGCGCGGGACTTCTTCGCGTCCCCCGAGGCCCGCGAGGCGGTGCGACTCAAGGTCGCGGCGCTCTACCCCGCGCACGAGGTGGAGCCCTTCACCGAGCTCTTCTGGCGGCGCATTCAGGCGTGGCGGCGAGACGACGAGGCGGGCGCGTGAGCGACGACAAGACCCTCTCCCGCTGGCGCTCCGAGCGCATGAAGCGCGAGGTGACCCTCGTGCGCTGGGGCACCTTCGGGCAGCCCGTGCTGCTCTTCCCCACCGCGGGGGGCGACGCCGAGGAGGTCGAGCGCTGGCACATGATCGACGTGCTGCGCCCGCTCATCGACGCGGGGCGCATCAAGGTCTACGCGTGCGACAGCGCCGCGGGCATGGCGCTGGTGAAGCGCGAGGGCGACGCGCGGCACCAGATGTGGCTGCAGAACCAGTTTCACCAGTACGTGCGCCACGAGGTGGTGCCCGCGGTGCGGATGGACTGCAAGAGCCCCGACATCGAGCTCTGGGCCGCGGGGGCGTCGTTCGGCGCGTTTCACGCCGTGGCGGTGCTGTGCAGGTTCCCCGACGTGTTCGCGAAGGCCATCGGCATGAGCGGCACCTTCGACCTGCGGCGCTTCTTCGACTGCCCGATGAACGCCTTCAACGACGACTTCATGGTGTCGTCGCCGCTGCACTTCGTGCCGACCCTCTCGGGGGTGCACCTCGACGCGCTGCGCAAGCGCTTCGTGCTGCTGCCCTCGGGCGAGGGGCGCGCGGAGGACATCGGCGAGTCCTGGGCGATGGCCAACGTGTTGGGGCGCAAGGGGATCCCCAACCGCGTGGAGTCGTGGGGCCGTGACTGGCCGCACGACTGGGACACCTGGCGACACATGCTCCCGCAGTACCTCGACGCGTGGACCCGAGAGGAATAGGCCCCGCCGATGGCCGAGACGACCCGAGCTCACAAAGAGGTGGAGAGCGTTCGAGACGGCCAGGCGCACCGCGAGTTCATGCGGGCGCTGCTGACCGACGTGCGCGCGCTGGAGCGGATGCTCGCCGAGGGGCATTTCGAGACCGGCCACCGGCGCATCGGCGCCGAGCAGGAGATGTTCCTCATCGACCGCGCGTGGTCGCCCGCGCGCGGCGCGGTGGCGATGCTCGAGCGCCTCAACGACCCGCACTACACGACGGAGCTCGGGCAGTTTCAGCTCGAGGCCAACTGCGACCCGCAGCTCCTCGCGGGCGACGGCCTCGAGCGCATGCACGCGCAGCTCGACGCCCTCGTCGCGAAGGCCCGAGGCGCCGCGGGGGAGCTCGGGATGGACGTGGTGCTCATGGGCATCCTCCCGACGCTGCGCAAGAGCGACCTGGGCCTCGACGCGATGGTCCCCTCGCCGCGCTACATCGCGATGAACAAGATCGTGACCGAGCTCCGCGGCGGGCGCTTCGAGCTCTCGATCAAGGGCCTCGACGAGCTGATCATCGACCACGACTCGGTGATGATCGAGGCGTGCAACTCGAGCTTTCAGGTGCACCTCCAGGTCGACCCGGCCAACTTCGCGCGGCGGTACAACATCGCGCAGGTGCTCCTCGGGCCGCTCATGTCGATCAGCGCCAACTCGCCGCTGGTCTTCGGCCGCAGGCTCTGGGCCGAGACCCGCATCGCGCTCTTTCGCCAGGCGGTCGACACGCGGAGCCACACGCACCACATCCGCGAGACCGAGGCGCGGGTGAGCTTCGGCACGCGCTGGGTGAGAAACTCCGTCGCCGAGATCTTCAAGGAGGACGTCTCGCGCTTTCGCGCCCTCGTGGGCACCGAGCTCGATGAAGACCCCATGGCGATGCTCGACCGCGGCGAGCTGCCGAAGCTCAAGGCCCTGCGGCTGCACAACGGCACGATCTACCGCTGGAACCGCGCGTGCTTCGGGTTCACCGAGGGCAAGGCGCACCTGCGCATCGAGAACCGGATCATGCCCTCGGGGCCGAGCGTGATCGACCAGGTCGCCAACAGCGCGTTCTGGTTCGGGCTCATGGCCGAGATGCACGAGTCCATCGAGGACATCACCAGGCGCATCGAGTTCGACGTCGCGGGCTCGAACTTCTACACCGCGGCGCGCGAGGGGCTCGGGGCGCACATCCTGTGGCTCGACGGCGAGGAGATCCCCGCGCGCAACCTCGTGCTCGACCGGCTGCTGCCCATGGCCGAGGCCGGCCTGCGCCGCGAGAACGTGCGCGAGGACCTCATCAAGAAGTACCTCGACGTGGTCGACGCCCGCGCGCGCACCTCGCGCACCGGCGCGCGCTGGGCCTTCTCGTCGTGGAACGCCCTGCGCGAGCACGCCACGCCCGGCGAGGCCGCCAACGCCATCGTCGCCGCCACCGTCGACCGCCAGCGCGCGGGGATCCCTGTGGCGCAGTGGGATCGCGCGGAGATCAACGAGGCGCAGACCGCGCGCAACCACTACCTCCGGGTGGAGCAGTACATGCGCACCGACCTCTTCACCGTGCAGGTCGACGACCCCGTGGAGATGGTCGCGAACCTCATGGTGTGGGAGCGCATCCGGTACGTCCCCGTCGAGGACAAGGACCACAAGCTGCTCGGGCTGATCACCTACCGCGCGGTGCTCCGCGCGCTGGCCGAAGACGCCGCGGCGCGCTCGCGCGAGGCCCGCGAGGTCATGCGCGTCGACGTGATCTCCGTGTCGCCCGAGACCCCCACCGTCGAGGCCATTCGCCTCATGCGCCGGCACAAGATCGGCTGCCTCCCGGTGCTGCAAGACGACCACCTCGTGGGCATCGTGACCGACGACGACCTCATGGAGATCGCCACCAAGCTCCTCGAGGAGCGCCTCTCCGAAGAGGCCGCGGAGTAGCCCGGCGCGGTGGTCGACGGCGCCGTCGGGCGCGACCCTCCCGGCGTGCAGATCATCGTTCAGCTCGACGCGGCGCTCGCGCAGGCGGCGCGGGGCGGTCGCCCCGAGGCCAGGGCGCTCCTTGAGGTCGCGGCCGCGCATCGCTGCGCGCTCCGCCCGGTGCATCCGACGGTCGACGCGCCTCCGCTGTCGACGTACTTCACCGCGCGGGTGAGCGCGGCGGAGCTCGAGGGCGCCCTCGCGGCGCTGCGCGACGTCGCCGGGGTGCGGGCGGCCTACGCCAAGCCCGAGGACTCCCCCGCGTGAGCGCGCTGCCCCGCGAGCTCATCGTGCGCCTCGACGGAGCAGAACCCCTTGCGGCGCTGGAGGATCTCCTCGACGGCGCCGCGCTGCGGCCGCTCTTCGACGACCCCGCGCTGCCCCGCTACGCGCGGGTCTTCGCCGACGACGCCCGCCTCGACGCGCTCTGCGACGCGCTGCGCGCGCACCCCGCGGTGGGGGCCGCGTACGTCAAGCCCGAGACCTCCCTCGCGCGCTGCGACGAGGCGCGCGAGCCCCGCGCCGACGCGCCCGCGGAGACGCCGGATTTCACCCCGCGGCAGGGCTACCTCGAGCCCGCGCCGGTGGGGGTCGACGCCGGGGCGGCGTGGTCCGTGGAGGGGGGCGACGGCGCGGGGGTCGGGGTGATCGACATCGAGGGCGCGTGGCGCTTCACCCACGAGGACCTCGCGGAGAACAAGGGCGGGGTCATCGGCGGCGAGCCCTCGCGCAGCAGGCTCTGGCGCGACCACGGCACCGCGGTGATCGGCGTGGTGGGGGGAGACCGCAACGGCTTCGGCGTGACGGGCATCGCCCCCGCCGCGAAGGTCTCGGCGGTGTCGGTGTTCGGCGGCACCGGGAGCGCCGGGGCCATCGTGCTCGCGGCGCAGCGCTCGAACCCGGGGGACGTGATCCTGATCGAGCTGCACCGGCCCGGCCCCCGCGCGGGCTTCAGCGGGCAGGAGGGGTACATCGCCATCGAGTGGTGGCCCGACGACTACGACGCGATTCGCTACGCCACCAGCCGCGGGGTGATCGTGGTCGAGGCCGCGGGCAACGGCGCCGAAGACCTCGAGCACGAGGTGTACGACACGCCTTCGCGGGGCTTTCCCGACGACTGGGCGAACCCCTTTCGCCGGGGCGATCGAGACAGCGGCGCGGTGCTCGCGGGCGCCGGCGCGCCGCCGCCGGGGACGCACGGGCGAAGCTGGGGCCCCGACCGCTCGCGCCTCGATTTCTCGAACTACGGCGCCTGCGTCGACGCGCAGGGATGGGGCCGCGAGGTCACCACCTGCGGCTACGGCGAGCTCCAGGGCGGCCGCGACGAGGACCGCTGGTACACCGACACCTTCAGCGGCACCTCGTCGGCCTCGCCCGTGGTCGTGGGCGTCATCGCGTGCCTTCAGGGCGTGCTCAAGGCCCGGCAGCAGCCCGTGCTCACCCCCGCGCAGGCCCGCGCGCTGCTCCGCGAGGTGGGGTCACCCCAGGCAGACGCGCCCGATCGCCCTGCGGCGCAGCGGGTTGGGCCGCGTCCTGACCTTCGCGCGCTGCTCGCGCGGCTGCCCGAGGGAGCGCCCTCGCCCGAGGGCGACCTCACCGACGCGGCGTGGCGCATGGCGGGGTCGCGGCTGGTGTCGCTCGCGCGCGGTCCCCTCGCGGCGGCGCTCGCGGGGCGGCTCTTCGCGGGGGATGCTGACGGGGTCGCGAGGGTCGAGGCGATGCTCCGCACCGAGGCGGGCGAGGCGCTGCTGCGCGCGGCGATCTCGCTGGGGCTGCAGGCCCTCTCGGGGCGCGTGCCCGCGGCGGCGCGGCTCTCTCAGGAGCTTCGCGTGGCGGCGATGTCACGCGCGGCGGAGTCGCTCGTGGGGCCGCTCACGGAGCTGCTCGCGCGCGCGGGGCTCGTCGGTCGCTGAGCGCCCGGCGCGCGAAACAAGCGCTCACTCCTCCCACGCGAAGGGCGGAAAGCTCGTCTCGACGCCGTCGCGGGGGAAGGGGATCACCACCACCCCGGTGCGCTCGCGCACGGGCGTCTGCGAGTCGGCGCGGGTAGAGCCCGCGACGATCATGAAGCCCACGCGCTCGCCGGGCGCGGGGACGTACCCCGCCATCAGCCCCCAGCGGCTGCGGTCGTAGAACCAGTCGGGGCCGATGACCGAGGGGTTCTCGAGCATCTTGTCGGTCTGATTCGGGCGCAGGCGCTCGCCGCCGGTGCCGTACCACCGGCCTTCGATGTGAAAGAAGATCCAGATCGTGGCCTCTTGCGTCGTGCCGTCGGGGTCGATCTGCACCGGCGGCCACATGCCCCGGCGCGTGTGGTCGATGTGCAGGGTGCCCGGGCGAAACGAGAGCGACGTGATGCGCGACGTGATCGGAAAATCACGCACCTCGGGGCTCCCCACGAGGGTCACCTCCGAGAGCCGAAACTCAGGCGGCGGCACCACCGGGCACTCGACCCGGATCTCGTGCGCGCTCGTGTCGCCGAACCACCGCACGCCGTCGTGGACCATGCGCCAGTCGGTGGTGAAGCTCCCCGTCATGCCCATGGCGCGCAGCGGGATCGAGAACTCGTGCACCTCCCCCGGCCCGACGCGCTCGCCGTCGGCGAGGCGCACGCGGGTGTCGGCGGTGAAGAAGGGGTCGCTGTCGTCGACGGCGCCGAGGGCGTGACCCGAGCCGCGGGTCCACGTCGCGGTGCCGCGGTTGCGCACGCGCAGCACCGCGGTGGTGTTCGCCGAACACCCCATCGCCGTGGGGAAGCGCGCCTCGACCATCTCGGCGTCGTCGGTGCCCGGATCGACCGTGACGTCAGGCGCGACGGAGATGTCGGGGGCAGAGACAACGTCCTGCGGCGCAGGCACATCGACGACGTCGGGCCGCGACGGGAGGTCGACGGTCACCGCGTCGATCTTCACCCGCGCGGCGTCGACCGAGGCGTCTTCTCGCACCTCTCCGTCGACCGCGCCGGCCTCGCAGCCCGCGGCGAGCAGAAACCCCACGAGTCGCCATCGCGCCATGCCGGCATCGGAGCGCCGTCTCGCGCCCGCCGTCAAGCGCTCAGGGCGCGCTGAGGTCGTGCTCGATGGACGCCTCGAAGGAGTACCAGACGAGGGAGAGCTCATCGATGCCGACGTGCGCGTTCCACGAGGGGTGCGCGCCGCCGTTGCGCGTGAGCAGCGGGCTCACGTCGAAGCTCCGATGCGGGCGCTGCGCGCCCTCGAAGGGGCTCGAGCGCAGCGGGATGAAATTGCGCTGGTAGTAGTGTCGCCAGCCCCCCTCTGGCACGTTCTCGACGATGCGCGCGCGGTCGCTCAGGGAGAGGTCGGCGGGGGCGCGCTGGCACCCCGCGAGGCTCCAGGGCGCGGTCACGGGCGACGCGGCGGCGCGCAGGTAGCTGCCGACCGTGCAGTCGTAGGGGCTGATGGGGTCGACGGTGAACAGCAGCCGGAGGTTCGCCGAGGGCGCGAAGCGCGCCGCGGTGCGCGCCGCGACCCATCCGCCGTAGGAGTGCCCGATGACGTACAGCGGCCGGCGGGGGTCGCCCACGCGCTCGGCCACCGCGTTGAAGAAGGGCACCAGGTCGTCGACCGTGGTGGAGCGGACCACGCCGGGCGCCGCGGAGCTCACCCAGTGCAGCCGGCTCGCGGCGTCGAAGCAGCCCCGCACCCAGCGCGCGTCGCCCCGCGTGAAGCGCAGGCTGATGCGCGCGGATCGCTCCCAGCGGGCCGTGCCCGCGGGCGTCGGGCCCTGGGGCGCGCTCGCGCAGCTCGTGAAGCCGCCGAGGGTCACGATCACCGGCTCGGGGCCGCCGCGCTCGAGCTCGTCGGAGGCCGTGTCGCCGTACACGCCGTCGGCGCAGCCCGCGCCGAGCGCCACCGCGGCGAGCGCCGCGAACACACTTCTCAGAGCCATCCCCGTGCGGCGCAGCAACATGCACGCCACGGCGCCATCTCCGACGAAGCGCGATCTCGCGCGCGCGTCGGGGTGGACACACTACCCCCCGATCGCGCGCGGGGTGGTCAGCGCACCCTCCGCGGGGCGGGTGCGTCGAGCGCGGCGCGTGTGGGCGCATGGGTGAAGCACGGCGACGGCGGCGCCTGCGGTGCGCGGGAAATATCCACGCGCGCGCCGGTGCTTGTGCCTGTCGCCCCTACATCGTCCCTCCGTAGCTTCGTCGGCGGAGGAACCACCATGAAGTCACGCGCCGCCGCCCTCGCCCTTGTCGCCTGCGTCTCGCTCCCCGCTGCTGCCCTCGCCGAAGAGGTGCGCGCCGACCTGGGGAATGCCCTGGTCCCCGTCGGCGTCGAGGGGAGCTCGGTGGTGCGCGTCGAGCGCTCGACGGTGGCCGGCACGCGCTACGCCATCGTGCGCACCCGCGAGCCCGCGGCGTCGTCGGGCTGCGCCCTCCCCGCCGAGCGCGTGAGCGCCTGGACGCAGGTCGACGGACGCTGGGTCGAGTCGCTCAACGAGGTCTTCGACCGCTGCCCCGCCGACCGACGGCCCGGCATCGCGCGGGTGGTGCGGGCGCGGGTGGTGCTGCTGTCCGAAGGTCCCGCGAGCGGCGTCGAGCTGCACGTGCGCATGCTCGACCCGCGGATGCCCGCGAGCACGGCGCCCCTCACCCGCTACCGCCGCGTGGGCGACCGCTTCGTGAACCCCCGCGACAGCGCGCCCCTCGCGGCGGGGCCGGGCGCGCCCGCAGAGACCCTCGGCGCGGTGGCGGGGCTGATCGACGGCCGCGGGGACGAGTGGCAGGGGCGAGCGCCCTTCGCCGAGCTCCGCCGCGGCGACGCGCAGCGGGCGCAGGTGTGGCTCGGCGCCCAGGGCTCGTCGCTGCGCTTCGCCGCCCGCGTCGAGGGCGCGGGCGAGTCGTCGACGCTCACCCTGCGCCTGGCCGAGCCAGGGGTCAGCACCGCGCGGCTCCGCGGGCGCGCGGGCAACGCCGGGCGCACGCTGACCGTGCGCTGCGCCGGAGACGCCTCGCCCGCCGTGGCCGACGCGACCGTGCGCTGCGCGCGGCAGGGCGCCGCGCTCTTCATCGAGGGAGAGACCGAGCTGGCGTCGATGCTGTGGTCCCGCGATGAGGTGAGCGCCGTGGCGGCGCACGCGTCGGTGTCGTGGGGAGCGTCTGCGGCCGAGAGCGCCCCGCGGCTGCGGGCGGTGGCGCTGCCCGCGCCGTTCTCGGTGATGGAGGGCGCGTCGGCCGAGGCCCGCGCGGTCTGCGCCGGAGGCTTTCGGGGGAGGGTCTCAGAGACCGCCGGCGTCGGCGCGATGCCGGGGTTGATCACCTGCGGCGCGCGCTGCGAAGACGGCCTGTGCGAGCGCACCCTGGGCTCCTTCGGCGCCGCGGCGAGGGTCCGGTGGGAGGCGACGGCGAGCGCGGGGCTGTGCATGAACGTCACCGGCGCCGACGCCGAGGACTTCATGGCCTGCCGCGGTGAGGGCGCCGACCACGTGCGGCTCGTGGGGCAGATCCCCGCCCGGGGCTTCGACCTGGTGGTCGCCGTCGAGCGCACCCTGCACGCCGACGGCGCGCGCCGCCCCGAGCTCTGGACCCTCGTGACCCGCTCCGCCCGCTGGCAGCGCGTGTGGAGCGGCGCGGCGGTGTCGGCCGACTCCCCGCGGCTCTCGCGGGTCGCGATGCACGGGCCGCACCCCGCGCTCTGCCGCGGCGCCGACGACGCGCGCTGCGAAGAGGTCGCGAGCCTCGCGTTCATGCCCGCCTCCGAGCCCAACACCCTGGCCTCGCTGCGCCCCGACCTCGACTGACCCCCGCCGCGGCGACGGTGCGATAGCATCGCGGCCATGTCCTACCTGCTCTACTACTGGCCTTCGATTCAGGGGCGCGGCGAGTTCATTCGCCTGGCCCTCGAAGACGCGGGCGTCGAGTACGTCGACGTCGCCCGAGGCCCCGATGGGGTCGCGGCCATCGCGGCGCTGCTGCGGGGAGAGGGCGTCGCGGGCCTCGCGCCCTTCGCGGTGCCCGCGCTCAAGCACGGCGATCTCGTGATCGCGCAGGTCGCGAACGCGCTCGCGTACCTCGCGCCGAGGCTCGGGCTCGTGCCCGACGACGAGGCCGCGCGGGTGCGGGCCCACCAGCTCCAGCTCACCGTCGCCGACCTCGTCGCCGAGGCGCACGACACGCACCACCCCCTGAGCACCGCGGCCTACTACGAGGACCAGAAGCCCGAAGCCCGCCGCGCCGCCGCGGCCTTCGTGACCCATAGGCTCCCGAAATTCTTGAAGTATTTCGAGGGTGCGGTGAGCGCGGAGGGCTTCTCGGTGGGGGGCGCGCACGCCTACGTCGACCTCTCGCTGTTTCAGCTCGTCGAGGGGCTCCGCTACGCGTTCCCGCGGGCGATGGCGGCGCACGCGGGGCTGTACCCGCGGCTCGCGGCGCTGCGGGATCGGGTGGCGTCGCGCCCTGGCGTCGCGGCGTACCTCGCGTCGCCGCGGCGGCTGGCCTTCAACCAGAACGGGATCTTCAGGGCCTACCCCGAGCTCGACCTCGGGCCCGGCGAGACCTGACGCGCGAGCCGTCGGGCTCGTGGTACTCGTCGGCGATGCGCGCCGCGCTCGCCCTCGCCCTCGCGCTCAGCGTCGCGCCCCTCGCCGCGCGGGCAGACCCGGTGGACCCTCGCCTCGCCCTCCTCGACCGCGACGCGACGCACGCGCGCATCTGGTACTGGGGCTTCACGACGGTCTATTCGATCTCGGCGGTGGGGCAGACCGTGCTCGCGCTCACCCTGGATGACCCCGGCCTCCGCGTCGACGCCGCGGTGGTCGCCGGGAGCTCGCTGCTCGCGGTGGGGGGGATGATCATCTCGCCCATCCCCAACGTGTGGCGCGCCGCGGAGGACGCGCACCGCACCGGCGACCTCGCCGCGGCGATGACCCGCGCGGCAGACGCCGAGCGTCGGGCGCGGGCCTGGTACAACCACCTGCTCGTGGGGGTGGTGGCGATCACCGGGGGGGTGATCCTCTGGGCGGGCTATGACCGGCCGGTGTCGGCGGCGGTCACCTTCGGGAGCTCGCTGCTCGTGGGCGAGCTCAACCTCCTCACGATGCCCACGCGCGCGGCGGGGTGGCGCGATCCTCCTGCGGTCACCTGGCGCCTCGCGCCCTCGCTCCACGGCGTGCAGCTCGTGGGGACCTGGTAGCCGCGCCCGTGCCGCCCCCCTGGATCGGCGACGCGATGGCGCTCGGGTGCGCGCTGGTGTGGGCCTGCGCGGTGATGCTCTTTCGCCGGCTGGAGGGCGTCCCGGCGGTCTCGCTCAACCTCTTCAAGAACGCCCTCGCGACGGCGATGCTCCTCGCGACGATGGCCGCGCTGGGGCAGCGCTTCAACCCCCACCGCAGCGCCCTCGACTGGCTCTGCCTCACCGGCAGCGGCGTGCTCGGCCTGGCCATCGCCGACTCGCTCTTTCTCGCAGGCATTCGCCGCGTCGACGCCGCGGTGGCGGCGGTGGCCGACTGCGCGTACTCGCCCACGGTGATCGTGCTCTCGACGCTGTGGCTCGGCGAGGTCCCGCGCCGCGGCTTCGTGTGGGGCGCGCCGCTCGTGCTCGCGGGGCTGCTGATGGTGGTGTGGAAGTCGCGAGGCGACGTGAGGGTCGACGGGCGCGGCCTCGCGCTGGTGCTGGGCGGCGTGGTCACCACGGCCCTCGGGGTGGTGCTCGCGAAGCCCGCGCTGGGGCGCAGCGGGCTGGTCGAGGCGACCACCGTGCGCCTCGTCGCGGGCTCGGCGGCGCTGCTCGCGGTGCAGCTCGCGCGGGGAGAGGGGGCGCAGGCCCTGGCGCTCTTCAAGCCGCAGCCCGCGTGGCGCCTCGCGGTGCCCGCGACGGTGCTCGCGACCTACGTGTCGATGCTGCTCTGGCTCGGCGGGATGAAGTACGGCACGGCCTCCCGCGCGGCGCTGCTCAACCAGACCGGCGCCGTGGCGCTGATGGCGCTCTCGCGGATCATGGGCGAGCGCATCCCCCTGCGGCGCTGGGTGGGCGCGGCGATCGCGGTGACGGGCGTGGCGATCGTGGTGACCCGGTAGCGTCCCCGCAGCGGCGACAGGGGCTCGTGCTCACCCGCGATGCGCGAGGGCCGACTCGTAGGCGGTGTAGAGGCGCCCGGCGACGGCGTCCCAGGTGAACTCGCGGAGGATGTGGTCGCGCCCGCGCGCGCCCAGTTCAAGCAACCGCGCGCGCGAGGCGTCGCTCACGTCGACGAGGGACCGCGCCAGGGAGTCTGCCCGCCCGGCCTCGAAGCCGAAGCCCGCGCCTGACTCCGCGAGGAACTCTCCCACCGCCCCCGCTCGGGGCCCCACCACGGGCACTCCGCAGCCCAGCGCCTCGGCGGTGGAGAACGAGAAGGTCTCGGTCTGGCTGGGCACGACGACGGCGGCGCTGTCGGAGATCACCTCGGCGATCTCTTCGGCGCGGTCGAGGTACGGCGAGACCGTGACCTCCGCCGTCGCCGCCGCGAAGTCTTCGAGGCGGGGCCGCAAGGGGCCGTCGCCGAGAAAGCGCAGGTGCAGGGGCGGCGCGCCGGCCGCCCTCAAGAGCTCGCGCGCCCGGAGGTAGCCCTCCAGCAGCAGGTCGAGCTCCTTGTCGGCCGTGAAGCGCCCCACGTAGGTCACGGTGGTCGGGCGGGCCGCCAGCCGC
Organism: Polyangiales bacterium; assembly: GCA_041389885.1. Classification (GTDB taxonomy): domain Bacteria; phylum Myxococcota_A; class Polyangia; order Polyangiales; genus JAWKRB01. The sequence continues at coordinate 68,549 of JAWKRB010000033.1, read as the reverse complement.
TGCGCGCGGTCGACTGCGGGCTTGAAGGCGTCGACGTCGACGCCGAGGCCGACGCGGTGCAGCCGCGGGATGCGCCACGCGCTCGCCAGCGACTCCATGTGCCCCGAGGCGATCAGCGTCGCGTCGTAGGCCGCGTGCCGGTGGCGAAAGAGCCGCCACGTCAGGTCGGAGATGGGCTTGCGAATCAGCGGGAAGCCCGGGGTGACGTTCTGAACGACCTGATCGGGGTGGCTGTGAAAGAAGCCTACGACGGCGGGGCGCACGCGCAGGCGCCGCACGCCCCGCTCGACCATGAGCGGGAGCGTGTAGTGACTGCCCAGCTCGATCACGTCAGGCTGGAGGTCTTCGATCAGCGCCTCGAGGCCCGAGGCGCGGGTGAAGCGCCGGTACGAGGCGTTCCCCGGCATGAGCGGGCCGGGCAGGGTGTGCAGCGTGCCCTCGCCGAAGGGCTCGCTCGCGCGGACCTCCCCCGGCACGGCGAAGTGACACAGCACGCCGCGGCGGGGCAGGGCGCGCGCCTTCTCGCGGTAGTAGCGCTTGATGCCGCCCGCCGAGGCGGAGTACCAGCTCGTGATGTCCAGGACCTTCATGCGGGGCGAGCGTGGGGGGGCGTCGGCCCACGCGGTCCATCGGTCTGTAGAGCGGTGAGCCCGCGGTGTCATGCGCATTCAGGGGTGCGACAGGCTCGCCGCGCGGTCTGCGCGTCGCGCCCCCTGGCGCCGCGGGCCGCCGGCGCGGAGAGGGTCGCGTCGGGCGCTGGAGATCGGCGGCGGGTTGGGCTATCAGCCATGGCCCGATGGCAGCGCCCGTGAATCCGTCGACCTTTCCCGAGATCACCGACCCCCAGGAGGCGCCGAAGTACGCCGACTCGTGGCTCTCACGCGCGCTCACGGCGCGGCTCCACGAGGCGCGCGACGAGGTCTTCGCGCGGCTGACGCTGCAGAAATTCGCGGTGATGATCCCCGCGATGGCGGCGCTCTACGCGGCGCTGCGCCTCACCTCGGTGCCCGCGTGGGCGCTGGGCCTCGCGTACCTCGCGGTGTGGGGCGTGCAGGTGCCGTCGGTGATCCTGATGCTGCACAACACGATGCACCGGCCCTTCTTCAAGGCCGCGTCGTGGAACCGCTGGCACCCCTACACGATGTCGTTCTTCTTCGGCATCCCCTCGGGCTACCGCGAGCACCACATGGGGATGCACCACATGGAGGACAACATGCTCGAGGACCTGTCGTCGACGATGCGCTATCGCCGCGACAGCTTCTTGCACTTCCTGGTGTACTTCGGCCGCTTCTTCGCGCTGGTGGTCTTCGAGCTCCCCGCCTACCTGCTGCGCAAGCGGCGCACGGCGATGGCCCGCCGCATGATCACCTTCGAGATCGCCCACGAGCTCATCGTGGTGGGCGCGCTGCTCCTCGACTGGCGCTTCGGGCTCACGGCCTTCGTGATCCCCTTCGTGACCTGCCGCTTCATGATGATGGCGGGCAACTGGGGTCAGCACGCGTTCATCAACGTGGCGCACAAGAACAACGGCATCGCCAACTCGGTGAGCTGCATCAACACGCCGTACAACCACCGCTGCTTCAACGACGGCTACCACATCGGGCACCACCTCAAGGCCAACCGCCACTGGACCGAGCTCCCCGCGGACCTCATCGCCAACCGCGAGCTCTACGCCCGCGAGGGGGCCATCGTGTTCGCGGGCATCGACTTCTTTCTGATCTCGGTGCTGCTCTGGACCAAGCAGTGGAAGACCCTCGCGCGCTGCTACGTGCGCCTCGACGGCGAGCGCTCGGACGAGGAGGTCATCGCGATGCTCAAGGAGCGCGTGCTCCCCGTGCGCACCTGGGAGCTCGAGTCGATTCACCTCCCGGCGTGAGGGCGGTGAAGGGCCGCGAAGACCCGGCGCCGCGGCGCAACGTGCTCTTCGTGTGCAGCCGCAACCAGTGGCGCAGCCCCACGGCGGAGCAGGTGTTTCGCAAGCACCCCGCGCTCTCGGTGCGCTCTCGGGGCACGAGCGCGCAGGCGCGGCGGCGGGTGACCGACGACGACGTGCGCTGGGCCGACGCGGTGCTGGTGATGGAGCCCAAGCACCGCGCGCGGCTGCTCGCGGCCTTCGCGCCGTGGCCCGAGGGCACCGCGCTGCACGTGCTCGAGATCCCCGATGAGTACGAGTACATGGACCCGGAGCTGGTGGAGCTGCTCCAGGTGGCGGTCTCGGCGGCGCTCGGGGTCGAGTGAGGGCTCAGAGCGAGGCGAGGTAGCGCAGGAGGTCGGCGCGCTGCGCGGGGGTGAGCGTGGAGGTGTGCCCGTGGCGGTCGCCGTCGTTCATCATCAGGCGCAGGTCGAGGGTGGCGGCGCGGCCGTCGTGGAGGTAGGGCGCGCGGGCGGCGAGTCCGTGGAGCTGCGGGACCTGAAAGCTCCCGCCGGTGCCCACGTCGACGGTGTCGTTGTTCGTGAGCGCCGCGCCGCTGTGGCAGTCGGCGCAGCCCGCGGGGCCTTCGAAGACCGCGCGTCCTCGGGCGAGGGTGTCGGCGTCGGCGGTCGCGTGCGTGCGCAGCGTCGGGAGCCCGTCGATCCAGTGCGAGAGGGAGTGCTGCTGCGCGGGGTTGAGCTCGCCCGCGCCCATGCGCCCTGCGAAGACGTCGCCCAGGAGGTGCGTGAGGTCGCGCTGGTCGCCGTCCCAGTGAAAGGGCGCCGTGGCGCTGGTCGCGCCGCGCATCGTGGGCGTGCGTCGGGCGCCGAGGGGAATGAAGTTCCAGGTGCGTCCGTCTTCGCCGCCCTCGGGGTGGCACGACGCGCAGGCCAGGCCCGTGGGCGTGCCCGCGTGAAACACCGCGTGCCCCGTGTCGCGCACGCTCACCGCGTCGGGGAAGGGGATGAAGGTGCGAACGCCGTCCTGAACCATCAGGCCGGGGCGCTCGCGGTACTGCGCGACCACGCGGTTGTCGACCGAGATGGCGACGGCGACGGCCTGCTGCAGCCCGTCGTCGATGCCGTTGCGGCGCACCTCCGGGCAACGCTGCGAGAGATCGACGAGCGAGACCGAGAAGGTCGAGGTCTGCGCGCCCTCAAGGTTTCCAGGGTGGCCACGACGAGACCGTCCTTCGCGGCGAGGTCCACCGCGAGGATCGCCTGGGGCAGCGGCACCCCATCGGGCAGGCGCTCGTCGCCATCGAACGCCATGATCATCGTGCTGACCGGGGGCTCTACGCAGGGGTGCCGCGGCCCTCGAGGGCCGCCGCCGCCGTAGGCGGGGGTCCCGCACGCCGCCGTCGGACGCGCAGACGTCGAGGGCACCGTCGTCGAGGTCTGATGGAGCATCACCCACGCCGAGGCTCGGGTGCGCGAGGGTGCGCCAGGCCACGCTCCGGGATGCGCACCCCGTTGCCCGCGCATCGCGCCGCAGCGGGGGCAGGGATCGCTGGATCACCCGTCCTTCGAGGTCGACCTCGGAGGAGAAGCCGGCGCTGCGAAAGCGAGGACAACGGCGGTCGCGCCAGATCACCACGTCGCGCAGGTCGTCGTCGAGGGTGGTGAGACGCGGCTCCCCGGTCGCCGGGAGCGACGCGAATTCACCGCCCGCGCAGGCGACGAGGAGCTCGTGGCGCGTGGCGTCCCAGGCGAGGCCGCGGGGCGGGGCACACCGCGCGCCGCGCGGTGATGGACGCGGTGGCCGAGGTCGATGGTGACCACGGCGGCGCCGCCGCGGCGAGGGAGAGCGTAGACCGTTCCGTCGTCGCCCTCTTCGACGCGGGCCGGGCTCGTCGCCCGCGGAAGCGCCACCGAGCGCACGGCCTGGGTGCGAAGGTGCGACGATCCAGACGGTGTCGCGGTCAGGTCGGCGGCGACGAAGGTGTCGCCGTCGCGCAGCACCAGGAGGGTTCCGCCCGAGATGGGCGGAGGCGCGGTGTCGCGCTCGACCGTCTCGCCGAGGCGCATGGTCAGGTTGCCGAGGAGCCCCGCGTCGGACTGCGAGAAGCCGCGTCGCGGCTGGGAGTCGAAGAGGGAGGAGCGGGGCGCCGGGTACAGGCGCCGGGGTCGGAGAAGAAGCTCGGCAGCCGCGACTGATCGGAGCACCCGAGCATCGCAGCGGTGAACATGAACGTACTCAGAATCTTGTCCCCATCGTCGCCTCCTCGATCGAGATTGCTCGCGATCCGCGCGAAGGGGCCGTCCTTCTGGGGAAATGTCAGGGTCGTCGGGTGTTGAATGACGAGAGGAGATTCAGCGCGGATTTCGCTCAAGATTCGCCCCCTCCGCGCTGCCGCGCGCCCTCCCCCACGCTGTGCTGCGTTCGACACACAAGTCAGGAATCCGCTTGAAAACAAGCGTGATGCGCCTCTGGTCTGTCCGCGCCGCCCCTCGTCCCTTCGACCCCGCGCGGGCCCTCCACCCGCCCCTCCTCCATAGGCTTCGCCGATGGAGGAGGGTTACGTCACTGAGGGTGGAGTCTAGCGTCAAACGGCCCTTGGGATGCGTCACATGGCCTGAGACCGCGCGGATGTGTCTGCCATCCCTTGTGTCTCAGCCCCTCCTCCATCGGCGAAGCCCATGGAGGAGGGGGCGGGGGTGGAGGGGCCCCGCGTCGGGTCGAAAGGACGCGGGGCAGACGAGAGGCGCATCACGCTTGTTTTCAGGCGGATTCCTGACTTGTGTGTCGAACGCAGCACAGCGTGGGGGAGGGCGCGCGGCAGCGCGGAGGGGGCGAATCTTGAGCGAAATCCATGTTCAGTGCCCGCCGCGCACGAAGAGGCCCGCGGCGCGGAGGGCCTCGGCGAGCTCGAATTCCCGGGCTTCGGCGACGCGCAGGGGCATCGGGTTGAGCCGCGTGTACACCTCGGGGAGCAGCTCGACGGCGTAGTCGCGCACGTAGCCCTTGCCGTCGCGCACCCCCGCGAGGTGCTCGCGGTAGCGGGCCTCGGGGGTGCGTCCGGTCATGCCGACGTAGAAGCCCCACTCGGGGCTCCCCGGCATCGCGTGGAGGAGCACCACGTAGACCCGGTGCCGTCCGCGCGTGCCCGGCGGGAGCGCGAGGGCCGCGACGCGCGCGTGCTCGCAGAGGGCCTCGCGGGTGCCGCGTCGGAGCGCGCCGCCCTCGCCGTGCGTGCGCAGGCGGTCGGCGAGCTCGTGGGCCTTCGCGCTGCGGCGGCGCCGGAGTTCCTCGGCGCAGGTGAGGCACCCCAGCGCGTCGCCCGCCTCGAAGGCGCGCACGCCCTCGCGGTAGAGCGCGTCGGCGTCGAGCTGGCGGTAGAGGCGCACCCGCGCAGAGAGCGCGCCGCGGGGCGACGCGGTCAAGAAGTCGTCAAGGCGGGGGAGGCGCCACGCGCTCCGCCAGGAACAGGATCTCCTTCGCGCGAAGGTCGGTCCCCTCAAGCGGCTCGCGCCAGGAGCCGAGCGCGACAGGACGCGACCACAGCAGGCGAAGACCCGCGCGCTCGCACATCTCCTGCACCTGCTGCCGCGTGTAGCGTCGATCGCGGACGACGTACTCGCCCGGCGGCTTGCCGTCGTCGTCGAACTGCTCCTTGCGGTAGACAAGCCCCTCCGCGGGATCCAGCAGCAGGTACCTCGGGTCGTACACGTTGCCGCTCTGCTGCATCGTGCGGCTCGGAGGCAGCGCCTGGAGCGCGAAGGACAGCACCGTGCGCTCGTCGAGGCGGTTCGCGGCGATGGAGCGGGTCAGCTCGAGGTTCATCACCGACGCCAGCACGCGACCTCCAGGACGCAGGTGCCGGGCGAGGGAATTCAAGATCTCCTGGTTGTGCTCCTGGTCTGGAAAGGTGCCGATGACGTCGTACAGGCACAGCGCCGCGTCGAAGGTCGCTTCGCCGAGGTCGAGCGTTCGGGCGTCTGCGTGGCGAAAGTCCACGCTCCCGCGCGCGTCGGTCGGCGGCGCGCTGCGGGCCTGCGCCACGAAGGGCTCCACGAAGTCCACCCCGACGACCTCGCACCCGCGCTGCGCCAACAGCCGCGCGTGCCGCCCTCGCCCGCAGCCCAGGTCCAGCACGCGGCTACCCTCGGCGAGCGCCAGCGCCTCGGCGGCGACCTCGATCTCGTGCGGGCCATGCTTCGCCCAGACGTGTCGCTCGCCCATCGCCATGCGCGCGTAGGCGTTGCGCGCCGTGCGGTCGGAGCGATCGAGCAGGGCCTTCAGCGCCTCGGGCTCGTAGGGAGAGGGAGGCTGGCTGCGAAAGGTGAACGCGAGCCACTCCTCGCCCTCTTGGATCTCTCCGAGCTTCCAGAGGGCCGACGCCCTCGCCGCGCGCAGCTTGTCGGGGAGCTTGTCGTGGCTGATGAAGAACGCGGTGTCGATGACGCTTCGGGACGCGTCGACGTCGATGCGTCGGTCCGCCGCGTAGGCGATGCCCGCGCCCGCCGCGCGAATCTCCGCGAGGCGCTCGCGAATCACCACGAGGTCGCAGCGCCGGTGGGTGATCCGCTCCAGCGCGCGCACGGCGTAGGGGTTGGTGGTGACGAGCCCCCACGCGGCGTGGTCGGAGAAGCCCCAGAACGTGAACAGGAGCTGCGTGGCCACGCCGCGGTGTCGATGCTCGGTGTGCACGACGAGCTGGGTCACCCAGTCGATCGTCCCGAAGTCGTCGATCTCCTTGCGAATGCCGAGGGCGTAGCCGACCAGCTCCCCGCCGCGGCGCGCCAGCACGGCCCAGCCCGGCGAAGGAACGAACGCTCGAATCTTCGACGGCGAGAGCGCGATCGCCTGGCCTGGCCGCGGACCTCGCGCCCCCCAGACCCCGTAGTGAGACGAGAACAGCGCGGCGCACTCGCTCAACAGCGCATCGTCGAGGTCATCTGCGGAGCGCCAGTCGTAGTCGTAGTCGTCTGCGCGCATGGGTCACCCTGGAGCGAGCGGCGCGAGGCGTCGCTGCGCCGCCCCAGCGGTCGCTCAGGTCGCACAACACCGTCTCGACCGCACCCCTTTGCCACCCGCGGCCCGCGCCTCCAAATATTCCGCGGCGCGAGGGACGCCAAAGGCCTTCCGACGTCCCGGCGAGCGGCTCCGACGCGGGAATTCTCCCGCTCCGACGCCCCCGCGAGCCGCTGCGACGCCCCCGTGACCCACGTAAGACCCTGAAATCACGCGCTGCGACGGCGGCGACCGGGCCTCCGCGGCGCGTCGGAGCGGCTCGGCGCGGCGTCGGAGGGGGGTGCGCGGCGCGTCGGAAGCCTTCGCCGACGCGTCGGAGGGGGGTCAGACCGGCGTCGGAGCGGCTGCGTCCGGCGTCGGAGGGCGCTTCGGGCTCTTGCGGGACGCCAGGCCCAGAGAGATCAGCCAGTCCTTGCGGCGGATCACCTGCCGCGCGACCACCGACCACTCCTCGTACCAGGCGCGCAGGACGCGGAGCGCGGCGTCGCGGTCGGCGAGGGTGCGCTGCTTCTGCGTCTGCGCCGCGTCGCGCTCGCCGGTGTCGACGGCGCGAAAGGTCGTGGCCGACTTCACCAGGGCGCGGAGCCGGGCGCGCTCGTCGGGGGAGATCCCGCGGGCGGCGAGGGTGCGCAGGGCGGGCGCGTCGACCTTCTGGAGCGCGTCGAGGCGGTCGAGAAAGAGGCTCACCCGCACGACGCTCTCGGCCCCGGCGCCCGCGCGGAGCTCGCCCGCGAAGACCGCGGCGTGGGCCTCGGGGTGCCGGTGCTTCAACGCCGCCGCGGCGATGGGAAAGTTCACGTCGTCCCAGGCGTCGAGCTCGCGCTGCGCCGTGGCCACCTCATCGGGAGACGAAGAACCAAAGGGCGCGCCCACGCGGTAGCCCGACGCGGCGTGCAGCGCCTCCCACCCCGCGGCGTGGTCCGTCTCGGTGTAGCCCCGCGCGCTCAGCGCGAGGCGAATCCCCTCGTGGCTGCCAATGCCCGCGAGCAGCGCGAGGGCGCGGGCGCGGGTCGCGAGGAGGGTCTCTTCGCCCACCTCCACCGTCGCCGGCGGCGGGCTCGGGAGCGCGGCGGGCGCCTTCGTGGTCTTTGCGTTGGCCATGAATCAGTCGCTTTCCTCTCCGGGGAGCCCCAATTCTTCGCTCCCCAGGAGAGAATAGGGGGAGAGGCGGGGAGGCGTCTACCTCACCCCACGCGTTCTGGTCGCTCCTCACCTCCCCTCTCCCGAAGGGGAGAGGGGCAAATCTGTACTCATTTCAAGTATTTCAACCCCCTCTCCCCTTCGGGAGAGGGGGAGCGAGGGGGTGAGGTGACGCTGCTCCCCGACCGCCGATCAGCTCCGCGACGTGCGCTTCGTGCGACGAGACTTCACCGGCGCCGCCTCGCGCTCCGCTCGGATGCGCGCGAGGAGCACGGACGCGGGCTCGTCGTTCGGGTCCTGGGGCACGAGCTCGCCGCGAAACGCGCGCGTGAGAATGGCGCGCTCCAGCGCCTCAAGGGACGCGAGCTGCGCCGCGACCGACTCGCGCACCGCGTCGATGCGCGCGAAGGCCGCGTCGATGCGACGGACGATCTCTTGTTGCTCGGGGAGAGGGGGAAGCAAGAATGAGTACGCCGCCAATTTCTTTGCGTTGATGTTCGACTGACTCACACCGTCTGACTTTACCATTGTGCGCCAGGATCGCCCAAGGCTGCTGTTGATGTGATGGCAGACGTACTCTGGAATCAGCGTTGGGCTGCACTGTACGCGGATGAGGTAACCGGCGTAGATTGCCGGGCGAGATCCTCGGTAGACCGCGCTCTTTCCTACGAGTTCTGGGCTGTTGGTTCTGTTGAACACCAGGTCGCCGTCTGTGAGTCGATACTTGACGCATTCTTCAGGATCAGACGTGTAGACAAGGTCTGTCCAGTCCAGCTTGCCATCTTGAATGTTACCCATTCGCAATACCGGCATAGAACCAGATTTGGCAGACTTGGCCGCCGAGCCATAGGAGAATCCATTGGCGACGCTAGCCAATTCTACCTCTGGCCAATCGAATGCGAAACCACTCGCCGCCCGCCAGTCCGCGGTGAGATCCCCGCGAAACGCCGCCGCCAGCACCGATTGCCGATAGCGCTCCAGCAGCGCCGGGATCGCCGCGAGCTCCTCCTTCGCGCGACGGCTGCGCGCGAGCAGGTCGTCGAGCTTCGCGACGATCCCGCTGGTTCGCGATCGGCGGGATGCACACCCAGTGCTCTGCCGCCTCGAAATGATCGGCGTGTGTGTGCAGCCTTCATGAAGAATGTCGTCCTCCGCGACGGAGGTATTGTAGGAACGTGGGTCGACGTTGTGAGCAGACCAGTTTAAAAGTCTGGCTTGTCGACACTCAGTAAAGGCACGATCACGTAGCCGACAGACGCGGTGCGCGATAAGCAAACGGTCTCGGCAGGGAGGATTCAGCCGATGAGTGCGATGCCCAACTCGGTGACGTTGGGCGGTGCTGACGATCGTGCCGCCGTGTTCACTCGCGCGTCTTTCGATGCCGACCCATGGGATGTCACCGTCAATACCGGATGGAGGCGCTGGTATGCCCGCTCTCGAGTCTCGCAATCTGAGCGAGGATACCCCAGTCCTTCGGGGGTCGCGGGGACTTCGCCCCACCACCCCTTCGGCAGCTCGCTCACGCCTCCCCCTCCATCGCGCTCATCAGCCCCTTCATCTCCCCCAGCGCGCTCTCCAGGCGCTCCACGATCTGCGCGGCGATCACCTCGGGCTCCTCCAGCTCGCCGCCGCTGCTGGCCTTGTCGTCCTTGAGCCAGGAGACATCGAGGTTGTCGCCGCGCTTCTGGATCTCCTCGCGGGTGAAGCGGCGCCAGCGGCCGGTCTCGCCCTGGTCCTTGCGGGGGGCGGCGCCACCGGGGTCGCGCCCGTAGAGCGCCTCGAACTCGGCGAAGTGCTCGCGGGTGAAGGGCGTGCGCTTGCCGAAGGAGGGCATGTTCGTGCGCAGGTCGTAGAACCAGGTCTCGGCGGTGTTGGCCTTGTCGGTCTTTCCGCGGGTGAAGAAGAGCACGTTGGTCTTCACGCCCTGGGCGTAGAAGATCCCCGTGGGGAGCCGCAGGATCGTGTGCAGCCGCGTCTTCTCCATGAGGTCCTGGCGGATCTGCACCCCGACGCCGTCTTCAAAGAGCACGTTGTCGGGAATGACCACCGCCGCCCGCCCGCCGGGCTTGAGCCCGCGGTAGACGTGCTGAAGAAAGGCGAGCTGCTTGTTCGAGGTCTTGTACGAGAAGTCGTCGCGCCGCGGCGCCTCGCCCCCGCGCTTGGTGCCGAAGGGGGGATTGGTGAGGATCACGTCGGCCTTGTCGAGCCCGCTCCCGAGGGACGAGAGGGCGTCGCCGAGGTGCACGGTCCCGTCGATGCCGTGGAGCATGAGGTTCATCAGGGCGAGGCGCCGGGTCTCGGGGACCAGCTCGACCCCGACGTAGGCCTCGCGCTTCTGCCACGCCCGCGCCTTCGCGGTGAGGGAGAAGAGGTCTTCGGTCTTCGACTTCACGTGGCGATCGGCGGCGATGAGAAAGCCCGCGGTGCCCGCGGCGGGGTCTTGAATCACCTCGCCGGCCTCCGGGGCGACGAGGGCCACGATGGCGTCGATGAGCGGACGGGGCGTGAAGTACTGCCCCGCGCCCGACTTCACCTCGCCCGCGTTCTTCTCCAACAGCCCTTCGTAGAGGTCGCCGAGTCCCTCTTCGCGGGCGCGGTACCAGTTGAGCTCGTCGATCTGGCTCACGAGCTTGGCGAGGTTGTTGGGCTCGCGCAGGGAGGTCTGGGCGTCGGTGTAGATCGCCTGCACGGCGGGGGAGCCCTCGGTGCTGAGCTCGAGGAGGGCCTTCTTGTAGAGCGTGAGCTGCCCGAGGCCCTTCTTGGCAACGATCGCGTCCCAGCGAAATCCCTCGGGGATCTGGTCTTCGGTCTTCGTCTCTTTCGCCATCTTGAGAAAGAGCAGGTAGGTCAGCTCGGTGACGTACTGATGATAGGTGATCCCGTCGTCGCGGAGGATGTCGCAGAAGCCCCAGAGCTTCTGAACGATGTCGTGCGTGGTGCTGCTCATGGGTTCTCTCCGACCTCACCCCACGCGATGCGCGGGGCGCGCGCGTCCCCTCTCCCGAGGGGAGAGGGGCAGTAACTCTCTTGAAATACAGAACATTCGTGCCCCTCTCCCCTTCGGGAGAGGGGCGCCCACGGGCCCCGCGGGCCGCGCGGGGTGAGGTGAGTCGACCGTCCCCTCACCCGACCTCCATCCAGACGGCCTCGCGCAGCGCCCGGAGGACCTCTTCGGCCTCGCCGTCGAAGACCTCGTTGACGTGCTCGAAGCCGCCGTGGTCGCTGAAGGGCTCGGCGTCGAGGGCGGGGCGGTCGACGACGGTGGTCACGGCCATCTGCTTGCCGATGCGTTCGAGCCACATGCGCTGGGGGCGGGTCCACTCGCGGCTGTTGCGCACGCGCTTCACGGCGCGCTCGACGCGCTCGGCGTAGGGCACGAGGGGCTCGCCCAGGGCCCGCTGGCGGATGTACCCGATGATCGACGCGGCGATGTCTTCGTTGGTGGCGCGGCGCCAGGCGGTCTGGAGCTTGATCTCGGAGTAGCCCTCGTGGGCGAGGGCCTCGGCGAGCTCCTGGAGCTGCTTGCGGGTGAGGTCCCTGGGGGCGGTCTTCACCACCATGAGCCCGGGGATGCGGTTCATGTTCGCTTGAATGAACGCGCCGAAAGCTTCGAGGTAGTCCGCCGGGGTCTTTCCGTCGAAGTCCTGGCGCACCTCGATGAGCGCGTCCTCGCCGTGGTGGATGACCACGCCGGGGTCGACGCCGCTGACGCGATCGAGGAGCCCCACGGCGCTCGGGTGCTCGACCAGCCACGCCGCGGCCTCGGCGGGGGTCTTCGTCGTGAGCGAGCTCAGCAGCGCGTCGGGGGACATCCCCGCCGCGGCTTCGAACTCCAGCGGTACGGACTTCTCCACCGCCGCGCGCTTGCGCCGGAGCCGGGTGAGCAGCTGCGCGAGCACGGCCTCCCGCGCCCGCGCGTCGGGGGTGGTGAGCAGCTCCTGGGCGAGCTGCCGAAAGGTGAACTTCGGAGACACCACCGAGGGCTTCATGTCGGTGAGGTCGCCGACGAGCTCGGTCTGCCCGACGGCGTCGTAGATGCGAAACGACTCCTTCTCGATCTCGGGGCACAGCCGCGTCGCGCGTCCGAGCATCTGCTCGTAGAGGATCCGGCTCTTCACCCGCCGGAGGAACACCACGTTGCAGATGCGAGGCACGTCGATCCCCGTGGTGAGCAGGTCGACGGTGACCACCACGCTCGGCTGGCGCTCGTTGCGGAAGCGCCGGATCTGCTCCAGGGGCCGGTCGACGGCGCCGGTGATCTTCATCACGGCGTCGTTGTCGACGCGCTTCCAGCGCTTGTCGAAGGCGATTTTGAGCAGGGCGGTGACCTCGGTGGCGTGGGCGTCGTCGACGCAAAAGACCAGGGTCTTGTCGTCGAGGTGGGGGTCGATGACCTCGGCGAGCTGGGCGCACACCACCTCGTTGAAGCTCCGGACCTTGAGCGAGCGGTTGAACGCGTCGACCTCGAAGTCGAGCTCATCGGGGGCGTTCGAGAGCTCGACCTCGCCGGTCAGCCGGTTGTAGACCGAGATCGTCTCTCCGACCCGGTACTTGATCCCGTCGCGGGCGAGGGCCGTCACGATGCGAATGGGCGGCTCCTGGGGGACGAGCACCTTGTCGAGCACCGCGCGGGTGAAGGTGTACTGGTAGATCGGCGCGCCGAAGATCTCCGCGGTGTGCAGCGCGGGGGTGGCGGTGAGGCCGATCTTCACGGCGTCGAAGTACTCGATGACCTTGCGGTAGCGGGAGACGTAGTCGCGGGGGTCGCGAAAGCCCATCTCGACCTCGGACATCTCTCGGTCGAGGGTGTAGCCCCGGTGGCACTCGTCGACGACGATGCAGTCGTAGCTGTCGACGGGGAGCGCGGGGCCCTCGTCGTCGAGCACGCGGCGCATCATCCCCTGCACGGTGGCGATGTGGAGCCGGGTGTCGCGGTCGGGGGACGCGTCGGAGAGCTCTTTGAAGCCGAAGATCTGCGCGAAGGTCTTCTCGCTGGCGACCTTGTAGTCCTTGATGACGTTGGCGGTCTGCTCGCCGAGGGCGCTGCGGTCGACGAGAAAGAGCACGCGGCGAAAGCGCCCGGCCTCGAGGAGGCGATAGATCAGCCCGATGGCGGTGCGGGTCTTTCCCGTGCCCGTGGCCATGGCGACAAGGAGGGTGTCGCGCCCGGCGGCGAGGGCGGCCTCGACGGCGAGGATGGCCTCGTTCTGGTACCCCCGGAGGTGCAGGGCCTCGACGGGGCTCTTCTTGAGCTCGGCGTGGGCGCCGTCGACGTCGACCTCGAGGAGGGCTTTCACCCCCTCGGGAGACATCCAGCCGTGCAGGGCGCGGGGCTTGTTCGTCGGGCTCCGCGCGTCGCGAAACCACACCCCCGAGGCGTGCTCGATCTGCTTGAGGTAGGGGCGCCCGTTGGTGGCGAAGAGCAGGGGGATCTTGAAGCCCGCCCAGGGTCCGCCCGCGGGGGCCTCGTGGCCCTTCACGACGTACCCGCGGCTGTAGCGCTCGGCCTGGGTGAGCGCGTCGACGGCGCTGGTGACGCCGCGCTTGGCCTCGAGGACCGCCACCGGGCGCAGTCCCAGAAAGAGCACGTAGTCGGCGGTGCCGTCGGCGGTGGGCCACTCGGCGATGGCGCGGTCGACGCCGTGCTCGGGGCGGGCGCCGGCGGCGTAGGTGAGGGCGACCGAGTCGGCCTCCCACCCCGCGTCACGGAGGGCTTCGTCGATGCCCCGGCGCACGTCGGCCTCGGTGACGCGGATCTTCTTCGCGGCCTCGGCGGCCTGGCGCAGAAAGCCGTCGAGGAGCGCGGCGAGGTCGGGGGCGACGGGCTCGGAGGGTGCGGGGGCGCTCTTCGCGGCGGCTTCGTACTCCTGGGCCATCTGCTCCCAGAGCGCGCGGTCGGCGGCCTCTTTGTCGGCGCGCTCTTCGGCGATCTGGCGCTCGATGGCCTCGGTCTCGGCGGCGACGCGGGCGGCCTCGGCCTCGGCCTTGGCGCCCTCGGCGGCGGAGCGCTGCTCGCGGGCGGCCTTCTGCGCCGCGGCGAGTTCGGCCTGGAGGCGCTGGAGGGTGGCGCCGGGGTCTTCGGGGGTCTTGAAGGCGGGGGCCTTGAAGGCGCTGTCGTGAAAGGCTCGGAAGTACCAGACGGCGAGCTGGTGGGTGACGCGCAGGAGGGCGAGGGCCTCGTCGGCGGTGCCCGAGGCGCGGTGCGCGGCCTCGTTGCCCCGGCGCCGGATGGCGTGCATGAGGTCGAAGGGCTCGCGGGGGATGCCCGCGCGTTCGAGGAGAGAGACGACGTCGTTGAAGCTCTCCTGCGTCGTGACGGACATGCGGAGCTTGACGGCGCACTGCCGCGCGAGGAGCTCGGTGAAGAGCCGGAGGCGAATGAGGCTCCCGACGGGGTCGCGGGACCAGTCGCGCTCGGCGTTGGCGGCGACGCCTTCAAGCTTCGCGTAGTGGTTGGCGAGAAAGCCGAAGTTCTCGGACGCAGGCTTCATCGGTTTGTCGCTCTCGGGTGCTCCGCGGTCCCAACCCCGCTTTGGGGCCGTGATGGTAGATGTGCGCGGGGGGGGGAGGGAAGGAGAATGCCGGTAGGGGCCGCCATGCCCCAAGCCCAGGGAGAGGGAGAGGGAGAGGGCGAGGCTGAGGCCGCCGCACCGCGCGGGGGGCTCAAGACGCGTGGCGGGGAGGGCGAGCGCGCTTCTTCCTGCGCGCCGTGAGGGGCCCTTGCGATACTGTGCCCGTCGCACCGATGACCGAGCTCAACACCGTCGTTCATGGGGCGCGCGCGCGCCTCTGGGCCCGCGTCGGCGCGTCGGCCTCGGTGCTCGGCCTCGCGCTCTATCTCCGTGCGACGCAGCGGCCTGTGGTGTTCCTCGGCGGCGAGACGATCCCCCTCGACACCGACTGCCACTACCACATGCGCCGCGCGCTGCGGACCCTCGAGGGCTTTCCCCACGTGCCCCCGCGGGACCCGTGGATGAACTGGCCCGAGGGCGCGGTGCCCACCTGGGGACCCGGCTTCGACCAGCTCCTCGCGCTGCCTGCGTGGCTCCTCGGGGCGCGCGAAGACCCCGCCCGCGCCGCGCGGATCATCGCCTGGGTCCCCCCCGCGCTCGGGCTGCTCACCGTGGCGCTCACGATGGGGCTCGCGCGGGCGTCGGACCCTGACGACGAGTCCCGAGACCTCACCGCGCTCGCCGCGGGACTCTTCGTCGCCGCCACGCCCGTCTCGGTCCTCGAGGCCATGGTGGGCCGCACGGACCACCACGTCTTCGAGGCCCTGGTCACCGCCGCCGTCGCGCTCTGGTGCCTGCGCCCCAAGGCGATCGACACACCCCTGCGCGTCGAGCTCGCGGGCGCGGCGCTGGTCTTCGCCACGGTGCACGGCTTCTCCGGCGCGCTGCTCACCTGGGGCCTGGCCACCGGCGCGCTGCTGCTCCGCGCGCTGTTCGGCGAGGTCCCCCGGGGCGCGCGGGGGGCGCTGCCGGGCAGCGGCGGGCCGGCGCTGCTCCTCGGCGCGGCGGCGATCACCGCGGTCGATGGCCGCTGGATCCTCTCGCACGGGCAGCCCTTTCATCACCTGACGCTGTCGTTTCTCCAGCCCGCCCTGCTCGCCGCGGGGGGCGTCGCGGTGTGCGTCGCGACCTTGATCGCAGGGCGCCTCGACGGCGGGGCCGGGCTCGGGCGCGCCGCGCGCCGTGGGGGGATCACCCTCGCGGCGCTGCTCCCCGCGGCGGCGCTCGCGGCGCTGCTGGCGCCGACGGTCGCTCACGAGGTGCGCGAGGGCCTGGTGCAGTGGCTCGCCACGCGCGATCCGTGGATGGGCTCCATCCAAGAGACCCAGTCCCTCTTGAGCGGCGGGCTCCGCGGCGCCCTGGACGACTACGGCGCGCTGGCCCTGACCACCCCGGTGCTCCTCCCGCTCGCGCTGCGCAGGGCCTCGCGGCGCGGCCTCGACGCTGCGCTGAGCCTCGCGCTCCTGGGGGTCGGGACGCTGCTGCTCACCCTCCTGCAGCGCCGCTTCGGCCGGGCCAACCCCCCGATGCTCGCGCTCTGGACCGCCCTCGGGCTCGCGGAGCTCGCGGAGCTCGCGCGCGGTCGGATCTCGCTGGGGCGCAAGGCGTTGGTGTGGGTCCCCGCGGCGCTCGCGCTGGCGTGGTGCGCGCTGGACCCGGAGCCCCGCGCGCTCTTCGCGCGGGTGCGCGGGCAGTGGATCACCGGGGGGCACGAGGCCGCGCTGTTCCTTCGGGACCTCCCTCCCCGGCGGGCGGTGCGCGGCGAGCGCCCCGCGGTGTTCGCGCACTGGACGCTGGGCTTCGAGGCGATGTTCCTCGGGCGTCGGCCCGCGCTGGTGACGGGCTTCGGTCCGTACGCGTCGCGGGCGACCTGGGCGGCGCTGGAGCCCACCTGGCGCGGCGACGAGGCGGGGCTGGTCTCTGCCCTCGACGGCCGCGACGCGCGGTACTGGATGTTCCCGTCGGCGGCGTTTCTCTCGCAGCGGAGCCCGCGCGGAGAGCGGGCGGTGAAGCGCTCGGCGCGGGGGCGGCTGGTGGTGAGCTCGGAGTTCTTGCGGGAGGTGCCCGTCGCCGCGGCGGTGCTCGGCGGCTCCGGCGCGGCGCAGCTCGGCGTGCGTCACTTCGAGTCGCTCCGCCCGATCTTCGTGGACCACGGGCGGGTGCAGGGGCTCTCCACCGCCGTCCCCACGCACTGGGTCTACGAGCGCGTGCGGGGCGCTCGGCTCGAGGGCGACGCGCCCCAGGGCGGACCCGTGGTGGTGTCGATCCCCCTGGCGCTGAGGGACATCCGTCGACGCTGGGAGGCCCTCGCGACGGTGCGAGGCGGGCGGTGGTCGGTGAGGGTGCCCCTCCCGACGGGGTGGGCGACGCGGGGGGGAGTGTCGACGGCGGGGAGATACACCGTGACCGCGCGCGGGCGGGTCGTGGCCGAGGTGGTGGTGACTGAGCGCGCGGTGCGTGACGGCGAGACCGTGGTCGTGCCCCCCGAGGACCGCGCCCGACGGGTCGAGCGCGGCGGGGAGTGACGCAGGGCCTCAGGGGGCGGGGACGCGGGTGCAGGGCGCGATGCCGCCGGTGGCGGCCTGGCGGTCCTGACACACGAAGGCGCTGAGGCGGGTGTTGCCGCTGCCCATGAGCTGGCCGATGGCGAAGACCGAGACCGCGCGTCCGTTCGGGGCGTCGGCGGGGATGTTCACGCCCGGCAGGTTCAGGGCGACCGTGGGCATACCCGCCACGCGCACCTGGAGGTTGGCGTTCGCGAGGGGCGCGACGCTGAGGTACCCGGTGTTCATCTCCGCGCCCATGGGCTGCGCGAGCGCCCTGAACGCCGTGTTGGCGAACACGGGGGTGAAGGTCGCGCCCGAGAGCACGCCCACGTCCACCGCGGGCGCGTCGGGCGCGGCGTGGAAGAAGCGGAGCTTGATCTGCCCGGCCGGCGGCGGGGTGTTCCCATCGAGGATCGCCGTCACGTTGAACGCCTGGTTCATGGGCGTGCCCGAGGCGACGAGGCCCGTGGCGAGGGCGGTGGCGCGGGCGCCCGCGGGGAGCATCGGGAGGTTGTAGTCCGGCAGCCCGGCGAGGGAGGTCGCGCAGCTCGTGGCGTCCGGCGCGACGAGGCGCACGGTGTAGGCCCCCGGCGCGACCGCGAGGTACTGGGTGATCGCCGGGAACGACGCGCCCATGCCGCCGCCGATGCTGTTGCCGCGGAGCACGGGGCCCGCGAAGTCACCCGTGGAGCCGTTGCGGATGCAGAAGTCCACGGCGGGGGCGTCGGGGGCGAGGTGCGCGACGCGCACGAACGCGCGCGGGGGGAGCACCGAGCACGGCGTGAGCAGGCCCATGGCCGGGGCGTTGTCGGCGCAGACCAGGGCCGACAGGGGGGTCTGGTCGTTGCCGAGCTGTCCGATGGCGAAGGCCGTGATGATCTGCCCCGCCATGGACTGCACGCCGTCGATCACCAGCGGATATCCCGCGCGGTTGGGGATGTTCGCGTTCGCCGGGCGCGCCGCGAGGGTCACGCCGGGGAGCGGCTGCGAGGTGGTGAGGTAGGTCCCCATGCCCACCATCGCCGCGCTGGGGAACGAGACGTTGTTGAAGATCCCGGTGAACCCGTCCATCGAGTCGAGGAGCCCCACGTCCACCGCGGGGACCCCCGGCGCGGCGTGGATGAAGCGCACCTTGCTGGTCATCGCCGCCGGCGCGAGGTCGTCGACGAAGGGGACCACCCGGAACGCCGTGTCGCCCGTCGCGCCGAGGACGCCCACGGCGGCGACGGTGGCGACCTGTCCGCCCGTGAGGGCCGGGAGGTTGATGTCGGGGAGGCCGGCGAGGGCGGTGTCGCAGTTCGTCGAGCCCGGCGCGACCAGGCGCGCGACGTAGGTCCCCGCGGGGATCGTGAGGTAGGCCGTCACCTGGGTGTAGGAGAGCCCGGCGGCGACCATGTTCGACGCGAGGGTGGGCGTGACGCCCGCGAAGCCCGAGGCCGACGCGGGCCGAAGGCACACGTCCACGGCGGGGGCGTTGGGGCTCAGGTGCGCGACGCGCACGCGAATCGTCGGGGCGCCGGCGTCGCTGGGCGCGGGGGTGTCGGTGGGCACCGCCGCGTCGGTCGTCGCCGGGGTGTCGGTGGGCGTCGCCGCGTCGGTGACCGCGGGGACGTCCGAGACCGCCGCGTCGGGGGTCTCGCTGGTGGTCGAGTCGCAGCCGTTCAGCGCCGAGAGGCACAGCATCGACGCGAGGCCACGGCGGATGAGGGAGGGAGAGGCGTAGAGGTGCATCGGTTGTTCACTCCATGTTCAAGGTCTGGCTGGACGACATCACGTCCCGCCGAAATCTCTGGGCGAACCTTGGATGAACCTTGTACGAGTTCGGGTGCAGCGGGGTCTGCGATTGTGGGGAGGCACTGGGGTCATCGGGGCGGCGGGCTCCGCGCCGTCGCGCGGGCACACCGCGCGGCCGCGTGGGGTCCGTCGCGTTGCCCCCTTCCAATCCCTTGTGGAGAGGCCCTAACGCGCCGCGGGCCTCGCGGGCGGCGTCGCGGTCGCGGTGGCGGTCGGGGTCGGCGCCCCGGCCGCGGCGGCGGGGCGAGCGGCTGCGGTCCCCGCGTCTCGCGCGGCGCACGCCTCCCTCGGGCAGTCGCTGTCTGCGCAGTCGATCCGGCCGTCGCAGTCGTCGTCGCTGCGGTTGGAGCACGCCTCCGCGGTGTTCTCGGGGCCCTGTCGAACGCACATCCCGGGCGGCGTCGAGCCGGCGTCGCCGCAGTTCACGCCGGGCACGGAGCGGCAGGCGTAGTCTGCGCAGTCGACCTGGTTGTCGCAGTCGTCGTCGATGTGGTTGGTGCAGGCCTCGAGCGTGTCCTCGGGCCCGCGTCGAACGCAGTCGGGGTGGCGCGGCGGCGCGGCGTCTCCCGCGCGGCAGTTGGGCGCCGAGGCGCAGGCGTAGTCTGCGCAGTCGACCTGGTTGTTGCAGTCGTCGTCGACGTGGTTGTTGCAGGCCTCCGGCGTGTTCTCGACGCCCCTGGGCTGGCAATTGGTCCCCGAGTCGGGGAGGTCGCGGGGCGCGGCGGTCGTCGCGGGCGCGGCGGTCGCTCCGTCGCTCGGTCGCGTGGGCGCGGGGGCGCGCCGCGGCGTCGACCGCGTGCAGCCTGCCCCTCCAAGCCCGAGCAGCAGCAACCAGTGTCCGGCACGCATCCGCATCGCTCTCCGTCCTCTCCGTGAGGCGCGCAACATAGCAGAGTGCGCGCGCGTCTCTCCACGCCGCGCTCGGGCGGCGCCGCGATGACCCTCCGCGCGGGCGCGACCGAGCGGTCGGGGGGATCGTCGCGGCTCGGCCGGGGAGCCGTCGTGCGCGGGTGCTGCACTTTCCCTGTGGTGCGGCGCGCGGAGTGCTATACCGGAGGCGCGCAGGAGGCGCAGGGTGCCCATGGGAGCCACTGAACTCATCGTCGTCGGTCTGATCATCGTGCTGCTCTTCGGCGCCGCGAAGCTCCCTGAGCTCGGCAGGGCGGTGGGCGAGGGCGTCTCGAACCTCAAGCGTGGCTTGCGTGAGGCCAACGAAGACCCCGGCAAGCCTGCGCCCCCTCGAGACGGCGACGCCTGAGCCTTCGACGACCTTGTTTCGCATCGTCGTCGCCCTGGATTTCAGCGATTGCTCCCGCGCCGCGCTCGGGGCCGCGTTCAGCGTGGCGGAGCGCTGGGCGCCGGCGTCGCTGCTGCTGCTCACGGTGATCCCCGTTCAGCCAGACGTGTCGACGGGCCTCGGGCTCGTGGAGCACTCCGTCGACGACCTGCAGCGCATGGTGCGGGCGCTGCGCGGCGAGCGGGCCAACCCGAGCGGGGTCACCCTGGAGTACGCCGCGGTGCAGGGCGTTCCCGCCGACGCCATCGTGGCTCGGGCGCGAGAGTCTGCGGCGCACCTGCTCATCGTGGGGACGCGCGGGCGCACGGGCCTCGACCGGCTGATCCTCGGGAGCGTGGCCGAGGCCGTGGTGCGTCGCGCGCCGTGCTCCGTGCTCACGGTCAAGCCGACGGCTTGACGACGCCGAGGGATCGGGAGCAGAGACACGGCCATGACGATCCAGCGTGTCTCTCCTCAAGAAGCCCTCCGCCTCGTCGGTGAAGAGGGCTACACCTTCGTCGACGTTCGCTCCGTGCCCGAGTTCGAGGCGGGGCACCCCGCGGGGGCGTACAACATCCCCTGGGCCCACGCCGTGAACGGCACGATGCAGCCCAACCCTGACTTCCTCGCGGTGATGTCCAAGCGGTTCCCCAAGGACGCGCGGCTGCTCCTGGGCTGCCGCTCGGGGGGGCGCAGCATGCGCGCCGCCGAGGCCCTCGAGGCCGCGGGGTACACCCAGCTCGTCGACCAGCGCGCGGGCTGGGACGGCGCTCGCGACGCCTTCGGCCGCGTGCAAGAGGTCGGCTGGTCGGGCGCCGGGCTCCCGACCGCGAGCGGCCCCGACGCCGAGCGCGGCTACGACGCCGTGAAGTGATCGAGACGAACCCCTTCCAGGTCACACCCGAGTCTCGAGCGACGCGACGCACGCCTCTGCGCCCCGCGTGACCCCGAGGCGCGCTTCGCGTCCTCAGCGCTTGTCCCAGCGGATGCGCGCGGCCAGGCGCATCGCGGGCTTCTCGACGGCGATGTGCAGCAGCCACGCGCAGCCGAGGGTCGCGATCGACGAGAGCGTCACCACCGCGAGCGCGCCCGCGGGGCTGCGCCACGAGCCCATCACCGCGGTCAGCACCCAGCGGAGCTGCGCGCCGGTGAGCGGGTGCAGGAGGTAGATCCCGTAGCTCACCGCGCCGAGGAACTGCAGCCAGCGGAGGTCGAGCCATCGCCCCAGGCGGTCGTACACGCCAGCGACGGTGATCAGCGTGGCCACCAGGGCCGCCGCGGCGGGCTCGAGGCGACCGAACTTGAAGGCGTTGTAGGCCACCCAGGCGATGAAGGCCGCGTGGGGCAGCGGGTGCAGGCGCTTGTCGAGGCGCCACCAGGTGAGGGCTCCGAGCGCGAACATGTACCAGTGGTGCGCGAACCAGTAGGTCGGCACGCGCCAGTGCGTCGCGAGGTCGAGGGAGTACAGGCCGCTGCCGAGGAGCGCCCAGGGCGCGAGCCAGGGCGCGCGCCGCAGCGCCGCGAGGACCGCGACGAAGACCATGTAGAACTGCACCTCGATGGCGAGGGTCCAGTACACGGGCTGAATCGGGCGGATCTGTAGGATCCCCTGGAGGTAGGTCACGTGGGCGAGGACGTTGGTCCACGAGGGGGTCCAGCGGTGGTCGTGGAGGCTGAGCTTCCAGCCCCAGAGCCACGCGCAGGAGAGCGCGATGGAGACCCAGTATGGCGGGTCGAGGCGCACCTGCCGACGGAGCGCGAAGCGCGCGGCGCCCCCGAGGGTCATCTCGCGTCGCCCGATGGCGTAGGCGATGACGAAGCCCGAGAGCACGAAGAAGACCTGCACGCCGATCCACCCCTTGCGGGCGGCGAAGAGCGTCCACGCGGGGATCACCTGCGCGAGGTACGGCCGCATGTCGCCGTTGCAGTAGTGGTAGATCATCACGCTCACCGCCGCGACGCCGCGCAGGCCGTCGATCAGGGTGAAGCGTGTGCGGGGAGCAGCCATCGCGGCGCGGGAGAAGAGCCGCCGAGGCGCCGCGTTGTCAACGTTCGCGCGCCCAGGCGGCGTGGGACGAGAGGTCTCAGAGGTTGACGCAGACGCTCGCGCGGCAGGTCTGGAGCGAGCCGCAAGCGCGGCCGCAGGCGCCGCAGTTCGCGCGGTCGCTGGTGAGGTCGCGGCAGGTGCCCGAGCAGTTGGTGATGCCCGCGCCGCAGGTCAGCGCGCAGGACCCGTTGCTGCACAGCGTGCCCGTCGCGCAGACGCGCCCGCACGCGCCGCAGTGGTTGTTGTCGGTCTGCAGGTCGCGGCAGGTGCCCGAGCAGTTGGTCTGCCCCGTGGCGCAGCTCACCACGCAGGCGGAGTTGGCGCACACCTGCCCGCTGGCGCAGACGCGTCCGCAGGCGCCGCAGTTCGTGCGGTCGCTGGTGAGGTCGCGGCAGGTGCCCGAGCAGTTGGTCTGCCCCGTGGCGCAGCTCACCACGCAGGCGGAGTTGGCGCACACCTGCCCGCTGGCGCAGACGCGTCCGCAGGCGCCGCAGTTCGTGCGGTCGTTGCGCAGGTCGCGGCAGGTGCCCGAGCAGTTGGTCTGCCCCGTGGCGCAGCTCACCACGCAGGCGGAGTTGGAGCACACCTGCCCGCTGGCGCAGGCGCGCCCGCACATGCCGCAGTGCGCCTCGTCGCTGGTGGGGTCGCGGCAGGTGCCCGAGCAGTTGGTCTGCCCCGTGGCGCACGAGACCACGCAGGCGCCCGCGCTGCACACCTGCCCGCTGGCGCAGGCGCGCCCGCAGGCGCCGCAGTTCGTGCGGTCGGTCTGGAGGTCTCTGCACGAGCCCGAGCAGTCGGTCTGCCCGGTCGCGCAGCTCACCACGCAGGCGCTGCCGGAGCACACCTGCCCCGCGGCGCAGGCTCGCCCGCAGGCGCCGCAGTGGGCGCCGTCGCTGGTGAGGTCACGGCAGGTGCCCGAGCA
This sequence comes from Polyangiales bacterium, assembly GCA_041389885.1. Lineage (GTDB taxonomy): Bacteria > Myxococcota_A > Polyangia > Polyangiales > JAWKRB01. The sequence goes on along the minus strand of JAWKRB010000033.1, from coordinate 45,426 downwards.
GTTGGTCTGTCCGGCCACGCACGAGACCACGCAGGCGCCCGCGCTGCACACCTGCCCGCTGGCGCAGACGCGTCCGCAGGCGCCGCAGTGGGCGCGGTCGGTCTGGAGGTCCCTGCACGAGCCCGAGCAGTCGGTCTGCCCGGTCGCGCACGAGGTCACGCACACGCCCGAGGAGCATCGCTGCCCGCTGGCGCAGACGCGTCCGCAGGCGCCGCAGTGGGCGCGGTCGCTCTGGAGGTCCCTGCACGAGCCCGTGCAGTTGGTCTGCCCCGCGGCGCAGGAGGTCACGCAGGCGCCGGCGGAGCACACCTGCCCCGCGGCGCAGGCGCGCCCGCAGGCGCCGCAGTTCGCGTTGTCGCTCTGCACGTCGCGGCACGAGCCGCCGCAGTCGGTGAGCCCCGCGGTGCACGAGGTCACGCACATGCCCGCCGCGCACACCTGCCCGGTCGCGCAGGCGCGCCCGCACATGCCGCAGTGCGCGCGGTCGTTCTGCACGTCGCGGCACGAGCCCGAGCAGTTGGTGAGCCCCGCGGTGCACGAGACCACGCAGGTGCCGCCGGAGCACACCTGCCCGCTGGCGCAGACGCGCCCGCACATGCCGCAGTGCCCGCGGTCGCTCTGGAGGTCCCTGCACGACCCGCTGCAGTCGTTGAGCCCCGTGGCGCACGAGGTCACGCAGGCGCCGGCGCTGCACACCTGCCCGCTGGCGCAGACGCGCCCGCACACGCCGCAGTGCCCGCGGTCGCTCTGGAGGTCCCTGCACGACCCGCCGCAGTCGCTCAGGCCCGCGGCGCAGGAGGTCACGCAGGTGCCGCCGGAGCACACCTGCCCGCTGGCGCAGACGCGCCCGCACATGCCGCAGTGGTCGCCGTCGCTCTGGGTGTCGCGGCACGACCTGCCGCAGTCGGTCTGCCCGCGGGCACGAGGTCACGCAGGTGCCGCCGAGCACACCTGCCCGCTGGCGCAGGCGTTGCCGCACACGCCGCAGTGGGCGCGGTCGCTCTGGGTGTCGCGGCACGAGCCCGAGCAGTTGGTGAGCCCCGCGCTGCACGAGACCACGCAGGTGCCGCCGGAGCACACCTGCCCGCTCGCGCAGACGTTGCCGCACATGCCGCAGCGGGCGCGGTCGCTCTGAAGGTCCTCCGGCACGAGCCCGCGCACTCGGTCTGCCCGGTCGCGCAGGAGGTCACGCACATGCCCGCGGAGCAGACCTGCCCCGCCGCGCAGGTGTTGCCGCACATGCCGCAGTGGGCGCGGTCGCTCTGGGTGTCGCGGCACGAGCCCGCGCACTCGGTGAGCCCCGCGCCGCAGGAGGTCACGCAGGCGCCGCCGGAGCACACCTGCCCGCTGGCGCAGGCGTTGCCGCACATGCCGCAGTGGTCGCCGTCGCTCTGGGTGTCGCGGCACGACCCGTTGCAGTCGGTCTGCCCGCTGGGGCACGAGGTCACGCACATGCCCGCGGAGCACACCTGCCCGCTGGCGCAGGTGTTGCCGCACATGCCGCAGTGGGCGCGGTCGCTCTGGGTGTCGCGGCACGAGCCCGCGCAGTCGGTCTGCTCCGTCGGGGCAGCTCGTGACGCACATGCCGCCGGAGCACACCTGCCCGCTGGCGCAGGTGCTCCCGCACATGCCGCAGTGGGCGCGGTCGCTCTGGAGGTCGCGGCACGACCCGCTGCAGTCGGTGAGCCCCGCGCCGCAGGAGGTCACGCACATGCCCGCGTTGCACACCTGCCCGCTCGCGCAGGCCGTGCGGCACATGCCGCAGTGGGCGCGGTCGCTCTGGAGGTCGGCGCACACGCTGGGGCCGCTGTTGTCACCGCCGCAGGCCGACTGCCCCATGGGGCAGCTCGTGACGCACATGCCGCTCACGCAGACCTGTCCGCTCATGCACGCGGTGCCGCAGGCGCCGCAGTTCAGCGGGTCGCTGAGGGTGTCGCGGCACGAGCCGCCGCAGTTGACCTGCGCGCCGGGGCACGAGGTGACGCACATGCCCGCGACGCACGCCTGCCCGCTCATGCACGCGGTGCCGCAGGCGCCGCAGTTGGCGCCGTCGCGCTGGAGGTCGACGCAGAGGCCCGCGCCGCCGTCTCCGCCCCCGCAGGCGGTCTGCCCGCTGGGGCACGAGGTCACGCACGCGCCCATCGCGCAGGACTGCCCTGGCGCGCACGCCCGGTCGCAGGCGCCGCAGTTGCGGTCGTCGCGCTGGAGGTCCGCGCAGGCCCGCGCGCTGCCGGTCCCGCAGGTCGCGAGGTTCGACGCGCAGTTGAGGAGCACGCGCCCATCGAGCACACCTGCCCGCTGGGGCACGCGTTGCCGCACTGGCCGCAGTGGAGGCGGTCGGTGGAGGGCAGCGCGCAGCGAGACGCGCCGCCCGCGTCGGCGGGGCCGTCGGTGCAGGCGATCTGCCCGGTGGGGCACACGGCCTCGCAGGCGCCCATGACGCAGTGCTGCGCGGTGCCGCAGTCGCGGCCGCAGGCGCCGCAGTGGTTCGCGTTGCCCATGAGGTCGACGCAGCGGCCGCCGCAGAGCACCTGCCCGGTGGGACAGGTCGGGGCCGCGTCCATGGACACGTCCAGGGCGGCGTCGGTCGGGGTGCTGGGCACGTCCAGGGGGACGGCGTTGGGGGAGCACGCCGCGATCGCTGCGAGCAGCGACGCGGAGAGCAGGGAGGAGCTTCGTCGGCTTCGTGGGGTCATGGTCTCTCCTCCGCCGCTCATCGGCACCCGTAGACGTACCACTCGAAGATCAGCGGATTGCTCCCCTGACCGACGCTGCTGGTGTGCGCGTTGAAGAGGCGCAGCCGCGTCGTGGTGATGGGCGTGGGGAACGTGTAGCTCCAGTCGTTGGTCTGGCCGCGGATCACCGAGGCGGTGACCCACGCGGAGCCGTTCCACCACTGCACGTCGGCGCCCGCGAGGTTGCGGCCCGCGGGGTGGCAGGTCGCGGTCGTCGCGGAGGTGTCGATCGTGATGCTGTGGATCCGCTGCGGGGTGCTCCACACGTACTGGAACCACGCCCCGGACGGCGAGGTGCCCGCGGTGACCCACGACCAGTTGGAGCAGTTGCCGGCCTGCGTGACGCCGTTGTTCAGCTGCGCCGCGGTGTAGGGACTCACCGAGCCGCCCGCGGAATTCGAGGGCGTGGCGGAGGGCGCGAGGTTCGTCCCCGCGGTGCAGGCCGGGGTGCACACGCCGCCGGAGCAGGTGCCCGTGCACGAGCGCCCGCACCCGCCGCAGTGCGCGGTGGAGGTGCGCGTGTCGGTCTCGCAGCCGTTGGTCGCGTTGCCGTCGCAGTTGGCGAAGTTGGTGCTGCAGGTGAACCCGCAGCTCCCGCCGCTGCAGGTGGTCGACGCGTTGGCCCTTGCGGGGCAGACGTTTCCGCACGCCCCGCAGTTGCTCGTGTCGGTGGCGAGGGTGCGGTAGGCGCCGCTGCACGGGGTCTGCCCCGTCGGCACGCTGGTGCAGGTGCCGTTGTTGCACACCTGGCCCGTCGCGCGGGCGCTGGACGGCAGGCGCGCCGCAGTTCGAGCCGTCGGCCTGGAGGTTACGGCAGGCGCCGGAGCAGGCTGGTGAAGCCGGGGCCGCAGACCACCGCGCAGGTCGAGGCCACGCAGCTCTGCCCGGTGGGGCAGGCGCGGCCGCAGGCGCCGCAGTGGGCGCTGTCGGTCGTCAGGTCGCGGCACACGTTGGAGCAGTTGGTCTGCCCCGCCACGCACGAGACCACGCAGGCGCCTGCGGCAGACCTGTCTCCTGCGGTGCACTCGCGCGAGCCGCAGGCGCCAAATGCGAGGGTCACGGTCTGAAGGTCCCTGCACACGCCGCTGCACGCGGTCTGCCCCGAGAGGCACGACAGCACGCAGGTCCCCGCGCTGCAGATCTGTCCGGCGGCGCAGGCGCGCCCGCACATGCCGCAGTTCGTGGTGTCGACCTGGAGGTCGCGGCACGCGCCGGAGCAGTTGGTCTGCCCTGCGGTGCAGGTGGAACCGCAGGCGCCGTTGGCGCAGACCTGGCCCGAGGCACCGGCCGCAGGCGCCGCAGTTCGTGTTGTCGGTGCGCAGGTCGCGGCAGGTGTTCAGGCAGGCGTCGTTGCAGTCGACCCACCCCGCGGGGCAGCTCGAGACGCAGCGACCGGCGGTGCACACCGCCCGCCGAGCAGGCGCGCCGCAGGCGCCGCAGTGCGAGAGGTCGGTCTGGGTGTCACGGCACGACCCGCCGCAGCTCGTGAGCCCCGCGCCGCAGGTGACCACGCACGCGGAGTTCGAGCACACCTGCCCCGCGGCGCAGGCGCGGCCGCAGGCGCCGCAGTGGGCGCGGTCGCTGCGGGTGTCTCGACACGAGCCGCCGCAGTCGGTCTGCGCCTGCGGGGGCACGAGACCACGCAGGGCGCCGTTGGCGCAGACCTGCCCGCTGGCGCAGAAGGCGTCAGGCGCCGCCGCAGGGCGGCGAAGTCGCTGCGGGTGTCGCGGCACGAGCCCGCGCACGAGGTCTGCCCCGTGGGACAGCTCGTCACGCAGCGCCCCGCGGCGCAGACCTGGCCGCTGGCGCAGGCCGTCCCGCACATGCCGCAGTTGCGGTCTGAGCTCTGCGTGTCGACGCAGGAGCCTGGAGCAGTTCGTGAGCCCCGTGGCGCACGAGAGCACGCAGCTGCTGGAGCACACCTGCCCGCTGGCGCAGGCGCGGGCCGCAGGCGCCGCAGTGGCTGCGGTCGGTCTGGGTGTCGCGGCACGAGCCCGCGCAGTCGGTCTGCCCCGCCGGGCACGACACGACGCAGCGCCCGCCGGAGCACACCTGCCCCGCCGCGCAGGCGTTGCCGCAGGCGCCGCAGTGCGCGCGGTCGCTCTGGGTGTCGCGGCATCGACCCGCCGCAGCCTTCGTCTTCGCCCCGCGACGCACGACACGCACGAGAGGCCGCTCGAGCACACCTGCCCTGCGGCGCAGGCGTTGCCGCACATCCCGCAGTGGGCGCGGTCGGCCTGGGTGTCGCGGCACGAAGCCCGCGCAGTCGGTCTGGCCCGCCGGGCACGACACGACGCAGCGCCCGCCGGGAGCACACCTGCCCCGCGGCGCAGGCGGTCCCGCACATGCCGCAGTGCGCGCGGTCAAGCCGGGTGTCGCGGCACGAGCCCGCGCAGTTCGTCTGCCCTGGCGGGGCAGGAGGTCACGCAGGCGCCGTTGGCGCACACCTGCCCGCTGGCGGCGCGAGCGCGCCGCAGGCGCTGCAGTGGGCGCGGTCGCTCTGGGTGTCACGGCACGCGCCGGGCGCAGCTCTAGTCTGGCCGCCGGGGCAGGAGGTCACGCACATCCCCGCGGCGCAGACCGGCCGCTGGCGCAGAAGGCAAGCCGCAGGCGCCGCAGGCGCGGTCGCTCTGGGTCGGCCGGCGGCACGCGCCGACGCACCGGCCCGCCCCGCGGGCAGGAGAGGTCACGCAGGCGTTTTCCGCCGAGCACACCTCGCCCGCGGCGCAGGCGTTGCCGCACATGCAGTGCGACTCGTCGCGCTGGGTGTCGCGGCACGAGCCCGCGCAGTTGGTCTGACCCATCGCGCAGGTCAGCACGCACATGCCGTTGAGCACACCGCCCGCGGCGCAGGCGCTGCCGCACATGCCGCAGTGCCTGCGTGTCGCTCAGGGTGTCGCGGCACGAGCCCGCGCACGAGGTCTGCCCCGCGGGGCAGGAGGTCACCGGCGCCGCCCGAGCACACCTGGCCCGCGGCGCAGGCGGTCCCGCACATGCCGCAGTGCCCGCGGTCGCTCTGGGTGTCGCGGCACGACCCGCCGCAGTCGGTCTGCCCCGTGGGGCAGGAGGTCACGCAGGCGCCGTTGGCGCAGACCTGACCGGTCGCGCAGGCGGTCCCGCACATGCCGCAGTGCGCGCGGTCGCTCTGGGTGTCACGCATGACCCGCAGGGCTTCCGGTCTGCCCTGTGGGGCAGGAGGCCACGCAGGACCTGTTGGCGCACACCTGATCTGCTGGTGCCGAAGGCGGTCCCGCACATCGGCAGTTCGCGCGGTCGCTCTCTGGGTGTCGCGGCACGACCCGCCGCAGCTCGTCTGCCCCGTGGGGCAAGAGGTCACGCAGGCGCCGTTGGCGCACACCTGGCCCGCGGCGCAGGCCGCGCCGCACATGCCGCAGTGCGCGCGGTCGCCCTGGAGGTCGACGCAGGCGCCGGCGCAGGTCACCTGACCCACCGGGCAGCTGGCGACGCACGCCCCCGCCACGCAGGCCTGACCGCTCGCGCAGGCGGCGCCGCACATGCCGCAGTGGGCGGGGTCGGTCTGGGTGTCTCGGCACGAGCCGTCGCACGCGGTCTGCCCGCTGGGACAACTCGTCACGCACGTTCCCGCCGAGCAGGCCTGGCCGCTGGGGCACTCGGTCCCGCAGGCGCCGCAGTTGGCGCGGTCGGTCTGGAGGTCAGCGCAGACCCCGACGCCCCCGTCGCCGCCGGCGCCGCAGGTGGTCTGCCCGGTCGGGCAGGCGGTGGCGCAGGCGCTGTTCTCACACCGCTGGCCCGCCGCGCAGGCCGTGCCGCAGCCGCCGCAGTTGGCGCTGTCACGCTGGGTGTCGGCGCAGTAGCGCGTCGCGCCGGCGCCGCAGGTGGTCAGGCCCGTCGCGCAGTCGGTGGAGCACTGCCCCATCGAGCAGACCTGGCCCGCGGGGCACGCGCGCCCGCAGGCGCCGCAGTTGGCGTTGTCGACCATGGGGGCGACGCAGATCTCGGGGCCGCCGTCGGCGGAGCACGCGAGCTGCCCGGTCGGACACACCGCGCGGCACGCGCCGCTCACGCACTGCTGCGCTGCGCCGCAGGCGTTTCCGCACGCGCCGCAGTGGGTTCGGGTGCGGCTGAGGTCGGTGCAGACGCCGTCGCAGCGGGTCTCGCTGGGCTGGCAGGCGACCACCACGTCCATCGGACCGAGGTCGACGGCCGCGTCGGCGCCGCGCGTGGCGCCGACGACCGCAGAGCCGTCACACGCCGCGAACAGCACGCAGGACGCGGCCCAGAGCAGCAGCTCCCTGACGCCTCGACGCCCGCGAGCCGGCTTCAAGTGTTGAGTATTTCCCATCCCGCCAGTGTGGACTCATACCCGCGGGGCGAAAAGCCACGGTGCGGGGAATGTTGCGCGGGCCGTTCGGGTTCGGGCGCGCTGGGGTACAGTCCCGGGCCGCACCATGAAGATCCTCGTGCTCGGTGGCGGCCAACAGGGCCGCGTGATGGCGTCAGACCTCGCTCGCTCCCTCCCCGCCGCGCGGGTCGTCGTCGGCGACCTCCGCGCGCCGAGGCTCCCCGACCTGCCCAACCTCTCCTGGGAGGAGATGGACCTCTCCGACACCTCGGCCCTCGCGCGGCGCATGGCCGAGCAGGACCTCGCGGTCGGCGCGCTCCCGTCGGTCCTCGGGTACTCGGTGATGGAGGCGGCGGTGGAGGCGCGGCGCCCGCTGGTGGACGGGAGCTTCTGCGCGGAGGACCCGCTGCGCCTCGACGCGGCGGCGCAGGCGGCGGGCGTCGCGATCGTGCCCGACGCGGGCCTGGCGCCGGGGCTCTCGCACCTCGTCTGCGGCCACGCCGCGGCGCGAGGCCCCGTCGACGCCCTCACCATCTACGTCGGCGGCGTCGCGCAGGACCGCGATCGGCCCTACGGCTACGTGGTCACCTGGTCGCTCCCCGACCTCCTCGAAGAGTACGTGCGCCCCGCGCGCATCGTGCGAGGCGGGGCGCGGGTGACCCTCCCGGTGTTCTCCGAGCTCGAGGCCCTCGCGGTCGACGGCGTGGGCGACATGGAGGCCTTTCTCTCCGACGGGCTCCGCACCCTCCTCGACACCCTGCCCCAGGTGGCCAGCCTCGAAGAGAAGACCCTCCGCTGGCCGGGGCACGTCGCCGCCGTGCGCCCCCTCGTCGACGCCGGGACCTTCGTCGACACCTTTCGCGCCCGCTGCGTCGTCGACGACCCTCAAGACCTCGTCGCCCTCGTGGTGCGCGTGCGCCGGGGAGACAAGACCTCCGTGATGACCATGACCGACCGCGCCGACCCCGCCGCGGGGCTCACGGCGATGGCCCGCACCACCGCGCTCACGACCTCGGTGACCGCGCAGCTCGTGGCGCGGGGAGGGCTGCGCCAGACCGGCGTGCTCCCGCTGGAGCGCGTCGGCGCCGACCCCGAGGCCTACGCGTTCTTCGAGCGAGAGCTCGGCGCCCGCGGCGTGCACCTCCGCTGGAAGGACGCCGAATGACCGCCCCCGAGCGCTACGACCTCCTCGTGGTGGGCGCCGGCAGCGGCGGCATCGCGGGCGCGATTCGCGCGTCGCGGCACGGCGCGCGGGTGGCGGTCTTCGACGACGGCGCCCTGGGCGGCACCTGCGTGAACGTGGGCTGCGTGCCTAAAAAAGCCATGTGGCTCGCCGCGGAGCTCGCCGAGGCGCAGGTCCTCGCGGCGGAGGTGGGCTTCGCGACGACGCCGGGGCGCCTCGACTGGGGCGCCTTCATCGCCCGCCGCGAGCGGTACATCCAGAACATCCACGGGAGCTACCGCCGCCGCTTCGACGAGCTGGGGATCACCCTCCTCCCCGCCCGCGCGCGCTTCACCGACGCCCACACCCTCGTCGCCGACGGGCAGGCGTACACCGCGCCGCGGGTGCTCCTCGCGACCGGCGCGCACCCGCGGCGCCCTGACATCTCAGGGCAGTCCCTCGGGTGCGACTCCAACGGGTTCTTCGAGCTCCGCGAGGCCCCGCGGCGCGTGGCGATCGTCGGCGGCGGGTACATCGCCGTGGAGCTCGCGGGCGTGCTCCGCGCGCTGGGCTCGGAGGTGGTGGTCTTCGTGCGCGGCGAGCGGCTGCTCAGCGCCTTCGACCCCGAGATCGCCGGCGCGCTGCTCAAGGCCATGGAGACCCGCGGCGTCGAGGTGATCCTCAAGCACGAGCTCGACGACGTGCACCAGACCGCGGCGGGGCTCGAGGTGCACTGCCAGAGCGGCGAGGTGGTGGGGGGCTTCGACCGGGTGCTCTGGGCCATCGGACGCGCGCCCAACACCGCCGACCTGGGCCTCGACGAGGCCGCGGTCGCCCTCGACGCCAACGGCTTCGTGCGCGTCGACGCGTGGCAGGAGACCTCGGCGCCCGGGGTCTACGCCGTGGGCGACGTCACCGCGGCGCCCGCCCTCACGCCCGTGGCCATCGCCACCGCGCGGCGGCTCATCGACCGGCTCTTCGGCGGCCGCAGCGAGTCGAAGATGGACTTCGAGAACATCCCCACGGTGATCTTCTCGCACCCGCCCATCGGCTCCGTGGGCCTGGGTGAAGACCAGGCGCGGGCGCGCCACGGCGACGCCGTGCGGGTGTACCGCAGCAGGTTTCGCCCGATGCTCGGCGCCCTCGCGGGGCGCGACGAGCAGACCTTGATGAAGCTCGTGTGCGTGGGCGGCGAGGAGCGGGTGGTGGGCGTGCACCTGATCGGCGCGGCGGCCGACGAGATCTTGCAGGGCTTCGCGGTGGCGGTGAAGCTCCGCGCGCGCAAGGCCGACCTCGACGCGACGGTGGCGATTCACCCCACGTCCGCCGAGGAGCTCGTGCTGATGAGCTGAGGGCTACCGCCGCGGCGCGTGGGACTCGAACCACCGCGCGGCGTCGGCGGCGTAGCGCGAGCGGTTGCGCGCGCACTGCGACGCGTGGGCGACGTTCTCGCGGAGCCCGCGCTCGCTGCCCTCGAGGTCGCCGATGCGCGTCGAGAGGAACTCCGCGGCGGCGCGGGCGTCGGACTCGTCGCAGGTGATCCCCGCGAGGTTGATGAGCCAGCGCGCGTTGCGCCCGCGGGCCTGCTTCGCGGCGTCGAAGCGCTCGCGCATCCACGCGTACTGCACCGCCCGCCCCTCGGCGCGGTGGGACCAGCGCCCGAACAGCGAGCGGAGGTCCTGCGCGCGGACGCGCTCGGCGTCGAAGCCCAGCTCCATCCCCCTGCGCAGCAAGGCGATGTCGTCGAAGCCGGTGAACGCGCCGAGGATGAGGTTGCGCTCCTGCGGCAGCGTGGCGCGGGCGAGGGCGGCGAGGAGGGCGTCGAAGTGCGCGGCGTCTCCCCGGCGCGTGGCGATGGGCAGCGCGAGGGCGAGCGCCTCGGGATCGACCCCGGCGGGATCGCGGATCCAGCGCTGGGTGATGCGCCGCGCCTCGGCGTGCGCCCAGGGGTCCTCGGTGTGCATCCCGACGAGGGTGAGCACCGCGCGGCGGAGGTTCTTCACCGCGTCGGAGTCGCCCGGCGCGGCGGTGAAGCCCATGCGCCGCGCGGTCGCGCTGTACTGCGCGCGCACCCAGGCCTCGAAGCGCGGGCGCGCCGCGGCGGTGATCAGCGTGCGGTCGACGGCCCAGAAGCTGTCGGCCACCCGCGCGGCGATGTGCGGCGAGGGGTCGCGCGCCAGCCGCGCGTACACGTCGAGGACCTCGGTGATCGAGACATCCCCGCGGTCTCTCAGCGCCTCGAGGGTCGCGAGGAGCTCGAGCTTCGCGGGCACGTCCATGGCGCCCGGGGCGTCGAGGAGCGCGCGGAGTCGGGCCTCGGGGAGGCGGGTCCAGTAGTGCCCCGCGCCGCCAGGGTTCGGGAGGATCCACCGCGGGCACCGGTCGGTCTCCAGCGCAAAGCTCGCCTCCGGGGCGTTGAGCACGGCGCATACGGTCTTCGGCGCGGGCGCGGCGTCGTAGCGCGCGCACACGGGCACCGACCACGCCGCCGGGGGCGCCTCGCCGTCGATGCGAAAGGGCCGCTGCGAGACCGCGAGTCTCGGGGGCTGCCCGGGCTCGCAGGTCACGTCCATCGCGAGCAGCGGGAGGCCGGGCTGGTCGAGGTACGAGCGCGCCACCGCGTAGACGTCCCGCCCGGACGACTGCGAGAGCGCGCGCAGCAGGTCGTCGGCGGTGGTGTTGCCCCAGGCGTGGTCGCGCATGTACGCCCGAATGCCCTCGCGAAACGGGCCCTCGCCGATCCACGACTCAATCATGGCGATGACCGACGAGCCCTTCACGTAGGTCATCGTGTCGAAGCTCGCGACGGCGTCGGCGGTGCTGGTGACCGGCGCGCGAACCGCGTGGGTGGTCGACATCGAGTCGGCCCGGCGCGCCCACATGAGCCCGGCGACGTTGCCCACGTGCGCCTCCCACTCGGGGTGCCAGCGGTCCACCACGCGGTCGCCCATCCACGAGGCGAAGCCCTCGTTGAGCCAGAGGTCGTCCCACCAGCGCATGGTGACGAAATCGCCGAACCACTGGTGCGCGAGCTCGTGGGCGATGACCCCGGCCATGCTCCGCCGCGAGCCCGCGGTCATGCGCGCGGGCTCGGCGAGGAGCAGCGAGTCGCGAAAGGTGATCAGCCCGGGGTTCTCCATGCCTCCGTGGAGAAAGTCGGGCACCGCGACGAGGTCGAGCTTGGGGTACGGAAAGGCCTGGCCGAAGTACTCCGAGAGGATCCGCAGGTGCTCCGCGGCCATCTGCGCGGCGGTGGCGCCCAGGGCCGCGCGGCCTCGCGGCGCGATCACCCGCACGGGCACGGGGCTGGTGGGTCCGTCGTAGACGTCCCAGGGGCCCACGACGAAGGCCACGAGGTACGACGAGGTCGGGGGCGTCTCGCGAAAGCGCCAGACGGTGCGCTCGCCCTCGTCGCGGTGGTCCTCTTCGGGCATGTTCGAGAGGGCGCGGAGCCCGCGGGGGGTGCGCAGCTCGACGGTGAAGGGGATCTTCGCCTCGGGCTCGTCGAAGCACGGAAAGGCCCGCCGCGCGTCGCTGGGCTCGAAGTCGGTGACGGCGTACCAGTCCTCGCCCACGCGGGCGCGGTAGAGGCCCTGGAGGTCGTCTCCCCAGGCGCCGTCGAAGGCGACCTCGATGCGCGTATCTCCTTGCGGCAGAGGGCGATCGAAGACGATCACCAGCTCCTCGGGGTCGTTCCTCCCGCCGTGCGCGTGGCGCCGGCTGTGCTGCGCGGGGATCGCCTCGGGGGTCACCGCGCGCACCGACGACACGTTCAGCGAGCGCGCGTGGAGCACCACCACCCGCGTGGGCGCGGCGACGCGGAGGTCGATGTGCGCCGTGCCCGAGAAGCGCGGCGCGGCGGGGTCGACGTCCATCACCACGCGCTCGCGCATGGGGCGAGGACCGTCGGGGAGACGTCCGTCGGCCCTCGGCGCGGGGACCTCCGGGGCGGGTGCCGTGGCGGCGGGAGGGGTCGCGGTCGCGACGACGGGGGCCGCGACGCGCTGGGGTCGCGCGCTGCACGAGGCGACGAGGGAGGCGAGGAGGATCGCGGAGGGGCGCATGTGGCCGCGGATCATTGAGGGACCGCGGCGAGAAGGTCAAAGCGTTACGGCGCGCAGACCCCGCGGGAGAGCACGCGCACGCCCGCGGAGGCGGCGGCGCAGTCGTTGCCGTAGGTGCGCCCGTCGCAGCCGCAGACGGGGTTGTAGACCAGGGGGCACGCTTGCGGACGCGTCGAGCACGCGCCTGGGGTGCCGCATCCCGAACCCGCGCAGTACTGCGACGACAAGCACTGGCTGTTGTCGGTGCAGCGGGGGCGATGACCATGCAGCAGCCGAGGCAGGCCGAGGGGTAGCAGACGCCGGTGCCCGCGCAGCACGAGCGCCCGGCGCCGCAGTCGCGGTCGGTGGCGCACGAGGTCGCGCCGGCGTCGACGGTGGAGCCGCAGGCGCCGCGCGAGGTGGTGGGGCGGTCGGGGCGGCAGGACTGGTAGGTGGTCCCGCTGCACGCGCAGTAGGTCTCGGGGATCAGGCACGCGATGGCGGGCATGCAGGTGCCGAGGGTGCCGCACGCGCTCTCGGGGAAGACGCACTCGCCCGCGCGGCAGTCGCGCGAGGTCGCGCAGCCTGTGCTCCCCGCGTCGATGACCCCGGCGTCGACGGGGTCGCCCGGGCAGGCCTGGTCGTTCGGGATGCACGCCCGCAGCGCCTCGCAGCAGCGCGACCCCGCGGCGCAGCGGACCATCGCGCAGAACGAGGTCCCGCTGTCGACCGCGACCCCCGCGTCGACGGTCCCGCAGGCGCCGCGCGAGGCGATGTTCATCCCCGCGGCCGCGGCGTTGCAGGGGTTGCCGTAGGTGCGCCCGTCGCAGCCGCACACGGGGTTGAGCTCGCGGGTGCAGATCGTGGGACGCGCCTCGCACACCCCGGTTCCCCCGCAGGCGCTCGTCGCGCAGTACGCGTTGGTGGCGCAGTCGGTGTTCTGTCGGCAGCGGGTCACCCCGGCGTCGACGGGGTCGCCCGGGCACGCCTGGTCGTTCGGGATGCACGCCCGCCGCGCCTCGCAGCAGCGCGTGCCCGCGGCGCAGCGGACCATCGCGCAGAACGAGGTCCCGCTGTCGACCGCGACCCCCGCGTCGGGGCAGGCGCCCGCGGCGGCGGTCGGACGGTCGGGGCGACACGCCTGGTAGGTCTCCCGCGCGCAGCTGCAGAAGGTCTCGGGGCGATCGCAGGCGAGGGCCGCCTCGCAGCGCCCGTCGCGCACGCACGCGTTGCTCGGGTAGACGCACTCGCGGCGCCCGCCGCAGTCCATCGAGGTCGTGCAGCGCCCGCCCGCGGGCGCGTCGGCGACGACCACGCCGCCGTCTCGGGGCGGGATCACGCCGTCGCAGGGCTCGGTGTCGAGGATGCACGCCCGCAGCGACTCGCAGCATCGGGTGCCCACGCGGCAGTCAACGAGCGCGCAGAACGAGGTCCCGCCGTCGACGGGGCCGCCGGCGTCTGCGAGGACCGTGGCGTCGGTGCCTGAGCCGAGGTCGGTCGCGGGGGCGCCGTCGGCGCCAGGGGTCACCGCGTCGGTCTCAAGGGCGGCGTCGTCGTCGCCGTTGAGCGAGGCGGTGGTCACGGTGCCGCCGCAGCCCGCGAGGCCGACCAGCAGTCCCACGAGCGAGGCGCGAAGCAAGAGCGTTGAAGCGTCCATACCGTCCAAGATCCCTCAGGAGGCCAGCCCGGGCCAAGTCTCGGGGGCTCAAATTTCCGCGCTCCCGCGCATTCTCGCCGCCGTTCGCTTGCACTTCTCCCCGCGCTTGGTAGAAGGCCGCCGCCGTTGGCATGCGGCGGAGGCTTCGGTCCTCCGGCGGGTCCCCTGAGGGAGCCGCGTGCCTCTGTGCAGATGGAGTCCTCCGCGGCGCTCATGGGTCTTTTCTCCACTCGATCTCGAATTCAGGCTCACGCGCAGCGCATCGTGCTGGTCGCAGACGACGACGCGTTCTCGGCGAACCTGGTGAAGCTCCTCGAAGACAGCGGCTACGCCGTCGACCTCGCGGTCAGCGCGCGCATGGCGTCGTCTCTCCTCGAGCGCCACCGCGACGCGGCGGTGATCCTCGACCTCAACGCGCAGCGCATGCAGGCGGTGGAGTTCGCCCTCGAGCTCCGCCGGCGCTCGTCGCGGGTGCCCGCGCTGGCGATCTCGTCGATGCCGAACCTCTCGCAGCACTGCAAGGCGCTCGGGGTTCGCCACTGGCTCTCGCAGCCCTTTCGCCTCGGCGAGCTCCTCGACGTGCTCGAGCGCCTCACGCGCCGCCCGATCCCGCTCGTGACCCGCGCCACGCCGCGCGTCAGCGCGCCCTCCGCGCCCTGATCTCCTCGTCCCCACCGTGAGCCCGCTCACCCCTCCCTCGGGAGGAATGGCGATACCCTGCGCCCACGATGAGCCAGGAGATCCTCCGCACGCCCGAGGCGCGCTTCGCGTCGCTCCCTGATTTCCCCTACGCGCCGAAGTACTCCGAGGTGGAGGGCCTTCGCGTCGCGCGGGTCGACGAGGGCGAGGCCGACGCGCCCGCGGTGCTGCTGCTGCACGGCGAGCCGAGCTGGAGCTACCTGTACCGCAAGATGATCCCTGCCCTGCGGGCCGCGGGGCTGCGGGTGATCGCGCCCGACCTCGTGGGCTTCGGCCGCAGCGACAAGCCCTCCGACCCCCGCGCGTACACCTACGCGAAGCACGTCGCGTGGATGAGCGCGTGGCTCAAGGACCTCGACCTGCGCGACGTGACCCTCTTCTGCCAGGACTGGGGCGGCCTCATCGGCCTGCGCCTGGTCGCGGAGCACCCCGAGCGCTTCGCGCGGGTGTGCGCGGGCAACACCTTTCTCCCCACGGGCGACGAAGACTTTCCCGCGGCGTTTCGGGCGTGGCGGGCCTTCGCGCGGTGGACGCCGGTGTTTCCCATCGGACGCATCGTCGCGAGCGGCTGCGTGCGGGGGATGTCCCCAGAGGTCCGGGCGGCCTACGACGCGCCCTTTCCGACCGAGGCGCACAAGGCGGGGGCGCGGGTGTTCCCCTCGCTGGTCCCGACGCGGCCGGACGACCCCGAGAGCCCGGCCAACCGCCGCGCGTGGGAGTCGCTCGCGGCCTTCGAGAAGCCCTTTCTCACGCTCTTCGGGCGCAACGACCCCATCACCCGCGGCGCCGACCGGGTGCTCCAGTCGCGCGTCGCGGGGGCGAAGGGCCAGGCGCACGACACGCTCCGCGGCGCGGGGCACTTTCTGCAAGAGGACGTGGGCCCCGAGCTCGCGGCGCGCCTGGTGGCGTGGATCCCGCCCAAGCGCTGACCTCAGCCCCCCGGCAGCGCCCACTGACCCGCCGCGGCCATGGCGATCACCACGAGCCAGGGGGGAGTCTTCCAGGTCTCGAGGAGCCCGTAGGCCAGCAGCGCGGCGACCCCGTCGGCGCGACGGTGAACGGCCCCGGTGAACACCGGATCGTACAGCGCCGCGAGGAGCACCCCGACCACCGCCGCGTTCGCCCCCGCGAGGGCGGCCTGCGCGGCGCGGGTCGCGCGGAGCCGGTGCCAGAAGGGGAGCGCGCCTCCGATGAGCAGCCACGCGGGGAGAAAGATCGCCAGCAGCGACCACAGCCCCTGCGCCCACGCCCGCGGACCCGGTCGCATCGCCGCCCCGAGGTACGCCGCGAAGGTGAACAACGGGCCCGGCAGCGCCTGCGCCGCGCCATATCCCGCGAGAAAGCGGTCGTGCGAGATCCACCCCCGCGGGACGAGCTCGGCGCGCAGCAGCGGCAGCACCACGTGCCCCCCGCCGAACACCAGCGAGCCCGCGCGATAGAACGCGTCGAAGACCGCGAGCGCCCTGCTCCCCGTGGCGGAGGCGAGCGCGGGGAGGGCGACCAGCAGCGCGGCGAACAGCGCGAGCGCGGCGCCTGCGGCGAGGTGGTGGCGCGGGGCTTCATTCGAGCTCTCGGCGACCGCGACCTCGTCGCGATAGAGCGCCCAGCCCACGAGCGCGCCGACCGCGATCACCCCGAGCTGCGCGAGCGCGCCGGGCGCGGCCAGCAGCGCCGCGGCGGAGGCGAGGCACAGCGAGACCCTCGCGCGGTCGGTGCAGAGCCTCTTGCCCATTCCCCACACGGCCTGGGCGACGACGGCGACGGCGGCGAGCTTCAGCCCGTGGAGCCACCCCGCGCGCTGCAGGTCGCCGAGGGCCGCGACGCCGTAGGCGAAGGCGATCATCCACGCGGCCGAGGGAAGGGTGAAGCACGCCGACGCGACGAGGGCGCCGGCGAGGCCCGCGCGGTGCATCCCCAGCGCGAAGACCACCTGGCTGCTCCCGGGACCGGGCAGAGACTGGCACAGCGCCACGAGGTCGCTGAAATGCGCGTCGTCGAGCCACCGACGTCGCTCCACGAACTCCGCGCGAAAGTACCCGAGGTGCGCGGCCGGACCGCCGAAGGACACGCACCCGAGCTTCAGAAAGGCCCCGGCGACCTCGGCCAGCGCGTGCTGGGGGAGGGGGCGCGGGTGCGCGTTGCGATCCCGAGGGGTCACACGACCGCTTGCCGAAGGATCTTCTCCATCGCCCTGCCCTTCGCGAGCTCGTCGATGAGCTTGTCGAGCTGGCGGATGGTCTGCATCAACGGGTCTTCGACCGCCTCGACGCGCACGCCGCAGACCAGGCCCGTGATGAGGGAGCGGTTCGGGTGCATCGCCGGGGCTCGGGCGAAGAAGTCCTCGAAGGTGGTCTGCGCGTCGATCTCGCGGAGAAGGCCGGTCTGATCATAGCCGGTGAGCCAGCGGAGGATGCGGTCGACCTCGTCTTGTGTGCGTCCCTTGCGCTCCGCCTTCCGGACGTACAACGGGTAGACCGAGGCGAAGGGGGTCGTGAAGATGCGATGTCCGGGCACTGGGGAGTCTCCTGGAGGGCCGCGCGGGGTCACTGCGCACAGAGGGGTTATGGCTGGCCGAATCGGGCGATCACCTCGATCGTGCCGACGAGGTTGTCATTGAGCTCGTTCAGGTGCTCGGCGGGGATCCACCACTCGCCGTGATGGGAGGCTCCCACGGTCTGGATCTCATAGCGATCCATGAACTCTCGCTTCACCTCGAAGCGGGTGACGAAGCCCGAGCCAGACTCCGCGGTGTTCCAGCGAGAGGCGATCTCGGTCGCGTATCGTTCGTTGGTCACGGGGTAGAAGATCGGCTGCTCCGGCAGGCGAGGCGGCCAGCGGCGAAAGCCCGAGGCCTCTACGAGCTTCAGTTCGTCAGGTCCGGTCGGACGGTAGAGCGTGACGGTGCCCATCGCGGGGCCAGTGTAGGGTCAAGCGACCGACGTGGCCACTCGTTCCAGGGCGTTCATGGTCACGCGAAAGAGGTTGTCGTGACGGGTGAGGTCCCAGCGCGGCTTGTTCTCGATGAAGCGCTGCCACCGCGGCATGAACCTCGCGCGGCGGTCCGTTCCGTTCTGTGCGTCGAGGTACCCGAGGGCCGCCATCGCCTCGCCCTGATCGAAGAACCACTCAACGCGGGAGAGGTAGACGTCGAGGTACTCCTCGAGAGACGCGACCGAGGCCGGGGTGTTGAGGCGCGCCAGGGCGACGCAGAACCCGCGTCCGGCGTAGCAGACCTCGCTGCGCAGCAGAAGGCGGCCGATCTGCTCTTCGAAGGCGTAGCAGCGCCTGATCGCGACGAAGTAGGCCCCGACGATGCGAGGGCGCCAGTTCAGACGCGCGAGCAGCTCCGCGATGACCGCTTCGTTCAACTCGGGCGCGACGTGACGCAGGGCGTCGATGAAGGCCTCGACGTCTCGCGAGAGGTCCAGCAGGTAGAACGGGACGACCCACCTCTCCAAGAACTCGTGGCTGGGCGTGTCGCTCGGCGGCATCATGTCAAGACTACGGCGCAGAGGGACCCTCTTCAAGGTGTCGCTCATGGATGGGCAGGCCCTTCTTAGAAGAGACACAAGGACTCTTCATTCTCGTGATGGATGTAGGTAGAGCCTTCGAGCGGTCTTCGCGACCTTGAAATGGATCATGCGCTCGCCGGCGTCGCGCGTAACTTCGACATTTGCGTGGCCCTCCACCCTTGGCTCCTCCTCCATGGGCTTCGCCGATGGAGGAGGGGCTGTCCTTCGGGGCGACTGCCGCGTCGAACTGCCCTTGGGATGCGTCGGATTTCTTGAGACCGCGCGGAGGTGTCTGCCATCCCTTGTGTCTCAGCCCTCCTCCATCGGCGAAGCCCATGGAGGAGGGGAGCCAAGGGGTGGAGGGGCCACGCAACGTGTCGAAGTTACGCGCGACGCCCGCTCGCCTTGTCCCCATTGCGGTCGCTCCGAGGCAGTGCGATGAGTCCCACACCCATGCACCTACGCGGCATCGTGTGTCGAATCGCGGCGCTGAGCGCGCTTCTGTCGGCGGGCTGCGTCGACGAAGACACATGCTTCCGAGCGATCACCTGCCGCCGCGGAGGCTGCGGCGGCGCGATCACCCAGGTCGGGTGTCGCGGCTGTCCGAGCGGTGACATCGACGACGCCCTCTGCGACGCCCGCGACGGCGGCGTCGACGCCGCGAGAGACGCGCTCGCGGAGCAGTGACTCCGTGAGGGGCACTCCCCTCCCCTCCGCCCCCTCCCTCACGTCCCGTTCTCCGCCGCCCGCACATCGCGCGTCCCTGGCGCGGCGTCGCGCGCATCGTGCGTTCGGTGCACCGCGTGCGCAGCCCTCCCTCGCGCACGCCCCGCGTTCTGGCGCTGGCACCCGAGTTGCCATCGCCTGCCCTCGCGATGACCGTCGACCTCGAAACGCCCGCCGCGCTCCCTGCCGCGCGGGCCTGCGCGCACTGCGGCGCGGAGACCGAGGGAGGCGCGCGCTTCTGCTGCATCGGGTGTCGCGCGGTGAGCTCGCTGCTCTCCGCGCGGGGGCTCGAGCGCTACTACGACCTCCGCGGCGAGTCGTCTGCGCCGGCGAGCGCGCCCCGGGCGCACCGTGACCTGAAGTGGCTCGACGCGATGGAGTCTTCGCTCCGGGGCGCCTCCCGCGCGCAGTGCGTCGAGCTCGACCTCCAGGGGATTCAGTGCGCGGCCTGCGTCTGGCTTCAAGAGGAGCTCTTCAAGCGACACGCGGCCGACGGAGCCGGCCTCGACATCTCCGTCAACCCCGCGCTGGGAAAGGTCGAGCTCCTCGTCGCGCCGGGCTTCGACCTCCGCGGGTACATCGAAGACGTCGAGCAGTTCGGCTACCTCTTCGGCCCCGCGGTGAAGCGGGCGAAGCAGGGGAGCAGCGGGCTCCTCGGGCGCGTGGGGCTCTCCATCGCCCTCGCGCTCAACGCGATGCTCTTCTCCATCCCGCTGTACTACGGGCTCCACGAGGGGACCGTGTACGGGGTGTTTCGCTGGGCGGCCTTTCTCCTCGCCACCGCCAGCGTCGGCGTGGGCGCGAGCGTCTTCGCGCGCTCGGCCTGGCAGGGCGCGCGGCGCGGGGTGCTCCACCTCGACGTGCCCATCGCCCTCGGCGCGGTGCTCGGGTACCTCGGCTCCGCGGCGCACTTCTTCGCGGGGCGCGACCAGGGCGCCTATTTCGACACCGTCACCACCTTCATCGCCCTCATGCTCGTGGGGCGCTGGCTGCAGGAGCGGGTGCTCGACCGCAACCGCATGCAGCTCCTGGCCGACGACGGCACCGACGCGCTCCTCGCGCGACGGGTGGTGGATGGACGCATGGGGGTGATCCCCTGCGCCGACATCGCCGCGGGAGACGTGCTGCTGGTCGCGCCGGGGGATCTCGTGCCCGTCGCGGCCACGCTCCGCGACGCCGAGGCCAGCGTCTCCCTCGACTGGATCGACGGCGAGAGCGCGCCGCGGGCGAAGGTCCAGGGCGAGGAGCTCCCCGCGGGGTCGTTCAACGTCGGCGCGCGGGCCGTCACCGTCGAGGCCCGCGAGCCCTTCGCCGACTCGCGCCTCCCCAACCTCCTGCGCCGCACCGTCGAGCGCGACGGCGAAGCGCCCCGCGCCTCGGCCTGGTGGAACAAGCTCACGAAGGTCTACGTCCTCGCCGTCCTCGCCCTCGCCACGCTGGGCTTCGTCGGGTGGTACCTGGTCACGGGCGAGCTCTCCCGCGCCGCGCAGGTCGCCACCTCGGTGCTCGTGGTCACCTGCCCCTGCGCCTTCGGCATCGCCACCCCCACGGCCTACGAGCTCGTGCAGGCCGGCCTCCGTCGCCTCGGGCTCTTCGTGCGAAGCGCGGGCTTTCTCGACCGCATGACCGAGGTCCGCCGGGTGGTCTTCGACAAGACCGGCACCCTCACCACCGGCGCGCTCACCCTCCGCGACCCCGACGGCCTCCGCGCCCTCGACCCCGAGGCCCGCCGCGCCCTCGGGAACATGGTCGCCCGGAGCCTCCACCCGCGCAGCGCCGCCGTGCGCGAGGCCCTCGCGATCGACGGCGAGGTGGTCTTGGATGAGTCCCTCGCGGTGTCTGAAGAGACCGGGCGCGGGGTCGAGATGTCGCATGAAGGCCGGCGCTACCGCTTCGGCCGCGGCGACTGGGCCGCGTCGGGAGGAGACCCCGACTCCACCCTGTTCTCCGTCGACGGGGAGGTCCTCGCGAGGCTCGACGCGGTGGAGCGCCTGCGCCCCGACGCCGCGCACGAGCTGCGACGGCTGACCGACGACGGCTACGAGGTGTGGATCCTCTCGGGAGACGCCCCCGAGCGCGTGCAGCGCATGGCCGAGGCCCTGGGCATCGCCCCCGAGCGCGCCGTCGGAGGGTGCTCGCCAGAAGACAAGGCCGCCTGGCTCGACGCCCACGACCGCGGCGACACCCTGATGATCGGCGACGGGATCAACGACGTCCTCGCCGCCCAGCGCGCCCACTGCGCGCTCACCCCGGCGGTCGACCGACCCTTCATGCCCGCGCGCACCGACGCGTGGTTCGTCACGCCAGGACTGCGCCCCGTGCGCCTCGCGTTGCGCGCCGCGCACGCCTTGCGCGGGACGGTGAGGCGCAACCTCGCGGTGGCCACGGTCTACAACACCGCGGCGGTGGGGCTCTGCCTCGCGGGGAGGATGTCGCCGCTCCTCGCGGCGCTGCTGATGCCGCTCTCGTCGCTGTCGATCCTCGCGGCGACGATCGCGGCGCTCTCACCGAGGAGCGCGCTGTGGAAGTCGTGATCCTGCTCGCCTTCGTCGGCCTCGTGTTGGTGGCAGGCATGTTGCTCTTGTTCGGCCACGGCGTTCACCAGCGGTCCGACCAGCACGCCGATCGCCTCGCATTGCTCCCCATCCAGGAGGACGCGCCCGCGGTCGAGGCGACCGTCGCCAGCGTCCAGGAGAAACCATGAGTACGAGTCTGGAGGAGGCGCCCGAAGGCGCCCGCAAGGTCCGCATCCAGTACGACGACGCGATCGTGCGACTCTTCGCGAGCGCGTCGGTGATCTGGGGCATCGTCGGGATGCTGGTCGGGGTGATCATCGCCCTGCAGCTCTCGTGGCACGGCGCCAACATCGCGCCGTACCTCACCTTCGGGCGCCTGCGCCCGCTGCACACCAACGCGGTGATCTTCGCGTTCGTGGGCAACATGATCTTCGCCGGGGTCTACTACTCGACCCAGCGCCTGCTCCGCACGCGCATGGCCCACGATGGCCTGTCGAAGGTTCACTTCTGGCTCTACCAGGCGATCATCGTCGCCGCGGCGGTCACCCTCCCGCTGGGGATCACCCAGGGTAAGGAGTACGCCGAGCTCGAGTGGCCCATCGACCTCGCCGTCGTGGTGGTCTGGGTGATCTTCGCGGTCAACCTCTTCTGGACCATCGCGAAGCGCAACGAGAAGCACCTCTACGTCGCCATCTGGTTCTACATCGCGACGGTGCTCACCATCGCGGTGCTGTACATCGTCAACAACCTCGCGCTGCCCATCGGGCTCTTCAAGAGCTACTCGCTCTTCGGCGGGGTGCAAGACGCGCTGACCCAGTGGTGGTACGGGCACAACGCCGTCGCGTTCTTCCTCACCACCCCGATCCTCGGGATCATGTACTACTTCCTCCCGAAGGCGGCGGGGCGGCCGGTGTTCTCGTACCGACTGTCCATCATCCACTTCTGGGCCCTGGTGTTCATGTACATCTGGGCGGGGCCCCACCACCTGCTGTTCACCGCCCTCCCCGAGTGGGCGCAGACCGTGGGCATGATCTTCTCGCTCATGCTCTGGGCGCCCTCCTGGGGCGGAATGCTCAACGGGCTGCTGACCCTCCGCGGCGCGTGGGACAAGGTCCGCGAAGACCCGATCCTCAAGTTCTTCGTCGCCGGCGTGACCTTCTACGGCATGGCCACCTTCGAGGGCCCGATGCTCTCGATCAAGAGCGTCAACGGCCTCGCGCACTACACCGACTGGATCATCGGGCACGTCCACGAGGGCGCCCTGGGCTGGAACGGCTTCATGGCCGCGGGGATGTTCTACTGGCTCTTTCCCCGCCTCTGGGGCACCAAGCTCCACTCCAAGGCCGCGGCTGATTTTCACTTCTGGATCGGCACCCTGGGCATTCTCCTCTACGTGATCTCCATGTGGGCCGGGGGCATCACCCAGGGCCTCATGTGGCGCGCGGTCGACGGTCAGGGCGCGCTGCAGTACCCGAACTTCGTCGAGACCCTCATCGCGATCCGCCCGATGTACTGGACCCGCCTCGTCGGCGGCACCATCTACCTCGTGGGCTTCTGCCTCATGGCCTGGAACCTCTGGATGACCGCCCGCTCCGGCAAGGCCGTGAACGGCGAGGTCGAGGTGGTGGTCAAGGGCGACGCCGAGACCGCGGAGGAGCCGTGGTGGAAGATCGCCTTCGGCGCCCCGGTGGTGCTCTCGGCCCTGGTCACCCTGATGTTCGCCTCCATCGCGGTGCTCTCGGAGGTCGCGAGCATCACCATGGCCGGCATCGCCGTCTTCGTCTCCGTCGTCGGCACCCTCGCGCTGCAGATCGGCAAGGGCTCCGAGGGGGGCGGCTGGCACCGCCTCGTCGAGGGCCGCGCGCTGATCTTCTCGGCGCTCACGCTCCTCGCGGTGCTCGTGGGCGGCGTGCTCGAGCTCGTGCCCTCGCTGGTGTCGAGCAACCAGCTCGCGCACGCGCGCACCACGCCCTCGTACACGGGCCTCGAGCTCGAGGGCCGCGACATCTACGTGCGCGAGGGCTGCTACAACTGCCACTCGCAGATGGTGCGCTCGATGCGCGCCGAGGCGATTCGCTACGGCGAGCCGAGCTCGATGCAGGAGTCGATCTTCGACCACCCCTTCCAGTGGGGCTCGAAGCGCACGGGGCCCGACCTCGCCCGCGAGGGCGGCCGCTACCCGAACCTCTGGCACTACCGCCACCTGCTCGACCCCCGCTCGACCTCTCCGGGGTCGAACATGCCCGCGTACCCGCACCTGCTCACCAGCACGGTGAACACCGCGGGCACGGCCGATCGCCTCTCGGCGATGCGCAGCCTCGGCGTGCCCTACACCGACGCGATGGTCAGCGCCGCCGCGGCCGACGAGCGCACGCAGGCCGAGCAGATCGTGCGCGACCTCGCCGACAACGGCGCCCGCGCCGCGGTCGACAGCGAGATGGTGGCGCTCATCGCGTACCTCCAGCGCCTCGGGCACACCACCGAGCCCCTGTGGGCCCCCGCGGCTCCTGCGGCCCCCGCGGCCCCCGCGCCCACCCCCGCCGCCCCCGCGGCGCCCTGAGAGGACGACGACCATGTATCGAGAGTTCTTTCGACACTCCACGGTCCTCTCGCTGCCGATGATCTCGATGGCGCTGTTCATCGCGACCTTCGTCGGGGTGGTCGTCTTCGCGGTGCGGCGCCGCGCGAAGCCCGAGTTTGATCACATGGCGGCGATGCCGCTCGAAGACGGAGAGGAGGCGAGCTCATGAGCGCCGAGGTGCAGGAAGAGAAGCGCGAGCCCGAGGCCGAGACGCCCGAGGTCGTCGCGAAGGCGGAGCCCGCGGCGGCGAAGCGCGCGCCCCGCGGGAGGGCCGCGCAGGAGGTGGGCGCCGAGGCCCACGTCGTGCACAGCTACGACGACATCGAGGAGTACGACAACGAGCTCCCCAACTGGTGGCTCTACACCCTCTTCGGGACCATCGTGTTCGGCCTCGGGTACTTCTTCTGGTACCAGGTGCTCCACGCGGGCCCGAGCATTCAGCAGAACTACGAGGCCTCGCGCGTCGAAGACCGCCGCCGCGACGCCGAGCGCGCGCGCCGCATGGGCGCGATGAACGACGAGGGGCTGCGCACGCTCTCGCACGACTCCACCACCGTCGCGCAGGGCCAGGCGCTCTTCGTGCAGAACTGCGTGGCGTGTCACCGCGCCGACGGGGGCGGGCTCATCGGCCCGAACCTCACCGACAACCAGTGGATCCACGGCGGCGAGCCGGTGCGCATCTTTCGCACGGTCAGCGAGGGCGTGGTCGCGAAGGGCATGCCCGCCTGGGGCGCCCAGCTCGGCTCCGACCGCACGCTGTCGGTGGTCGCGTACCTCCTGACCCTGCGCAACACCAACGTCGCCGGCGGCAAGGCGCCGCAGGGCGACGTCTACGCCGGCAACTGAGCCAGGCGGGGATGGCCTCTGCCCCCGCCTGACCCCAGCTCCCCGCTTCAGTCAACAACCCGCCCCAAACCCGGTTGAGAGCGTATGGCCCGCCACCTGCCCGTCGTTCAAATGAAGAGCTCGATCCGCCATGACGGGTCGAGGGCCACGGTGCACCCCGCCGACGTGAGCGGGCGCTTCACCCGCGCGCGCAGGGCCGTGTTCGCCGTGCTCCTCGCGCTCTACCTCGTGACGCCGTGGATCACCCTCGGGGGCAACCCCGCGGTGCTCCTCGACCTGCCCGGCCGGCGCTTCTACCTCTTCGGCCGCCACTTCAACGCGCAGGACGGCTTTCTGCTGTTCTTTCTCCTCACCGGCATCGGGGTGACCCTCTACCTGGTGACCACGATCCTGGGACGGGTGTGGTGCGGCTGGGGGTGCCCGCAGACCGTCTTCCTCGAGGCGGTGTTTCGCCCGATCCAGCGGCTCATCGAGGGCAGCCGCGAGGCGCGCATGCGCCGCGAGGCCAAGCCCTGGACCTTCGACCGCACCTGGCGCCGGGTGCTGCTCTGGACGGTGTACCTCGCGATCTCGAGCGTGCTCGCGCACTCGCTCCTCGGGTACTTCTTCCCCGTTCGCACGCTGGTCTCGATGGTCCTCGGCGGCCCTGGGGCGCACCCCGAGGCCTTCCTCGCGGTGACCATCGCGACGGGGCTGATCTTCTTCGACGTCGCCTGGTTTCGCGAGCAGCTCTGCCTCGCGATCTGCCCCTACGGCCGCCTCCAGTCGGTGATGACCGACCCCGACACCCTCGTGGTGGGCTACGACGAGAAGCGCGGCGAGCCCAGGGGCAAGGCGAAGTCCGAGGGCGTGGGCGACTGCGTCGACTGCAACCGCTGCGTGGTGGTGTGCCCCACGGGCATCGACATTCGCAACGGGCTGCAGCTCGACTGCATCGCCTGCACCCAGTGCATCGACGCCTGCGACGAGGTGATGGACAAGCTCCACCGCCCCCGCGGGCTCATTCGATACGACTCCCTCCGGGGGCTCGCGCACGAGACCCGGCGCTTCTTGCGCCCGCGTCTCTTCATCTACGCCGCGGTGATCGCGCTGTGGGTGGTGGGGCTCTCGCTCACCGTGCGGAGCCGCGTGCCCTTCGAGGCGAACCTCCTGCGGCTGCAGGGCGCGCCGTACACCCTCGAGAACGGCACGGTGCGCAACTCGTTCAACATCCACCTGGTGAACAAGCGCGACGCGGCCACGACCTTTCGCGTCTCGCCCGAGCAGCAGGCGCCGGGGCTCGAGTACCTCATCCCCCTGCGCTCCGTGACCCTCGCGCCCCTCGCGGGGACCAACCTCCCGATCTTCGTCACCATGCCCCGCGGCTCGTTTCACGGAGACACCCCGCTGCGCATCCGGGTGGCGACCGAGGGCGCCGGGAGCGAGTCGCGGGTGGTCACCGCGCCCTTCCTCGGCCCCGCGAACTGATCCGCCCAACGTGAGCCGCAGGGGTGCTATCCATCCCAGCCTGTAGCTCATGCCATCGAACATCGCATTCACCGGCCGCGTCTCTGTCAACCCCAGGGGCTTCGGCTTCGTCACCGAGGAGGGCGACCTCAGCGCCGCCCGCAGCGCCTTCGTCGCGCCGCCCCTGCTCAACCCCTTCCTCGCCGACGACCTCGTGCGCGCCGAGGCGATCCTCGGCGACGACGGGCGCATCTCGGCCACGGCGCTGCACCTGCTCCAGCGCGGGCGCACCGAGCTCGTGGGCGAGGTGGTGGTGCACCGCGGGGGGCAGCACCTGCGCGTCGACCGCGAGGTGGCCAACACCGACCTGCTCCTCGACGCCGCGGGGCTCTCGCTCTCGCAGGGCGACCACGCGCTCGCGCGCCTCGAGGGCGCCGGGGTGCGCGCGCTGCGCCGCCTCGACGGCCCCGACGAGCGGGCGCTGATGCGCGTGCTCGCGCGCTACGCGATCCCCACCGAGCACAGCGCCGCGGGCCTCGCCGAGCTCCCCGCCGTGTGCGCCAGGGCCCACAGCCTCGGCGCGCGCCGCGACCTCCGCGGGGTGCCCACCGTCACCATCGACGCGGCGAGCACGCGCGACATCGACGACGCGATCTCGGTGATCCCCCCGACGGGCGACGGCGCGCTGCGACTGCTGGTCTCGATCGCCGACGTGGGGGCCTTCGTGCCCGAGGGCTCGGCCCTCGACCTCGACGCCCGCGAGCGCGCGACCAGCGTGTACCTCGCGGGGCGGGTGATCCCGATGTTCCCCGAGGCGCTCTCGGCGGAGTGGCTCTCGCTGCTGCCGGGGGTCGAGCGCTGCTGCCTCACCGCCGAGCTTCGCATCGACGCCGAGGGCGAGGTCACCAGCGTCGACGTGTACCGCTCGCTCATTCGCTCCTGGGCGCGGCTCACCTACGACGAGGCGGCGGCCTTCCTCGACCGCGGCGAGGTCAGCCCGGCGATGGAGCCCGCGCGCGACGTGATGCCCTGGTTTCGCACCGTCTCCTCCCGGCTGCGCCTCGCCCGCACCCGCCGCGGCGGCGTCGAGATCGCGCGCGAGGAGGCGCGGGTGGTCTTCGACCCCGCCACGGGCACGGCGTCGTCCATCGAGAACGTGCCCCCGACCTCGGCGCACGCGCTCATCGAGCGCTGCATGGTCGCCGCCAACGAGGCCGTCGCGGGGTGGCTGGTGGCGCGCGGCGTGCCGGGGATGTTTCGCGTGCACGACGAGCCCGAGGCCGAGCGCGTGCAGCTCCTCGAAGACTTCGCGACGAACTTCGGCATCGCCGCGGGCTTCGGCGGGAGGCTCTCCCCCCTCGCCCTCGCGGCCTTCGACCACCAGATCACCGGGATGCCCGCCGAGGCCGCCGTGCGCGCCGTGATGCTCCGCGCCCTCGGGCCCGCGCGCTACACCGTGACCCCCGCGGGGCACTACGGCCTCGCGGCGCCGCTCTACCTCCACTTCACCTCGCCCATTCGCCGCTACGCCGACGTGGTGGTGCACCGCATCGTCGCGCGCTACCTCGACGGAGACCGCGCGTGGGTGCCCAACGACCCCGCGATCGAGGTCCTCGCCCGGCACATCAACGTGCGCGCGCGCAACGCGTCGCGGGCCGAGACCGACCGGCAGCGCATGCTCGCCGCGCAGTACATGGGCGGGCACCTCGGCGAGGTGTTCTCCGGGCGCATCACCCGCGTGCGGCCCTTCGGCCTCGTCGCGCAGCTCGACTCGACCCTCATCGAGGGGACGATCCCCCTCGACGCGCTGCCCGAGGGCCCCTACGCCATCGACGGGCGCGAGGGCGCGGCGGTGTCCGAGACGCGGCGCTGGGAGGTCGGGATGAAGGTCGAGGTGCGCGTGCAGAGCGCCGACGCGTCGAGCGGCCGCGTGGGCTTCGCGCTCGCGGGCCCCAGCGATCAGCCGGCGCGCTGAAACGTGACGGGCACGAGAAAGCGCAGGCTCTGCGCCTCGCGCGGGCGGAGCCTCGGAAAGCTCGCGCCCCGCACGGCGGCCGCGACGCACTGCGACACCGCGGGCACGCTGCCGAGGCCCGTGGCGGTCACCGCCGTGGCCCGCCCGTTGCGCCCGAAGGTCACGTCGATCTGCATCTCCCCCGCGAGGGTGGGCGAGCCCGCGAGGGAGCGCGCGTAGCACTGGCGCATCGCGGGCATGCGTCGGTTCATCGCCGCGGCGACCTGCGCGGCCTCGACGCCGTAGGGCTCGCCCAGGAACACCACGTCGCCCAGGGTGACCGTGGTGGCCGCAGGCGGGTCCTGCGCCGCGGCGGTCGTCGCCGTCAGGAGCATCGCGGTCATCACGCCCAGGGTCTTTCGTTCGAAGCGCATCGGAACGGTGTACCTCCTGGCGGAGAGTGTACCCCCGTCGCGCTCGCGCGCCCCTCAAGCGGGGCGTGTTGAGGTACTCCTCGCCGTCGGATGAACCGAAAGTCACCCCAGCGCGAGCGCCGCGTGCGCGACGACGAGGGCCAGGAGATCATTCTCCGCGGCGCGGCGCCCGGCCGCATGAGCGACCTCTACCACGGCTTTCTCCGCGCCCCCTGGCTCGTCGCCCTCGCCGCCGTGGTCGCCGGCTTCGTGCTGATCAACCTCGCCTTCGCGCTGGGGTACCTCGCCGTCGGCGGCGTCGCCGGGGCGCGCCCGGGGAGCCTCTTCGACGCCTACGCGTTCAGCGTCGAGACGATGTGCACCATCGGGTACGGCGACATGCACCCGGTGTCGGCCGCGGCGCACCTGCTGGTCACCGTCGAGGCCATCGTCGGGCTGCTGGTGACGGCGCTGGTGACGGGCCTCGCCTTCGCGAAGTTCTCGCAGCCCAGGGCGCGCATCGTCTTCAGCGACCGCGTCGCCTACGGCCCGGTGAACGGCGTGCCGACGCTGTCGTTTCGGGTGGGCAACGAGCGAGGCAACCAGATCCTCGAGGCGACGGTGCGCGTGGTGCTGATCCGCACCGAGCCCACCGACGAGGGCGGGGTGTTCTACAAGATGTACGACCTCCCGCTCGCGCGGGAGCGCTCGCCCGCCCTCTCGCGCTCGTGGAACGCGATGCACGCCGTCGTCCCCGGGAGCCTGCTCTACGGCTGCACCCCCGAGGACCTCCGCCGCGACGAGGTCGAGCTCCTCGTCACGGTGGTGGGCACCGACGACACGTCGCTCCAGCCGGTGCACGCGCGCAAGCGCTACGTCGACCGCGACATCGCCTGGGGCACGCGCCTCGCCGACGTGCTGAGCGTGCGCGACGACGGCGGCATCGTGCTTGATTTGGAGCGCTTTCACGACCTCGCGCCCACGAAGCCGCGGGAGGGCTTTCCGTACCCCGAGGCCGAGCGCGCGGAGCCCTGAGCGGGTGGCGGCCTCGCCACCCCTCCGCCACCCCTCGCCACCCCCATTTTACCACCTGCCCTGGTGCAAGTGATTGAAACCAGGTCGTGTGAGGGCTGGCATGGCGGGCGCTCTGGCTCGTGTTCGATGAGCGCGACGAAGACCGCATGGCACCCGCCGTTCACCGGGCTCCTTCAGGAGCGATCGCCGCGCTGGGTGCGCGTGACCGCCGAGGTGCAGCTCAGCGCGGAGCCGCTGCGGGTCGACGACCTGCTGGAGGTGTGGTCCGAAGAGGCGCGCGACCTGAGCGACCGCGGTGGGACGCTTCAGGGGCTCTGGCCTCAGGTCCACCGCGTCGCGCTGCTGGAGTACAAGAGCGTGGCTCGCGCCTTTCGCCACGGAGACCTGTTTCGCCTCTTCGCGTACGGCGCGCTCTGGCTCGCGACGCACCAGGGCGAAGCGGCGGGCGAGGCGGCGCTGAAGCCCGAGGATCTCACGCTGGTCCTGGCGGTGCCTACGATCAACAAGGCGCTGCGCGACGAGCTTCGCGACGCGGGGATAAGCCTCGAGCGGCGCGACGACGGGTACCACCGGGTCTCATGCGGGCCGACCGTGCTCATCGTCGCGGAGCTTCGCGTGATCGCCGAGCGCGAAGACGACGACCTGCTCCGCTGGTTCGCGTTCGGGCGGATTCACACACTGGCCGCGCATCAATGGGTGCGGCAACATCTCGGATCACGGAGCGACCGTATGAGCACCCACACCACCCCCGAGCTCGAAGGCTACGACGAATACCTCGCGACATTCCTCCAGGAGCTCACGCCCGAGCAGCGCCTCGCGGGGCTCGCGCCCGAGCAGCGCCTCGCGGGGCTCGCGCCCGAAGAGACGCTCCTCGCGCTGCCCGACAGCGTCCTGCGCGCGCTGCCTGAGAGCTTCGTCGAGGGCCTCTCGGCGCCGGTGCGCGAGGCCATTCGCGCGCGGCGCGCTCGCTGAGCGCCCCGATCAGCGGTTGTGCACCCGCAGCGAGCCGACGCTCCAGTGCATCTCGTGACGGCGCGGCGCGGTGAAGATCGTGACCTCGTGCAGGTCGCTCCCCCGCAGCGCGCAGCGCGCGGTGAGGGTGTCGCCGCTCGGGGTCGTCGGGCACCGTGAGCGCGGCCCTCCTTCGGCGCTGACCTCGACCATCACCGAGCGACGCCGAGGGTTCTCGAGCACCACCCGAAGCTCGCCGCGCGCGTCGCTCTCGGCGCGGTCGGGCGACACCAGGCGCAGGCCCGCGGCGAAGAAGCCAGGATCGAGCGCCGGCGCGCGGAGGTACTCGCCCGGCGAGCGCGGTCGGTCCACCAGCTGCCACCGCGCCTCGTCGGGGAAGTGCTTCGCGAGGAACACCTCCGGCGGCGTGAGGAAATACTCCGTGCGGTAGCGCTTGTGAAAGCCGTCGGCGCTGACGTAGCCCGCGTCCCAGGTGGTGTCGACGAGGCGCCAGCGCGCGTCGAGCTTCACCGCGCTCCACGCGTGGCCCTCGCCCATGCCCTCGCGCACCACCCCGCGCGCGCGCCCGACGATCGTCTCGACGGTGAGCCCCGCGGCCCGCCCGATCGCCTCGAAGAGCGCCGCGTAGCCCGCGCACACCGAGCGGCGCGTGCGAAAGGTCGTGAGCGCGTCCTGCGGCGGATAGACCCCCGCGCGGTACGACTCCACGTCGTAGACCACGCGGTCGGCCACGTAGTCGTGCACCGCGCGGGCGAGCCGCCAGGGGTCGCGCTCCTGCGCCGCGAGGTAGCGGCCGACGGCCTCGGGCGAGGTCTCGACCGACGCGGGCATCGCGCGCACCGCCGGGTGCATCTCGTCGGGCCAGGGCCACGCGCGCGGGTCGCGCGGAGGCTCGGGCGCGGGCTCGGGCTCGGGCTGCGCGCCGCGCGTCGGAGGGGCGTACTCCGCCGTGGGCGACGGCGCCGGATGCGGCGCGGGGCGCGGCGTGCCGTCGTCGTGAAAGGGGTTGTCGTCGGTGAGCCGGTAGAGCCACTCCGAGCGCGCCGCGAGCCAGAACACGCTGCGGCGCAAGGACTCAGCGCGCGGGTCGTGACGTCCGTCGAGCATCCAGTCGCCGCGGCTGTTGAGCGCGACGAAGGCCCGCCGCGGGCTGTACGCGAGGAGCCCGCCCACCAGCGCGAGGCTCACCACGAGCGTGCGGAGGACCATGCGGTCGGTGAGCGTGAGCACCCTCGGGCGCGGCTTCGCCTTGCGCGCGCGGCGCCACGCCGAGGCGCCCTCCCAGAGCGCGGGGAGCGCCGGGAACACCAGCAGCCCCGACGCCGCGGCGAGGCGCGCGCTGCCGCCCGAGTGCGCGGCCAGGGACGACGCGAGCCACGCCGCCGCGAGGGGCGCGGCGACGATCAGCGCCACCCACGCCGCGTGCAGCGCCGCGAGGAGCGCGGCGACCGCGCGGCTCTTGCGAGGCGCAGACCCTCGGGCTCGGTTCTTCATGCGATGCGACGAGGGTAGCGCGCGCCCGCGCCGCGCGCCCCTCGCGGCGGAGCGTGGTACCAATTCACGCGAGGGTGAACTCATGCGAAAGCTCGCGCCGCTCGTCTCGCTGATCTTCGCGGCATGCAACCAGGCCGGGAGCGTCGACATCGTCGAGGTCGACGCGGGCTTCGCGCCCGCCCCCGATGTCGCGCGCGACGCCTCGGTGACGCCGCCCATGGACCTCGGCGGCTTCACCCTCGACGTCCCGCCCCTCGACCGCCCCGCGCGCGACGTGCTGCCCAACCCCGACGCGTTCTTCGCGAGCAATCCCCCGCCGCAGTACTGCGGCCCCGACGGCGGCGCCGACGGAGGGAGCGCGGTCGTCCCCGGCGGCACCCCCGAGTGCCCCGACGACCTCCTGCGCGAGGGCTGCCCGTGCACCGCCGTGGGCGAGACGCGCCCCTGCTGGCCCGGCCTCCGCGCCAACCGCAACCGTGGCGTCTGCCGAGACGGGATGACCACCTGCGAGCCCTACGACGAGCTGGGCGGGCGCTGGGGCGCGTGCCAGAACTACGTGCTCCCCACGCCCGGCGCGCGGCTCGGTCCGTCGGCGTGCCAGTGCTTCTCAGAGGGGCGATGGGAGCTCGAGAATCTCTCCCCCTGCTTCGTGCAGGTGGGCACCAACGAGCTCTACGCCGTGTCGACGTACCTCGACGCCCGCGGCCAGGCCCAGTGCCCCACGCTCACGCCCGGCGCGCCCCCCGCGCCGCAGCCGGGCACGGTGTTCAGCCCCAACCACCTCACCGTCGACTGCGCCGGGCAGTTCGAGCTGTGCTTCACCATCCGCGCGGGCGACGTGACCCGCCCGATGCCCGCAGACTGCCTCGTCGCGCGGGTGTGCACCGCGGCGTGGTACCCCACCGCGGGCGCGCGGCAGACCCTCCCGCCGCTGCCCGGGTGGACCGCCACCGACAGCGCCTGCGTGCGCCGCTTCTACGACACCGGCGGCTACGCCGAGATGAGCGTCGTGGGGCTCTCGAGCGAGTGCCAGCGCATCGACGACGGCATGGCGAACCCCTACGTCTTTCTCCGCGCGGGGTACTGCCCCGTGCGCTGCAACATGACCCCCACGGCGGCGGAGTGTCAGAACTGCCGCAACGGCGGCAACGGGATGTTCTGACCTCGTGCGGTGGGGCGGCCGCGCTCCACCGCGCGACGAGCGACGCAGGTCTGTTCCCACAACCGCGGCGCCCAGGGCGCGCTGTGGAACTTCATTGGAGGGGCGCGGCCATGGGTAAGCATGGGTAGAATTCGCCGACGTCCCCGGTGCCCACCGTGACCTCTGCCCGACCGAAGAACCCCTTCTCCCGAGGCGGGAGAAGGGGTGCGCGGCAGCGCGGGATGTGGGCCCGTCGGTCGCGCTGAACCCTTCAGTTCCACTGTGGAAAGGTACTAGCGTGCCCCGAATGAACCGCCCCGTACTCGCCTTCACCGTCGCCCTGCTCGGCGCGTGCGCGGCGCAGCCGAACGACACCTTCGGCCCGGCCTTCGACGCCGGCACGTCGCAGGATCGCCCTGCGGCGCAGCGAGATCAGGTCACGCCTCCCTCCAGCACCGACCTCGGCGTCGCGCCCCTCGACACCCCCCTCACGACCCCCGCGGACGTCGCCAGCGCCTACGACACCGGCGCGTCCCCGATGGGCCCCGACGCGTGCGCGCCGTCGGGGGCGACGTGCTCGCCGCGCCCTGACGCCTGCGAGGCCCGCGAGCGCTGCGGCAACGGCCTCGACGACAACTGCGACGGCGTCGTCGACGAGTCGTGCCCCTGCGTCCCTGGCACCGTGCAGGACTGCTTCCTCGGTCCCCCCGGGCGGCGCGGCGCGGGGCAGTGCTCGGGGGGCACTCAGCGGTGCCTGGGCACGGGCGAGTTCGGCGCCTGGGGCGCGTGCGACGGCGCCCTCGCGCCCTCGGCGGAGGTCTGCGACAACCTCGACAACGACTGCGACGGGTGCGTCGACGAGGGCCTCTGCTGCAACGCCGAGCTGAGCTGCCCCGGCGCGGGCGACACCCGCGTGCCCGAGGGCGCGCCCTTTCAAGCGTACCCCCTGCGCGGCAGGCTCTTCTACCCCGGCGAGGCCCGCGCCTGGCGATGGACCGTGCGCGGAGGCCCCTGCGACGCCGTGCTCCCGCGGCCGACCTTTCAGCTCCTGCAGGCCGACCAGCGGGACGC
Organism: Polyangiales bacterium; assembly: GCA_041389885.1. GTDB lineage: Bacteria > Myxococcota_A > Polyangia > Polyangiales > JAWKRB01. Next base: position 11,099 of record JAWKRB010000033.1, on the reverse strand, counting down.
GGCGATCATCCCCACGCTCTCGGGGGACTACACCGTCACCCTCACCGTGACGACCCTCGGCGGGCAGACCCTCACCTGCACCTTCGTGGTCCACATCGCGGGGCCGGGCCTGCGCGTGGAGCTGTGCTGGGACACCAGCACCACCGTCGACCTCGACCTCTACGTGCACGACCCGCGCAACATGGGCCCCTGGTTCGACGGCTCGGGCTCGCCGCTGCAGGGGGCGAACAACAACTCATGCAACTGGTCGAATTGCGAGGCGATGATCCGAGGCACCCGGGGCCGGGTGAACTGGGGCTACGCGCCCTCGCCCCTCGCGGCGTGTGAGAACGGCCCGCTGGGGGCGGGGTGGCGCGCGGCGGGGAGCTGCGCGAACCCGCGCCTCGACATCGACAACAACCTCGTGAAAGCCAGCGGCGTGCCCGAGAACATGAACGTCGACGTCCCGCGAGACGGCGAGCGCTTTCGGATCATGGTGCAGAACTACTCGGGCCGCGCCGCGCGCCCGCTGGTCAATGTGTACTGCGGCGGCAGGCTCCGCGGCTCCGTCGGCCCCAACCCAGGCGAGCCCTGGGACCTCACGGGGGCCTCGGGGGCCACCTCGGTCGGCGCGATGTGGCGCGTGGCCGACGTCGCCGTGCGCGTCGACGGCGCGGGGGTCACCACGGGCTGCGACGTGACCCCCCTGCGCGCGCCGGGGATGACCGGCGGGTACTTCGTCACCCGCAACGACCCCAGCTACTGAGCCCCCCTCAGCGTCGGCGAAAGAAGCGCACCGCGGCGAGGCTGGGGTAGTCCCGGCGCACGAGGTCGATCTTCGAGACGAGCCACGGACGGCTCCGCGCGCGGCCGTTCTTCGTGAAGACCAGGTCGTCCGCGAGGAAGATCATCGCGTGCATCGGCTCGGTGGCCCCCATGAAGACCACCGCGTCGCCGTAGCGCGCGCTCGCCGGGGGGACCTCAGACCAGCCCGCGTTGAGCTCGGCCCAGAACGCGTCGGGCGTCGGCACCGGAAAGCGCTCGGCGTCGGCGTCGTGAAAGTGCAGCGTGCTCCAGAAGCAGTCGCGGTCGGGCTCCTCAGCCCCCGGAAAGGTGTCGAGCCGCCGCGCGGGCCACCCCCGGAGGAGGGAGCGCAGGGGCACCCCGGCGTTCGTGCGCCTGGACTCGCCCAGGAGCCCGCGGGCGGCGTCATCGGGCTCGCGGCCGGGGAGGGTCCAGTAGCGCAGCACGGCCTCGGCGTCGTCGGACGCGCCGACCCGCACGCCGAGCGACAGCCCCGTGCGCCGCCGGAGGATCGAGAGCAGCTCCACCCGCTGCGCGCGGTCGGGGAGCGCGCGACACGCCGTCGCCACGTCGGCGAAGTACCACGTGCCGCCCTCGGACCACGAGAGCTCGTTGAGCAGCGTGGCCACGGCGGGGGTCTGCGCCAGCGAAGACCACCGCGGGAGCTCCGCCGGGCGTCGGTGCGGGTTCGAGGCGAACATCTGCCCCTGCGTCGACGCCATGCCGCGGTAGAGGCTCCCCCGCGCGTCGCTCGGCAGGCGTCGGAGCAGCACGTCGGGCACGTCGCCTCCGCAGCCCGTGGCGTCGCAGCGCAGGGACGACATCAGCGCGTCGCGGGTCGCGTCGTCGAAGCCGGCGCTCCGCAGGCGAGCCCGCACGTCGTCGGAGGTCTCGCCAGGGAACCTCCAGCTGCTCGTGGCGACCTGGCACTGGTCCTCGTTCTCGTTGTACGGCGGCTGCGGCAGGTCGACGACCTCGACCACCAGCGTGCCCGGCGCTCGAGTCGCCTCGCCGGGCGCCGCGAGCGCCGCGGGGGCCGCCGGGGGAGGTGACGAGGTGAACTGCCAGAAGAGCCCGCCGAGGGCCGCGGCGCCGATCCAGGGGAGGAGGCCCTTCGCGTTGTACGCCGGCGCCGGGGTCGCCATCGGGCGCAGGGGGGTGACGCTGCGGGCTGCGTGGGGGGAGGGCCTCGGGCGACGGCGGGGCATGGCGGGTGGCCCACGCCCTCAGCACGTTTGGAACCACACGAGGACGCAGGGAATTTCACCCTGGGTCAGCCTGCCGCGGGTGGGCCAGAACGCCTCGCCTCCACCGTCGCCGCGGGTGAAAGAGGACCACCTCGACGGAGGCCGCCGCGGTGGGCGGCTTCGAAGGCCGCGTCGCGCCGCTCAGGGGATCACTGAAAGCGGGTCCAGCCGTCCATCCAGGTGGTGGTCGAGCCGGGGGCGACGGCGCCCACGTAGGTCGCGGTGGCGTCGAAGAACGGGTCCGTGGGGGTGGCCGCGCCCGTGGCCGCGGGAGATCCCATCGGGGGGGTGATGTTCGGCGCCGTGAGGTTGTCGGCGGCGGGGAGCATCGGGTCGAGGTCGACCCGGTTCATCCTCGCGGGGTTACGAAAGAAGGCGTCTTCATCGAACATCCCGTCGTTGTCGCTTGAGTCGATGAAGTGCGTGGTGCCCATCGACCCGTTGCGGTGAAAGAGGGAGCTCGACACCTGGAGCTCGGGGTCGCCGCCCGCCGCGAGCGCCGCCGACGCCGCGTCGCGCACGTCGACCGCGCGCGCGCCCCAGCCCGTGATGATCGTGTTGAACATGCGCACGCCGGTGCCCCGGCGCAGCACCACGCCGGGCATGGTGTTCGCGGTCGCGCCCGGTCCCACCACGGTGGCGTTGTAGATCACCGGGAGGGAGCGCGGCGTGGCGTTGTTGGCGTCGCGGTCGTTGTCGGCCTCGATGCCCGAGGGGTCGCTCTCGGTGGAGCTCGACGGCGCCTGCACGAAGAGCCACTGCACCCGGCCGCGCCAGCCGAAGTCCCAGTCGAGGCCGTCGTCGTCGGACTGGGTGATGACCACGTGGCGGAGGTCGACGGTGCCGCCGAAGACCTCGACGCCGTCGTCTTCGCCGCGGTGGGTCTGCACGTAGTCGATGGTGGTGCGTCGGCCGCAGGCGCCGAGGGTGAGGCTGTTGAGCTCGTTGTCGCGGGCGAGCACCTTGCCCGCGTAGTCGATGCGCACGTAGCGCAGGGTGCCGCAGTCGGACTCGTCGTCGTTGCCGCCGTAGCGCCCGCGGGCGTCGGTCGAGTCGACGCCCTCAATCTGGTTCTCGCCCGCGCCGGCGTCGCCGCCGCTGCGGTTGATGGTGGCCGATCCGAGCATCACCAGGCCGCCCCAGTCGCCGCGCCGCGGGGTCATCCCCGCCGTGAACTCGCTCACGGGACCGAACACGATGGGGCGCTCGCGGGTCCCGTCGGCCACGATGCGCGCGCCGCGGGTCACGATGAGCGCCGACGAGGCCTGGCCCAGCACCCGCGTCCCCGGCAGGATCGTGAGCACCGCGGGCGGGCGCACGAACACCAGCTCGTTGGGCAGGCGAACGACCCCCTGCCAGGTCACGCTCGCGGTGATCTCCGCGGTGGTCAGCGTGATCTCGCCCGCGTCCGCGGGGACCGTCCCGGCGTCGGACACGTCGGGGGCGGCGCTCCCGGCGTCGGTCGCGTCGGGGGCGGCGCTCCCTGCGTCGGTCACGTCGGGGGCGCTCGGGAGGTCTTGCGTCGCGGCGTCGCGCGCGCTCATGATGTCGGTTGAACTCTCGCCGCAGGCGGCGAGGCAGGCGGCGAGGGCGAGGGCGAAGCGGTGGGGGCTCGTCATGGTCGTGTCGCTCCTTCGAGGAATCATCTCGCGGCGCAGGGTCCCAGACATGTGAGTCGTTTCGATGTCGGGTGAGCGTGTTGTTTGAAACATCGATGTGAAGTTCGATGACGCTCTCTTCAGTACGTGAGCTGCGCGCTGAGGCTCATCGACATGGCCGGGTCGCGCCGGAGCACCTCGAGGGGCCCCTGGGTGAACACGAGGGGCTGCAGGGCGAGGTTGCGCGCGGCGAGGCGCAGGCCGAGGGCGGGGGAGGGGTTCCACTGCACCGTCGCGTCGAGCTGGTGCACGGGCTCGCGGTAGGTGTCGGGGAGGCCGAAGCGACCCACGTCCTCGATGCGCGCGCCGAACACGTTGTAGAACACCGAGGCCGAGAACTTCGGAGAGGGCTCGTAGCGCAGCCCGAGGTTCACCACCCAGGGCGACTGCCCCGCGAGGGGGCGCTCGGCGTTGGTGGCGTTCACCTGCTGCGCGGGGCTCAGCGACACGCGCGAGTAGATCAGCGACGCGTTGGCGTTGACGAACAGCGAGCGCAGCGGCCGCGCGAGGCGCCCGAGGGAGACCCGCGCCTCGACCTCGGCGCCGAAGTTCTGCGCGCCGTCGACGTTGTCGTAGGTCGCGTTGCCGTTGCGGTCGAGCACCACCCGCTCGATGGGGTCGAGGAAGGCCTTGTAGAACAGCGACGCCGCGAGCACCTCGCCGCGCGCGGGGTACCACTCCCAGCGCAGGTCGGCGTTGTGCACCGCGGTGGTGCGAAGGTCGGGGTTGCCCTGGATCGTTCGGTTGCGCACGAAGTCGGGGTACAGAAAGGGCGCGACCTCGCGCACGATGGGCCGGGCGAGGGTGGCGCCGTAGGCCGCGCGGAGGTTCATCGTAGGGGTCACCGCCCAGCGCACCGAGGCCGCGGGGAGCACGCTGGGGTCGGTGCGGTCGGTGACCCTCGGCGCGCTCACCACGCCCGCTTCGGCGAAGGGAGACTGAGAGGTCACGCGCTGCGAGAACACCTCGACGCGGGCGCCGGCGGTGACCTGGAGCGCGGGGTTCTCGCGGGTGCCGCCGCGGGTGTAGTCGGCGCGGACGAAGGGGGCGTAGAGGGCCTGCGACGCGGTGTACCCGTCGAAGCGGTCGGTGACCTCGACGAGCTGCAGGTCGCGCCCCAGGCGCTCAGGGGCGAGGAACTCCCCGGCGTGAGCGAGAGCTCGCCGGGCGCGGGGCCGTTGGCGGGGTCGTAGCGGTACGAGAAGCGACGGAGCGAAGCTCCGCTCCCGAGACGGACCATCCCCCCGAAGCGCAGGGCCACGGCGCGGATGGGCACGGTCACGTCGACGTTGCCGCCCGCGTCGCGGAGGTCGAGGTCGGACCAGAGCCTGCCGATGTTCCCAGGGCCGGTGGTGGCCTGGTAGCCGCCGTTGTCGTCGCGGCGGTACACGAAGTCGCGCACGTCGGGCTCGCTGCGCAGCGCGAGGTCGCCGAAGAGCTGCCAGCGCAGACGGCTGTCTCGCCCGAAGAGGTCCCGGTGGTCGCCGTTGAGCTGCGCGACGCCCATGGAGCGCTGGGTGAAGCGCAGGGTGCGCTGGAGAAAGTCCTGCCCGAGGGTCTCGTTGTAGCCCTGGCGCACGAGGGTGGCGTCGGTCGACGACTGCGCCCAGAGCGCCACGAGGCCGATCTCGTCTCGCGGCGTGGCCTGCAGCGAGGCCGTCGCGAGGGCGCCCCAGAGCGCGTCGGTGTGGAGGGTCTCTTGCGTCTGCCGCTCGCGGTACTCGAGGGTGGGCGCGGCGGTGGTGCCGCCCTGTCGCACCTGCCCGATGGCGTCGCGAGAGAGCCGCTCGCCGGCGTTCCAGGTGAGGGCGAAGAGCATCCCCAGGGGGCGGCCGCGCACCCGCGCCGTGCCCCCCGCGCTCACCGAGAGGCCCATCGTCGGGAGGGCCGTTCGACGACGAATGGTCCAGTCGTTCGAGAGCGAACGACCGACGCGGGTCACGTCGTCGAGGCTGAGCTCGGAGCCCACGTCGACCCGCCGCGAGGGCACCGCCGAGGGCAGCGCCCGGCGCCCGTCGTCGAAGCCGAAGAGGTCGGTCGAGCTCCCGCTGCCCGCCGAGACCTGGCCCGCGTGCGTGAGCGAGTCGAAGCCGCCGCTGAGCCCTACGCGCAGCGAGAAGCGCGAGGGGTAGTCGCGCGACGAGAGCTGCAGCGAGCCGCCCGCGAAGTCTCCGGGCATGTCCGGGGTGAAGGACTTGTACACGTCGAGGGCCGAGAGCAGCGACGCGGGGAGCACGTCGAGCTGCACGCCGGGCTCGTCGGGGTCGAGGGAGGGCAGGGGCATCCCGTTGAGCAGGGCGTTCACGTAGCGCCCTCCGAGGCCGCGCACGTAGGCGTAGCGGCCGTTCACGATCGTCACGCCCACCACGCGTCGCGCGGCGTCGCTCACGGCGGCGTCGGGGGCGCGGGCGATGTCCTGGGCCGAGACTCCGTCGCTCACGGCGGCGCTCTGTCGTCGCACCTGGAGCTGCGTCGCCGCGGTGCCGCGGTCGGCGCGCCCGCGGATCACCATCACCGTCGCGCTCCCCGAGTCGCGGTGCGCTTCGGGGGGCGGCGCGGGCGCGGGCGCGGGGGGCGGTGTGGTCGGATCTGTCTGTGCCGCAAGGGGTTGTGCCGGAGGCGGCGGCGCGGGGGCCTCGCCGAGGCGCAGGTCGAGGTCGGTGAGGGCGCCCTCGCGGACCTCGACGTCGACGCGCTCGACGCGGTGCGTGCGGTCGAAGATCGCGCGGAGGGTGTAGCGCCCGGGCGGGAGGCGGAGCTCGAAGCGCCCGTCGAGGTCGGTGCGCGTGCGCAGCTCGGTGTCGGGGACCACCACCGACACCTCGAGGGCGGGCTCGCCCGTGGCGTCGAACACCGTGCCGCGCACGCCCGAAGACGCGCGAGGCTGTGCGTAGAGGGCGGTCGGCGCGAGGAGCGCGGCGAGGGCGAGGCGGGTTCTCATCGTTGCGCTCACAGGTTGTCGAGCACGAAGCGAAAGGGCATCGTGCGGTAGACCGCGATGGCGTGACCGTTGACCGTGGCGGGGCGAAACCTCCAGCGCCGCAAGGCTTCTCGCACGGTGTCGCGCAGCTCCTCGGGGCCGCGGAGCACGCGCACCTCGCCCACGGAGCCGTTCGCGCGCACCACGAAGCGCGCGATGACCGTGCCCTGCACCCCGGCCTCGCGGAGCGACTCGGGGTACTCCGGGGCCTCGTTGCCCTCGAGGGCCTCGGGGGCGGTGGCGTCGTCGGGGAGGTCGACGGGCACGCTCGGCGGCGGCGGCGCGGGGGGCGCCGGAGGGGCGGGGTGATCGCCGCGGGCGCCGTCGTTGCCGCGCCCGGTGGAGGAGGTGTCGCCGCCGCGGTAGTCGCGGTTGGTGCCGCTGGGCACCGAGTCTCCCGCGCGCGAGTCGGCGCTCGGCGCGGTGAGCACCGGCGGCGGCGCGGCGACGGGCGGAGGCTCGGCGGGCGCGGCGTGGGCGCGGGCGCGGGCGCGGGGCGGCGTGGAGGCGGCGGCGTCGCGGCGGCGGGGGAGGCGGCGGAGGCGGAGGCTCGGGGGGAGTCGGCGGCGAGGCGGGGGCGTCTCGAATTCCACCACCGAGGCGGTCTCGACCAGGTGCCGCGCGGCGAGGTGTCGGGACATCACCGCGAGGGCGCCGAAGAGGCCCGCGTGAACGAGCACGGTGACCATCCATGACCGCCGCGGCGCCGCGTCGAACACCGCGGACTCGGAGGGCAGCGGCGCGCGGGGGGGGCTCATCGCGGCGCGGCCTGCGGGGGCTGCTGGGTCTGGATCGCGAAGCGCGTGACGCCCGCCTGGCGCACCAGGTCGATGACCTCGGTGACGCGCCCGTGGGGGACGGTGCGGTCGGCGGAGATCACCGCGCGGATCTCGTGGTTGCCCTGCCAGCGCTGCTGGAGCTGAGCGCGCATGGCGTCTTCGGTGACGGGGCGCGCGTCGAGAAAGAGCGCGCCCTGGCGGTCGACGGAGACGTTGGCCATTTGCGACACCTCGGTGTCGGCCGCGGTGCGCGCGTTGGGGAGGTCGACGGGGATCGACTGCGCGACGATGTACTTCGCGGTGACCATGAAGATCACCAGCAGCACCAGGGCGATGTCGACGAAGGGGGTGACGTTGATCCCGCCGATCTCGCCGTCGGCGTCGGAGGTCGCGACGCCCATGTCAGTTCACCGCCTCGACGGTCACCGCGGGGGCGGCAGGGCGGGGCGCGGGGCGGTCGGCGCCGTAGTCCCGCCCGTGGATGTGCGCGAGCACGAGCTGCGCGAGGGTCTCGGTCGAGGCCAGCGTGGCCTTCACCCGGCGCTGAAAGAGGTTGTTCGCGGCCACCGCGGGGATCGCCACGAGGAGCCCGATGGCCGTGGCCACGAGGGCCTCGGCGATGGTCCCCATGACCCGTCCCGTGGCGGCCTGCGCGGCGGCGGCGGCGGCGGCGCCGGTGACCCCGGCGGGGGGCTTGAGGGCGTCGAAGGCCTGGATGATCCCGATGACGGTGCCGAAGAGCCCGACGAAGGGCGCGTTGTTGCCCACCGTGGAGAGGAAGGAGAGGTTGCGCTCCAGGGCCGGGCGCACCCGCGCGCTGGTGGCGCTCATCACGCACTCGGCGGCGTGGGCGCCGCGGTGCTCGGCGTCGAGGCCGTCGAGGGCCACGAGGGCCGCGGGGGAGGGCGACGCGCGGAGGAGCTCCCGGGCGCCCTCCTCGTCCCCGTTGCGCAGCCGGAGGTCCAGCTGCTTCGCGAGGCGCGCGAGGTCATCCGAGAGCCTGCGGTAGTACCGAGCCCGCTCGACCATGACCCCGATGGACGCGACGGAGAGCCCGATGAGCACCCACATCACCCACTCGGCGCCGAGCTTGGCGAAGGACGTGAACAGCTTGATGAGCGAGAACCCGTGGTGCATGCGCGACCTCTCCTCCGCGCGTGGTCCTCGGCGGGGTGCGCGGCTGCGGGGGAGGTTAGGATCGCGCCGTGTCGCGCCCTGGGAGCTTCGGTGACATCACGCACACGCGGCGTGGCCCTCGAGGCGCCGCGGTGACGAGTGGGGCATCGGCGTGACATCGGTGGCGCCGTCGTCACGCGCCAGGGCGGTCAGTCCGTGTCGCCGCGCGCGTCGCTGCTCGCGTCGTTGAGGGCGCCGGCGTCTCCGAAGAGGTCGACGGTGACGCAGGCGCCCATGACGCAGGACTGCCCGAGCGCGCACTGCATCCCGCAGCGCCCGCAGTGCGCGGCGCTGGTGAGCAGGTCGGTCTCGCAGCCGTTGCTGAGCACGCCGTCGCAATTGCCCCGCCCGAGGAGGCACGAGACGCCGCAGGTCCCCGCCACGCAGCTCGCGACCTGAAAGGGCAGGGTCGCGCAGGAGCCCTCGGCGTTGTTGTTGTCGACGAGGCCGTCGCAGTCGTCGTCGGCGTTGTTGCAGACCTCGGTCGAGGGCGTGCCCGCGACGGCGTCGCAGATCGGCCCCGCGCTGCCGCACACGACCACGCCGCCGCGACGGCAGGCGCCCACGCCCGCGGAGCAGGGGTCGCCGAGGCGCACGCAGGCGCCGTTGCAGAGGGTGGTCCCCGTGGTGTTGCAGCGGCAGGCGCCGTTCTGGCAGCTCTGGCCCGCGCCGCACTGCACGCCGCAGGCGCCGCAGTTCTGCGCGTCGCTGCGCACGTCTCGGCACACGCCGCCGCAGAGCACGCCGTTGTTGCCGCACACGCAGACGGGCGCGCCGGTGTCGTCGCGCTGGCACTGTCGCCCTGGGCCGCAGGCGTTGCCGCAGCTCCCGCAGTTGCCGGGGTCGATGGAGAGGTCCGCGCAGACCGCGCCGCACTGGGTCGTGCCCGCGGGGCACGAGGAGGCGCAGCCGCCCGAGACGCAGCTCGCAAAGCCCCCCGAGGGCGCCGAGCAGACGACGTTGCAGCCGCCGCAGTGGGAGGTGCTCGACGACAGATCGACGCACTGGCCGCCGCAGATCGCGCCCGAGCACGCCGTGGTGCACAGCCCGTTGTCGCAGGTGCTGCCCGCGGCACACCGGTTGGTGCAGCTGCCGCAGCGCATCGGGTCGGTGCGCAGGTCGGTCTCGCAGCCGTTGGAATTGATGTTCCCGTCGCAGTCGAAGAAGTTCGGCGCGCAGGTGTAGCGGCACGCGCCGCTCGCGCACGACGCGGCCGCGTTGGGGCGGGCGGGGCACGCGATGGACGAGGGGTTGTTGTCCACCATGCCGTCGCAGTCGTCGTCTTCGTTGTTGCAGATCTCCGGCAGCGGGAGCACCTCGTTGACGCAGCGGAGCGCGCCCGCCGCGCACTGCAGCGTGCCGTCGCGGCAGCGCCCGCGCCCCCGCGCCGACGACGGGCCGGTGAAGCAGCCCTGCGTCGGGAGGTTGTCGCGGGTGCCGTCGCAGTCGTCGTCGAGCCCGTTGCAGGTCTCGACCTGCGGGCCCACCTCGCCCGCGCACGCGCCCCAGGTGCCCGCGGCGCAGGTCTGCGTGCCCGCGCGGCAGATCCCGACGCCGCGCGTGCGCGAGAACGAGAAGCAGGGGCGCGTGACCCCCTCGTCGATCAAGCCGTCGCAGTCGTCGTCGACGTTGTTGCAGACCTCGAAGGCCGCGGGCGCGCCGGGGGTGCCCTCGCACACGAGCCCGCCGTCCATACAGCGCTGCGCCCCAGGGCGTTCGCACGCGCCGCGGCCCACGGTGCACCCCGCCGGCGCGCAGGCGCCGCCGCAGAGGACCTGCCCCTGCGGGCACGCGCAGGCGCCTCCCTGGCAGGTCGTGCCGGAGGGGCACTGCTCGCCGCAGCGGCCGCATTGGTTGGGGTCGGTGGCCGTGTCGACGCAGCCCTCGGAGCACTGGGTGAGGTTGCTCGGGCAGGTCGAGCCGCACATGCCGCCCGTGCAGGCCGTGCCGGGGGCGCAGCTCTGGCCGCATCCGCCGCAGTTCGCGGGGTCGGTGGCCGTGTCGACGCAGGCGCCGCGGCAGCAGAGCTCTCGAGGCGCGCAGATCATCGCGCAGGTGGAGCTCGTGGCGTCGAGGGGACCGAGGTCCTCGCGCCCGGTGGCGTCGCGCTCGGTCAGCACGTCGAGGTCGGGGATCACCACCTCGACCGACATAACGTCGAGCCTCGGCACCTCGGGCGCGTCGAGGACGTCCGGCGCGTCGAGGACCTCGGGCGCGTCGAGGACGTCCGGCGCGTCGAGGACGTCCGGCGCGTCGAGGACGTCCGGCGCGTCGAGGACGTCCGGCGCGTCGACCTCGGCGGGGCCCGTGTCGCCGCCCACCACCGCCACGCCGCCGCCGCAGGCGCTCAAGAGCGCCGCGTGGAGCAAGGCGAGTCGAATGGAGCGGCCGCGCGGTTTCATGCTCGTAGTCCCGGTGCACAGATCGAACCACATGCGCGCCATGGGGAGAAGCGGCGCGGGAGGGTGACGCGGGC
>JAWKRB010000032.1:0-92740 GCA_041389885.1 Polyangiales bacterium | reverse complement strand
CCTGGACCAGCCGGATCATCGCCCTCCAGCTCAGGGGGCGTCGGGCGCGCCGGCGTCGTCCCAGGCCGGGGCCGGGAGGGGGGTCGGCTCGACGGGGTGGGCGGTGTCGACGGCCGTCTCGGGCGCGGCGGGGGTCTGCACCGTCGGCGCGCCGCGGGCGGGCGGCGGCTCGGGGCGCTCGCGCAGCGCCAGCCAGGCGCCCAGGAGCACCCCGATCACGATCGCGCCGATCACCATCGGCGCCCAGGGGGAGCTCTGCATGGGCAGCGAGACCGGCTCGTCGGGGTCGCGCGATGCGGCCGCGGGTCGCGCGCTGCTCCGAGGCGCGTCGTCGTCGTCGTCGTCGTACTTCGGCAGCGAGGGCGCGTCGGGCGGGTACGAGAGCCGGTTCTTGAGGTCAGAGCCCGGCGGCGGCAGGTCGGGGACCTTCAGCGACGTGCTCGCGCGCCCTCCCACCAGCGACTCGAGGGGGCGAGACAGCACGTGGGCCTGGTAGCCCTGGATGTGGTCGTCGTCGGTCGGCTCGGGCAGGTCGCCGTCGAAGCGCGCGATGATCACCGTGATGTTGTCGTGCCCGCCGCCGTCGTTGGCGCAGTCGGTGAGCTGCTCGGCGCAGTCCTTCGGGCTCTCGCCCGCGGTCATGATCTCGCGGATCTGCTCGTGCGTCGCGAGCCCCGAGAGCCCGTCGGAGCAGAGCATCAGCATGTCCCCCTTGCGGAGGTCGGCGTAGGAGAGGTCGACGCACACCGCGTCCGAGGTGCCGAGCGCCTGGAGGATGATGTGCGCGTGCTCGTAGCTCTCGGCCTCGTCCTCGGTGAGCTGACCGGCCTCGATGAGCTTCGAGACGAGGGACTGGTCCTTCGTGATCTGCCGGAGCCTCCCGCGTCGCAGGAGGTACGCGCGCGAGTCGCCCACCTGTCCGATGAACACCTTGCGCCCGCTCACCCCCGCGACGGTCGCCGTGGTGCCCATGCCGTGCTGGTTGCGGTTGGTCTTGGCGGCGAGATAGATCCTCGCGCCGGCCTCCTGCACCGCGGCCACGAGCTTCTGGGCGAAGCCGTCTTCGTCCGCGGGGGTCGCCCCGTCCTGCACGATGGCGTGCACGACGTCGACGGCCATCTGGCTCGCGACCTCGCCGGCGAGCGCGCCGCCCATCCCGTCGCAGACCGCGAGGAGCAGCCCCTCGGGCCCGATCTCGAGGGTCGTGTCAAAGAGCGCGCCGTCTCGCACCCGCGCGGTGAGGTCGGCCACGAGGAGGTTGTCCTCGTTGTGCTCGCGAATCCTCCCGACATCGGTCATCCCCGAGATCTGCACGGTGATCCTCGGCGCCGTCGGCACGACCGCGGGGTCGGTGCCGTCCTGCTTCGTGGTCACCGCGCCGTCGACGGGGGCCGCCTCGCGCTCCGCGGTCTCGCTGTCCGCGGTCTTGCTCTCCGCGGCCTCGTTCTCGGCGGTCTCGCTCTCGGCGGTCTCGCTCTCGGCGGTCTCGCTCTCCGCGGTCTTGCTGTCCGCGGTCTTGCTGTCCGCGGGCGGGGCGTCCTCCGTCGAGGGCGTGGCGGGCTCTGCGAGAGGCTCCGCGGAGGCCCCCTCGGGCGGGACCTTGTCGACGTCGTCGCTCATCGCGGAGAGCTTCCAGGGACGCGCGGGCCCGCGTCGAAGCGAAACAGGTGGTGGCCAACGCGAAACACGTCGCCGTCGGAGATCTCGCGCTCGCCGCGAAACTGCACCAGCGTCCCGTTCGAGCTCCCCAGGTCGCGCACGACGACCTTGCGGTGGCTTCGATCGACGCGAAACGTCGCGTGGCGTCGGCTGAGGAACACGTCGTCGGTGAACACGACGTCACCCGACTCGCGGCCGATCACCGTCTCGTCACGGTAGAGGTGGTACACGTCGCGGGGCACGCCCTCGCTGGTGAGCTGCACCAGCCGCGCGACGCGAGGCTGCTCGGGCGTGCCGAAGAGCATCACGCCGTAGTGCATCACCGGACCGAGGGACAGCTCCCCGTCCGTCAGGATCTCGAGGCGCAGCACCTGCTGACCCGCCAGGAGCACGTCGCCGTGATGGATCTCGACGGGCTCGCGGATGCGCAGGAACACGCCGTTCACCGAGCCGAGGTCGCGGAGGTAGTAACGGTCGCCGCGCTTCTGAATCCGCGCGTGGCGCGGCGAGAGGTACGGGTCGTCGGGGAGCGTGATGTTCCCCTCGTAGCGCCCGAGGTCGGTGACGGCCTGAGAGAGCCGGTGGATCGGCCCCTCCGAGCCGTCCTTCAGGATCGTGACGATCTGCGCGGCCTCGGCGCCAGGCGCGGCGCCGAAGCTGTCGGTGCGAGACTCCACCCGCGGCGCCGCCTTCGCGGCGGGCGCAGGCGCGGGCGCGGGCGCAGGCGCAGGCGCGGGCGCCGCCGGGGCGATCACCACCGCGGGCTGCGCCACCGTCGGCGGGATCTCCGGCGCGACCTGCAGCGCCGTGCCTCCGCCCTGAGCCGTCGCGTCGCCCTCCGCCGCGGGGAGCCCCGCGCCGCACATGGTGCAATACCGCACGCGCACGGGGTTGTCGGCGTTGCAGCGCGGACACGCCACCGTCGACCCGCCGGTCACGGGCGAAGGCGCCCCCTGTGTCGTGATGTCCGGCGTCGACCCTGCTGCGCCGAACGAACTCGGCGGCACGGGAAGGGGGCCGGTCTCACGTAGCTTCTGCCCGCAGTCGAGGCAGTAGATCGCACCAGGAGGGTTCTGGCGCCCGCAGTTCCCGCAACTCATCGCTGGCGCGGATTGCACAACGCCGCGGCGCCGCGCGTCAAGGAGATGCGTCCGTTGGTGCGATCATCGGTACCGGTAGGTGAGCGTGAGGTGCACGGTGCCCGAGACCGTCGCCACGCCGCCCTCGCCCCGCCGCACGCCGTCGCCCAGGTCAAAGGGCAGGAACCTCAGCGCCTCGAAGCGCGCGATGAGCCCGAGGCTGAAGAACGCGCCCATGTTGTAGTTCGCGCCGACCGACGCGCCCAGGGCCAGGCCCGCGGTGATGGCGCCGAAGCGCTCGCCGTAGATCGCCAGGCCGCCGTGCACCCCCGCGAAGGCCTCGAGGTTCGAGCGCCTCGACCAGAGCACCCAGCGGTGCTCCGCGCGGGCCTGTTGCAGCGTGGCCGACGCGAAGAGGTTCCTCGCGTTGCGCACCGTGAGGTCGTAGCCGATCAGCCACTCGCGCTGGGGGTGGTAGCGGCGGCCGTAGGAGATCATGATCCCGCCGCCGCCGCCGATGGGGCACACGGCGTCGCCCTCGGGGCACAGGCTGTCGGCGTGTAGCAGGAACGACGTCGAGACGGCCCCCTGCACGAACGCGAAGGGGATGAACACCGACGGCATCGGCGAGCGCGTCTCGGCCTCGGCCCTGGGCGCGTGCGCGAGCGCGGCGAGGGCGAGGAGCGTCCATGCTGAAGTCGCGCGCGGCACCGACGAGGACGATACACCCCCGAGGGGGGGCCGAACGGATCCGAATTGAGCGGCGCGCGTAGCGTTCTGCGGGCTTGTGCGCTGAGCCGCGCGGAGATTGTTGACAACGCTCGCGGGGGTAGGTTAGCAGCCGTCGCCTAGCGAGGAATAGAGAGTGATGGAGATCCTTCTCGACCGAAGAGCAGTGAAGCAGATCCGACTGTCGGCGCAGGACGCGGTCGAAGAAGGTGACACCGAGACCTTGCGCGACGACATCCTCGACGCGTTCAGCGAGGAGCAGATCGAAGAGATCGAGCGTCGCATCGACACCGACTTCTACGACTTCCTCGGCGACACCCTCGAGGAGTGGGCCGGCGAAGACATCGACGAGCTCTTCGACCTGATGGAGTCGCAGCTCGCCGACGTGGGCGTCGAGCTCAAGTTCGAGACCGCCGAGTCGGGCGACGACGAAGACGAAGACGACGACGAGTTCGACGACGACGACGACCTCGTCGACGACGACGAGGTCCCCCTCAAGGACGACGACGAGGACTGACCCCTCGTCGCCCTCGCGCCGCGGCGGAGCTCCCGCAGAGCCCGCCGCCCTGCACGAAGAGCGCCCCGCCGAGTCACTCCCCGGTCACGCGCGCCCGGCAGCGAGGGGGCGCCGCGCCGCAGGCCCTCGCCCGCTCCGTCGCCCGCCGGGCTCGGGGGCTGCACGCGAGCTCGGTGACCAGCCGACGCCAGAGCGGGCAGCCGTCCTCCCCGCGACGGTCGAGCAGCTCCGCCGCCTCGGCCATGGCGTCGTCGCGCAGCGTGCTGTGCTCCAGGCGCTCATACACGAAGCGGTAGGCCTCGCCCGCGGCGACGGGGTCGCGCAACACATCACGGTAGATCCTCGCGCGCAGCAGCGCCGCCTCGGGCATGCGCGGGCCGGTGTAGCTCCCCACGAACCACGAGGTCGTCCACGGCTCGAAGAGCGCGTCGAGGGCCTCGACGGCGCCGCGCGGATCGCCCGCGTCGAGGAGGGTCTGGGCGAGGGCGAGGTGGCCGTCGTCCCAGCGCGGGTTGTGTCCGAAGCCCCTGCGGGAGAAGAGGTTCTGCCACGTCGTCACGGCCTCGTCGCGACGCCCCGCGCGGGCGAGGCGCAGGGCGAGCAGGTGCGACACCGACGCGTCGAGGTCGCTGTCGCGGATCGCCGCGTCGGTCGCCCGCGCGCGGAGCCAGGCGACGGCCGCGTCGGGGTCGGGGCCCTCGTCGAAGAGGCGCAGCCGGTGGTCGAGGGCGCGCCGACCGGAGCCCCGATCGGGGGCATTCGCGATGAGCGCGTCGAGGTCCGCGAGGGCGCGCGCGCGGTCTCCCTCGCCGTCGCGGCGCAGGCGCAGCAGGGCGGCCTCGAGGCGCGCGCGGGCCGCGATGGGCGGGTGCGCGGCGCTCGACGCGAGGGCGTCGAATTCCGCCACCGCGCGGTCGGTCTCCCCGGCGCGGGACCACGCGTCGGCGGCGCGGTAGCGCGTGTCGTCGGCGTCCCTCGGGCGGTCGGCGAGGGGCGTCGCCTCGGACCAGAGCGCCGCGGCCTCGCGGTGCCTCCCGGCGTGCGCCGCCCTGGCCGCGCGCGCCGTCGCCGCGAGGTACGGCGCGGTTCGTGGGTGCGCGCAGCCGAGGCCCAGCAGCAGCGCCAGCGCGGCGCTACGCATCGACGGCCCGCGCGAGGATCTCACCCGCGCGGAGCGCGTCGCTCCTCGACACGTCGAGGTGCGTGACCGCGCGCAGCCGGTGCGGCCCGAAGCTCGAGACCAGCACGCCCTCGCGCCTCGCGCGCGCGGCGACGTCGTCGGCCATGACGCCCCCCGCGAGGTCGATCATCACGATGTTGGTGTCGGGCGCGTCGACGGTGACCGCGGGGTGCGCGCGCAGCGCGTCGGCCAGGGCGCGGGCGTGCGCGTGGTCGTCGGCGAGGCGCGCGACGTGGTGGTCGAGGGCGTACAGCCCCGCGGCGGCGAGGACCCCCACCTGCCGCATGCCCCCGCCGAGCATCTTTCTGAGCCGCGTGGCCTGACGCACGTGGTCGCGGGAGCCCGCGAGGAGCGAGCCCACGGGCGCGCCGAGGCCCTTGGAGAGGCACACGCTCACGGTGTCAAAGGGCGCGGCGAGCTCGGCGAGCGAGGCGCCCGACGCGACGCCCGCGTTGAAGAGCCGCGCGCCGTCGAGGTGCGTCGCGTAGCCCTTCGCGCGGGCGCGCTCGCACACGGCGACGACGACGTCCTGCGGGAGCACCCTGCCGCCGCCGCGGTTGTGGGTGTTCTCCAGGGCGACGAGGCGCGTGCGGGGGCACCAGTACGCGTCGGGCTTCGACGCCGCGTCGAGGTCGTCGGGGGAGAAGATCACCCCCGCGCCCGCGGTCACGAACTGCGCGCCCGCCCAGGCCGCGCCGGCGCCGCTCTCGTACCACGCGCAGTGCGCGCCCTCAGACACGATCACCTCGTCGCCGGGGCGGCAGTGCAGCAGCAGCGCGATCTGGTTCGCCATGGTCCCCGAGGGGACGAAGCGCGCGGACTCCTTGCCGAGGAGCTCCGCGACCCGCGCCTCGAGCAAGAGCGCCGTGGGGTCTTCGCCGTACACGTCGTCGCCCACCTCGGCGTCGTGCATCGCGCGGCGCATCCCGGCGGTGGGGCGGGTGACGGTGTCCGAGCGCAGGTCGATCATCCCGAAGCGCCTACCACGAACGGCGAGCCGCGCGAGGGACTTGCGCGCGCGCGGCGGAGCGTGTACCGTGCCGCTCCCTTCGTCGCCCTAGCTCAGTTGGTAGAGCAGCGGTTTCGTAAACCGCAGGTCGTGGGTTCGAGTCCCATGGGCGGCTCCAGAACGCAGCGTGTTCCTCGGGGAGGTCACGCGGTGTCGGGGGTGCGCGAGGCTCCCTCCGCCCTCGGAGCTGACCTCACACCACCGCGCGTGTGGGGTGAGGTCAGCTCCGAGGGTCCCGTGGCGGGCCCGGGGGTGAGTGGGGGTCGTCATCTCAGCGCTCCTCGCCGCCGTGCACGCGCACGAGGCGCGCGAGGCGCTCCGCGACCTCGGTCTCCCTCGCGTACGAGTAGCTCGGGCACACGATGTCGGAGCCGAGCCAGTCGCCGTCGCCATCGCGGAGCTCGGTGCGCACCGTGATGCGCAGGGAGTCACGGGACGAGTCGATGCGGATGAACTCGCGGCGCGTCCCGCTGTCGCTCGAGATGGCCTCGATCCGCCCGCGGCGCCCGGGGGTGCCGACGAGGTGCCACCCCTCGAGGGTGGCGAGCTCGCGAATCGCGGCGGTGCGAACCCGCGCCTCGGCGGCGACGGGCACGGTCAGTGGCTCGTAGCGCTGGTAGCCGGCGCAACCGGCGAACACGAGGGTCAGCGCGAGGAGCAGCCTGGTGAGGGTTGGAGGGCACATGCCTCTCCAATCGGCCTCCGAGCGAGAAGCTAAAGGGGGCGCCGCGGGTCGGGTTCGATTTTGGGCCTCGCCGCGGGGCGCAGGCGCTCGCGCTACCTCGAGGCGTTCTCGGCGTCGAGCTGGGTGGCGCCCGCCGGCAGCTCGGGGTCATGAATGAGGTCGACGTAGGACCGCAGGGCCAGGGTCACCTCGGCGGGCGGGTCGACCCACAGCAGGCCGACGGCCACGCGCTCACGACCCTCGCGACACCATCGGACCATGGCGTCGATCTGGGTCACCCAGCCGTCGAGGGGCAGGGCGAAGCGAACCGACAGGCGCTCCCCAGGCATGAGCCGAAACCGGGTGATCAGCAGCATCCCCCGCTCGGAGATGTCTTCGCTCCGCCCGTCGAACCCACGCCCGTTCACCATCATGCGCACGGGCGCGGCGTAGCTCACGCGGTTGTACTTGCGGTCGTTCGAGCCCTTCGCCGCGAACCACGCCTCGAGGAGCGGCCGGCGGGGCTCGCGCGCGAGCCCGGTCGCGATGCGCGTGAGCCTGTCGTGGACGGATCGCATCGAGGAGGGACGGTCGCCGCGGCGGTTCGCGATCATCTCCGCGACCAGCTCGGCCAGCTCGTGGGGGACGCCCGGGACCGCCTGATCGATCCTGCGAGGAGCCACGCTGTCGTGAAGGTTCTGCAGGCGGTGGGCCCAGTCGACGCCGTAGGGGAGGTCGCCGCTCAGCAGCTCGAACATCATCACCCCGAGGCTGAAGATGTCCGACTCGAACCCGACCTCGTCGTGCATCGCCATGATCTGCTCGGGAGACATGTACTCGATCGTGCCGAGCAGCTCCCCCCGGGAGGTGAGCCGGTCGACCGACGGCGCGAAGTAGTCGAAATCAGGGTCGTCGTGGGCTTCATCCGGGGCGGCCAGCCGCGTCGAGACGCCGAAGTCCAGGAGGACGGCCCGCTGAGCCCCCTCGGTGGGGGCGGTGATGAAGACGTTCGCGGGCTTGATGTCGCGGTGCACGATCCTGAGCTCGTGGAGCCGCGCGAGGCACCCCGCGACCTCCACGAAGATCGGGAGCGCGTCGTCGAGGAGCATCGGCCCCTCGGAGATGAGGATCCCGTCGAGGGGGCGCCCGACCAGGTACTCCATCACCAGGTAGGGCCCATAGGTCTGGCACTCGCCCGAGTCGAGCAGCGCCACCGAGCCGCTCCCCGCGGCCAGCCGCAGCAGGGAGCCCTCCCGCTCGAGGCGCGCGAGGTACTCGCTGTGCCTGATCTTGTCTTGCGGGAGGACCTTGATCGCGACGCGACGCCCCGACTCGCGGTGACTCGCATCGAAGATGTCGCTCATGCCCCCCTTCGCGCGGAGCCGACGAACCCGGTACGAGTCACCCACCAGGGTCCCCTCAATTCTTCGAATCTCCCCCACTGAGTTATCTCATCCTCCCGCTGGGATAGGATTAGAGGTGTCGCGGCAGGGGCTGTCAAGCGAGTGACGGCCCGGCGACGGGGGCGAACCGCGGGCTCCGCCTACACCTTGAGCAGCGTGATGCTCTCCGACGCGCGGTCGGGGTCGAGCATGAGATCGATGTACGCGCGGAGCGCGGCGACGAACTCTTCGGGCGGATCGTTCCATTTGAGCCCGATGGCGACGCGCCCCCGCCCCTCTCGACACCAGCGGACCGTCGCGCCCACGTGGGTGAGCCTGCCGTCCATCGGGAGCGCGAAGCGCACCGCGATGAGCTCTCCGGGCGTCAGGCGCAGGCGCGCGGTGAGCAGCATGCCGCCCTCGGAGACGTCTTCGATGCGCCCGTCGACGATGCGGGAGCCCGAGATCAGCCGCACCGGCGCGACGTAGGCCGCGCGGTCGTGACGACGCTTCGTCTCGTGGTCTCGCCGGGACCCCGAGAGCCCCTCCAGGAGCGGAGGGGGGCGCTCGTCGGGGAGCCGCTTCGCGATGGCCAGGAGCTCGGCGTGGACGTTTCGCATCGAGGCCGGGCGGTCGCCTCGGCTGTGGGCGATCATCCTCGACACCAGCTGCGCCAGCTCGATCGGGACGCCCTCGACCCGCTGATCGACCCCAGAAGGCACCGACCTTCGGTGGAGGTGCTCGGCGCGCTCGGCCCAGCCCGTGCCGTAGGGCAGCTCGCCGCTCAGGATCTCGAACATCGCGACGCCGAGGTTGAAGATGTCAGACTCCAGCCCGATCTCGTCGTGCTGCGCGAGGAGCTGCTCAGACGACATGTACTCCACCGTGCCGAGGAGCTCGCCCCGCGTGGTCACCGGCGCGACCGGGATCAGCCCCGGGTCGAATTCAGCCTCGTCGATGCTGTCGCTCGGCTCTTTGTAGATCTTCGACACCCCGAAATCGAGCAGCACCACGCGCTGCGCGCCGTGACGCGGCGTCGTGATGAAGACGTTCCCCGGCTTGAGGTCACGATGAACGATGTTCTGCGCGTGCAGCCGCGTCATCGTCTGCGAGACCTCGAGAAAGATCGGGAGCGCGTCGGCGACGGAGAGGCGCCCCCGCGAGACGAGGATCCCGTCGAGCGAGCGGCCGTTCAAGCACTCGGTGACGATGTACGACCCGTAGGCCTCGCAGGTGCCCCAGTCGAGCACCTCGACCACGCCGGGCCCCTTGGCGGCCTGCAGGATGCGACGCTCTCGCTCCAGGCGAGCGAGGTACTCGCTGTGGGTGATCTTGCTCTGGGGCAGCACCTTGATCGCGACCCGAGCGCCCGACTCGAGGTGATTCGCGTCGAGGATGTCGCTCATGCCCCCTTCGGCGAGCAGGCGACGAACCCGGTAGGTGCCTCCGACGATCGTGCCTTCAACCTGACGCGCGAGCCCCATCACTTACCCCTTGTCGATCCGAAGGCGATCGAAGCATGGGCGTTCCCCCCTGTCGCGTTGAAAATCTGAGACTCCTCACATCTGCGCCCCGACGGCGGCGTGTTTCGTGGCTTCGATGAACGCGCCGGCGCTCCCTCGGGGGGGGTGGGCGCTTCGAGCGAACGGTCCGAGGGGCTCACTCGGGCGCGAAGGCCCGCCAGCGCGCGCGGCTCTGGCCGGCCGCGCGCACCGCCTCGACGATCTTGAAGCCGCCTCGCACGAAGAAGCCGCCCTCGGCCGCGAGGGTGGCGTTGGCGCCCGGCTCGGGCGCGAGCGCGTAGAAGCACGCGTCGGGCCCAGCGCCGGCGAGCACGGCGACGCGCGACCACCCGTCGAGGTGACCCTCGACCACGGTCGACCCCGCGACGCGCGTGAGGCCCTCGAGCGCGCCCGCGTGCTTGAGCCTGAACACCCCATCGGGGCCCTGGTCCACGCGCACCACCACGCGCTCGGGCGGCGCCTCGCGCTCGGCCACCCGCGGCGCCCGCGGCGCAGGGCCAGGCCGCGCCTTCGCGCTCGCGCGTTGGGTGATCGCGAAGGCGTCGACCGCGCGCCGGGTGGTGTAGGGGCGGCCGCCCTTCACCCACGAGGGGAGCCGCCCCGCCGCGAAGGCCTGCTGCGCGGCGCTCTTCGAGACCCCGAGCGCCTTGGCGGCCTCGGCGAGCGACACGGTGTACTCCGCGGCGACGACCGCGGGGTCGGTGCCCTGCGCCGCGAAGCGCTTGCGCGCGAGGAGGTCCTGCACCACGAGGTAGCGAGGATCCTGGAGCACCTCGCGGGTGACCGCGCCCCGGTCGCCCACCAGGTCGCCCGGCGTCGGCGCGAGGATCGGGTTCGCCCGGGAGTACGCCAGACCGATCATCTCCTGCTCGCCCGCCGCGGGGTCGGCCAGCAGCGCGTCGAGCCTCGCGCGAAAGCCCTCGAAGCCCTCGTCGGGCGCGTACCGCACCTCGTGCCCCGTGATCGTCGTGTGAACCCGCTCCGTCTCCATGCACGCCTCCGCGTCGGCTTCACCCCAAGACCGCCGCGCGCCCCGCGCGCCCCGCGGGGCACCGACTCGTGGAGCGTAGACCTCACGCGGTGTGTGGCAAGTTTATTTCTGTTCAAGCTCGCGCAGGGGGCGGGGGGCTTGAGCTGAACCTGTGTTCAGTCTAGGACGTCGTCTGGGGCGTACCCCGGAGGTCTTCGATGACGACGATTCATGTCTCTCAACTCGACGTCGCGATCGCGGCGGTGGGCCTCGACCTCGAGAGCTTCGCGCGCTCGGCGCGGCTCAGCTCGCACGAGGCCGCGACGCTCGCGGCGGGGGGCTCGCTGCGCGCGTCGGAGTCGTCGGCGCGGCGCGTGGCCGAGGCGCTCGGGCTGCCGGTCTCGGCGGTGACCCTCGAGGGCGGGGGCGCGGGGGAGACGTCCCGCGAGCCTCGGGCGAGCGCTCCGTCGCGCGGCGACGACGGGGCCGACGACGGGCGCTCTCCCTTCGACCACGTGCTCGACCGCGTGTGCGCCGACGACGGCTACACCGACGAGGAGCGTCAGGTGGTGACCGAGACCCTGGGCGCGGGGAGCTTTCCCACCCACCTCACCCGGAGCGAGCTGCCCGGCTTCGCGCGCGTCTGGCTCTCGGCGGCGAAGGCGCTGCGGCTCGCGGGCGAGTTGTCGCACCCTTCCCTCGCGGCGAAGGTGCGCGCCGAGGGCCCGCGCGCCGCCGCGCGCATGGCCGAGGGCATCGAGCTGCGCATCGCCGAGCACGCGCGCAAGGGCGCGAAGGTGGCGTAGGGCGCTGCGACTGCCTTTCCGCAGGGGAGGTGAAGGGTTGAGGTGAACCCGCACCGCGGGCCCACACCGACGCGACCGCGCGGGATGTGGGTACGTCGGTCGCGTGGAACCCTTCAAATGCCCTGCGACGAGGCACTACGGGAGGCAGGCGCGTCCCACCGAGACGCCCTGCTCCCCGAGGCCGTCGACGTCCTGCGCGGCGAAGGTCGCCACGCGAGCGCCCGCGCCGACGACCAGGTGCAGCCTGCCGCCCGCGTTGGGGGCGCGCACGAGGTCTCGCGGGGCGCCGCGCACCACGCCGTCGGGCTGGAGGGTGACGGCGCGCACGGTGATGGTGTCTCCGGCGCCGCGCAGCCACGCCACCGCCGCGCCGCCGAACGCGGGCGCCACCGCCACGGTGGGCTCGTCGCCGGCGTAGCGATCGAGCTCCCGGCGCGCGATCACCTCGCCGTCCCGCCGCACCACCGCCGCGCGCACCACCGCCATGCCCTCTTCGGTGCCGCCCCAGGCGACGACCGAGGTGTCTCCGAGCACCGCGGCGTCGTCGAGGCGCCTCGCGCCGAAGGCCGCGGTGCGCCGCGCGCCGCGGAGGTCGACGGAGCCGTCGGCGGTGAACCCGAGCTGCACGAGGTCTGTGCCCACCCGCGCGAAGAGCACCGCGCCGTCGGGCGCGGGGCGCAGCAGCGGGCTCTCGCTGTCGAGGCGCACGAAGGAGCTCAGGTCCTGTCCGAAGCTCACGCGGCCCTCGAGGTCGACGCGGTAGGTCGTGGGCGAGACCACGAGAAAGCCCGCGTCGCCGCCGCCGCCGCGCACCCGCGACGCGAGCAGCAGCGCGCGCCCGTCGGGGAGGCTCGTCGACGCGGCCTCGCCGTGCTCGTCGAGGAGGCTCGCGGGCACGCCCGGCACCGCGCCGGTGTCGAGGACCGACCCGCGCAGGCGAAGGATCGACCCCGCGAGCCCCGGCGCGCCGCGGGACTCGCCGAAGGTCAGCAGCGCGCCGCCGCCGAGGGGGAGCAGCGCGGGCACCGTGAGGTCGGTCTGCTCAGGGGCGCTCGCGTACACGAGCTGCAGCGGGCGCTGCACCTGCGCGTCGTGGTCGACCGACACCACGCTGACGGTGTCGCGGCGCACCATCCCCGCGTCGCCCGCGAGCCTCGGCGCGGCCTCGTGCACCGCCACCACGAAGCCGCCGCGGTAGGGGACCAGGCCGCCCACGGCGAGGTCCCTCACGCCGGCGCCGCGGGCGGCCACGCGGCGAAAGACCGCCGCGCGGGCGCACTCGGGGGCCGCGCCGGCGTCGTACGGGGCGACGGACGGCGCGTCGGAGGCCGAGGGCGCGTCGGGGCTCGAGGGCGCGTCGGGGCTCGACGCCGCGTCGGACCCCGCGTCGGAGCCGACGGCGCCGTCGGGGGCGCCCGCCGGCGTCGAGCTGGAGCAACCGAGGGCGAGGGCGACGAGGACGAAGGGTTTCACGCGCATGGCCGCTCCGGCACGATGCCACGAGGTCACAAAGCGCCACCAGCGCGGAAAGAAATGCGCGCGGGCGGTTGCGACCGGGGGGAGGGCGGCGTTACCACGGGTCGCGGTCGACGCGGCCCAGGCCCGTACACCTCGGGAGGGCCGCACCACCACGGAGGTTTCACACCATGGCGTTCGAAGCGAAGAACTACGACAGGCTCCTCGGCGGCAAGGCCAAGGGGCTCTCTGATGCCCAGCTCCAGGCTCACTTCGGCCTCTACAAGGGCTACGTCGCGAAGCTCAATGAGATCCGCACCCGGCTCAGCGCGGCCGATCGTTCGACCCCGAACTACTCGTTCAGCGAGTACAGCGAGCTCCGCCGCCGCGAGCCGGTGGCCTTCAACGGCACCGTGCTCCACGAGCTCTATTTCGAGAACCTCGGCGACGGCTCGACCTCGCCCTCCGACGCGGTGAAGAAGGCCCTCGTCGACAGCTTCGGCAGCGTCGACGCGTGGGCGGCCGACACCAAGGCCTGCCTGATGAGCGCGCACGGCTGGACCCTGCTCGTGCACGACCCCTTCGAGAACAAGGTGGTCAACATGCTGGTGCAGGGCGAGCACCACGTCGGGCTCTTCGCGAACGCGCGCGTCCTCGCGGCCTTCGACGCCTGGGAGCACGCGTACTTCACCGACTACTCGACCGGCAAGGCGAAGTACGCCGAGGCCGTGATCTCGGGCCTCGACTGGAACGTCGTGGCCTCTCGCCTGGGCTGATCAGCCCTCCTCCGCGGCCAGCGCGCGCGCGGAGATCCCCAGCCGCTTCATCTTCTTCTGCAGCCCGAAGCGCGAGAGCCCCAGGGTCTTCGCCGCGCGAGACTGGTTGCCCCCGTGCGCCCGCAGCGCGCGCTCCACCAGCCCGCGCTCGACCTCGTTCACCGCGTCGCGGAGGTCGCCGCCCGTGGGGACCTCGCGCTCGGCGGGCGGGGCCGCGCCGGAGAGCGGGAGGCCGAGGTCGTGCTCGCGGATGGTGCCGCCCGGCGCCATCACCGCCGCGCGGCGGACCACGTTCTCGAGCTCGCGCACGTTGCCCTGCCAGGGCGCCGCGACGAGGCGCGCGAGGGCGCTGCGCTCGATGCCGCCGCCGTGCCGCGCGAGGAAGTGCGCGACGAGGGCGGGGATGTCTTCGCGGCGCTCGCGCAGCCCCGGCACCCGAAGCACCAGCACCGCGAGGCGGTAGTACAGGTCCTCGCGAAACCTCCCCGCGCGGACCATCTCCAGCAGGTCGCGGTGCGTCGCGGCGATGACCCGCACGTCGACGCGGCGCACGCGGTCGCCGCCCACGGGGCGCACCTCGCCCTCCTGCAGCACCCGCAGCAGCCGCGACTGCATCGCGAGGGACATCTCGCCGATCTCGTCGAGAAAGAGCGTGCCCCCGTCGGCGGCCTCGAAGAGCCCGCCCCGCGCGCGGTCGGCGCCGGTGAACGCGCCCTTGACGTGCCCGAAGAGCACGCTCTCGAGGAGCGTCTCGGGGATCGCGCCGCAGTTCTCGGCGACGAAGGCCGCGCGGCTCCGCGGGCTGTTCGCGTGCACCGCGCGGGCGACGAGCTCCTTGCCCGTGCCGCTCTCGCCGAGGATCAGCACCGGCATCGACGTCGGCGCCACCCGGTCGATCATCGCCAGCACCCGCGCCATCGCGGGGCCGCGCCCGACGATCTCGGGGTAGCTCCCGCGCACGCCGTCGGGGTCACGCGCCTCCCGCGCGACCTCGAGCTCCGCGCGCTGCCGCGCGACCACCTCGTCGAGCTCCTCGGAGAGCCGCTCGGCGCGGCGCAGGGCGCCCTCGAGGGCGCTGCGCGCGCGGGCGTTGTGGATCGCCAGCGCGGCGGCGTCGGCGAAGGCCGTGACCACCGCCACCGCGGCGCGGTCGAAGGCCCCGGCGCGCAGGCGGTCGTCGACGTACACCACCCCCACCACCTCGTCGCGCACCCGCAGCGGCGCCGCGAGGATCGACCGCAGCCGCATCGCCGCCACGCTCACCGCCGCGTCGAAGCGCGCGTCGCTCGCGGCGTCGAAGGTCACCAGGGGCTCCCCCGCGCTCGCCGCGCGCTCGGCGACGGAGCGCGAGAACGCGCGCTCGCCCTCGCTCAGGGTCTCGCCGCCGAGGTCCCGCGCCGCGGTGGGGGAGAGCGCGCCGTCGTCGTCGCGGAGCAGCAGCATGCCCCGCTCGGCGCCGGTGAGCTCGATGACCGCGTCCATGATCCGCTCGAGCAGCGCGGGGAGCTTCGCCTCTCCGTTGAGCTCCTGCGTGACCGCCGCGAGGCGCCGCCACCGCGCGCTGTCGCCCGGCGACTCCGCGAGCGACTCGGGCGCCCAGCGCGTCGAGAAGGTCCTCGCGAGCGCGGGGGGGAGCGTCGCCGCCAGCGCCCGCGCCCTCGCGCCCCGCTCGGATCGAAGCGCCGCCGCGGAGTCGGCCTCGCCGCAGCGCCGCGCGACCTCTTCGACCAGCCGCAGCCGCCACAGCGCGTGCTCCGCGGAGGGGTCGGCCTCGACCGCGACGTCGCACCGCGCGCGCGCCGCCCGGAGCGCGTCGAGGGGCGCGTCCTCCACGAGCGCGAGCGCCAGCGCCGCGAGGCGGACCATCGCGCCGTCGCCCGCGGGGAGCAGCGCCCGCGCCCGGGGGAGGTCTCCGAGCTCCAGCGCGCAGGCCGTCGCGCGGGCGCGCAGCTCCGCGCCGAGGGCCCCCGCGCCGTGCGAGGCGCAGCCCTCGGCGGCCGCGCAGAGCGCGTCGACGTCGCGCCGGAGCTCTCCGAGCACGCCGCGCGCGAACCCTTGCGCCACAACGTCTTGTGACTCGACCGCGGCGTCGAGGGCGGCCTCCGCGGCGCGGGTCGCGGCGTCGACGTCGCCGATCCACGCGAGGAGCGAGGCGAGGTTGCCGAGGGCGCGGGCCAGGGTGCGAACGCGCCCGGGCGCGGCGAGAGGCTCGAGGGCGCGCTCGAGGCTGCGCACCGCCTCGCCGAGGTCGCCCGCGTCGAGCGCCGCGCCGCCGACGTTCACGAGGTACGCGGCGGCGGCGTCGAGGTCTCCCGCGGCGAGGGCGAGGCGCCGCGCGTCGCGGTGCAGCTGCAGGGCGCCCAGGGCGTCTCCGCGGCGCTGCGCGACCATGCCCGCCACCGCGCGGAGCCGGTGCCGCCGCGCGACGTCGCCCGACCGAGACGCCGCGAGCTCGCCCCGCTCCACGAGGTCGTCGGCCAGGTCGAGGTCTCCCTCGGCGTACGCGCAGAGCGCCTGCAGCTCGTACGCGCTCCCCTCGCCCGCGGGGGAGACCTCGCGCGCGCACCAGCGCCGCGCCTCGTCGAGGTCGCCGCGGTCAAAGGCGTCTCGGCCCAGCGCCAGCGCGCCCACCTCCCGCCGCGCGGGGTCGTCGCTCGCGCAGAGCGTTCGCGCGAGCTCCCTCGCGCCCGCGGAGTCACCCCGACGTCGCAGGCTCGCGATGCGCAGCGCGTCGGCCTCGGGCGCGGGGTCGTCGCCCAGCGCGTCGAGGGCGGCGGCGGCGTCGCCCGCGAGGAGCGAGAGCTCGGCGAGGCGCCGCTGGTGCGCGGGGAGGTCGTCGGTCCAGGGCGCGGCCTCGCGCAGCCGGCGCAGCGCGACGTCGCGGGGGAGCTCGGCGCGCGCCGCGGCGCGGAGCATGGCGTCGTAGGCGCTGCGGGGATCACCCAGCGCGGCGTGGGCCCTCGCGCGCGCGGCGAGGAGGCCCGCGTCGCGCCCCGGCGGGAGGGCGAGGACCGCGCGGGCTCCCGCGAGCCGGGCGTCGTTCGGGAGGCCGCCGCGGGGGCGCGAGGGGTCGAGGTGAAGCGCCGCGCCGCGGGGGATCAGCGCGCCGAGCGAGGCGAGCTCGGCGAGGGCGCGGGGGCCCGCGACGGCCTCGGCGACGCGCCGGGGGACGGCGCCGTCGAAGAGCGCGAGGGCCGCGAGGGCGACGCGCGACTCGGGGGACGCGGGGAGCGCGAGCGGGGGCTCCCTCGCGAGCTCGGCGTAGAGCGTCGCGCGGGTGGCGGTCGCGAGGGCCGCGGGGCCGACGCGTCGGGCGAGGGTGACCATGCGTCCCGCGAGCCCTGCGGTGACGTCGAGCCAGGCGTCGAGGGCCGAGGAGGGCACCCGCGCGCCGTAGAGCGCGTCGAGGAGCCGCTGCGCCTCCACACCCTCGAGGGGCGCGACGGGGACCTCGACGAGCCCCTCGGCGCAGGGCCGCTCCGAGGCGCTCGCCAGGAGCGTGAGGGGCGGCGCGTCGGGCGCGAAGCGGCGTCGTCGGCGCACGCGCTCGGCGAGGTCGCGGAGGCGCTCGGCGTGGTCGTCGACGCGCAGGAGCACCGTCGGTCGGAGCAGCACGTCGGGGAGCTCGTCGCGCACGTCGAGGGCCTCGCCCCGGCGCGCGGCGTCGACCATGAGCTGCCGGAGCGCGTCGTCGAGGGCTCTCCGCCGCCCCGAGCCCGACGCGCCCACGGCGACCGCGCCGAGCCGCGAGGGGTCTTCGGCCGCCTCTCGCAGCGCGCGCACCGCGTCGTGCCCGCCCTGCCGCGGCGGTCGCAGGGGCACCTCGCGCGCCAGCGTGAGCGCGCTCCCCGGCGCGCCGTCCGCGTCGCGGAGCCAGCGCGCGCGCCAGGCCGACGCCGTGGGAGGGCGGTCCTCGGGGGCCCAGGCGAGGAGCCAGGCGAGGCTCTCGCGGAGCCGCGCGGGCACCCTCGCCATCACCTCGGGGCGCAGCGCCCGGTCGGGCGCGAAGCTCGCGAGGACCTCCTCGTCCGACGCGCCCGGCGCCACCCGCGGGTGCTCGCCGCCGAGACACCGCGTCAGGGTCACCCCCAGCGCGTAGAGGTCGCTCTGCGGCGTGGCCTCCCCGAGGAGCGCCTCGGGGCTGAGGTAGGCGAGGGTGCCCGCGGGGGGCCGCGCGCCCCTGGCGCTGCGCTCGCGCAGGAGCCCGAGGTCCACCAGCGTCGCGCCCTCGGGGCCGACGATCACGTTCTGCGGCTTGACGTCGCCGTGCACCAGCCCGCGGGCGTGCAACGCGTCGAGCGCCTCGGCCAGCCTCGCGCCGGCCGCCACCAGCGACTCGGGGCTCGCGCGGTCGAGAGAGACGCCCTCGACGAACTCCATCGCCACGAAACCCCCGTCGCCGTCGCCGCCGGCGTCGAGCACCGCGGCCAGGGCGGGGTGTCGCACCGCCATCGCCGCCGCCACCCACCCCGCGTCGGGGGGAGCCCCGAGGCGCTTGATCGCCACCGGGGCGCCGTCGCGGGCGAGGTCCTCAGCGCGCCAGACCTGCCCCTCGGAGCCCTCGCCCACGCGGGCGACCAGGCGGTACCTCGCCCCGATCATGGACTGCGGCGTAAGGGGCATCTCTGGAGCGGTTGCACGCACGGTTCCATCGAGAACTCTGCGCGGTGCACCGCTGGACCGTCAACCTGGTTGGCGAAGGCTCGGGGGCTCCCGCGGGGGCGACAACCGAAGGTGGCAGGTGCAGAGCAGGGGCGCTTCGGGGTATCGCTCTGGGATTGTGTGGATGGATCGCTGGGTGATTCCGCCGGCGGTGGTCGCGGCGGTGGCGGGGGTGCTGGCGGTGTCTCCGCCGGTGGGGAGCGCGGGCGCCCGCACGGGTTGGCGCGTCGAGGCGCTCTCGGTGCGCCGCGCGCGGGGCGACGCGCTGCTGCTCCGGGGCACCCTCGACGACCGCGCGACCGAGGGTGACCGCGCGCCCCGGGAGACCGTCTGGACCTTTCTCGACGCGCGCGGCGCGGCGCTGCACACGCGCCGGGCGGCGGCGGTCGAGGGGGTGAGCTGGTCGTACGCGTCGCTGGCCGACGCGCGGGGCGTGGCGAGGGTGCGGGTCGAGGGGGGCGGTCACCGCGCCGAGTTCGTCCCCCCTGCGCCGCGCGAGGTCACCGCCGAACACCCTGTAACTACGGCAGATTTTGCGGTCACCGTGCTCGAGGGCACGCTGCTCCCTGGCGTCGAGGGGACGGCGGTGTTCTCGTCGCGCTCCGAGGTCGCCGAGTGGCGCGTCGAGCCCGCGATGGACAACGCCCGCGTCGGCTCCGAGGTGAAGACGCGCACGCTGGCGATGATCCGCCTGCGGGTGGACGGGCTGGGCGCGCCGGTGTCGGTGGTGCGCCGGGCCTTTGACGGCGAGGAGCGACGCGACGTCGCGCGCCTCGCGATCTCGTCGACGGGCGTCGCGGTGACGGCGCCGCTGCCGTCCTTCGCGCCGCCCGAGGAGGTCACGCTGCGCACGGCCTTCGGCGAGGCGAGCGCGCACGCGGTGTGGGGCGACGACCAGGGCCCCTGCGGCTGGACCGCCCTGCGCACCTCGAGCGATCGCGAGGGCGCGCAGGCCACGCTCCGCTTCGACGAGCCCGCGCGCTGCGCGCCGTCGTGGATCGAGGCCACCACCGACGCGACCTTCGCCGAGCGCAGCGGGCGGCGCCTGGCCACCGCGCAGGCGCACCTTCGCCTCTACGGTCACTCCGACCTCTTCGCCGCGTGGCCCTCGCCGCCGCGCCCCAGCGTCGCGCAGACGACGGCGCGCGCCTCGCCGAGCGGGCGCACGAGGCAGGTGCGCCCGCGCGCCGCTCGCGGTGGCGCGCTGGTCGCGTCGGTGCTGGTGGAGGTCGCGATGGTGCTGGGCGCGGGGTGCGCCGGGGACCCGCTCGCGCTGCTGGAGTTCGAGCGCGCCCCGCGACCGCGGGCCTCATCGCGTCTGCGACGGTGCTGATCGTCGCCATCGGCATGGTCATGGGCATCGCGGCGATGCTCCAGCGCTGAGCGCGCGGCCCGCGTCGGCCTCGCGAGGGCGGTTGTATTTCTGACGGAGGACGTGCAGAGATCGAAGCCTGGAGGCGGTGATGGCCGGTCGGGTCGTGTTGGTCGAGAAGGACGAAGAGCTCCAAACAAACATCGTGAAGTCGCTCCGCGCTCGCGGCGTCGGCGTCGATGCGTTCTCGAGTCACGACGACGTCGTTCGAGCCCTGGAGCGCGGGGTGACCTGGGCGCGAGGGCTCTTCGCCCTCGAGCTCGACGGGGTCGACGGCGCGAGGCTCGCCGAGGTCGCGCTCGCGCACCTGCCCGAGCTCGACGTGATCTTCCTCACCGGCGGCGGCGTCGACGCCGAGGTCCTGTGCCGCGCGCACGCGCTCGGCGCGGTGATCTGGAAGCCCATCGGCCTCGGGCTGCTCTGCGAGCGCCTCGCCTCGCCGCCGCGTCGCTCGGGGGTCGTGCGCAAGGTGCGCGAGGGCTCCTCCCGCCGCGCCGGTCAGGCGTGACTCACCCGAGGGCTCCCGCCGCGCGCAGCGCGCGGATCGCGCCCTCGTCGAGCCCCGCGTCGCGCAGCACCGCGTCGGCGTCGGCGCCCGCAGCCCGCGCCGCGTGGTGCGGCACCGCGTCGCCCGCGCCCACCGGCGTGCGATAGACCGTGCGCGCCTCGCCGCCCTCGTCGCGCACGGAGAAGAACACGCCGCGGGCGCGGTGCTGGGGGTCGTCGACGAGCTCCTCGGGGCGCAGCGCGGGCTCGAGGCAGCAGTCGTGCTCGATCGAGAAGCTTTCCCACTCGGCGCGGGTGCGCGACGCGAAGAGCTCGGCGAAGCGCGCGCGCAGGGCGACCTGGTGGGGCCCCGGGCGGAGCGCGTCGGCGTCGAGGTCCATACCCGTGCCCGCGGCGAAGGCCATGAGAAACTTCGGCTCCAGCGCGCCGAGCGAGACGGCCTCGCCGTCGCGGGTGAGGTAGGTGTTGTAGGGCGCGACGCCCCCGTCGAGCACCGAGCCGCCCCGCGGCGCCGAGGGCTCCCCCGCGGCGATCGCGCCCAGGGAGAACGCCGCGAGGGGCAGGGCGCCTTCGCACAGCGCGATGTCGACCACGCCTCCGACCCCCGTGAGGTCGCGCTGGCGCAGCGCGCTGAGCACGCCGATGACCGCCCACATCGCGCCGCCCGCGACGTCGGCCATCTGCACCCCGCTCACCGCCGGCGCGCCCCCCGACGGACCCGTGACCCCCAATACCCCCGCCCGCGCGAGGTAGTTGATGTCGTGCCCCGCGCGCTGCGCGAGCGGCCCGTCCTGCCCGTAGCCCGTGATGGCGCAGACGATGAGCCGCGGGTTCTCGGCGAGGAGCGCCTCGTGGGAGCACCCCAGCCGCGCGAGCACCCCCGGGCGAAAGCCCTCGAGCACCACGTCGTAGGCGCGCGCGAGACGTCGCAGCAGCGCGGACCCTTCGGGGTTCTTGAGGTCGAGCACGAGGCTCCGCTTGTCGCGGTTGAGCGCGAAGAACGCGCCGCTCACGCCGCCCGCGGCGGGGGGCATGTGACGGAGGTAGTCGCCCTGTCCGGGGTCTTCGACCTTGTCGACCTGCGCGCCGAGGTCGGCGAGGACCAGCGACGCGAAGGGGCCCGGCAGCAGGCGCGTGAGGTCGAGCACGCGCACGCCCGTGAGGGGGCGGCGCGATGGGTCGCGGAGCATGGAGGTCATCGAGGCGGAGAGTACACGCCGGAGGGCGCGACCGAGAGGGGCGGGGGACGCGCGAGGGGCGCGTCAGTCCATCAGCTTGAAGAGCTTCTGGAGGTTCATCGCGAGCATCTGGTTGCCCTTCACCTTGAGCTTGCCGGCGAAGAAGAGCTTCATGCCCGCCGCGGGGTCGGCGACGAGGGTCTGAAAGTCGGCCTCGGCGACGTCGATGGTCACCTGCGCGTCTTCAGACACGCCCGCCGCGGAGGTCGGAGGGTTCGACACGAGGTCGATCGACCACTGGCCGCCGCCCTCGCCCGAGATGTTGAGCTGGTACTTGCCCCCGATCTTGCGGGCGTCGTCGCCCTTGCGCGCGAGCGCGCCGGGGATGCTCTCGTTGAACAGCTTCTGAATATCGACCGCCATGACAGCCTCCGTGGGTTGGTTGCGCCCTTCGTGCGTGAGGACGCGACTGAATGGTCATTCAGCGGGCCGCGGGATAGCATCACGCCGCGCGATGCGTCAACGACGACCGCGTGATAGAGGGCACAGCCACCGTGCGGAGGATCTACACCCTCGTCGCTGCCCTCGCGCTCGCGACGTCCTGCAAGCCCAAGCGCCCGCCGCCTGAGTGCCCCGCGGAGCCGCGCGCGGCCGACGCGGGCGCGCGGGTGCGCACCATCGCCGCGGTGCCCGCGATGGGTCCGTCGGCCGACCGGCGCGACCTCGACGTGCCCCTGCGCTGGATGCACCTCCTCGCCAACCCTGCGCCCACGGGCAGCGCGCCCTCGGTGGTGGTGGGGGCCGAGATCCCCTGCGGGTACCGCGCGCACTGGGCCAACGCCGAGCGCGTGGGCGACGAGATCCGGGTGCGCCTCCGGGCGCGGTGGGACCGCAGCGACCAGGGCCCCCCGGCGGTCCCCGCGCCGTGCCCGACGCCGACGATCAGCGTGCAGATCGTCTCGCTCTCGATCGTGCGGCTCGGCACCTACCGGGTCACCGACGCCGTGGCCCGCGACGGCGGCGCGGCCCCCTCGGTGACCCTCCGGGTGGTCGCCGACGACGACCGCCTCCCCGCGCCCGCCGCGCGCTGGTTTCGGGGCTGCGTCGCCGACGCCGACTGCGAGGGCGGCGCGGTGTGCGCCCGGGCGGGGGAGGGGACCCTGTGTCTCCCGCCGGTCGATCCGTGGCGCTGGAGCGGCAGGGGGTGTGTCGACGGGGCCACGGCCAGGTCGGTCTCGGCTGTGAACGACCCTTCTCGGCGCTGGGACGCGTGCCTCGCCGACTGCGACCAGGGGCGCTGCCCCGGCGCGCTGCGATGCGACGCGATCGGGGCCTGCGTGCCGCCGCCAAGCACCGCGCCCGACGCGGGTCTCACGGAAGCGTCGCCGCGGCACGGACGTTGAACCTCCTGCGGCGTCGCCGCACCCTCAGGAGGCCTACGCCCATGAGTCACCCCGTCACCGCCCGCTTCGCCACCTCGGTCCACGCCCTCCTCGTCGACGCCGTCGCGGCCGTCGGAGGCGCCGTCGGCGCCACGCGCTTCGGCGGGAGCTTCGTCGTCATGCGCTGCGGGCGCGGCGAGCACGAGCTCGAGATCTCGGCGCAGCAGGCGCGACTGGGCGGCGCGAAGTGGTCGATCACGGCGAGGCGCAGCGGCGCGGCGGCGGAGCTCTCGGTGCGCCCCGAGCTGCCCGGCGAGGGCTTCGACAAGCTCCTCGGGCTCACCCTCGACCTGTGCGTGGGCGACGCGCCCTTCGATAAGCGCTTCATCATCGAGGCCGCGCCCGCGGCGGTGGCCACGCACCTCCTCGACAGCTCCCTGCGCGCGAGCCTCTCGCGGCTCCCCCCGAGCGACGACGGCCCCGCGCTGCGGCTCTCGGCCGACGTGCTCACCCTGCGGTGGACCGGCGGCATCACCCGCGACGACCTCTCGGCGCTGCTCGCGTCGCTCTTCGAGTGCCTGGACCGCTGCCGCGCGCTGCACGAGGCGCTGGCCACGGCCGACGCCCGCGCGCCCTTTCGCGCGTCGAGCGGCGGGTCCGCGGCGGTCGACCCCGAGCGCCGCGCCGCCGACCGCGCGAGCATGGGGCGCGCGCGCCGCCGGGCCGCGGCGTTCATCGCGTCGGCGGCGGTGGCGGGCGCGGCCTTTCTCGCGTCGGCGCTCAGCGTCGGTCGATGATCAGCGCCGCGGCGCTCACGGTGAAGATCACGGCGTAGACCCCGGCGATCAGGGCCGCCGTGCGCAGCTCGTCGGGGCGCCGGAGCCAGGCCCGGCGCACGGCGGAGAGGTCTTCGCGGGCGGGGCGTCCCGAGGGGGTCCAGCCCTCGAGCACGCCCGCGCGCACGCCGCGCACGGTGAGCTCTCTCGGGGCGCCGTCGCCCGCGACGCGGATGCGCTGCAGCGCGAGGCCCGTCCCCGACGCGCGGAGCGACGCCGTGGTGAGGGGCTCCCAGCGCACGCACCCGAGGAGCGCGACCAGGAGCAGCCACGTCGCGGAGCGCGCTCTCACCACGGGGACCACGCGATGTACCACTGCCCGGTGCGCGCCGTGATGTCCCCGTCGGCGATGCCGCCGAGGGAGAGCCGCAGCCCCACCTCCCACGCGCGGCTCGCGCCGAACTGGTAGCCCGTCTCCAGCGACGCGCCCAGGTCGGTGACCACGGGAGACTCACGGAGCTCCCCCGCGCCCAGCAGCGCGCGGCTGCCGTCGAGGGCCTCGCAGTGCACCGACCACGCGCCCGAGGCCTCGGCCCAGCGCGCCGCGACCCGCACGCCGAGACCCACGAAGAAGCGCGAGCGCGCGTCGAGGGCGCGCACCCGGAGCCCGAGCTCCAGGGTCCCAAGGCCCCCGAGGCCCAGCGGGAGCTCGAAGCGTCGGCTGCCCGCGCACGGCTGCTCGGCGACGGCGTCGCGAATCGACGTGGGGATCGACGTGCCCTGGAGCGGCAGCGAGACCTCGAGTCTCGCGTAGAGGTCGAAGAGCTCGGTGAACCCGCGGGTCACGTTCGCCGAGAAGACCCCCGAGAAGCCCCCGTCGAAGCGCACCTGTCGCTCGGGCTGGATCACCTCGAAGGGCGTGTTCGCCGCCACCCCGAGGCCCAGCGAGAGCCGCCATCTGCGCCTCTGCGCCATCGCCTCGGCCACCTGCCGCGCGTGCACCACCGCGCGCAGCGCCTCGAGGTCCTCGTCGGGGGCCGGGGGCTGCGCGAGGGCGGGGGCGGGGAGCAGCGCCGCGAGCGTCGCCGCGACGACCGTGCGAGGGGGCCTCATGGCGCCAGGGCGTCGAGCACGGCGTCGTGCACCGCCGGCCTCAGCGCGCGAATGCCCGCGCCCTCGCGGCTCGGGTGCACGCGGTTGGTGAGCAGCGCGACCACGACCTCGGCGTCGGGGTCGCACCACAGCGAGGTGCCCGTGAAGCCCAGGTGCCCGAAGGTCCTCGGGCCCATGCGCGCGCCCGCGGAGGACCCAACGGGGCTCCGCGTGTCCCAGCCCAGGCGGTGCGACCCCCCCGGCCGCGCGCGGAGCATGTCCAGCGCCCAGCCCTCTCCCCCGCGCAGCGCGTCGACCATGGCCACGCCCCGCTCGCACACCGCCCGCGCGTCGCCGAAGAGCCCCGCGTGCCCCGCCGCGCCGCCGAGGGCGAAGCAGTTCTCGTCGTGCACCTCGCCCCGGAGCACGCGGCCGCGCCAGGCGCAGCGCTCGGTGGGCGCGCAGCGCGCGGGCTCATCGCACCGAAACCTCAGCGCCCCAAGCACATCGCACTCCTCCAGCGCCTCCTCCAGCGGCCGGCCGCGCGCCGCCGCGAGGGCCTCCCCCGCGAGGATGTACCCCAGGTCGCTGTACACCGCCGCGCCCTCCTCGCCGGGGAGCTCCCGCCAGAGCGCGTCGAGGGCGATCTCTCGGTTCGCGCCCGCGACGGCGGGGTCGGCGCCCTCGAAGAGCGGGCGCCACGGGGCGAGCCCCGCGCGGTGCGAGAGCAGCGCGTCGAGGCTGCGCGCGGCGGCCGGGGCGCCGCGGCGCTCGGGGAGGTAGCGCGAGATCGGCGCGGTGAGGTCGAGGGCGCCGCGGTCGCGGAGGCGCATCGCGGCCCAGGCGGTGAAGGGCTTGGTGAGCGACGCGAGGTCATAGAGGGAGTCTTCGCGCGCGTCGCCGGGCTCGTCCCAGGCGAGGGCGCCGCGGGCGAGCTGGGCGTAGCGCCACTCGCCCCGGCGGCGCGCCGCCGCGCAGAGCGAGGCGCCGGGGGTGACCCTCGCGCGGATCGCGTCGTCGAGCACCGCCTCGACGCGTCGCCAGGCCTCGCTCACGGGACCACCTCGTCGAGCCACGCCAGGAGCTCCGCCACGCTCCCCCGCCGCGCGATGAGCCCGCGCACGGGCTCGGGCACGAAGCCCTCGGCGCAGGCGCGGTCGATCCACGCGAAGAGGCCCGACCAGTAGT
Source organism: Polyangiales bacterium (assembly GCA_041389885.1). Classification (GTDB taxonomy): domain Bacteria; phylum Myxococcota_A; class Polyangia; order Polyangiales; genus JAWKRB01. The sequence goes on along the minus strand of JAWKRB010000032.1, from coordinate 66,834 downwards.
CGTGCGGGTCGAGCACGGCGACGGGCTTGTGAAACTCGCCGACCTGCACGAGCGTCGCGACCTCGAAGAGCTCGTCGAGGGTGCCGAAGCCGCCGGGGAGCGCGACGAAGGCGTCGCTGCGTCGGAGCATCTCGGCCTTGCGCTCGTCCATGCGCTCGACGAGCACGAGCTCGGTGAGCCCGCGGTGCGCGAGCTCGCGCTCGGTGAGCCGGCGAGGGAGCACGCCCTCGACGCGTCCTCCGGCCTCGAGGGCGGCGTCGGCGAGGGCGCCCATCATCCCGACGCTCGCGCCGCCGTAGACCACCGTCGCGCCCCGCGCGGCCAGCGCGCGACCGAGCTCCCTCGCGAGCTCGAAATACGCCGGGTCGACCGCCGGGGACGAGCCGCAGAACACGCACACCGCGGGGGAGCTTTTCATCGCGACGCCACCCTATCACCCGTTTGTTGGTGCTCTGAGCGCCCCCGTCGCGCGCATGGAACAGACGCACCCCTACCTCACCGCCTCGCTCCCTGGCACCGGCGGCGCGCTGCGCGCGAGCGTCGACGACTTCGTGGTCGACGAGCTCCCCTCGTACGAGCCGAGCGGCAGCGGCGAGCACACCCTCGCGCGGGTCGAGAAGCGCGGGGTCACCACCCCCGACGCCGTCGAGCGCATCGCCCGCGCCCTCGGGGTGCACCCCCGCGACGTCGGCTACGCCGGGCTCAACGACCGCCACGCCCGCACCACCCAGTGGATCTCCGTGCCCCGGGTCGACCCGGCGCGGGTGCTGGGCCTCGAGCTCGAGGGCCTCCGCGTGCTCGAGGCGGCGCGTCACGGGAACAAGATCCGCACGGGTCACCTCCGCGGCAACCGCTTCACCCTGCGCGTCACGGGCCTCGCCGACCTCGACGAGGCGCTGGCGCGGGCGCGGGCCATCGACGCCGTGCTCTCGGTCACGGGCGTGCCGAACTACTACGGCGAGCAGCGCTTCGGCCGCGACGGCGCGAACCGCGAGCGGGGGCTGCGCTGGCTCCGCGGAGAGGTCCCGGCGCCGCGCGACCGCTTTCAGCGCAAGCTGTTGGCGTCGTCGGTGCAGTCGTCGCTGTTCAACGAGTCGCTCGCCGAGCGGGTGACCGCCGGGGAGCTCGCGCGCTGGGTCGACGGCGACCTCGCGGTGCGCCACGCCCACGGCCGCCCCTGGGCGATCACCGAGGCCGACGCCGCGGCGCTGTACCCCTCGTTCGAGGCCAGCGCGACGGGGCCGATGTTCGGGCCGAAGATGCCCCGGGCCACGGGGGAGCTCGGGCGCCGCGAAGAGGCCTCGCTCCTCGCGTCGGGGGTGACCCTCGACGACCTCGCCCGCGCGGGCGACCTCGCGGAGGGGGCGCGACGCGCGGTCCGCGTGCGCGCCGAGGGCATGACGATCACGCGCGAGCCCTCCGCGCTGCGCTTTGAATTCACGCTGCCGCCGGGCGCCTACGCGACGGTGGTGATGCGCGAGCTGATGAAGCCCGAAGCGGTCGATGGGTTGAAACTGAACGGCTCAGGTGGCATCCAACCTGCGCCCCAAGCCTGGTCCGACGACGCGCACTGACGCGCGCCGCGGTGAGAGGTGTCGAATGCACGGTGGTGGTTTCTCGCTGATTCGCCTGTTCACGTCCTTCGCCATGTTGGGCGCGGAGTGGGTGATGTGGGTCCTGGTCATTCTCTCCGTCGCGAGCGTGGCGGTGATGCTGGAGCGCGCGCGGTACTACCGCTCGCTCAACGATGACCTCGACCGCCTCGCAGACGACCTCCGGGGTCTGCTCCGCAAGGGCGACCACGAGGGCGCCCGCAAGCGCCTGGAGAAGTCTCCGTCGCCGGCGGCCGCCGTCGCCCTCGCGGGCCTCGCCGAGGCCGAAGACGGCGTGCACTCCGCGGACGAGGCCATGGCCGGCGCCGTGGCCCGGGTGCGGCTCAACCTCGAGCGCTACCTCGCGTTCCTCGGCACCATCGGCAACAACGCCCCCTTCGTGGGCCTCTTCGGCACGGTCATCGGCATCATCCAGGCCTTCGACAAGCTGAAGGAGTCTGAGACCGCGGCCCGCGAGGCGGCGCGTCGCGCGGCGCAGGGCGCGGGCGCGGCGGCGTCGACCTTCGACACCGGCGCGGTCATGGGCACCCTGGCCGAGGCCCTCGTGGCGACGGCGATCGGGCTCCTCGTCGCGATCCCCGCCGTGGCCGCGTACAACTTCTTTCAGCGCAAGGTGCGCTCCATCGTGTCGTCGACCGAGACCGTCGCGCACGTGGTGACCGCGAGCCTCGCGTCGAAGAAGCAGCCCGCGGCGACGCCCGCGGCGTCGACGGAGTCCTGAGCCATGGGCGGCGGTTCGTCGAGCGACGACGAGGGGGCGATCACAGGGATCAACGTCACGCCCTTCGTCGACATCGCCCTGGTGCTGCTGATCATCTTCATGGTGACGGCGAAATACATCGTGACGCCTCAGACCATCCCGGTAGACCTCCCGCGCGCGTCGAGCAGCGGCCCGACGCAGGTCACCGCGATGGCGATCAGCGTGAACCAGAACGGAGACATCTTCGTCGACGGCCGCGCGGTGAACGAGGACGGGCTCCTCGCCTACGCCCGGCAGAAGAAGTCTGAGAACCCCGAGGTGCGCGCGATCATCGCCGCCGACCAGCGCGTGCCCCACGGCCGCGTGGTGCGGGTGATCGACATCGTGCGGCGCGCCCAGGTCGCCAAGTTCGCCATCCAGACGCAGCCCGAGGTGGCGGCGCAACCCGTCCAGTGATCGAAGGGGCGCGCGTGTCCGACGCACCGATGCAGAACGCTGACATCTCTCGCAGAGGACCGCGCGTCGAGTTCATCGGCTCGGCGCTCATTCACGGGCTCCTGGTGATCGGGCTGCTCGCCACGAGCCGTCACTCGCAGCCTCACCGCATCACCGTCACCCAGCTCACCGAGATGGACGTGGTGGAGCCCCCGCCACCCCCGCCACCTCCTCCGCCTCCGCCGCCTCCTCCGCCCGAGGCGCCTCCGCCTCCGCCTCCGCCGGCCGCGGCTCGCCCGGAGACGCCGCCTCCCCCGCGCAACGAGCCTCCCCCTCCGCCCGCGCCGGCGGCGGCGCCGCCGGTCATGACCGCGGTGCCCGATCCCCAGGAGCCCGCGCGCTTCGATCAAGAGATCGACTCGATGCCCACGGGGAACAACACGAATTTTCAGGGCGGCGACATGCAGCAGGGCGGCACGAACACGGGCGGCCCGGCCTACAATTCGCGCCCTGGCGGCCAGCCCGGGGGCACCCCAGGCGGCACCGGCACCGCGCCCCCGGCGCCCCCGCCTCGCCTCGAAGACCTCTCCGAGCGCCCGCGCATCGAGTGCGACGACAACGCGCTGCGCGAGTTCTACCCCGACGAGGCCCGCGACGAGGGGATCTCTCAGGAGTCGGTGCAGCTCCGGCTGACCGTCGACGCGTCGGGGCGCATCACCGAGGCCCGGGCGGTGCGTGACCCCGGCCACGGCTTCGGCCGGGCCGCCGAGCGCGCGCTTCGAAACGCCTGCACCGCAACGGTTCCGAGGGACCGCGGGGGGCGCGCGGTGAGCGTGCCGGTGCGCTTCGTGATTCGGTTTCAGCTCGACTGAGGCGTCGCTGCGGTCTTGTCTAGGTTCCCTCATCCGAGATAGGACTGGACCGCCGCGCATGCGCGACGAGGGCGGCTCAACGCCCGCCGGAGGACGACTGTGGGAATGCGACGTTGGTGGAGCGTGCTTGCGGCGGTGGTTGCGGTCAGCCCCGCGCTCCCGGCCTGGGCCCAGACGCCGTTCAACCAGAACATCGACATGCAGACGTTTCGCCTCGCTCCGGGGGCGAACAACTTCCTCACGGTGGCGGGCGCGCGGGTCGACGGCAACGCTGGCTTCGACCTCGGCGTGTGGGCCAACTACAGCGCCGGCGCGCTCACGATCTTCAACGCCGACTGCCCCAACGTCGACAACGACTCGGGGTGCTCCGCGGGCTCCGTGCGCTCCCGCCCGGTGGCCCACCTCGCGACGCTGAACATCATGCCGTCGGTGACCTTCGGGCGGCGGTTTCAGCTCTCCCTCGACATCCCGGTCACCCTCGCCGACGGCGACGCCATCGACCCGGCGACCTTTCGACCCGTGGGCGGCGCGTCCAACCCCCAGAGCCGCACCAGCGCGGCGCTCGGTGACCCCAGGGTCGAGCTGAAGGTCCGCCTCGCGGGCCTCGGCATGCGCGGCGTGGCCTTCGCTGTCTCCCTCTGGGGGAACATCCCCACGGGGCAGTTCACCGGAGGCGACCAGCGCTTCATCGCCGACGGGCAATTCTCCGGCGGCGCGCGGGCGATCCTCGACCTTCGGTACGGTCGCTTCAGCGCGGCGATCAACGCCGGCGCGGTGCTCCGCCCCGAGAGCGCGCAGGTGCTGTCGACCTCCGTGGGCAGCCGTATGCTCTGGGGCGCGGGCCTGGGCTACGACCTCACGCCGCGCTTCGGGCTCATCGCTGAGTTCTTCGGGAGCACCGATTTCTCGTCGGCGTTGCAGTCCAACGCCGTCGAGGGCGACCTCGCGGCGCGGTACCGCGCGGGGGACTGGGCGGTCACCCTGGGCGGCGGCGCGGGCCTGGTGCGAGGCGCGGGCGCCCCCGCGGCGCGGGCCTTCGCGGGCATGGTCTGGTCGCCCACGCACATCGACCTCGACCACGACGGCGTCGACGACGCCGTAGACCGCTGCCCCAACGAGCCCGAAGACCGCGACGGCTTCGAGGATCAAGACGGCTGCCCCGACCCCGACAACGACGGCGACGGCATCGAGGACGCGAACGACCGCTGCCCCGACGAGGCCGAAGACCGCGACCAGTTTCAAGACAACGACGGCTGCCCCGACCCTGACAACGACGGCGACGGCATCCCCGACGGCTTCGACTCGTGCCCCCGCGAGCCCGAAGACATGGACGGCGACCGCGACAACGACGGCTGCCCTGACAACGACCGCGACCGCGACGGAATTCCCGACGACCGCGACGCGTGCCCGACGGAGCCCGAAGAGTTCGACGGCTTTCAAGACGAAGACGGCTGCCCCGACCCTGACAACGACGGCGACGGCATCCCCGACGCCGAGGATCAGTGCAGCGACCAGCCCGAGACGGTGAACGGCATCGACGACACCGACGGCTGCCCTGACGGCCCCGGCGCGCCGCCGCCCAACGCCCCCACGCCGCCCTCGACGCCGCCGGAGCCCCCTCCGGCGAACGGCGGCCTCGCGGAGCTCCGGGGCGACAACATCGTCATCCTGCAGGAGGTCAATTTCTCCACCGGGCGCGATCGCATCGTGGGCGCGGCGTCGTTTCGCGTGCTCGACGCGGTGGCGGCGGTGATCCAGGGGCACCCCGAGGCGACGCGGGTCGAGGTGCAGGGGCACACCGACAACGTGGGCGACCCCGAGGCGAACCGCCGGCTCTCGCGGAGCCGCGCCGACATGGTGCGCGCGTACCTCATCGCGCGCGGCGTGGCCGAGTCGCGGATCACCGCCGTGGGCTTCGGCCCCGACCGCCCGCGCGAGTCGAACTCCACCGCCGAGGGCCGCGCCCGCAACCGCCGCGTCGAGTTTCACGTCACCGTCGCGCGCTGAGCCCTCGGGCCTCGCGCATGACGCGAAAGGTGAGGTTGATCCTCGGCGCGGCGACCCGCGCGCGGCGCGGCACCTGATGCTGGTAGCTGCGCTGCGTCTCGCGCTCCATGGTGAGCAGCGAGCCGTGCGCGAGGGGCACCGTGAGGGTGGTGCGACCCCCGCGCGGACGCATCTGAAAATCGCGCGTGGCGCCGAGGGAGAGCGACGCGATGGGCTGGTCGGCGGCGAGGTCGGGCTCGTCGTCGGCGTGCCATCCCAGCGCGGCGGCCCCGTCGACGTAGAGGTTCACCAGCGCGAAGGTGAAGCGCACGCCCACCGTCGCCTCGAGCCGCGCGAGCACGGTGAGGAGCGCCGCGGGCCACGGGGCCGCCTCGCGGAGGAGCCCAGAGTACCGGTAGCGCGCGCCGGGGTCGCCGAAGGCGCAGCTCTGTCGCCGCACCGTCGTCGCGCGGCCGAAGATCACCGGGCGCTCGGCCTCGAAGGGCGCGTCGGCGAGGTCGCGCGCGAGCTCGTCGGCCTCGGCGGGGGAGAGAAACGCGGGCCACAGTCGCACCAGGGCGCGTCGCGCGGGGTCGTCGAGGAGGGTGAGGGGCGCGTCGGGCAATGGGGTCTGCGTGTCATCGCGCGCCCCAGGGCGCGCGTCGAGGGCCTCGCTTGCGCCCGGCGGCGAATCGACCCATACGGACCGCCCCCATGACCCCGCGCACCGACTACGCCGCGCCCACGCTGCGCGACCTCGCGCGCCTCGCGTGGCCGATGGTCCTCGGGCGGGCCGCGCAGTCGGTGCTGGGCTTCGTCGACGCGGCGCTGGTCGCGCCGCTGGGCAACGACGCCCTCGCGGCGACCTCGAACGGGAGCCTCAACGCCTTCGCGCTCTTCATGCTCCCGATGGGGGTGGTGGCGCTGGTGCAGTCCTTCGCCGCGCAGCTCCACGCGCGGGGCGACCGGGCGCGGCTGCTCCGCTTCGCGAGCTACGGCCTCGTCATCGCCGCCGCCGCCGAGCTCGCCGCGCTGCTCGCCGTCCCCCTCGTGCCCGCGCTGCTCGCGCGCTCGAGCTACTCGCCCGAGGTGCGCGCGCTCATGGCGGCGTTCCTCTCGGTGCGCCTCCTGGGCGCGGGCTTCGCGGTGGGCACCGAGGCCCTCTCGGCCTGGTTCGGCGGCCAGGGGAACACCCGCGTCGGCCTCGTCGCCAACGTCACCGTCATGCTGCTCAACGTGCCCCTCGCCGCGGTGCTCATCCGCGGCGCGGGCCCCCTCCCCGCGATGGGCGTGCGGGGCGCGGCCCTCGCGAACACCCTCGCCACCGTCGCGGGCTTCGCCGTGGTCGCGTGGACCCTTCGACGCGAGCGCGGCGGCGCGCCGCGTACACCCTTGCGCCGCAACGAGTTGACGCGGCTCGTGCGCTTCGGGTTGCCCAACGGGGTCAACTGGTTCCTCGAGTTCGGCGCCTTTCTCTTCTTCATCGACGTGGTCTTCGCGCGGCTGGGCACCCAGGCCCTCGCCGCGCTCATGGCCGTGCTGCAGCTCAACAGCGTGGCCTTCATGCCGGCCTTCGGCGTGGCCAGCGCCAACGCGATCCACGTGGGCAACGCCCTCGGCGCCGGCGCGCAGGGCGCCGTGCCGCGCATGGTCCTCCGCGCGACCCTGGTCGCCTCGGGGTGGATGGTCCTCGTGGGCGGCGCCTACCTCGCCGCGCCCCGCGCGCTGCTGCGCATGTTCTCCGACGGCGGCTCCGCCACGGGTGGGTTCGTCTCCCTCGGCGCCGCGCTGCTCCTCGTGAGCGTCGCGTGGCAGCTCTTCGACGCGGTGAGCATGGTCCTCGGCGAGACCCTGCGCGCGGCGGGAGACACCGCGTGGCCGATGACCGTGCGCATCGCCATCGCCTGGGGCTTCTTCGTGCCCTCCACCCTGCTCGCCGTGCGCTGGGGCGCGGGGCCCGTGGGCGCGCTCTGGTGGGTGGTCGCCTTCATGGCCGTGCTCAGCGCCGCGCTCTACGCGCGCTTTCGCGGCGGCGCGTGGAGGCGCCTCGACCTCACCGGCGCCGAGCCCACGCTCGAGTGACCGCCCGCGGTGCTACGAAGGTCGCCATGCGCGTCGAGCTCGTCACCATCCCCTTCAGCCACTACTGCGAGAAGGCCCGCTGGGCCCTCGACCGGGCGCGCGTCGACTACGTCGAGCGGCCGTACCTCCCGCTGCTGCACACCCCCGCCGCGATGCGCGCGGGGAGCGGGCGCACCGTGCCCGTGCTCGTCGCCGAGGGCCGCGCGGTGCAAGACTCGACCGAGATCCTGCGCTGGGCCGACGCGCGCCTCGACGGGGCGGCGAGGCTCTTTCCCGACGGCGACGCGCGCGAGGTCGAGCGCCTCGAGGCGCGCTTCGACGAGGCGCTCGGGCCCGCCGCCCGACGCTGGGCCTACCGCTACATGCTCGAAGACCCCCCGCGGCTCTTCGGGATGATCCGCGGGCGCGTGCCCCGCTGGCAGACCGCCGTGTTTCGCGCGGGGTTCCCCGCCATTCGCGCGCTGATGAAGAAGGGCATGCGCATCACCCCCGAGGGGGCCGCGCGCTCCCTCGAGCGCATGCGCGAGGTCTTCGCCGAGGTCGCCGCGCTCCTCGCCGACGGGCGGCCGTACCTCACCGGCGAGCGCTTCACCGCCGCCGACCTCACCTTCGCGGCCCTCGCGACGCCGGCGATCTTTCCTCCGGAGCTCGAGCGCTTTCTCGCGCCGCTGCGCGACACGCCGCCGGCGTTCATCGACGTCGTCGAGGCGCTGCGCGACACCCCCGCGGGGCGCTTCGCCCTGCGGATGTACCGCGAGGAGCGGGGCTCATCCCTGGGGTGAAGGCCAGACGTAGCCCGCGACGCCCTCGCTGACGTAGCCGCCCGAGAGCGCGCTGTCTCGCTCGCCCGCCGAGGTCGTGTAGAAGTGGTCGCCGTTGGCCGGGCGGTACACCCGGTAGAGCGGCACCGCGCCGCACACCGCCGACTGCGCGATGTGCCCCATGACCCCCTCGGAGCTGCCCGCGCCCTCGCAGCTCGACGACGTGGTGTAGAGGTGCAGCCCGTTGCGCAGGAGGCAGCGGTAGAAGGGCGCCGTGCCCGGCTGCGCCGCGGCGTAGAGGTGAAAGAACGACGCGTTCTCCACGCGAAACCCGCAGCACGCGGCCTCGCTGAGCGAGGTCGTGTAGAAGTGCTCGCCGTTGCTCGAGCGGTACGAGCGGTGCACCGCGACGCGGCACCCGCCCACGTCGTCGCAGGCGCCGTTGCAGTTGTCGTCGGCGAGGTTGCACACCTCGGGGGGGCGACGTCCGCAGGCGCCGCAGTGGTTCACGTCGCGGGCGAGGTCGGTCTCGCAGCCGTTCGACGCGACGCCGTCGCAGTCGCCGAAGCCGCCGACGCAGGCGCCCACGGTGCACGCGCCCCCCGCGCAGCCCGCGGACGACACGCGGGGCAGGGAGCACGCGCGGCCGCAGCCCCCGCACGACGAGGGGCTCGACGCGGTGTGGGTCTCGCAGCCGTCGCCGGGGAGCCCGTTGCAGTCGGCGAAGCCCGCGCCGCACGACGCCACCACGCAGCGACCGCTCGCGCACGCGGGGACCGCGTTGGCGACCTGGCAGCGCGCGCCGCACGCGCCGCAGTGCGCCGCGTCGCTCGCGAGGATCACCTCGCAGCCGTTGCTGGGGTCGCCGTCGCAGTCGGCGAAGCCCGCGTTGCACGAGGCCACCGCGCAGCGTCCGCTCACGCAGGCGCCCGCGCCGTTGGCGGGCGCGCAGGCGCTCTGGCAGGCGCCGCAGTGCCGCGCGTCGGCCCGGAGGTTGACCTCGCAGCCGTTGCTCGGGTTGCCGTCGCAGTCGGCGAAGCCCGCGTCGCACGACGCCACCGCGCAGCGACCGCCCGCGCACGAGGCGGTCGCGTTGGGGAGCGCGCACGCGTTGCCGCAGGCGCCGCAGTGCGAGGCCGCCGTGGCGAGGTCGGTCTCGCAGCCGTTGCCGGAGTTGCCGTCGCAGTCTCCGCGGCCCGCGGCGCACATGCCGAGGCCGCACACGGCGCCGACGCACACGGGGGTGCCGCCCGAGACCGAGCACGCGGATCCGCACGCGCCGCAGTGCGACACGTCGCTCTGCAGGCTCACCTCGCAGCCGTTGGAGGGGTCGCCGTCGCAGTCGGCGAAGCCGGGGTCGCAGCTCGCGACGCGGCAGGCGCCCATGGCGCACACACCGACGCCGCGCGCAGGTCGGCAGGGGCGCCCGCAGGCGCCGCAGTGGTCGAGGCTCACGCGCAGGTCGGCCTCGCAGCCGTTGGACTCGTCGCCGTCGCAGTCCTGCGAGCCCGTGACGCACGAGGCGACGCAGCGCCCCGCGAGGCACCCGGGGAACGCGTTGGGCCGCGCGGGGCACGCGTTGCCGCACCCGCCGCAGTGCGCGGTGGCGCTGCGCAGGTCGGCCTCGCAGCCGTTGGACGCGTTGCCGTCGCAGTCGCCGAAGCCCGTCGCGCAGGCCGCGACGGCGCAGCGCCCCGCGACGCAGGCGGCGGTGCCGTTGGGCGGCGAGCACGCGTTACCGCAAGCGCCGCAGCGGGTTACGTCGGTCTGAAGGTCGACCTCGCAGCCGTTGTCGGCGACGCCGTCGCAGTCGGCGAAGCCCGGCGCGCAGGCGAAGGCGCAGCGCCCGGCCTCGCACGACACCGTCGCGTTGGGCCTCGCCTCGCAGCGCAGCCCGCAGCCGCCGCAGTGGGCGACGTCGGTGAGGGTGTGGGCCTCGCAGCCGTTGGCGGGGAGGCGGTCGCAGTCGGCGAAGGGCGCGGTGCAGGCGCCCACGGTGCACATGCCGTTCTGGCAGGCGGGCATCGCGTTGGCGACGGCGCAGACGGTCCCGCAGCCGCCGCAGTGGGCGATGCTCGAGGCCGGGTCGGCGCAGGCGCCGTTGCAGCACTGCTGCGCGCCGGGGCAGCCGCGGGTGTCGGTGCACCCCGCGACGCACACGCTGCCCACGCAGAGGGTGCCCGCGGGGCAGTGCGCGTCGACCACGCACTCGACGCAGGCGCGGGTGCTCGTGTCGCAGCGCAGGGCGCGCCCGACGCCGCCGTCGACCCCCGCGTCGGAGCCGCCGCCGCCGCCGCAGGCTTCATCGTCGCGGCAGCCCTGTACGCAGACGTTGCCCGCGGCGCAGTACTCTCCTCGGGGGCAGGCGTCGGCGGAGGGCACGCAGGCGACGCAGCGACCCGTCGCGATGTCGCAGGCGGGGGTGCCGGTCATCGCCGCGCAGTCTTCGTTTCGCGCGCATCGAAAGGGCGCGTCCATGACGGCGGGGACGTCGACCACGTCCATCACGACCGGGACGTCGGGGGCGTCGATGGCCGTGGGGACGTCGGGGAGGTCGGTCGCGACCGCGAGGTCGTCGATCACGTCGGTCGCCCCGACGTCGAGGGCGGCGTCGGCCCCGCCGCCCACGACGGCGCTCGTGCCGCTGCACGCGAGCGTCGAGAGGAGCAGGGTCACGAGGAGGGTCGACGACGGGGCGCGCATGACGTGGATCGTACCCCCGCCGCGTCGCCGCGCGGCAAGTCGCGCGGGGCGTTGACGCGGGGGAGGGGGCGCGTGCTTCTCTTGCGCCGCGATGAAGACGCGCCGACCGCTCCGCCCCATGGCCTGCCTCGCGCTCAGCACCCTGGTCTCGTGCGGGGACTCTCAGGCGCCCCACCCGGCCCCGCTCACGTGGACGATCGCCTCGGGCGAGTACACGCTCGCGCCGGGGGAGGAGAAGTACCTCTGCACGACGGCGACCCTGCCCGCCGACCGGGAGACGCTGATCACCGCCATGGCGCCGACCTACGGCGCGGGCACGCACCACATCTTCTTCGCGCAGACCCTCGCGCCCGAAGAGAGCGGCACCTTCGAGTGCCGGACGCTCTTTCGCACGACCTGGGCGCCGCTCTACCTGGGCGGGGTCGAGAGCGGTCGCCTCGAGCTCCCGCAGGGCGTAGGGATTCGGCTCCCGCGGGGGCAGCAGGTGCTGATTCAGCTGCACCTGCAGAACGCGACCGCGGCGCCGATTCGCGCGCGCACGACGCTGACGGCGACGCTCGCAGACCCCGCCAGCCGGCTCGTCCCGGCGGGGATCTTCGGGCTCGACAACCGCACGGTGCGCGTGCCCCCGCGGGCGATGAACCACCGCACCGCCATGAGCTGCCGCCCGGGCCGCGACATGAGCGTGTTCGCGGTGCTGGGTCACATGCACAAGTACGGCTCGCGGCTCGAGTTCGTGCGCGGCGGGATGGAGAGCACCGATGCCCTCTACGAGACCGACTGGGACTTCGGCGAGCAGCCCACCACGCCCAGGAACTTCTCCCTGCGCGCCGACGAGTCGGTGTCGCTGCGGTGCTTTCACAGCAACCCCACGGCGGTCGAGGTCCCCTACGGCGAGAGCTCGGACCAGGAGATGTGCGCCGCGGTGATGTACTACACGCCCTTCGATCAGCTCGACGGCTGCATCGAAGACGGCACCGTGCGCCCCGACGCGGGGGCGCCCGACGGCGCGGCGATCCCCGGCGACGGCGGCGTTCCCCCTTCGAGCTGCGTGCAGCCTGGAGAGAGCGGCAACGAGCGCGGCGTGGGGCGCTTCTGCACGCCTCGCGGGGGCGAGTGCGCCGGGAGCGCGGCGGGGCTCTGCCTCGCCGCCCTCGCGCCCTCGGCGGGGCAGTGGTTCTGCACCACCCTGTGCACGAGCGACGATTCGTGCGGGAGCGGCTCGGTGTGCTCCGGCGACAGCCGCGGTCGGGTGTGCATGCCCGCGCGCTGCGCGCCCTCGTCCGACGCCGGGGCCGCGACGAGCGACGCCTCCGGAGGCGGCTCGTGAGCGCGCGTCTGGCGGCGCTGGCCGCGGCGCTCGCCCTCGGCTGCGGCGAGGGCGCGACCCCCGGAGGCATGGACGCGGGCGCCCCCGACGCGGGCCCGCCCACCTGGGAGAGCGTGCAGGCGATCGTCGCGCGGAGCTGCGCGTTCAGCTCGTGCCACGGCGGCCTGCGCGCGTACCCGCAGCTCTCGCCCGAGACGGCCTACGCCTCCCTGCTCACCAGCATGTCGCAGGAGGTCCCGTCGCTCCGGCTGGTGACGCCGGGCGACCCCTCGCAGAGCTGGCTGATGATCAAGCTCGACGGCGAGATGCTCCGGCGCCCCGAGTGCGCGGCCGACGCGGGGGTCTGCGGCACCTCGATGCCTCAGAGCTCCGAGCGCCTGCCCGCCCATGAGCGCGAGATGATCCGCGCGTGGATTCGCATGGGCGCGCCCGGCCCCCGCGACCTCTGAGCGGGGCGCGATTGCCCTCCCGCGGGCGCGTTGCGTAGGCTCCGCGCCACCATGACCCGCCCGCGCCTCGCGCTCTCACTCCTCGCGCTCGCGTCGTGCTCGCAGAGCCCGGTCGTCGCCGTCGACGCCGCGGCGGTCGACGCGCCCGAGGTCGCGGCCCCCGACGACATCGCCGACGCCGCCGTCGAGCCCGAGGACGTCGCCGATGTCCCCCCGCCGCCGCCCCCCGACCGCACGGTGCAGAGCTGCGCCGAGGTGGTGATCGAAGGCGCTGCGGCGCAAGCGTCGACGCGCATCGAGGGGTGGCCGATGGTCTACGGCGAGGCTCGCGGCGCCGACCTGGTCTTCGTCGCCCCCGCGGTGGCGCACCCGGTCACGCTCTCGGTCGCGTCGCTGCGCGTCGAGGTGCGCCCGCGGCCCGAGGCGGGGCTCGAGCTCCCGGGCCTCGCGTCAGACTGTGGTCCCTTCGCGCACGGCGTCGCGTCGGGCGACCCCGGCAGCGACCGCGTGACCCTCTGGACACGGCTGGCGCCTCGCGACCCCGCGCCCACGGTGACCTGGGTCGTCGCGACCGATCCCTGGCTGCGCGAGGTCGTCGCGCGGGGCGAGGCCGTCGCGCGGAGCGACCGGGACGGCGCGGCGCACGTCGTGGTCACGGGCCTCGCGCCGGCGACGACCTACTACTACCGCTTCGCGACCGCCGACGGCGCCCGCAGCGCGCTGGGTCGAACGCGCACCGCGGCGGTCGGCTCGCTCTCCCACGCGCGCTTCGCGGTGGCGAGCTGCAGCAGCTTGTTCAGCGGGTATTTCAACGCGTACCGCCGGCTGGCGGAGCGCGACGACCTCGACCTCTTCGTGCACCTCGGCGACTACATCTACGACTTCGTCGACGCGCAGGAGCGGGTGCGCGTCCCGGCGTCGGGAGAGGTCGAGGCGCTCACCGACCTCGCGAGCCACCGGCGCCGACACGCGCTCTACCTCCGCGACCCCGACCTGCGCGCGGCGCGGGCGGCGCACCCCTGGTTCATGCTCTGGGACAACCACGACATGGAGCGCAGCGCGCCGGCCTGGGGCGGCGGCGTGCAGGCCTTTCGCGACTGGAACCCGCTGCCACCGCAGGCCGACGGCGATGCCCCCGAGCGGATCTACCGCACGCTGCGCTACGGCGACCTCGTCGACCTCTACGCGGTGGACGTCTTCGTCTTCGAGGGGCGCGAGCGGCTCCCGGGCGACGCCGGGGCGAGCGTGCTCGGCGCGGCGCAGTACGACTGGCTGACGGCCTCGCTGCGCGAGAGCCGCGCGCGCTGGCGGCTGCTCGGGATGCAGAAGGTCTTCACCGAGTTCTCTGCCTTCAGCGGGTGGCAGGAGTACCCCGCGGCGCGCTCGCGGCTGATTCGCTTCTTTCAAGAGCAGCGCGTGGTCGACAACGTGTTCCTCACGGGCGACTCGCATTTCACGGTGTATCAAGACGTGGTCGACGACCCGGTCAACCCCGCGCGGCCCTACGACCCCGACGCGGGCGCCGGCGCGGTGGGCGCGGAGTTCCTCCCGACCTCGATCACCCGCGGCAACTTCGACGAGCAGCTCGGCGCGTCGGCGTCGACGGTGCTCCCCGGCGTGCGCGCGGGCTTCCTCCGCCGCAACCCCCACCAGGTCGACCTCGAGCTCGCGAGCCACGGCTACGGCGTCGTCGACGTGCGGCCCGAGCGCGTGGTGGCCGAGGTGTGGTTCTCGCCGATCCTCGAGGTGTCAGAGCGCGAGACCTTCTTCGGCGGCTACGCCGTGCCCCGCGGCGCGAACCGCTACCAGCGCGCGCGCATCGCCGAGCCCACCCGCTGAGCCGGCGGTCGTTCGAGCTCGAACGACCCTACGGGACCAGCGCGACCTTGCCCCGCACTGCGCGGGCCTCGAGTCGCCGCAGCGCGTCGCCCGCGCGCTCGAAGGAGAAGGTCGCGTCGAGGTGCGGCGCGAGCCTGCCCGCGGCGACGTGGGCGAAGATCTCGGCGCAGTTCGCGCGGTTCTTCTCGGGCTCGCGCGCGGCGAACGAGCCCCAGAACACCCCCACGATCTGGCAGCCCTTGAGCAGCGTGAGGTTGAGCGGAACGCGCGGGATCTCCCCCGACGCGAAGCCCACCACGAGGTAGCGCCCCTCCCACGCGATGGCGCGCAGCGCGGGGTCGGCGTAGGCGCCCCCCACGGGGTCGTACACCACGTTCGCGCCCGCGGCCCCGGTGAGCGACTTCACCCGCTCCTTGAGGTCTTCGGTCGCGTAGCACACGACCTCGTCGGCCCCCATCTCGCGGCAGAACGCGAGCTTCTCGGGGCTGCTCGCGGCGGCGATGACCCGCGCGCCGAGGAGCTTGCCGACCTGAATCGCCGCGACGCCCACGCCGCCGCTCGCGCCGAGCACCAGCAGCGTCTCGCCGGGCTGGATCGCCGCGCGGTCGACGAGCGCGTGCCACGTCGTCGCGTAGGTGAGCAGGGTGATCGCGCCGACCTCGAAGGACACGCCCTCGGGGAGGGGCACCGCCGAGAGCTCGGGGGCCACCACGCGCTCGGCGAAGGCGCCGTGGATCATCGTGGCCGCGACCCGGTCGCCCACGCGCAGCGAGGTCACGCCCTCGCCGACGGCGGCCACCACGCCCGCGAGCTCGCCGCCGGGGATGAAGGGCGTCGGCGGCTTGAACTGGTACTTCCCATACGAGAGCAGCACCTCGGGAAAGTTCACCCCCGCGGCGCGCACGTCGATGGCGACCTCGCCCGCGCCGGGCGTCGGGTCGTCGAGCGCGTCGACCTGCAGCGAAGAAGGACCGCCCAGCGCGTGGCAGCGAACGGCGCGCACGCTCAGGGCCTCGGGAAGGTGAGGGTCATCGGGTCACCGCGCGCCATGAAGGGGTCATGGGCGCGCAGTGTACCGGGAGCGCGCGCGGTCTTGAAGCCGCGCGCGGTGGGGTCAGTTGAAGCGGCCGGAGAACTCGCGCGTGCGCTCGAGCAGGTCGATGTACGCCTGGAGCTGCGACTGGAGGTTCGTGCGGGTGGCGCCCGTCGAGCTCCGGTAGCGGTTCGCGAGGAGGTTCGCGTAGCCCAGCATGCGCGCGGTGATGCCGGTCTCGTTGCTCGCCGCGTCGCGCTGCGAGAGGCCCACCTGGGCGCCGGCCTCGCCCGCCGCGCCGCCGATGTGCACCGCGGAGTAGGTGAGGTTGGTGAAGGGGCTGGTGAAGGTCACGAGCTCGCGGCCGGGGGCCGCGGGCACCGCCCAGGTGTCGCCCTCGCGCCAGAGCCGCGCCGAGAGCCGCGCGCTGCGGTCGAAGGCCGCGTCGAGCTGACCGAAGAGGAAGGTCAGCGCCTGCAGCTCCAGCGAGAAGCCGAGGTTGGGGTCGATGGCGCGGAGCATCGGGTCGCGGCCGTTCTGCCCCATGCCGGTGCCCGGTGGGAGGTTCAGCAGCGGGAGCCGGGTGCGGATGATCTCGGGCTCCACCCCGACGCCGCGGGGGCGAACCTGCGCGCCGATGTCGGCGTGGTCGCGCGAGAGCAGCGAGCCGAAGAAGCGCAGGGTCTGTCCGGGGTACAGGGTGTAGAGGTTGATCTGAAACCGCTGCGGGTCCTGGAACTCGATGAGGAAGCGGTCAGGCGACCAGATGAAGGTGTCGGTGAGGTAGTCGAGGGAGAGCGACTTGTCGTGGAACGACCCCACGTTCACGATCTGCTCGCGCCAGTACTGCCCCGCGCCGAAGGGGTACTGCGACTGGTAGTCGCGCCCGGCGCCCAGGGGGACGTCCACGCAGGTGTTGCCGTTGACCCGGTCCCACACGGAGGACCCGTCGGCGCGGGCGGCGAGGCAGTGGCGCCCCGCGGCGGGGTTCACCAGCGACGCGTTGGGCATCACGATCGCGTTCACGAACATGTCGACGATCGTCGCCGCCCCGAGGGCGCCCGAGCGGAAGTGCGGCGAGTTCAGCACCTCCTGCCACCCGGCGTTCCCGCCGAAGAGGTTCTGGTAGATGTTCGTGATGTAGGCCACGCCGCGCATGGAGTAGTAGGCCTGATCCATGTACCGGCCGGTCATGCGCGAGCGGTAGCTGGCGACGTTGAAGTTCGCCCGACCGCGCGAGAACGCGTTGGCGAAGTAGTAGTCCTGGTAGCGGCTGGAGACGTAGCGCATCGACTCGAACATGTCGGCGCCGGCGTCGTAGCGCTGGTTGTTCCAGATCGAGTTGGCGTAGCCGTCGGTGTTGAACATGTACGGCACGAGCACCTTGCCGCCCGCCACGGGTCGACCGTCGCGCCCGTTGAGCGAGACGTTGGTGTGGTCCGGCGTCCAGTTCGGGCCGTAGAGCCGCCGCGTGGTCTCGCGGAGAAACACCGGGAAGCGGTTGTCGTCCCCGATGTTCGGCAGCCCGTTGGCGTTGAGCCCGACGATGCGCGGGATGTCCGTGTAGTGGTACGTCGTGGGCGCGAAGCCCCCCGTCACCGGCTCGTAGGTGATCCGCAGCGCGCCCTGGTAGCCGCCGGTCATCCCCTCGAAGGCGTTGAGCGCCGTGGCCGGCTCCTGCACCTGGTCGAACGACTCGACCATGTCGACGTAGCCGTGCATCACGAAGGCGCGGTCGTAGCGGCCGAGGCCGTGGGCGTCTTCGTTCCAGCCCTTGTAGTCCATCACCGACGAGTAGCCGTACTCCTCGACGCCGTTGCGCTCCTCGATGGGGGAGTAGAACGGCAGGCCGCCGGCCATGTGCTCGAAGCGCGGGCGGAGCTGGTCCGCGGGGATGGGCGGGTCGGTGGGAGACTGCGCCTCGGCGTACACGCGCCAGCGCCAGTAGTCGTCGTGGTAGTTCAGCGCGTCGGCCGAGCCCATGAAGTTATGACGCTCGCCGACGGAGTGGCCGAGCTCGTGGAGCATCACGCCGTAGCCGATGTACTGCTCCAGGTAGCGGCGAATCTCCGCGTAGTTGAGCTGGCAGTTGCCCTGCTCGACCTGCTCGGGGCACGCGCCGGCCTGGCCCGCGGCGTGGAAGTTCCAGCGCTCGCCGAAGCGCACGTCGGCGGGGACCTCGTTGCGGCGAAAGCGGTGCAGCATCACCGAGATCACGTCGTCGCTGAAGGCCATGGGCTCGTAGCGGCACTCGTGCTGCTCCATGAGCCCCTGGTAGTAGGACTGCAGCTGCCGAAACTGCACGCTGTTCTGGCGAAACGGCGACGAGCGCTCCGTCGCCGCCGCCGTCGCCGGGGCGGTGGGGTCGGCGCCCGCGGCGAGGAGCATCTCGCGGTCCATCAGCGACGCCTCGATGGACGTGCCGCGCAGCGAGGCCATGCGCGCGCTCGCGCTCTCGGTCGCGCCCGAGGTGGGGAGCTGGTCGCGGTAGGCGCCCGCGAGGTTGCGCAGGAACGCGTCCTCGCGGCGCTGGCCGTCGAGGTCGACGGAGAGCCGCTCGATCTGGTCGGCGGTGATCTGGTGCGGCTCGACGGTGTGCAGGTGCTCCATGCGCGACTGCTGAATCAGCGTCTCGAGCTCGTTGCGCGACGCGATGTCCCGGTGCACCGGCCGCGGCGTCAGCGGCACGTTCGAGCCCGTGCGCTCCTCGCGGGCGCCGTTCGCGCGGATGTAGTCGTAGGCGCCGAGGATGGTCTGCCCCTGCGAGTACTCGTCCTGCGTGACGTCGCCGTTGAGGATGCGGATCATGTCCGTCGCGAAGGCCGCCTGCGAGTCGGTGACGGTCTGCCACACTGCGCCGCGGCCCGAGAGCACCTCGCCCGTCGAGGGGTCGCCGGTGATCTGCGCGAGGCCCCAGGGCCCGTTGGCGTCGTACTGGTTGATCGACGCGATCATCGAGTAGCGCAGGTCGCCGAGGCGCGCGCTGGTGCCCTGGGCGCCGCAGGCCTCGGTGTCCCACCCCGCCGCGCGCGCGGCGTCGACGTCGGCCAGCGAGTGCGCGCCGGGGAGGTTCGGGTTCGTGCCCCACACGGGGTTGTGGCACGCGACCCACACGGCGCGCGCGTCGCGCCCGCGCTCGCTGTTGACGTCGCGCCAGGGCGCGCAGCGCTCGGGCGAGCCCGCGTTGGCGGCGTCGGTGGTGTCGAGCAGGCACTCGCGGTAGCGCGCCTCGACCACCGCGTCGCGGAACACCCGGTTCCACTCCGCCGCGACGGTGCGCGTCATCGGCATCATCTTCTCGGGGTAGTGCGGCGACAGGTGGTACGCGATGGGGCGCACCTGCCGGCGGCGGTAGGGCAGCAGGCAGAGCCCGTAGCCGTCGCCGCGCACGTAGGTCACGTCGGTATCACACGCCGCGCCCGCGCCGAGGCCCGCGCACTGCGCGTCGGCCAGACGGCGGGTCTCGTCGTCGTCGGCGCCGCGCTCGGGGGCCGCGCAGCGCACGTAGACCTCGCCGCAGGTCCGCGTGCTCGCGTCGCAGCGGGCGGTGCCCGACATGCCCACGCAGTCGGCGTCGGTGGTGCACGCCGCGTCGGAGGGCTTGTGGTCGAGGGTGGCGCCGTTGGCGTTGGCGAGGTCGGTGACCTTGCCGTGGTGCTGCATCCAGAGGTTGTGGCGGTTGGCGAAGTGCCGCACCTCGGTCTGACCGGGGCCGCCCACGGAGGGGTTGAAGCCCGCGCGTCGGTCTTCGAAGAAGCCGAAGCGGTCGAAGCGGTGGCCGTCCATCGCGAGGGGCTGGTAGTCGCGCGAGGGGTCGACGCGGCGAAAGGCCACGCGCATGGTCACGTCGGCGGGCTGGCAGCTCTCGTTGAGGCGGTCGTAGAGCAGGCAGGCCTGGATGTTCCCCAGACCCTCGACGTAGACCTGGTTGGGCTGGAGGATCATCCGGTTGGTGACGTCGAAGTAGCGCAGCGCGCGGTCTTGCCCGTTGAAGGGGCCGTACTCGAAGACCGGGCGGTTGGCGTCGTCGGGGGTGTTGTTGAACGAGGTCGGCTCCGCGGGGATCGTGCCGGTGATCCCCGACAGCGGGTTGAACGAGCCCACCAGGTTGCGGGACCAGTCCACGCGCATGAAGCGCCGCTGGTGCCACGGCCGGTCGGTGTCGTTCTCGGCGACGACGTTGTTCTCTTCGCCGGTGGTCGTGTTGTAGGTCCGCCGAATGTCGAAGTGGCTGGTGATCGGGTACGCGGCGATGATCTCGGTCTGCCGCGCGTTCTCGCCGACGCTCGGGCGCGTGGGGTCGTTCTGCCCGCCGCGCAGCGCGTCGTAGGCCTGACGCGCGATGAGCATCCCCTCCGTGGCCTCCCAGTAGATGCGCTCGACCTGGGTGTACGAAGAGATCCCCGAGCGCCCCGTGGTGGGCGGCTTATCGAGGATCGTGACCTGGTGGTACCACTGCGCCTCGCGCTGCAGCGCCGCCGACGAGATCGTACCGGGGCGGCTCCCCGCGGTCAGGAGGCCGTACTGAACGGGGATGAGCTCAGACTTGTCGAGGTAGTCAGGCTGCACCTGATTGATGGGCGCCCGCTCCTGCGCGCAGTTCGCGCTGCCCACGGCCACCGACGCGATGAAGAGCGCGGCCAGCGCCCGCGCGCTCCCGCGTCTTCTCCCATCGACCGGGCGGGAATACCCGCGGCCCGATCCACGTTGAGCCCTTTGATCCGACATCCAGAACCTCCTGAGACGTGATGACGCGACAGACGCGTGAGCCACGGGTGTCGAGAGAAGCAACTCGAAGGCCACGCGAGAACGCGCATTCTACGAGCTATTTCGCCGCGGGCGTAAGGCGCTGTCCGTTAGGATCTTGACTCGCCTGATCGATCGAGCCGCCCGCGCCCACCGCGGAGCTTTCTTGCGCAGAGTCCGAGCGCCGCGCTAGCACACGGGTCGGTGAACCTCCGACGCTGGCTCCTTCGATCCCTCGCGCTCCCGCTCCTGGCTCTGGGCGGCTGCCCCGAGCCCAAGCCCGGCGTCGAGCTCGGCCGTTACCTCGTCGTCGCGACGCGCACCGCGGGCACCTGCGGCCCGCAGCAGGAGGACGGGAGCTACTCGTTTCGGGTCGACCTGACCCTCCGTCCCGGGATCATTCAGTGGGCCGAGACGAGCGGCAGCCCCACCGAGGGCACCTTCGACCAGGGCGCGCGCGCGTTTCGCGTGCGCCTCGAGGCGAGCGCGCAGGTCGCGCCGGCGAACCGCGCGATCGATTTCCCGGGCTGCGTGATGGTCCGCCAGGACGTGATCGACGGGCGCTTTCTGGGACCGGTGCCCGAGCCCGCGGCCTTCGACGCGACCACCTTCGTCGGTCCCTCCTTCGACGGCACCTACTCCGTGCTCTGGTCCCCGTCTCCGGGGAGCGACTGCAGCGCGTTCATCGGCGCGAGCAGCCAGCAGTTCGCCGCGCTCCCGTGCTCGACGACCTACCGCCTCGACGGCGTTCGCCAGTAGCCGAGCGGCGTCGCGCGCGTTCGAGCCCCTCCCTCGCGGCCCGTCACTCCGTGACGGGCGCGTTGCGCTGCGTCGCGACCTCGGTCGACGAAGGGATCTCGATGACCTCCGCGCCGCGCTTCTGCGCGAGGATGATCAGCTCCCGCGAGCTGGCGCCGAAGAAGGCCCCCGGCGTGCGCGGGTGCCCCGACACCTCGAGGATGCGAAAGCCCGCCTGGTGCAGCACCTGCCCGAGCTCATGCAGGGAGTAGAGGCGCACGCTGTACTCGATCTCGCGCTGCCGACCGTCGTCGAAGATCATCGTGCGCTTCACGTTCAGCCGCGACGTGATGAAGTTGAACGAGGTCTCCTCCATGCACACGCAGCCGTCGCCCTCGAACCACGCCATCGCCGGCTGGCGCTGGATCACGTGGTCGCGGTTGAGCACCTGGAGCAGAAAGGTCCCGTTGGGCTTGAGCGCGCGGTGCAGCCGCTGCGCGACCTCGGCGTTGCGCTCGTCGTCGAAGAGGCCGAAGGACGTGCCCACGCAGTACGCCGCGTCGAAGGCGTCGACGAAGTCCATCTGCGCCATGTCTGCCTGCACCCAGCGGACCTCGGCGCCCAGCCCCGTCGCGGCCTCGGCGGCGCGGGTGAGCATCGGCTGCGAGAGGTCGAGGCCCGTGAGCTCGTAGCGCCGCAGCGCGAGCTCCGTCGCGTGGTGCCCGGCGCCGCAGGCGAGGTCGAGGATCGACGCGCCGATCTCCGTGCCGAGCGCGTGCTCGATCCAGTCGACCTCGTTGCGCACCTGCTCGCGCTCGAGGCGCGGGAGCGTGCGGAAGTAGTCGTCGGAGAACAGCTCCTCCCACCAGTAGCGGCGCTTGCGCTTGGAGTCGACCACGGTGACCGCGGGGACGCGCCCCGCGGGGCTCGGCTTGTTCGCCGCGATCGCCACCTCGGGCGGCGGCGGGGGGAGCGACACGCCCCGGCCGTCGCGGCCCGAGAGGTCGTCGGGCACCGAGAGCCGCTCGATCTCCTCGTCGTCGCCGTCGTCGATGTGAATCTCGACGCCGTCGAGCTCGGCGCTCGCGGCGGGCTCCTCATGGGGCGCCGCGGGCGCGGGCGCCGACGGGGGCGCGATGACCACCGGCTTCAGGCCCGGCGGCGGAATCGACGGAGGCTTGCGCGGCGGCGGCTCGCGCAGCGGCACCGCGGGCGTCTCCGCGGCGCGCACCGGCGCCTCGAGGGGCGCGGTCGACGTCTCTTCGAGCACCGCGACCTCGGTCGTGGCCTCGATCTCGGGCACCGCGAAGTCTTCGGCGTGAATCGCCTCGACCCTGGGCACCGGGGGCGACGGGATGGGCGTCGGCTTGATCTGCTCCAGGCTCACCGGGCGCGCCACGGGAGGGACCGGCGTGCGCGACACCGCCACCACCAGCGGCGAGCCCTTCGTCGCCGCCCGCGCGTCGTCGGGCGGGAGGCTCACCCTCGGGAGCTTGGGGTTCGTGGGCGCGTCATCGCTCACCGCGGGCGCGCGCTCGGCGGGCGAGGGCTCGGGATGGCCGGGCTCGACGTCGGCGCCGCCCAGCTTACGAATGCGCCGGCGCACCACCCGCATCGACGAGCCGACCGGCGCCGGGGAGGGGTACGCGATCGCCCCCGTCGGGGGCGGCGGCGGCAGCGACATGGTCGTCAGCGAGGGGTCGATGACGTCGGCCACCACCCGCGCGGCCTCGCCCGCCATCGGGATCGGCGTGTGCTCGCCGAGCAGCCCGAGCACGTCGGGGAGCGAGTCGCCGCGCTCCGAGGGCTGCTGCGGCGCGTCGTCGTTGGGCACGACGAGGCCGCGCTTCGCCCGCCCGTCGTCGACGAGGGTCTCGGTCGTGGGCTCCTGCTCGGGGGACGGATCATCGCGGTTCTCCATCGCGGCCTCTACGCGCTCGATCGTTGAAGCATCGCGTCACCCATCCGCACCGGGCCGGCCTCGCGGCCCTCGACCGCGCGCCACCGGGCGCCGCGCTGCGGACCCACCAGCACCACCGCGGTGGAGCCCACGAGGAAGGAGCCCACCTCGTCGCCGCGGGCGAGGAGGGGGCCGTCGTCGCCGTAGTCACGCTCCGTCGTCGCGCCGCCGTGCGCGGGCCGCGCGGGGCCGTCGAAGGCGAGGTCGATGCGGCCGACCACGAAGGCGCCCACGAAGACCAGCGCCACCGGGCCGAACTCCGGCGAGTCGAGGCTCACCACCACGCGCTCGTTGCGCGCGAGGAGCCGCGGCACGCTCTGCACGCCGATCTCGTTCACGGGGTAGAGCGAGCCGGGGAGGTGCCGCACGTGCCGCACGCGCCCGGCCACGGGGCTGTGCACCCGGTGGTAGTCGCGCGGCGAGAGGTACACGACGGCGTAGTGACCGCCGTCGTAGCGCGCGGCGTCGACCTCGTCGCCGAGGAGCTCCGCGGCGTCGTAGCCCTGGCCCTTCACCACGAAGCGATGAGCGTCGTCGATGGGGCCGAGGTCTTCGAGGCGTCCGTCGGAGGGCGAGACGACGAGGTCTTCGCCGGGGTCGACGCGGTGCACCCCGTCGCGCACGCGGCGGGTGAAGAAGTCGTTGAACGACCGAAAGCCGCCGCTCGGCACCACGGCCTCGTCCATGTTCACCCGGTAGGCGCGCTGGTAGACCGAGAGAAAGCGGTTGAGCACGGGCCGCGGCACCGGCGCGGCGCCGAGGTGCCCGAGCAGCCGGGTGATGCGCTCTCGAGGGAGCACTCGCAGGATCGTGGCGGCCGTTCGTGTTGTCGCTGCGCTCATAGTGGGGGGATGGTCGCTCGTAGCCCCGGGGAGTCGCCGCGGCGCTGTCCGCGCGGAACCGCTGAAGCGTCAGCCAAGGTAGATCGCCCGGTGACGCGCGGTCAACGTCGGAGTGACGCGGCGGCGAAGGGAGGGAGCGGGGCTGCGGCGGGGCTCAGACGTCGTAGTACAGGTAGAACTCGTAGGGCACCGGGCGCAGCCGCACGGGGTCGAGCTCGCGCTCGCGCTTGTACGCGATCCAGGTCTCGACGAAATCCTTGGTGAACACGTCGCCCTTGAGCAGGAACTCGTGGTCCGCCTGGAGGGCGTCGAGGGCCTCGCCGAGGGAGCCGGCGACGTGGGGCACCTGCTGGAGCTCTTCAGGGGAGAGCGAGTAGATGTCCTTGTCGAGGGCGTCGCCGGGGTGGATCCGGTTCTGGATCCCGTCGAGGCCCGCCATCACCAGCGCGGCGAAGGCGAGGTAGGGGTTGCAGCTCGGGTCGGGGAAGCGCACCTCGACCCGCTTGGACTTCGGCGACGCGCTGAACATCGGGATGCGAATCGACGCGCTGCGGTTGCGCGAGCTGTACGCCAGGTTCACCGGCGCCTCGTAGCCCGGAACCAGCCGGCGGTAGCTGTTCGTCGTCGGGTTGGTGATCGCGTTGAGCGCCTTGGCGTGCTTGAGGATCCCGCCGATGTAGAACATCGCCATCTCGCTCATGCCCGCGTAGCCGTCGCCGGCGAAGAGCGGCACGCCGTCCTTCCAGAGCGACTGGTGGCAGTGCATCCCCGAGCCGTTGTCGCCGAACACCGGCTTCGGCATGAAGGTCGCGGTCTTGTTGTTCTCACGCGCGACGTTCTTGACGATGTACTTGAACCACATGGTCTTGTCGGCCATGCGAACCAGCGAGTCGAACTTCATGTCGATCTCGCACTGGCCCGCCGACGCGACCTCGTGGTGGCTGGTCTCGACCTCGATGTTCGCCGCCTCGAGGGCCATGACCATCTCGGTGCGCAGGTCCATCAGGGTGTCGTGCGGCGCGACGGGGAAGTACCCCTCCTTGTGCCGGATCTTGTACCCGAGGTTCGGCCCCTCATCGCTGCCGCTGTTCCAGATGCCCTCTGCCGAGTCGACCTCGAAGAACTGCCCGTTGGCCTGCACGTCGTAGCGCACGTCGTCGAAGACGAAGAACTCGGCCTCGGGGCCCACGTAGATCGTGTCGGCGAGGCCCGTGCTGCGCACGTACTGCTCGACCTTCTCGGCGATGTAGCGGGGGTCGCGGCCGTAGGGCTCGCGGGTGATCGGGTCGACGATGCGGCACTGCAGGTGCAGCGTGGGCTGCGCGGTGAAGGGGTCCATCGCCGCGGTGGTGGGGTCGGGGAGCAGGAGCATGTCCGACTCGTTGATGGCCTTCCACCCCCGAATGGAGCTGCCGTCGAAGCCGAAGCCGTCTTCGAAGGCGTCTTCGTTGAGGCGGTGAAACGGGACGCTGGTGTGCTGCCAGTGACCGATGAGGTCGCAGAACTTCAGGTCTACCATCACCGCGCCGTGCTTCTTGCCGAGCTCGATCGCGTCGCCAATCGCCTTGCTGCTCATACCGTGCGTCTCCCTGTTTGCCTTCGATGCGCCAGCTCCGCGCGGGGCGCGTCAGCCGTCATGGCCGCGCCGCCCGCTCCGCGGGTTCGATCCCGATGCCGCAGAGGGGCCTAGATCGCCTCTCCGCCCCGCTCCCCCGTGCGAATGCGAACGATCTCCTCGATGGGGATCACGAAGATCTTCCCGTCGCCGATGCGCCCCGTGTGCGCGCTGCGCTGGATCGCGTCGATCACCGAGGCCACCTGCTCGTCGTGCACCACGACCTCGACCTTCACCTTCGGCACGAAGTCCACGACGTACGCGCTGCCCCGGTAGACCTCCTTGCGCCCGCCGGTGCGGCCGAAGCCCTTCACCTCGGACACGGTCATCCCCTGCACGCCCACCTCGGCCAGCGCGTCCTTCACCTCGTCGAGCTTGAAGGGCTTGATGATCGCTTCGACACGCTTCATCGCGGTCGGGCACGCTAGACGTCTTCAGGTAAACGTCGTGTCAACGAGGCGGAAATTCTACCGCATCGCGAGGCTCGACGAAGGCCAGCACGCCCTGCGACGTCGGCGCCGCCCGGCGCCTCCGGGGCTTCGGCGCGGGGGCGGGCGCGGGGGCGGGCGCGGGCGCGGGGCGGGTGACCTCGACCGAGCCGCCGCCGCGGAGCACCTCGGACTCGACCAGCCGTCGCAGCGCGCGCTCGGCGGCGCGCCGCTCCTGCGTGAGGCGCTCGAGCCGCCGCGCGGCGGCGCGCAGCGCGTCGCTGGGGGACTCGAGGGTCGCGACCTCGTCGTGGGCGCACTCGCCGCGCGCGGGCTCGGACCCGCAGGCGAGGCACATCGCGAGCGGCCCCGTCGCCAGGGGCGCCGCGGCGAAGTCGTCGTCGGGCGCGGGGTCGAAGCCCTCGCCCCAGACCTCGTGAGACTCGCCCGTCGCCTCGGTGCGTCGCCCGCGCATGAACGATCGATAGCACCGATGGGCGCTGGACGCGCGCTCAGCCCCGGATGCGAATCGCGACGAAGAGCTTCGCGACGCTCTTGAGCACGTTGGGCACGCGCTTGAAGAGGTTGATCGACGGCGGCCGCTTCTCCAGCACGCGGATCGGGATCTCACGGATTCGCACGCTGCCCCGCTCGGCGCGGATCACCAGCTCGCTGGCGAAGACGTCCTTGTCGACCAGGCACGAGCGCACCACGTCGAGGAGCGCGGTGCGGCGAAAGGCCTTGATGCCGTGGGTGTCGCTGCCCTTGAAGCCCAGGGTCACGCGCAGCAGCCCGTTGAAGAACATCGTCGCCGCGTGGCGCATGAGCGGGCGCTCGTCGCTCGCGCCGGCGAGGGTCTTCGAGCCGATGACCAGGTCGGCCTCGTTGTGCTCGAGGATGTCGAGGGCGCGGCGGTAGAAATCGACCAGGCAGAGGTCGATCTCGTCGCACACCACGAACTCGCCGCGGGCGCGGAGGATGCCGGCCTTGAGGGCCTTGCCGTAGTTGGGCTCGCCGAGGGAGAAGAAATTCACCTCGTCGTACTTCTCCGAGAGGGCGCGGGCGATGGCCACGGTGCCGTCGCGGGAGCCGTTCTCGGAGAGGATGATCTCGTAGGGCCAGCCGAATTCCTTGAGCTGCTCGCGGAGGTCGACCACCGCGGCGTGCAGGATCGACTCCTCGTTGTAGATCGGGATGACGATGGAGATGCGAGGCACCACCGGCTCGGGCTGACCATTCTCGGAATTGCTCACGGCGCTACGGTCACGGGCAATAGAGGGTGCCGGGTGCCCCGTCAAGCGCTTCTCGCGCGAGGGGTCGCCCGCGGGGGGCGAGCGGTCGGGCCGGGCCCGCGAGCGGCGCTGCGCTTGACAACGCGGGCGGGTCCAACGATCCACCTGTGCACCCCCGTGAACCCCCTCTGCACCCGCTCCGCCTCCGAGCTCGCGCGCATGATCCGCGAAGGCCAGGTCTCCAGCCGCGAGGTGGTCGACGCGCACATCGCGCAGAGCGAGCGCGCCGCGGCGATCAACGCCGTGGTGGTCGACCGCTACGACGCCGCGCGCCGCGAGGCCGACCTCGCCGACGCCCGCCTCGCCCGAGAGGGCGCCGAGGGGCTCCCGCGGTTTCACGGCGTGCCGTGCTCCATCAAAGAGTCCTTCGCCCTCGAGTCGATGCCGTGGACCGCGGGGCTCGTCGCCCGCAAGGGCACCCTCGCGGTCGAAGACGCGCCCACCGTCGCGCGCTACCGCGCCGCGGGGCTCATCCCGCTCGGGGTGACCAACACCTCCGAGCTGTGCATGTGGTTCGAGAGCGACAACCGGGTCTACGGCCGCACCTCCAGCGCCTACGACCCCGCGCGCACCGCGGGCGGGAGCTCGGGGGGCGAGGGGGCCGTGGTGGGCGCGGGCGCGTCGCCCGTGGGCCTCGGCGCCGACATCGGCGGCTCGATCCGGATGCCGGCGTTCTTCAACGGGGTCTTCGGCCACAAGCCCTCGGGGGGGCTGCTGCCCAACACCGGGCAATTCCCCGCGCCCGAGGGCGACGCGCGGCGCATGTGCGCGGCCGGGCCCATCACCCGCCGCGCCGAGGACCTCTTCCCCCTGCTGGAGCTCTTGGCGGGCCCCGACGGCGTCGACGACTCCGTGGTGACGCACCCGCTGCGCCGCCCCGACGAGGTCGACGTGCGCGGGCTCACGATCCTCGACGTGCGCGACGACGCGAGCCTCGCGACGAGGCCGGTGGAGCGCTGCCTCCTCGACGCGCAGGAGCGGGCCGTGCGCGCGCTCTCTCGCCGCGGGGCCAAGATCGTGCAGCGCAGCGTGCCCGGGCTGCGCCAGGCCTTCGACATCTGGGGCGCGACGCTCCACGCCGCCAATTCCGTGAGCTTCGCCGAGCTCCTCGGCAACGGCGAGCGGCTGCGCGCCGGGCGGCTGCTGCGCGAGGCGCCGGGCGCGCTGCGCGAGCTCTCCGAGTTCACCCTCCCCGCGCTGGGCCTCGCGCTGGTCGAGCGCCTGCCCGAGCTGCTCCCCGCGCGCGCCGAGCGGTTGCACGACGCGGGGCGGAGGCTCCGCGCCGAGCTCGAGTCGTTGCTCGGGGACAACGGCGTGATGCTCTACCCCTCGCACCGCCGCGCCGCGCCGCGGCACCGGCACCCGATGCTGTCGTTCCCCGACGCGGGCTTCACCGGGATCTTCAACGTGCTGCATTTCCCGGTGACGCAGGTGCCGCTGGGCCTCGACGAGCGCGTGCTCCCGACGGGGGTGCAGGTGGTGGGCGCCTGGGGCAACGACCACCTCACCCTCGCCGTCGCCAGGGCCCTCGAGGAGGACCTCGGGGGGTGGGTCCCCCCGCCCCGCTGGTCGGCGTCGTGAGGCTCGTGCTCGCGTCGACCTCGCGCTACCGCCGCGCGCTCATCCAGCGTCTGGGCGTCGAGGTGACCTGCGTCGCCGCGGCCTGCGACGAGGAGGCGCTCAAGCGCGGCCTCGACCACCTCCCGGTGCCGCAGCGCGCGGTGTCGCTCGCGCGCGCCAAGGCCGAGAGCGTCGCGCGGCTCTTCCCCGACGCCTTGATCATCGGCTCGGACCAGATCGCCGAGCTCGACGGCGAGGCCCTCGACAAGCCCGGCACCCCCGCGCGCGCCGTGGCGCAGCTCGCGCGGCTGAGCGGGCGCGCGCACCGCCTTCACACCGCCGTCGCGGTGCACCACGCCCCGAGCGGGCGCACCGAGGTCGAGCTCGAGGGCCACACCCTCACGCTCCGCGCGCTCTCCCGCGCGGCGATCGAGCGCTACGTCGCGCGCGACGCGCCCCTCGACTGCTGCGGGAGCTACCGCGTCGAGTCGCTGGGCATCGCCCTCTTCGAGGGCATCGAGGGCGCCGACCCCACGGCCATCGAGGGGCTACCCCTGATGCGGCTCACCGCGCTGCTCGCCGACTTCGGCGTCGACGTGCTCGGCTGAGGCGAGGGCGCCGGCGAGGGCGGCCTTGCCCCGGCGCACCGCCAGGGTCACGAACACCGCGGTCATCACCAGCCCCGCGAGGAGCGGGACGAGCCGCGAGGGGTCGGCGAGCGAGCCCTGGGCGCGCCCGGCGAGCACCTCGGCGAGGTCCCTCGCGGCGGAGCCGAGGTACACCTGCATCAGGGTGACGGGGAGCAGCCCCACGAAGGTCGCGAGGGCGTGAGGCCCGGCCCGCAGCGGCGTGAGCGCCATGAGGAACGACAGGAGGTTCTGCGGCATCAAGGGCGACAGCCGCAGCAGCGTGGCGATGCGCAGCCCGTCGGCGCGCAGGACCATCTCGGTGACCGCGAAGCGGGGGTGCGAGCGGATCGACTCGGCGGCGCGGGTCTTCGCGATCAGCCGGCCCACGCCGAAGGCCGCGGAGGCGCCGAGGGTGGCGGTCGGCAGCGCCACGCCGAAGCCCGCGAGGAGACCGAAGGAGTACCCAGCCAGGGTGTTGAACAGGGCGAAGGGCCCCCCCACGCTCACGGCGCCGACGTAGAGCGCGACGTAGAGCGCGAAGCCGGCGGGTTCGCCGCGGTGCATCATCGCGGCGACGCTCACAAGGGCATTCCGAACGGCGGCGAATTGCAGTAGGACCGCGGGTGCGGCGAGCATCGCCGCGACGGGCCATGCGCGAGCGATTCGGCGGAGACGGTGAGCGGTCATCGTCTAGAAACGCGGTTCTTTCTGCGCGGCGTTGCGACCACGGAGGTCATGCCACACATGCGAAACAAGATCGAGGGACGGCGTAGGGCGAGCGCGCTCGTGTGCGTGTTGGCGGGCGTGATCGCGCCCGCCAGCGCCTTTGGCTACGGCATCGAGGTGCCCGAGAACGGAGGCGTCGCCTTCGGGCGCGCGGGCGCCTTCGTCGCGCGCGCGAGCGACCCCTCGGCGCTGATGCTCAACCCGGGCGGCATGGGCAACCTGCGGGGCTTTCAGCTCACGCTGTCGTCCAACATCGTGCAGTTCGACCACTGCTTTCAGCGCGCGGGCAGCTACGACGGCATCAACGACGCCACGCAGCTCGACGTGTCGGGCACGCGCTTCGAGGGCCCCGGCGCCAACGGCGCGGGGGCGGGCGACGCCTACTACACCTACGGCAACGTCGCGTACCCGCGCATCTGCAAGGAGCCCTCGGTGGGCCTCGCGGTGCAGCTCCTCGCCACGTACCGGATCAACAACCGCTTCACCATCGGCTTCGGCGTGTTCTCGCCGAGCACCCAGGGCTCGACGCAGAACTTCCCCGACACCGTCACCGCCACGGGCACCGTCGGCGGAATGACCCGGAACTTTCTCGCGCCGTCTCCCGCGCGCTACCTGCTCTTTCGCAAGTCGCTCACGGTGCTGTACCCCACGCTCTCCTTCGGCGCGCGGGTCACCGACTGGCTGAGCGTGGGCGTCTCGGGGCACCTCGGGTACGCGAACTACAACTTCGGCCTGCACGCCAACGCCAACTACAACGGCCCGCAGTCGCCCTCGACCGACGTCTTCATCGGGCTCAACGCGTCGGGCCTCTTTCCGGCGTTCACCGTGGGCTTTCTCGCGACGCCGCACCGCATGATCTCCATCGGCGCGAACTTTCGCTACAACGCGCAGGTCAACGCCTCGGGCACCGCGAACAACCGCTACCAGCCCTACAGCCCCACCCCGGTCGACTCGAGCTTCTCCGTCGACCAGCTCATCGCGAACCTCCCGTGGCAGCTCCGCGCCGGCGTGCGCTTCGCCCTCCCGAGGGCGGGGCGCCCCACGCAGAACGACGGCAGCGGTCAGTACGACCCGATGACCGACGACGTCTTCGACGTCGAGGCCGACTTCATCTACGAGGCCACGAGCATGCTCTCGTCGACCTCGCTGCGAAACACGGGCTCGATCATCACCGACCGCGCGTCGATGATGGCCGTGGCCGCGCCCCGCGCGATCGACATCCGCTCGGCGCTCTCCGACGTGATGGGCGTGCGCGTCGGCGGCGACTACAACGCGATCCCCGGCCGCCTCGCGGTGCGCGCGGGCTTCTCGTACGAGAGCGCCGGCGCGTCGCCCGACCTCGCGCAGATTCACCTCCCGTCCTACGCGGGCGTGAGCGTGCACGGCGGCCTCACGTTCCGCTGGCGATGGCTCGACGTCACCGCGGGCTACGCGCACTTCTTCTACTTCGACAACAACGCGACCAACGGCACCCGCGCCGTGACCACGCCGGGCGACCCCGCCGAGGCGAACCCCGACAACCGCACCCAGCTCGACCCCAACACCAACGGCATGTGCGGCGGCGCCGCCGGGTGCACCGACTCGATGCGCGGCCCCGGCACCTACACGATCAACCGGGGCACCTACACCGCCTCGCAGAACTCGTTCAACATCGCCTTCAACCTCCGCTTCTGATCCTCACGCCGCGCTGCTCGCGTCGTCGATGCAGCCCAGCGTCCACCAGCGTCGGGTCTGCTCCCAGCGCTCCCAGGCCAGCTCGGCCTCGGCGAGCGCGTCGAGCTCGGCGTCGGTGAGGTAACAGCGGGCGCCCTCGTCGCCGTTGTCGTTCGCCTGCTCGCCCGTCGAAATCGTCGCGTAGTTCTTCATGCCAAGGACTCTGCGCGCGACCGCGATCGAGCCTCCAATCCTCGACAGGAATTCGTGACAGGCTATGTCGCAGCGCGGCTCGCGGCGAGCCTCGCGAGGAGCGGCGCGTGGTCGGAGAGTCCGTAGAACGGAGAGCTCCGGTCGTCGAAGTGCGCGGTGCCCTCCATGTCCTCGAAGCGCACGCCGTTGCCGCCGAACACGTGGTCGAGGTGCATGCGCAGCCGCATGAAGCCCGCGGTGGCGAAGCCGTCGCGGCGCGCGGGGTCGATGAGCCGGGTGTCGGCCTGGGCGCAGCGCCAGCCCTCCTCCTCGACGAGGCGCTGGTAGACCGGCGTGGCGGGCGCGGAGTTGAAGTCTCCGACGACCACGAAGGGCTCCTCGCCGGCGCCCTCGCGCACGAAGCGGGCGAGGGAGCGCGACTCGGCGAGCTGGTTGGGCCCGCGGCCCATCTTCGCGGCGTCGTCCCAGAACTCCTGCGCGAAGATTGAGGGCAGCGAGAGGTGCGTGTTGAAGACGTGAATCGCCTCGTCTCCGTCCCGTGGGCGCAGCCGCACGTGGGCGCAGATGCGCGACTGCTTGAGCCCGCGAAGCTGCGCGACGTGGTGGGTGATCGCCTCGGGCGCGTGGGCGTTGTGCGCGTCGATGCGCATCGCGCGGGTGTTCACCAGCACCGCGAGGCCCGTGGTGTACACCGGCCAGCGCGCGGGGCCGTAGGTGTGCGCGCGAAAGTGCAGGGCCTCGTAGGGCATCGAGCCCGAGCCCCAGGCCTGCTCCAGCGCGTCCATGAAGGTCTCGAGCTGCGTCTCGCCCGCGCGCTTGCGCGTGGCGGCGACGGTGGCCCGCAGGGAGATCGTCTCGACCTCTTGCAGGCAGATCACGTCGGGGGGGGCTTCGAGGGAGGCGATGCCGCGGGCGATGCCCAGCTTCGAGCGCTGGGTGCTCGCGAGGCCGCGGAGCGCGTGGCCGAAGTATCGAACGTTGTAGGACATCACCCGGAGCCGCGTCGCCATCGACGGGGAAGATACACCGCGCCGGGGCGCGGCTCAGGGATTCATCGGAGGGGTCAGCGGTGGCGGCGGTGGCGGCGGTGGCGGCGGCCGTGGCGCCCGGCGGGCTCCTCGGCGGGCGCGGCGTCGGTGGTCGGCGCGGTGGCGGTGGCGGCGGCGGCGCCCACGCAGCGCCCCGAGGGCTGCGTCGGGCTCACGATCACGAACTGCACGCGGCGGTTCGCGTCGCGGGCGCGGCGGGAGCGGCCCGGCATGAGGGGGCAGTCGGGGCCGAACCCGTGGGCCTCGAGGCGAGACGCCGCGACGCCGTGCTGGGTGAGGTACTGCACCACCGAGTTCGCGCGGTTGTTCGACAGGGTGCGGTTACGCTCGGCGGAGCCGCGGTCGTCGGTGTGGCCCTGCACGTCGACGAGGGCGATCTGCGGCAGCGCCGTGAGGATCGACGACACCGCGTCGAGCACGTTGAAGCTCCGCGTGCCCGAGATCTCGGCGCTGTTGGTGCGGAAGTTCACCTGCTGCAGGATGCGGATCTGCGTGCCCGTCGACTCGGCGAGGGCCTGGCCGTCGGGGCAGCCGTCGGTGTCGTCGCGGCCGTTGAAGGTCTCGGGCTGGTCGGGGCAGCGATCGGTCTCGTCGGGGATGCCGTCGTTGTCCCGGTCATGGACCGGGCAGCCCGCGCGGTTCGGATCGGGGCGGTTGCCCTGCGGCTCCGAGGGGCACTGGTCGACCGGGTCGAGCACGCCGTCGGCGTCCTGATCGCCCGCGGGGCAGCCGCGGCGGTTGGGGTCGGGGGTGGCGCCCTGGGGCTCGGTCGGGCACAGGTCGTCCGAGTCCATCACGCCGTCGCCGTCGCGATCGGTCGCCCGCAGCGGGCAGCCGAAGCGGTCGGGGTCGGGGTGGGCGCCCGCCGGCTCGTCGGGGCACTGGTCGCGGTCGTCGGCGACGCCGTCGCTGTCACGATCGCTGAGCGGGCAGCCCGCGCGGTTCGGGTCGGGGGTGGCGCCCTGGGGCGTGTCGGGGCACTGGTCCTCGGGGTCGTTCACGCCGTCGCTGTCGCGGTCAGACGGACCCGCCTCGGCGGGCGCGCCGCGGAAGGTGAGGGAGATGCCGCCCGAGAAGAACTGCGCGTCGGAGTTGGGGTCGTTGGCCCCCATGGCGATGAGCGCGGGGTTCTTCTCTTGAAAGACGTGGCCGTAGCGCACCACCGGGCCGATGCCCAGCCAGGGCGCCGCGCGGAACTCGAAGCCGAGCCCCGCGTCGAGGTAGATGCGCCCGTCGTCGCCGGTGAACGCGTAGCCCATGTTCGCCGACACGAAGAAGCGGCCCACCCGGCCGATCTGCGGCTCGAAATGCAGACCGAGGATCGGCGCGATCGAGCGCCCGGCGTCGCCGGTGAGCCCGTTGTTCGTGCGCGTCGTCGCGTTCGCCGGGAACCACCAGCTCGCGACGCCGACCTGCACCGCGAGGGAGTCGACGAGGCTGACCGCGAGGCGGGCAGAGCCCTGAATCGCCAGGCCGTCATACCCGAGCGTGGTGCGCTGGTGCTCCGAGAGCATCGTGCCGATACCGCCCTCGAGGCGCAGCGCGAAGCGCGACAGCACCTGCGCGTCTGCCGACGACGCCGCGGTGAGAGTGACCAGCGCCGCCATGACGCCGGTCGCCTTCGTGGCGGTTCGAATGGAACGATCCTTCTTCATGACAAGTCCTCGCTCAACAGCGCCTCGGGTCACGCCTGGGGCGTGACGCTCTCGTGGGTAGAGACACGCCGCGGCCCACTGTGGGAGCGGCGCTCGCGCCCGACGATACCGGACACCGCCGAGGAAAATCACCTTCTCTCTGCACCCCGACCCGCAACCATGTAGGGAACTTGACGAGGGTCAGCGCGCGCAGGGCAGCTCGACGTACACCGCCCCACCCGAGCGCGCCGCCGCGTCGCACGCCGAGCCGCTGAGGGTGAATTCGCCGGCCTCGCGCCGCTCCCACGAGAACCCGTCGACGCCGGACGGGTCTTCGAGCACCACCGCGCTCCCCACGCGCACCCTGGCCTCGACGCCCGCGGGCACGGGGTTCGTCACGAAGCGGCAGCGCACCAGCGACGTGGTGATCGCGCGAAAATTCTCGACGAATTCAGGCGTGTCTTCTGCTCGGTAGTACCGCGTGCCGCCCAGCGCCGCGGGCCTCGCGCGGCCGCCCGCCACGGCGAGGTTGTTCATCACCTGCACGTCGGAGCCCGTGCCGATCACGAAGGTCGGCACGCCGCGCGCCGCGAGGTCGCGGAGCAGCGACACCGTGCGCGCCTCGTCGAGGCACGAGAGGTTGCCCCGGCTCCCGCCGCACCCCCGAGAGTTCGTGCACTCGCAGCTCCGCGCGTCGAGGGAGGCGTTGCAGTTCGGCCCGCCGTCGGTGGTCAGCACGAGAAAGCGCCCGCGTAGCGGCCCCAGCGGCGGGTTCATCGCGAAGTAGCTCGACGCCGCCTGGAGCGCGTTGAAGGTCGGCGTGCCGCCGCCGAGGCCCGTGTCGCGCAGCGCGCCCAGGATGCGCGAGGCGTTCGAGACCCGCGGGGTGTACGTGAGCTGCAGCGGCGCGGAGCAGGCCAGCGTCGAGGTCGAGCCCGCGTTGGGGTAGAGCACCAGCCCCGTCCAGAGCTCCCGGTCGACCGAGGGGAGCACCTGCGTCAGCGACGAGGTCAGCGCGGTCCACCGGCTCGCGCCGCTCGGCGTCGAGTCGGCCATGCTGCCCGACCGGTCGATCACGAAGATCACCTCGGCGCTGAAGCGAACCGCCGGCTGCCGCTGCGCCGCGCACGCGTCGGGGAGGTCTGGCGCGTCGACGACATCGTCGGCGTCGAAGACGTCAGGCGCGTCGAGCGCGTCGACCGCGTCGACGGCCTCGGCGGCGTCGAGCTCTGGCACGAGCAGCCCGGTCTTCGCCCCGCAGGCCGAGCACAGCGCCAGGATCGACAGCCAGGACACGCGTCGCACGGGCGCAGCCTAGTACGCCGAGCGGCCGCGCGACAGCGAGCGCGTCGTTGTTCCGATGCGGTGAGTGTGCTGCACTGCGCGGCCCCGTGCGCACGACAGCCCTCCTCTCCGCCGCGGCCTGCCTCCTCGGATGCGCCGCCCGATACGCGCCCGCGCCCCGCTGCGCCCCCGCGAGCGATCCCGTCTCCGCCGCGCCGACGACCCCGCCGCGCCCGGCGATGCGCGACAGCGAGCGCCTCCCCGTCGCCGACGCGCCCCGGCTCGGGCCCGACTCGGCCGCGGTCACCGTGGTGGTCTTCAGCGACTTCGAGTGCCCCTTCTGCGGGCGCGGCCGCTGGACCCTGAGCGACCTGCGAAGCCAGTTCGGCGACGAGGTGCGCGTGGTGTGGCGGAACTACCCCCTGCCCAACCACCGCCACGCCCGCGCCGCGGCGGAGGCGGCCCTCGAGGTGAGGGCGCAGCGAGGCGACGCGGCCTTCTGGCGCTTTCACGACCTGCTCTTCGCCCACCAGAGCGACCTCGAAGAGAGCGACCTCGCCCGCTACGCCGAGCTCGTCGGCGCCGACGCCGCGCGGCTCCGAGACGCGCTCCGCGAGGGCGCGCACCGCTCCGCCGTCGACGGCGACATCGCCCTCGCCAACCGACTGGGCGTCGACGGCACCCCGGCCTTCTTCGTCAACGGCACGATGATCGCGGGCGCCCAGCCCTACGCCGTCTTCGAGGCCCTCGCCGCCGCGGTGCTCCAGCGCGCGGCCTCGATCGAAGACCGCCGCGAGGTCTACGCGCAGATGGTCGAGTCGCCGCTCCCCGCGCCGCCGCCTCCGCCGCGCCGCCCGAGCCGCGGCGCCCGCGAGCCTTGGGAGCCCGTGCATGAGCTCCCCGTGCCCGCCGCCGCGCCGTCGCTCGGACCGGCGAGCGCCCCGGTCGTGGTGCAGGTCTTCAGCGACTTCGAGTGCGGCTTCTGTGGTCGTCTGCGACCCACCCTCGCCGCGCTGCGCGAGCGCTTCGGAGACCGCGTGCGCGTCGTCTGGCGCGACCTCCCCCTCGCGCGGCACGAGAGCGCCATGCAGGCCGCGGAGGCCGCCCGCGAGCTCAGGGCGCAGCGCGGCGACGCGGGCTTCTGGCGCTTTCACGACCTGCTCTTCGCCCACCAGGACGCCCTCGAGGTCGACGACCTCGCCCGCTACGCCACGCAGGCCGGGGGCGACGCGAGGAGGCTCCGCGCGGCCCTCGCCGACCACCGCCACGCCGAGGCCGTGCGCGCAGACATCGCCGCGGCGCAGGCGACGGGCGTGAGCCTCGGCACGCCGATGACCTTCATCAATGGTCACGTCGTGGTCGGCGCGCGTCCCCTGGAGGAGTTCGTCGCGCGGGTCGAGTCGCTCCTGCCCGCCACGCCCTGAGCGCCCTTTGGGACTCGGGTCCAACCGCTTGGACCTTCAGTCCAACAACGGGGCGCGCGCGAAGCTCCGCGCGTCGCGACCCTTGGGGCGCATCGGGGAGAGCAGGTGCGTGACGGGGAGGTACGAGGGAGGCAGAGGGGGGAGGGAGCGAGGCCGAGGTCAGGCCGAGCAGGCCTTGATGATCGTGGAGAGCTGGCCGAACAGCGAGTCGTAGGTGTCACGGCCGGCGTCGCGGATGCGCACGGAGAGCGTGGTGTCCTTCTCGTTGTAGCTCCAGTCAGCGATCATTCCGTCGTGGCCGCGGATGTACCCGCTGTCGCCCGAGGGCAGCGACCAGCGCTTCGCGTTGAGCTGCTGGCGAACACGGTCGTAGGAATCGCGCTTCAGCTTCGTGAACGTCTTGGCGTTTGCCGACATAGCTAGAACCTCCGGTGAAACGTTGATCGAACGGGGGTGTAACACACCCCCTTCAGCCCTGTCATGGGGGCAGGACGTGGGAGAACGGGTTTCTCCCGCGGCCAACGTCGACTGCCCTTCGCAAGACCCGCACCAACCCTAGTGCAGGTTGCGATAGAAGTCCTCTCGCTGGGACGCGGGCAGGTCGCAGCGGGTGAAGATCCCCTGGCGAACGCACCGCAGGTGCGAGGTCGCCCACCCGCAGGGCATGCTCGGCCACGAGCGCAGCGGGCTCGTCTCGCACACCACCGCCGCGGGCGCGACCTCGGGGCCCTGGGCGAGGTACCCGCTGTGAGCGAGCCACCCGGTGCGAATGCCGTGCACCGCGAGGTTCCATTTGGACGCGCCGCCGAGGAGGCGCACGGGCTGACAGCCCGCCCAGATGTACGCGATCTCGGCGTCGACGTACTCCACCGGGGGCTGGCCGCGGCGGGGGGGGCCCGAGAAGCGCAGGCAGTCGACCTCGTTGGGGTTGTACGTCCCGGTCCAACGGCGCTCGGAGGGCAGCGCCTGCGCGACGAAGCGGTGGCGAATGAACGCGCTCCGCCAGGCCCACCCCGAGCCGCCGCTCGCGACGATGACCGCGACCATCGCCAGCCTCGGGAGCCACGCGCCGCGGGTCGAGGCCACGACCCAAGCCGCGAGCGCGGGCGCGAGGAGCATCGACGCCGTCACGAAGCGGTGCCCCTCCTCGGGGGCCTGGTTGACCTCGACGCGGAGCGCCGCGAAGAGCGACGCCGCCGTGAGCGCGGCGTAGAAGACCGCGGGGGCGATGACCGCGCGCCTGCGGGTCCAGAGCGCGGCGACCAGGGCGACGGCCGCGGCGCCGAGCTGCGGACCGTAGTCGCGCTTGAGCACGCGAAAGAACAGCGCGCGGTCTTCGAGGGTGACCGGCTCTTCAAAGAGCTTGAGGTGGCGCCAGGGCACGAGCTCGACGTGCGACGCCGCGCCGCCGATCGCGAGGGAGCCGTCGAGCCCCGCGCTCATCACGGGCAGCAGCGCGAGGTAACCCGCCGCGACGGCGACGCCCGCGAGCCAGCGCCGCCCCAGCGACCCGGGGACGAGCCACGCGGAGCACAGCAGCGCGCCGCCCACGAGCGCGTGCGAGGCCTCGTCGCAGAGCGCCAGCGGCGCGGCGGCGGCGAGGAGCGCGGCGAGGTGCCTCCGGGTGTCAGGTCCGCGGCCGTCGGCGCGCGCGACCGCGGCCATCGCCAGGAGGGTCTGCGCGAGAAAGTACCCGGCGACCACCACGTGCGGGCGGTACGCGATGGACGCGAAGGGGAGGTAGCTGTGACCGCAGAGCGGCCCCGAGTCGGAGGTCTCGAGGAGCTCGCGCAGGGGCGCGTGCGTGAGCACGAAGGGGCTCGCGAAGATCGTCGCCCACGCGCCGGCGAGGCCCGCCGCCGCGCCCAAGAGCCCGCGCGCGACGCTGCGGGGCGGCCCGCTGAGGGCCGCGAAGTGACACGCGAGCGCGACGACGGCGGCGGTGAGCGAGAGGTAGACGTCGTGGGCCAGCGAGAGCGCGAGCGAGGCGTTGATGCGCCCGCGCGCCAGCGACTGGATCATCGCCGCGACGACGTCGCCGAGGTAGTGGTAGCGCAGCGCCGCGCGGGGCAAGAACACGTTGTCGAAGGGCGCGCGCTGCGCCCTCAGCGACGAGACGAGGGGCACGTGCCAGTCGCGGTCCCACAGGGCGAGCTCGTAGGAGATGCGGTGAAACCCCTGCCACACCAGCGCGACGCAGGCGCCGAGGAGCGCCAGCGACGTCAGCGACGGGCGGAGACGCAGCGCGCCTCGCCGCCACGCCACCAGCGCGGCCGCGAGCCACGCGCCGCGGGCGACCCAGGTCGCGTCGGAGAGCGGCAGCCACCGCGCGAGGAGCAGCACCGCGACCGCGTCGAGGGCCATGGCCGCGCCCGCGTCGAGGCAGCGGGTGAAGGGCTCGCGGCGGCGCCCCGCGGCGAGCCCGATCAGCGCCGGGAGGAGGTACAGCGTGATCGAGGCCAGGGCGGCGAGAGCGACGGGGGGGACCAAGGGGAGTCTCGGCGCGACGTCTCCGCGATGCGCCGGGTTCGGTCAAGGACCGCGCGCGGCCTCGCCGCAGGGGTCCCCCGGCGAGGGCGTTCGCAGCGGGGCCAGGTCGCCCACGGTCACCGCCTCGGGCCAGGTCGGGAGCACCTCGCACGCCACCCGCCGCGCCGCGGACTCGCCCTCGACGCGCCCCCAGGCCTCGACGCGGTAGCTCGGCCCCGGAGGGAGGTTCACCACCACGAACTGCCCGTTGAAGCTCGTCGCGAGCTGCGCCCGGTCGGGGCGGTGGAGCACGTTGGTGTACGCCGCGCCGGGCCCCGTCGCGCCCAGCGCCACCT
Source organism: Polyangiales bacterium (assembly GCA_041389885.1). GTDB lineage: Bacteria > Myxococcota_A > Polyangia > Polyangiales > JAWKRB01. Next base: position 26,413 of record JAWKRB010000032.1, on the reverse strand, counting down.
CGACGCCCTGCGCGTCGAAGACCCGCACCCGCGCGTGCTTGAGCGCCGCGCCGGCGCAGTCGCGGGCCACGCCCATGAGCTGCCCGTCGCCCGGAGCGACCGTGAGCCCTGCGTTCAGCGGGAGGTACCTGCGCGTGGCCTCGGAGATCGACGCGAGGGCGAGGGGCGCGCCCGCGGCGGGGACCCGCACGCCGAGGTGCACCGAGCGGGCGAGGTTGAGCGCGTCGTTGTCGCCCCGGCGCTCCGCGAGCACCTCGACGCGGAGCGTGGCCCCGGGCTGTCCCCGGAGCGTCGCGACGCCCATCGCGTCGGTGGTCGCGGTGAAGCACCGCGGGGCGGAGCACGCGCCGAGGGCAGCGTCGCCCAGGAACACGTTCAGGCGCGCGCCGGCGAGGCGCGACTCGAGCTGAAAATCACGCACCTCGACCAGGAACCCCGGGCCGTCGTCGCTGGGGGTCGGCGCGGAGCGCGCGCCGAGGCACGAGAAATCAGGCGCGCGCTCGGGGCCGTCGTACGCGGGCTGCACCCGCAGCGCCGGAGCGTCGCTCGCCGCGTCGGGGACCGCGACGTCGCTCAAGCGCGCGTCGGGGACGTCGGACGCGCCGGCGTCTCCAGAGGGCGAAGGGCCCGCGCCGCATGCGCTCAAGAGGGCCGCGAGGGAGAGGGGCGCGAGCTCGTGCGGGGATCTCATCGTGGCTCCGCGGCGCGGGGCGCGCCGGTTGTGCATTTTCTTCGCGAATTCTTGGGTCATCGAGGTGCTCGCGGGGGAGGGAATCAACCGCCGTGCCGAGCGTCGCAGACCGTATATTTCGGCGGGCAGGGGGGCTATAAAACGCGTCCGTCCCGTCGGTCGGGGAAGTGATCGGTATGAAACAGGTCGACAAGCTCGTCGCGCACCTCGTTCGCTTCGCCGCCGACGCGCTGGTCGCGGCCTCGGACGCGCCGGTGATGATCCGCAGCAGCGCGGGCGACCGCACCTCGAACCAGGTGCTCGACCACGCGAGCGTGAAGGCGATGGTGCTCGAGGTGCTCCCGACCGCCTGCGAGCCGGACCTCCGCGGGGGGGCGACGATCCGCTTCGTGTACGAGGGCTCGCCGAGCGGCGTGGTGACCCTCGAGGTCGTCCCCGGCGCCAGCGCCTGGCGGGTCACCCTCCTGCCGGGCGCCACGCCGGGGCTGCCTCGCACGGCGCCTGATCCCCCCGCCGAGCCCGTCGGGGTTGAGCGGCTCCTTCGGATGATGTCCAAGCGCGGCGCGAGCGACCTTCACCTCTCCGTGGGCTGCCCGCCGCTCGTGCGCCTGCACGGCGAGATCCTCGCGCTCGAGTCGGCGCCGCCCTTCACCGACGCCCAGCTCCGGTCGATCCTCATGGCGATCGCCCCCGCGCGAAACCGCGAGGAATTCCAGCGCCGCCACGACACCGACTTCGCCTACGAGATCCCCGGCGTCTCGCGCTTTCGCGTGAACCTCTTCACCGACCGCAACGGGGTGGGCGCGGTCATGCGGCGCATCCCGTACGAGATCCTCTCCGCGGAGAAGCTCGGCCTGCCGCAGGCGATGATGGATTTCTGCGAGCTCTCGAAGGGCCTCGTGCTGGTCACGGGCCCCACGGGCTCGGGCAAGAGCACCACCCTCGCGGCGATCATCGACCGCATCAACGCGACGCGCGACGAGCACATCCTCACCATCGAAGACCCCATCGAGTTCGTGCACCCCGACAAGCGCTGCCTGATCTCGCAGCGCGAGGTTCGGGTGCACACCGAGGGCTTTCGCCAGGCCCTGCGCGCCGCGCTGCGCGAGGACCCCGACGTGGTGCTGGTGGGCGAGATGCGCGACCTCGAGACCATCGAGATCGCCATCGAGACCGCGGAGACGGGGCACCTAGTCTTCGGCACCCTCCACACCAACACCGCGCCGAGCACCGTCGACCGGATCATCGACCAGTTCCCCTCGGACCGGCAGCCGCAGATTCGCACGATGCTCTCGGAGTCGCTCAAGGGCGTCGTGTCGCAGACGCTGTGCAAGAAGGTCGGCGGCGGGCGCGCCGCGGCGTACGAGATCCTCACGGGGACGACCGCGGTGGCCAACCTCATCCGCGAGGGCAAGACGTACCAGCTCTACGGGCAGATGCAGTCGTGCCGAAACCTCGGCATGGTGACCATGAACGACTCGCTCTTCGACCTCGTGATGGACGGCGTGGTCGAGCCCCGCGAGGCGTACCTCAAGGCCATTCACAAGGCAGACTTTCGCACCCTCCTCGGCAACGCCGGGGTCACGATCCCGGAGGCCTGAGCGGTGCCGAGCATCGATCGCTTCGTGCAGCATCTGCTCCGCGTCGAGGCCGCGTCCCTCACGCTGAGCTCCAACGGCCCCGTCGTCGCCCGCCTCGCCAGCGGCGCCGAGAAGACCTCGACCCAGAGCGTCGAGCACGCCCTCCTCGTGTCGTCGGTGCAAGAGGTCGCGCCGCCCACTGCGCTGAGCGACCTGCGGCACGGCCGGCCCGCGCGCTTCGTGCACCCCGTCGACGCGCCCGTCGTGGTGGTCGACGTGCAACCCTTCCCCGGCGCGTGGCGCGTGGTGCTCACGCCCATGCGCGCGAGCACCACCGCAGACCGCATCCCCGCGCGCACCGCGCCCGCGCCGAAGGACGCGCCCTCGCGCTCGCGCGCCAGCATCCCGGCGCGGGCGAGCGTCGAGGTGCCCGCGGCGGCGCCGCGCCCGCGCCCGTCGATGGAGGTCCTCGCCGTCGCGACCACCGCCGCCCCGCCGCCGCGACCGAGCGTCGAGGTGCCCGTCGCCGCGCCGCCGACGCCCAGCCTCCCGCGCTCGCTGATGCCCCCCGAGCCGCAGCCCAAGGTCGCGCCCATCGTCGGCGAGGTGCGCGCCGGACCCATGGACCGCACGCACATCGACGCGCTCCTGCGCCGCATGACCGAGGTGGGCGCGAGCGACCTCCACCTGGTGTGCGACCGGCCGCCGATGATGCGGCTCCACGGGGAGATTCGCCCGCTGCCCGGCGACCACCCGGTGCTCAAGCAGCAGACGATGCGGCTGCTGCTGCTCTCGACCATGAGCGACGAGGCGCGGCTGGTGTACGCCGCGCGCAACGACGTCGACTTCGCCTACGAGATCCCCGAGGTCGCGCGCTTTCGCGGCAACGCCTTCGTCGACCGACGCGGCTGCGCGGGGGTGTTCCGCCGCATCCCGGTGGACATCGTGAGCGCCGAGGTGCTCGGCATCTCGAGGCACGTGCTCGAGCTCTGCAACCTGTCCAAGGGCCTCGTGCTGGTCACGGGGCCCACGGGCTCGGGCAAGAGCACCACCCTCGCCGCGCTCATTCACCGCATCAACGCCACCCGCCGCGACCACATCATCACCATCGAGGACCCCATCGAGTTCGTGCACCCCAACAACCGCTGCCTGGTGAACCAGCGCGAGGTCGGCGTGCACACCGACGGCTTCAAAGACGCCCTGCGCGCCGCGCTGCGCGAGGACCCCGACGTGGTGCTCGTGGGCGAGATGCGCGACCTCGAGACCGTGGCCATCGCCATCGAGACCGCGGAGACCGGCCACCTGGTCTTCGGCACCCTCCACACCCGCACCGCCACCAACACCGTCGACCGGATCATCGACCAGTTCCCCGCCGAGCGTCAGCCGCAGATTCGCACGATGCTCTCGGAGTCGCTCAAGGCCGTGATCTCGCAGACGCTCTGCAAGAAGATCGGCGGCGGGCGCGTGGCCGCGCACGAGGTGCTCTTCGTGACGCCCGCGGTCGCCAACCTCATTCGTGAGGGCAAGAGCTTTCAGCTCTACGGCGTGATGCAGACCTCGAAGCAGCACGGCATGCAGACCCTCAACGACGCCCTCGGCGAGCTCGTGCGCGCGGGCAAGATCGACATCCGCGAGGCGTGGGCCCGCGCGATCAACAAGCAGGAGCTGCGCACGCTCTTTCAGCAGCAGGGCATCCCCCTGCCGCGCGACCTCACCAGCCGGGAGCCCTGAGCGTGTCGGTCCTCACGCCCGCCCGCGTCGCCGAGCAGGCCGCGATGCTCGCCAACCGGGTCAGCCGGAGGTTTCGGCACCTGCGGCCTCGGATGGAGCGCGCGAACGTCGGCGCGTACCGCCTCTACGACCGGGACATCCCCGAGGTGCGCGCGGTGGTGGACTGGTACGAGGGCCACCTCGTGGTGGGCGAGTACGCCCGCGCGCAGACCGACAGGGTCGACGACTGGGTGGGGTCCATGGCCCGCGCCGTCGCCGCCGCGCTCGGGGTGCCCGAGGACCACGTGCACACGCGCTCGCGCCAGACGCGCCCCGAGCGGGGCGAGCGCTACGAGCGCCTCGACACCCAGGGCGAGCGCCTCGTGGTGCGCGAGGGGCCGCTGCGCTTCTACGTCAACCTCGACGACTACCTCGACACCGGGCTCTTCACCGACCACCGGATCACCCGCGCCCTGGTCACGGCCGAGTCGGCGGGCAAGCGCGTGCTCAACCTCTTCGGGTACACCGGCAGCTTCACCTGCGCGGCGGCCCAGGGCGGCGCGGCGTCGACCACCACCGTCGACCTCTCGGGCCGCTACCTCGACTGGACCCGAGACAACCTCGCGCTCAACGGCCTCGCCTCCGCCGCGCACGTCACCCGGCGCGAAGACGCCGTGTGGTTCCTGCGGGACGAGGCGCGGGCGGGGAGGCGGTATGACCTCGCGGTGCTCGATCCGCCGTCGTTCTCGACGAAGGGCGGCGTCGACGGGCTCGACGTGCAGCGCGACCACCGCGGCCTCGTCGAGGCCACCCTCGAGCTCCTCGCCCCCGGCGGCGCGCTGCTCTTCTCGACGAACCACCAGCGCTTCGAGCCGCGCCTCGACGGCCTCGACGCGCGAGAGATCACCGCGCAGACCCTCCCCGAAGACTACCGCGGGCGAACGCCGCACCGCTGCTGGCGCCTCACCCGCTGAGGGCTTGTTCCGCACACCCCCCGGCGCCATAACCGGGGGCATGTGGAAGTCCCTCGGTGTCTCCGCGCTACGAGTCCCTACCGCCGACGAGGCGCTGCCCGGCCGCGACGAGGCGATGCCCGTGTCGGGGCTGCACGGCGTGCTCGGTACGCCGCTCACGCCCCCGTGGCCCGAGGGCTGCGAGACGGCGATGTTCGGCATGGGCTGCTTCTGGGGCGCCGAGCGCAAGCTCTGGCAGGTGCCGGGGGTGCACAGCACCCACGTGGGCTACGCCGCGGGGCACACGAAGAACCCCACCTACCGCGAGGTCTGCACCGGGCGCACCGGGCACAACGAGGTCGTGCGCGTGGTCTTCGACCCGGCGAGGGTGAGCCTCGACGCGCTCTTGAAGGCGTTCTGGGAGAACCACGACCCCACCCAGGGCATGCGCCAGGGCAACGACGTGGGCACGCAGTACCGCTCCGGGCTCTACCTCTCCACCGAGGCCCAGCGCGAGCGCGCCCTCGCGAGCCGGGAGATGTTTCAGAAGCTCCTGCGAGACAAGGGGATCGGCGCGATCACCACCGAGGTGCTCCTCGACGCGACCTTCTACTACGCCGAGGACTACCACCAGCAGTACCTATGGAAGAACCCCGACGGCTACTGCGGCCTCGGCGGCCTCGGCGTCGCGTGCCCCGTCGGGCTCGTCACGGAGTGACGCGCGCTCGGGCGTGACCCGCACCCGCGCGCTGTTGAGCGCCGCGGTCCCGCTGAGGGGGTCGAGGGTGTGGGTGCTGTTGAGCACGTTGGCGTTGGGCGCGTCGAGGGCGCCGGCGACGCGGAGGGTGTCGCGGGCCTCGCGCTGGCCGAAGCCGTGGGGGAGCGAGACCACGCCGGGCATCACCTCGTCGCTGACCTCCACCGCGGCGGTGACCGCGCCGACGTCGCTCTCGATGCGCGCGCGCTCGCCGTCGGTCAGCCCCAGCCGCCGCGCGTCGTCGGGGTGGACCCTCAGCGTCGCGCGGTCGCGGCCCTTCACCAGCGACGGGCAGTTGTGCATCCACGAGTTGTTGCTGCGCACGTGACGCCGCCCGATGAGGGTGAGCGAGGCGTCGTCGCGCGCGGCGTCGAGCCACGACGAGACCCGCGCGAGGTCGTCGGCGACCAGCGTGGGCAGGAGGTCGACGCGCCCGTCGCGCGTGCGCACGCGCGCGCCGCCGGAGGGGCGCAGCGGGCCGAGGTCCAGGCCGTGGGGAGACGCCCGGAGCTTGCGCAGCGAGAGGCGGTAGGGGCCCGCGCGCAGCGCGAGGTCGAGGAAATGGTCGGCGTCGGGGGCGAGGCCCGCGCGCCACGCGTAGCGCGCGGCGGCGTTCAGCGCGGGGGGGCCGGCGCGCATGCCGCCCAGGCGCATCCCGAGCTCGTAGAGGATCTCCCAGTCGGTGCGTCCTCCTGCGGGCTTGGGCATGACCGGCAGCGAGTGCTTGGCGACGTTGCGCACGGCGAAGGCCGAGAACACCAGGTCGTAGTGCGAGCGCTCGAGGGCGTGCACCGGCGGCAGGATGAGGTTCGCGTGACGCGTGGTCTCGTTGATGAAGCAGTCCACCGAGACCATGAAGTCGAGGGACGCGAAGGCGCGGGCCATGCGCGCGCTGTCGGGGGTCGACGACACGGGGTTGCCCGCGACGGTCACGAAGGCGCGGATCTGCCCCTCGCCGGGCGTCTCGATCTCCTCGGCGATGACGCTCGCGGGGAGGTTCCCGCTGAACTCGGGGAGCCCTCGCACGCGGGAGCGCCAGCGGCCGTAGCGGTTGCCGACGAAGGTGCGGGCGAGGGAGGCGAGGTCGACCGCGGGGTGCGTGAACATCGCGCCGCCGGGCTGGTCGAAGTTGCCCGTGACCACGTTGAGCGCCTCGAGGAGCGCGCTCGCCGTGGTGCCGAACTCGTTCTGACACACGCCCACGCGGCCGTAGGCCACCGCGCGTCGGGCGGTCGCGAAGTCGCGGGCGGTGCGGGTGATGACCTCGGCGGAGATGCCCACCGCGGGCGCCACGCGCTCGGGGGTGAAGGGGCGCGCCGCGTGGGCGAGGGCGTCGAAGCCCCGCGAGGTCTCGCGGGCCTGGTCGCTCCGCGCGAGGCCCTCGGAGAAGATCACGTTCAGCAGCGCGAGCAGGTACGCCGCGTCGCCGCCGGGGCGAATGAACTGGTGCTCCGTCGCCCAGCGCGTGGTCTCGGTGCGCCGCGGGTCGACGACGACGAAGCGCGCGCCGCGCTCGCGCAGGCCCTTGAGGCGGCCGCGCACGTCGCCGAGGGTCATGATGCTCCCGTTCGACGCCGCGGGGTTCGCGCCCAGCATCAGCAGGTACTCGGTGCGGTCGAGGTCGGGGACCGTGATCGAGAACTGGTCGCCGTACATCAGCATGCACGCGAGGAGCTTGGGGTTCGCGTCTTGCGAGTTGGCGTCGAAGCGGTTGCGGGTGCGGAGCGCGCCGAGAAAGGGGCTCATCGCCATGGACGTGCCGTGGTTGTGCACCGCGGGGTTGCCCACGTACACGCCGACGGCGTCGCGGCCGTGCGCCCTTCGCGCCGCGAGGATCCCCGCGGCGGCCTCGTCGAGGGCCTCGCTCCACGAGATCTCCTGCCACCCCGTCGCGGTGCGCCGCACCGGCGCGCGCAGGCGGTCGGGGTCTTCGTACAGCTCCTTGAGGGCGTAGCCCTTGGGGCACATGTGCCCGCGGGAGAAGGGGTCGTCGACGTCACCGCGGATGTCGGCGATGCGCCCGTCTTCGACGGTGATCACGAGGCCGCACATGGCCTCGCAGAGGTGACAGGTTCGCGGGTGCCGGGTGCTCATCGTGCCCGCAGGATGCAGGCTTTCGGGGCGCCGCGACAACCGCCGCGGTCAGCCGTGGCCGCGGAGCGTGAGCCGGTGGGTGTGCGGCCCGCCGCGCCAGGCGAGGGTGACCTCCATCGCGTCGTCGCCCAGGGCGCGGGCGAAGTACGGCACGTCGGCGTCCATCGGGAGCACGTCGGTGTGGTCGTGCCCGCGCGCGGTGAGCCAGTGCAGCTCGACGAGGTTCGTGCCGTCTTCACTCCGGGTCTGCCCGTGCGCGACCACCACGCGGCCGCCGTGCAGGATCGTGAACGACAGCCGCGGGTACGCCCGCTCGGTGAACTCCCGCGGAGACGGACAGCCCTCGCCCAGGTCGCGCAGCGCCTCGAGGTGTTGGTGCAGGAGCTTCACCAGCGTGTCGTAGCTCGGGGCCTTGAGCGCGGGGAGCGACCCCGCCTCGGTGAGCTTCGGGAGGGTCGTCGGGTCGAGGTCGTCTTGCAGCACGTGCAGGCGCCAGCGCACCGCGAGGGGGCGCTCGTCGACGGCGTCGTCGGCGAGGCTCTTGAGCAGCCAGTGAAAGGGACTCACCGTCCCCCCGCGGCGGCGGTGGACCACCGACTCCCAGAGCGGGCGGCGCAGCTCCCAGCGGCCCCCGTGCTCGCGCGCGATCACCTCGCCGACGAACATCGCGCCGTGCACCACGGCGTTGAAGAACACGTTGGACGGGTCGGCCGGGTCGCCCGCGGCCATCCACGCGTCGCGGCGCGCTCGGGTCAGCCCCCGCGCGAGGGCCTCGACGCCGGCGTCGTCGAGGGTGACGGGCTCGCCCAGGAGCCGCGGCGCGTTCTCGACGAAGCGCTCCGCGGCGTCGCGGAGGTGCTGCGCGAGGGCGGGGTTGGCGCCGGGGTTGGCGTCGACGTCGCGGTGCAGAAAGGGCGCCGCGCGCACGTCGGGGGGATAGTGGGGCCAGAACCAGCGCGCGAGGAGCGACTCGGCGGTGAGGGCTTCCATGCCGCGCCTCATAGCGCGAAACGCTTGCGGTGGCGTGGCTCCGGCGTTCACGATGTGAAGAACTCTCCATGCTCCCCGCGTTCACCTTCGCGAACACGCCCCGGCTGCAGCTGCGTCCCATGGCGCCGCAAGAGGCGCGGGAGCTCCTCGCCCTCGTCGCGGCGTCGCGCGAGGAGCTCGGGCGCTTCATGTCGTGGCCCCGGGAGATGCGAGAGATCGACCACGCCCGGCGCTTCATTCGGGTCGGCCGGGAGTCTTGGCTCGCGGAGCGCACGGTGCGCCTCGGGGTCTACGAGCGCGAGACCGGCGCGCTGCTGGGCAACGTCGAGATCGACAACGTCGACCTTCGCCGGGGGCAGGCCGAGCTGGGCTACTGGGTGCGGTCAGACTGCGCGCGCCGAGGCATCGCGACCGAGGCCGCGCGGCCGATGCTGCGCTACGCCTTCGAGACGCTGCGGCTGCACAAGGTGCGGGCCGACGTCGCCGTGGGCAACCACGGCAGCGCGCGGGTGCTCGAGAAGCTGGGATTTCAGCGCGAGGGCACCCTGCGCGAAGACCGCCCCATCGGCGGGGTCTGGACCGACCACTGGCGATTCGGCGTGCTGGCGCGAGAGCACAGGTAGCGCGGGCGCGCGCTGGGGATCTACACTCCCGCGCCATGCGACCGCGCGGCATGGGGTGCTCCCCGCTAGTCTCCCGAGTGTTCACCCGCGCCGGAGGCCGCTGAGGGGCCATGGCCAACGCGACGCGCATCGTGCTCGTTCGCCACGGCGAGGCGAACGTGAACGTTCGCCGCATCGTGGGCGGCCCCCTGGGTGACTCGGGGCTCACGCCGTTGGGCGTGGCGCAGGCGCAGCGCCTCGCCGCGAGGCTGAGCCGCTCCCGCGAGTTCGACGCCGACGTGCTCGTCTCGAGCCCCCTCGCGCGGGCCCGCGAGACCGCCGAGATCGCCCTCGCGCACCGGGCGTCGAAGCTGCGCCTCGACGACTCCCTCGAGGAGCTCAGGGTCGGCGAGTCTGACGGGATGACCTTCTCTGACGCGATGCTGCGCTGGGGCGTGCCCGACCTCTACGGCGCGCCCGACTCGGTGTTCTGCCCCGGCGCCGAGAGCTACAACATGTTTCAGCGGCGGGTGCGGGCGGCCCTGCGGGGCCTCGCCGACCGCCACGACGGCGGCACCGTGATGGCCTTCACCCACGGCGGGGTCATCGACCTGTCGTTCGCGTCGTTCTTCGACCTCCCCGAGGCCACCGCGCCCACGCTGGCCTTTGCCACGCGTCACACCGCGCTCACCGTCTGGACCCGCAAGGACCGCGAGAGCGGCTGGAAGCTCGAGCGCTACAACGACGTCGCGCACCTGACCGGCTGACGGTCAGCGCCCGAGGGCGTGGCTCATGCGCAGCGCCGCGCGAAACACCGCCTCGACCTCGTCGACCGGCAGCCCGAGGGCCTCCGCCCGTTCCCGACGGTCGGCCAGGAGCGCGGCCTCGCGGGCGGCGTCGAGGCGAGGGAGCCGGCGCGCGTCCTTCACCGCGAAGAGCCTCGCGACGACCTCGCGGCGCCGCGCGAGGAGCGCCAGGAGCTCGGCGTCGAGCGCGTCGACCTCGGCGCGGAGGGACGACAGGGCGGGGTCCATGGGGGCAATGTAACAGCGCGCCTGGGGTGTGGTAGAGCCGCGCCGTGAGCGAGAGACGCAGCGTGCCCGAGGTGTTGGCGCCCGCGGGGGACCCCGAGTCGATGGAGGCCGCCGCCCGCGCCGGCGCCGACGCGGTGTACTTCGGGCTGCAGGGCTTCAACGCCCGCGCCCGCGCGAAGAACTTCGACGCCGACGCCCTCGGCGAGACCCTGCGGGGGCTGCACGCGCGCGGGGTGAAGGGCTACGTGACCCTGAACACCCTCGTGTTCGACGACGAGCTCGAGGCCGTCGAGCGCGCGGTGAGGGCCTGCGCCCAGGCCGGCGTCGACGCGGTCATCGTGCAGGACCTCGGCGTCGCGCGGCTCGTGCGGGCCGTCGCGCCGGGGCTGCCGATTCACGCGAGCACGCAGATGACCTGCACCGACGCGGGCGCCGTCGAGCTGGCGCGAGAGCTGGGCGCGACGAGGGTGATCCTCGCGCGGGAGCTGTCGGTCGACGAGGTCGCGGCGATTCGTGCGGAGACCGACGTCGAGCTCGAGGTCTTCGTGCACGGCGCGCTCTGCGTGGCGTACTCGGGGCAGTGCCTCACGAGCGAGGCCATCGGCGGGCGCAGCGCGAACCGCGGCGCGTGCGCGCAGGCGTGCCGGCTCCCCTACGAGCTCGTGGTCGACGGCGAGCTGCGCGACCTCGGCGACCGCGCCTACCTGCTCTCTCCGCAGGACCTCGAGGCCAGCGCGCTCATCCCGCGCCTCGCGGAGATCGGCGTCGCGTCGGTGAAGATCGAGGGCAGGCTCAAGGGCCCCTCCTACGTCGCCGCGGTGACCCGGCTCTACCGCGAGGCCGTCGACGGCGCCCCCGCGCCAGGACGCAGGGACCTCGCGCTGCAGATGTTCTCCCGCGGCTCCGACACGGGCTTTCTCGGCGGGGTCGACCACCAGCGCCTCGTCGAGGGCACCGCGTGCGACCACCGCGGCGTTCACGTGGGCGCCTTCGAGGGCGTGCGCCACGACCGCGGGCGGGAGCTTCTGCGCCTCACCCTGAGCCAGCCCATCGCGCGGGGAGACGGACTGCTCGTCGAGGGCGGCGCCCGCGGCGCGGGCGAGGTCGGCGGGCGGGTGTGGTCGATTCGCCTGGGAGACAAGGAGATCGAGCGCGCCGAGGCGGGCGATCGGGTGAGCGTGTGGCTCGGCCCTGACCGCGCGGTGGGCGCGCCGAGCCCTGGACGACGCGTGTGGCGCACCGACGCGCCGACGCAGGAGCGGGCGATTCTGGCCGAGGTCGAGCGCGCTCCGCGACGTCGCGCGCTGCGCGTCGAGGTGCGCGCGAACGCCGAGGGCGCCGTGGAGTACACCGCGGTCGGTCCCGACGGCGCGCGGGCCACGGTGACGGGCGCGGCGCTGTCTCGGCGCGAGGGCGCGGCGCCGGTCGCCGAGGTGCTCCGCGAGAAGCTCGGCCGCCTCGGCGCGACCCCCTTCGAGCTCGGCGAGCTGGTGGTGGAGCTCCCCGACGACGCCGTGATCAACCCCGGCGAGATGAACCGCGCGCGCCGCGCCCTGGTGGAAGCGCTGGCCGAGGCGTCGAGCCGCGCTCACGTCACCACCGGGGTCACGCACGCCGAGCTCCTCGCGCGGGCCGCGCTGCCGACGCAGGCGCCTCCGCCGGGCGGCCTCTTCGCGCTCTGTCGCAACCGCGCGCAGGCGGTGGCGGCCCTCGATGCGGGCGCCGACGGGGTGGTGCTCGACCTTCTCGAACTCACGGGCACGGGCGAGCTCTTTCGCGCGCTCCGCGCGTCGCACCCTTCGGCGCGGCTGGTGCTCGCGCCGCCGCGCATTCGCAAGCCCGGCGAGGAGAAGATCGACCGCTACCTGCGCGGGCTCGACCCTGACGGGGTGATGGTGCGCGGGCTCGGCGCGCTCCGTGAGGGCGCGGGGGCGCACGCGCGCATCGGCGACTCGTCGCTCAACGTGACCAACCGGCTGACGGCGGCCGAGGTGCTCTCGCGCGGGCTCACGGCGTTCACGCCGTCGTTCGACCTCGACGCGGCGCAGCTCGTGGCGCTGCTCGACGGCCCCCTCGCGCCCTGGGCCGAGGTGGTGGTGCACCACCCGATGCCGCTCTTTCACATGGAGCACTGCGTCTTCGCCGCGCTCCTCTCCGACGGCAAGGACCACCGCACCTGCGGCCGCCCCTGCGACCGCCACACGCTCTCGCTGCGCGACCGCGCGGGCATGGACCACCCCGTCGAGGCAGACGTGGGCTGCCGCAACACGGTCTTTCACGCCGCCGCGCAGAGCGCCGCGGGAGTGGTCCCTTCGCTGCTGGCGCTGGGGGTGCGGCGGTTTCGCGTGGAGCTCGTGCGCGAGACCCCCGAGGAGGTCGCGCGGATTGTGTCGCAGTACCGCGGGCTGATCGCGGGCGAGCTCTCGGGCGCCGAGGTCTTTCGCGCGCTGCGCACAGAGGGCGGCTACGGCGTGGTGCGCGGCTCGCTGCGGGTGCTGACCTCGCCGTAGGGGCGCGCGACCCTCACTCGAAGCGCCCGTCTGCGTACAGGGTGACGGTCACCGATCCCTCCAGGTCCGTGCGGCGCAAGGGGATCGATCGCTCCGCGAAGCGCGAGAGGACCTCGTCGTGGGGGTGCCCGAAGGGGGAGGGGTGACCCGAGCTCACCATCGCGACGCGCGGTCGGAGCGCGTCGAGAAAGGGCGCGGTGCTCGACGTGCGCGAGCCGTGGTGGCCCACCTTCAGCAGGGTCACCGGACCCAGTCGGGAGAGCAGGTCCTTCTCGCCGTGCATCTCGAGGTCGCCGGGGAGCAGCGCGCTCGCCGCGCCGTAGCGAAGGCGAATCACGAAGGACGCGTCGTTGGGCGGCGTCTCGGGGTCGGCGCTCGGGCACGGCGAGAGCACCTCGATCCACGCGCCGTGAAAGGCTCTCCCGCCGCAGAGCGAGCTCGGGTCGAGGGTGGGCAGCCGCCGTCGCGCGGCCTCTTCGCGCATCGCGAGGTAGGTCCCGCGGTAGCCCAGCGCGGCGCCCTGCGCGGTGTCCCAGAGCTGCTCGACGCGCGCGTGACGGAGCACAGCCGCGAGCCCTCCGGCGTGGTCGGGGTGCGGGTGCGAGAGCACCACCGCCGCGAGCCGCTCCCTCCGCCGCAGCCGCAGCATCGGCACCACCGCGGCCTCTCCCGGATCGCGCTCCCCATGCAGCGCGCCGCCCCCGTCGATGAGCATCGCCTCGCCGTCGGGGAGGTCGATGAGCAGCGCGTCGCCCTGACCCACGTCGATCGCCGTCACGCGCAGCGCGCCGACGGGGTGGCACGCGCGCCGATGCGCGACCTCGATGGCGCCCGTGGTGATCGCCGCGAGCGCAAGAATCACCAGCCGCCCGCGCATCCCCCAGGACCACATCGCCAACGCCGCGACGGTCAGCAGCACCCACTGCGCGGGGGTGGGCATGGGGAGGGTCACGCTCCCCAGCGCGAGTTCCCTCGCGACGCCCGCGATGGCGAAGAGCAGCGCGAGGGCGTGCTTCGCGACGAAGGCGAAGGGCGCCGCGAGCACCGGAGGCGCGACGCACACCAGCGCCGCGGTGATCAGCACGCAGGGCAGCGCGAGGGCCTCGCCGATGGGGGCGGCCACGAGGTTGGCGAAGACCGCGAGCACGGGCGCGCGTCCGGTGCGCCAGGCGAGGAGCGGCGTGAGCGAGATCGCGACCCTCAGCGTCGCCTCGAGCGCGAGCCGCGCGGCGCGCAGGGCCCGGTCGGCGCGCGCGGTGGGGCGGGCCTCGGGGCGCTCGTCGTGCGGTCGTGACACGAGCGCCCAGGTCGCGATGACCGAGAGCTGCCAGCCGAGGTCGACCAGCACCGAGGGGTCGGCGGCGAACATCCCCAGCGCCACGGCGCCGAGCACCGCGCGAGGGTCGGCGCGGCGTCCGAGGGCCCGCGCGAGGGCCGAGAGCGCGGCGGTGTAGAGCGCGCGTCGCGCCGAGGCCGACTCGCCCGTCACCAGCACGAAGAGCGTGACGGCGGGCAGCGGGATCACCGCCGAGAGCGCGAAGACGTTGCCGCGCAGGGCGATGTACGGGACGCGGCGGAGCGCGGCGAGGGCGGCGGCGGAGAGGGCCGCGGCGAGGAGCATGACGTGCGCGCCGCTCACGGCGAGGAGGTGCGCCATGCCGGTCTCGCGAAACGCGTCGACCTCGTCGGCGTCGAGGTCGCGGGTGTCGCCGAAGAGCAGGGCGCGCGCGCGGTGAAGGTCCTCGCCTCGGAGCACGCGGGCGAGGCCGCCCTCGATGCGCGTGCGGAGGCGCAGCGCGAGGATGCGCGCGCGGTCGTGGAGGGAGCGCTCGCGGGCGGTGATCACGCACCCCGCGGCCTCCCAGCGCTCGGTGATGCCGCGACGGAGGTCCTGCGCGCCGCGGTCTTCGAGGGGCGGGTTGCGAAGCGGGACCACCGGACGCACCGTCGCCACCGCCTCGACGCGATCGCCCGGCAGCGCGGGGCAGGTCCCGACGGGCGTGTCGAGCCAGGCGCCGCCGCCGTCTCGTCGCGTCACGAGGCAGCGCGCGCCGAGGGCGGTCTCTCGGCAGGGCAGGGCGATCGCCCCATCGACCCGGAGCTCGGTGCGAATCGGCCTGCGGCGCAAGGGTTTCGAGTCAGCCCAGCGGCCGTACACCGCCCCCGCGCACCACGCCGCGAGGAGCAGCGCGAGGCCCGCGCCGGGACGCCGTCCGCGGGCGACGAAGCCCGCGATGCCGAAGACCACCGCGGCGACGGTGGCGACCGTCGGCGACGGCCAGGCCGCGAGGGCGCCGAGGAGCACCGCCGCCGAGACCAGGGGGAGAGGACCCATCCCGCGCGCTCATCGCAGTCCCCGTGCCGAGGGATGGGGTCTTGAAATCACACGAGAATTTATGCCGGGAGTGGCGGAAATGGGGTGGCGGGGGGTGGCGAGGGGGTGGCGGGCCCGCCACCCGAAGCGTCGCGAAGCAGGCGAGGGACGCGGGCATGGATTCGGTCCGCGTGGCGGGTAGCGTTTCGACATGGCGCGGAGGGGGCGCGAGCGTGCGCGCGGGAGCTCGGGATCGATGCGCGCAGGGGGGATTCCGTCCCCATTGGCGACGCGGCGAGCGTCGCCTGGGGGGCTCTGCGAGTGTACTCCGCGGGGCTTCTTATCCACTCAAGCTCGATCGCTGGGCCTTGGGACTTCGATTCACGCAGGGCGAGCGCATCAATTCCTCATTGGTTTCAATGGAAACGGTGCTCACCGCTTTCAGCTGCCCCCTCCGCTCGCCGGGCGCTCCCTGCGGTCGCTGGCTCGCTGAAGTGGGAGCCTGAACCTGGGCGCCCCGCCGGGGCGGAGGCTGACCGGGCGATCGTCGCGCGCGTGCCGCGCACGACGGTGGGGTGATCGATCTTCGCGATGGAACTACGTCGGCAGCTCACGGCGGAACATCCCGCGAACCCTTCACAAACCGTCGGGTGTGGAACACACCCGACGCGCGCACGGTCAGCCTCCGCCCCGGCGGAGGCGCCCTGCCTTAGGCTCCCACTTCAGCGAGCCAGCGACCGCAGGGAGCGCCCGGCGAGCGAAGGGGGCAGCCGCTCCGCGAGCACCGTATCCACTGAAAATAATGATGAATTGATGCGATCGCCCTGTGCGATTCACGAGCCTGGCATCAGGACGAAATGATTGAAGACAATGCACTTTACGATGAAGGTGAGGGCGCCGCTGCGAGAGTAGAGCTAGAGATCGCGGTTCCGCGAGGAGCTGCACTTGGCGCGCTTCGCCCACCTTGAGGTGTTCGGCAATCACTGACGGATTCACGCGACGCCCGGGTACGAGATCCCCACAAAGGTGGTGAACTGTTAGGACCGCGCCGCGTAGCGCGTCATTGTCAACCGAACCGACGAAGGCTCAGAATGCTCGCGTGGCGACAAACCAAAGAGAAGCCGTGAGAGGGGTCGTCCGGCGTCCCCAGCGAAGCTCGATGCCCCGCCGTCGAGCGAGCCACCACACCCCTTGGGGGTGCGGTCCGATCCTACGAATCGCCCTGGGGGCATGTGCTTCCTGCGCCGAGGTTCCACAACCCTACGACTCGGGGAGCGGAGGGATCTTCGTCGTCGAGTCGGTCGAGGTCGCGTGGGAGATCCCCAAGGCCGACTGCGCCGGGTGCCGGCCCACTCGGCAGGGTGTTCTCGACTACCTGAGGCGAATCGCCCGTCCATTCGCGCCAGTGGGATCGCAGGTGACGAGCGCGTCCGACCACATGGTTATGGGTCGCCGGGCCTCGAGTCTCCACGTGTGGAACTCCGTCGCGCTAAGCCTGATCGAGGACACCGGTGAGCTCGTCGCGCCGGTAGACGCCCCGATTCGTTGGTCACATGGGTCTCTGGGCATTCGCCTCGGTCGCACGGATCTGGTCGACGCCTCGATCACCCAGGGCACCGCTGGAGCCTTCTCACTAAGCACGCGGTGGAGCGTTCGACTGAACTTTGAAGACCCACTCGGGATCTCGGGCAGCGACCTCGTTGCGGCTGGCTGGCAGGGAGAGCCTGCGCTCGCGGACCTCCGAGTCCGAATCGCCTACGCGCCCCGACCCTAGCCGTGCTGTCCTGGTGCTGATCTGCTGCGGCTTCGTGCGATGGCGAATCTGCGGCCTGCGTCCTCGTGCAATCCCGCAGCGGGCTGAAGTCTGCTTGGGTCGTTCTGGGGGCGCTCGCGGACTTTGCCCACCGCACGAACCCTCGCGACGATCGGCGCCCGCGATGCCGCGGCGGGTGTCGTGCATCGACTCGCACCTCGCTCCCCGCGCACCTCCCGGCCGCGTTCTGCGCGTTCTTCTTGCGCGTCGCGCCTCATCCCAACGTGCCCTGGGGCGATGCGCGACCCATGGAACGAGCCCGCGCGTGTTGTAACCGCTTGGGCCGCAGAGGATTTGGCGACAGCACGGACCGCGCGGGCCGCGACCGAGTGGGCCGCGTGGCGTAACGACAGCATGGACCGCGCGGGCCGTCGCCGAGAGAATTTCAGGGAGCGTCGTCGTGGAGGGCCGCGGGGAACGCGGCCGCGGGGGATGTGGGCAGGGACGTCGTGGCGGGACGCGTGGATTGCGGCCGACCGGGACGATGGGCGCGAGGGAGGGGGCGAGCGGGAGAGGAGGGCGGGGGGGAAGAGAGAAGTTGACTTTCACGATGCCTATCCTCCCTTGTTGGGTTCGTGAGTTCTGAAACGCGTCGTGCGGGCGGCGGTGGAAGTCGGGGACGACGATCGGCGTCAGGGCCAACGATGGAGACTCCGTGACCACTGTTCTGAACTCCCATCAGCGTTGCGGCCGATGTGGCTGGGCGGGTACCACCTCCGCCCACCGTAGGGTGCTGATCAGCGCGTCGTCGTACTTGCTCGTTGCGTGCGCGGTCGTCGTCGTCGACACCTTCACCTCTGCGAACCTCATACGGCGCATCACCTGGCCCGTCGCCGTGATCGCCATGTTCTGGTTTTATGGACTGCCCGCGCTCCTCTGGCGCGCGAACGCGTGCGCGGGCTGCGGCGAACCCATGCCGGTCGAGCTCCTCGCCGGCAGGGCGCCCCGGTGACGACGGGAGGCGGCGGACTGCGTGCGGCGCAACACCGCGCCGTAGCCCCTCAGTGGGCCCGCGAGGCAGTGGTCGCGCCTCGACGTGGCGCGAATGGGACGCGAGCGTGTGCGCGGGGAGGGCGAGACCGACGCGCGTAGGGGGGATTCCGTCCCCTTTGGCAACGCGGCGACCGTCGCCTGGGGGCTCTGCGAGTGTACTCCTTGGGGCTTCTTATCCACTCAAGCTCAATCGCTGGGCCTTGGGACTGCGATTCACCAGGGCGATCGCGGTGGGCTGCGCCACGAGAGCTCCGGGTGAAAGAGCCCGCGAACCCCGGCGCCCGCGTGAGCGAGCCAGCGACCGCAGAGATCTCCCGGCGCGAAGGGGGAGCGCCCCTCCGCGCGCGACCCATCCATGGAATCCAAGGATGAACGGATGCGCTCGCCCTGATGGGCCTCGTACCCTTCTACAGGGGAAGTGAAGGGTTCAACGCCAGCCCGCTCCGGGGCCCCACGCGAAACCTCGCCCCCAACGCCGTCACGGCGCTCGAGCTCGGCCTGGCGAACTTTCAGCTTCTCGAATCGTCGCTGCGTTGGGTAGAGCGGCTCCTGCCGTCCGCGCGTCGCGGTCGGCCGACGACCCAGACATGAACGGGAGCCAACACACCATGCCGAACGGCCTTCTTCGAACACTCCTTCTCACCGCGGCGGTGGGATGCACGGTGACGACCCAGACGTCGGGCGCAGGCGAGCCTCCTTCGCACGCGGCGCCTGCGGCCACCCTCGCCTCGTCGGGCGGGGGCGCGCAGGGCGAAGCGGCGCCGTGCGCGACGGCGCGTGTGTTTCTCGACGACCAGTTTCAGGGCGCCTCGCGCGAGCTCGCCGCGGGGCGCTACGACCGCGCGAACCTCGAGGCGATGGGCGTCGAGAACGACACGGTCCGATCGGTGTGCGTGCCGCCGGGTTGGCGGGTGACGCTCTACGAAGACGAAGGCTTCGCCGGGCGAACCCTCGAACTCACCCAGAGCTCTGGCGCGCTGGGAGATTTCGCGCAGAGCGCGACCGCCATCGTGGTGCAGGCGCCCTGACGGCGCGCCCCAGACGAGCTCGACGAGCGCGCGCTCCTCACGCGCGCAGCGCGACGACCGCGGTGTGCGCAGGCAGCGTGACGGCGCCGTCGTCCAGCGCGCAGCCCCGGTCGCTCGCGGCGAGCAGCGTCGCCCCCTCGCCGAGGCGAACCGCGGCGGGGGCGTCTCCCAGGTTGGCGGCGACGACGACCCGCTCGCGCTCGCTGACCCGGTCGAAGCGGATCACGTCGCGCGAGGTGTCGCTCGAGAGCTCGAGGCGCCCCTCGCGCAGCGCCTCTCGCCCCGAGCGGAGCGCGAGGAGGGCGCGGTACCAGCCGAGGAGCGAGTCAGGGTCCCGCGCCTGGCGCTCGACGTTGCGCTGCTCGCGGTTCTCGTGCAGCGGCAGCCAGGGGGCGACCCCCGCGGGGGTGAAGCCGGCGTTGGGGCCCCCCGTCCACTGCATCGGGCTGCGAACCTCGTCGCGGTTGAGACGCTCCGGCAGGCGCCGGTTGAGCCACTCGGGGAGGCGCCTCGCGAGGGTCCGGGCCACGGGGTCTTGCGCGTCGGACAGCGGGATGTACCGGTTCTCCATCCCGATCTCCTGTCCCTGATAGAGCACGGCCACGCCGCGCAGCGTGCAGAGCAGCGTGGCGAGCACGCGCGCCTTTCGCAGGTCGCCGCCGACGCGCGAGAGGCTCCGCGCGCGGTCGTGGTTCTCGAGCACCCAGGTCGGCGCCATGGGGGGCGGAAAATCACGCTCGAAGCGCGCGATCAGCCCGCGGTAGACCGACGCCGAGTACCGCGCCGCCAGAAAGTCGAAGAGGAACACCAGGTGCAGCCCCGCGCGGCCCCCGTCGGACACGTAGCGCCGCAGCACCGACGAGGGCCCGAAGACCTCGCCCAGCAGCACGCGGTCGGCCCCGAACTCGTCGCAGACCGCGCGGAGGTCGCCGGCGAGGGCGAAGCCGTCTTCGGTGTTGAGCGTGCGGCTCGGCGTCTGGAGCCTCGGCATGCCGGCGTACATCGTGGGCCACGGGTCGTTGTCGCGAAGCGCGCCGTCCTGCATGCAGGAGCCGAAGATGTCGAGGCGAAAGCCGTCCACGCCTCGGCGCAGCCACGACCGCACCATGTCGAACATCTCGGCCCGCACCGCGGGGTTGCGCCAATTGAGCTCCGGTTGAAACGGGAGGAACGACGCGAGGTACCACTGCTCGCGCTCGCTCGACCACTGCCAGGCGCGGGTCAGCTGGAGCTCAGATCGCCAGTTGTTCGGGGGCACGGGGCGACCCCGTCGGTCGCGGCGCCCGTCGGACCACACGTACCAGTCCGCCCTGGGGCCGGCGCGCGAGGCTCGCGACTCGACGAACCAGGGGTGCTCGTCGCTGGTGTGGTTGAGCACCAGGTCGAAGATGACCGCGAGCCCCCGTCGATGCGCCTCGTCGATCAGACGCTGCGCGTCGTCGAGGGTGCCGTACTCCGGCGCGACGTCGCGGTAGTTCGTGATGTCGTAGCCGAAGTCGCGCTGCGGCGAGCAGAAGAAGGGCGACAGCCAGAGCGCCTGCACGCCGAGGTCGACGAGGTGATCGAGGCGTGACACGACGCCGGGCAGGTCGCCGACGCCGTCGCCGTTCGAGTCGGCGAAGCTACGCGGATACACCTGATAGATCGACGTCGAGACCCACCAGGGCGGTGCGGCGCGCATGCGCGCGACTCTACCGGTCGCGACCGGGGGGCGTCAGGGTCCCCTGCCGAGCGGCGGCGGGAGATCGCCGATGCGCTCGGGGGATCACGGGTGAACCGCCCAGGGGTCGTCCGGAGGCTCCGAAGGTCGAGGGGAGGGAGCGAGGGGCACGTGGAGCGGTGTGCTGGCCGAGGTTCGCGCGCGGGCGGTTCGGCCGAGGGCTCTCGAGCGGCAGGCGCAGCACGAGTCGCAGCGGGCGGCGATCACCTCGGCGACCACCGCTGGACCTCGAAGGGATCGATCGAGCGTCGTGCCTCTCAGACGCGCGCGGGGACCCTCTCGGGATAGACTCCCCCTGTGCTTCGCCTCACCCCCGGTACGCTCCTCGGTGCGGCGCTCGCGTTGGGCTGCACCACGTCGTTCGACCCGTCGGAGCTGCCGGTGCGCGACGCCGGCGCCGACCGCGCGACCCCCAGCGCGGCCTCCTGCGGCGTCGAGGGGCTGCCCTGCTGCGAAGACGCCGGTCCTCGCTGCGCGCCCGGCGCGATCTGCAACGAGGGGCGCTGCCAGCGCTGCCCGGGGGGCACCTCGGCCTGCGGCGGCGCGTGCGTCGACACCCAGACCAACCTCACGCACTGCGGCGGCTGCGACCGCCCGTGCCCCCAGGGACAGAGCTGCGCCGCGGGATCGTGCGTGCTCCTGTGCCCCGCGCCGCTCACGGCCTGCGACGGCGCGTGCGTCGACGTCGCCCGCAACGGCTCCCACTGCGGCGGGTGCGGCCGCCGGTGCGCCGCCCTCGAGGTCTGCGCGGGGGGCTCGTGCACGGCGGTCTGCGCCCCCGGCGAGGCGCGCTGCGCGGAGGCGTGCGTCGACCTGTCGAGCGACGCCGCGAACTGCGGTCGCTGCGGCGTCGTCTGCCCGGGGGCGGAGGGGACCGCGCGCTGCGTCGCCGGCCGCTGCGAGTCGCCGGGATGCCTCACGGGCTTCGCCGACTGCGACGGCGACACCGCCAACGGCTGCGAGACTCCGACCACCAGCATCGCGAGCTGCGGTCGCTGCGGTCGCGCCTGCGACGTGCCCAACGCCACCGCGCGCTGCGCCGACGGCGCGTGCCTCGTGGGCGAGTGCGGCGAGGGCTTCGCCGACTGCGACCGCAGCCCGGCCAACGGCTGCGAGGTGAACACCGCCAGCGATCCCATGAACTGCGGCGGCTGCGGGAGCGTGTGCGTCCCCGCGTCGGGAGCCCGAGCCACCTGCGTCAACGGCGTCTGCGGGACCTCGTCGATCGCGTGCTCGCCCGACACCGCCGACTGCGACGGCGCCCCCGCCAACCGCTGCGAGGCCGACCTCGCGACCTCCCTCGACGACTGCGGGCGCTGCGGCAACCGCTGCGCCGTCGCCAACGGCGCCGCGGCCTGCCGCGCCGGCACCTGCGGGCTCGCGTCGTGCGCCGCCCCGTACCGCGACTGCGACGGCGTCGTGGCGAACGGCTGCGAGACCGACACGCGCGTCGCCATCGCCCACTGCGGCGCCTGCGGCGCCGCCTGCGTCGCGCCGCGGGGGGCGCCCGCGTGCGTCGAGGGGCGCTGCGTCGTCGCGGCGTGCGACGAGGGGCGCGGCGACTGCGACGGCGACGCGAGCAACGGCTGCGAGACCGACGTCACGAGCTCCGTGATGAGCTGCGGGCGCTGCGGCAACCGCTGCGCGGTCGCGGGAGGCACCCCCGCGTGCGTCGAGGGGCGCTGCGCCGTCGCGTCCTGCGAGCCGGCTCGGGGGGACTGCGACCGGAGCGTGGGCAACGGCTGCGAGACCGACCTCCGCGCCGACCTCGCGAACTGCGGCGGGTGTGGTCGCGCGTGCGTGCTCCCCAACGCGACGCCCCGCTGCGACGGCGGCCGCTGCGTCGTCGAGCGCTGCAACGAAGGCTTCGGGGACTGCGACGGCGACGCGGCGAACGGCTGCGAGACCGACCTGCGCAGCTCGGTCGCGCACTGCGGGCGCTGCGACCGAGGGTGCCGCGGCGGCGCCAACAGCGTCCCCGTCTGCGCCTCGGGGACCTGCGGCGCGACCTGCGTCGCGGGCTACGGCGACTGCGACCGAAACCCCGAGAACGGCTGCGAGACGCGCACGCTCTGCAACGCCTTTCACTGCGGCGCGTGCGGCAACCGCTGCCCCCTCGGGCAGGGCTGCTGCGACCGGCAGTGCAGGTTCCTCGCGGGCCTGACCTGCCTCGTCAACGGGGTGGAGTGCCGCTGATCGAGGGCGCAGCCGGCTCGCGGCGCGGGCGGTCGCGGCCGGCGGCTCGATCAGTCGCGGGGCGCGTCGGGCGCGGCCTCGATGAGCCCCTCGCCGATGGCGTAGCGCACGAGGTCTGCCACGGTGGTGACGCCGAGCTTCTTGCGCACGTTGGCGAGGTGGTTGCTCACCGTGCACGCGTTCACGTCGAGCTCCGCGGCGATGTCGACCACCGGGGCGCCCTGCACGAGGCGCATGAAGATCTGGTGCTCCCGCCGCGTGAGCCTCGCGTGCGGAGGCCCGTCCCCGACGCCCGGGTGCGACGCCTCGGGAGGGGCGTCGCGCACCCCCGCGGCGGCGCGGCGCACGGCGTCGATGATGTCGGTCGGCGGGCGCTCCTTCGACACGTAGGCCGCCGCGCCGTCGGCCAGCGCGCGCCGCGCGAACTGGTCCTCGGGGTGCATCGAGAGGACCACCACCGCGAGGGAGGGGTGCGCGGCCTTCACGCGACGCAGCACCTCGGGGCCGCTGACCTTCGGCAGCGAGAGGTCGAGCACGAGCACGTCGCAGGTCGCCAGCAGCGGGGAGCTGAGCACCTGCCGCCCGTCCTCGGCCTCGCCCACGACGTCGAAGCCGCCGAGCTCGCGCAGCAGGAGGGAGACGCCGCAGCGCACCACGGCGTGGTCGTCGGCGACGAAGACTCGGGTCATGAGGGCTCCTCCGGGGCGGGCGACGTCGCGCGCAGGGACGCGGTGACGACGGTGCCGTGTCCAGGTCGCGACTCGAGGGTGAGGGCGCCGTCGACGGCGCGGAGGCGCTCGCGCAGACCGAGCAGCCCGAAGCCCTGCGCCTGGGCCTCGGGGTCGAAGCCGACGCCGTCGTCGCGCACGGTGACGGTGTAGACCTCGCCCTCGAGAGACAGCGAGAGCTCGAGGGCGCTCGCGCTCGCGTGCTTGAGCGCGTTGGTCGTGGCCTCTTGCGCCACGCGAAACAGGCACAGCGCGCTCTCGGGGTCGGGCCGCGCGACGCCGTCGGGGAAGCCCGGCGACACGGTGAGCGCGCACTCGAGCCCCTCGCTCGCGCGCACCCGCTCGCAGAGCCACTCGACCGCCGCGACGAGCCCGTAGTCGTCGAGCACGCGCGGACGCAGCTCCGACACGAAATCGCGCGTGGCGCCCGACGCGCCGTCGACCAGGGCCGAGAGGTCGCTCAACAGCTCCGGGAGGTCGTCGTCGCGCTCGCCCACGCGGCGCTCGACCCGCGCCAGGGTGAAGCGCATCGCGGTGAGCCGCTGGCCGAGGTCGTCGTGGAGCTCGCGGGCGATGCGGCGCCGCTCGGACTCCTGCGCGCGCTCGAGGTGGATCGCGAGGTCGCGCAGCTCGCGCGTCTGGTGCGCCACGCGGCTCGAGAGCTCGCGGGTGAGCTGGGCGAGGGCCTCGTTGGCCTGGTCGAGCTCGCGTCGGTGAAAGAAGGCCCGTCGGGTGAGCCTCGTGGCGAGCTCCCCCGCGAGCACCGAGCTGAGCGTCGCGAAGGCGAGGAAGGCCACCTGCGAGGGCGCGGTCGTGATGCTCCGATTGGCGGGAAAGGGCAGAAAGAAGCTCCCCAGCAGCGCCGCCGCCACCGTCGCGGTGAAGAGCACTCGGGCGGGCAGGCGCAGGGGCAGGAGCACGGGGGGCAGCGCGGCGAGCGCCGCGTCGGCGAGCCAGGTGAGGTCAGGCCCTCCGAGCTCGCCGAGGGAGTACCCGATGCTGACCACGAAGAGCACGTACATCAAGGGCGCGAGCACGAGGGAGCGCCGGCGCGCGCCCGGCGAGAGGAGGAAGAGGGCGAGGGCGAGGAGCTCGACCGTCGAGGCGCGGATGCGCAGCCAGGTGAACGCGGCGACATAGCGGGGGTCGGGGCCGACGACGGTGTCGAGGGGCCACCACGCGAGGGTGCCGAAGAGCAGCACCGCGCTGGCGAAGACGGCGAACTGCGCGCCGACCTCCCCGGCGTGGAGGTCGAAGGCCGCCTCGTCCTCGGGGGAGCGGGCCGCTTCGCGGCGAAAGAGCTCGGGCGTCACGGGTCGACGATACCTTGATCGCAAGGTCCCGCCGCCCAGGCTCAGCGTCGCCGCGCTCACTCGTCGAAGCCGATCCAGTCGACGTCGACCAGGCCGCGGGAGCTCGCGCCGAAGTCCACGCGGATCTTCGTGACGGTGCCCCTCCACGCGGGGTTCACGGACATGTCCGCGACGTACTCGCGAAACACCGGGTCTCTCGCGACCATCTCGAAGCGCACCGACCTCGACTGCGCGAAGCCCGCCGCGGCGCTCGTCGAGAAGTACACCTCGCCCTGGGTCTCTGGGAGGCCGTTGCGCACCCGCAGTCGCAGCAGGTGGCGGGCGGCGGGGAGGGTGAGGTCCGGGCTCTCCATCGCGGCGTCATCCGTGAACACCTGCTGCGAGAGGATGCCCTCGTTGGCGAGGATGGTGCCCCTGAGGGTTCGCCAGCCGTCGACGTCCGTGTCGAAGGTCCACCTCGGGCTGAGCTCGCGCGCGGAGGGGGCTTGAACTCGGATGTAGTCGATCCCGTAGGTTCCAGGGGCGTCCCCAGGGTCGAAGCGGATCCTCCGGACGGTCCCTCGCCACTCGGGGTGGGCGCTCATGTCGAAGACGTACTCGCGCACGCTGGGGTCGTTCGGGAAGCTGTTCACGCCGACGGAGCGGTCCATGGTGAAGCCGCCCACGTCGTTCGTCTGAAAGAAGAGACGCGCCTCCCGGCTGGCCGGTGAGTTGTGCAGGCCGACGTAGATGAGCGAGTTCGACGCGTCGAGGTCGAGGTTGTCTGGAGAGACGAGGTAGGGATCGTGCCCGAACTCGCTGTACTCCACCCGACCCGAGTTCACGCTGAGGAACAGGAGGGTGCCGTTGGGCGTCCACCCATCGAGGCTCCCGTTGGTGTTGAACTCCCAGGCCCGCGCGTATCGGCCGGGCATCGCCTCATCCATGCAGACCCAGAACCCGTCCATCACGCTCCCGTAGCGTCCGAGGAGGGTGGAGCTCGGGGGGCAGGCATCGCGCGTTCCCGGGCCTCGGTGGGTGAGGTTCCCGCGCTGAACGCTCCAGAAGGTGTTGGCGCCGGCGAAGACGTTGCCGACATAGAACCGCCGCTCCGCGAGCGCGGTCGTCGCGCAGAGCCAGAACCCCTCGGCCTGAAAGTCGAGGCCGATGAAGGAGAAGCCTGCGCCGCATTCACGCCACGGAGCCGACGCGCCGGGGGTGACCACGCCCGATCCGACGCGATAGTGGGTGCCCTGGTGGCTCCGCACGAGTCCGAGGAGCGCCTGCGCCGGAGGGGGAGGGACGTCGGGCGCTCCGCTGTCGACCGCGTCGACGGTCGGGACATCGACCGGGGACGCGGCGTCCATCGCGGCATCGGGCGTGGCGGCGTCTTCTCTCGCTGGCACGT
>JAWKRB010000031.1:0-95050 GCA_041389885.1 Polyangiales bacterium | reverse complement strand
CAGGTGAAGCCGCAGGCGCCCATCGCGCAGGTCGAGGTCGCGTTGGCGCGCGCGGGGCACGCGTTGTTGCACGCGCCGCAGTGCGTGAGCGCGGTGTTGGTGTCGACCTCGCAGCCGTTGGACGGCGTGCCGTCGCAGTCGGCGAAGCCCATGTTGCACGTCAGCGCGCACACGCCCGCGACGCAGCTCGGCGCGCCGTTCGTCGCGGGGCAGACGTTGCCGCACATGCCGCAGGCGGTGACGGTGGTGCGCGTGTCGACCTCGCAGCCGTTCGAGGGATCGCCGTCGCAGTCGGCGAATCCCATCTCGCAGGTGTAGGCGCAGGAGCCCGCGGCGCACGACGCGGTGGCGTTCGCGCGGGCGGCGCAGGCCATGCCGCATCCGCCGCAGTGCGCGACGCTGGTGGAGGTGTCGGTCTCGCAGCCGTTGCTCGCGGTGCCGTCACAGTCGCCGAAGGAACCCACGCAGGAGCCCACCGCGCACGCGCCCGCGACGCAGGCCGGGGCGCCGTTGGGCGCGGCGCACATCATCCCGCAGCCGCCGCAGTGCGCGGTGTTGTCTTGAGGATCAATGCACGCGCCGTCGCAGCACGTGCGCCCGCTGGGACAGGGCTGGGTCGGGTTGCACCCGGCGACGCACTGGTTGCCCGCGCACACGAGCCCGGCGGGGCAGTGGCTGTCGGTGACGCACGCGACGCAGCGGCGCGTGGCGACGTCGCAGCGGGTGGCGCTGACGCCGCCGTCGCTGACCACGCCGCCGTCGACCACGCCGGGCGCGCAGCCGTCGTCGTTGCGGCACCCCGGCGCGCAGCGGAAGGTGGCGCCGTCGCAGAATTGTCCGGCGGGGCAGGTGTCGGCGGAGGGCGAGCAGGCGACGCAGCGCCCGGAGGGAAC
Source organism: Polyangiales bacterium (assembly GCA_041389885.1). GTDB lineage: Bacteria > Myxococcota_A > Polyangia > Polyangiales > JAWKRB01. The sequence goes on along the minus strand of JAWKRB010000031.1, from coordinate 94,157 downwards.
GTCACAGACGGTGAGTCCGAGCTCGTTGCCGCGGCAGTCGTCGTTGCTCAGACAGCGCGGTGGACCGGCGTCGACGACATCGCTCGCGCCCGCGTCGACGACGTCGCTCGCCCCCGCGTCGAAGGAGCCGGTGTCGGTCGCCACGTCGAGGGACGCGTCGCCCCCCGAGTCGATGCCTCCCACCACCGAGTCGCCCGAGCACGCCGCGAGAATCGCCACCCAAGCCAGGAGCCACACCGGTCTGCGCATTGGGGGCTGATTCTGCGCTCTCGGCGTGCGTTGTAGAAGTTGGGGGTACGAATTTCGCGGAGCAGGCGGGCACTCGCCCCGCGCAGGCGAGCACCCTCACGCCGGGGCGGGATCACCTCGGGGCGGCTCTTGGTTCCCCGATCAGGGCACCGTCACCGAGAGCCGGTAGCGAAGCCCGGTGCCGCGCGCGGTCACGACCATCATCACCCGCTCGCCCGCCGCGAGCTCCCGGGTGATCTCTACCCGCCGCGAGGACCCGTCGACCACCCGACACCCGTGCTCGGCCGACAGCTCGGGGCCGCCGCAGGCGTCGCGCAGGGCGAGCGAGTAGCTGCCGAAGCCCTCGGGGCCTTCGAGCACGAAGCGGTACGTCCCCGCCCTGGGCGCGACGAGCTCGTACTCGGTGCCGTAGCGGCCGCGAGGATGCATGCACGACACGGTCGGCGTCGACCACGAGAGGGGCGACCCCGACACGCTGTAGGTGCCTGCGGCAGAGAGGATCCAGCGCGACGCGTTCCAGTACCGGGGGCACGAGCGCTCGTACGCCTCGCAGCGCCCGAGCTCCTCGCCGACGCGGGGGACACACCCTGCCACCCCAACCTCGCAGCGCACGCGCGCGGTGCTCGCGATCTCGCACCGATCGCCGGGGCGCACCGTCGTCGACGGGGTGGGCGCGACCTCGACCCACGCGCTCCACAGACCGAAGGCGTCGCCCACGCGCACCCGAACGCGGACCATCTCCGCGGGCACGTTTCGCTCCTCGACGCGGTAGTTCCCGTCGAGGCGCGAGGCGAGGTTGCGCCAGGAGGAGTAGGGCTCGAAGCTCTGCCCTGGCAGCGAGACCCCATGGGCGTCGAGAAACTCGATCTGCGCGGCTCGAAGGTCTTGATCCGCGTCGGTCGCCTCGAGGTCGAGCGAGAGCGCGCGCTCCGTGGCGTCGTACCAGGCCGCCGCGCGCGACAGCGTGGGCGCGCGCTGGCGAATGCACCGCGCGACGCTCCCGTCGGTGAGGCAGCGGGTTCCCGCCGCGCAGACCGTGATCTGGGTGAAGGGATCGCTCGTCGCCAACACACAGCTCTCTCCCTCGGCCAGCTCCGTCGGCGCCTCGATGGGCACCTCGACGCGCTCGCTCTCCAGACCCGCGCCGTCACGGAGCCAGACCCGCGCGCGCACGGCGTCGTCGGGCATCGGGTAGCCGCGTCCGAGCAGCCAGCGCACCGCGGCGGTCGCGCTCTGGCCCTCGACCTCGCCCTCCAGCGTGCGGTCGCCTCGCAGCGGGGTGATCTCTCCGCGCGCGTCGAGGAGCTCTGCGAAGACCTGCCGATGATCTCCGTCGGGGTCCAACGCCGACGCGCTCATCGCGCCGACGGAGTACACGCGCACGTCGCGCAGGCTCGGCGCCGTGCCGGGGGTGCATCGTCCGCGCGCGGCGTTGTTCTCGTAGGTCCACACGCAGGCGAGGCTGGGCTCGCAGGGGGTGTCGGTCTCGAAGCAGCCGCGGTCTTCGATCGGCTGCGCGAAGAGGTCGGCGGCGCAGGACAGGTCGTCTCGCGCGCAGGTGACCACGAGCGACAGCGCCTGCCCCGCGCGGAGGGTGATCGCCGTCGTGAGGCTCGGCGCGTCGAGCGGATTCTCCGCCTGAACGAGGTTCGACTCGCAGCGCAGCCGCGCGCCGTCGCAGCCTTCGTTGACGCTGAGGTACCGAATCGCGACGCCCTGAGCGCCGATTCGCCAGCGCCCCGCGCGAGGCGCGACGAAGCGCGCGTGGATCGCGTGACCGCCGCGCCAGTAGCACCCCTGCGCCGTCTCGAAGGACTGCGACGAGAGGCCCCGGAGCACAAAGGCCCCGCGCTCGCGGCTCTCGTTCTCGGGCGCGCTGAGCTCAGGCGCCGACTCGCAGCGCGCCGTCGCGTCGGCCTCGATCACGACGGGCCGATCGCTCGGCGGGAGGGAGGCGTCGGGCGCGGGAGGAGGCGCCGAGAGCGCGGGCGGAGTGTCGGGTTCGAATCTCGCCTCGCGGGTCGCCTCGGGGAGCGGTCCGCCGCATGCGACGAGGAGGGAGGCGAGGGTGACGGTGCGTGCGAAGAGGGCCATCGCGAGGGGAGTGGCCGAGGCGGAGCGCATCCGTCGCGAAATCGTCGCGCGGGAACCCGCCCACGCACCTCACCCCACGCGATGCTTGATGTGCGCGCTTCCCCTCTCCCGAGGGGAGAGGGGCAGTAACACTCTAGAAGTACAGCATATTCGTGCCCATCTCCCCATCGGGATAGGGGCCGTGTGTGTCGCACGAATCGCGTGGGGTGAGGTGGGGGCCGAACGGTCCCAGCGCTACGGTCCCGCCTCCGAGTCGAAGGCGGCTGCCGCATCCATCTCGCCGCCCACGCCCGACTCCGCGTCGATCGCGGTCCCCGCGTCGGCGGGGAGGCGACCTGCGTCCCAGAAGATCCGCGTGGGTGTGCGAGGAAACCACTCCCCTGAGCTGTCAAAGCACCACACGGTGCCGTCGTCGCGAACCGCGCAGCCGCAGAAGCCCGGGCAATTGTACGCCTGAAAGTCAACGATGCGGTCGATGCTCGTAAGGCGCGCCGGTTGGCCCACATGCAGAATACCCTCGGGATGAGACGGGCCCCCGTCGAATGAAACCCCTGAGGGATCAAGAGGTGCTTGCGTTCCCGGAAAATCTCCCCAGCACCAGAGATCACCGCTTCGACGCAGCACACAGATCGAGGAGAGGGCCCTCGCCGAAGACATGAGGATGGACACCGCGTCGTCGATGCCCTCCACCTGTTGGAGACCGTCGGTACAAGGTCCATCCCACAACGCGCGGATCTCGGGGTCAGGGTGCTGACCACCCGCCCACAAGCAGGCGCCAACCCCCGCCTGTTGGCGATTGGGAAATCGATTGTATCCCCAGCATCTTACGACACCCGAACCAAATAGCGCACAGCCGCTTACGAGATCCATCGTAATCCCATGCGCACCTTGAAGCTCTGGAATACGCTGCGGCCAACGCTCCAGCCACACCGAGAGGCCGGGAAGAAGCCCACCTTGCCCGGTCTCGTCGACGCACTCGACGGAGCCTCCGTCCAGACGAACGCAGTACGTTCCAAACGATCCTGCCACCTCGACCGCTCCACCTCGCCAGTACATCCTCTCAGAGCGCAGGCCGCAGGCGACACCGCCCTGGTACATGACACAATAGTGCGCTATCCTCGAAGGGACCATGTCCGCTCGATATCGCGTGAATGTGCGGTAGTCATACTCCGTCGTCCTTCGGGCAGGAGGCTCCGACGTAAAGGTTGTTCGTGGCACGGAGCCGAGGCAGTACACTTCACCGTTCTCGGTGAGTGCGCACGGATACCCCGCCATGTGCTCGATTCGCACCACAGAGGAGAGCTCGGCGACCTGAGCGAAATGCGCTCGCTGTCCCCAGTCCACCATCAAGCGATAGGCGAGACCATCGACATCGACGAGGTACATTCCGTCCAGACGGGGAACCCTCGCGCCCCAGTTGACAGGACGCACATCGAGGCGCTCATTCGACCCGTCCCATGAGCTAGTCTGAATAGCATCTCGCGGCGTATCTCTCGAGCCATCACCCGTCGCGTGTGGAGAATCCGACCTCTCGACCCATGGCCGATCGATGCTACTATCGCGCTCGCCCTTCGCCGACGGCGCGGCGCAGGCCACCCATCCCACGCTGCAAATAGACACCAGGCAGCAACTATCCCATCTGAACATAGGGCACACCCGTCCCCCGGTCAGTGTTCTGCCCGCTGTACCTCCTGACCGGCACCGACCGACCGTCCACCATCAGAGTAACATCGCTCCAAGCAAACACGACATCGTCAAACGGGCTACGATCATCCATAGCCGCCCCGTCCCACCGAATTCCCCCCTCGATCATCGACGCGGCCACGGCCTCGACCAAACGCTTGAGGTCGTACAGGATCCCCTGAATTCCATTGACGTACGAGTCCGGCCTCGCATCACTCGTGTTGAGGACCACGGGGTTCCACCAGCTCAGATATTGATTGACGGATGAGCGCGCGAAGAGAAGTTGTTCATATGGCAGAACCTCGTCTTGCGACGCCACGGGTGCCAGGAGCTGCCCTTCCGAACCGATGCGCACCATGCCCGCGGCCCGCATCGCGTCATGCACTGGGCGACGCACCTGTTCGCGAAACAACTCGATCCCCACGACGCGACTGTTCAGCTCGCTCAAGGCGTCCCGCGCCGCCCCGAAGGCTGGGTCATTGAACTCTCGTGGGGTGAGCGCGCCGGAGGGGAAGAACTGCGTCGCTGAGGACCCTACTACGCGCGCGGATGCACCTCGCAGGGTCCGCAGGCCGGCTACCACCACTCGAGCGGCACGGGAGACCTCCGCCATCGCAGCGATCACAGCGAACGATCGGCTCACGAGCTCCAATCGACGACGCGGGAGCTCCTCGGAGCTCACCAACGCGGCGGCCCTTCGCAGCATGTCCCGAAGACGGTCGAGCGTAGCCCCTGGCACCGCCTCAGCCGACGGATCCACCGCCTCCATCTGAATCGCGCGGCTGCCAAGAAACGGCACCTCCTTGTCGCCGCGGCTGCGCTCCAGCACATCCGTCATGGCGCACCAGCGATCCTCCAGTAGATCGTAGAAGGTCACCATCTGCGAGGCCGCGCTGCCGTACATCCGCTGACACCAGCGCGATCGCATCGCGGCGACCTCAGGGTAGTCCAGTCCTCCCGACACCACCGGCAGTCCAGGACGCACCTCGTCGGGTCGCGGCACCGGTCGCCAGAAGGCGAGCTGCGCCATCTCGAACATCATCAGCGCACCCGTCCCCCAGTTCGGGTAGCACTCGGCGTAGAAGGCGCGGGCGCGCGAGCGGACCCCCAGCCGCATCTGCCGATAGACGCGCCGAGTGTACTGACGGGGCGCGACGAACCCCGCGCCGTAGGCGTACTCGTATATACCCAGATGATCAGCGATCATCGCCCACCGAAGCCAGTTGAACCACTGCGGGTGACGGCTCTGGAGCATGGCCACGCTGCTCTGTCCGAGGGGCTCACGACCGTACTCCGAGTGGTCCGAGCTCCCCGTCACAAACACAAGGAGACGCGGGTGTAGTCGGGGGAGGTGATCCTCCACCTGCAGCGGCTCACCCAGTGGCTCGACCCACGCCTCGGGGCCGAAGTAGCCCCCCTCGAAGTCAACCTCCTCGTCCAGCGGTCGCACATCGATCGGCGCAGCGAAGAGGGGGGCTCCGCGTGCGCTGCTGTACGCATGTGTGGTGATGACGAACTCAGTCAAGGGCGGGATCGCGAAGCGAGTGCGCCATCGCCGATCCCCGGCCGCGCCCCGCCACACCGCCCCGCCGTCAGGGTCTACGGCGTACGCGAGAATATTGGCATAATCGACGGCCGCTCGGGCGTTCAGCGACTGAATGGCCATGAAGGCGTGCGGCATCATCCCCTGCCACGCGATCTGGTTCGCGCTCACCTGCCTGACACTCGGGGCCAGCCGCATGAAGCTTCGCACGCGATCCGTCGTGATCTCCTCCACCCTGACGAGCTCTGGGGGAGGGTTACCCACCTGGCTCGCTTCAAGGCGGTCGGCGACGGGATCGATCGCGCTGTCGTTGAGGACGGGGTAGCCGCCGACCGTGGTGAAGTTCACCACGTTCGTCGGTCTGCGGGTCGCGCTCCTTGTCTGGCTCAGCACGCATGCGTCGCACTGGCACCAGCCATGCCCATCGTTGAGCGCGACAGACACCGACGCCTCATCGTCGCCGCCGAGGATGTAGCTCCGCAATAGCCACAGGCAGAGGGTGGACTGGAGAGCAGCGCCCAACTCAGACCGCCGCGGCCGCAGCGCACCGTCGCGGAGCTGCTCGGGTGTGACCTGATTCACCGGCCACTGGTCGCTGTAGATGCAGGGCTTCCACCCGGAGTCGAGGGGGAAATGTGCGAGTCCCCCATGACGCACCACGCTCTTGGGGATCATCCTCAAGAACGTTCGGGCGTCGCGCGCCCCGGCGTACTCCCTGGTCATTGCGACTGTTGTCACAAGGGCCTCAACCCTGTTGTGTTGACGTAGGGTCGGTAGATCGCTCCGATCACGTCTGAATCGAACGCACCGTGAGGCTCAGGTGGGGACACATTCACGCGAAGGTACGGCCGATCGACCAGCCCAGGCACGTCTTCGAAGCGATCCGCCGTCGCGGCAAGCTGCGAGCAAGGTGTGGGAGCAGGCGTCGACGACTGCACGGGTTGGGTGAAGTCAAGCTGCGGGCCGGTGTAGCGAAGCCGCGTCGCCGCGAGCACGGAGCCAACCCGCATGTCCGGCCGCAACCAGGGCGCGGGAGCCTCGCAGCCGAGCCGCGATAGCGCCTCGAGCGAGTCATCCTCGGTGGTCGCGAACCGTAGCCGGGTGTCGGGAAAGAGCTCGGGGGCTACCTGGTAGAGCCGCAGGTCGCCCGCGCCGCCCGTGAGTGCCGTCAAGCTGGTCGGCGAAAGCAACTGATTCTGATTGTGAGCAGCGGAGAATCGCTCTTCGGACCTCCATAAGTTGGAGCTCGGCTGGGTGGGGTCAAGCAAGGCGCAGGCTTCGAGTTGCCGAAGCTGCTGCCGCATGAATGGCCGACAGTTCCCCGGTCGGAGAAAGTTTCTCAAGCTCCAATCGCGAAGCTGATCGATCTCCCCGAGTGTCAGTCCGCTATTTGCGAGTCCATCGAGAGTGCGACTGCGAATCCAGGGCTCAACCAGCCGACTGAGGCCCGCCGGAGCGACGAGTGCGCTCCCCAGGTGGTCTGTCACGACGAAGCCCAGCGGACCGGGCAGCAGCCACTCGGCGTCGCACAACTTGCGAAGGAACCAGACTACCGCGAAGTAGGTCCCATAGTCGCCTCCGCCTGCGAGGACCACCTGAATTCGGTCGGCCGCCTGCCGAGCCAGACAGACGAATCCGTCTGCGTCGATGTGCGTCGGGGGCGGGTGTTCACGATACAGCGAGTCGGACGGAGCACCCTCGACCGCGGGATGGCTCTCCGTCAACATCTGCAAGGCGCTGAAGGTCCAGCCGACGTGGATCTCGACATCTCCCCGCGCGGGGACCGAGTCGTCGTAGCGTCGCAGCGCGCCGGTCGAGAAGGACTCCCTTGCGCACACCTGCGAGTCAGCATCAAGTCCTGCGACGTTGGCGCGGCGGAGCGTCCAAAGAAGCAGGTCACGCGCATCGCCCACCAGGGTTCGGGCCGGGGTGGCTCCCTGCTGGGTTGGATCCACGAGCAGTCTCGCCCGCTCGATGGCCTCGACACCCGTGCGCGGCTCGCGCAACGGAGCCGGCGTGCCCGCAGGAGACACCACCAGGGTTCGATGCTCCGGACTGAGCAGCGTCCACGGTGCGTTGGCGCTGTAACTATTCGTGATCGGCTCGTCGCGACCAGGAAGATAGAGACCGGGTCCGAATCCCATAGCTAGACCTCATCCCTTCAGGGACTTCACGTCATCATCGACCCCCTGTGAAACGGATGGGGCATCGTCGTCAGAGCGACCGGGCAAGACGATAGGGCCCAGCAGGCCTCGCTGCGCAGCATCCGTCAGGGACCGAGAAGGGACCGATCCCAGCCCAGATAGCGATTTGGCCGCCAGCACCAGCAGGCCCCCCTCCAACTCCTTCGTGAGGCGCACCCGTCGCCCTTCGCGCAGAACGGATTGCAGGATGTCGGCCACCGTGGGAAGGGGCGGGGGATCCCACGTGCTCAACACCCGAGGCTCATCGTGTCGAAGGCGCAGCACACGAGCCTTGCTGGGTCCTTCAGTGGGCGACGCGCAGGTCGCGCAATCAGCCCACGATGAACGCGGCAATAGGGCCTCAAGCGGACGAGGCGAGCGCTGCACCCTTCGAACCCGCGGGTCTACCAGATCCTTTCGAGTCTTCTCAATGCCCATGAATATCTCCTCCATCTGTTGAAGTCCCTCGCGCTCACGTTCACTCGAAGACCGCAGGGCCCGATGCCTCTCAGGTTCGGAGTGATCCTTCGTCCCGGAACTGCCCCGCAGCCCAGGGCGATTGCATCGTGAAGAGTGGGATGCCGAGAGCGAGAGGGGACATATCGAGGAAAGCAACGACGGTCATGGGGTGCTCCCGTCGGTGGGCAATCGGCGAGGCGCGGACGGCCGCAGCCACCACGCGGGGCCCATCAGCCGCGGGATCACCCGCTGCGCCGCATGCGCCATCTCGCGCAGGGAGGGACGCTCGAAGGCCGCCATGATCCAAGGCGGGAGCGGGGTAGGCGGAGACTCGTGCGACACCGCGAGGATCCTCGGCTCCCGCGCGCGGCGCTGCGCCGCCGTCAGCGCCTCCCGGCGACACCAGAGGCAGTCGCAACTCGAGGGCGCCGTCTCCCAGCTCTCAAGCAGTCGGGTTGTCTGGAGAGTCGCAGCGAGCACCGTGCATGAGCAGCAGCCAACGCGAGTCCCTTCGCCCCCCTCACACTCCGCGGAGGCACGAGCCCGCATGAGACAGGACCCCCGGCGTGCCTCGACCGTGATTCGGGAGTCGCGAGAGCGCACCCGCTCGATGCCAACTCCATTCGTCGCTGCGATCATGACGCCCTCCATTCAAGCAGCCTCGCGCGATAACGCGTCATCGACGAAGCGCTAGGTGACACTCACGATTGGCGGATAGCTCCAACGGATACGCGTCGCCCTTGAAACCAAGGGTACCCCTCGGAGGGTCGTCGCCAGAGAGACAATACCGAGTGAATCGTCCACATCGATGGTGCCCTCGAGGAAGCACCCTTGGATCACCATCGACGAGCTGAGCGGACCACGCCACGATACCGATGAAAACTCGGACGCTCGATCAGCATCAATCTCTGAAGTGTCCTGCACGACGCCCGTCATGCACACAGTGGCTCCCAGAGTGGAGACATCGCGCTCGGCCCGCACATGCCTCAAGCTTCGCGTTCGCACGTGCAGCTCGTTCAGAGCGAGGTTCGCTCCTCCCTTCGAGACTTCACCCCGCGAGGAGATGCCAACATTCAAGAGCAGGTCACATCCATCACCATACGAACCAACGACGTTATCGAATACGCAACCCTGAACATCGAGAGCGCCGACGCTCATCTCGATCAAGGCTCGCGCGGATCCCATGAACGCGCAGCAGGAGACATGCAGATCTGCTGGTTGGCCCTCGGCCACGCTCAGCATGGCCCCAGCGACCCCGTCCCTTGACACACCCTCAAACCAACAGCCGTCGAAGGTGACATCCGGCATGTCTGGCGCTGAGTCGGACTCCGGGGCGCCGGGTTCGATGCGAACGGCAGCGGCACCCCAGAACGAGCAGCGATGGTAGCGGGTCCCGCCCATCGCGTCCTGGTGGAGAGCCGCGGGCGCCGTCGAAGGCGCTCCCATCCGCGCGACGGTGGTATCAAAGCCCACGTGCTCGGCGCTCACCCGAATGCCGCCGGAGGTTCGGAGCAGCGGAAACTCTCCAACGCTCTCAGGGTGATGGAGAAATGTAGGTCGCAGCACCGAGTCACCCCTGGGATGGCGGCCCAGGAGCACAAACTCCATCGCTTGATCGCGCGCGAGCGCGCCCAGGTCCAGGGTCCGGCTGAGCTCATAGGGACCACAGAGCCGTATGGGCGCCTGCGCCACGCCCGCCGTCATTCGGTCGACGGCGATGAGAACCGCGGCGTCGAGGGACGCGCTCGCATCGTCTCCGAACCACCACTCGGGTCGAATCTCCTCGAGCAAGCCGAGGAGCTTGACGCTCGCGCCCTTGCGGAGCTCGAACCGAGGCTCAAAGCCGAGGTCGACGGCGCCGTGCACCCACAGCGTCATTCCATGCTCAAGCGTGACTCGAACACCGGGTGCGAACATCAGAGCACAGCGCGCAGGGATGGTCAGATCGTTGCCCAGCGTCGACGAGCTTGAGAGGTAGAGTGTCAAGGGCCCCTCTTCGGGCGCAGCCTCAAGCGCCCGGAGTACCCTCCGCGAGAGGTCGTCGCCGATCTCGGCGGGAGTGTCGGCCATGACGTTGACGAAGCGATTACTGAATGGCACGTCCCTGCACCGGTCCATTGTCGATGAGCAGTGGGAGCTCAGTCACGTCGCGCGAACGATCCAGCCGCACCGCGGGATCGATGACCCTGCCGTCTCGAATCCCTGCCAGAAAGTCGCCGGGTAGGGGCCGCGGCACGGACTCGGCCGGGAGCCAGCTATTCAACGAGACCTCCGTTACACCGAAGAAGCATGTCCCCATGTTCAGGACCACAGACGACATATCGCGGCGGACGCAGTAGCGGCGAAACGCACAGGCCAGCAGCAACAGCGGCGTCGCGCTACGTGGCCAGAGCACACTGGGTGGAGTATGCAGTCTGAACGCCTGAAGACCGTCGGTTGAGGGTGCGCTCGTGAAACGCATGCCCTCTTCCACCACGAGCTGCGTACGGTTCACGTCTCCAGCCCCGACGTTCAAGAGACTTACCGCACCGGGCGCGACACGGCTTAGCGGCTCCCCGCCGAGAAACCACCAGCTCTGCGAGTCCGCATGAGCCACCGTGACGTGCGGCGCGATGCCCAGGTCGCCCTGCGCGAGCCAGAGGTCCTGCCCGTCTGCCATATCTGGGGCACTCCCAGAAGGCGCTGGCCGCGAAGGTCGAGGCCCCTCCCCGAGATGAAACGACGCCGCTCGCACGAAGAGCGGGAGTCCCACGACCCGCACCCCCGCCTCGAGGTCGACAAAGTCGAACGGCGCGCCGCGGTCATTGAAATAGGCGACTGACGGCTTGACCTGGTAGATCTGTACGCTCGTGAGTTCGGCTAGCCCTCCCGCAGGGACGTCGAGATCAACCGCATACCTGCTGCTGCGCACGGGCGTCGAGGGATTCGCTGGATCGTTCGGCGTCGAAGGAACATAGCCCTCTAGCACCGCGTCGATGGCGCACTCTCTCATCGCGTAGTACGTCGCGCGTCGAGGAAGACCTGCACGAAACAGCGAAGGGAACTCCGAAGGCAATCCCAACGGTCCGGGCAAGCCGATGGCGCCCGGCGAGGGGGGCACAGGGATCGTCGCGCCGACGCCTCTGGATAGATCGTTGGGCCCTCGTGAGCGCGCACGCACTGCGATCACAGCTTCACGAGCCCCCACCAGACCACTTCGCTCAATGATCACATGCCGCCCCGGAGGGGCGGCAACAGTCCCTTCGGTGGTGAACTCTTCGATCAGCAGCGCGTGCGCAACGTCGTGGGGTGTCTTCTCACCACGTCGCAAGCTCACGACCTTGAAGCCGACCCCCGAAATCTCCCCACTCACCTGCGGGTGAAGTCTCAGCACCGCGGATCGATGATCCTCCACCTCGGTGCCTGCCTGCACCCCAGCAGGGCGGGCCGCACGAGAAAACCGCGTCAGCGTGGGGATACCCTTGCCGCGGCGGGTCGAGTCCCCATTGCCCGCGAGCCATAGAGCCGCGCGACCGTTGACATCAGGCCGAGCCTCCAGCGTGTCGTTGAGGGAGAAGATCCCCCTGGAGATGATGGTCAGCGGCGGCAGGCTCACGCCATGCCGATCGCGATCCCGACACGCCGCATGCAGGCACGCCTGATACGCGGCCGTGTTCGCCGAAGCATCGTTGGGTGCGACGAAGCTTCCACCTGCCACAGAACGAACTCCGAACCATTCGGGATAGATCTCCTCGATGCGCGTGCTCTCGAAGCGCACCGATGCCGTCCCAAGATTCGCCGGAACGCTCATCATCGAGCGTCGAGCGCGAACCTCCGGGAGGTCGAAGATCATCGTATTTTCCGCACGGAGGGACCCGCGGAAGATAACGACCACATCGGGTTCAAGTTGGAGGACCGCTCCTCGTGCGAACCACACCGTGTGTCGCTCGGGAAACACCAACGCTCGTCCTTGGTGACCGTCGGGGAGGAGATAGTAGGGTAGAGAGGAGCTGTCACCTGGAGCCAGGCGATAGACTCGTGGATGAAAGTAGAGAAATCTAGGGGCCTCAATCGCCGAGACGGACTGAAGAAGCTCCGACAGATCCCGCGTGTCGGGCGAATCCTCATCCAGGCGCCCGATCACGTCTACCAATTCTGGGCCGAATGCTCCCACGTCAACCTCCAGCGCCTATGAATGCAGGCGGTCCTGACGACGCGAGTGTGTCACCGATACCAGAACTCGCTACCGACGGCACACTTTCCCCGTAGACAAGACTGCGTCGCAGCGATGAGATCGATTGACCCCCAAAAACGATATGGATCTTGCCTCTGTATGGTCGCGCCCACTGCTCCCAACTCTCAGGGTCACCGATGGCCAGATCGTCGAACCCATCTCCATCGTAGTCACCCACAGCGATATGAGTGCCAAAGCTTGACGAGTGATCCCAGGCGTCGTTCGCGCCTAGAATTGTCAGTGTCGGGATTGGCACCCAGGAGTCATTAAGTGCTTGGGTGAAGAGATAGACCCGCCCTCGACCAAAGTCGAGATCCATCCAATCGACCGGGCCGCAGTGACTGCACTGTAGCACCAACTCGGCGAGACCGTCTCCGTTCAGATCGGGCCCCGCTGTAACCCGACCGCCAAACCTGAGACCTCCTGAGGCACGATCCGGTTCCGGCACAGGGATCGAGCGACTGTACTGCAAACCTGAGGTTCTGATCCCACGGAAAATATGAATGGATCCGTCGTTCCCGACGAGGTAGTCGCCTATTCGATCTCCATTAATGTCGCCTACACCGTCATGAGACCCCGGAAAGTCGCTCCCAGGGATGAGTCCGGACGAAATTACTGCATCGGCCGGAACGATGAGCCCGCTTGAATGACCGTGATAGATATACAGCGCACCATCACCATCGACTGCGCTGGAATCACCTATCAGGAGCTCGGCATAGCCGTCGCCGTCAAGATCCCCAGAGCTTCCTACTGACCCGAATCGGGGCCGAAGCCTTCGACCCATAGGATCAACGATGATCTGTCGTCCTGCCGATCCGAGGCCTTGGCTACCGCCAAAAAGCACGACGATCGCTGCGAGTCGCTCCTCCGCCCGGAGGTCGAACGGCATTGTCGTTACCAAGTCGCTGAATCCATCACCATTAAAGTCGTCTACGGCGAACTGTGCCCCGCCGACAAGATGAACCTCATCGGGAGTACCAAGTGGCCCTCGGTTTCCGTACACGACGGTCAACCGGGACGCGGAGAGTTGATTCCCGTTGGTATCGGTAATATCGTACACATGCGCTCCAATCGCAGCATCAGCGAGCCCGTCGCCGTTGAAATCTCCACCACGTGCTCGAACCGATCCTACCAATGCGTCGAGCGCCCAGAACCTCGACGCCTCGATCCCGTCTCGGCCACCCCAGTAGATGCGCGTTTGCAAACGTGTCGTCGAATAGATCGAATTCACCAGGTCATCGTATCCATCGCCGTTGAAGTCCTTGATCGTCCCCCACGCGGTGTCTGCAGACGCGTCGCGGTGCTTTACCCCAAACTCCCAGGTGAACGAGGTCTCGCGGCCGAAGCGAGCACCCACTCGCCCTCGCGCCCGCCAGAACACGACGCCTGCGGCGAGCGTCTCGGGCGGACGAACGCTCGTCCCGGTCGCATCGATCGCGGCAATGGGCTGTGTGCAGCAACGGTCGCGGCAGAGCTCGATGCGTGCGCCGTCGACGCCAGCGGGAAGGGACCACATGAGCGTTGGGCGCTGCGAGGTCACCCGCATGGGTGACAATGGAAACACGAGCCGCGGGGCCGCGATGCCGGGCTCGCCGTCGCTCACCTCGGGGCATGGGGCCCGCATCTGAGTTGGCGCGCTGTACTCGGTCACGAACGGCACGTCGCTGACGCGTTGGATCTCGATATCCCGTTGGATGACGTCACGCGGCGAGAGCTGGGTCCCGTTGTACCCGCTGTCGAGCTCATTGATCAGTCGGTCGGGGCCTCCAAATGTGATGTCCTCACGCGCGATGACATCGGGGGTGATCACGGGGCGGTCGAGAGGGGGAGGCCGAGGAACATCAGGGGCGTCGACTCCACTTTGCCCCCCTGCGTCGAGCCTATCCTGAGGTTGGTCGGTGATCGAGGCGGGCGAGTCCGCCGAGGCGTCGATAGGTAACAGGCTCGGTGGGCTATGGCAGCCTGAGGCGAGGAGCAAAATCCACATCGCCGCGAGGTACTGCAGGCCGAAGACCACGGTCCGAATGCGACTCGGCGGAGGCGCCAGCGCGGGCCTTCTGCCGCCTCCGATCGCCACATACTCGCCCGAGGCGGTCTGAATCAGCGGTAGGTTGAAGCTGTTTCGAACTCGGCATGCCACCAACACGCTCTGGGCGGCTCCGTGGTCGATCCAGACGTCACCCCCGAAGTGTGACCCGACGACGCAGAGCGTGGCGTCGCTGTTGAGCCGGGTGTTTGTACGATTGGCTGGGGCAATCCGGGTGAGAGCGCCCCTTCCCCACCGCACGCTGATGACCGGATGGTTTGGGCCGGCGCGGCTGACGCGCGCGGGCGCATGAACACACCCCAGGATCAGGTTGCTTCGGGTAGGTCGATCATGCCCGAGCGGACTCGGCCGGGGTGTTGCAAAGTGCGAGTGCGTGCTGCTCGAGCGACATGACGTCAACGCGACGTAGCCTTGTGTAGGCGCGGCGGATCTGCTGTTCATCGCTCGGCTGAGGACGCCTTCGGCGCCCAGATATACGTCGACACCCAGAGGCTCTTCGAAGCCAAGATTGCCGACGCTGCCAGGCGTTGACGGCGGCGGTACCTTATGTGTGCCCACGACATCCGATGCGTTGTCGAATCGGCAGCGATCCACCAGAAGCATCCCAGCAGAGACGTCGATGAACGCAGGCGAGACGCCCCGAAAGGCGCACTCGGCGACCCTCATCGCGACGCCGTTGCTGGCACGAACGAGCATGCCCCGAGGTGGGTGATCGGCGACGGTGCGATCCCCGTCTGGCTCAGTGATGTTGCACTCGAATGTGCACCGCTCGAGGCTGAATCCGGGCATATCCCCGATCCCTGCCTCTACTTGCTCGAAGGGCGCCTTCACGACGGGCCTCGAGAACTGGGTGATCCCCGACGAGGTGCCCTTTGCGCTCATCGGTGGCGCCGGGTCGTCGATCTTGACTGCGACACGGCCGCTTGCCGCCCTGATCCTGCGCGGACCGAGCTGCACCTGCGCCAGCCGAGCGCCGCGAAAGCGGCATCCCCGAATGGAGATCGCGTGCGCCGTCGTGGTGCCATTGCCTCTCGGAAAGACCGCGAGATCGAAGTCTGCGAGGAGCTTTCCGTCGAACGCGAGATTGGAGATACGTGCCGCGAAGGCGAGGTCGAGCAGCAGGAGTGCGCCGGATTCGGCGGCGAATCCGTGGCGGCTGGCCTGGATGCCCGCGGTTGGCCCCAGCGCCCCTGATCGGAGCCCGACGAGGCTCGTGGTGATCTCGCCCGACACGCCGAACTCGCGCACTGCCTGGCGAGGTTGACCGTCGGGGTGCGGCGCCACCGCGCTGATAGGTCTCCCCATGACAAGCTGGGTCGACACGCTGTACATGCGCTGGAGGAGGACAGGGATCGGTCTTCGGATTCCACCCCCCGGGCGGTACGGGCGAGGCGCGCGGCTGTTCGGGACTACATCCTGGAATGCGCCCGGCGTTCCCATCTGCACGGATGGGGGCATCTCGGGCGCTCCCGGTACGGCGCCAGGGAGTGACGAAGCCCACAATCGCTCGGGCCGGGCATCCGACGCGCGGAGCCTGCATCGATCGCGCGTTGGAGCGCCGGAGCGTCATCTTGCTCTGGATCGCCTGTCGCCCCCACCACTTGGCAGAAGCGCCTCGGGTTCGCCTCCGAAGATCACCATCCCCGACTGCAGCTCACGAAAGATCGGTGCGACCGGCGCATGAATGCCTCCATGGATCACCAATCGCGCGTCTTCAAGGATCAGAATGGCGCCTGGATCAAACCATACCGTGATGTTCGCGGGGATCGTGAGGTCGCCGGCCCACCTCGGGAGGCTGACGCTGTTTGCGATCAAGGCGTACTCCCCAGGCGCAAAGTAGAGAACCGCTTGAAGGGCGACAGGATTCGCGCAGAGAGACTCGATGACCGCGGCGCGCGCATCGTCGATGATGAGCAGTGATGAGCCCTCGACGCCAAGCGCTCGCCGCACGTCGATGAATGCCCGATCGAAGAAACTCACTTTGCCTCTCCCGTTCGAGATAGGATTCGCGGTCTGCCGCGGTCATTCATTCCAGCACGGCAAATTCAGTTCACGGTCCCCGCGAGGGTGAACACCGCGCTGTCGCCCGTGAGGGTCTCGACCTTCCACCGCACGAAGCGCAGCACGCCCTCGAAGCGCCGCCGGTCGGTGGTCGCCACGGCCACCAGCGGGGTGAACACCCCGAGGCTCTGCCACCGGATTTCGTCCTGGGTGAGCGCGGTCTCCACACGGACCGACAGCGTCCCCCGAGGTTGAGCGCGGTCAAGACCAGGTCCATGGATTGGTAGCCCCGCGCCGCTCGCGCTGGTGTCCTGCGCGGCGGCTTGTCGGCTGACGGCCATCGTCGCAGCGACGGTGAGCGCGGCGAGGGTCCATCGGGTGCTCACGACTCGATCCTCGCCCACACGAGGTTGAGCCCTCGCTGCACCTTCTGCTTGAACGGGGTGTTGTCATAGACGACGACGTCCTTGCCGTCGTCGCTCCGGCTCACCTTGAGGATCCAGATCGCCCCCGAGGAGCCCTCGAACACGGCGCGCACGAACATGCCCACGGGGGAGGGATCCTCCGACGTGCACTCGCCCTTCCACACGAGAGAGTCGCCCTGCTGCTTCATCTTCACCTCGATGTCGTCGGCGACGTTGCCCGGCGTGCGGCGCTCGTCGAGGAACACCCTCACCGCCGGATCGAGATGCGACGTGTGTCGATTGAACGCGAACTCAAACTTCAACTTCATGGTCTCTCGATGACCTCCCGGAGACGCTCGTGAACAAGAACCGGGCCATGCGCACTGGGCCCGAGAGGGCGCTCTCCCCGCCGGTGGCGACGGGCCGAGAGCGGCCGTCCCGCGGCGACGAGGTGGCCGCGTTCGTCCATCGCGCGGGGGCCCCCTCCGCCCTGCTCGGCCCGAGCGCTTCGACGCAGGCCGCGCCCCCGAGAGGGACGCCGAGACCGTGACGGGGAGCGCGGGACGGCCTTGACGTTTCAGGCGGAACCGATACGACGGTCGCGATGGCTACCCCCGCGATCGAGCTGAGGATCAAGAACGTTCGGGGTCGAGCCCTTTCAAGGTCCCGACGAACGTGACGAGCGCGTGGGCCGATTGAAGCGGCTCCTTCATCTGGAGGGCCCCCTCCGCGCTGCCGCGCGCCCTCCCCCACGTTGTGCTGCGTTCGACACACACGTCAGGAATCCGCTTGGAAACAAGCGTGATGCGCCTCTGGTCTGTCCGCGCCGCCCCTCGTCCCTTCGACCCGACGCGGGGCCCCTCCACCCCCGCCCCCTCCTCCATGGGCTTCGCCGATGGAGGAGGGGCAGAGACACAAGGGATGGCAGACACATCCGCGCGGTCTCAGGCCATGTGACGCATCCCTTTCAAGGTCGCGATTCCCGGCGCTGGGGTTCGCAGCCCTGCCGGTGCGCGGGATCGGTGCTCACCCCAGGCAACAATTGGAGGTCGCCCGTCCTTCGACGGGCTGCAAATGCTTGAAACTACTTGATGTTAAGTGGATCTGACTGCAACCCGGCGCCAGCCGGGTGACCCCAATGGTTGCCTGGGGTGAGCACCGATCCCGCGCACCGGCAGGGCTGCGAACCCCAGCGCCGGGCGTCGCGACGCCCGCTCGAAGTTTCGGGGGGCATCCCAAGGATCGAGACGACTTCTGAGCCTTGGAAGAGATCCAATGCCCTCCTCAGGCTAGCACTAGTGTGCTGGTGCCGATCGTGGAGAGGGTTCACGGCATCACTACGGCGGAGCGGCTCCGCGACTGCACCGGGGCTGCCACGCGAGTCGCATCTCGCGCGTCGACGCCGAGTGGAGACGCATCTCGTGGGAGCGCCATCGTGGGAAGGGGACGGGGAAGGGAGTGCGTGAACGGGCCCGCGGCGTTCGTCACACCGCGGGCCCTGCGAGGTCAGCCCTTGACGTGCAGCGCGCCGTCGGGGCTCGTGGCGCTCTCGGAGATCGACACGCCGACGGGGTCGGAGCCCTTCGCCTCGAGGGCGTTCGCGAGCACCTGGGACATGTCCTCGGCGAGCACGAACTCCATGGCGGCGCGCACCGTCTCGGGCACGTCGTCGATGTCCCTGGCGTTGCGCGAGGGGAGGATCACCCGGGTGATCCCCGCGCGGTGGGCGGCGAGCACCTTGGCCTTGATCCCTCCAACGGGCATGACCCGTCCTCGGAGCGTGGCCTCGCCGGTCATCGCCGTGTCGCTGCGCACCCTGCGGCCCGTGAGCAGCGAGGTGAGCGCGGTGAACATGGTCACGCCCGCGCTGGGTCCATCCTTGGGCACGGCGCCCGCGGGGACGTGGATGTGCATGTCCTGCGTCGCGAGGAACTCGGGCTCGATGCCCAGCTCCAGCGCGTGCGAGCGCACGTAGGTCAGCGCCGCGCGGGCCGACTCCTTCATCACGTCGCCGAGCTGCCCGGTGATCTCGACGTGCCCCTTGCCGGGCATACGCGAGGTCTCGATGAAGAGAATGTCTCCGCCCACCGGGGTCCACGCGAGGCCCGTGGCGACGCCCGCGTAGGCCAGGCGCTCGGCGACCTCGCTGTGGTACTTCGCCTTGCCGAGGTGCTCCTCGACCGACGCGTCGCTCACCGCGAGGGTGGCCGCCGCGGGGTCGTCGCTGCGGGCGATGCGCAGGGCGAGTCCCCGGCAGAGCCGGGTGATCTCGCGCTGGAGCTGCCGCACGCCGGCCTCGCGGGTGTAGTCCTTGAGAATCCGGCGGATCGCGTCGTCGGTGACGGTGAGCGCCTCTTCAGAGATCCCGTGCGCCTTGAGCTGCTTGGGGATCAGGTGGCGCCGCGCGATGGAGACCTTCTCCTCGGCGGTGTAGCCCTGGATCTCGATGATCTCCAGGCGGTCGCGCAGCGGCCCCGAGAGCGTGTCGAGGGAGTTCGCCGTGCACAGAAAGAAGGCCTCGGAGAGGTCGTAGGGGACCTCGAGGTAGTGGTCGGTGAAGGTGCGGTTCTGCTCGGGGTCGAGCACCTCGAGCAGGGCAGCCTCGGGCGAGCCCATGAAGCCCTGCGAGAGCTTGTCGATCTCGTCGAGGAGCACCACGGGGTTGGTCACCTTCGCCTTGCGCATGCCGTGGAGCACGCGCCCCGGCAGGGCGCCCACGTAGGTGCGGCGGTGGCCGCGCACCTCGGCCTCGTCGCGCACGCCGCCGAGGGCGATGCGCACGA
Organism: Polyangiales bacterium; assembly: GCA_041389885.1. GTDB lineage: Bacteria > Myxococcota_A > Polyangia > Polyangiales > JAWKRB01. The sequence goes on along the minus strand of JAWKRB010000031.1, from coordinate 74,498 downwards.
AGGGACGGCCCGTCGCGTCGGCGATGCTCTGCGCGATGGAGGTCTTGCCCACGCCCGGCGGGCCCACGAGGCAGAGGATGGTCCCCTTGGCCTCGGGCGCGAGCTTGAGCACGGCCATGTGCTCGAGGATGCGCTTCTTCACGTCCTCGAGGCCCGCGTGGTCGTCGTCGAGCTTGGCGGTGACGGCGTCGAGGTCGTCCTTCGCCTCGGCGCGCTTGGACCACGGGAGGTCGGCGATCCACTCGAGGTACGTGCGAATCACGTTGGCCTCGGCCTGCTGCGCGTTCATCCCCTCGAGGCGCCGCAGCTCGCGGTCGGCCACGGCCCGCGCCTCCGGCGTGAGCCCCGCGTCGTCGAGCCGCTTGCGCAGCGTGCCCAGCTCGTCGTCCTTGTCGTCTTCGCCGAGCTCCTTCTTGAGCGACCGGATCTGCTCGCGAATGAGCGCGTCGCGCTGGTGCTTGTTCACCTCCTTGCGCACGTCGTGGTCGACCTTGGCGCGCAGGTCGGCGACGGTGCGGCTCTCTTCGACCAGGGCGCTCACCAGCGAGAGCCGCGACAGCACGTCGAGCTCCGAGAGCACGCGCAACTCCTTGTCGGGGGTGAGCCCGAGGTTCGCGGCGACGAGGTCGGCCAGGCGCCCGGGGGTGGCGCCGTCGAGGTCGACGGTGCTCAGGGCGCCGCCGTTGCGGGCGGCGACGTCGCGCACGAGGTCGCGCAGGGCCTGGGCCTGGGGCTCGGCGAGGTCGGCGTCGTCGTGGGTGTCGCTGAGGCTCACGCCCTCGGCGAGCCACCAGGGGTCGGTGCGAATGAGCGAGGTCATCGAGAAGCGCTCGACGCCCTCGATGTGCAGCCGGTAGCCGCGGTCACGGGTGCGGTCGAGGCCGCGAATGCGCGCCACGGTGCCCATGCCCACGAGGTCGTCGGCGCCGGGGTCGCTGGTCGCCGCGTCACGCTGCGCCCCGACCACGAGCAGGTCGCCGACGCGCAGGGTGTCGAGCATCGCCACGGACCGCATGCGCCCCACCGGGAGCGAGAGCGTGGCGCCAGGAAAGAGCATCCCGCTACGCAGCGGGAGGAGCGGGAACGGACCGCGCACGGCGGAGGAATCAGACTCGTTCATCGATCAACTCCTCGGAGACACCACGACGCCACGGCTCTACCACTCCGTCGAGTACGGAGGGGACAGAGACCGACGCCGTGCTGTCGCCTGCTCATCGCGAACCCCCTCTCGTGAGCGGGGAGACGACGGCGATGGGAGCAAACTAGGCCCGGGAAATGCTCCGTCAAGAACGCCTGCCCGAACGTGGAGGCCCCAACTCCCCCAACAGGCGAACGAAGCACCGGAGATCCACCCAATTAGGCCGCGCGTGGATTTTCCATATATTCAACGCATGATTTCAACCTGGAGAGGTACCTTTCACATTTGAAAGGCAGCGCCGCCCTCGCCTGGGTCATCTTCTCGGTATTTTCTGGGAATTCTTCTCTGGCACGCTTCGTGGATTGCCCTGATGCGGCGACGGTACCGGCGTCCTCCCCCCCCAACGCCAAAGGTGCCGTCGCTTTTCTAACTCCCTCCGCTCGGGGGGCGTGAGAGGCCCAGTCGGTCTTCGACGAAGGTGTAGCGTCGTACGAGCTGGCGGAGCTGGTCCTCACGACGCGCGCCCGCGCCGTGGCCGACGTCGCGCTGCATGAAGAAGTAGACCGGCTGCTCGCCCCCGTTGGCCTCCTGGAGCCGCGCGGCGAACTTGGTCGAGTGGGCCCAGTGCACGCGGGTGTCGTGGTCGGCGGTCTCGATCCACACCGCGGGGAGCGCCGCGCCGTCGCGCACCTGGTGGTACGGCGAGGTCTCGTGGAGCCAGCGCAGCGCGTCGGGCTGCTCGGGGTCGCCGTACTCCGAGGTCCAGATCTCCGCCGGGGGAAAGCGGTGAAAGCGCGCCATGTCGTAGAGTCCGACGGTCGAGAACGCCGCGCGAAACGCGTCGGGGCAGCGGGTGATCATCGCGCCCATGAGCAGCCCCCCGTTGGACCCGCCGTAGATCGCGACGCGCGAGGGCTGGGAGATCCCGCTCGACGAGAACCACCGGATCACGGCCTCGAAGTCTTCAAAGACGTGGTGCTTGTTCTCTCGCGCCCCCGCGCGGTGCCAGGCCTCGCCGAACTCCGAGCCCCCGCGGAGGTTCGCGACGGCGTAGACCCCTCCCCGCTCGACCCAGTAGAGCGGGTCGCGGTTGAACCGCGGGAGCAGCGAGAGGTTGAACCCGCCGTAGCCGTTGAGCAGCACCGGCGCGTTGCCGTCGCGCGCCAGGCCCCTGCGGTGGAGGTAGAACACGTTGATGGGGGTCCCGTCGCGGGAGGGCACCGAGGCGCGCTCGAGCTCGAGGGACGCGAAGTCGAAATCGCTCCGCGCGCTCGCCACCACGGCGGGGGTGACGGCGGCGGTCGACCCCCTCCGCGGCAGCCGCGCGCCGAGGATCGTCGGGGGCGTCACGAAGGCGCTGTACGACATCGCGAGGGTGCCATCGGCGCCGACGCTGACGCCCCCAAGCGCGCCGTCGCCAGGGAGCGTGACCTCGGGGCCGGGGCGCCCGTCCAGACCGTGCAGCCGCACCCGCGACACGATGTTCTCCATGCGGCTCAGGGCGATCCAGTCGCCCGAGACCTCCATGTCGTCGATGGGGTTCTCGCCCTCGGCGACGAGCGTGCGCCAGCGCGCGGCGCGGGCCTCGGCGGTCGCGGGCGGGCGGCGCGCCTGCGCGAGGCTCAGGGTGACCACGCGGTACTTCGGCGCGCCCGCGTTGGTGAGCACGTAGAGCGCCCCGCGGTGCACGGTGCCGGCGGAGATCGTGTTCTCGTCGGTCATCACGGGCGTGGCCGTGGCGGGGGTGAAGGCCGCGTGCCGGGGGTCGTGGGGGATGAGGTAGAGCGAGCTCGTCGACCACCCCCGAAACAGGTGCACGAGCACGCTGCGCCCGTCGTCGCTCACGTCGGCGTAGGCCCGCTCGGTGCGCTCGTCGGGGCGAAAGACCACGGGGTCGGCCGCGCCGTCGGGCGCCGCCGAGAGCGCGTGAAAGCGCAGGCGGCTGAAGTACGCGTCCTCGCGGGCGGCGTCGTAGCCCTCCTCGCCGGGCGCGGGGTAGCGCGTGTAGTAGAAGCCCGACTCGTCGGGGAGCCACGAGACGCGGCACCACTTGGTGTGCTCGATCGACTCGGCGCGCACCGCGCCCGTGGCGATGTCCATCACCCGCAGCACGCTGCGCTCGTCGCCGTTCTGCGAGACCCCGAAGGCCACGTAGCGCCCCCGCGGCGACGCGCGGTACCAGTCGATCACCGCGCGCTCGCCGTAGCGCGTGGGGTTGAGGAGCTCGCGGGGCGTCGAGAACCCCTGCGCGCCGCGGGCGCTGACCATGAGCGAGGCGGTCTGCGCGCCGGCCTCCTGGGCGAGGTAGAGCACGTTGGGTCCGGCGGCGGAGGCGCCCCGGAGGTTGCCGATGTTCAAGAGCTGCGCGAGGCGCGCCTCGATGTCGGGGCGCGCGTGCGCCGCGAGCCAGGCCTCGCTGCGCGCGTTCTGAAACGCGACCCAGCGCCGCGTCGCCGGGGAGTCTTCTTCGAGGGCGCGAAAGGGGTCTGAGAGCTGGATCCCGTGGACGGTGTCGACCCGGTCGGCGCGCACGAGGGCGTTCTCGACCCGCAGGGGGTCGGGCGGCGGCGCGGGCGGGGCCTCGGCGCGCGCGGGCGGCGGCGCGGGCGGGGCGGCGGGTCGAGGGGAGGTCGCGCAGCCGAGGAGCGCGACGACGGCGGCGAGGGGTCGGGGGCTTCGCATGGGCGCGGGAGCATACCGCCACCCGAGGGGCCCGCGATCACCCCGAGGCCGCGAGAACTCCGCAGCAATCTGGCGGTCGCGCCGGGGGCCTCTGGCATACTCGGGCCGCCCGATGCCCTCGCTCAGAGACCTCACGCCCATCTTTCGCGCGCCGAGCTTCGAAGACTACGCAGAGGCCGAGCGCGTCGCCGAGAGCCTGGGGCCCTGCGATCAGGCCGAGCTCAAGCACATCCTCCGGTACCTCCTCGACCGCAACAACCTGAAGGACCTCTCGGTGCACCGCCGCCGGGTGATGCTCTTTCGCGCGGCGGTCGAGCGCAGCCCTGATCCCAAGCTCTTCGTGCACCTGCTCCGCGCGCTGCCCGCCGCCGACACGGCGCTGCGCGGCGCCATCGCGGTGCTGCTGCCGAAGATGAACCTCATCGACGCCCACGACGAGCTCTGCCTGATGCTCGCCTCGGAGGACCAGGAGGTGCGTGAGGTCACCGCGCAGGTGCTGGTGCAGGTGGGCGGGCGCTCGGCCTTCGCGAAGGTCACGTCGATGTGCCGACAGCCGGCGTTTCCAGGTCGGGTCGAGGCGATGGAGGTCTTCGTGCCGAAGGCCCGGCACGGCGCCATCCCCCTGCTGATGAACGTGCTCGCCGCGGGCGACGTCGACGAGCGCGTGCGCGCCGCGGAGTTTCTCGCCCACGCCGAGTGGATGCAGAAGGACCACGCCGCGGCCGTGGAGGCGATCAACGTCGCGATGGAGGACCCCGACGAGCGGGTGATCTCCGCCGGCGTCGACGCCCTCGCCGCGGTGGCCCCCGAAGAGGACTTCTTTCGCGCCGTCGCGCCGCTGCTGGAGCGCTCGTCGATTCCGCTCGGCAAGGCCGTGGTCGAGGCCCTGCGCCGCTACGAGAGCCCCCGCGCGGTGGACTACCTCCAGCGGAGATTTCGCGCGGGCCCCAACGCGATTCGCTACGCCGTGGTCGACTCCCTCGAGGCCATCGGCACCGACGCGGTGCTCCCGGCCCTCGTCGAGGCGCTGACCTTCAAGCAGATCACCGTGCGCGACCGGGCGTCGAAGGCCCTGACGAACCTCGGGCGCGCGGGGCGGCTCGACATCGCGAAGACCATCCTGTGGCTGCTGCGCGCGCGGGACGTGAACCTCCGGCGCATGGCCGTCGAGCTCGCGCGGCAGACGGCCACGCAGTCGCAGGCCATCTGGGAGCGGCTGCTGCTGGTGCTCCGCGACGAGGACTGGTGGGTGCGCGAGCACGTGATCGACGTGCTCGTCGAGCTCGCGGGCGAGCGGCTGACGCGGCAGCTCGCGGCGATGCTGGGCGATCCCTCCGACGTCATCCGCCGCTTCGCCGTGGGCGCGCTCGCGCGCATCAAGGACCCGAAGACCCTCGGCGCGCTGGTGCGCTGCGCGATGAGCGACACCGACTGGTGGGCGCGGGAGCAGGCCGTCGAGGCCATCGCGGGGCTCGAGGACCCCCGCGCGATCCCGTACCTGGTCGACATGCTCGCCCGGCAGCCGCAGCTGCGGGTGGTGTGCGTCGACGCGCTGCGCGCGCTGCGCGCCGCCGAGGTGACCCCGCAGGTCATCGCGCTGCTCAAGGACGAAGACCCCGACACGCGCATCGCCGCGGTTCGCTTTCTCGGCTCCCTCGAGGACCGCGGCGCGGCCGACGCCCTGCGCACCCTCGACGCCGACCCCGTGGGGCGCGTGCGCCTCGCGGCCCGCGACGTGCTCGCGCAGTGGCGCGCCCTCGAGGAGTTTCAGGGGCAGTCCGACCGGGCCGTGAGCGTGCTCGACAAGATGCTCATCGGCGCGTCGGCCGCCGAGGCCGACGACATGGTCATCGCCGCGGGCCGCGTGGCGTACGTGAAGAAGCTCGGCAAGATGCGCCCGATGGGCACGCACGTGTTCACCGCCGAGCAGGTGCGGGGGATCCTCACCGGGCACCTCACCCCCGAGCAGCGCGAGGCCCTCGACCGCCTCGAGGAGATCGATTTCTCGTACGAGGTGAAGTCTCGCGGCACGCGCTTTCGCGGGCACATCTTTCACCAGCTCGCGGGGCTCGGGGCGGTGTTTCGAGAGGTGCGCGGGCAGATCCCGAGCTTCGAGGGCCTCGGGCTCCCGGCGACGGTGGCGCAGTTCGCGAAGTTCAAGAACGGCCTCGTGCTCGTGGGCGGACCCACGGGCTCGGGCAAGAGCACCACCCTCGCGTCGCTCATCGACTACATCAACCGCTCGGCGTCCAACCGTCACATCGTGACCCTCGAGGACCCCATCGAGGTGGTGCACGCGCGCAAGGGCTGCCTGGTGAACCAGCGCGAGATCGGCACCCACGCGCGCGACTACCGCGGCGCGATGCGCTCGATCCTCCGGCAGGACCCTGACGTGATCCTCGTGGGCGAGATGCGCGACCACGCGACGGTGAACTTCGCGGTCACCGCGGCCGAGACGGGCCACCTCGTGCTGGGCACGGTGCACACGGTCTCGGCCGACACCACCGTCGACCGCGTGGTGAACGTGTTCCCGCCGGCGCACCAGTCGGTGATCCGCTCGATGCTCGCGGAGTCGCTGCGCGCCGTGCTCTGCCAGCACCTCATCCCCCGCGCCGACGGGCCGGGCCGCGTGCTCGCCTGCGAGGTGCTGATCAACAACGAGGCCGTCTCGCACCTGATCCGCAAGGGGCGGTCGTTTCAGATCCAGCAGGTGCTCGCGACCTCGCGCGACCAGGGCATGCTCACCATGGACGGCGAGCTCGCGCGGCTCTTTCGCGAGGGCAAGATCTCCGCCGAGGACGGCTACATGCGCGCCAACGACAAGCGCTCGTTCGAGGCCGTGGTCGGGTGGAGCACCGAGCGCTCCGAGGTCGGAAAGCTCCCGGAGGCGCCGTAGCACCCCCATGGCACGCATCGACTCCTTCCTCCGGCTCGTGGTGGAGCAGAACGCCAGCGACCTGCACTTTCACACCGGCAACCCCCCGATGGTGCGCTTTCAGGGCGACCTCCTGGTGCTGCCCTACCGCGTGCTCTCGCCCGAGGACGGCAAGCGCTTCCTCTACGAGATCCTCACGCCCTCGCAGCGCGAGACCTTCGAGCGCGAGCTCGAGCTCGACTTCGCCTACGTCGTCGAGGACGCCGGGCGCTTTCGCGTCAACGTCTTCATGCAGACCCACGGCATCGGAGCGGTCTTTCGCGTGATCCCCGACGAGGTGCCCTCCCTCGAGTCGCTGAACCTCCCCTCGGTGCTCCGCAAGCTCTGCGCGCAGCAGAACGGCCTGGTGCTCCTCACGGGGCCGACGGGCTGCGGCAAGAGCACCACCCTCGCGGCGATGATCCACGAGATCAACGCCACCTCGCGGCGGCACATCCTCACCATCGAGGACCCCATCGAGTTCGTGCACCCCTCGCTCAAGAGCGTGGTCACCCAGCGCCAGGTGGGCGTGCACGCGCTGAGCTTCGCCGCCGCGCAGCGCGCCGCCCTGCGCGAGGCCCCCGACGTCATGGTCATCGGCGAGATGCGCGACTACGAGACCGTGAGCCTGGCCCTGAGCGCCGCCGAGACCGGCGTGCTGGTCTTCGGCACGCTCCACGCGAACTCGGCCTCCAAGGCCGTCGACCGCGTGCTCTCGGTGTGCCCCGAAGACACCCGCGACGCCGTGCGGGCGGTGCTCTCGGTGCTGCTCCGGGGCGTGCTCGCGCAGCACCTCGTCAAGCGCATCACCGGCGACGGCCGCGTGGCCGCCATCGAGGTGCTGCTGCAGAACTACGGCGTCTCGAACATGATCCGCGAGAACAAGGTGCACCAGCTCGAGTCGATGCTCCGCGGCGCCGACGCCGGCGCCTCGGGGATGCAGAGCCTCGACGCCGCGCTCTTCTCCCTCGTGCGCGGGGGGCTCGTGTCGCAGGACGAGGCGCTGCGCTTCGCCACGCAGCCCGAGGAGCTCAGAAAGCGCATGCCCGAGCTCACCGAGGAGGTCTGACGCGAGCGCTCACTCCCCAGCGCCTCGCAGACGCGGTACACCTCCCGCTGCCGACACGCCCGATGGACCCCGAGACACGCAAGCTGATGGAGGAGGCCCACCGGGCCGAGCAACGCGGAGACCTCGACGGCGCCGTGCGGGGGTACCTCCGCGCGGAGCTCCCCGACGAGGCCGCGCGCATCCTCGCGGGGTCCCAGCGGTACGCGCAGGCCGGCGCGGTGCTGCTGAAGTCGCTGGGCACCCCGACCGAGCGCCTCTCGACCCTCGACGCCGCGGGGCGCCAGCGCGCGCGCGCCGCGGCGCAGCACCTCGCCCGCGGCGCCGACGCGCTGGGGGCGGCGGAGGTGTACGCCGGCCTCGGCGAGCACGCGCGGGGCGTCGACGTGCTCGAGCGGGCGGGAGACACGGCCAACGCGCGCTCGCTCCGCGCGGCGATGCAGCAGCGCGCGCCGTGGCACCCCCCCAGGGCCGAGGGAGACGCCGTGCAGCGCGCGGCGGCGCTGGAGGCGAAGCGCAGGTACGACGACGCGATGCGGGCCTACGAGGTGGCGCGGCGGCCCGCCGACGCCGCCCGCATGGCGGTGGCGCTGGGGCACTGGGTGAAGGCCGGCGAGTTCTACCTCGCGGCGGCGAACCCCTACGACGCGAGCAAGTGCTTCGCGCAGTGCAACGACTCCGAGCGCTGCCTGTCGGCGCTGCTCATGGTCCCGGCGGAGCACCCCGGGTATCGCAAGTCGGTGGTGCGCGCGGTGAGCCTGGCGGCGGCGCGAGGGCAGGTCGATTTCGCCCTCGACCGCTTCGTCGCGCCCTTTCTCGCGACGCGGCTCGAGAGCGCCGACGAGCGCGAGGCGATGTACGCCCTCGCGCGGATGTACCAGGCCGGCGGTCAGACGGCGACCGCGCGGGCGGCCTACCAGCGCGTGAGCGACGCCGACCCCGCGTTTCGTGACGTGGCCCAGCGGCTGGCGCAGCTCCGCAGCGGCGCGCCCCCGAGCGCCGCCGACGCGATCGGGACCGGCGAGCTGCCCCCGCCCGGCGCTCGCATCTCGATGCCCGAGGCGCGCATGTCGCTCCCTCAGCCGCTGGAGGAGTTCCCCGACCTGCCTCCCCTGCCCGTCGCGCCGCCCCCCGCGCCCCCCGCGCCCGCGGCCCCCGAGGCCCTGGCCGCGACCCGCCCGCTGGAGGCGCCCGAGGCCTCGGTGCGCCCCGGCGACGTGATCAACGGTCGCTACCGCGTCGAGGCCATCATCGGCCAGGGCGGCATGTCGACGGTCTTTCGCGCGCAGGACCTCGAGCTCGATGAGCCCGTGGCCATCAAGCTCTTCGGCCTCGACGTCGAAGACCCCCAGATGGTGATGCGCTTCAAGCAAGAGGTCTCGCTATCGCGGCAGCTCACGCACCCGAACATCGTGCGGCTCCACGACCTGGGGCTGTGGTCCGGCCGTCGCTTCATCACCATGGAGCTCCTCGAGGGGCAGGCGCTCAACGACTGGATGCGCGGCGAGGTGCCCCTCTCGACGGGCCTGCGCGTGATGGTGCAGGCGTGCACCGCGCTCGGCGTCGCCCACGCCGCCGGCGTGGTGCACCGCGACGTGAAGCCCGACAACTTCTTCGTCACCCGCGCGGGCATCGTGAAGCTCATGGACTTCGGCATCGCCAAGCGCCGCGCCGACGCCTCGAAGACCCAGGCCGGCTTCACCGCGGGCACCCCCGCGTACATCGCGCCGGAGCAGATCAGCGATTTCACCGGCGCCACGCACCTCGCCGACCTCTACGCGCTGGGCGTGATGATGTTCGAGCTCTTCACCGGCCGCGTGCCCTTCGAGCACGAGGAGCTCATGGCGCTGCTCATGGCGCACGTGAAGCAGCCCCCTCCCTCCCCCGCGTCGCTCCGCCCCGACCTGCCCGCCGACCTCGACGCGCTGATCCTTCAGCTCCTTGAGAAAGACCCCGCGAACCGGCCCGCGCGGGCCGACGTGGTGGTGCAGCGCATGCGCGCGATCCTCGCGGCGGTCACAGCGCGGGATTGACCGGCACGCCGAGCTGCAGGTCGGGGTGAACCTCGCAGAGCTGCTGCACGCCGCGCAGGATGTCCTGCCCCGCGCCCTGCCGCGCGAGCTGCGTCGCCCGCGCGCGGAGCTGCGCGCACGCGCCCTCCCAGCGGTTGCGCAGCCGGCCTCGCGCCGCGAGCACCGCGGGCATGCGCGGGTCGGTGGGCGCCTCGGGGCGCGCCGCCATGGCCCCCGCGGTGTTCTCGTGGCGCATGAACAGGCCGCGGGCCGCGCGGGCGCGGGTCCAGAGCCGAGCGAAGGCCTCGTCCCAGACGTAGGGCGCCGTCGTCGGGTAGCGCTGCGGCGGCGCGGCGCGCGGGGGCACCGGCGAGACCTCGCGCCAGTCGGCGGGGGGCGCGTCGAGGGTGGTCCAGCGCAGCGCGCCGCTCCACTGGCCCTCGCGCGCCAGGAGCCAGGGCGTGGCGCCGTCGAGCACCTCGATCGCCGCCACCCCCCGGGGCGCCCGCGACAGCACCCGCGGCGCGCCGTCGCGCGGCACCGCGTGGAGCACCGCGCGCCCCTCGGCCACGGCGACGAGGTCCCCCGCCGCGGTCGCCGCCACGAGGGCGACCGTCGAGGGGTCGAAGCGGTCGCGGTCGGGCGGCGCGACAGGCGCGTCGACCAGCTCGGCGTCGGTCGCGGCGGGCTCGCGCAGCGAGAGGTCCTGCGGGCGCGGCGGCGCGACGACCGCGCGCCAGGGAGCGCCGTCCAGCGCGCGCAGCGAGGCGCCCGCGCCCTCGAACCGAGCGCGCGCGAGCGAGACGCCCGACTCGCCCCGCGACGCGACGATCCATCCCTCCCCCGCGGCGGCCGCGACGTCCCGCGCGAGGGGCGTGAGCGCCTCCCTGGACCGCACCTCGCCGCCCGCGCCGAGGCGCACGCGGTAGAGCGAGAGCGGGTCGCACGCGATGGGCGCCCCCGGCGCGTCGTGCATCTCCTGCTGCGGCATCAGCGAGCGGCGCGCGGGTGAAATCCGCTCGGAGGGGTCGCTCGGGGGCGTGAGCCCCTCCGTGACCGGACTCATTGCGGCGCAATGCGATGCGCTCACCCACAGGGTCGCCCCGGAGGGGTCTGGGGTCACGCGCAGGGTGTCGCCGATGTCCCCCAGCACGCCCACGCCGGTCACCGCCGCGCGCGTGGGCGCGAGGTTCGCGTCGAGGGCGCGCGCGCGCACGGTCACGCGCACCTCGTCGTCGGTCACCGCGCCGCCGGTCCACGCGACGACGAGCCGCTCGCCCGACCACGCCGCGGCCACGCGCGAGAGCCGGGCGTTCTCGCTGAACACCGTGACGGGCGCGCCCCGCGCCTCGCCCTGGGCGCCGAGGCGCTGCACGCGGATCTCGCCGCCGGAGAGGTCTGACGGCCCCAGCGGGTCGCGGGTGGAGGGGGGCACCCCGACCGCGGGCGCGCGCCGACGTCGCCGCTCTCCAGGCGCCGCGGGGGGCGGCGGGCGCCGCGGGACCACGTACACCACCGCGCCGCGACCGCCCGACCACGCCAGCGCGACGGTGCGGGCGTCGGGCGCCAGGGTGACGTCGGGGCGAGCGCGCACGAGGGCGTCTCCCTCGGCCCGGAGCAGCGCGCTGCGGAGCGTCGCGCGGCCGCCGGGGCCGTTCTCGGTGTAGACCACCCGGAGCTCGGCGCCCTCGCGCGCGGCGTCGAACTCGCGCACGAAGGCCACCGCGTCGCCGCGCTCGACCCGCGGTGGGGTGGCGCCCGACCGCGCCGCCTCGGCGGGCATGCTCTGGGCGGAGACGCCCTGCGACACGAGCAGCGGCGTCGCCAGGAGCCATGGGAGGGTTCGCACGACCCGCGTGGTGTCGCGCGGAACCTCTGGGCCGGTCAAGCGGGCGTTGAATGTGTCGAGGAGGTGCTACCATCGGCGCCCCCGCAGTGAGCGCCGCGCGACCTCCCTGGCTTGAACCCACCGCTCCCTGGGACGCTCCGAGCGATCCCTCGCAGGGCTCCGCCCCGGCCGTTCGCGTCGTCGGCCACGCCCTCTCGGCGGGGGAGCTCGCGGCGCTCCGCGCGGGTCGCTTCGTGCCGCTCTACGGCCTCGGCGCGGGCGTCGACGAGTCGCGCAGGGCGCTGGCGGTGATCCGCGCGTGCTTCGCGCGGGACGCCGACCCGAGGGCCACGGAGCACGCGCTGGCGCTGCTCGAGCACCCGACGCTCGGGGCGAGCCCCTACGCGCACCTGGCCGGCGCGATCCTCTCGGGCGACGCGCCGGCGTGGAACGCGCCGCTGGTCCTGGGCGCCGCGCTGGTGCTGGGCGCCGACGACGGGCTGAGGGCGCGCGTGGCCGAGCCCCTCGACCGGGTCCCGCGGATGCGGCCCCACTGCGAGATCTCCGCCGCGGCGGGGGGCGGCACCGACGGCGCGTGGCGCGATCACTACCTCCGCGTGTGCCGCGCGGGTCCGCGCAGCGCGGAGGGAGAGCGCGCGGTGATCCGGGCGATGCGGGCGTGGTACGAGTGCGTGCTCGCGCGGCGATGGTCGGGGCTCGACCACCTCCGGGGCAGCCGCGCGTCGCTCCCTCCGCTGGGTCAGTGGCTGGTCGACAGCGCCCGCTGGGTGGTCGGCGACGACGACGCGCGCGAGTCCCTCACCCGGTGCACCGAGGCGCTCCTCTCGCCGGTGCACGACGCGCTCCCCGGGCTCACCGCGCTGGTCGCGCGCGAGCTCACCGAGCTGCTCTCGGCCCCGCTCACCGTCCGCTGGAACTGGCTCCGCTGCGCCGCCTCGCGGGACCACGCCGCGATGGCGATTCGTCACTGGCTCCGCGCGGCCACCGAGGCGACCTCCGAGCCAGAAGACTCCCCCGAGCGCGCGCTCGAGAGCCTCGGGCCGGAGCCCTCCCGCGCGGGGCGCGCCGCGGCCGAGTCCAGCGGTCGCGCCGAGGATTTCATCCTCGATTGGTACGTCCCCGACCGCGCGCCGCGGCGGGCCCTCGACGCCTGGGCCGCGGGCGCCCTGCGGCTCTGGCACCGGCTCCACGGCGCCGCGATGCTCGGTCGCGCCCTGGAGTCGATGGGCGACGTCGCGTCGCCCGGGGAGGTGGCGACGTGAGCGCCTTCGAGCTGGCCGTCCAGGCGCTGCACGAGTCCCTCGCGGGGTGGAACCGCGGCGCCGTGCCCGGCCTCATCTCCCGCGCGGCGGTGCTCTTCGACGAGGCCCGCGAGCAGGGCGACGCGCGGGCCGCGGTCGGGAGCGCGGTGGCGCGGGGCATCGCCGGCGACCTCGAGGCCGCGCGGCGCCGGCTCGTCGACATCGTGGCCGCGGAGCCCGACCGCGCGGCGCCCTACGTCGCCCTGGGGATGCTCTCGCTGCGTGACCCCGACCCCCTCGCCCACGCCGAGACCGCGGTGTGGGCGCTGGTCGCGGCGCGCGACCTCGCGCCCGGCGTGTCGTGCATCGACCGCATGCTCGCGCAGGCGCTCACCGCGGCGGGCGATTTCATGGGCGCGCTGCAGAGCGCGCGCAACGCGCTCGCGATCGACCCCGACGACGACGAGGCGAGGCTGTTCTCGTCGATGTTGAGGCTGTATTTCGGCGGCGACCTCAGCGCCGCGGCGATGCTGGCCGAGCTCCCCGAGGCGGTGACCGAGCGAGGCGGTTGCTCGGCGCACTGGCTCGGCGCCGTGGCCGGCGAGCACGCGCGCTCGGAGTTTCACGCCGCGCGGGTCGCGATGCGCAAGGTGATCGCCCCGCTGAAGCAGGGCAGCCCCGCGGACGAGCCGCTGGTGATCGCCGCGCGCCGGTGGGCGCGGGAGCTGCGCGGCTTCGGCCCCTCGGTGCCCATGGCCCCCGACCGCTGGCTCAGGGACGTGGGCGGCGCGCAGAGCGACTACGTACGCACCCGCCTCGCGATGTCGACGCTGCGCGAGCAGCTCGCGAACGCGCCCCTGCGCGCGGGCGCCGAGCAGGTCGATCCCACCGAGGTCGACGGCGCGCTCTGCGAGCTGGAGGCGCGCACCCGCCGCGGGATGCTCGAGTGGGGCGCGCGGCTGATCGTGCGCGGCTTCGCCGAGGTGTTCCTGCCGCTGCGCGCGCACCTCGAGGCGCCCTCGATCGAGGTGCTCGCGGCGATGGACCTCGTGGTCTTCGACGGCTAGTACCTTTCCACAGGGGACTTGAAGGGTTCAGCGCGAGCACTCCTCGGGGGCCCGCGTGACCTCACCCCCGTCGTCCCGGCCGTCTCTCAGCTCCCTCTCTGTCGGGATACGGGCATTTATCCAGCAAAAACAGAGAGTTATGCACCCACCTCTCGACGGGGAGAGCGGCGACCCGCGGGTGTCGCTGGGGGTGAGGACACGCGGGCCCTGAGGAGTGCTACGAGGCCTCGGGCGGGGGATCTTCGTGGGCGCAGACCCAGAGGGCCTGGCTCCACACCAACAGCAGAGGACCCACGATCACGCCGGCGATGCCGAACACGGCGATGCCGCCGACGAAGGACACGAGCCGCCAGAGGAACGACAGCTCGATCGAGCCCCGGGTGAGGAGCGGCCGGAGCACGTTGTCGATGCTCCCGGCGATGACCGCCACCACGAGCATCGCGACGCCCGCGGCGCTGCGGTCGACGGCGAAGAGGTACGCCGCCGCGCTGACCGTCACGAGGCCCGTGCCCACGAAGGGCACGAACGAGAGCGCGAAGCTGGCGACGCTCCATACGGCGGCGTTGGGGATGCCCAGGGCGATGGTCGCGACGGCGACGATCGCGGCCTGGATCAACGAGACGCCGAGGTTGGCCAGCACCACGCCCTCGATGACCCCCGCGGTGCTGCGCTGGAGCACCGCGCGCTCCCGAGGCCAGGGGAGCATTTCAGGGAGCACCCTCGCCCGCAGCGCGGGACCTTCGGCGGCGAAGTACACAGAGGCGACCACGATGAGCACCAGCGAGAACACCGCCGACGGCGTGGCCGTGAGCACCCTCCCCGCGGTGCGCGCGAGGATCGTCGCGGCGCTGCCCGTCACGCCCTGCGCGCGACGCAAGAGCTCTGGGACGTTGATCCTGAAGCCCATGGCCCCCGCGCGCTGCTCGGACCACTGCTGGACCTTCAGGCCCAGCCGCCCCAGGGCGCCAGGGCTCGCGCCGCGCAACAGCTCGACCAGGTCTCTCACGGCGACCCAGAGCGCCGCCCCGGCGGGAACGATAAGCAGCAGCATGGCGCAGGCCACCACCGCCGTCGCGACGCCGCCGCGCCAGCGCGGGTCGCCGGCGCGCCCGAGTCGCCTCAGCGCCCAGTCGACGGGCCGCTCGGCGACGTAGCCAAAGACCATCCCTGCGCCGAGCTCGAAGAGGAACGGTCGGATCACCCAGAGCGACGCGGCGCCCGCGGCGAAGAACATCCACCGCGCTGGGACGCGCCACCCGCGTCGCCGTCGATCGTTCGAGTCGCTCACAAGGGCCGTGATCATCGCACCCCGCCGGTGCTTGTCGCCGCCGAAATGCTCCCCGCTTCACGGAGGCTCCGGGCGTGCGACAGTGCCCTCACCGTGACCCGGCAAGAGAACCCCCGCGACGAGGCCATCGACCTGCTTCGCGGCGTCGCGATGGTGCTGATGGCCCTCGACCACGCGCGCGATTTCATCGTGCGCGGCGGCCCCGACGCCACCGACCTGGCGCGCACCACGCACGCGCTCTTCTTCACGCGCTGGGTCACGCACTTCTGCGCGCCGGTCTTCGTGCTCCTCGCGGGCGTCTCGGCCTGGCTCGCCTCGCGCCGCCGCAGCCCCGCGAGCGCCTCGTCGCTGCTGCTCACGCGGGGCCTGTGGCTAGTGGTCCTCGAGCTCACCGCGGTGCGCTTCGGCTGGCTCTTCAACCTCGACTACCGCTTTACCTTCGTGCAGGTGATCTGGGCCATCGGCTGGTCGATGGTGGCCCTCGCCGCGCTGTCCCGCCTCGGCGCGCGGGCCTGCCTCCTCGTCGGCGCGGCGATGATCGCCGGGCACAACCTCTTCGACGGGGTCCACGCCGCCGACCTCGGCGCCCTGCGCTGGGGGTGGACCGTGCTCCACGACCCCGGCCGCCTCGAGCCCCTCTCCGGGCACCGGGTGTACGTCGCGTACCCGCTGGTCCCCTGGATCGGGGTGATGGCGCTGGGCTACGGGCTCGGCCCGGTGATGTCCCTCGACGCCCACGCGCGGCGGCGCGCGCTGATCCGCCTCGGCGGCGCGCTCACCGCGGCCTTCGTCGCCCTCCGCGCCCTCAACGTGTACGGCGACCCGTCTCGATGGTCTCCGCAGCCGCGCGGGGGCTTCACGGCGCTGTCCTTCCTGAACTGCACGAAGTACCCGCCCTCGCTGCTGTACCTCTTGATGACCCTCGGGCCCGCCCTCGCCCTCTGGGGAGCCCTCACCGAACGCCAGGCCGGCGGCGCGAAGCCGCTGCTCACCTTCGGCCGGGTTCCGCTGTTCTACTACGTGTTGCACCTCCCGCTGCTGCACGCCCTCGGGCTGGCCTGGCGCGGGGTCTCGGGCGACAGCCCTTCGCTGTGGCGCGCCTACGCCCTCTGGGCCGTGGGGCTCGCGCTGCTCTACCCCGCGTGCCGCGCCTTCGAGGGGCTGAAATCACGGCACCGCGGCGCCTGGTGGACCCACTACACCTGACGCCCGCGGCCCTCCCGCGACGGGAGTCTGGCGGTGTTACCGTCGCGGGTGTGCCCCGACGCGAAGCATGGAAGGTCCCCGAGGCGCTCCTGCCGACGCTGCGACGCCTCGCCGCGCCCGCGCGGTCCCCGGCTCGCGCCCCGGGGCGGCTGCGCCTCGGAGCCGCGTCGCTGCTGGTCGGCGCGCTCCTCGGGGCGCGGCTGATGTCGCGCGCGCCCAGCCACGGTCCCGACGACGAGCGCAGGCGCGAGCTGCGGCGCATCCTCGCGTGCGACGGGCGCACCGACGACGACGGGCGACGCGAGTGCTTTCATCGGCTCCTCCGACACCTGCGGGCCTGGCCGCTCGGGAGCGACCGCGACGCGGCGATGCGCGAAGCCGACGAGGCCCTCACCCCGTGGACCCCCGAGCAACGCACCGCGCGGGCCGAAGCCCTGCTCGACGCGCGAGGGGCCGTCGATGTGACCCTGCTCGCGCGCGGCGTGAACGACCACTACCCAGACGACACCGACCGCGACCCCGGGCGGGCCTCGTGGCGGATCTTCGGGTCGACCTACGCCAGCCGCCTCGAGTCCTACTCGGCCCTCCGGGCGTCGATCTCCCTCGACCACCTCGCCCAGGGCCCAGGAGCGCCGAGGCTCGTCAACCTGCAGCTCAACAGCTCCCTGCGCAGCGACGCCCGCTGGGACTCGCTCCGAGACTGGCCGGGCCGACACACCCTGCGCGTCCTCGCCCTCGTCGACGAGCCCACCCTCGCCAGGCGAGAAGACTTCTGGCGCTTCTGCGACAGCGCGCCGTCGCTGCGCGAGCTGCGCCTCGGGAGCTCCGGCTCTGGGGAGAGCCTGCGCACCCTCCTCGACCGCCCCGCGCTCTCGGGTCGCCTCGAGGCGCTCGGGCTCTCGCACTGCCTCCTCCGCGACGATCACCTCGAACTCCTCATCGCCAACCGCGCCCTCGCACACCTGCGCCAGCTCGACCTGCGGCAGAACCGGGGGCTCAGCCGCGAGGGCGTGGCGCGCCTGAAGGAGGCGCCGCAGTTCGCCAACACCGAGGTCCTCTCCGGCCCGTGGCCCCGATAGCCCGAGCGCGCTCGCGCGCGGGTTGACACCCCCGTAGATCGGATTAGGTTCCTACTTGCGTCTGATCCGCACTTAGGAACACATGAGCAACAACATCGACCGCCGGGTCGAAGCCCGGTACGAGCACTTCAAGTCGGTCGCGAAGTCCGCGGGCGTGAAGATCACGCATCAGCGCCTTGAGATCTTTCGGGAGCTCGCGTCCACGCAGGCCCACCCTGACGCCGACACGCTCTTTCGCGCGGTGCAGCGCCGCGTGCCCACCGTGTCGGTCGACACGGTCTATCGAACCCTCTGGCTGCTTCACGACCTCGGGCTGCTCACGACCCTCGGGCCGCAGCGCGACGGCGTGCGCTTCGAGCCGAACCTCGAGCCCCACCACCACTACATCTGCGGCCGCTGCGGCCTCGTGCGCGACTTCGAGAGCGCCGAGCTGAGCGCGCTGCCCCTGCCCGACGCCGTGAGGGCGCTCGGCAGCGTCGCCGACGCCCACGTCGAGGTGCGGGGCGTGTGCGCGGCCTGCCTCGCGAAGCCGAGCGCCGACGCCGGCTGACACGACCCACCCACAACCGCTCTCAAGGAGACCCCCGTGACCCATGACCCGAACAAGACGGCTCCCGTGAACCCAGGTGCCCGGTCGGGCAAGTGCCCGGTGATGCACGGCGCGAACACCACCCTCGACGCCTCGGTGCACGACTGGTGGCCCAAGGCGCTCAACCTCGACATCCTTCATCAGCACGACCGCAAGACCAACCCCCTCGCCGACTTCAGCTACCGCGAGGCGCTCAAGACCCTCGACGTCGACGCGCTCAAGAGGGACCTCGCCGCGCTGATGACCGACAGCCAGCCCTGGTGGCCCGCGGATTGGGGACACTACGGCGGGCTCATGGTCCGCATGGCCTGGCACGCCGCGGGCACCTACCGGGTGGCCGACGGACGAGGCGGCGGCGGCACCGGCAATCAGCGCTTCGCGCCGCTGAATTCATGGCCGGACAACGTCAACCTCGACAAGGCCCGGCGGCTGCTCTGGCCCATCAAGAAGAAGTACGGCAACCAGATCAGCTGGGCCGACCTGATCATCCTGGCCGGCACGATCGCGTACGAGTCGATGGGCCTGCGCACCTTCGGCTTCGGCTTCGGTCGCGAGGACATCTGGCACCCCGAGCGGGACACCTACTGGGGCTCGGAGAAGGAGTGGCTCGCCAGCGGCCGCCACGACGGCGACGACCGCGAGCGCCTCGAGGACCCCCTCGCGGCGGTTCAGATGGGGCTCATCTACGTCAACCCCGAGGGCGTTCACGGCGTGCCCGACCCGCTGCGCACCGCGAAGGACGTGCGGCTGACCTTCGCGCGCATGGCCATGAACGACGAGGAGACGGTGGCGCTCACCGCGGGCGGTCACACCGTCGGCAAGTGCCACGGCAACGGAGACGCGAGCGCCCTCGGGCCCAAGCCCGAGGCGGGCGACGTCGACGAGCAGGGCCTCGGGTGGCGCAACCCCAAGGGCCGGGGCTTCGGGCGAGACACCGTCTCGAGCGGCCTCGAGGGCGCCTGGACCCCTCACCCCACGCGCTGGGACAACGGATACTTTCACATGCTCTTCACGTACGAGTGGGAGCTCAAGAAGAGCCCCGCGGGCGCCTGGCAGTGGGAGCCCGTGAACGTTCGGGAGGAGGACAAGACCGTCGACCTCGACGACCCGACGGTGCGCCACAACCCGATCATGACCGACGCGGACATGGCGATGGTCCGAGACCCGGCCTACCGGGCGATCTCCGAGCGCTTCTACCGAGACCCGGCGTACTTCTCCGAGGTCTTCGCCCGCGCGTGGTTCAAGCTCACGCATCGAGACATGGGCCCGAAGTCTCGATACTTCGGCCCCGACGTGCCCGGAGAGGACCTGCTCTGGCAAGACCCCGTCCCCGCGGGCCGCACGGACTACGACGTCGCAGACGCCCGGAGGCGCATCGCGAACAGCGGGCTGACGATCGGCGACCTCGTCGCGACCGCGTGGGACAGCGCGCGCACCTTTCGCGGCTCCGACAAGCGAGGCGGCGCCAACGGGGCGCGCCTCCGCCTGGCCCCTCAGCGGGGCTGGGAGGGCAACGAGCCCGATCGCCTCGCGCGCGTGCTGGGCGTGCTCGAGGGCGTCGCGTCGGCGGTGGGCGCGAGCGTCGCAGACATCCTCGTGCTGGCGGGCAACGTGGGGGTCGAGCAGGCCGCGCGCGCCGCGGGATTCGAGGTCGAGGTGCCGTTCTCGCCGGGGCGGGGCGACGCCACCGAGGCGATGACCGACGCGGAGTCGTTCGCGGTGCTCGAGCCGATTCACGACGGGTACCGCAACTGGCTCAAGGGGGACTTCGCCGCGCGCGCCGAGGAGCTCATGCTCGATCGCACGCAGCTCCTCGGGCTCACCGCGCCGGAGATGACGGCGCTCGTGGGAGGCATGCGCGTGCTCGGGACCAACCACGGCGGCTCGAGGCACGGCGTGTTCACCGACCGCGTCGGCGCGCTCACGAACGACTTCTTCGTGACCCTCACCGACATGCGCTACGAGTGGGCGCCCGTCGACGGGGGCGTCTACGAGCTCCGTGACCGCGCCACGGGCGCGGTGAGGTTCACCGCCACGCGCGTCGACCTGGTCTTCGGGTCAAACTCCGTGCTCCGCGCCTACGCCGAGCTCTACGCCCAGGACGACAGCCGAGCGCGGTTCGTGCGCGACTTCGTCGCCGCCTGGACCAAGGTGATGAACAACGACCGCTTCGACCTGACCGCGCGGGCCTGATCCCCGCGGCGCCGGCTTCAGCGACGCCGTCGATCGACGTGGGGCGCGCGGCCCCCGCTCGACGCCGCCGCCGCCCGCGACGGACCGAAGACCTTCTCGTTCTCGCGGGCGTCGGCCGTGAGCTCCCTCGCCCAGTCTCGTCCCCGCTCGCGGCGCGCGCGGAGCGCCTCCCAGTGCTCGCGCGCGAGGGCCGTGCGCGACACCCCCTCGGGCACGTGCATTACGTCGACCTGCGCGCTCGCGAGGTCGTAGTCGCTGTGCAGCAAGCGATCTGGATCCATCTCCAGCTCCTGCAGGCACTGGCGAATCACCCCCGCGGAGACGCCGAAGCGCCGCGCCACCTGGTGCACGTTCTGAAACGCGTAGCCGTCGTCCTCGGTGATGCCGAGGTAGTACGCGCAGAACAGCGCGAAGGGGTCGAGGCCGTGGCGCTCGGCGAGGGCGCTGCGGGGAGGAGGTCGCTCGCCTCGAGGGGATCCGCTCATTCAGGGAGTGGTAGCACGGGCGCTCAGGCGCGAATGCCCAGGTCGCGCGCGAGGGACCGCACGCAGGTCATCGGCCGCCCCCGCTCGACCCGCACGTACGGGACCTCGTGCGTGCGGCAGACCTTCGCGAGGCGCCCGTCGACGCTGTGCGAGAGAAAGCCCGTCGCCGCGAGCACGAAATCGTACGCGCCGGCGGCGACCTTCTGCTCCGCGGCCTGCGTGCGCTTCACGTCCGCCTCGCACCAGTCGAGCTCCGAGAACTCGAGCACGCGCAGCAGGCGGTCTTGCAGCATCGGGTCGCTGCGGTTGCTGATGAACAGCGCCCGCGACCCGTGGGTGCGGCCGCGCACCGCCAGGAGAAAGGGCGACTCGACCGCCTCGACCGCCTCGGCGGCGGCCGCCGGCTCGGCCTGCGGGGCCTCGGCGGCCTCGGGGAGCTCGGCGACGTCGGCGCCGAGGTCGCGCTGGAGCAGGCTGAAGCGCCGGCGGAGCCTGCGGTCAAAGCCCTCGACCGTCGAGGCGTCCATCGCCGCGAGCTCCGCGCGAAAGGGCGTCATCAGCTCGACGATCTGCCGGTGGTGCGTGTCGGCCAGAGGGAGGGCGCGCTGCAGCCACGCGAGGAGCACCGGGGCGCCGGGGTGGTCTTTCACCGCGGGCGCGCAGGAGAGCACCTCTTTGACCAGCTTGCGGCGCTCGCGGTCCTTGCCCTGCGACGCGAAGATCGTCGCCCAGGCCGCGTCGGGGCGGTGCGAAGGCTCGAGGAGCGCCGCCGCCTCGGCGTACTTCACCCGGTCGCGCTCGGCCCAGTGGCGGCAGCGCCCGAGGGCGTAGGCCCACATCGCCCCGTCGACCAGCGCGCCGCGGAGCCAGCGCAGGCGCGCGACCCAGCGCGCCAGGAGCTTCGCGTCAGGGCTCTCGCGCGGCGGAAAGGTCTCGGCCGAGCCCGCGATGGCCTCGATGCCCGCCACGACCTCGCGCAGCATCGCGTCGGCGTCGGCCGGGGGCGGCGAGAGCGCGCCGCCGTCGCTCCACCCAGAGTCGTCGCGGCCGTGGGCGGCGTCTTCGCGCTCCATGCGGTCGAGCATCTGCGACGCGAGCTCGGCGACGTCGGCCCAGCGGTGCGCCGGCGCGTCGCAGCGATAGGGCAGCTCAGAGAGCACCGCCTCGGGGCGGCGATCGACCTGCAGCGCGCGCACCGAGCCGCACCACCACACGCGGCAGAGCCGCGAGAGCCGCGCCGCCACCCGCGCCACCATCGAGCGAACGCGCTCCTCCTCGGGGAACTCGTCTTGCGCGCGGCGCGCGTCGGCGATCCACCCGGTGATCACCAGCCGCTGCCGCACCGGCGTCGACATCGCGAGCGCGCCCTCGCGGGCGGAGATCTCGCTCAGCAGCTCGTCGATCTCGTCGAGCCAGGGGTCGGCGCGGACGTCGAGCGGCCGCGGGGGCGGCGCCCGCGGCGTCGGCGGAGGTGCTTGCGGCGCAAGGGCTTCGGACGCAGGGGCCTCGGACGAGACCGGGTCGGTCGGCGCGGGCTCTTCGACGGGGCCGGCGGCGGGCGGCGCGGCGAGCTCGGGCGATGGGGCGAGCGCGGCGAGCGCGTCGTCGAAGAGCGCGCGCGCGGCGCGCGACGGGAACATCTTCGACACGGCGTCGACCAGGGCGTCGATCTCAGTGACGCCGACGCCCAGCCAGCGCTCCCCGTCGCCCGACACCAGGCACTCCGCCCACGACTCGACGCGGAAGCGCACGGCGTAGCCGCGACCCTCCAACCAGGCGTGAGCGTCGTTGAAATTCATACGTTCTTCCGGGTCGTTCATGTCACCCGGAGCTGCCGCGGGCAAGCTCCTTCGCGCCCGCGCGAGGGCGCCGAGGGGATACACTGGCGACCATGTACACCGCGACCTTCGACGTGCCCCCGGCGACCAACGAGCCGGTGCTCTCCTATTCGCCCGGCAGCCCCGAGCGCGCTGCGCTGGAGCGAGAGCTGAGGGCGCAGCGCGCCTCGCCGATCGAGGTCGCCTCGCGGGTCGGCCGCGACGAGCTCCGCGGCGGGTCTTCGCACGCCATGCGCGCCCCGCACGACCACGCGCTGCGCCTCGGCGCGTGGTTCGAAGGACCTCGGGACCTGATGTCCCGCGCGATCGACGGCGCCCTCGCGGCGCGCGCGGAGTGGGCGGCGATGCCGTGGACCGCGCGGGCCGCGGTGTTTCTCCGCGCCGCCGAGCTCCTGGCGACGACCCGCCGCGCGGAGCTCAACGCCGCGACGATGCTCGGGCAGTCGAAGACCGCGCACCAGGCCGAGATCGACGCCGCCTGCGAGCTCATCGACTTCTGGCGCTGGAACGTCGAATTCGCGAGCCGTATCTACGCCGACCAGCCGCGCTCCGCGCCCGGCGTGTGGAACCTCACCGACCACCGCCCCCTCGAGGGCTTCGTGCTCGCGGTGACCCCGTTCAACTTCACCTCCATCGCGGGCAACCTGCCCACCGCCCCCGCGCTCATGGGCAACACGGTCGTGTGGAAGCCCTCGGTGAACGCGACCTACTCCGCGGCGTTCATCCTCAAGATCCTCGACGAGGCGGGGCTCCCGCCGGGGGTGATCAACATGGTCCTCGGTGACCCGGCGGCGCTGGTGGGCGAGGCGCTCGCGTCGGAGCACCTCGCGGGGGTTCACTTCACCGGCAGCACCGCGGTGTTCAACCGCGTCGTCGCCGCCGTGGGCGAGCGCGTCGGCGACGGCGGCTACCGCTCCTACCCGCGCCTCGTCGGCGAGACCGGCGGCAAGGACTTCATCTTCGCCCACCCCAGCGCCGACCTCGACGCCCTCGCCGTGGCGATCGTGCGCGGCGCCTTCGAGTACCAGGGCCAGAAGTGCTCCGCGGCCTCGCGCGTGTACCTCCCCCGCTCGATCTACCCCGCGGTGCGCGACCGCGTGCTGGCGATGCTCGCGGAGGTCCGCGTGGGCGACGTGTGCGACTTCAAGAACTTCATGGGCGCGGTCATCGACCGGGGCGCCTACGAGCGCATCACCGCGCGGGTGCGCGCGGCGATCGAAGACCCCGGCTGCGAGGTGCTCCGCCACGGCTTCGCCGACGACGTCGGGTACTTCATCGAGCCCACGCTCATTCGCGTCGACGACCCGCGCCACGCGCTCATGCGCGACGAGCTCTTCGGGCCCGTCGCCACCGTCTTCGTGTACGACGACGCGCGCTACGACGAGGCCCTCGCGCTCTGCGAGGGGAGCACGGCCTACGGCCTCACCGGCGCGTTCTTCGCGCGCGACCGCGGCGCCATCGAGCGCGCCGCGGCGACGCTGCGATGGAGCGCCGGGAACTTCTACGTCAACGACAAGCCCACCGGCGCGGTGGTGGGCCAGCAGCCCTTCGGCGGCGCGCGGGCCTCGGGCACCAACGACAAGGCCGGCTCGGCGCTGAACCTCTCGCGCTGGGTGTCGCCGCGCACGGTGAAGGAGACCCTCTCCCCGCCCACGACCTGGCGCTACCCCTCGATGGACTGAGCGCGCGGGTCAGGGGTCTTTGCGCCTTCGCCCGAAGATCCCGATCTCGTGGGTCAGCAGCGCCTTGACCGCGCTCACCGACACCGGCTGCTTGAGCTTCTCGGCGAGGGTGGTCGTGGGCGCCGACAGCGCGGCGTGCTTCGGCAGCGCCTCGAAGGGGAAGTGCGCGCGGTCGGCGAGGTGCGCGATCGCCTCGATGATCGCGGCCTGGCGCTCGGGCGACGCGAGGGCGAGGAGGTTCTTCAGCGCGCGAAAGACCTTCTCCTGCGAGGGCGTCGGTCGCGCGCCCTCGCGAGAGAGCAGCGTGCCCTCGAGCAGCAGCGCGAGCTGCGCGGCGCCGCGCGCGAAGCGGGGGTCGCCCACCGGCGCGTCGAGGAGCTCGTCCTGCAGCACGCCCCACAGCGCGAGGGCGATCGCCTCGCCGCGCATCGCGTCGGCCTCGGGGAGCGCCGAGAGCAGCAGGGCCGCCGGGGAGTCGGGCGCGTCCTCGACGATGCGGCGCAGCACGCCCGTGATCTGCAGCGAGGGGTTCGAGCGCAGCGCGTCGGGGTTGGTGAACTGCCGCGAGTCGAGGGGCCTGCGCGCGACGGGCATCGCCGCCCGGGTCTCCTCGACGAGCCCGCGCTGCTCGAGCTCGCTCATCGCCGCCGCGAGGGCGTCGCGGACCTCGTCCATGCTGGCCGGTCGCCGCGCGGGGTCCTTCTGGAGCATCTCCGCCACCAGCGACTCGAGCGCGGTGCCCGCGAGCTCCGCGCGGAGCGCGCCGAGGCGGTCTGGGGTCACCGTGAGCTGGTGGGTGATCAGCGCGATCTCCGAGTCTCCCTCGAAGGGCCGCCGCCCCGTGGCGCACTCGTAGAAGATCACCCCGAGGGCGTACACGTCGGACAGCGCCGAGATCTCGCCCAGGCGACGGTCGATCTGCTCGGGGCTCATGTACGCCGGCGTGCCCACGACGGTGCCCACGCGGGTGATGCTCCCGCCCCCTGGGGCGCCCGCGTCGCGCAGCATCGCGATGCCGAAATCGAGCACCTTGACGCGCTCGTCGCGGCCCCCCTCGGCGAGCACCATGATGTTCTCGGGCTTGAGGTCGCGGTGCACGATGCCGAGGCGGTGCGCGGCGCTCATCGCGTCGCACATCTGCCTCGCGGCGTGGGCGAAGCGGCGGAGGTCCATCGGCCCCTCGGCGCGGATCACGTCGTGCAGCGACGCGCCCTCGAGGAACTCCATCACGAGGTAGATCCCGACCTCCTCGTGCACGCCGAAGTCGGTGACGAAGACGGTGTTCTCGTGGCGCAGCATGCTGCACGCCACGGCCTCGCGGCGAAAGCGCTCGGCGATCGCCTCGTCGTCAGAGAACTGCCGATGCAGCACCTTCACCGCGTAGGGGGTGCCGAGGGCGACGTGCTCCGCGCGGTACACCGCGCCCATGCCGCCGCTCCCGAGCTTCTCGACGAGGCGCAGGTTGCCGAGGAGCTGACCGAGGTTGGGGTCGGCCTTCGCGGCGTCGAAGGTCGCGCCGCAGCGCCCGCAGCGGGTCGCAGTGGCGGTCACGGGGTTCTGGCACTGCGGGCACGCGGGTCTCATCCAGCCGTCAGTCGTACCGCGTACGCCAAGGGCGAGGAAAGATCCCAGGGACCTTCTTCGCGTGCTCGGCGTACCCCGGCCGACGCGAGATCGACCGACGGTCGAGCATCGGCACCGAGACGAACACGAAGAGCAGGTGCACCGCCGCCGCGCCGACGAATCCCGCGGCGGAGACCCCCAGGGCCGCGGCGCCGAACAGCGCGATCCCCCACCAGAAGGTGATCTCGCCGAGGTAGTTCGGGTGTCGGCTGTGCGCCCAGAGCCCCGACGCGAGGGTCTCGCCCTCGACGCCGCGCGCGCGAAACCGTCGCAGCTGCTCGTCGGCGACGGCCTCGAGGGCGGCGCCCCCGAGGGCGAGCGCGAGGGCCGCCGCGTCGAGGAGGCCGAGCGGGCGCCCCTCCTGACCGATTGCGTGGATGAGGGGCAGGCAGCCGAGCAGCACGAGCCCGGTGGGAAAGAGGTGCAGCCCGAAGAGGCTCACGAGCCAGTACAGACGCCCGGTGCGCCGCCGCAGGTCGACGTAGCGCCAGTCTTCGTGGGCCATGCCCCCCCAGCCCCGCGCCCAGTTCCAGGTGAGCCGCGCGCCCCAGAGGAGCACGACGCAGAACGCGAGGGCGGCGCGGGGCGAGGGCGGGCCGTCTGCGGCGACGAGCATCCCGCCCGCGACGACGACCGGCGCGACGCTCCAGTACGGGTCGTAGACGCTGCTGTTGTCGAGGGCGAACGAGAAGCCGAAGATCGTCAGCGTCCCGAGGAGGTCGGCGACGGCGACGCGTTGCCACGCGGGCGACTCGGGGCCCATCGCCACCGCGGCGGTCGCCGCGACGGTCAGGGCGCATCCGTAGGCCACGACGATCCAGGCGAAGGAGGATCGACGCGACAGCGTGATGGGCGCGGCCATGCTCCGCCCTGATGGCACGCCGCCCGGCGCGCGAGCAACGCCGCGTCGCTGCGGCATGAACGCGCCAGGTCGCGATGGGCATTGACCCGACGACGCCGGGCGCGAAACATCGGGCCCGCGATCTGAAGGAGCGACGCACCCCGATGCCCCCTGTCACCGAACTTCTCGCGCTCTCGCCCCTCTTCAAGGTCCTCTCGGCGAACGCGAGGGAGCAGGTCTCGTCGCGCATGACCGAGATGTCGGTGGTCCACGGCGTCGAGCTGCTGCGCCAGGGCGAGCGGGCCGACGCGGTCTTTCTCCTGGGCAGCGGCGCGCTCGGGTTGTTTCGCTTTCACCAGCTCCGCGCGGTGGCGACGCTGAGCGAGACCGTCGACCCGCCGAGCTGCGTCGGCGTCGGCGCGGTGCTCACCGCCTCGACGCACTCCGAGACGGCGATCGCCCTCGAGCCTTCGACCGTGTATCGACTCCCCGCTGACGTCTTCAACGCCGTCGTGGGGCAGTCGGCGCCCTTCGCCGCCGCCCTGGCGAAATGGCAGGCCGAGCAGCTCGCGAAGCAGGCGGGCGAGCGCGCGGTGCCCTTCGTGAGCCTCGCGGGGCGGCGCTTCGACCCCACGCTCTGGTCGCTGGGCCCCGACAGCCTGCTGCGCCGCGCGAAGATCCTCCCCCTCGAGCTGGCGGGCCGCACGCTCACCGTGGGCATGGTCGACCCCTACGACATGACCGCCCTCGAGGGGCTGGCGCGCACGATCCCCGGCCACAGGTTTCGCCCCGTCGCGATCTCCAGCGCCGAGTTCACCCAACACCTCGATCAAGAGGCGGCGAGGCAGGCGCCTCGAGCGGGCGCGTCCCGCGCGAGCAGCGCGCCCTCGACGCCGACGATTCAGTACCTCGAGGACGACGAGGTGCGCGTGGCGCGGGGGGGCGCGACGGCGCCCGCGGCGGCGTCGGGGCCGCAGGTGGTGGCCCTCGTCGACGAGATGATCGTCTCGGCGCTGAACCTCTCGGCGTCGGACATCCACCTGGAGCACGACCGCCGCGGCGTGCTGATTCGCTACCGCGTCGACGGCTCGCTGCAGCCCAAGGGAGACTTTCTCCCCGCGGAGTTCGGACGTCCGCTGGTGAGCCGACTGAAGCTCCTCGCGAAGCTCGACATCACCGAGACGCGGCGACCTCAAGACGGCCGCATCTCGTTCCGCAGCGGCGCGCGGCTCATCGACCTGCGCGTCTCGACCATGCCCTCGAAGCTCGGCGAGAAGGTGGTGATGCGCGTGCTCGACGGCGAGAGCGGCATCGCCGACCCGCGGCAGCTCTTCCCCTTCGAGCACATGCGCGCGGAGTTCATGAAGCTCGCGTTTCAGCCGCAGGGCCTCGTGCTCGTGTCGGGCCCCACGGGCAGCGGAAAGACCACCACGCTCTACAGCGCGCTCACCGCCCGGCGCCGTCCCGAGATCAACGTGATCACCGTCGAGGACCCCATCGAGTACCACCTCGACGGCGTCACCCAGATCCAGGTGCAGCCCGAGATCGGCGTGACCTTCGCGACGGTGCTCCGCGCGCTGCTGCGGCAGGACCCGAACGTCATCCTCGTGGGCGAGACCCGCGACGCGGAGACCCTCCGCATCGCCCTCGAGGCGTCGATGACCGGGCACCTCGTGCTCACGTCGGTGCACACCAACGGCGCCCCCGAGGCGGTGGTGCGCCTCGACGACCTCGGCGCCGAGCGCTACGCCGTGGCCGCGGCGGTGGCGGGCGTGCTGCACCAGCGCCTCGTGCGGCGCATCTGCGGCGCCTGCGCGGAGCCCTTCGTGTACCCGTCGCAGCTCGTCGACGCCTTCTTTCGCCTCGGGGCCCTCACCCCGGGCGTGTCGTACACCTTTCAGCGCGGCGCGGGCTGCTCGCAGTGCCAGGGCACGGGCTTCAAGGGCCGCGTCGCGATCTTCGAGCTGCTCACCATGACCGACGCCCTGCGCGAGACCATCGTGCACAAGCCCGAGGTCACCGCGCTCCGCGCCACCGCCCGCGCCGAGGGATCGCTGTATGACCTCGCGCGCTACGCGGGTCAGCTGGTCGCGGCGGGGCTCACGGCGCCGGGCGAGGTGCTCCACCTCATTCAGCGCCCGGGGTGAGCGCCGATCAGAGCGGCGCGAAGAGGTCGACGAGGTTGCCGTCGGGGTCGCGCACCTGCGCGTAGCGCTGGCCCCAGAACGCGTCCCAGGGCGCCCTGGCGCCGGCGAAGCCCGCGGCGAGGACCGCGGCGTAGGTCGCGTCGACGTCGGCCGCGCTGTCGCAGAGAAACGCCAGCCCCATGCGGTGCCCCCTCGGCGGCTCCCAATCAGGGACCAGCGACCTGATCAGCTCCAGCGAGTCGAACATCACCCGCAGCCCGCCGGGCCCCACGCACTCGACGTGGGGCGAGTCGCCCGGGCTCTCGGGGAGGTCGAGGCCGAGGAGGCGGTAGAAGCGCAGCGCCTCGGAGAGGTCGCTCGCGACGATGCCGAGGGCGTCGAGTCGGGGAGGCATCGCGCGACGCTTGCAGAAGGGCGCGGCCTGGGAATGTCCTTCGGCGGTTGCGTCGCGCGTCAGGGCGGCGCATGAACGCCCTCGTACGATGCCCGTGAAGACGACCCGACCCGCCTCCCCCCGACGCAAGAAGATCCCCGTCGACCTCGCGACGCTCTGGACCGCGCGGGCGCTCCTGCACACCGAGACCCTGCGGTGGTTCCTCCACGCCGAGCCCGAGGAGCGTTCCCCCCTCGACGCGATCGGGCTGAAGGGCGTCACGGCGTCGACCTCGCTCACCCGCGCCAGGGAGCGGCTGCGGGCGCGGGTGGCCGAGCTCGAGACCCACACGGTGTCGCGCGACGCGGTGCTCTTTCGCAACGTCGACGCCCTGGGCGGGCTCCTCTCGCTCACCCCGGCCGAGCGCGACGTGCTCGCGTTCGCCATCATCCTCGATTACCACCGCCCGCTGCTGGCGTGCTTCGAGCGGCTGGAGGGTCTCTCGCTCCGCAGGCTGCAGACGCTCCTCGCCGTGGTGCTGGGCCTGTCTGAAGACGCCGTGCGCGACGCGCTGCGCCGCACCGCGCCCCTCGCGAGCACCGGGCTGGTGCGGGTGGCCTCCGACGTGCGCCGCACCTGGGACGACCCCTTCGAGGTGATGGACGGCCTCGAGAACATCCTCCTGGGCGAGTACGACGCGCCCGAGGCCATCCTCGCCAACTTCTTTCGCGAGTCTCCCCCGGCGAAGCTGACGCTCGACGACTTTCCGCACGCCCGCGCCGACGTCGACCTGCTCCGTCGCTTTCTGCAGGGCGCGCTGCGCGCCGGGGCGACGGGGGTGAACGTGCTGGTCTACGGGCTCCCCGGCACGGGCAAGACCGAGCTGGCCCGCAGCGTCGCCCGAACGCTCGGCGCGCAGCTCTACGAGGTCAACGTCGAGGCCGAAGACGGCGCGGCGATCGGCGGCAACGGGCGCTTCGGCGCGTACCAGCTGTGTCAGCGCATGCTCGCGCGGCGGCAAGACACCCTGGTGCTCTTCGACGAGATCGAAGACGTGTTCCCCGATCGGTACTTCCCGTTCTTCGGGCGGCAGAAGCGCTCGGGCGACGACAAGGGGTGGACCAACCGGCTCCTGGAGGGCAACGCCGTGCCGACCCTCTGGCTCTCGAACGAGGTGGGGCAGATGGACGCGGCGTTTCTCCGCCGCTTCGACTTCATCCTCGAGCTGCGCACGCCGCCCCAGCCCGTGCGCCGCCGCATCCTCGACCGGGAGCTCGTCGGGCTCCCGGTGCGCCCGCAGTGGGTGGCGACCATGGCCAACGACGAGCGCCTCACGCCCGCGCACATCGAGCGCGCGGCGCGCGTGGCGCGGCTCTCGGGGCTCGAGGGCCCTGACGAGGTCGAGCACGCGGTGTCGAAGATCCTGCACAACGCCCTCGCGGTGCAGGCGCCCGCGCGCCCGGCGTCGCCCGTCGAGAGCGACACCTACGACCTGCGGTTCTTGAACTGCAACGAAGACCTCGCCGCGATCGTGACCTCGCTCGAGCACCGCGCCCTCGAGCTGCGAGGCAAGCTCACGGGGTCGATCTGCCTGTACGGTCCGCCGGGCACGGGCAAGACGGCCTTCGCGCACCACCTCGCGCAGCGGCTCGGGCACAGGCTCCTGGTGAAGCGGGCGTCTGACATCCTCGGCCCCTTCGTGGGGCAGACCGAGGCCAACATCGCGGAGATGTTCCGCGAGGCAAGGGCCGAGGGCGCGATGCTGCTGATCGACGAGGCCGACAGCTTCTTTCAAGACCGCCGCGGCGCGTTTCACCACTGGGAGGTGACCCAGGTGAACGAGCTGCTCATGCAGATGGAGGCCTTCGACGGCCTGCTCATCTGCTCGACGAACCTCTTCGAGAACCTCGATCAGGCCTCGCTCCGGCGCTTCACGCTCAAGATCAAGTTCGAGCCGCTGCGCCCCGAGCAGCGGTGGGAGCTGTTCGCGCGCACGCTCAAGTCCCTGGGCCACGAGCTCCCGGCCGACCGGGTCTCGACCCTCCGCCGGGGCCTCGACGCCCTCGAGAACCTCACCCCGGGAGACTTCGCGACGATCCGACGACAGGCGGGGATGCTCGGCTCGGCGGTCGACGCGGGTGAGCTGCTCGCGGCCCTCCAGCGCGAGAGCCGCGGCAAGCCCAACGCCCGCCGCGGCCCGCTGGGCTTCGCGAACTGAGCGCGTCAGCGCCGACGTCGCGCGCCCTTCTTCGAGGGCCTCTCGGCGCCCGTCCCCGAGGCGGACGCGCCCGCGGGCGCTGAGGGCTCGACGACCTCGACGGGCTCGGACTCCGTGTTCGACGCGCGCACCTCGACGACCTCGGCGGACTCCGTCTCCGGCGCGCTCTCCGCGACGGGCTCGGGGGCGCTCACCGCGACGGGCTCCGGCGCGCCGAGCTCGTCCGCGATGTCCATCACCATCGGCTCGCTCGTGGTCTTCGCGGCGCGCTCGGCCTCGATGCGGGCGAGGCGCGCCAGGCCGACCCGCGCGAGGAGCGCGTCGAGCTGAACCTCGGCCTGGTCGGGGATCGCCCGAACCATCCCCCGCAGGTCCACCTCGGTCGCGCCCTTGAGCGTCGTCGACCAGACGCCCAGCACGTCCCTCGCGTGGACGAGCACCTCGCTCGCGCGGCGGCGCGCCGCCGACATGCCCTGACCGCTCACGTTCGTCTGCTCTGTGTTCTGCATCGTGTCCTCCCACGCGTTGTCGTGGTGCGTCATAGGTGATCTTGACGCACCGCGTTGTCAAGGGTCTCAGATCACATTTTCTCCAGGGTCTGTTGACGATTCAGGGCGAACGCGATGCGTCATACGAACGCGGGCCGACGCGCCCGACCTTGACCCGAGGGGCCCTGCCAGGGCTCCATGCCGCGCGATGCGCCCCCCGAGTCTCGTCGCGACGCTGGTGATGGTCCTGGGCTGCGCGACGGCGCCCGTGACACCTCGCGCGCCGGTCGCAGAACCCGCGTGCGTCGGAACCATCGCGGCGGCGCCGGAGGGCGCGCGGCGCGTCGAAGACCCCACCCTGCTCGCGAGCGCGCTCGGCGCGGAGGGCGAAGGGAGGCTGTGCACCGGCGCGGTCTTCGAGGCCACGCGCGCGGTGACCGTCTACCGCGTGTGGCAGCGCGACCGGGCGCACACCGAGCTCGGGCGCTGGTGGTCGCTGGAGCGCCCCGTGGGCCCCCGCGCGAGCTACCGCGCGCAGAACGACATCTGCCCCGAGTGGAGCGCGCTCGACGCGTGGTCCCGCTGCGAGCTCCGCGTCGGCGCGAGGTTCGTGCTGGGGCCTGGGCAGAGCGCGCGGTGCGCCGGGGGCTCGGTGCTCCCGCGCTCGGCGGTGAATCAGGTGTACATCGACAACGACACCCGGCAGGGGCGGCTCTTCGTCGAGCGCTGTGAGCAGCTCGGCGCCTGGCCCGAGCCGACGCCCTGAGGCGCCTACCCCATCGCCGTGCGGAGCGAGAGCACCAGGTACGGCACCCGCTCCTCGTCGCCGCTCGCGTCGTGCCGCAGCACGAGCCCCTGACGCCCGCCGGACACGAGCCACACCGCGCCGTCGCTCGAGTCTTCTACCTGCGTCGCCCGCGCGCCGAGCGTGTGCGGACCGTCCTCGCGCTCCGCGTGAAACACGGCCCAGCGCCCGTCGAGGCCGCTCTCCGACTCGTGCGAGACCCACGTGATGTCGCGGGCCTCGCCGCCGGCCACGCGCTTGAAGCGCAGCGACAGCCCCTCGGGGTCCGCCGCGCCGGGATCGACCTCGACCTCGACGAAGCTCACCGCGCCTCGCGCCCCGTCACTCGACTCTTCACGCACCCGCCGGGGGTATCGCGAGCTCGGGCGGGTGACAAGCGATCGCCGGGACCCGCCTCGAGGGTCGCCGCGATCCCCGAGCCCCCGTGAGAGGCCCGCGCTTCGGGCCTGAGCGCCACACGTCGACCGCGCTCCGCGGCTCCTGATGGCCTGCTACAGTCTGCGGGTGGCGAAGGCGACGAAGCCCATCGTGGTCGGGCGCAGCAGGGACTGTGACCTCGTGATCGAGCACGAGACCGTCAGCGGTCGGCACCTCAAGCTGTCCTGGCGCGGCGATCAGGTGCTGGTCGAAGACCTCGCGAGCGCCAACGGCACCTGGGTCGGCGACCGCAAGGTGCAGCGCGCGCTGGTGCGCCCCGGCGACCACGTCGTCGCGGGCAGGGTGCAGCTCCCGTGGAGCGATCCGGCGCTGCGCGAGTTTCTGCGCGCCAACGCGTCGGGCACGGTGCTGCTGAAAGACGCCCCTCCCCCGCCTCCGCCGGGGGCCTCCCGCGCCGCGCCCCGCGCCCGCGCCTGGGGTCCGGTGCTCGCGGCGGTCTTCGCGGCGTCGTCGGCGCTGGTGCTCGCCGCGGTGGCGAAGCAGACGGGCGCCCTCGACAGCCTCGTCGCGAAGGTCGAAGAGAAGCGCGCCGCCAGCACCGCGCGCAGCGACGAGGAGGCCTACGTGCGCACCACGATGGTCCCGCAGCTGCGGCGCGCCTTCGACTCGAGCGACCCGGTGGTGCGCAACACCGCGGTGCAGCTCGCGGCGCGCTCCGGGGGGCCCTACAACGTCGGGCAGATCGCCGCGATCTGGTCGTCGGTGCGGCAGCGCTGGCGCTACGTCAACGACCCGCGCGGGCGCGAGTACGTCGCCATGCCCAGGGAGTCGATCGACAACGACTACGCCGGCGACTGCGACGATTTCGCCGTCGTCCTCGCCGCGATGGTGCGCGCCATCGGCGGCGAGGCCCGGGTGGTGTTCATGGAGGGACCGCAGGGGGGACACGCGTACGCCGAGGCCTGCGTGCGCGAGCCCGCCGCCGACGTCGCGACCAAGCTCGTGAGCTTCTACGGGCGCGACTGGGCGCGCTACGCGGGCACCCGACGCGTCGTCGCGTACCGAAGCTCCACCGAGTGCCCTGTTTGGCTCAACCTCGACTGGAACGCCAACGTCCCCGGCGGCGACTACAGCCCCGAGCGCTGGGCCGTGGCCGCCTACGCCGACGGGCGCACGGAGATCCTCTCGGTCGCGCCGGGCGCGCAGCCCTCGACCGCCGCGCAGGCCGCGAGCACCGCGAGCGCGCCGCGAAGGCTCGAGCCTCGACCACGGTGACGAGCGGCGGCGTCGTCGCGCCTAGCGCGCCGCGAGCGAGTCGGAGAACGCGCGCCACCGCGCCATGATCTGCCCGATCGCGAGGGGAAAGGTCATGTGCCCGCCGGGGATCCACTCGATGGGCGGGCGCCCCCACTCCTCCCACTGCGCGCGCACCAGCGGCGCGGCAATGTAGACGTCGTCGGTGGCGGCGATCCAGAGCTGCCGCTCCTTCGCGAGCCTGGGCGCGAGGGTGCCGAGGCCGAGGCGTCGAAAGATCTCCTGTCGCTTCTCGCGGTCGATGCCGAAGCGCTCGAGGTCGGACTTCATGCGCCAGAGGATCGGCGCCTCTTCGATGGCCTCGCCGAGCTTGAGGTGACCGATGATGGGAACGATGTAGTCCGGCGTCGGGTCGACGCACGCGAGGGCCATGGTGAGCCCGCCGCCCAGGGAGATCCCGGTGACGCCGACCTCGTCGTAGCCCTGCACCTCGCGCAGCCACGCCATGAGCGTGCGCGCGTCGATGAGCGACTGGCGCACGGCCTCGACGGTGCGCACGAGGTCCGCGCTCCAGAAGAACTCGCCGTGAAAGAGCGCGCTGCGGGGGTTGCGGCTGCCGTGAAACGGCAGCTGGATGTGCACCACGTCCACCCCGAGCTCGTCGTGCAACCGCGGGAGCAGCACGGCCTCTTCGACCCACGGTCCCGGCTCGAGCCAACCGTGCACGTACATCAGCGCGCGCCGGCGCTTGCCCGAGCGGGGATGCATCCACCGCGCGGTCACCCGCTGGTTGAGCCAGTACTCCCCGGTGTGACGCGCTCGGTAGTGAGGGCACAGCGGAACGTGCTGGCTGTGCCACCGCAGCGTCTCGGTGACCCGCGCGCCGAGCTGAATCTTCGGCGCGCGGCGGCGAACGTCGCGCGGCACCACCGGCGCGGGAAAGAGCGTCTCCCGCGGCGCGTCGAGGTACGGGTCGAGGTCGCCGACGGTGTTCTGCCCCGCGCCTCGCATCCCGTGCAGCGCGTGCGACGCGACCCCCACCACGCGATCGACCGCCTCGCCGAACGACAACATCGCTCGACGCTACACGAGCGGCGAAGGGCGCGCGACCCGCCGCGACCCGCGCCGCGACGCAGGGCGGCGCTTCGATCGTCGGTCAGTTGGTGGGGGCGACGGCGGAGGCGGCGGCCTCGTCGGCGACGACGGGCGCTTCGAGGGCGTGGAGCAGCACCTCGTCCATCTTGCTCACGCCGATGAACTCGAGCGTGTCGCGGATCTCCTGCGGGACCTCCTCGAGGTCGGACTTGTTGCGCTCGGGGAGGAGGATCCGCTTGATGCCCGCGCGGTGCGCCGCGAGGACCTTCTCCTTGATGCCCCCCACCGGCAGCACGCGGCCGCGGAGGGTGATCTCGCCCGTCATCGCCACGTCGTGGCGAATTCGCACGTTCTTCAGCATCGAGATCAGCGCGGTGAACATCGTGACGCCAGCGCTCGGGCCGTCCTTGGGCATCGCGCCGGCGGGGATGTGAATGTGAATGTCCGACTTCTCGAGAAAGTCGTCAGGCAGCCCCAGCGCCTTGCTGCGCGCGCGCACGTACGAGAGCGCGGCCTGCGCCGACTCCTTCATCACGTCGCCGAGCTGCCCCGTGAGCTGGAGCTTGCCGGTGCCGTGCATCCGCGTGGCCTCGATGAAGAGGATCTCGCCGCCCACCGGGGTCCACGCGAGGCCCGTCGCCACGCCCGTCTCCTCGGTGCGCTCCGCGACCTCGCTGGTGAACTTCTGCGGGCCGAGGTACGGGCGCAGGTCCTCCGCGTTGTCGACCTTGTACGGGCCCACGTCGCCCTCGGCGATCTTCACGGCCACGCCGCGAATGACCGACGCGACCTGCCGCTCGAGGCTGCGCACGCCGGCCTCGCGCGTGTAGTGGTCGATGATCTCCTCGATGGCGCTGTCGGTGATCTCGAGCTGGGCCTCCTTGATCCCGTGGTCGTCGAGCTGCTTGGGCAGCAGGTGCTGCCGCGCGATGGCCTTCTTCTCGTTGCGCGTGTAGCCGGGGATCTCAAGGATCTCCATGCGGTCGCGGAGCGGCGGAGGGATCGGGTCGGCCTGGTTCGCCGTCGCCACGAACATCGTGTGCGACAGGTCGTAGGGGATCTCGAGGTAGTGGTCGGAGAACGTGTTGTTCTGCTCGGGGTCGAGCACCTCGAGGAGCGCCGCCGCGGGGTCGCCGCGGAAGTCGTGGCCGATCTTGTCGACCTCGTCGAGCATGAAGACGGGGTTGATCGTGCCGCCCTTCTTCATGCCCTGAATGACCTGCCCCGGCAGCGCGCCGACGTAGGTGCGCCGGTGCCCGCGGATCGCCGCCTCGTCGTGCACGCCGCCGAGGGAGACGCGCACGAACTTGCGCCCCAGGGCGCGGGCGATGCTGCGGCCCAGCGAGGTCTTGCCCACGCCGGGGGGGCCGAGGAGACAGAGGATCGGACCCTTCTTGTCGCTCTTGAGCTTGCGCACCGCGAGGAACTCGAGGATGCGCTTCTTCACCTTCTCCAGGCCGTAGTGGTCCTCGTCGAGGACCATGCGGACCTTGGCGATCTCGAGGTTGTCGATGGTGCTCAGGGTCCACGGCACGTCGAGGATCCAGTCGAGGTAGGTGCGCACCACGGTGTACTCCGCGCTGCCCACCTGCATCGAGCGCAGCCGCCGGAGCTGCTTGCGCGCGACCTGCTCGGCCTCGCTGGGGAGCGTCGCCTTCGCGATGCGCTCCTCCAGCCCGTCGAGGTCGCCCTGATCCCCCTCGTCCTCGCCCAGCTCCTCCTTGATGGCCTTGAGCTGCTGGCGGAGCACGTACTCCCGCTGGTTCTTGCCCATCTCCTCCTTGATCTGGGAGTTGATGCGCTCGCGCATCTTCAGGATCTCGAGCTGGCGGGTGAGGAACTTCAGCACCAGGCGGATGCGGTCCTTCACGTCGATGGTCGCCATGAGCAGCGACTTGTCCTCCACCGGCGCGTCGAGGTTCGCCGCCACCAGGTCGGCCAGCGAGCCGGGCTCCTGGATCGAGTCGATGAGCGACTGCGCCTCGCGAGGGAGGTCGGGCATCAGCTGGATCACCTGCTTCGCGACGTCGCGCAGCGACATCGCCAGGGCCTCGGCCTCGACGTCGTCGACCACGGGCGCCTCGTCGAGCTTTCGGACCCGGGCCTTCATGTAGGGCCCGGTCTGGGTCACCCCCTCGAGCTGAATGCGCGTGATGCCCTGGAGGATCAGGGAGTAGTTCCCCGTGCTGTGCTTGAGGCTCTTGAGCACGCGCGCGGCGGCGCCCACGGGGTAGAGGTCGTTCTCCCCCGGGTCGTCGACGTTGGGGTCGCGCTGCGCGAAGATCGCGATGACGGGCTGCGTGAGGTTCTCCAGGTCCTCCACGAGCGCGACGGACTTCTCTCGCCCCACGTCAAAGGGCGACACCGCGCCGGGGAACAGCACGGCGTTACGGATCGGCAGGACGGGGAGCTCGTCGCCGAATTTCAGGTCGTTGTCGTCCTGGGGCTGGGCCCCACGCTTGCGCTCCGGCATCGTCACCTCAGGTGCATTGCGCGCAGACGGTCCCGGCGCGGTCAGTTCCCCTTCGGCCGCGAAGAACATCGCCCGAAGCGCCACCGCGCAATGGATCAGGACGCCTGCGGCCCTGCGTTGGAAGCGCGAAGATAGTCACGGACATTGCACCGCGCAATGATCCGTCTCACACGCCCCCCCAACCCGTTTGCCGCGGTGACAGAACGCCGCTAGGTTGCGCCCATGCGCGCGCTCTCCCTCGGCCACTGGATCCAGTTCTCCTGGCACGTGGCCGCCCTCGCGCTCATCGCCCTCGCGCTGGGCCTCGCCGCCCTCATGGCCCGATCGCTCCTCCGCGACGAGATGCACCGACGCGCCTCCGCCCTGCGCTGGGAGGTGCTCGGCTGGAGCGTCGCCACCGCCTCGGTGCTCTGCGTGTGCGTGTGGCCCTACCTCACGGCCTTCGCCCGCATCGAGGTCGCGCCCAGCGGCGCCTGGCGCGTCGAGAACTACCTCGGGGTGACCCTGGCCGAGCTCCCCCCGCGAGAGCTCCGGGCCCTCTGCGGCGAAGACCTCGGCGGGCGCAACGTGGGCGTCGGGCGCCTCACGGTGCGCCGAGCGAACGGCGCGGTGCTCCGCTCGGTGCGCATCAGCGCCCACGAGCTGATCACCACCCTCAAGCTCCTCGGGTACACCGAGGGCGACGTGCGCGACCTCGGCGGCTCCCGCGTCGTCGCGCCGCACCGATACGGCGCGCTCGGCCCCTCGGTGCAGCCGGTGCTCGCGACCGTCGAGCGATGAGCGCCCCGAGAGAGCCCACGCCCACGGGCGTCGTCGTCGTCGACAAGCCCGCGGGGTGCACGTCCCACGACGTGGTCGCCTGGGCCCGACGCGCCCTGCGCACCCGCGAGGTGGGCCACGCGGGCACCCTCGACCCCGCCGCCACCGGCGTGCTCGTGCTCCTCGTCGGCGAGGCCACCAAGCTCTCGTCGTTCATCACCGCCGAAGACAAGTCGTACGAGGCCACCCTGCGATTCGGCGCCGAGACCGACTCCCTCGACGCCGACGGCGAGGTCACCCGCACCGGCCCCGCCGAGGTCGACCCCGCGGCGCTTCGTGAAGCGCTTCATGAAATGGTCGGGCCGATGCTGCAGGTGCCCCCCGCGGTGAGCGCCATCAAGGTGGGCGGCGTGGCGTCCCACGAGCGCGTGCGCCGCGGCGAGGAGGTCGCGCTGCCCGCGAGGGAGGTCACCCTCTGCGACGCCCGGGTGCTGGCGCACGAGGGCGGTGACGCGTCGATCGCGATGACCTGCTCCAAGGGCTTCTACGTGCGCGCCCTCGCCCGCGACCTCGCGGCGCGGGTGGGCACCGTCGCCCACGTGCGCGCGCTGCGCCGCACGCGCTCGGGCTGCTTCGACCTCGAGGGGAGCCTCCCGGGCGAGACGCTCCGGGCCGCGAGGTCCGACGACGACGCGCGGGCCGCGGTGCGCGCCGCGCTGCTGCCGATCGAGGCCCTCGAGGGGCGCGTGCCCTCGATTCGGATCGATCTGGCGCGGGCCCGCGAGCTGCGCTGCGGTCGGGTCGCCGAGGCCCCCGAGGGCACCCCCGAGGGCGTACTCCTCGCGCTCGTGGACCGGGGCGAGCTCCCGCCCCGCGCCCTCGGGCTCGCGCGCAGCGAGGGCGGCGCCCTGCGCGCCGAGCGAAACCTCTCCGACGCCAGCGTCGCCGACTTTCTCGGGAACACCGCGCGCACCCAGGGGTTGGGGTAGAGCACCGCCCTGTATGACCTCGCGTCACGACAGCACATGGCCCCGCATCGTCACAGCCTCGGGCGCGCTGCACGTCGTCGCGGTGGCCGTCGCGGTCCTGGCCTCGCCGCGAGGTCCCGCGCCCCCGCCGAGGCTGGCGCAGGTGCAGCCGGTGGAGCTCACCGTCGAGGCGCCGCCCGAGCCCCCTCCCCCCCCCGTCGCGCCCCCGGAGCTCACCCCGACGCCCCCAGCACCGCCGCAGGCGGCCGCGCGCGTCGCGCCCGCGAGGGACAGGGCGAGCGCCCCGTCACCCCGCGCCGCCGCCCCCAGCGCCGAGCCCACGACCGCGCCGCCGACCCCACAACCCGTTGCGCCGCAAGGGCCTGCGCTCCCCGCGCCGCCAACGCACCCCCCCTCGCTCAGCGCGGCGAACATCCTCCGGGCCTCGGGAGACGCGACGCTGCGCGGCGCGTCGGAGGGGTGGGTCATTCCCCCCGCCGCGGCGACCACCCGCGGGTCTCGCGACATCTTCGGCGGCGCGCGAGGCCCCTGCACCACGCCCGAGTGCCTGCGCGCCCTCGCCATGGGCCCGACGC
Source organism: Polyangiales bacterium (assembly GCA_041389885.1). Taxonomy (GTDB): domain Bacteria; phylum Myxococcota_A; class Polyangia; order Polyangiales; genus JAWKRB01. Next base: position 34,151 of record JAWKRB010000031.1, on the reverse strand, counting down.
GCGAGGGGCTGGAGGCGACGCGGCGCGACGACCGACCCGCGGGCTCGGGACGCGCCGACCCGGCGGTCGCGCGCCGCGCCGTCGAGGAGCTCGACCTGGTGCGCTCGGTGAGCGGCATCGGCCGCGCCGTGGCCGCGGCGCCGATGCACACCGAGCCCGGGCAGCGGCGCGACGTGCCCGGCGTCGAGGGCGGCATCGCCGAGGAGTTCGACCAACGGCACGGCGCGGCGTTCTCGGGGATGACCTACGGCGCCACGACCTCGAGCCTGCGCTACCACCTGCTGCGCGTGGAGATCGAGGTGGAGCAGGAGGCCAGCGGGGAGGTCCGCTCGCTCCGCGTGTCGCGGCCGTCGGGGTTCCAGCCCCTCGACCGCGCCGCGACCGCCGCGCTGCGCGAGGCCCTCGGCGCCTCGGACTGGCACGCCGCGGGGGCGCGCTGGTCGCGCTGGCGCCTCGAGGTCAGCGACGCGGTGACGGGCACGCCCTTCGCGAACAACGACGGCTGGACGGTGTACGGCGAGGAGAGCGGAGGGACGCGGGTGCGGGTGCGCATGCGGGTGGTCGCGCAGCGCACATGGTCGCCGCCCGCGGCGCGGGGGATAGCGCTCAGGCGCTCGCGCCGTCGGTGATCTCGGCGAGCGCGCGGACCTCGGCCTCGAGGCCCTCGCGCTCAGGCTCGCGCCGTGAATCCCCTGGGTCTCGAGGCCCAGGGTGCGCGCGACGCGCTCGGCGGCGGCGGCGTGGACGCGCTCCAGCACGTCGACGTGCGAGGCGATGCGCGCGTCGATGATCGCGGCGCCCGCGGCGAGCTCGGGGCCGAGCGCCGCGCGGCGCGACGCGGTGTGCGCGAGGGAGTCCCACCCCGCCTCGACGCGCGCGCGGGTCTCGGGCGAGAGCTGCTCCAGCGCCTCGCTGCCCGCGACCCTGCGGCGCAGCGCCGCCGCGCGGGAGAGCGTCGCCGACACGTCGCCCCCCGTCTGCAGCGCGACCGCCTCGAGCTCGCTCGCGAGGGGCTCGTCGGCGGGCACCAGCGCGACCGTCGACGCGAGGACCCCGCTCACGACGAGGCACGCCGCCCGCACCGCGAGCGACCCGTCGGCGGCGTACCGCGCGGCCACGAAGGCGCCGAGCGCGCCGCCGACGAGCGCGAGCGCCGCGCCCGCCGCGCGAAGCCTCGCGGGGCTCACCCGGAGCGCCCGGGGCGACGACGCGACGGCGAGAAAGGCGCCGCCCGCCAGGCTCTCGTCGACGGCGAGCAGCGAGACCCAGGCGAGCGCCGCGACCGCGCCCGCGCTGACCACCAGGGCGCTCACGCGCTCCTCGATGGACCACGCGGCGAGCACGCCGATCGCGATGGCCGCGGCCGCCGCCCAGGGCGCCGACAGCGTGAGGAGGTGCGGCGCCGACAGCAGCGCCGCGCCGAGCAGGAGCGTGCGAAGGACGAGGTTCATCTCCAGGCCCTCCCCTCAGTACGCCGTCGCGCTGCGGAGCGCCCGGCGGTGGATCGCGTTGCTGCGCAGGCCGTACGCCCTGCCCTCTTCGCTCGCGGCGGACATGTCCTCGAAGGCGCTGCGGTCGCGGCTGTACGCGCTGATCTGCGCGGCCCTCGTCGGCGTCGGCGCCGCGGCCTGCAGCGCCCGGAGCGTGGTGAGGTTCTGCTGCGCGATCGCCGCGGCCTGCGCGCGGTCGCCGCTGCGCCAGGCGACGACGGCCTCGGCCTGCCGGGCGGCGATCACGGTCCCCTCGGCCTCGGCGAAGACCGCGGGGTCGCGCGAGGCGTTCGCGTCGAGGGCGCTGGGCGCGACGGCCATGGCCAGCTGGCCGACCTCTCGGGTGACGGGCGCGCTCGTGCGCAGGTCGTCGTAGTCCAGGCGCGCGTGGAGGGCGCCCGCGCTGCCCAGACCGTGCACGCCCTGGGCGACGGTCGGGTTCACCAGCAGGTCGAGCACGAGGCGCCTCGCCTCGCCGGCGTACATCGACCCGAGGGGCACGGTGAGCTCGCGGCCGTCGCTGCGCACCTCGGCGCCGTAGCCGCGCGCGAGCGACCACCCCGCGGGCAGGCGAACCGCGACGCGGGCGTTGTCGACGGTGGTGCGCGTGGCCTCGTTGAGCTCGCGGGTCAGAAACGCCCTCAGCTGCGACCCCTGCCGAAGGAACTCGTAGTTGCCCCGACCCGCGTCGGCCACGCGCGACATGAAGCGCTCGTCGTAGTCCGCGCCGACGCCGAGGGCCGAGAGCGTGACGCCCTGCTCGGCGCGCTCGCGCACCCGCGACGCCGTGCGATCGAGGGGCTGCCCAGAGGTGTCTTGCCCGTCGCTCACGAGCACGATGCGCCGCGCGAACGACGAGGGCACCGACTCGAGGGCGCCCGCGCCCGCGGCGAGCCCCGCGGGGATGTTCGTGCCGCCCTCGATGCCGATGGCCGGCACCACCGCGTGGAGCCGCTGTCTCACGTCGGCGACGCGGGCCAGGGGCTGCACGATGCGCGCGGTGTCGCTGTAGGTCACCAGGGCGATGCGGTCGTCGTCGCGCATCTGGTCGACGAGCGAGAGCACGCTGCCGCGCGCCTGCTCGATCTTCTCGCCGCTCATGGAGCCCGAGATGTCGAGCACCAGCGCCATCGCGACGGGGCGCTGCACCTCGCGGTCGCCCGCCGCGTCGGCCTCGACGCGGATCTCGGCGTAGACGTGGCTGACCCCGCCGGGGGACACCGCGCCCTGCGCCATCGCGACCCGCCCGTGGAGCGCGGCCGTCGAGAAGGCCACGCTCGGCGCGCGCGAGGCGCTCGGCGAGGTCTGGGGCGGGGCGACCTCGGGCGCGAGGAGCGAGCTCCGGGGCCCTCCGTGCGAGGGCTTCGGCGCGCGGACCAGCACGATGCCGGCGGCGGCGAGGGTGACAGAGGCCACCGCCAGGCTTCGGGCTCGGCGGCGGTCGGTGAGCAGGGCGCGCAGGGGCTTGAGCATCGGGGGTGTGCCTCCTCGGGGCGAGCGCGCAGCGCGGCGTCGGCGCCCAGGCAGAGGGCGCGGCGCGTGCTGGGTGTCCGCCGGTGCACCCTCCGACGCGCGCCCGACGCGAAAGTTCTCGCCTGGGAGATTTTCTCTCAGCGCGCGCCGGGCATCGGGAGCGTGACCTCGAACGCCATCCCCTCGCCCCGCGGACGGACCGCGAGGTCGCCGCCCTGAAGGATCAACGATTTGTGCGCGCGCCCGAGGTCTCGCACGCTGACCGCGGCGTCGCGGACGAGCACGGGGGAGAGCATCGCCTCGACCTCCTCGGGGGAGAGCGGCTCGCCGTCGTCGAGCACCGCGAGGTGGTACGCCGACCCGCGCACGGCGCCCTCGACGCGCAGGCGCCCCTCGGGCGGGCTCCGACGCGCGGCGCTGGAGAGCACCGCGACGAGCGCGCGCAGCGTGCGCAGCCGGTCGCAGAGGGCCCTCGCGGCGTCCCCGCTCAGGGCGACCTCGACGCGAAGCCCCCGCAGCCGCACCAGCCCCTCGACCGCCCGCAGGCTGAGGTTGACGAGCTCGTGCACGTCGGTGACGCGGAGGTCGACCGCGGGGCCGGTCTCATCGCCCAGCGCGCCCAGGAGCGACAACGCGCGGTTCGCACCGTCGTGAATGTCTCGGATCATCGCGCGCAGCTTGGGGTCGGTGTGCTGGTCCGCCAGGCGCTCCGCGACGCTCGCGGAGAGGCACAGGTCGGTCAGCGGCGCTCGGATGTCGGCCAGGGCCATCAACCGCATCGCCTCCTGAAGCCCTAGCGCGACCCGCAGCTCCGCGATCGATTCTTGAGACGGATCGAGTTCGTAGGCGCCCATGGCTTCCTCCGCGAGCGCGCCGCAATTTCTCACCCCGCGAACGGTTCGCGTGACGCAGCAGCCCCCCGCCCGCACGTCTCATCAGAAGCACGAACGCGCCTGCGGTCAAGCCCGCGAACTCCCTACTTTCGTAGCTGAAACTCGGCGCGGTTCACGGTGGTCCCTGGCGGCGAGAGCAGCGATCCGCGAACGACGACGGAGGTGCCCCGCGCCGAGCCCGGGAGGTCGAAGAGAAAGACCCTCCCGCGCAGCGTGTGGCCCACCTCGGCGAAGTTCACGCACATCGAGCTGCCGCTGCCCACCGTCGGGTTGAAGCACCCGGTGCCGCGCCCCTGAAAGACCAGCGCGTAGGTCGCGACCGCGCGCCCGTTCGACGTGACCTCGACGGTGCCCGTGAGCGGTCCCGCGTTCTGCGTGACGTTCATGTCGATCCACAGCGACACCTTGCCCTCCGGGCCCGGCGTGACCGCCGGCAGCGCGAAGGGGCCGTTGCCAGGCGCCTCGACCCGCGCGACGACCGTGCCCACGAAGAAGTTCTTCACCTTGTCGCCGACGAACCACGCCGCGCCGACGCCGGCGAGGCAGGTGAGGGCCATGGCGCCGACGCACCCGATGGCCACGGTCTTCCACCCGCCGCTCTTGGGCGCCGACCCCGGAGTCTGGTTGTTCATGCCCGCATTCGCCCCGCTCCCCGCGGCGCCGTCAAGGGCCGCGGGGCGTGGTAGCAACGGTGCCCCGATGGCATACGCGGTCAAGGAGATCTTTCTCACCCTCCAGGGCGAGGGCTTTCACGCCGGTCGCGCGGCGGTGTTCTGCCGCTTCACCGGCTGCAACCTCTGGAGCGGTCGCGACGCCGACCGCGCGCGGGGCGCAGGGGGCTGCGCGCGATGGTGCGACACCGACTTCGTCGGCACCGACGGCGAGGGCGGCGGGCGCTTCGACTCCGCCGACGCGCTCGCCGACGCCGTGGCCTCGCGCTGGCCCGCCGAGGGGGGTGGCCGACCCTTCGTCGTGTGCACCGGCGGCGAGCCCCTGCTGCAGCTCGACGCGCCCCTCACCGCCGCGCTCAAGCGACGCGGCTTCGAGGTCGCGATCGAGACCAACGGCACGCTGCGCGTGCCCCCCGGCGTCGACTGGGTCTGCGTGAGCCCCAAGGACGGCGGCGCGCTCGTCGTCGACGAGGGCGACGAGCTCAAGCTGGTGTACCCGCAGCGCGAGTGCCTCCCCGAGCGCTTCGACGGCGCGCGCTTCACCCACCGCTTCTTGCAGCCCATGGACGGGCCCGACCGCGCCGCGCACACCGAAGCCGTGGCGCGCTACTGCATGGCGCACCCGGCGTGGCGCATGAGCGTGCAGGCGCACAAGCTCATCGGGATCCCATGATCGGCGACGGGTCGGGCGGCGCGACGGTGCGCACCGAGAAGCTCCGGTCGACGCGGAAGCGCACCTCGAAGACCGGGAGCCCCGGCGCGAGGCGCTCGAGGGTCGCCCCGAGCTGACGCTCGCCGAGCACGCCGACGGCGCCGAGCAGCGCCTGCTTCTCGGCGGGGCTCACGCGCACGTAGGGGCTCTGCGACAAGAAGCCCGCCGCCATGCGCCGCTGCGCGCCGAGCACCTGGGGGTGCCCCACGAAGAACTGCACGCCCCCGGTCGCGGGCGAGATGAGCGGGACGTGCGTGAAGGGCTCCAGCGCGCCCTCGAGCTCGACGAGGACCACGGCGCCCTCGCGGTGCCCGCCGCCGAGGACCACGTACTCGGGCTCCATCGCCTCGTCCCACCGCAGGCTGTGAAAGGCCCGCAGGACCATCTCGGCGAGCGCCGTGCGCGCGCCGTAGCGCTCGGGGTTCTGGAGCAGCAGCCGCAGGTGGCCGCAGCCGACGTTCGCAGGCAGCACGAGGTGCTCGAGGACGGCCCCGCGCAGCGCCGGAGGCGGCGCCCTCATGAAGCGCCGCCAGGCGCCGGGGTGATCGAGCGCGCCCACCGCGTCGCGGAGCCTCGGGTCGTCGGCCATCGAGGCCATGAACGCGCGGTACGCGCCGACGTCGGTGTGCATGTAGAACGACCCGAACGCGTCGGTCCATGCGCGCAGAATCGCCTGCACCGCAGGCTCTTCGAACTCCCTCCCGGTCAGCCGCTCGAGGGTCGCGAGGGCCAGCACGAACTCGCCCGCGTCGCCCCCCGGCGAGCCGATGACGCCGTGGTCATCGCGGCCGTCGACGCACGAGGTCTTTCCTCGCAGCATGACCGCGGCGAGCTTGAGCCAGCGGAGCGCCGAGGGGTCTCCGACGTGGGCCTCGATGTCGTCCTGGGTGAGCACCTCCCTCGCCGCGGGCGGCTCGGGGGGCGAGGCGAGGGAGACCTTGCCGCGGGTGTCGAAGATCGCCGGGCTGCGCAGGGTGTCGTAGCCCAGCGAGCGCCAGGCCCAGACGCCTCCGTTCATCGCCGCGACCCAGGTCATTCCGAGGGCGTTGAGGCGCTGGACCGCGGCCCCGGCCTCGGTGCCCCGGCGGCTGACGATCACCGTCATGGTGTCGGGGGCGACGCGCGAGGCCACCTGATCGATCTCGTCGATGGGCACCCAGACGCTCCCTGGGATGTACCCCAGCGGCCCCGTGAGCGACGCGGCGTCGCGGGTGTCGACGATGAGCACCGAGCGCCCCAGCTCGACGACGAACTCGGGCGGCACGCGCGCGACGCCGTCGGCGCCGACGTGCCAGGTCTCGAGCCAGTTGAAGCGACGGAGGCGCTCCTCAACGGGCAGGCTCATGGGGATCTTGAGTGCGTCGGGCGGGATCGAGGGCTCGGACATCGCCCCGTAGGGTGCACCAGAGACAGCCCCTCGCGCGATGGGTCGCGTCAGAGGTCGATGATCACGATGCCGCGGTCTTTGTCAGAGTCGTCGCGGTTGTGGCGGTGCCCCGGCGGCGGGGGTTGGGGGAGCGGGAGCTCGATGCGGGGCTGCTCATGCCGCCGCTGCTGCTCATGCTCCCGTCGTCGGATCTCGTCGATGATGTAGGGAGGGAGCACGGCCCGCGCCTCCTGCGGAGACCGCGCGAAGCACGCGGTCTGAACAACAGGACTATAGCAACGGAGGTACCGTGATCAAGGGACCGATCGCGTCGCGCGCCTCGCGCGGCGATTCGTCGTAGGGTGTGGGCCCTCGCCGCGATGCTCCCTACCGCCCGCGCCGCCGCCGTCACGCTCTCGCTCCTCGCCGCGCCCGCGACGGCGTGGTCGGTGACCGACTATGACCCGCAGAACCGCGGGTGGAACGGCTGCTCGGAGCTCGTGCGCGCCGCCGCCGAGGCCGACATCGAGCTCCAGCCCGTGCGCGTGCTCGACTGGGACCGGATTCAGCGCGGTCAGGCGATCCTGGTGCTCTACCCCACCGAGAGCCTCGGGGTGGCCGACGTGTCGGCCTTCGTCGAGGAGGGCGGGCGCGTCGCGTGGTTCGACGATTTCGGGTCGTCGCGCGCGCTGCTCGACTGGCTGCAGTTTCGCCGCGCGCCCGTGGCCCACGGCACCCCGCACGACCCCACGATGCGAGAGCTCCTGCTCGCGTACCCCCGCGCGGCGCACCCGCTCACCGAGGGGGTCGAGGCGCTGGTCACCAACATCCCCGTGGCGTACTCGCACCCACGGCTCACGCCCATCGTCGATTTCGGCGACCCCTCGCAGGGCCTCGTGCTCGTGGGACAGGTCGGCCGCGGCAAGCTGGTCGTGGGCGGCGACCCGAGCCTGTTCATCAACACCATGCAGCAGTTCCCCGGCAACCGACGCTTCGCGAGGAACCTGCTGGAGTTCCTCTCCGCGGGCCCGTCGCCCCGGGTGACCCTGGTGTTCACCGACACCCGGGCGCGCGGCGCGTGGCGAGGAAGGGGTCGCGCGCACACCCGCCAGCGCGAGGCGGTGAACACCCTGAACGACTCGCTGCGCACCCTCGGCGAGGTGATGAGCTCAGCGTCGGTGATGCGCCCCTTCGCCGCGCTGCTGGCGGCCGCGGCGACGGCGGCGCTGGCGCTGCTCACCTGGGGGCGGCGCCCCAGCGAGCGCTACGGTCCGCGCGGGCCCGTGGGGGCCGTGGCCGGGGTCACCGAGCGCGTGGCGATCTTCGGCGCGAAGCGCGCGAACCTCTTGTTCCCCGCGCTGTACGCGCGGCGGCACCTGGAGCGCGGGCTCCTGCGCGCCGCGGGGCTGCGCCCGCCCACGGCGGTCCGCAGCGTGCTGGCGAGGCTGCGCGGGCGCCTCGACGACGACGCGCGCAGAGACCTCGTCGCCGTCCTCGACGAGCTCGACGCGCTCGGCCAGGAGGCCGAGGCGCGCAAGGGACTGCGCGTCGAGGCGGCGAGATTCCTGTCGCTCTGGCGGAGGATCGGTGTGATTCTGCAGCAGCTTGAGAAGACCCGATGAGCAGCACCGAACAGGCGAGTGAAGAGACCGTCGCCAAGGCACGCGCGGCGATTCGTTTGGTGCTCGAGGAGGTGTCCCGCGCCTTCGTGGGTCACCCCGAGATCCCCGAGCTGATCATCACGGCCCTGCTCGCGCGCGGACACTGCCTGCTCGAGGGCGTCCCCGGCGTCGCGAAGACCACGCTGATCAAGGCCGTCGCCGCGGCCATCGGCGGGGCGTTCAAGCGCATTCAGTTCACCCCCGACCTGCTCCCCAGCGACATCACCGGCACCTACGTGCTGTCGGCGCGCGAGGGCGGGAGCTTCGCGCTGCGCAAGGGGCCGATCTTCGCCCACGTGGTCCTCGGCGACGAGATCAACCGCGCGCCGGCGAAGACCCAGAGCGCGCTCCTCGAGGCGATGCAGGAGGCGCAGGTCACCATCGACGGCGAGACCCACGCCCTGCACGCGCCCTTCTTCGTGCTCGCCACGCAGAACCCCATCGAGCAGGAGGGCACCTATCCCCTCCCCGAGGCGCAGGTCGACCGCTTTCTCATGCGCGTGGTGGTGCCGTACCCCAGCGCCGAAGACGAGCTGAAGATCCTCCGCACCTACGCGGTGAAGCACCCCGAGCCCCGCCCGGTGATCTCGCTCGGCGAGGTGCTCTGGCTCCAGAACGCGGCCGACGCCGTGCACGTCGACGACGAGGCCCTGGCCTACGCCGTCGCGCTCACGCACTACACCCGCTCGCACCCGCAGGTGGCCCTCGGCGCCTCGCCGCGGGCGTCGCTCGGGCTCATCCTCGCGGCCCGCGCGGCGGCCCTCGTCGACGGCCGCGGGTACGTGCTCCCCGACGACATCAAGCGCGTCGCGCCGCACGTGCTCTCGCACCGGCTCGTGCCCAGCGCCGAGGCCTCCGCCGACGACGCGCAGACCCGCGAGGCCGTGGTGCGCGAGGCCCTCTCCCGCGTCCCGTACCGACGCGCCGACGCGCGGGTCGACCCCGGATCTCAGGGCCCCGCCTCGGTGGTGAGCGGCGCGCGGTGAGCGTGCTGCGCGCGGCGTGCCTCGCGCTGCTCGGGTGCGCGGCGCATCGCCCCCCGACGCCCGTCACCCCGGCGCCCGCCCCCGAGGCCCCCGCGCCGACGCCCGCCGCCGTCGCCCCGCCCCCTCGCCCCGCGCACCTCCGCGTGCTCGACGCCCTGGCCGACGCGCCGGAGCTCGACGCCGACGACGCCGCCTGGCTCCCCGCGCGGATCCTCGGCGCCCTCGTCGACGCGACGGGCGCGCTGCCCTCTCCGACGCCGCCGCGGCGGAGCGAGGGGCGCGTGACGTGGTCGCTCCTCGCGCAGCCCGAGGCGGGCGACCTCTCCGGGGCCTGCGCGGCGATCACCCGCTTCGACCCGCGCGTCGCCTGCGCCACCGACACCGTGCAGTGGGCCGGCTCCGAGCGACCGCGGGTCGCGCTCGGGTGGAGGGCGGCCGAGGCGCGCGTCGTGGTGGGCCTCGCGCAGCCGCTCCGCGCGCTGTCGCGGCTGGCGCCCGGCGCGTGCCTCGTGTCGGCGCAAAACACCCTGAGAACATTGGACATTTTGATTCGAACAGAGTCGCACCCCGCGCTGGGTCGCACCCTCGCCGCCCTCGCGGCCGCGCCGGGCTTGAGCGACCTGATGCTCGTGCGCGCGGAGCCCGCGGGCGCGCAGGTGCAGGCGCTGCTCTCGTGGCCCACCGAGCGCGCGCGGGGGCCGGCGGAGCTCGGCGAGGTCCCGTGGCCCTCGCGCTGCGACGGCGCCTCGCGGGTGGGAGGGGACGCGGCGTCGGCCACGCTGCCCGCGGTGCGCGGCGTGATCACTGGGACCGCGGCGCAGGGCGCGGTGCTCTCGCTGGGACGGCAGTCGTGGCTGGTGACCGCGGGCGACTCGGTGGGAGACGCGGTGGTGCAGTCGGTGACGTCGAGCGTGGTGACGCTGACGCGCCGGGGGCGCCCGCCGCTACGGCTGCGGGTGCCGGCGACGCCGCGCGAGGGGGCGGTCGACGCGCGGCCCGCTTCGCGCTAGGCGTCTGCCCGACCGACCATGACGACCGCTGAGACGAACCCGCTTGAGCTTCGACTGAACAAGGTGGCCTGGGCCCTCTCCGCCGCGGTGCTGCTGCTGGTGGCCCTGATGCGGAGGGTGAAGATCGCCTCTCCCATCGACTTCGGGTTCCTCCCGCCCGTGCACGCCTCGCTGAACGCGCTGACGGCGGCGATCCTGGTGGCGGCGCTGGTGGCGATCCGGCGAAAGCGCGTAGAGCTCCACCGCCGCTTGATGCTCACGGCGCTGGGCGCGTCGGCGCTCTTTCTGCTCTCGTACGTCGCGTATCACTTCACCAAGGCCGAGGTGGTCTTCGGCGACCTCGACCACAGCGGCGCGCTCTCCGTCGCCGAGCGGGCGGCGGTGGCGTCGACGCGGCCGGTGTACCTCGCGCTCCTCGCGTCGCACGTGAGCCTCGCGGCGCTGGTGCTCCCGCTGGTGCTGTTCACCTTCATTCGCGCGTACACCGGCCAGATCGCGCGTCACCGCCGCATGGCGCGGTGGGTCTATCCCCTGTGGCTCTACGTCGCGGTGACCGGGCCGATCTGCTACGCGATGCTGCGTCCGTACTACCCCTGAGAATTGCCCGGTGGGGGGCTTGGGGGCGTCGGCCCGGTCGGGCACGATGGCGGGATGAAGCGTCACGCCGCAGCCCCGCTCCTCGTCGCGCTCGCGCTCGGATGCAGCGCCGAAGAGGAGCTCGGCGAGGTCACCACGGGCCCCGCGATGGACGCCGGCGCCCGCCGCGACTCGGGCGCGCGGGACGTCGGGGCGCGGAGCGACTCCGCGAGCGCGGACGACCGCGGCGCGGCGGCCCGCGACGGATCGACGGCGACGCCCGGCGCGGACGCGGCGACGACGCGGGGACCCGAGATCTGCGACAACGGCCTCGACGACGACCTCGACGGCATGGTCGACGAGAACTGCGCCTGCGCGCAGGGGACCACGCAGCGCTGCTGGATCGGCGACCGCAGCCTCGCGGGCGTGGGGCAGTGCAGCTACGGGCAGCAGCGCTGCGAAGGCGAAGGCGAGTTCGGCCGGTGGACCGCCTGCGAGGGGGTGGGCAGCCCCGGCCTCGAGATCTGCAACATGATCGACGACGACTGCGACGGAGAGATCGACGAGGGGTGCCTCTGTCAGATCCCCGAGCACCGCCCGTGCTACCCGGGACCGACGGCGACGCTGAACGTGGGGCAGTGCCGCGGGGGCAACCAGACCTGCGTTCGCACCTCGGGGGGGCAGTCGGGGTGGAGTATGTGCGTGGGCGCGGTGGTCCCGCAGCCGGAGGTGTGCGACGGCTTCGACAACGACTGCGACGGCCGCGTCGACACGGGGTGCGACTGCCGCCCCGACGAGACCCGCCCCTGCTACGAGGGCCCCGCGGGCACGGCCTCGGTGGGCGCCTGCCGCGCGGGCGTGCAGCGCTGCTACCGGGGCATGGTCGCGGGCAGCGGCTGGGGCGGCTGCGAGATGCAGACGCTCCCCTCGCGCGAGAACTGCGAGGACGCCGTCGACAACGACTGCGACGGTCGCCTCGACTGCGCCGACCCCGACTGCGCCGGCGCCGCCGCGTGCCGCCCGTGCAGCCCTGGGGGCGAGCGCTTCACCCTCCGCGCGACGCCCGCCGAGGTGCTCTTCGTGGTCGACCGCTCGGGCAGCATGACCTCGCGCACCAGCGACGGGAGCACGCGGTGGAACGCCCTCGTGAGCGCCGTCCGCAGCGTGCTGCCGCCCCTCGACGGCGGGCTCCACCTCGGCGTGCTGATCTTTCCCGACCCCGGGAGCTGCTCGGTGCCCTCGTCGCCGCAGGTGACCCTGCGGCAGCCCGGCGCGACCGCCGTGATCAACGCCCTCGCCGCGCGCGGCCCCACCGGGACCACCCCCACCTACCAGGCCATCGACACCGCCGAGCGGTATTTTCGCGCGAACGCGAGCCCGCGTCGTCGCTACGTGGTCCTCGCCACCGACGGCGCGCCGAACTGCGGCTACGACAGCGGCGACGTGACCGCGCGCATCCGCGCGCTGCGCTCGGGTCTGGGCGTCGACACCTTCGTGCTGGGCATCCCGGGCACCGACGCGTCGCTGCGCGCGCCGCTGAACGAATTCGCGCGGGCGGGCGGGCGTCCGCGCGCGGGCACCACGGCCTTCTACGAGGCCGGGTCGACGGTCGAATTCGAGACCGCGCTGCGCGCCATCACCGCGTCGGCCGCGAGCTGCACGTACCGCTTCACGACGCGCCCCACCGACCCCTTGCGGGTGACCCTCCAGTTCGACGGGCGCACCATCCCCCGCGACCGCACGGGCGGCTGGGACTACACCGACACCACGGGCACCGAGGTGCGCTTCTACGGCGCCTCGTGCACGCAGCTCCAGGCGGGCACCGTGCGTGAGGTCACCGCCAGCTTCAACTGCGGCTGAGGGCTCAGCGCTCGCAGAGGGCGACGGGGTAGCCGCCGAGCGCCGTGCCCGCTGGGACGCAGCGCATCCCGCTCGGGCAGATGCCGTCGGCGCAGAGCCGCGTGCAGTAGCCCGTGGTGCCTCCTCCCGGCGGCGGCAGGCAGAGCGCGGTCTCGCAGTCGCTCGCGCGCGCGCAGGTCGAGCCGAGCGCCCCGGTGCCCGCCGGCCGGCACACCAGGATGATCGGGCTCGTGGGCCCGTCTGCCTCGGGCTTGCAGCCGAACCCGGGCGGGCACCCGCCGGCGGGCGTGCACACCTGGATGCACGTGCCGCCGCTGCCGTCGGCCTCGCATAACCCGCTGCGGCACTGATTAATCGCGCCGGGGGTGGCGTTGCAGCTCGACCCGATGCGGTCGCTGCCCACGACGTCGCCGCCGAGCGCGTCGATGGGGGGCACGCACACCGCCACGCCGTCGACGGCCTGACACTGGTAGGGCGGCAGCACGAGGGGCACGCCGGCGTTGTCGAGCACCGCGCGGCGCGGGCAGTCCGCGGCGGTGCGGCACATCGCCGAGCATCCGCGAAAGCTCGACCCGGCGATGCCGCCCACGCACAGGCTGGTGGAGCACTGCGCCGCGCGCGTGCAGGGGATCTCGACCTCGACGCACACGTTGGGCTGACCTCCGCCCAGCGGCTGGCAGGCGAAGCCCGCGGGGCAGTCGCTCCCGTCGGCGCACTCGCGGGTGCAGTGCGCGGTGGTCGAGCCCGTGGTCGTGTAGCAGTAGCGCGCGCAGCGGTTGTCGCTGATGGAGCACGGCGTGCCGGTGTCGTCGATCACGCAGCGCCCCGCGCCGCCCGCGGCGCCGGTCGCGCAGAGGTAGCCGTTGCCGCAGTCGCGGCGCGTGCCGCAGGGGCGCGTGCAGAAGCGCGCGCCCGCGCGGGTCGCCGCGCAGTCGCCCGACGCGCAGTCGGTGTTGACCATGCAGGGGTCGAGGTAGCCGCCGGGGGGCGGTCCGTTGTCGACCGGCGTCACGGGGATGTCGCGAGGCGCGACCACGTCAGGGCCGGGGCTCACCACGTCGGGCAGGCTCACCACGTCAGGGCCGGGGCTCACCACGTCGGGCAGGCCCACCACGTCAGGGCCGGGGCTCATCACGTCGGGCAGGCTCACCACGTCGGGACCGGGGCTCACCACGTCGGGCAGGCTCACCACGTCAGGACCGGGCTCGACGTCGGCGGGCGACTCCGTCGCGTCGAGGTCGACCGCGTCAGGCTCTCCGCCGTCGCGCGCGCCGCTCTGACAGCGTCCGTTGATGTCGCAGAAGCCCTCGGCGCAGTCGCGGTCTTCGGCGCAATCGGCGCGGCACACCTGCTCGAGGTCGCAGTAGCGTCGAAAGCCGCAGTCGCTGTTGATCGAGCACTGGGTCTTGGCGCACCGCGCGGTGGCGCCCAGGCCGACCACGCACAGCGCGCCGAGGAGGGCGAAGGTCCTCAACGAGTCCAGGCGAAGCATCGGTGGAATCATAGCCCTGGACGGCGGACGCCGGGGGAATTCGCCCGCTGGGACGTCGGTGCCCCGCTCAGGTCGAGGGGGCGCCGCAGTTCGGGCACTGCGGGAGCTCGGCGGCGTACACGGTCTTGCAGCTCCCGCAGGCGCGTCGACCCACGCGGGCGTCGGGGGCGATGGGCTTGAGGGTGGGGAAGACCACGGCCATCTCGGCGGACGACATCACGTCGTTGGGGTCGCTGGGCACCCAGACCACCTCCATCGCCTGCATCGCGCCCGAGCCCGCGAGGAGCACCTGGAGGTCGGCCGCGAGGGCCGGTCGGCTGACCGCGGGCACGAAGCCCGGCATGGGGCCGCGGCGCGAGACCAGGAGGGTCACGACGACGAAGCCGCCGCCCTCTTCGGCGCGCGCGCGCTGGTTGGGGCCCTGCACGGTGCGCAGTCCGCCGCCGTCTTTGCGCACGGTCTCGACCATGAAGCGGCCGCGCTCGGTGTCGACCGCCTGCTGGAACATCTGCTGCGCCTGCTGCATCGAGAGGTTCTCGGCGAGGGCGTGGTGCGTGAGCAGCGCGTGGTCGAGGTAGCGCGAGAGCATCTGCGAGAGCATCGACGCCGCCGCCGCGAGCCCCGCGTCGGAGGACATGTCGACCTGCCGCGCGATCTGATCGATCTCCGCCTGCACGTTGGCGCGCACCGACGAGTCGAAGGCGATGGCGAGGGCGCCGAGGCTGAAGGTGTCCTGGTATCCCATCGGTCCCATCGGTCCCATCGGCTGCATCGGCATGTAGTTGGGGGTGAAGGGGCGGTTCTTGTTGCGCGAGTTCATGATCACCGCGAAGAGCACGATGAGGGCGAAGACCGTGAGGATGCAGCAGACGCCGCCGCCGGAGTCGCCGCCCGAGCGGCTCCCGTAGCTGGTGCCGCCGTAGCTCCCGCCGCCGTAGCTCCCGCCCGACCCCGTCGACCAGGTGGTGCGGGAGCTCGACGAACCACCCCCCCAGCTCCCCGACCGCGACGACGAGCTCGACGAGCGCGAGCTGCCGCTGCCCCAGCGCGAGCCTCCGAAGCTTCCGCCCGTGTTCTGCGCGAGCGCGAGAAAGGGGAGCAGAAACAACGACGCGGTCAGCGCGACGAGGACCCAACGGCGGAGCGTTCGCATCGCGCCGGAGGCTATCACAGCGCCCCCTCAGCGCGAGCAGCGAGCGCGGGCGACGAACATCCTGCGGCCCTCTCGGAGCACGGCGACCACCTCCCCCGTCTCTCGGATCGAGATCGCCTCGGGCCCCGCGAGCGGCGCGCGCAGCGGGACGGGCGGCACCCCGGCGCCCTGGAGATCCAGCCGCGTCAGGCTCACGCGGTCCCCCCGCGCGTCCTCGATCACGGCCACGACGCGCTCATCGCGGCGCTCGATGGGACCGAGGACCAGCCCGACCGGGGGCACCTCGACGAGGGCCGCGCTCGACGTGAGCCTCGTGAGCGAGGGCACCCCTCGGCCCGAGAGCTGGGCCATGTACGACGCCCCATCGACGGTGACCGGTCCGCTCGCGGCGGCGGGCCAGGGCGCGCGGCTCGCCTCGCGGCCTCGCTCGTCGAGGGAGACGACCCAGCGCGAGGGTCCCGCGCCGAGGTTCAGCGCGAGGCGCCCGGTGTCGGTGAGCCAGGCGAGGTCGAAGAGGGCCCCCTCGCCCATGCCCTGCGCGCCGCTCCGAGGGACCGCCCGCGCGTCGGTTCGGACGGCGTAGGCCCCGGCGCCCCGGGCCGTCGACCAGGCCACGGCGAGGTCGCTCCCGGCCTGCACGACGCGCACGCGCTCCACCGAGGCGCGGGTCGCCGAGAGCAGCCGCGGCACGTTCTGCAGCTCGTTCTCGGCGTCGACGAGCCCGAGGCGCAGCGCGCGTTGGTTCTCGACCCAGGCCACGGCGACGCCGCTCCCCGTGGCGACCATCGAGAAGGCCGAGCCGTTGGTGGCGAGCTCCCGGGGCTCGCCGCGGGGCTCGAGCGCGTCGTTGGTGCGCGCGAGGCGAAGGCCGCCCACCCGATCGACGAAGGCCACGAACGCGCCCTCCTCGGTCGCCGCGAGGGAGACCGGCGAGGTCGGCGCGACGAGGGCGACGAGCGCCTGCGGGAGAGGCGTGTGCGCCACGGCGCAGGGCGGCTCGACCCGCGAGGCGTGCGGCAGGGGCTGCGCCGAGGCGGCCCCGGCGACGCTGAGCGCGAGGGTGAGCCAGGCGCGCCTCAACGCAGGCGCACCGTCCCGGCGGCGCCGCGGCCGAAGGCGGTGATCTGCAGGGGCCACGGGCCGGCCTGCGCGAGCACCAGGTTGGTGGCCTGGACGCTCAGGCTCCCCCGGAGCCCGCCGGCGGCCACCTCGATGTCGCGGAGCGCGCGCGCGGGCACCACGGCGCGCCCTTCGTCGCCGGCCGTCTGCACGTCGACGCGCACCGAGGTGCGGGGGGTGCCCTCGGTCACGAACTGCAGGGTCACGTTCACGAGCCGCGCCGCGATGGGGCGCCAGGTGACCACCAGTCCCTCGGCGCGTGAGATCGAGAGATCGTCGTCGAGCGAGGGCGCGGTCACCGCGAGCGCCGGCGGGATCGGCACCTGGATCGAGAGCGCGGGCACCGTGGCGTTCCCCGAGCTGCGGATGGTCATCACCGACCCGTCGCGGATGACGGGCTCGGAGGTGGACTGCGCCGAGTACGTTCCCGCGCTCGTGGGGCGCAGGATGAGGTCCCGGGAGCCCCCCGAGGCGCGGATCTCGCCGGCGTTGGGGAAGGGCGTGGGGTGCGTGTCGCGCGGCGCGGCGGCGTCCTGCCGGCACCGCTGCACCGACCAGTTCGCCGCGGCGACGTACTCGCAGCGGGGGTCGTCGGCGCGGGGAAAGAGCCGAAACGCCGCGCTGAAGTAGCTGGTCCCGCCGCCGTTGCCGTTGTTGAGCAGCCCGATGCTCATCGTGGCCGTGCGCTGGTCGAAGACCGTCGCGTCGCGGAGGTTCCAGGGGTCGACGTCGGGCGAGGCGTCGGCGGCGACGGCGACGTCCGCGGGCCGAAAGGGGTCGAGCCCATCGGCGTTTCGACCGGGGGGCACGTCGACCGGGGCAGACGCGTCGAGGCCGCTGCCCCGCGAGCCGTCGACCGCGCTCGCGCAGCCCGCCAGCGACGCGAAGAACATGACAAGGGGAGCGCGCATGAGGCCCCAGTGTGCCACCCCTCGGCGGGTCGTGGCGAACCACGGTTTCAGCCCCGCGGGTGGACGTGCTATCGGAGCCGCGCTTCGGCCCAATGGAACGGGCCGACAGGGAGACTCGCGATGTCGATGTTGAGAACCGGTCTGGTCGCACTCTTTCTCGCCGGATGCGCGAGCACCCCCGCGAACCAGGGAGGCGGCGTCACCGCGGCCACGCACCCGGAGAACGCGGGGGGCGAGGGAGAGCACCACGGAGAGCACCACGGGGAGCACCACGGGGAGATGCCCGCGGCGGTGACGGCCTACCACGACGTGCTCGCGCCGATCTGGCACAGCGAGCCGGGCGCGGCGCGGGACGACCGCGCGTGCGCGGCGGCGCCGACCTTTCGCGAGCGCGCGGCGGGCGTGAGCGCGGCGCCGACCCCCGCGTCGGCGCAGGGACGCGAGGCCGCGTGGACCGCCGCGACGGCGCGGCTCACGACGACCTCCGAGGCCCTGGCGACGGCCTGCGCCGCCAGCCCCCGAGGCGACGTCGCGGCGTCGCTCACCGCGGTGCACGACGCGTTTCACGGGCTCCTCGAGGCGATGGGCCGGGGGCATCGCTGAGTGCCCCCTGTCGAGCGCGATCCCCTTGCCCTGCCTGAGGCGCCGCCCCTCGACGCGCCCGACGACCTCGCGGCGCGGCTCGAGGCGATCGGCGTCTCCCTCGACGAGGTCGCGACGCTCCGGCTTCGCCGCTACCTCGCGGCGCTCCTCGCGATGAACGAGAAGATGAACCTCACGGCGATCACCGCGCCCGACGAGGTCTGGTCGCGGCACGCCCTCGACGCGCTCAGCCTCGTTGCCCTGCTGCCGCCGCCGAGGGAGGGGCTCGCCCTCGCCGACGTGGGCTCGGGCGGCGGGGTGCCGGGGATCCCGGTCGCCATCGCGCGCCCCGACCTCGCGATGACGCTCATCGAGGCCACGCAGAAGAAGGCCACCTTCCTCGCCGACGTGGCCGCGACCCTCGGTCTGAAGAACGTGCGCGTCGTCGCCTCGCGCGCCGAGGCGCTCGCGCGCAGCCCCCACCGGGCGGCGTACGACGTGGTCACCGCGCGCGCCGTGGGGCGCCTGCAGGTGCTCGTGCCCTGGACCCTGCCCCTCCTCAAGCGCGGCGGCGTCGCGCTGCTCATCAAGGGCCAGAAGGCCGACGAGGAGCTCGCCGAGGCCGACCGTGAGATCCGCAGGCAGGGCGCGCGCCACGAGCGCACCGTGCCGACCCCCACCGGGCGCGTGGTCGTGCTCCGAGGGTGAGCCTCAGGGGCAGGCCACCGGGCGCACCTCGTAGCGCACCGACCCCATCGAAATTCCACTGATTTCAATGGCATACACCGACCCCGGGACCACCGCGGGGAGGTCCCACGACACCGTGTCGTCGCCGTAGTTGGGCGCGCGTCGCGCGGCGGTCACGGCCACCGGCGCGCCGTCGCGGGTCACCGTGACGCGGCTCGATCCGTCTTGCCAACCGAGCGACGGCGCCGAGAACGACCAGCTCGGCGGGATCGCCTCCGCGGGCACCGGGCCGGCGTTGGGCCAGGCGACCCAGGGGCGCGCGCGCGTCCCGCGAAATCCGCCGATCACGTAGAGGCACGCGAACGAGGTCGCCTCGCCGTAGCCCACGTCGCCCAGGAGGGGGTAGAGCATCCAGCGGCGGTGTCCGAGGGTGCGGGTGACGTCGTTGCGGTCGTCGATGAGCTTCTCGATGGAGTTCCACGCGTTGGCGCGGGTGCCGCGGCCGCCGATGAGGTTGCCGTGGGAGGTCCCGTCGTAGCCCAGGGGCGTCCAGCAGTTCCAGGTCATCGGCGGCGTGTGCGAGAGCGCCCCGTTGCGCTCGAGCAGCACCGCGCAGGCCTGCGACGCCTCGTGCCGCATGGCGCTCTCGCCCACCGGCCCGAGGCCCGCGAGCCAGCGAAAGAGGTTGAGCGCCTGCACCGCGGCGGAGCGCGTGGCCGGCGAGAGCGTCCCCGCCTCGCAGGCGCTCGCGCCCGCGGTCCACCCCGCCGCGGCGCGGGCCGGGGCGCTCTCGCTGCGCCACCGCGCGCACACCTCGCTCGCGCTGCGCGACGCCGGATCACCCATGGGCGGCGGAGGTCCCGCATCGACCGCGGTCACGACGTCGGCCCGCGCGGGGACGTCCGCCGGCGGGCGGTCGATCGACGTCGGCGCGTCGGCCGACACGCTCGCGTCGCTCGGCGCGTCGGCGTCGCCGTCGATGAAGCCGCCTGAAGACACCGCGTCGCAGCCGACGAGGCACGCGAGGAGAAGCGAAGGGAGGGCGCGCATGGAATCTCGCGAGCATAGCGCGGCCGAGGGGGCTACCGTGTCGGGGATGAAGGCCCGACTGGAGCAGAGCGTGCGCGTCGCGCTGGAGAGCGCGTTCACCGTGGTCGTTACGACGCGGGTGGGGCGCTGCGAGGTGTCCCTCGACGAGCAGGGGGACTTCTACGCCGAGCCCACGGCCGAGGGCGTGGTGGCGCAGACCACCGTCGACCTCGCCCGCGGCGACGTGTTTCACACCTTCGACCCCGAGTTCATCACCGGCGAGGCCCGCGAGCTCCGCGCGTTTCACGAGAAGGCCGTGGGCGACGCGATGCAGCTCCCGGCGCTGCGGCTCACGGTGCTCAAGGAGGTCGCCGCGCTCCTCGGCAAAGACCTCCGCGACGTGCTGCACGGAGCGTCGCGCAAGGGCTGACCCCGCTGGTACCCTGCGCCTCCATGCGCGCGCACCTGATCGTCGCCCTGCTCGCCGCCTCCTGCGCGACCGAGCCCTCGCCCCACGCGGCGCCCGACGTCGTCTCGGCCGACGCCCCGCCGGTCGACGTCACCGCGACCGACGCGGCGACCTCACCCCCCGATGTCGTCGATGTCCCTGCGCCGCAAGACGTTACGCTCGACGCCGGGCCTCCCCCGGCGACCCGCCTCGGGGTGCTGTTCATCGGCAACAGCTACACGTTCTACAACGAGCTCCCGACCCTGGTGGCCTCCCTCGGCGCCTCGGGCGAGGGCACCGCCGAGCGCCCGAGGCTCACGGTCGACAGCGTCACCGAGGGGGGCGCGACGCTCCAGCGGCACTGGGACCAGATGCGCCAGGAGCGCGCGCGCGCCGGGGGGTGGAGCGCCGTGGTGCTCCAGGGGCAGAGCGTCGAGCCCATCGCGGCGTTTCAGGGCTTCGACGCGTACGCGCGGCGCTTCGCCGAGGTGATCCGCGGCGCCGGCGCGCGCCCGGTCTACTTCGCGACCTGGGCGCGGCGCGAGGGCGACGCGGTGTACGGGCAGGCGTGGTCCGGCGGGAGCTTCGCGGCGATGTCGCAGCGCCTCGACAACGCCTACCGCCTCGTGGCGATGAACACCGACGGCGAGGTCGCCCCCGTGGGCGCGCGCTGGGCCGCCGCGGTGCGCCAGCGCCCCGAGCTCAACCTCTACGACGCCGACGGGAGCCACCCCAGCCTCGCCGGGAGCTACCTCGCGGCCTGCGTGATCTACCGCGCGGTGACCGGGCGCGCGGTGGCGGCCGAGGCCCCCGTGCCTTCGGGGCTCCCCCCCGGTGACGCGCTCTTTCTCCGCTCGATCGCCGCGTCGCCGTGACGCCCGCGACGCGTGATTGACACCCCCCTGCGTCTCCGTAGGATGCCGCGCCGACTGTAGGCGCTGGACGAAACTCTTGGTCGATCCCTTGGCAACAGAGGCCGTCGTCCCGTCGACGGCTCCCGCCACCGAGCCGCTGCCGCGGCGATTCGGTCGCTACATCCTGGTGCGCGAGCGCGCCCGCGGGGGCATGGCCGAGCTCTACCTCGCGCTGCACCGCTCGCACACGGGGATGGACCGGCTGGTGGTGGTCAAGCGCATCCTGCCCGGCATCGGGCACGACGCGGCGTTCATCGAGATGCTGCTGCGCGAGGCGCGAATCGCGGCGACCTTCTCGGCGCCGAACATCGTGAGCGTGTTCGACTTCGCGCAGTCTGACGGCGAGTACTTCATCGCGATGGAGCACATCCACGGGGAGGACCTCCGGGCGATCGTGCGCGCGATGAAGCCCCGGCGGGTCACGGCCTTTCCGCTGGAGCACTGCCTCGCGATCGGGCTGGGCGCGTCGCAGGGCCTGGCGTACGCGCACGAGAAGCGCGACCTCGACGGCTCGCCCATGAGCATCGTGCACCGCGACATCTCCCCGCAGAACATCGTGGTGACCTTCGACGGCGAGGTGAAGATCGTCGATTTCGGCATCGCCAAGGCGGTCATCGCCTGGGACGAGGGCGACGCCGAGGTCACCGGGCGCTTCGACCGCGAGGAGCTCGAGATGCTCGACCTCGGGCACCCCGGCGCGCCGCGGGTGAGCCGCGAGCACGTCACCGCCGCGGGCAAGCTCAAGGGAAAGCTGCCGTACATGTCCCCCGAGCAGGCCCGCGGCGAAGAGCTCGACGGGCGCTCGGACGTGTTCTCGCTCGGGATCATCCTCTGGGAGCTGATGACCGGCCGCCGGCTCTTTCGCGGCGGCAACGAGCAGGAGACGCACCGGATGGTGACCAGCGGCGAGTACCCCCGCGCCTCCGACGTGAACCCGCGCATCTCGCCCGCCCTCTCCGACGTGCTGATGAAGGCCCTCGCCTTCGACCGCGAGCACCGCTACCCCACCGCCCGCGCGTTCCACGAGGCCCTCGACGCCGTGGTCCGCGCGGAGGGGATCGCGGTCTCGAACCTCAGCCTCGGCGCGTGGATGCGCTCGCTCTTCGAGGGACAGATCGTCGACCCCGCGGAGGAGCTCCGCCGCGCGAGGCTCATCGCCGCGTCGCTCCCCGAGCTCCCCGCGGGGCCGCCCCGCGGCGTCACCGCGCCGCCCCTCCCCGTGCGCCCCTCGGGCCTCGCGCCGCGCCGCCCGCCGCCGGCCACCTTCAACTGGGCCCTCCTCGCCTCGCTGGCGATCCTGCTCGGCGTCGCCCTCGCGGTGCGCTGGTGGTTGACCGCGCGATGAGCGACGCCGCCGTGAACGAAGCCCCCGCGCGCCCGCCCGGCGCCCTGCGCGCGGCCTGGCAGGGCTGGCCCGGCCGCGTCGGGCGCCTGGTCATCGCCACCCTCCCGCTCGTCTGGCTCTTCAAGCGCGTCGTCGTGGGCAGCGTCGGCGCGCACGCCCGCCAGGTCGGCGCCGGCGCGCTCTTTCTCTCCTGGCTCGCGCTCATCGTGTCGACCTTCATCGGCAGCGTGCGCTGGGGCGTGATGATGCGCGCCTACGGCGCCGAGAGGCTCCCCTCCATCGGCCGCATGATGCTGCACAACATGGTGGGGCACTGGTTCAACGTGCTGCCCTCGGGGGTCGCCGGCGACGCCGTGCGCGCCCACCGCGTGCGCGCCGCGCTGCCCACGCCCGCGACGAGCTTCGTGGTGATCTTCGTCGAGCGCATCGCGGGGCTGATCGGCCTCTGCGCCGTGGCCGTCGCGGCCCTCGCGCTCTCGCCCGACCTCCGCGACGACGCGGTCACCCGCACCATGTGGCTCGCGGTGCTGGGCGGCGTCGCGTTGGGCTCGGTGGTGTGCGCGCTGCCCTACGTGCTCGCGCGCAACGAGCCGCTGCGGTCGACCGTGCGTCGGGTGCCGCTGATCGGCCCGGTGGTGACGTGGATCCCCGCGGCGCAGGACGCGAGGCGCGTGCTGCTCGCCGTCGCGATGTCGGTGCTCACGCAGGTCGCGGCGATCACGGCGATGGCGATCCCGGTGATGGGCCTCGCGCCGTCGCTGAGCCTGGTGACGGCGTTTCGGATCATCCCGGTGATCATCCTGTTCACGTACATCCCGCTGACCCCCGGCGGGCTCGGGCAGCGCGAGGTGGCCTTCGTGACGCTCTTCGGCACCGTGGGGATCCCCCGCGAGATCTCCCTCGCGAGCTCGCTGCTGGTCTTCGCGGCGTACATGTCCCTCGCCGCCACGGGGGGGCTGTGCCTCCTCGCCGAGCGCGTGCTGGGCCTCGGCGAAGAGGACCCGTCGTGAGCGAAGAGGGCCTGCGCCACGGCTCCCACGGCACCGGGCGCTTCACCGCCGAGGCGCTCAAGGCCTGCGGCGAGGGCTGCGTCTTCGAGGAGGGCGCGCTGATCTTTCACCCCGAGAACGTGTCGCTCGGGCGCAACGTGTACGTGGGCCACCAGGCGATCTTGAAGGGGTACTACCGCAACGAGATGGTCATCGGCGACTACACCTGGATCGGGCAGCAGTGCTTCTTTCACAGCGCCGGCGGGATCACCATCGGCGCGCGGGTCGGCATCGGCCCCGGCGTGAAGGTGCTGACCTCCACGCACGCCGAGGCGGGCCGCGAGGTGCCCGTGCTCTTCTCGCCCGTCGAGACTGCCCCCGTGGTGATCGAAGACGACAGCGACATCGGGATCAACGCCGTGATCCTCCCGGGCGTGCGCGTGGGGCGGGGCGCGGTGGTGGGCGCGGGCGCGGTGGTGACCGACGACGTTCCGCCGTACGCGGTGGTGGCGGGCGTGCCCGCGCGGGTGCTGCGGTTTCGCCCCGAGGCGGCGCCGTGAGCGGCGCCCCCCTCTCGCTCATCGTCTTCGCGTACAACGAAGAAGAGAACGTCCCCTCGGTGCTCTCGGAGATCGTCGCGTGGCTCGCGGGCACGGGCGATGACCACGAGCTGATCTTCGTCGACGACGGGAGCACCGACGGCACCCTCGCCGCGGCCCGCGCGGTGCTCGGCGACGACCCCCGCTACACGGCCTTCTCGCACGGCGCCAACCGCGGCATCGGCGCGGCGATCAAGTCGGGCGTGGGCACCGCGACGCGGCCCTGGGTGACCTTTCTGCCCTGCGACGGGCAGATCCTGCCGGGGGAGCTCGACGCGCTCCTCGAGGCCGCGCGGCGCGAGCCCGTCGACGTGGTGTTCTCGGTGTACAAAGACCGCGACGACGGCTGGCACCGCACCGTGATGAGCGCGGGCGTGCGCGGGCTCATCCGCGCGGTGCACGGCGTCACGATGCGCAGCGACGGCCGTACTCTTCGCCGCGCGCTGTTCTCCCCGCGCGAGCTCAAGCCCGACAGCTTCTTTCTGAATTTCGAGTTCCCGATCCGCGTGATGCGCCGGGGCGTGCGCTACGCGACGGTGGCGATCTCGTGCGCGCCCCGCCGCGCGGGCAAGAGCAAGAGCTCGGGGCTCAAGACCGTGGGGATCATCGCCCGCGACCTCTTCGCGCTGAAGCGCCGCCTCCGGTAAGCGGGGGCGCGGCCCCGCGCCGCGCGGCGGCTTGACAAGGCGCCCGCGCGTGGCGCTGATTCCGCGCGTGGACTGGGTGTCGGTGCTCGAGGCCGCCTACCGCCTCGATGGGAGCGAGGCCGACTGGCTTCGAGGGCTCCTCGCGCGGCTCGAGGTGCTCGACGGGGGCCACGGCGTCGTCGCCCAGGTCTTCTGCGAGACCCCGCGGGGCGCTGAGCTCGAGCGCGTCGTCGCGCACGGCGGGAGCCCAGAGCTCGCCGCCCACGTCGAGGCGATGACCCGACGCGCCTCCCCCGAGCTCGTGGCCCGGCTGGGTCGCCCCTCTCAGGTCACCTCGATGCGCCGCGCGATGCGCGCGCTGGGGGCGGAGGAGGTCTTCGTCGCGGGCCTGCGAGCCCAGCCCGAGCCGCAGGAGGACGTCTGCTTCGTGGCGATCCACGACGGCGACGGTCACCTGCTCGCGCTCTCCGGCGGGCGAGGCTCCCTCGCGGCGCCTCTGCCCCACGCGGAGCGCCTGCGCTGCGCGGCCTCGCACGTCGGCGCGGCGCTCCGGATCCGTCGTCGGCTCGGCGGCGAAGACGACCTCGGCGACGCGGTCTTCTCGCCGGGCAGCGCCCTCGAGCACGCCACCGAGCGAGGCCGCGGCGCCCGCGAGCGGCTCGCCGAGGCGGTGGCGCGGTCGGAGCGGGCGCGGGGACGCGCGCGGCACAGGCCAGACGAGGCGCTCGCGCTCTGGCAGGGGCTCGTCGCCGGGCGGTGGTCTCTGGTCGACCGCGTCGAGCGCGACGGCAAGCGCTTCGTGGTCGCGCACTGGAACGAGCCGCGGGTCGTCGAGCCGCGGGGGCTCGCGCCCCGTGAGGCGATGGTCGCCGAGGCCCTCGGGCGCGGCTCGACGCTCAAAGAGATCGCCTACGAGCTCGGCCTCGGGGTCAGCGCGGTGAACAAGGCCGCGGCGCGCGCCCGCGCGAAGCTCGGTCTGCGCACGCTCGGCGAGCTCGCCGCGCTCTTCGCCCCGGCGACGCGCCGCCGCGCGCGGGCGCTCGAGGTCGCGGGGGAGCGCTTCGTCGCCGCGTCGCTCGGCGACGTGTGCTCCCTTGAGGGGCTCTCCCCGGCCGAGCGTGACGTCGCGGAGCGCGCCGCGCGAGGGGAGTCGAACCGCGCCATCGCGCGGGCCCGCGGCACGAGCCTCCAGACCGTCGCCAAGCAGCTCGGGGGGCTCTTCGCGAAGCTGCGGGTCGGGTCGCGCACTGAGCTCGCGCGTCGGCTGGCCGGGGAGGAGTAGGCCGAGGCGCGGAGGTTCCGAAACGTCCCATTGAGCGCCCCACGAAGGCCGCAGAACAATCGGCGCATGACGTCGATCTCTCGCGCGCGCCGCCTCCTCGCCCTCTCCCTCGCGGTCCTCTCGCCCGCGTGTGGCTCGCCCTCGGCTCCTCGTCGTGACGCCGGCGCCGCGACCGACGCCGCGGCGTCAGGCGGCTGCGCGGAGGACCTCATGGCCTGCGCGTACCCCGCGCTCCGGCTCGAGACCACCTGTCGCGACGAGGCAGGTCTGCCCGCCTCCGCTCGCCCCATGGACCGCTCCGCGCCGAGCGCGACCTACCATCGCACCGTGCCGCTCCGTGTCTGTCACCCGGTCGGAGGCGGTCCGTACCCCTTCGTGCTCTTCGAGCACGGCGGCGGTCTACGGGCCGGCGGGCAGAACGAGAGCGTCGCGTGGGCGCGGGTGATCGCCTCGCAGGGCTACGTCGTCGTTCGCGTCGGTCACCCCGAGGCCGACGCGACCTCGGCGGCGGCGCTGTGCGCGGCGAGCGGAGCCAGCGTCGACGCGTGCACCGCGGACCCCGAGATCGTGCACACCGTCGCGCGACCGACGGACCTGGTCGCCGCGCTCGACGCGCTCCCCGACGTCGCCGCCGCGCTCACCGCCGCGGGGCGCCCCACCGGCGACCCCTCCCGCGTCGCCCTCGCGGGCTGGTCTGGGGGCACCCAGGGCCCGGCGGCGCTCTTCGGCGCGGTCCGTGAGGTCGCGCCGGGCGCCCGCTACACGCTCACCGACGCGCGCCCGCTCGCCATCGCGCTGCTCAGCCCCTCGGGCCCCGGCTTTCACCACTTCTTCGAGCGGGGCGCAGATCACTCCTGGGTTCAGCTCCGCGGGCCCGTGCTCGTCCTCACCGGCGAGAATGACGTCAAGCCCGATCTGCCCGAGCTCACCGGACCGCTCCGCCGACGCCCTCACGAGCTCGCCCCCGCAGACGGCAGCCGACGCCTGCTCTACTCCCGCCTGCCGGTCGGGGTCGGCGGTCACGGCACCTTCAACCTCGGCGACGCCGAGTCGCCCGACCCGAGGCTCGTGCGGCTCAGCGCCGCGATCGCCTCGACCCTCCTCGCCTTCCTCGACGCGCAGGTGAAGCACGACGCCGCGGCCGCGGCCTACCTCGCCTCCGATCGCCCCCGGCTCCTCGCGGGCGACGCGGACTACCTGACGCGCTGAGCGCGCGTAGGGCCCCGGTGAGGGCCCCGGCGTTTCACCGTGTTTCACCCCCGCCATGAAACACCCCGCGCCGCCGCGTAGCACGGGGCTTGCGTAGGCTCTCCCAGAGGTGTCGACGATGGGCTTTCTGAGCAAGCTGTTCGGTCCGAGGCGCGAGGTGCTGCCGGTGTCGGTTCGTCGCCAGGACGAGTTTCGGGACGAGGTGCTGAAGAGCCCCCTGCCGGTGATCGTCGACGTGTGGGGGCCGAGCTGCGCGCCCTGCAAGATGCTGGAGCCCGTGATGGTGGACATCGCGACGCGGTACGAGGGGAGGGTTCGCGTGGTGGAGGTGAGCACCGAGGGAGACCCCGCGCTGCTCTCGCGCCTCGGGGTGATGGCCACGCCGACGGTGTTGGTGTTTCACCAGGGCAAGGAGTTCGGGCGGGTCTCGGGCTATCACCCCGCGAGCTGGTTCGACGAGATGATCGAGGCCGAGTTCCCCGAGCGCTCGGAGGCGTAGCCGCGCGCTTCACCCTGCGCGCGGAGCGACCGTGACGGAGGGGGGTCGACGCTCGGGTGTCGCGGCACTATCCGGTGCCCCGCAGGGTAGGCGACGCCGAGATCACCCCCTACCCGAGAGCCCGAGGGACCATGAAGCACACCGTGACCGTGGCGCGAGGAGACGGCATCGGACCGGAGATCACAGACGCCGTGCTGCGGATCCTCGACGCCGCCGAATGCGATCTTGAGTTCGAGCACATCGAGGTCGGCGAGAGGGTCTATCTCGCCGGGAACAGCAGCGGCATCGCGCCCTCGGCGTGGTCGACGGTGCGCAAGAACCCCGTCTTTCTGAAGGGGCCGATCACGACGCCGCAAGGCAAGGGCTACAAGAGCCTGAACGTCACGATCCGCAAGACGCTCGGTCTCTTCGCGAACGTCCGCCCCTGCCGCAGCCTGCACCCCTTCGTGCGCAGCCTGCACCCCGAGATGGACGTCGTGGTGGTGCGCGAGAACGAGGAGGACCTCTACGCGGGCATCGAGCACCGGCAGACCGCGGACGTGATCCAGTGCCTGAAGCTCATCAGCGTGCCCGGCACCGAGCGCATCGTGCGTCACGCCTTCGAGTACGCCCGCGGCAACGGGCGCAAGAAGGTCACGTGCCTCGTCAAAGACAACATCATGAAGCTCACCGACGGGCTCTTCGCCGACACCTTTCGGCGCATCGGTCGGGAGTACCCGGAGATCCAGCAGGAGGTTCAGATCATCGACATCGGCACGGCGAGGGTGGCGACCCGCCCCTCGGCGTACGACGTCATCGTGACCCTGAACCTCTACGGCGACATCTTGAGCGATGTCACGGCCGAGCTCACGGGGAGCGTGGGCATGGCGGGCAGCGCCAACATCGGCGAGCGCATCAGCATGTTCGAGGCCATTCACGGCAGCGCGCCCGACATCGCGGGGAGAGACATCGCCAACCCCAGCGCGATGCTGAACGCCGCGTGCATGATGCTCGAGCACCTCCGCATGGCCGAGCGATCCGAGCGGATTCAGAACGCCTGGCCCGCACCCTCGAGGACGGCGTTCACCCGGCGGACATCTACCCGAGGGGCACTGACGCCGAAGGTGGGGACCCGGGCCTCGCCGACGCGGTCATCGCGCGACCTGGCCAAGGACCCACCACGCTCAAGGCGGTCGCCCTGCGCGGCCGCCTCCGCGACCCCGGCCCTACGTGCGCAAGCCCGTGAAGGAGAGCCTGCGGCGTCGACGTCTCGTTCAAGGACGACGCCAGCGGCGTCGACGCGCTAAGGAGGCCGCCCAGTCCGCCAGCGAGGGGTGTGCTGAAGCTGAAGATGATCACCAACCGCGGCGTGAAGGTCTGGCCCGACGGCTTCCCGGAGACCTTCTGCACGGACCACTGGCGCTGCCGCTTTGTGGGTCTCGACGCACGTCGACCGCGAGAACCCAGACTACCAGCCCATCGCGGCGGAGCGGGTGGTTCCGCCTGCGCGGCTCGCTGAGCGCGGCGCCGACGCGGTGAAGACCGAGAACTTCTTACCTCCTTCGACGGCGAGCGCGGCTTCCCTCGGGCAGGGCGAGTAGCCGCGGGGCGTCAGAGCACCGTCAGCGCGGCGCTGCGCCTGTTTCGTCGCCGCGGGGTCCACGGGCCGAGGGCGAGGCGCAGCCCCGTCGCCGCCTCGGCCTCGGCGAGGATGCGCGACGTCCGACCCCTCTTGCCCTCAGCCCCTGCACGAGCGTCGGCGACGCCGTCGGTCACCCGCAGCGGGCAGGCCCCGGCCATGAGCAGGCTCGCGCCGCAGGGCAGCAGGCGCCAGGTCGCCCGCGGGGCGGCGATCACCGCGACCAGGCGCCAGGGCCCCGCGGGGCTCTCCAGGAACACTTCGTCGCCGGGCGAGAAGGTCGACAGGGGCACCGGCCCGAAGGCCCGGGCCTCGTCGGCCTGGAGGGTCGCGTCGCCGCCCGCGTGCGCGAGGCTCCGCGCGACGTAGTCGAGCACGAAGGTCGGCACGCTCGGCGTGCTCGCCGGCACCTCGCGCTCGAACCCGCCCCGCAGGTCGCGCACGCGCATGAACGCAGAGGGCCTCGACGCTTCGCTCACCTCCGCTTCGATGCACCGCCGCCCCCGCGGGTCGCGGCGACCTCGGCCGCGCGCGAGGCGTGCGCGTGACGCATTGAGGGGGGAGGCGCCCTGGGCTATACGCTCTGCGCGCTGACCATGAACTCCCCTCGAACGCTCCCTCACCTCGACTGGTTGGAGGCCGAGGCGATCCACATCCTTCGTGAGGTCGCCGGACAGTGCGCGACCCCCGCCCTGCTGTTCTCAGGGGGCAAGGACTCGGTGTGCCTCCTCCGCCTCGCGGAGAAGGCCTTTCGCCCCGCGCGCTTCCCCTTCCCGCTGCTGCACATCGACACGGGGCACAACTACCCCGAGGTGATCGCGTTTCGAGACGCCCGCGCGGCCGAGCTCGGCGAGCGGCTGATCGTGCGCTCCGTCGAAGACTCGATGAGGCGCGGCACGGTGGTGCTCCGCGCGCCCGACGAGTCGCGCAACAAGCACCAGTCGGTGACGCTGCTCGAGGCCATCGCGGAGTTCGGCTTCGACTGCTGCATCGGCGGCGCCCGGCGCGACGAGGAGAAGGCCCGCGCCAAGGAGCGCATCATGAGCTTTCGAGACGACTTCGGCGGCTGGGACCCCAAGAACCAGCGCCCGGAGCTCTGGAGCCTCTACAACGCGCGCACCTTCAAGGGCGAGAACATCCGCGCCTTTCCCATCTCCAACTGGACCGAGCTCGACGTGTGGCAATACATCGAGCGCGAGGGGCTCGCGCTGCCGTCGATCTATTTCGCGCACACCCGCCCGGTGGTGATCCGGGGAGGCGCGCTCGTGCCGGTCACCGAGGTGACCCCGGCGCGGCCCGGCGACGAGGTGGTCGAGCGCTCGGTGCGCTTTCGCACGGTCGGCGACATCACCTGCACGGCGCCGGTCGAGTCGACCGCCGACACGCTGGAGAAGATCGTCGCCGAGACCGCCGAGACCGTCATCACCGAGCGCGGCGCGACCCGCCTCGACGACCAGACCTCCGAGGCCTCGATGGAGCAGCGCAAGAAAGAAGGCTACTTCTGACCATGTCAGCCCCGCTCGTAGACCACGGCCTGCTGCGCTTCATGACCTGCGGAAGCGTCGACGACGGCAAGAGCACCCTCATCGGTCGGCTGCTCTTCGACACGCGCGCGATCCTCGTCGACACGCTGCACGCGCTGGAGCGCACGTCGCACAAGCGCGGCCTCGAGGCCGTCGACCTCTCGCTGCTCACCGACGGCCTCCAGGCCGAGCGCGAGCAGGGGATCACCATCGACGTCGCCTACCGATACTTCTCGACGGGCACGCGCAAGTACATCATCGCCGACGCCCCCGGCCACGAGCAGTACACCCGGAACATGGTCACGGCGGCGTCGACGGCGACCCTCGCGATCATCCTCATCGACGCGCGCAAGGGCGTGCTCACGCAGACCCGACGTCACTCGTACATCGCGCGCCTCCTGGGCATCCCCCACGTCGTCGCCGCGGTGAACAAGATGGACCTCGTGGGGTACGACCGCTCGACCTTCGAGCGCATCCGCGACGAGTACCTCGCCTTCGCGGGGGAGGTCGGGCTGCGCGACGTGAAGGTGCTCCCGATGTCGGCGCTCCAGGGCGACATGGTGGTCGACCGGGGCGACTCGATGGGGTGGTACCAGGGCGAGACCCTGCTGGAGCTGCTCGAGTCGGCGCCCGTCACCCAGGGCAACGCCGAGGGCCCGCTGCGCTTCCCGGTGCAGTACGTGTGTCGGGTGCACGACGAGGGCCTGGGCCGGGGCGTCGGCGTCGACGCGGCGCGGGCCGGCGCGGGCTACCGGGGCTTCACCGGGCGCGTGGAGTCTGGGACCGTGCGCGCCGGCGACCCGGTGGTGGTGCTCCCCGCGGGGCGCGAGACCCGGGTGAAGCAGGTCGAGCTCGGCGGCGCCGCGCTCGCCGAGGCCGCGGCGGAGCAGTCTGTGACCCTCGTCCTCGAGGACGAGATCGACATCTCCCGCGGCGACATGATCGTGGGCGCGGGCGACGTGCCCGAGGGCCGCAAGCAGGTCGACGCGATGGTGTGCTGGCTCGCCGAGGCGCCCCTCGACCGCGCCCGCCGCTTCGTGCTGCGCCACACCTCGCGCGAGACGCGCGCCGCGGTGGCCGCCATCGAGCATCGCCTCGACGTCAACACCGGCGAGCGGGCGCCCGCGCACGACCTCAAGATGAACGACCTCGCGCGGGTGAGCCTCAAGCTCGCGCAGCCGATTTTTTGCGATCCCTACGCGTCCTGCCGCGCGACGGGGGCGTTCATCCTCATCGACGAGAGCACCAACAACACCGTCGGCGCGGGCATGATCCTGTAGCTCGACGACGCGGAGCCGGCGAGCCCCGCGGGGCGAGCGCGGCGCTCCACGCGAGGGCCTGAACCCGCGCCCCTGTCCCCTGGCCCCGCGGTCCTGCCCGGACAGACAACGTCCCTTCGGGGTTTGCGCGGGACGCGTGCCGGGGTTCATCGTGGCCGCGAAGATGGAGCTGGTCATCGCCGAGAAGCCCTCCGTGGGCAGGGACCTCGCCCGCGTGCTCGGGGCCACGCGCCGGGGCGACGGCTGCCTCGAGGGCCCGCGTCACGTGGTGACCTGGTGCGTCGGGCACGTCGTCGAGCTCGAGGAGCCAGGCGCCTACGAGCCGGGGTGGAAGCGCTGGTCCCTCGAGTCGCTGCCGATGATCCCGGGGCGCTTCGCGCTGCGCGGGGTGAGGTCGAGCCGGGCGCAGCTGGCGTGCGTGAAGAAGCTGCTGCGAGACAAGCGCTTCGACGCGGTGGTGAACGCCTGCGACGCGGGGCGCGAGGGCGAGCTGATCTTTCGCTGGGCCTACGAGCACGCGGGCGCGCGGCTCCCGGTGCGAAGGCTCTGGATCTCGTCGCTCACCGACGCGTCGATTCGCGCGGGCTTCGCGTCGCTGCAGCCGGGCGCGCGCTACGACGCCCTCGCCGACGCCGCGCGGTGCCGCGCCGAGGCCGACTGGCTCGTGGGCATGAACTGCACCCGCGCGTACACCCTGCGCCAGCGATCGGTGTCCGACGCGCTGCTCTCGGTGGGGCGGGTGCAGACGCCCACCCTCGCGCTGCTCACCGAGCGCGAGCGCGCGATTCGTGAGTTCGTGCCCGTCGACTACTGGGAGCTGCTCGGACAGTTCCGCGGCGACGAGGGCGCGCCCTTCAAGGCGAGGTGGTCGTCGCAGGGGCGCAGCGCGCTGGCCGAGGAGTCGCTCGCCGCCGCGCTCCGCGCGCGGGCCGAAGACGCCGTGCGGCTCGAGCCCGCGGTGGTCGAGTCGCTGCGCGCGCGCAAGCAGCGCGTGCCCCCTCCGCTGCTCTTCGACCTCACGTCGCTGCAGCGCGCGGCCAACGGGCGCTTCGGCATGAGCGCGCAGCGCACCCTCGACGTCGCGCAGGCGCTGTACGAGCGGCACAAGCTCATCACGTACCCCCGCACCGACTCGCGGCACCTCAACGCCGACCTCTTCCCCACCCTCGCGCCGATCTTCGAGGCGCTGGCGTCGGCGGCGGCGCTGCGCCCCTTCGCCGACGCGCTGCGCGAGTCGCCCCCCACGCGCTCGCCGAGGGTCTTCGACGACAAGCGCGTGGGCGACCACCACGCGATCCTCCCGACGGCGAAGGCGCCCGCCCTGGACCGCCTCGAGCGCGACGAGGCGCGGCTCTACGAGCTCATCGCGAGGAGGTTCTTGGGGGTGTTCTTTCCCGACGCCGAGTTCGCCCTGACCACCGCGGTGATCCGCGCGGGGCGCGACGACGGCGCGCGCGAGAAGGTCCCCGACGCGCCCGACCCGGCGAAGCCCCAGGGCGACGAGTCTGAGGCGCCGGAGCGCTTTCACACGCGGCTGCCGCCGCCCCCCGATCGCTTCATCGCGCACGGACGGCAGTGCCTCGCGCGGGGCTGGCAGGAGGTCGCGGGGTTCGACGCGGGCGGCGCGGCGCAGGTCCTGCCGGCGATGGCGGAGGGGCAGCGCCTCGCGGCGCGCTTCGCGACCGAGGCGAAGCGAACGCAGCCGCCGCGGCGGTACAACGACGCGTCGATCCTCGCGGCGATGGAGGGGGCGGGCCGCGCCCTCGACGACGAGGCCCTCCGAGACGCCATGAAGGACCACGGCCTCGGCACCCCCGCCACCCGCGCGGCCACCCTCGAGACGCTGCTCAAGCGGGGCTACATCGCGCGCGACAAGAAGTCCCTCTGCGCGACGCCGAGCGGCGAGTCGCTCATCGCCTCGCTCCCGGTGGAGTCGCTGCGATCGCCCGAGCTCACGGGGCAGTGGGAGGCGCGGCTCGCGGCCATCGCCCGGGGGCAGGAGCGACGCGAGTCGTTCATGCGCGACATCAACGCCTTCGTCACGAGGGTCGTCGACGAGTTCAAGTCGGGCGCCCTGATGGCGGGCTCCCCCGCGGCGAAGCGCGGGAGCGCGGCGAGGGCGGCCCC
>JAWKRB010000030.1:0-95630 GCA_041389885.1 Polyangiales bacterium | reverse complement strand
CGGGGCGCCTCGTGGACCCCGGCGAGGTGCTGGAGCTGGTCACCTCGGCGCTGCGGGAGGCGAGCGGGGGCGAGATTCGCTTTCTGCAGAACCAGCCGCTGATCGACGCCCTCGACCGACCGCCCGCCGTGCTGCTGGCCGCCGCGCGGGACCGCGCCGAGCCCTTCTGGAGCGCCGAGCACCACCCTGAGCTGCCCTCGTCGCTGAGCGGCTGGATGACCGCCGAGCGCGTCGCCCTGGTGATCCCGGTGCGGCGAGACGAGATGCTCTTCGGCTTCGTCGTGGTCTCGGGCGTCGCCGCGCTGCCCCGCGCGCGCACGATGCTCTGCGTGCGGCTCTGCGAGCACCTCGCGCTCAAGCTGCAGAATTTCGTGCTCTACGCCGACGCCGCCCTCGCCGCGCGGGAGCTCGCGGACTACCGCGCGTTCCTCGAGAACCTCGTCGAGTCGCTGCCCGTGGGCGTCGCCACCGTCGCCCCCGACCTCAAGGTGCGGAGCTGGAACCGCGCGATGGAGGTCCACACCGGCGTCGACCGCGCGCGGGCCCTCGCGTCGGGGTGCTTCGACCAGCTGTTCCCGCACCTGCAGCGCGACCTCACGGCCCGCGACGCCATCGCCGCGACGCAGCGGGACCCGTCGTCGGTCATCGCCCAGGTCGCGGTCTCAACCCCTGGGCCGCAAGGGGTTCAGTACCACGACCTGCTGTTCGCCGCGTTTCGAGACAGCCACGGCGAGCCGCGGGGCGCGGTGGTGATCAGCGACGACGTGACCCAGCGCGTGCGCCTCGCCGAGGAGCTCGAGGAGTCGAGGCGCCTGGCCTCCCTCGGCGCCTTCGCCGCGGCCCTCGCGCACGACATCCGCACGCCCCTCACCTCGATCCAGATGAACGTGCAGATCCTCAGCTCGCGCGTCGAGCTCGGGGAGTCAGACCGGGAGTACCTCGACATCGCGCAGGAGGAGATCTCGCGGCTCACCCGCTCCGTGGGCGAGATCCTCGAGTACGCCCGGCCCCTCGCGCTGAACTACGCCGCGGAGGACATGGGAGACTTCGTCGACGACCTCGCCCGCAGCGTCGCCACGCTCTACGCCGAGCGCGGCGTGCGGGTGGAGGTCGCGCGCGAGCTCGACGGCGAGTGCGTGATCCCCGTCGACCTCGCGCGGCTCCGGCGCGCGGTGCTCAACCTCCTCGACAACGCCGTCGACGCCTCGCCGAGAGACGCCGCGGTGACCCTGCGCGTGCGCTCCGACGCCGGGAGCGTGCGCCTCTCGGTCGAGGATCGAGGCAGGGGCATCCCCGCCGAGGCCCTGTCGCGGGTGTTCGATCCCTTCTTCACCACCCGCCCCGACGGCACCGGCCTGGGCCTCGCCATCGCCCGCAACATCGTGCGCGCCCACGGAGGACAGCTCGACGTGGCCAGCGAGCCCGAGCGCGGAACCACCTTCACCGTCACCCTCCCTCGCGCCCGCGCCGAGCAGGCCCCCTCGCGCCCGCGGCTCAGCGACCCCTTCGGCCCGAAGCCCGACGACGCGACCCCGGGGGAACCCCCGGCGCGCTGAGGAGTCTCGATGTGCGCCGCGTCCCATGCGACGCTGGCCGCGCCGCAGGAGGCCACGACGTGCGTACCCCCATCCTCGCCCTCTCCATCCTCGTCGCCCTCGGGTGCAGCCGATCGCGCCGCGCCGAAGCGCCCTGCGCGCAGGGCTCGCCAGGGTTCACCGCCTACCCCGCGACCTGCACCAACGCCGCCTGCCGGGCGTGCGCCGCGGAGCTCGGCGCGCTCTGGTCCCAGCGCAGCCAGCGCTCAGCCCGCGCGCGGTTTCGTCAGCGCTTCATGCGCGCGCCCGCCGACGCGCGCGACGAGTTCGCGCGGACCCACCACCCCGACGGGACCTATCCCCTCGAGCACTGCACCGCGGGCCTCGCGCCGGGGTCGAGCTGCGTCACCTACTCGCCCTACTGCGTGGGCGTGCTGAGCGCCGCGCTCCGCGACGGAGACACCCCCATCCGCTGGCGCGTGCAGCTCGACGTCGCGATGGCCAAGTCGTGCGACCGCTCCCGCGACGAGGTGCTCGCCAGCGTCGGCCGCTGCGAGCCCTTCTCCGACACCGCGTCCTGCGACAGCCCCGCGTGCGGAGCGTGCCTCGGGAGCCACGTCGCCACGCTCACCGTGCTCGCCCCGGTCATCGACCGCGCGAACCGCCTCGAGCAGTTCGTTCGCATGATCGACGCCACGCCCGAGGTCGTCGCGCGCGCCGCGGTCATCGCGCTGGGCGCGCCCGAGCCCCCCGCCGACGTCGAGCCCCAGGTGGTGCAGGCCGCGGTGCGCCACCACTGCATGTCCCTCCTGCGGCGCTCGGCCGCGGCGCCGCCGATGCAGTGCGACTCGACCATGGCCCACCTGCTGAGCCACCCGACCTACTCCGACTTCGAGCGGGCCTGGGCCTCGGTCGCAACCGCCCGCCCCGAGGTGCGCCGCACCTCCCTCGACGCCCTGCTCGCGTCCCTCGCCCGGGGTGGCGCGGTGCCCCCGCCGGTGTTCGCGAAGCTCCGCGAGCTCCCAGCGACGGAGCGCGCCGACGCGCTGCGACGCGCCCTCGCCCGGCCCGTCGACCCCGGCGTGTACCCCGCCCTCCGCGCCGAGCTCATCGCCGCGGCGCCCGGAGAGCCCCCTCCCCCAGAGGTGCAGGCCCCCGCCGCGGCCCCGACGGCGCCCCCAGCGCCCGCCCCTGCGCCCGCCGAGGGAGGAGCCCGTCAGCCCCCGCCTTCGGCCCCTGCGCAGCCCACCTGAGGCCCTGGCACGCATCGTGAGAACCCTCCCCTCAGGAGAAGCTCCCGATGAAGCACCACGCCGCCCTCTCGCTCTTGATCCTCACCTCGGCCTATGGCTGCGCGGGGCAGCTCCGCGTGCAGTCTTCCGCGGACGGCACGGGCGTTCGCGCGAGCGTTCGGGGAGACGGCCGCGCCGTCGCCGCGGCGGGCGCGCTCGCCGCGGGCATCGCGGCGCTGGCCGCGGGTGGGTCGGAGGATTCACAGACCGCCCCCCCGTCTCCTGTTCACACCCCGGCGTCGACGTGGGTCGCGGGAGGGCTGAGCGTGCGCCTCGCCGAGGTGGTCCTCGTCGATGAGGCGACGGGCGCGCGGGTGAGCACCGTGGCCGAGGGCGCCCTGCGCGTCTCGGGCGCCGAGGGGGCGCTCAACGGCGGGTCGATCTCGGGCGGCACCCTGCGCGTGCGCGCCGGGGCCGACGCGACGTCGTTCCGCGTCGTCGACGGCGACCTCAGCACGAGCACCGGGCGCTCGCTGCGCGTCGGCGCGGGGGAGCTCACCGTCGCGTCGCGGGGCCAGGGCCGCTGCGCGGTGACCTCCGGCGGCGTGGTGGTGAGCGCGGTGCGGGCGACCCCCGAGGTCGTCGCGACCGCTTCTCCCGCAGAGGCTTCGGTGCGCATCGGCGTCGGCGTCGAGGTGGGCGTCGTGCGGGTCGCGGTCGGCGGCGGGGCCGACGTGCTCGGCGGCGGGACCGTGCGCGTCGACGGCGCCCCGGACCTTCGCGGGCTGCGGGTGATCGACGGTCGCCTCGACCCCCGCGGCGGCGCGGGCGGGCTGAGCGCCAGGGCCTCGGGCCGCGCGTCGGCGCGCGTCGAGGTCGGCGGCGGCGTGCTGCTCCTCGAAGACGGCCGCGGGCGGCGCTGGCGCTGCCGGGTCGAGGGCGGCTCGGTGGTCGCCTCGACCGAGGGCGCGAACCCGCAGGGCGTGGCGGTCTGGACGCCCTCCGACGCCACGCTCCGGGTGAGCGTGACCGTGCAGGGCGACATGCGCCTCGCGCTCACGGGCGACGCGCCGTCTTCGCCGCTGGCGAGCTCTCCGGTGGCGCTGTCGGCGCGGGTGATGGGGGCGCTGGACGCGCTGATCCTCGCGGCGCCCGAGGGCAGCCCCGAGTCGCTGCGGCTCGCGTCGGCGGTGCAGGTGTCGATTCGCCAGGCCGAGAGCGCCGACCCCGCGGTCTACGCGGTGCCGGTGGTGGGGCGCTCGGTGGCGCTGCTGCTCGACGTGTCGTACTCGATGCGCGACCTCGACCCCGCCGCGGTGTGGTTCGAGCTCGGCCCCGAGGCCCGCCCGACGAAGCTCGACGTCGCCCGCGCGGAGCTGGTGAAGGTGCTCGCGTCGCTCCCCGAGGGCACCTCGGTGAACCTCATCGCGTTCAGCACCCGCGCGCGCTCGATCTGGAGCGCGCCGAGGACCATCGACGCCGCGAGCCTCGACGAGGCGATTCGCTGGCTGGTCGCGCTGCGGCCGGCGGACGAGACGCACCCCGCCGAGGCGATCGAGCTCGCGGCGTCGATGCGCCCGGAGCAGATCGTGATGATCTCCGACGGGCGACCGAGCGGCGACGCCGAGGATGGTCGTGGGCTCCTGGGCTTCGTGCAGGGGATCTCGTCGCGCACCCGCCTCGACGTCGTGGGCGTCGGCCCCGACCAGGACCGCGATTTTCTCGCGGCCCTGGCGCTCAGCGGGCACGGGAGCCTGCGGGTGCGCTGACCGCCGCTCAGGCGGGCTGGTGGCGCACGTACTCGAAATCGAGGCCGCGGCCGCGGATGCCCTGCTTGGGCGGGGCGATCCAGTGCGCCATCTTGCCCGGCTCGTACACGGGGCGGGTCATCAGGCTCCGCACGTACGCGCGGTCGGCGTCGCTGGGGAGGAACTCGTCGCGCCGCGCCTGCCACTGCGCCTCGTCGATCATCGCCCCGCGGGTGTCGAAGCGCATGCCCGCGTACAGCCCCTGCGCGCGGTTGAAGCGCCGCGAGGGCAGCGTGAGGGTGAAGTCGACGCCCTGCTCGGCGATGGTGCGGTTCCACTTGTCGACGCCGCGCTGGCAGTCCTCGACGTACTCATCACGGAGCACCTCGTTCATCGCCGTGCGCAGCGCGACCTCCTCGCGGTGGAGCGCGCCCTCGCGGGGAACGTCCATCGGGTAGACCCCCTCGAGCACCACGTGGTCCTCGTGCTGCGCCTCCTTGGCGCGGCCCTTGAGGCCCGCGGCGAAGAAGCTCGACGCGTTGGACGACACCTCGGCGCCGAAGAGGTCGAGGGAGCTCGAGAACCAGAAATTCAGGTAGCGCTGCACGGTCTCGAGGTCGATGCCGCCCTGGGCGCGCGCGTCGCCGTTGGGGTCGAGCTTCGCGAGCTCGCAGGCGCGCTGCACCACGCGCAGCACGCCGGTCTCGCCCACGAACATGTGGTGGGCCTCCTCGGTGAGCATGAAGCGGGTGGTGCGCGAGAGCGGGTCGAAGGCGCTCTCGGCGAGGGCGAGGAGCTGGTACTTCCCGTCGCGGTCGGTGAAGAACGTGAACATGAAGAACGAGAGCCAGTCCTGGCAGGGCTCGTTGAAGGTCCCGAGGATGCGGGGCTTGTCGGGGTCGCCGCTGCGTCGCTCCAGCAGCCCCTCGGCCTCCTCGCGCCCGTCGCGGCCGAAGAACGAGTGGAGCAGGTAGACCATCGCCCAGAGGTGCCTGCCCTCCTCGACGTTTACCTGAAACAGGTTCCGCAGGTCGTAGAGCGAGGGGCAGGTCATGCCGAGCAGTCGCTGCTGCTCGACGCTCGCGGGCTCGGTGTCGCCCTGGGTCACGATCAGCCGCCGGAGGGTGTTGCGGTGCTCTCCGGGCACCTGCTGCCACACGGGCTTTCCGTAGTCGTCGCCGCAGGCGATGGTGCGGTCGGCGACGGGGTCGGAGAGAAAGATCCCCCAGCGGTACTCGGGCATCTTCACGTAGTCGAAGTGCGCCCAGCCCTCGTGGTCCACCGAGATCGCCGTGCGCAGAAAGACGTCGTCCTGCTGAAAGCCCTCGGGGCCCATTTCGACCCACCACTTGATGAAGTTGGGCTGCCACTCCTCGAGCGCGCGCTGCAGGCGCTTGTCGGAGGAAAGGTCGACGTTGTTCGGGATCCGGGTGTCATTGACCACTGAAGACATCGAGAACCACCTCTCAAGACGGCGCCACGCGGCGCGGGATTCCTACGTTCGTGGGATGCGTCGACCCGGCGATCAAGTCCGTCGGTAGTCGTACACGGCGCGCTCGGGGCGGCCGTAGAGCGTGAGGGCCCCGCGGGGGCCCACGGCGTTCGGGCGCTGAAAGATCCAGTTCTGCCACGCCGAGAGGCGGCCGAAGATCTTGGTCTCCATGGTCTCGGGGCCGGCGAAGCGCAGGCTGGCCTCCATGCCGGTCATCGCGTCGGGCGACATCGCCGCGCGCTCCTCGATGGCGACGCGCACCTCGTCGTCCCAGTCGATCGGGTCGGGGGTGAAGGTCACGAGGCCGAGCTTCAGCGCCCGCGGAGCGTCGAGCGCCTCGGTCTCCTCGCGCAGCGCGTCGACCACCGTGGGGTCGTAGAGGAAGCGGGTCTGCAGCCGGGTGAGCCCGTTGCTCATCGGAAACGGCCCGAAGTTCATGGGAGACAAGGCGATGGCGTTCGCGCCGCCGTCGTCGTCCTGCATGAACACCCGGTCGGCCGCGAGGGCGATCTCGTAGAGCGAGCCCGCGAAGCACGAGCCCGTCTCGACCAGCGCGAAGAGGCTCTTCGCCGTGAGGTCGAGGCGCTTGAGCACCCGGCGCTGGAGCAGCAGCACCTCGCGCGCGAGCCAGTCGCTCTGCGAGAGCGCCAGCAGCGCCTCGTCCCAGGCGCGCACCGCCGCGATCTCACCCACGGTGCGCAGGATCACCGTGCCGATCTCGAGCTGGTTGAAGCGCAGGTCGAGGAGCGCGTCGTCGAGCTCGCGCCAGGCCGCCACCCACCACGCCGCCGCGCCCGCCTCGCGCAGCGCCTCGGCGCTCGCCGGGGGAGCGCCCGAGGGGCCGCGCACGGTGAGCTCGGCCACGCGCCGCGCGCGGTCGAGCGCGACGGTCACGAAGCTGTACTCCGCGCCCGAGTCGCCGCGGGTCACGGCGAGGGGCGTGAGCGCCATGCCCGCGCCCTCGGCGGTGCGGGGCGAGCGCGCGGCCATCTTCTCGGCGCGCGCGCGCACGGCGGCGTCGAAGCGCGAGCGAGGCACGACCTCATCGACCAGGCGCCACTCCACCGCGCGGCGACCGCGCACGCCCTCGGCGATGGTCGAGAACACGTCGGCGAGGTCGCGGCGAACCTTGCGCTTGTCGACCACGCGGGTGAGCCCGCCGGTGCCGGGGAGCACCGCGAGGAGCGGCGCCTCGGGGAGGCTCACGGCGCTGTTGCCGTCGTCTTGCAGCACGGCCTCGTCGCAGGCGAGGACCAGCTCGTAGCCGCCGCCCGAGGCCGTGCCGTTGATCGCCGCGAGGGTCTCGATGCCTGAGCCCGCGCTGAGGTCTTCGAGGTAGAGCCGCGTCTCGTTGGTGTACTTGCAGAAGTTCACCTTGAAGGGGTGCGACGACGAGCCCAGCATGTAGATGTTCGCGCCGGAGCAGAAGATGCGGTCCTTGGCGCTGGTGAGGATCAGCGCGCGCACGCCGGGGTGCTCGAAGCGCACGCGCTGAATCGCGTCGGCCAGCTCGATGTCGACGCCGAGGTCGTAGCTGTTGAGCTTCAGGGGGTAGCCCGGGCGCAGGCCGCCGTCCTCGGGGATGTCCATCACCAGGCGCGCGACCCGGCCCTCGGCGCCCGCGGGCACCTCAAGGCGCCAGTGACGGTAGCGATCGGGGGAGGTCTCAAAGCGCACGGGG
Source organism: Polyangiales bacterium (assembly GCA_041389885.1). Lineage (GTDB taxonomy): Bacteria > Myxococcota_A > Polyangia > Polyangiales > JAWKRB01. Next base: position 87,942 of record JAWKRB010000030.1, on the reverse strand, counting down.
GGGTCGGCAGACGGGCTCTCCATGACGCGCGGAAGCTACGCGAACCCGCGGCAGACCCGCAACGCCCGCGGCGCCCGATGCCGCCGCGCCGCGCCCGCGCGGGCGATTCCTCGGCGCATTCTCGCCGCCCCCGCGGATTCGTGGAACGCTCCCGGCCACGATGAAGCTCCTGGTCGCCGAGGACGACCGCCTGACCCGCATCATGCTCACGAAGACCCTCTCCCACTGGGGATACGAGGTCATCGCGTGCGAGGACGGCGCCTCGGCGCTCCGCCTCGCGCGGGAGAGCGGCGCGCGGATCGTGCTCAGCGACTGGGCCATGCCCGGCCTCGACGGGCCCACCCTCTGCGCGCGGCTCCGGGAGCAGAAGGAGTACGTCTACGTGATCCTGCTGAGCGCGTACCGCGACCCCGAGTTCGTCGTCGCGGGCCTCGACGCGGGCGCCGACGACTTCGTGGGCAAGCCCTTCTCGCAGGCCGAGCTCCGCGCGCGCATCGCCGTGGGCTGCAGGGTCCTCGCGCTTCAAGACGAGGTCGCCGTCCGCAACGCCGAGCTCCAGCGCGCCAACGAGCGCCTCGCCCGCTCGGCGTCGACCGACGTGCTCCTCGACATCGGCAACCGCCGGAGCTTCGACGAGGCCCACGCCGCCCTCCACCGCGAAGGCGCCCCCTACGCCGCGCTCCTGGGCGACCTCGACCGCTTCAAGTCGGTCAACGACACCCTGGGCCACGCCGTGGGCGACCGGGCCCTGCGCCTGGCCTCAGACCGCCTCCGCGACGCCCTCGCCGACCGCGGCGCGCTCTACCGCTACGGCGGCGAGGAGCTCATCGCCCTGGCCCCGGCGGCCTCCCTCGACGAGGCCCTCGCCCTCGCCGAGCGGCTTCGCGAGGCGGTGCGCAGCGCGCCCCTCGAGCTCGAGCGCGCGGCGCCGCTGAGCCTCTCGGTGAGCTTCGGCGTCGCCTGGCACGACGGCCGCGAGGCGACCTCACCGGGCGACGTCGTCGACCGCGCCGACCGCGCGCTCTACCGCGCGAAGCGCACCGGGCGCGACCGCGTCGTCGCCTGGTCGGCCGAGGGCGACGACTGACCCGCCGCGTTGGTAGGCCGCGGACGAATCGGTGTATAGCCGCGTCGAGCCGATGAACCGCGACCTCTACACCCCTCCCACGACGCCCCCGGGCCTCTTCGACCGCGCGCTGCTGTCGCTGATCAACGACGAGCGCGACCTGCCCTTCGTGCACCTGATCCTGGGGTGCCTGGGCTGCGCCTCGCTGGGCGTGGGGCTGTTCTTCTCGGGGCGCTACTTCGCGTACCTCGCGCCGGCCTACCTGCTCTTCTGGGCGCTGGTCTACCTCGACCGCTTCATCCTGATGCTGCACTGCACCTCGCACCGCCCGCTGTTCAAGAAGCAGCACGCGGCGCTGAACCAGGTGATCCCGTGGCTGGTGGGGCCGTTCTTCGGCGAGACGCCGGAGACGTACTTCTCGCACCACATGGGGATGCACCACCCCGAGAACAACCTGCACGACGACCTGTCGACCACGATGCCGTACCGGCGCGACAGCCTCGCCGCGTGGCTGCACTACTTCACGTCGTTTCTGTTCACCGGGCTCGCGCGGCTGGCGAAGTACCACCTCGAGCGCGGCAACCGCCGGCTCCTCGGCCGCATGATCGCCGGGGAGTCGGCCTTCATCGCGATGTGCGCGGGGCTCGCGGTGATCGACCTCCGCGCGACGCTGGTGGTCTTCGTGATCCCCGTGGTGCTCGTGCGCTTCTTGATGATGGCGGGCAACTGGGGGCAGCACGCCTTCGTCGACGCGTCTGACCCCGGCAACGCCTACAAGAACAGCATCACCTGCATCAACACCCGCTACAACAAGCGCTGCTTCAACGACGGCTACCACATCCACCACCACGTCCGCGCGCGCACGCACTGGTCGGAGCTGCCGGCCGAGTTCGAGGCGAACAAGGCCGAGTACGGGCGGCAAGACGCCATCGTCTTCGAGGGCGTCGACTTCTTTCAGGTCTGGATGATGCTCATGCTCGGCCGCTGGGACGCCCTCGCCGACCGCTTCGTGCAGCTCCCCGGCGCGCCGATGCGCGACCGCGACGCGGTGATCGCGTTCTTGAAGTCGCGGGTGCAGCCCATCCCCGCCGACGGCTCCGCGTGAGCGGACCTCAACGCAGCGCGGCGATCGCGGCGCTGACCTTCTGAAGCGACACCGACACCGGGGTGGTGAGCTCCGGCGCGAAGATCGACACGCGCAGCTCCTCGAAGGTCCAGCGGAGGTCGTCGACGGCCGCGGGGTCGCGGGCCGACGGCGCGCGCGCGGCGAAGGCGCTCCAGAGGGCCGCGAGGGGCGCGAGCTTGTCGGCGTCCTTGCGGGGGTTGTCGACGGCGCGCGCGAGACGCACCTGCACGGCGCGGAGGTACCGCGGCACGTGCGCGAGGCGCTGCGCTGAGGCGCTGTCGAGGAGCGAGGGCCCCGCCAGCGCGGCGAGCTGCGCGCCACGTCGGCGAGGGCCGCGGTGCCCGCGGGCTGGCGCGACGCGGTGCGCATCGCCGCGAGGGTCCGGGTGAGCTCCGCGGCGGTGGCCTTGAGCGCGTCGGCGTAGCGCTGCGCGACGCCCTCGACGCGGGGCGCGCCCTCGCGGAGCGCGCGCTCGAAGGACTCGCGGTCCCTCGGCAGGGGAGCGCCCGGGTGGAGGGCGAAGGCGTCGTCAAGCACGCGCGCGAGCACCGCGTCGCGAAAGGCGTCGGCCTCGGCGCGGGAGGTCGGCGCGCCGTCGAGGCGCGGCAGCGGGGGCGGGACGCGCTTGCTCGCGACGGCGACCACGCCCCGCGCGGCGAGGGCGAGCAGGCGGCGCACACCGGCGCGCGTCGCGGCCTCGGCGGCGGCGGCTGACTCGAGGAGCGTGAGGTCGACCGAGGTCCCCTGGTCGACCAGCGCGGGGTAGCTGCGCACCTCGACGCCGCCCACGCGGCGGGTGGTGAAGGCCGGGAGCGCGCCGAAGTCCCAGGTCGTGACGCCCTTGCGCTCGTGCCGCGCGGGCGCGGCGTCGGCCTTCCACACCGCGCGGGCGCGGGCGCCGTAGCGCGAGAGCAGGTCGGCGACGTCGCGCCCCTTCGCCACCTCGCCGCCGCGCTCGTCGAGCACGCGCAGGGTGAGCCGCAGGTGCGGCGCCATCGCGTCGGGGTCGAGGTCGCGCGGGTCGAGGTCGACGCCGGTGCGCGCGAAGACCTCTTCGACCAGCGCGGGGAGCATCGGTCCGCGAAAGGGCTCGAGAGACCGCGCGAGCTCCGCCGCGAGGGTCGTGACCTCGCCGAGCCCCTTGCGCTGCGCGCGGGGCACGCGGAGCAGCATCGCGGCGATCTTGTCGCGGAGCCATCCGCGCACGGTCCACTGGAGCTCACCCGCGACGAGCTGCGGGAGCAGCGCCAGGGGCACCGAGAGGGTCGCGCCGTCGTCGTCCGCCGACGGGTCAAAGGTGTAGGTCAGCGGCAGCGCGACGCCGTGCAGCGTGATCGTGTCGGGGTAGTCCTCGGGCGCGAGGTCGGCGTCGCCCGCGAGCACGTCCTCGACCGTGAGGTGCAGCGCCTCGGGGTCGGAGGCCTCGGCGCGGGCGCGCCACTGCTCGAAGCTCCTTCCGTCGGTCACGTCGAGGCTCACGCGCTGGTCGAAGAAGGTCAGCAGCGCGTCGTCGTCGGCCATCATGGTGCTGCGGCGGGCCTTGTCTCGCAGCCGCTTCGCGCGCTCTCGCACCTCGTCGTTGTGCGCCTGGTACACGCCCTGCGCGCGGTACTCGCCGCGCACCAGCGCGTGGTCGAGAAAGATCAGCCGCGCCTGCGCGGGCGACACCGTGGCGTAGTCGACCAGGCGGTCCTTCACGATCTGCACGCCGAAGAGCGTCGCGCTCTGCCGCACCACCGCGCGCGCGCCGCGCTCGGACCAGTGGGGGTCGTGGTAGCTCCGCTTCACGAGGTGCGGCGCGGCGTCGAGGAGCCACTCGGGCTCGATGCGCGCCACCATGCGCGCGTAGAGCTGCGCGGTCTCGACGAGCTCGAAGACCATCACCCAGGGCGCCGCCTTCTTCGCGAGCGCCGACGAGGGGTGCAGCGCGAAGCGGGTCTCGCGCGACCCGAGGTACACCCGGTGCTGCGGGCTCCACTGTCCCACCCGCGAGAGCAAGCCCGTGAGCAGCGCGCGGTGCATCGACTCGTCGTCGGCGTCGGTGCGCCCCCCGCGTCGCGGCCTCGGCGCGGCGAGCTTGAGCTCGCGGGTCACGTCGACGAGCTGTCGGTGCACGTCTCTCCACTCGCGCACACGCACGAAGGAGAGGAACGAGTCGCGGCACACCCTGCGTAGGTGCGAGGTGCCCTTCGCCTCGGTCTCGCGCACGAAGTCCCAGAGCTTCAAGAGCCCCGCGAAGTCGGAGCGCTCGTCGCGAAATCGTCGGTGCAGCTCGTCGGCGCGAGCCTGCTTCTCGCGGGGGCGCTCGCGGGGGTCTTGCACGTTGAGCGCGGCGGCGACCACGAGCACGTCGTCGAGGCAGTCGAGCTCCGCGCCCGCGAGGATCATCCGCGCGATGCGAGGGTCGACGGGGAAGCGCGCGAGCTGACGGCCGAGGGGCGTGAGCGCGCGCTCGGCGTCGAGGGCGCCGAGCTCGGTGAGCACGCGGTACCCCTCGGTGATCGAGCGCGAGGGCGGCGGGTCGAGAAAGGGGAACGACTCGACGTCGCCGAGGTCGAGGGCCTTCATCCGCAGGATCACCCCCGCGAGGCCCGTGCGGAGGATCTCGGGGTCGGTGAAGGCCGGGCGCGCGGCGAAGCTCGGCTCGTCGTAGAGGCGGACGCAGATGCCCTCGCGTACGCGCCCGCAGCGGCCCTTGCGCTGATCGGCGCTCGCCCTGGAGACGGCCTCGATTTGCAGGCGCGTGGTGCCCGAGCGCGGGTCGTAGCGCGAGAGCCGCGCGACGCCGGTGTCGACGACGTAGACGATGCCCGGCAGGGTCACCGAAGTCTCCGCGACGTTGGTCGCGAGGATCACCCTGCGCTGCGGGATCGACGCCCACACCCTCCCCTGCTCCGCCGCCGAGAGCCGCGCGTACAAGGGCTGCACGACCGTGTTGCGGAGCGACCGCGCGGCGATCGCCGCCTCGGCCTCGCGAATCTCGCGCTCCCCCGGCAGGAACACCAGCACGTCGCCGTGCGGGTCGAGGCCGCACACGTCGGCGACGGCGTTCGCCACGGCGTCGGCGGGGTCGAGGTCGTCGGCCGGAGGCTCGTAGAGCACGTCGACGGGGTAGGTGCGGCCCTCGACTTCGATGACCGGCGCGCCGCCGAAGAAGTCCGAGAAGCGCTGGGTCTCGAGGGTCGCGGAGCTCACGACGACCTTGAGGTCCGGGCGCCTGGGGAGGATGCGACGGATCCAGCCGAGGAGAAAATCGATGGTGAGCGAGCGCTCGTGCGCCTCGTCGAGGATCAGCGTGTCGTAGCGCCGCAGGAGGGGGTCGCCGTGGATCTCCGCGAGGAGCACCCCGTCGGTCATGAACTTGATCGCGGTGTCGCGGGATGTGCGGTCCTCGAAGCGGATCTGGTAGCCGACCTCGGCCCCGAGGGGCGTGTTCATCTCGCTCGCGACGCGCGCGGCCACGCTGGTCGCGGCGATGCGTCGCGGCTGGGTGACGCCGATGAGCCCGCGCGCCCCGCGGCCCAGGAGCCGCGCGATCTTCGGGAGCTGCGTGGTCTTTCCCGACCCCGTGGCGCCCGCGACGATGACCACGGGGTGCGCGGCGATGGCCGCGGCGATGTCGTCGACGCGCGAGGAGATCGGCAGCTCGGGGGGAAAGCGCAGGGTCGTGGCGGGCGCGTCATCCGACATGGGCGGGGCGATGCGTAGCACCCTCGCGCGGCGCGGCGCGCACGAAGCGGCGCCCTCCGGACCCTTCTACGGCGGCGCCCGCGCGGTGCGGCGCCCCGCGCCGGTACGCTTGTCTCGGAAGGGGCGGCTCTGGCAAGGTGCCGCGCCGATGCGGTCCCACTCCCTGATTCGCCTGAGCCTGACACTCTTCACCCTCTCCGCGCCTGCGTGCCGCCGCCAGCAGGCCGAGGCGCCCGCCCCCGCCGCGAGCCCCAGCCCCGCCGCGGCGCCTGCCGCGCCCGCGGTGCCCACCGCCCCCGCGGCCCCCACCGCCCCCGCGGCCCCCACCGCCCCCGCGGCCCCCACCGCCCCCGCGGCGCTGGCGATCGCGCAGAGCCTCCAGGGGCTCCAGGTCCGTTCAGGGGCCGCGACGGTGTTCCGCCACACCGACGGCAACTGGCACGTCCGGGTGAGCTACTCGGTGCACAACGCCGGGCAGGAGCCCGTCGACCTGCACCGGGAGTCGTTCAAGATCGACGAGATGTCTCCCGCGGGGAGCCTCTCGACCCTCCCCGAGCACATCTCGGTCAACCCCGGAATGACCGTGACCGGCGACATCGCGTGGTACCGCGGCTCGAGCGACCCCCAGCCGCGGAGCGTCACGGTGAAGTTCCAGCCGGGCGATGACAGCGCGCAAGTCCTTGGGACGCAGGCGTATCCGCTCGCCTTCGCCCCCGCCGAGCCCGCCGCGGGCACCGCCCCCACGGCCCCGGTCTACACCCTCCCGGTCACCGCCTCGGGCGTCGGGCTCACCTTCGTTCACCCCGACGGCAACCGACACTTCCGCGTGCCCGTGACCGTGCAGAACACCACCACGGCGCCGCTGCGGATCTACCGCGAGCACTTTCACCTCCGCCTCGGCGACGTCGAGGGCAGCCCCGCGTCGCAGCCCGAGCTGACGAGCTGGAGCGACCCCACCGTGATCGCGCCGGGCGCCTCGGCCTCGGGCACCCTGGGCTTCTACCTGAACGGCGACCCCTCGCCGAACCCCACGCAGGTGGCGGTGTCCTTCGGTCCGAGCAGCAGCCCGCAGGCGAACCTCACCGTCACCGTCGCGGCGGGGCCCAGCCCGCTCCCCTGAGCGCTCGGCGCGGGCGTCACGACCCCGCGCGTCGGGCCTCGATGCGCGCGCGCGCCCCGAGCAGCGCGGCCTTCACCCGGCGTCGCGCGGGACCGCCCGGCAGGTCCCTCCGCTCGACGGCGGTCTCGGGGTCGAGGGCCTCGAAGATGCTCTCGTCGAAGAGCTCGTTCTCGTCTTTGAACTCGCTCAGCGGCAGCGCCGCGAGGTCGACGCCCTTCGCGATCGCGCGCGCCACCAGGCGCCCGGCGACCTCGTGGGCGTGGCGAAAGGGCATCCCCCGCGCCGCGAGCCAGTCAGCCACCTCGGTCGCCGTCACGTAGCCCGCGCCGAGGGCGGCGCGCATGCGGTCGCGCTTGAAGTCCATCGCGTTCACCGCGTCGGCGAGCACGTCCGCCGAGCTCCGCACCGCGCGCACGGCGTCGAAGACGGGCGGCTTGTCCTCTTGCAGGTCGCGGTTGTAGCCTAGGGGCAGCCCCTTGAGGGTGACCAGCAGGGCTACGAGGTCGCCCACCACGCGCCCGGTCTTTCCGCGCACGACCTCGGCGACGTCGGGGTTCTTCTTCTGCGGCATCATCGACGAGCCCGTGGTGTGGGCGTCGCTCATCTCGACGAAGCCGAACTCCTGCGTCGACCAGAGCACGAGCTCTTCGGAGATGCGCGAGAGGTGCACCGCGGCGATCGCGAGGGCCGCGAGGAGCTCCGCGAGAAAGTCCCGGTCGCCCGTGGCGTCGACGCTGTTGTGCGTGGGCGCGTCGAAGCCCAGGGCCCGCGCGGTCATCGCCCGGTCGAGGGGGAAGGTCGTCGCGCACACCGCGCCGCTGCCCAGGGGAGACTCGTTCATGCGCCGCGCGCAGTCGTCGAGGCGGCCGCGGTCGCGCTGGAGAAACTCGCTCCACGCGAGGAGGTGGTGCGCGAGGCGGTTGGGCTGCGCGCGCTGCAGGTGCGTGTACGCGGGGAGCAGCGTGTCGATCTCCTCCTCGGCGCGGCCGATGATCGCGAGGGCGAGGCGGTCGAGGGACTCGCCGATCTCGGCGCACGCGCGGCGGGAGTACAGCCGCATGTCGGTGGCGACCTGGTCGTTGCGGCTGCGCCCGGTGTGGAGCTTCGCGCCGACCTCGCCCTCGCGCGCGGTGAGCGCGGCCTCGACGTTCATGTGCACGTCCTCCTTGGAGGCGTCCCACACGAAGGTGCCCGCGCGGACCTCGTCGCGAATCGCGCCGAGCCCCCGCTGCACCTGCGCGAGCTCTTCAGCGGTCAGCACGCCGATCGCGCAGAGCATCTCGGCGTGCGCCAGAGAGCCCTCGATGTCGTCGTCTGCGAGCGCGCAGTCGACGTCGACGCTCGCCAGAAAGCGCGCCGCGCCCTCCGCCAGCTCTTGAGAGAACCTACCGCCCCAGGCCGTCTTGGTCGCCATGACCGCGGGACTAACCCATCCCCCGCGAGGGTCCGTCAAGGGCGTTCGCGTCGGCGCGCCCTTTCGCGTCGGCACGCCGCGCGCTACGACGCTCGGGTCATGACCGACATCGGCCCGCGTCCACGCTCGCTCCCCATCGCGCCCACCGCCGCCCCCGCGCGCCGGCACCTCCCCCTCGAGGCCGACACGCGGCCCATCGACCAGCGCTGGCGCCCCATCTACGCCGTGTGGGAGATCACCCTGCGCTGCGACCTCTCGTGCCGGCACTGCGGCTCCCGCGCCGGGCGACAGCGCCCCGACGAGCTGAGCACGGAGGAGGCCCTCGACCTCGTGCGGCAGATGGCCGAGCTCGGCACCAAGGAGGTCACCCTCATCGGCGGCGAGGCCTACCTCCGCGACGACTGGACCGAGATCGCCCGCGCCGTGCGCGCCCACGGCATGGAGTGCACGATGACCACCGGCGGCCGCGGGCTCACCCCCGAGCGGGCGAAGGCCGTGCGCGAGGCGGGGATTCGCTCGGTGAGCGTGAGCGTCGACGGACTCGAAGAGACCCACGACGCGCTGCGGGGGGTGAAGGGCTCGTTCAGGTCGGCCTTCGAGGCCATCGCCAACCTCCGCGCCGAGGGCGTGCACGTGTCGGCCAACTCGCAGTTCGGGCGAAAGAGCCTGCGGCAGATGCCCGAGGTCTTCGACCGGCTCGTCGAGGCCGGGATCCACTCGTGGCAGGTGCAGCTCACCGTGGCCATGGGGCGCGCCGTCGACGAGCCCGAGCTCTTGCTGGAGCCCTACCAGGTGATCGAGGTCATGGCGATGCTCGCGCGGCTCAAGCCCGTGGCCGACGCCGCGCGCGTGCGGATCTGGCCGGGGAACAACATCGGGTACTTCGGTCCGTACGAGTCGCTGCTGCGTGGGACGCTGCCGCGGGGGCACATGTCGTCGTGCGGCGCGGGTCGCTCGACGCTGGGCATCGAGGCCGACGGCGCGATCAAGGGCTGCCCCTCGCTCCCGACCGCGGAGTACACCGGCGGAAACATTCGCGACCACAGCCTGCAAGAGATCTGGGAGCGCTCGAAGCCCCTGCGCTTCACCCGCGACCGCACGGTCGAAGACCTCTGGGGCCACTGCCGCGACTGCTACTACAACGACACCTGCCGCGCGGGGTGCTCATGGACCACCCACGTGCTCCTCGGCCGCCACGGGAACAACCCCTACTGCCACCACCGCGCGCTGGAGCTCCTGCGCAAGGGCCTGCGCGAGCGCGTGGTGCGCGTGCAGGCCGCGCCGGGCGAGCCCTTCGACCACGGGCTCTTCGAGATCGTCGAGGAGCCCTGGCCCGCCGATGAGCTCGCCCGCGCGCAGCGGCTCGCGGCGACGGGCGAGGGCTGGCTCACAGATTGAATCGGACCGCGCGAAGCGCCACGGAGACCCCACCATGTACCAGCCGATGATCCCCTGCACCGCGTGCGCGCGGCACGTTCGAGCGAGCGAGGCCCGCTGCCCCTTCTGCGACGCGACGCTCTCGATCGAAGCGCGCAGCGCCCTGGCCCCTGACACCACGCGCAGGCTCTCGCGGGCGGCGGCCTTCGCGTTCGGCCTCTCGGTCGCGGGGTGCTCGTCGACCGTGGGCGGCACCGACGCCGCGGCCGACACCGTGACCACCGACACCGTCGCCAGCGACTCGGTGGTCCCCGACACGGGCTCGCGCCCTGACACCGCTGTCGCGACCGACCGCGGCGGTGGCACAGACGCGGTCACCCCGCAGGATGTCACCGCCCCCGAGGACCTCGGGAACATCGCGCCGCCGTACGGGATCCCTGCGGACGCAGGGGGTCCTCCCGACGACGACGGGGGCGCGGCGGCGGAGTACGGCGCGCCGCCCATGGACGCGGGCGTCGTCGACGACGGGGGCGGGATCTTTCCGCTCTACGGGCTCTCCGCCGACGTGTGAGCCTCGCTTTCAAGCTCAGGCGTAGTTCGTGCTGCGCTAGACTCTCGGACTCTTCTCTGGAGGTTGACTGAACGATGAGCGCATCCCTGGTTCCTTGCCCGTCATGCACCCGCCACGTGCGCGTCGCGGAGTCTCGCTGCCCCTTCTGCGCGTCGGCGCTCCCCAGCTCGATCGCGCAGCGCGTGATCCCTGGCGCGTCGCAGCGGCTCTCGCGCGCCGCGGCCTTCGCGTTCACCGCGTCGCTCACCGTCGCCGGCTGCTCGAGCTCCTCGGGCAGTGACGCCGGCACGGCCGCCGACGTGGTCGCCACCGACACCCCCGTCGCCACCGACACCCCCGTCGCCACCGACACCCCCGTCGCCACCGACACCCCCGTCGCCACCGACACCCCCGTCTCCACCGACACCCCCGTCGCCACCGACGTGCAGACCCCCGTCGACACCGGGGTGGTCACGGACGCGGGTGGCCCCAACGACGACGGCGGCGGAATGGCGCTCTACGGCGGTCCTCCGGTGGACTCGGGCGTGGCCGACGACGCGGGCGAGCCTGACGACGGCGGCAGACGCCCCTCTACGGCGCCCTTTGGCCGACGCGGGCGGAGGCGGCCCGCTACGGCGCCCCGCCCCTGACGCCGCGTTCTGGAGCGCCCGGCATGGAGCCTCTCCCCGCCGCGAAGCCTCCCCATCGCGCCCACCGCGCTTCCCTGCGCGAAGAAATCCTCCCCTCGCCGACGAGTCTCGCGCCATCGACCAGCGGCGCCCCTCGGTGGTGGTGTGGGAGCTCACGCTGCGCTGCGACCTTGCCTGCCGGCACTGCGGTTCCCCGCGCGGGCGCGAGCGACCCGGACGAGTTGAGCACCGAGGAGGCCCTCGACCGTGCGGCAGATGGCCGAGCCAAATGGCAGCACGACCGACGCTGGCGAGGCCTACCTCCGCGACGACTGGGTCACCATCGCCCGCGCGATCCGCGACCGCGGCATCGAGCTCACGATGACCACCGGCGGCCGCGGCATGACCCCCGAGCGCGCGAGAGAGACCAAAGACGCCGGCGTGCAGTCGATCTCCGTGTCGGTCGACGCCCTCGAACCCATGCACGACGCGCTGCGCGGGGTGAAGGGCTCGTGGCGCGCGGCCCTCGACGCCATCGCGAACCTCCGCGCGGTGGGGCTCCCCGTGAGCGCGAACACGCAGATCGCGCGCCCCGCGCTGCGGCAGATCGAGCCGCTTACTGAACTGCTTATGGACGCGGGGATTCACTCCTGGCAGGTCTCGATGACCGTGCCCATGGGGCGCGCGGCCGATGAGCCCGAGCTGATCCTGGAGCCCTTTCAGGTGCTCGAGGTGATGCCGATGATCGCGCGCATCAAGCGCCGCATGGCCGAGCGCAAGGTGCGCGTGTGGCCGGGCAACGACATCGGGTACTTCGGCCCCTACGAGACCCTGCTCCGAGGGACCATGCCGCGCGGGCACATGTCGTCGTGCGGCGCGGGTCGCCTCTCGATGGGCGTCGAGGCCGACGGCTCGCTCAAGGGCTGCCCCTCGCTCCCTACGAAAGACTACGTGGGCGGAAACATCCGCGAGCACACCCTCAAGGACGTGTGGGAGCGCTCGGTCCCCATGCGCTTCACCCGCGACCGCACCACCGACGACCTCTGGGGATACTGCCGCGGCTGCTACTACGCCGACGAGTGCCGCGGCGGCTGCTCGTGGACCGCGCACGTGGTCTTCGGCCGCGTGGGCAACAACCCCTTCTGCCACCACCGCGCGCTGGAGTACCTGCGCGACGGGCTCCGCGAGCGCCTGCGCCTCGTGCGCCCCGCCGAGGGCCTGCCCTTCGACCACGGGATCTTCGAGTCGTACCTCGAGCCCTTCCCCGACGACGAGCTCGCTCAGGCGCGGCGCGTGGCCGAGTCGGGCGAGGGCTGGCTGCTCCCGGCGGCGCCGCCTGGGACCTGATCGCCCCCCGGCGTCGCGAGCCACCCCCGGCGCACCCCCTGCGAGATCAGCGTGCCCGCGACGAGGCCGATGACGTAGCCGTAGGGCAACCCCACCACCGCCGCCGAGACGAGGAGCGCGATCCACAGCGCGCCCCGCTCGTGCGCCACGTCGCGCACCAGGGCCATGAGCGCGACGGCTTCAAAGAGCAGCACCACGCCCAGCACGGGCATCGGAAACACCCGCACCACCACCGAGAAGCCCGGCGCGAAGAGGCCCCCGAGGAGCACGTACATCAGCCCGTAGATCACCGGCGCGCCGCCGGTGCGCGCTCCGAAGCCGTAGAAGCCCACGAGCCCGCCGCAGCCGTGGCACACGGGCACGCCGCCGAACCACGGCGCGACGAGGTTCATCGCCGCGTAGGTGAGCCCGATCCGACGCACGGGCACCGCGCGCTCGGGAAAGAGGTCGCGGGTCGTCTGGCTCGTGGCGATCACTGAGTTGCCCAGCGAGAGCGGAATCTGCGGGATCGCCAGCAGCAGCGCGCCCTGCGTGAGCTCCTCGCGGCTCGGCGCGTGAAACACCGGGAGCCTGAAGCCCACCGCTCCACGCAGCGAGCCCAGGTCGAGGCGCGTCGCGAAGGCGAAGGCCAGGCCCAGCCCCATCACCACCAGCGGCGCGGGCACCCTCCCCTTGCGCGGCAGCACGAGCAGCAGCGCCGCCGAGACCGCCGCCAGGACGTAGCCGCCCGCGCCGTCTGCCCCTGCGTAGCGCCCCAGCGCGAGGCGCGCGAGGGTGACCCCGAGGCCGAGCTGAATGCCCCGCACCACCTCCTTCGGCACGGTGCGCGCGATGCCGTCGAGGAGCCCGCTCACCGCGAGGAGCATCATCGCGGCGCCGATCACCAACCCACCGCCCGCGAGGGTGCCCGGCGAGAGCCGCTGCGCGAGCATGATCGCCGCCATCGCCTTGAGGGGCTGCACGGGCATGGGGATGCCGTAGAACACCCCCGAGGCCACCTGCATGAGCCCGAAGAGCACGCACACGCTCGCCGCGTCGAGGCCGCAGGTGGCGATGAGCGCGATGAGCAGCGGGAGGTCGGTGCCGATGTCGCCGAAGGCCCCCGCGAGCTCGTGCCGGTCGAAGCGGAGGCGTGGCGCGCGCGCGTGGGCCATCGGGCGGCATCGTGTGCGATGCGCGCGCCCTTGGGAATCACTCTCGACCGCGCCGGGGCGCGATTGCGTCGCGGCGTCGAGGTGCGCTCAGGGATGTCTGGAGGGGGAGAGCAGGGCCGTCACGAAGGGAGGCCCTGGGGGAGGAGGGTGGAGCGCTCGGCTCAGTAGCGGTTGCGGTAACCGCCGCCGCCGCCGCCGCCACCGCCGCCGCGCCCGCCCTCGCGCTCGCGCGCCTCGTTGACGGTGAGGGTGCGGCCGTCGACGTTGGCGCCGTTGAGCTGCTCGATGGCGGTGTTCGCCTGCGAGGAGTCAGACACCTCGACGAAGGCGAAGCCGCGGGGGCGACCGGTGTCACGGTCGGTGACCATGTGCACGGTGTTGACCTGCGCGCCGGTCTGCTCGAAGAGCGTGCGGAGGCGGTCTTCGGTGGTGGAGAAGGTGAGATTGCCGACGTAGAGCCTGGTACCCATGGTGATTGCTCGCTCGGGCGACGACGTGTTCGTCGGCGCCCATGATGCTTCGCCCTCGGACCGAACACCTCGGAGGGAGGCGCGCGGCGAGGGGATGCGGTGATCCCGGTTCAAAGAGGCCGGGAGCACCTCGTGTCTGATCAGATCGTCCGTCGAGCAATCGGTGAGGAGTGCAGGGAGGAGAATGCGATGCGGGACGCGAGAGGCTCGGGGCTTGTATGCCCCCGCCCGCGCGCTGTCAATCGCCGCCGGTGCGTATCCGCCGGAGCCTCGCGCCGCGCGCGGTCGAGGGATCGTCGGCGCTGGGGTTAGACTCGGGGGGTGACCCTCCGACGCGTTCTCTCTTCGCTCGTCGTGTCGAGCGCGCTCTCGGCCTGCGCCGTCGACAACGCCGCGCTCCTCGACGGAGGCGCCGACGTGCCCGAGCTCGACATCGCCCGATCGGACATTCCGATCCAGGGCCCCACCTGCCCCGACGACGTGAGGCTCCCCGACGGCGCCTGCGACGGCGCGCGGCTCCCCGACGGCGCCCTCGTCGACGCGCCGTGGGGCGACGACGCGCCGCAGCCCCCGCCGCCGCCGCCCTGCAACGAGGTGCGCTTCACCTACCGCAACGCCGACGCGCGCACGGTCTGGCTCTCGGGCACCTTCACCCGCTGGGCCGCGACCCCCGCCGCGGGCGCGCTGGAGATGTCGCGCGGCGCCGACGGCGCGTGGACCGTCACCACGACGATCACCCCCGTCGGTCCGCACCAGTACAAGTTCATCGTAAACGGCACCGACTGGGTGCGCGACCCAGAGAACCCCGAGACCGAGAGCGACGGCAACGGCGGGTTGAACAGCGTGATTCGCGTGTGCGGCGGCGGCGCGGCGAGCTGCGGCGAGGCGAGCGCCTTCGACTGGCGCGACTCGGTGATGTACTTCGCGATGATCGACCGCTTCGCCGACGGCGACGGCATGTCGTCCCCCGTACCCAACGCCAGCGGGGGCGACCCCCGCACCGGCGCGAGCGCGCAGTTCGCCGGAGGAGACCTGCGCGGGCTCACCAGCCGCATGCCCTACCTCGCCGACCTGGGCGTCACCGCGCTCTGGCTGTCTGCGCCCTACAAGAACCGCGACACCGCCGGCGCCGCCGTCGACCCGGCGATGGACACCCACCAGTACTCCGCGTTTCACGGCTACTGGCCCTCGCCCGACAACATCGACTGGACCAACCCCGCGATGCCGTCGCCCACGCCCCGCGTCGAGCCGCGCATCGGCACCGACACCGACCTCCGCGCGGCCATCTCCGCCGCGCACATGGCGACGAGCGCGAACGGTCACGGCATCCGCGTGCTCTTCGACTACGTGATGAAGCACGTCGACACCGAGAGCGGGCTCTACCGCGCGCACAACGACTGGTTCGCCCGCGGGTCGAACGGACAGTTTCGCCTCTGCGGCCCTGAGAACCTCTGGGACGACGCCGTCTGGGGCACGCGCTGTGCCTTCACCAGCTACCTCGCGCCCATCGACCACGACAACGCCGCCGCCCGCGCGTGGAGCGTGAACGACGCGGTGTGGTGGGCGCGGACCTACGGCGTCGACGGGCTGCGCCTCGACGCGATCAAGCACGTGCCCCTCTCGTGGCTCACCGAGCTGCGCGCGCGGCTGAACCGAGAGTTCACCTCGCCCATGGGGGGTCGCTTCTACCTCGTGGGCGAGACCTTCAACTACGAGGACCGCGCGCTGCTGCGCTCCTTCGTCAACCCGCAGACGATGCTCGACGGGCAGTTCGACTTCCCGTGGCGCGCGAGGCTCTGCGACGCCGTGTTCACCCCCGGCGGGCGCCTCGACGCGTTCGCGAGCTGGGTCGGCGAGAACGAGCGCTTCTACGGCGCCGGCGCCCTCATGAGCACGTGGGTCGGCAACCACGACATCCCCCGCGCGATTCACTACGCGAGCCGGCAGATCACCGAGTGCCGCGCCGGGAGCTCTCCGCAGAACGGCTGGACCCGCGACTTCACCCAGCCGACCGACGCCGCCCCCTACGAGCGCCTGGGCGTGGCCTTCGCGGTGCTGCTCACCAGCCCCGGGCTCCCGCTGATCTACTACGGCGACGAGGTCGGCCTCGCGGGCGGCGGCGACCCCGACAACCGGAGGATGATGCCCTGGGAAGACGGCGCGCTGAACGCCCACCAGCGCGCGCTGCGCTCGGCGGTGCGCACGCTCGCGCGCATCCGCGGCGCGAACCCGAGCCTGGGCCGCGGCGCCCGCACGACCCTCTCGGCGTCGCAAGACACCTGGGTCTATCGCATGGGCGGATGCGGCGTGGGCGCGCCCGACGTCGTCGTCGCGATCAACCGCGGCGACGCCGCGCAGAGCGTCGACATCCCCATGGGGAGCTACCGCGACCTGGCGACGGAGCGCGACACGATGGGCGGGCGCACGGAGCTCCCGCCGCGGTCGTGGCGCGTGCTCTCGGCGCGCTGAGCGAGGCGCTACGCCCGACCGCGGAGCATCCCGTTCCAGTAGAGCTCGGGGAGCGCGTAGGCCTTGAGGGCGTACATCGAGTAGCGCTCGACGGTCTGGTCGAAGGGGAAGCTCTCCGCGGGCGCTCCGTCGTAGTCGAACTCCGCGAGGATCAGCTTGCCGTAGCCGGTCACCAGCGGGCACGACGAGTATCCGTCGTAGCTCCCCACGAGCGCGCGCCCCTCCCGCGCGGCCAGGAGGTTCTCGACCAGCACGGGCGCCTGCTTGCGAATCGCCGCGCCGGTGCGCGAGGTGGGCAGCGACGAGCAGTCTCCGAGCGACCACACCTCGGGGTACTTCACGTGCCGCAGGGTGTGCTTGTGCACGTCGACCCAGCCCGCGGCGTTGGCGACGGGGCTGCGCTTGATGAAGTCCGGCGCGCTCTGCGGAGGCGCGACGTGGAGCAGGTCGTACTTCACCACCCGCTCGTCGCCGTCGTCGAGGTGGCGGAACACGGCCTCCTTCGAAGAGGGCCGCACGGCGATGAGGTCGTGGCGGTAGAGCGTGTCGATCTCCTTGCGCGCCAGGACCTTTCGCAGCGGCGCGGCGTAGCGCGCGACGCCGAAGATCCCGGGGCTCGCGGAGGCCCAGGTGACCCTCGTGCGCGCGCGCGCCCCGCGCTGACGCAGGTGGTCGTCGGCGAGGTACATGATCTTCTGCGGCGCGCCCGCGCACTTCACCGGCGTCGACGGAAAGGTGAACACCGCGTTGCCCGACTGCAGCCCGCGGAGGAACCTCCAGGTCGAGTCGACCAGGTCGTAGCGGTAGTTGGAGCACACGCCGTCCTTGCCCAGCGCGGCCTCGAGGCCGTCGACCTTGGCCCAGTCGAGCTGGATGCCCGCCGCCACCACGAGCTGCTCGTAGGTGAGCGTCTGCCCGCCCTCGAGGGTCACCGCGCGCCGCTCCGGGTCGAAGTCCTTCACCGCGTCGCGCACCCACGTCACGCCCGCGGGGATGTACTCGGCCTCGTCTCGCTCGGTGACCTCCTTCGGGAACACCCCGGCCCCGACGAGGGTCCAGAGGGGTTGGTAATAGTGCCGGTCAGAGGGCTCGACCAGGGTCACCCGCAGCGTCGGTCGGGCCAGCATCAGCCGCGCCGCCACGGTGATGCCTGCGGTGCCGCCCCCCACGATCAGTACGTCACAACTCGTCTCGCTCATCGCATCGCTCCCATCGCGCCGTGGCGCCCGTCACCCAGCCCGCGCCGGCAGCGCGGCCTTCTGCGCCGCCAGGGACCTTCCAAGATTCTTCGCGAACCGCAGCGTGAACCCGAGCACGGTCTTCACGTCGGCGTCGCCGAGCGCGCGCAGCGCGCCCACCGGCCCCGCGGGCTGCACGCCCGCCTCGACGGTCGCCACGAGCGCCTCGCCCGCGAGGCCCACCACCCGCGTCGTGCGCGGGTCGAGCACCGCGCCGTTGAGCAGCGTGTTGATCACGTCGATGCGATCGAGGGCCACGGTGAGGAGGTTCAACGCCTCGGGCGACGTCAGACGCTCGAGGGTGCGAAGCAGACGGCGCCCGCGGTCGTCGGCGTCGATGCCCGCCTCGCGCGCTCGCGCCAGCGCGCCGTCGACGGTGTCGACCACCGTCGCCACCAACGAGGGCGCCTGCGCCGCGAGGTCGAGG
Organism: Polyangiales bacterium; assembly: GCA_041389885.1. Taxonomy (GTDB): domain Bacteria; phylum Myxococcota_A; class Polyangia; order Polyangiales; genus JAWKRB01. Next base: position 69,865 of record JAWKRB010000030.1, on the reverse strand, counting down.
GTGCGCTCCAGGGTCTGCGCCGTCGCGGGGTCGGTCAGGCGCTCGGCGAGGCGCAACGCCACGCGCAGGCGCTCGTCGACGTCGACCCCTCGCGCTCGCGCGTCCCCCACCCAGCCGTCGAGCGTGTCGGTCGCCGTCGCCAGCGCCGCGTCGGCGTGAGACTCCAGCGTCGCCACCCGACCCTCGATGCGCGCCAGCGCGGCCTCGATGCGCGCGAGGACCTCCGCGGTGTCCCCTCCCCCGGCTCCTCGCGCCCCGCTCCCTGTCGCGTCGCTCATACCCTGCGCACAGCACGCCTCGTGCCGCGCCTCCACGCGCACGCGATGCGCGAATTGTCGCTCGCCCCATGGGACGCTGAAGCATCTCGAAGCAGGCGTTGAAACATCGAGCAACGCGGGCGCGCGGAGCCATCGGTGGCGGGGTCGCGTCGCGGGGTGCGAGGACGCGCTCACCGCGGACGCAGCTCCGCCGGAGCGCCGCTAGCCCGCCGAGAGCATCCCCCACGCGAGGGCCACGGTCTGGATCACCACGAACGACACCAGGCCCACGGGGAGAAAGTCCGCGAAGCCGAAGCGCACCGGCTCGCCCTGCGGGTCGCGCAGCCCCGCGCGCTCGACCAGCGACTGCGCGAGCGGTCCGGACGTCGCCGCGGTGAGAAAGAGCGACGAGCCCGCGCACACGGAGAGCGCGAGGCCGACGTACACCGCGGGGCCCGGCAGCTCGCGGGTGAGCGCCTCGGCGACATCGAGGAGCGCGGCCATGCCCGGCCCCGCCGAGAAGATCCCCGTGAGCAGGCCCGCGGAGAGCAGGAACACCGCGAGCCTCCCCCGCGGCGCGAGGGGCAGCGCGAGCACCTGCGCGCCGAGGGCCTCGAACACGCCCGCGCGCTTCACCGCGGCGACCATCACGAAGAGCGCGAAGAGAAAGAGCACGGGCTCGGCGTCGAAGCGCTGACGCAAGAGCCGCTCGCCCGAGCGCCCCCGCGCGAGGAGCGCCGCGCACACGCCGATCCAGCACACGAGGTCGGGCGACACGCCCCACGACGCGGGCAAGAAGCTCCACGCGAGGAGCATCGCGCCGAGGGCGACCACCGAGGGCACCAGCGGTCCTCGCTGCGGGCGCACGCCGCGGTGGAGCGCGCCCACGACGGCCAGCGAGAGGCGCCGCGCGAGGGGGTCGTCGGCCACGCCGCGCTCGGGTCGCGCGACGAAGTGCACCACCGCGAAGAGCGTCGCCAGCGCGACCGCGGTCATCGGCAGCGCGCGCATGAGGTACGCGCCGAAGGTCATCGACCCCCGCGCCAGCAAGAGGATCGCGGGGAAGTCCCCGATGGGCGTCGCCGCGCCCCCGAGGTTGCACGCGACCAGGAGCAGCCCGAGGGTCCAGCGCACCGTCGGCGCGCGCACGTCGCCGGTGCGCAGCAGCACGAGGAGCACCGGGAGCACGAGCACGAGCGCCGTGAGGTTGTTCACGAGCCCGCTCACCACGTACATCGCCAGCGCGAAGGCGAAGCGCACCCGCTGGGGCCGCGCCTCGGCCGCGCGCGCGACCCGCACCGCCATGGGGCCGAACACCCGCCCCTCGGCCATCAGCGTCGCGAGGAGCCCCAGGCCGGCGAGGATCAGCAGCACCCCGTAGGGCACGTCGGCCAGGAGCTGCCCCGGCGTCGCCGTGCGCGTCGCCACCGACGCGAGCACGCTGAGCGCCGCGCCCGAGAGCGCGATCAGAAGCCTCATGCGAGGCGCGACCGCCTGCGCGACGAGGGTGCACAGGAGGATCGCGGGGAGCAGCACGCGCGCGGCAGGCATCGCTCAGACCACCGTGGAGAAGAGGTCGAGGGCCGCCTCGGCGAGCCAGCGGGGGTAGACCTCGGTGCCGCCGGGCAGGAGGTCCCACGCGATGAGCGCGCGAAACTGCGAGCGCGTGTCGCCGCCGATCAGCCGTAGGTACTCGGGGCTCACGTGGGCCACGCCCCCCGCGACCCCGTACGCGAAGGTGAGCACCCCGGCGCGCGATCCGGCCCAGCGCTGGTAGTCGTCCATGGGCACGAGCTCCCAGTCGCCCTCGAGGTTCGCCGCCACCCTGCCCCAGTCGACCACGCCCACGCTGCGGTGCATCAACAGCCCGGTCTTCACCCGAGGGGGAAGCGGACCGAGGGCGTCGAGGGCGTCGGCCTCGATGCCCACTACCAGCACGCGCGTGAGCCCCTCGAGCGCCTCCCGCGCCGCGGCGGCGTCGGGGAGCGCGGCAGACTCGCCTCGGAGCGCCATCGCCGCCACCGCGTCGAGGACGGGAAAGCGCCTCCCGAGGCTGTGCCGCAGCGCCTCGACGCCCTCCGCGCCCAGGGCGGCTTCGGTCTCGGAGACGAAGAGTCGCGCCGCCGACGAGAAGCCGAGCTCGGCGGCGGCGACGTGGTACGCGCGGTCGAGGGAGGCCGGGAGCGAGACCGTCAAGCGTCGCCCCCGAGTCGTCGCAGCGCCTCGTCGAGCATGACCACGAGCAGCGCGTTCGCGAGGGCGTGGTGCGGCGGCCCGTCGGTGAGGCAGTCGATCATCGCGTCGGCCTCGCGCGGGCTGTCCGACGCCGCGCGAATCGCCCGCGTGGGCATCGCCACGGGGTAGTGGTCGTCGCCGGGGTCGAGGCCCTCCGCGACGTGCGGAGGCAGGCGCAGGGGCACCCGCACGCTCCCCGCGTCGGGCGGCGCGGGCGCGCCCTCGGGGATCTTCTGGAGCACCCGGTCGAGGAGCGTCAGCAGGGCGAAGGTCGACCCGCGGTGGTGCGCGGGCCCTTCGTCTGCGAGGCAACGGGCCACGAAGGCCCGGTCGTGGGCATCGGGGACCCAGCGCGCGAGCAGCGCGTCGAGGCGCTGGCGGTCGACGTGCTCGGCGACCCTGGGTGACGGAGGGCGAGGCGGGTGCTTCGGGGCGTGCGACGGATGCTTCGAACGATGCGGGGGCAAGCGCGGCTCCTCGGGGGGTGTGCGGGGCGACCGTCATCCTGCCACAAGGTCGGCGCCCTCCGCGCCGCGATGTCTCCCCAGGGCCTCGCGGCTTTCGCTGGGCGCCGAGGCGTGTGACGCTCGCGCGATGACGCGCCACCGTAATGTCGCCGCGCTGTTGCTCTCTCTCCACGCGCTCGTGGGCTGCTCCGGCGACCCTCCCGCGGCGGCCGACGCGGGGCGCGACGCCGCCCTGGGAGACATCGCGACAGACCTCACCGACGCGACCGGAGGCGACGCGAAGTCCGACGCCGCCGCGTGCCCGGCGCTCCCGCCCTTCGCGCTCGGCGGGGAGGTCGGCGCGGCCTCTCCCCTCGCCGCGGCCGAGGGCTCCGCGCGCGCGGGGCAGATCGCGAGCGGCGCGGTGCCCGCGGGGTCGAACGGCCTGGCCGAGTGGCGCGCGGGAGACTACGTGCTCGCCAACGGCCGCGTCGCGCTCATCGTCGAGGGGCGCCGCGCGTCGTCGGGCTACATGCCCTGGGGGGGCTTCCCGCTGGGCGTGGGTCGCGTGGTGAACGGCGCGCTCACGGCGCCCGCGGATTTTGGCGAGGTGGCGTTCACCCTGGGTCGCTACTCGGTCTCGGCCGAGCACGTCGGCGTGCTGCGAGACGGCACCGACGGCGTCGCCGTGGTGCGCGCGGTGGGCCCGATGCGCGCGATCCCCTTCATCGACGAGTTCGCGCGGGCCATCGCGCCGCAGGACTACTCCGCGATTCGCGCCGCCGTCGACTACGAGCTCCGCCCGGGCGCCGATCACGTGGACGTGTACGTCACCTTCGAGGTGAACGAGGCGCAGCCGTACAGCGTGCGCACGGTGCTCCACGCGTTCTTTCAGGGCTACCGCATGCCGCGCTTCGTGCCCGGCGACGGCTTCGCCGGCGGCAGCGTGCAGAGCGCCACCCTGGGTTGGGTCGACGACCGCCTCACCTCCTGGGCGTGGCAGCTCCCCCGCGCCGAGGATCGCCTCTCGTCGTTCATCTCGACCTCGGGCTTCGACTCGTTCTCCGCGCCGAGGGTCGATCTACCGGGCTGCGCGCAGACGCGGCTGCACTGGGCGCGCATCGTGATCGGCGGCCCCGGCCTCGACGGCTTGAACGAGTCCCTCGCGCGCACCGCGAGCGCGCGCCTCCGCGCGGTGTCTGGCACGGTGCTGTCGGGCGGCGCGCCCGTCGCCGGCGCGCGGGTGCACGCCACCTCCGCCGACGGCGCGCGCTACCTCACGCGCGCGCTGTCTGACGAGCAGGGACGCTTCACCCTGCACGTCCCCGAGGGGTCCGCGGCGAGGGTGTCGGCGTGGCGTCCGGGCTACGCCGCGGGGGAGAGCGCGGAGGTGGGCGCCACGGTCGCGACGGCCTCGCCCACCCTCGCGCCGGCCGCGAGGCTCACGGTCACCGCGACCGAAGACGGCGCGCCGGTCCCCGCCCGCGTGCAGCTCTTCGCCGCCTCGGGGACCACGGTGCCCTCCGCGCCCGACCCCTGGGGCGAGACCGACCTCGGGCGCAACCGCGTGCTGGTGGAGTACCCCACCGACGGCCGCGTCGACGCGCCGATCCCCGCGGGGCGCTGGCGCCTGGTGGTGTCGCGGGGCCCCGCGTACGAGATCCACGACGAGGTGATCACCGCGGTCGCGGGGCAGCGCTACGACATCACCGCGCCGCTGCGCCGGGTGATCCCCCGCGAGGGCGTGCTCTGCGGGGACTTTCACATCCACACGCACCGCTCGGCCGACTCGGGCGACGACGCGCGGCTCAAGCTCGCCGCGGGCGCCGCCGACGGCCTCGAGGTGATGGCCCGCTCGGAGCACGAGTACGTCTCCGACTTCGAGGACCTCATCGCCGACCTGGGCATCGGCCGACACGTGCGCGGCGTGGGGAGCATCGAGCTCACGACCTTCACCTACGGGCACTTCGGGGTGTTCCCGCTGGTGGCGGACCCGGCCCTGCCGAACGGGGGCAACTTCACCTGGGCCAACCGCATGCCCGGCGAGGTCTTCGCCGACGTGCGGCGCCGACCCGAGAGCCCGACCCTGGTGATCAACCACCCCCGCGGCGACCGCGTCTCGGGGGCCTACTTCGACGCCGCGGGGTACGACGCCGAGCGCGGCGTGGCCGCCCGCCCCGCCATGTGGGACGACCGCTTCACCGCGGTGGAGTTCTTCAACGACCACGACTTCGACGACCGCCCCGAGCTCATCGCCGACTGGTTCTCGTTCCTCCGCGCGGGACGCCGGGTCTCGCCGTGGGCTCGTCCGACAGCCACAGCCTGAACGGCAGCCCCGTGGGCTACCCCCGCACCTGCATGTCGCTGGGCACCGACGACCCGCGCATGGCGACGCCCCAGGCCATCGGCCGCGCCGTCGGCGAGGGCCGCTCCGTCATCAGCGGCGGCGTCACCCTCAGCGTCACCGCGAGCGGCGCCGGCGGCACCGCGGGGCCCGGCCAGGAGCTGCGCGGCGTCGGCGAGCAGGCCACGCTGCAGGTGCTCGTGCGCGCCCCGACGTGGGTGCGCGTGCGCAGCCTCAGGCTCTACGTCGACGGCGTCGCGCTGCCCCCGACCGCCCTCGGCGAGGCGCAGCGCGACCCGATGAACCCCGTGGTGCGCTTTCGCGGCGAGCTGCGCGCGCCCGTCGCGGCGCAGGGCTCGTGGGCGATCGTCGTGGTCGACGGCGACGAGCTCACGCCGGTCTTCCCGGGCCGCGACGCCTTCGCCGTGAGCAACCCGATCTTCTTGCAGCGCTGAGCGATCGACGCGCCTCGAGCCCCGCGGGGTGGACATTCCCCCGCCGGGGTGCGATCGCTCGGGCATGTCCAGACGCCCCCTCGCCATCGACGTCGTCGCCGACGTGATGTGCCCCTGGTGCTACATCGGCGCGCGCAACCTCGCCGCCGCCCTCGCCGAGCTCCCCGAGGTCGACGCGACGGTGCGGCATCACCCCTTCCTGCTCGATCCGAGCACCCCCGACGGGGGCGTCGACCTCCGCGAGCGCCTGCGGGCGAAGTACGGCGGCGACCCCGACGCGATGTTCGCGCGGGTGCAAGACGCCGCGCGCAACGCGGGCCTCTCCATCGACTTCGCGACCGTGCGCAGGTCGTACCCCACGGCGGCGGCGCACACGCTGCTGCGCCACGCCGAGGCGAAGGGCACCCAGCCCGCGCTCCTCGAGGCGCTCTTCGACGCGTACTTCCTGCGCGGCGCGGACGTGGGATCGCCCGCGGTGCTGGCCGAGGTCGCCTCGGCCCACGGCTTCGAGCGCGACGAGGCGCTCCGCCTCGCGAGCGACCCCGCCGAGCTGGCGAAGACCCGCGACGAGGCCCGCTCGATGAGCCAGCAGGGCGTCACGGGCGTGCCCTTCTTCATCTTCGGCGAGCGGCTGGCCGCGGCGGGCGCGCAGCCGCCTGAGGCGCTGCGAGGCGCGATCCTCAAGGCCCTCGACGCGGGGTAGCCGCTACGCGGCGTCGAGGTGAGGCGAGCGCGCCTCCCAGGCCGCCGCGGCGGGGAGGCCCAGCGCCTCCAGCGCGGGGACGATCACCTCGCGCACCGTGGCGAAGAAGAGCGCGCGGGCGTCTCGGCCGTTGCAGAGCCCCAGCGCGGCGGCCTCGGGCGGGGGCGCGGCCTCGACCGGCAGGTGCGCGAGCTCGTGCCGCTCGAGGTGCGCGAAGGCCACCGCGAGGTACGCGCCCAGCCGCGCGCGCGCGTCGCCCGAGAGGGAGGGCGCGACGTCGCGGAGCAGGCTCCAGCCGAAGCGGGCGTGCCCCACCTCGTCGGCGAAGATCCCGGTGAGCAGGTCGCGCAGCGGCCCCTCGGACATCTCCAGCCGCTCGGCCCCGATGAGCGACACGGCGACGGTCTCGCTCAGGCAGCACACGCTCAGCACGTTGCGCAGCGCCGCCTCCCGCGCGTCGACGTCGCCGTGCGCGGGGAACTCCGCGTGCGGCTGCGACGGCGCCCGCGCCTCTCCGCCGAGGGCCTCGACGACGGCGCCGCAGAGCACGCCGTGGCGGCGCTCCTCGTGGGCGAAGCCCGCGCAGGCCGAGACGGTGCGAGCGTCGAAGCCCGCCGCGGCGAGCTGCGCGGCGAGGGCCTCGAAGACCGCCGACGACTCGTGCTCATTCACCATCCGGCCGAGCCAGGTGGCCCGCGCCGACGCGTACAGGTGCGGCAGCGGCGGCAGCTCGGGCGACGCGAGGCGCGCGCGGAGTCGGAGGTCGAGCCACGCCCCTCCCCCCGTCGCGACGTCGTCGCCGCTCGCCGACGGCGGCACCGGCGGCCCCCACGGGGTGCAGGTGAGCGAGCCTTGCCAGTTCAGCGCCGCGCAGCACACGCCGCGCGCGGGGGAGCCCGGCCACGCGCCCGCGCGGTTCTCGGGCAGGTCGTACCAGCGCGCGAGGGCGTCGCAGCAGGCCATCAGGCGGGGCGAGGCCACCCCCGCGTCGGCCTGAACCGCGGCGTCGACCATGGGCTCGCAGCAGGCGGCCTCGTCGGCGAGGGAGCGCGCGGGGTCGACCGAGTCACAACGAGGCGTCGCCGCGTCCGGCGAGGTCGCGGGGACGTCTTCAGCCGGCGCGGCGTCGGCGACGGCGGCGTCGGTGGCGGTCGTGTCGAGGGAGGTCACGGTCGCGCCGCAGCCCGCGAGCCCGAAGGGCAGCGCGAGACGTGCGGCGGCGCGGAGGGCGATGCGGTGCGTCGTGGGCTTCATGGTGAGACCCAGTGTGCCCCCGCTTCGCTATAAGGTGAATCGAGGAGTCTGAGCCATCGGTGTATACCTCTACGATACAATCGCCAGGCTCAAGGCGAGACCGACGCGAGGAAATTAGCGAGGGCGGTCCAGTACTCGGGGCGAAAGGAGAGGTCGTTGTGGCCGGCTTCGGGCACCACCGCGAGCGACTTCTGCGCCGAGGCCAGCGCGGCGAACGAAGCCTCTCCCTCGCTCAGCGGGATCAGCGTGTCGCACGCGCCATGGAGAACGAGGGCGGGGGTCTCGCAGCGCGCGAGCTTGGGCAGGGGGCTGAAGGCCGCGGCGTCGTCTTCGGGCAGCGCGTCGAGGTGCACGCCCCGGCGTCGGAGGATTCCGAGCACGTCGCCCGGCGCGCTCTCGAAGACGTAGCCCACGACGCGCGGCCGGGGGGTCTTCGCGAGCTCGGCCGCGCAGCCGCCGCCCAGGGAGCGGCCCATGACCACGACGGGCCCCGGCGCCGCCGCCAGCAGCGCGTCGAGGGCCGGGAGCGCGTCGGCGAGGCAGGCGCGCAGCGTGGGCGCGCCGGTGCTGGCGCCGTAGCCGCGGTAGTCGACCACCGCGAGGGCGGCGCCGACGTCGGCGAAGGCGCGGGCGGCCTGGTCGTAGTCGGGCACGGTCTCGCCGTTGCCGTGAAAGAGCAGCAGGGTGACCGCGGCGCCAGGCGCGTCGTGCGCCCGGAGGTGCAGCCGCGCGCCGTCGACCTCGACCCAGAGGTCCCTGGCGCCCGCGACGGGTCGGAGCGGGAGCTTCGAGGGAAAGAACAGCGACGCGTTGAACCGGGGGTCGTCGAAGATCGAGGTCATGCGCAGGGGCTCCTTCGCGCGTCAGTCGGGGAGCAGCGCGGCGGCCTCGCCCTCGCGGGCGATGACCTCGCGCAGGCGTTCGAGGAGGGCGCGGCGGCGGGCGTCGTACCAGCGGGCCTCGGCGGCGGTGAGGTAGTGCGAGGTGAACATCGGGTCGCGCCGCGCCTCGCGCAGCAGCGCCGCGCCGGTGGCGGCCTCGATGCGAGGGAGCATCGACGCGGGCACCCGCTCGATGTGCGCGATGCCGCCGCGGTCGAGGCGCTCGAGGTTCTCCAGGAACCACGCGCGGTTGTTGTCGCGGTACACGAGGTCGCCGTGCTCGTCTTCGCGCACGTTCGCGGAGTTCCAGCGGTCGAAGTTCGCCTGGAGGTAGTCGAAGGCGATGAGCCCCGCGATCTGCGACGCGCGGCGCGCGTGCTCGGGGGGCACCGGGTATCGCGCGCTCATCCACTGGCTCCACTGCGCGCGCGACTCAGGCTCGGTGAGCCCCGACCGCCGCAGCACCGGCATCCAGAAGATCGCCGCGCCCGCGACCTGCCCGCCGCGCACCACGAGGTTGGCGCCGCGCGCGAAATCGCCGAACGCCCGCAGCGGCACGCGCCTGGAGATCGCCGGGGGAACCCGCGCGTCGACGCCCAGCAGCCGCGAGAGCCGGTAGCCCACGACCTCGTGGCGCCACCACGCGCCCTCCCCGCGGATCGAGGGCTTGAACGCGATCTCGAGGCCGCCCTCGAGCACCATGTGAAAGACCATCGTGCTGCTGCTGAAGCGCTCGATCACCCGCTGCACGGGGCGCGTCGACATCTCGCGCAGCAGCGAGTCGACGTCGTAACCGCGAAACGCGCGGCCCGTCGGCGACGCGGGCATCGGCGGGCGCGCGGCGAGCTCGGCGGCGTAGGGGTTGTCGGGGACGAGCTCGTGCGCGTCCTCCTCGGCCCTCGGCGCCTCAGGGGACGGCTGCGCCACGGCCGCCGGGGGGCCCGCGGCGACCGGCGGCGGCGGCGCCTGGGCGGCGACCGGCGGCGGCGGCGCCGCGGGCTGCGCGCGGGGAGGCGTCGACGGCCGCGAGGCGCAGGCGACGGAGAGCAGCAGCGAGATCGTGAGCGCTCGGCGTGACACGAGGGCCGAGGAGGCTATCACCGTCTGAGCTCCGCGCTGAGGCGCAAAGCTCGCGGCGCGCGGCGGGGCTACCGACGTCGCCCGCGCCCGGCGAGCTCGCCGCGCAGGGCGCTCCAGGCCCGGACGCGCTCGTCGGAGAGGGCGCCGCTGGCCACGGCCGCGCGCACCGCGCAGCCCGGCTCGCGGTCGTGGGTGCAGTCTCGAAAGCGGCACCCGCGGGCCACCGCGGCGAGGTCGTCGAAGACCTCGTCGACGTCGCGGTCGTCGCCCCACAGCCCGAGCTCGCGCATGCCGGGCGTGTCGATGAGCGCGGTGGCCGACGGCGTCCAGAAGAGCTCGCGGCGCGTGGTGGTGTGGCGCCCGCGGTCGTCGTGCGCGCGCACCGCGCCGGTGGCGGCGACGGCGCCGCCCATGAGGAAGTTCACCAGGGTGGACTTTCCGACCCCCGACGAGCCCACGAGCGCGAGGGTCTCACCCGGCGCGCAGAGGCGGGCGAGCGCGTCGGTGCCGAGGTCCGCGAGCACGTCGACGGCGTGGGTCGGCACGCCCCGCGCGACGCCGCGCGCCTCGTCGACGCGCGCGTCGAGGCCCTCGCAGAGGGAGGCCTTGGTGAGCAGCACGACGGGCGCCGCGCCGCTCTGCGCGGCGAGGGCGAGGTAGCGCTCCAGGCGCCGCAGGTTGAAGTCTTGATCGAGGCCCATGAGCACGAGCGCGCGGTCGATGTTGGCGGCGACGAGCTGCGGCAGCGCCCGCTGCCCCGCGGCCTTGCGCACGAAGCGCGTGAAGCGCGGGAGCACGGCGGCCACGGTGTCGGCGCGGTCGAGGGCGACCCAGTCACCGCTCACCGGCCAGAGCGCCTCGCCGCGGTGGTCCCTCGCGCGGTGCAGGGATTTCGGCGCGCGCGCGGTGCGCTCGCCCGCCTCGCCGCGGGTCCAGACCAGGTCGGCGGCGACGCGCACGACGCGCGCCGGGACGAGCCCCGGTCGACCCAGCGCGGCGAGGGCGTCGGCGTGCGACGCGCGGAATCCCAATTCCCCTAGATTCATGCGGTAGGAGGGCATCTCTAGCACGTTCGCGGCGGCGCTCGTGATAGCCTCCGCGACCTATGCCGGAGTTCAAGTCGGTCGCAGAGATGTTCCTGTTCCGGGTCGGCGACACGCCCTCGCGCGAGGCGTTTCAGTTCCCCCGCGGCGACGGCTGGAAGTCGATGACCTGGAAGGAGGTCGGCGAGCAGGTGCGCGCCCTCGCCTCGGGCCTCCGCGCCCTCGGCCTCGAAGACGAGCAGCGCGTGGGCATCCTGTGCACCACCCGCCTCGAGTGGGTCCTCGCCGACCTCGCGGTGATGTGCGCCGCCGGCGCCACCACCACGGTGTACACCGCCACCCTCGCCGACGACTGCGCGTACATCCTCAACGACTCCCGCTCGGTGGTCCTCTTCGTCGAGGACAAGAAGCAGCTCGACAAGATCGCCTCGGTGCGCGACCAGCTCCCCTCCCTCCGCCAGGTCGTGGTGATCGACGGCGAGGGGGGCTACGACGGCTGGGCCATCTCGTGGAGCGAGCTGCTCGAGAAGGGCCGCGCTCACGACGCCGCGTCCCCCGACGACTACGAGCGCGTCGCGCGCGGCGTGCGCGCCGAGAGCCTCGCCACGCTGATCTACACCTCGGGCACCACCGGCCGCCCCAAGGGCGTCGAGCTCACCCACGCGAACTGGGTCTACGAGGGCGAGGCCATTCGCGAGCTCGGGCTGCTCAAAGAAGACGACGTGCAGTACCTCTGGCTGCCCCTCGCGCACAGCTTCGGCAAGGTGCTCGAGTGCGCGCAGGTCCGCATCGGGTTCAGCACCGGCATCGACGGACGCGTCGACAAGATCCTCGAGGGCATGGCCGCGGTGAGGCCCACCTTCGTCGCCGCGGTGCCGAGGATCTTCGAGAAGGTCCACGCCAAGGTCGTGGGCGGCGCGAAGGACGCCGGCGGGCTGAAGTGGAAGATCTTTCAGTGGGCCGTCGGGGTCGGGCGCGAGGCGTCGAAGGTGATCCAGGGCGGCGGCACGCTCTCGGGGCTCCTCGAGTTCAAGTACGACATCGCGACGAAGCTGGTGTTCTCGAAGCTGCACGCGCGCTTCGGCGGCAACCTCAAATACTTCGTCTCGGGCAGCGCGCCGCTCAGCCGCGAGGTGGCCGACTTCTTTCACGCCGCGGGGGTGATCATCCTCGAGGGCTACGGGCTCACCGAGTCGAGCGCCGCCACCTTCGTCAACCGCCCGGGCAATTACCGCCTCGGCACCGTGGGGCTGCCCATGCCCGGCACCACGGTGAAGCTCGCGGAGGACGGCGAGATCCTCATCAAGGGCCCCGGCATCATGCGCGGCTACCACAACCTCGCTGAGCAGACCGCCGAGGCCCTCGACGCCGAGGGCTACCTGCACACCGGCGACATCGGCGTGGTCGAAGACGACGGCTTCTTGCGCATCACCGACCGCAAGAAGGAGCTCATCAAGACCAGCGGCGGCAAGTACGTCGCGCCGTCGAACCTCGAGGGTCGACTCAAGGCCCTCTCGCCGCTGCTCTCGCAGGTGCTGGTGCACGGCAACAACCGAAACTTCTGCACCGCGCTGGTGACCCTCGACCCCGACGCGCTCAAGGGCTGGGCCGCCGCGCAGGGCATCGCCGAGACCGACGTCGCGAAGCTCACGCAGCACGCCGCGGTGCGGGCGAGCATCCAGTCCGCCGTCGACCAGCTCAACGCGACCCTCGCGCGCTACGAGTCGATCAAGAAGTTCTCGATCCTCCAGGCGGATTTCTCGGTCGAGTCGGGCGAGCTCACGCCCTCGCTGAAGATGAAGCGCAAGGAGATCGAGCGGCGCAACCAGGCCGTGCTCGACGGCTTCTACGCCGGCGACAAGCCCTCGGCCGACTGACCCTCAGCGCGCCGCGGCGAGGCGAGGCGCGGCGCCCGCGGCGACCGTCGACGGCATCCGATCGACGCGGCGCTCGAAGAGCTGCATCTCCCCGAGCAGCTCGTGCTCGCGCCAGCCGCAGGGGCTCAGCCCCGCGCGCCGCAGGATCTTCACCGACGCCGTGTGCCAGGTGAAGGTGGCCGCGGTGACCACGCGCACCTCGGGCTGCGCGAGCGCCCAGCGCACCGCCGCGAGCGTGGCCTCTGAGCCGTAGCCCCGGCCCTGCGAGCCCTGCTCGACGCCGTAGCCCACCTCGACGACGCCCTCCGCGTCGGGCGCGCCGTGAAAGACCACGCTGCCCACCACCCGACGGCCGACGCCTTCGCAGGGCCGTGAGATCATCAGCCGGTCGCCCCAGAGGCGCGTGGCGGGGTCGGCGCGGATGCACGCGAGGTCGGCGCTGAAGGCCCGCTCGACGAGCGTTCGCCCGGGCCACTTCTCAGGGACCTGCGCGCCGGTCATGGCCTCGACCGCGCCTCGATCGTTGCGGAACACCGCCTCGACCACCTCGAGGGTGATCGGGACCAGTTCGAGGCGCTCGGTGATCAGGACGTTCATCGCTCCACCCCCTTCGATCGCAGGGCTCACTCCCCTCGGACTACGCCCGTTCGAAGGCGGAGGCAAGCGGGCGGCGAAACGATGCAGCGCGTCGAAAGCGCTGTGACGCAACGCGTTTGACGCGTGACGGGGTGTGTCAGTCAGAGTCGGCGAGGAGCGACGAGATGTGCGAGGCGCGCTCGTCGGAGAGGTGCAGCGCGGACTGCAGCGCCTCGAGGAACTCCTGCTCCTCGTCGCCTACCTCGCCGTCGTAGAGCACGAAGAGCGTGGCGAGGGCGAAGCACTCCTCGCGGGTGCGGTCGTCGGAGCCGATGGCCGCGGCGATGGCCTTCACCCGCTCGCCGATGCCCTCCTCGGCGATGCGCGTCACGATCTCTTCGATCATGGGGCCGATGCTGTGCCGGTCGAGGTGGTTGAAGCCCGGCGTCGCGAGGATCTGCAGCGCGAGGGAGTCGAGCTCGCCGGGCTCGAGCATGCCGTCGATGCAGGCGGCGATGATCATGGTCTCGACCAGCGCCGCCAGGGCCTGGGAGGAGGGCTCGGTGCGCGTCTCTCGCGTCGCGATCGACGCGTATTGCTTGTGCTTGTGGTGAAACTTCGGCATCGCCCTCGCTGCTCCTTGTGGTTCGGGCCGGGAGGATACACCAGTTCCCTCCGGCGGCGGATCTGGGTACTGATCGCGTCGATGCCGCTCACGCCAGAACACCTCCTGCGCCCCGGCTTGACCCTCCGCGTAGGCGACGACGCGCTGTCGGGCGTCGCGCTCCTCGACGCGGCCCGGCGCCACCTCGGCGCCCTCGCCGCGCGGGGCGTGACCCGCGGCGCGCGGGTGGGCGTCTGGGCCGACGGGTCGATGCAGAGCGCGATCTCGCTGGTCGCCCACGCCCTCGGGGGCCTCGCCTCGGTGCCCCTCAACCCCTCCATGGGCGCCCGCGAGCTGGCGCACGTGCTCGCCGACGCGGCGCCCGCGGTGGTCGTCGGCGCGCCGTCGACCCTGGCCGCGCCCTCGATGCCGCTGGGAGACGAGGCCCCCGCGCGCGTCACCGCCCTCGACGACGACGCGCTCCCCGCGCTCGTGCTCTACACCTCGGGCACCACCGGCGCGCCCAAGGGCGCCGTGCTCACGCGACGAAACGTCGCGAGCAACCTCGACGCCCTCGGCTCCGCCTGGGGGTGGACCGCCGACGACGCCCTCCTCCACGCGCTCCCGCTGTTTCACGTGCACGGCCTCGCGCTGGGGCTCTTCGGTCCGCTCCGCCGGGGCGCGCGAGTGCGCGTGCTCCCGCGCTTCGACCCCGACGCGGTGACCGAGGCGATGGCCGACGCCACGATGCTCTTCGCCGTGCCCACCATGTACCACCGCCTCGGGGAGCACATGGACCACGCCCCCTCCACCCGCCAGGCCCTGGCCCGCGCCCGCGTGCTGGTGTCGGGCTCGGCGCCGCTCCCGCAGCGCGAGCACGCGCGCATCCAGCGGCTCACGGGGCGCGGGGTGCTGGAGCGGTACGGCCTCACCGAGACCCTGATCAACGCCGGGGTGCGCGCCTCCGAGGGCGCGAGGCCCGGCTACGTCGGCGCGGCCCTCGAGGGCGTCTCGCTCCGCCTCGTCGACGACGCGCGGGCGCCCCTCGAAGACCGCGACGACCAGACCCTGGGCGAGGTGACCGTGAAGGGCCCCAACGTCTTCGCGGGGTACCTCAACCGCCCCGACGCCACCGCGGCCGCCACCGACGCCGACGGCTGGTTCTACACCGGCGACCTCGCGACGCAGGCCCCCGACGGCGCCCTGCGCATCGTCGGCCGCCGCGCGACGGACCTCATCAAGACCGGTGGCTTCAAGGTCGGCGCCGGCGAGGTCGAGGCCGCCCTCCTCGAGCACCCCGCGGTGCGCGAGGCCGCGGTGAAGGCCGTGGCCGACGACGACCTCGGCGAGCGCATCGAGGCCTGGGTGGTGCTGCGCCCCGAGGTCCCCTGCGACCCGGCCTCGCTCCCCGAGCACGTCGCGTCGCTCATCGCCTGGCACAAGCGCCCGCGAGCCGTGCACACGCTCGACGCCCTGCCGCGCAACGCGATGGGCAAGGTCATGAAGGCTCTGCTGGGGTCGGCGTGAGCCCCCTCTCGGCCCGCACCGGCTGGGCGCGAGCGCCCAACGCCCTCGCGAGCGCCCTCGCGCGGCGCCGCGCCCTGGGGCTGCCCACCCTCGACCTCACGACCTCGAACCCCACCACCGCGCTCGACGACCTCGGCACCGCGGAGGCCCTCGCGCAGCTCGCGGCGCCAGGCACCCGGCGCTACGACGCCGAGCCGCTGGGCTCGCCCACGGCGCGCCACGCCGTCGCGAGGTACTACGCCGCCCACGGGGTCGAGGTCGACCCCGCGCAGGTCGTGCTCACCGCGAGCACGAGCGAGGCCTACGGATGGCTCTTCAAGCTCCTGTGCGACCCGGGCGACCGGGCGCTCGTCGCGAAGCCGTCGTACCCGCTCTTCGAAGACCTCGCGCGCCTCGAGGGCGTGCGCCTCGACGCCTTCGCGCTCGAGCGTGACGCGGGCTGGGCCCTCGACCTCGACGCGCTGCGCGCCGCGCGCACGCCGCGAACCCGCGCGCTCTGCGTGGTGCACCCCAACAACCCCACCGGCACCTTCGTGCGGCGCGACGAGCGAGCCGCCCTCGTCGAGCTCGCCGCCGAGCACCGCCTCGCGATCGTCGCCGACGAGGTCTTTCTCGACTTCGCGTGGCGCGACGACCCGCGGCGCGCGGGCTCCTTCGCGGCGGTGCGCGACGCGCTCACCTTCACGCTCAGCGGGCTCAGCAAGGTCGTCGCCGCCCCTCAGGTCAAGCTGGGCTGGATCGTGGTCAGCGGCCCCCCCGACGCCCGCGCCGAGGCCCTCGCGAGGCTCGAGCTCATCGCCGACTGCTACCTCTCGGTGAGCGCCTCGGCGCAGCACGCGGCGGCGCCCCTCCTCGACGCCCGGCGCGCGCCCCAGGCCCGCGTGCTCGCGCGCGTCGAGGCGAACCGCGCTCGCCTCGCCGAGGCGCTGAGCGGGGGCTCGCCGATCACCCAGGGCCACGCCGAAGGGGGCTGGTACGCGACCCTTCAACTCCCGCGAACCCGCAGCGAGGAGGCGTGGTCGCTCGCGCTGCTCGACGCGGGCGTGCTGGCGCAGCCGGGTTGGTTCTATGACTTCGCCGAGGAGGCCTGGCTCGTGCTGAGCCTGCTCACCCCCGAGGGTGACTTCGCGGAGGGCCTGCGGATCCTCGCCGAGGTCGTCGGCGACGGGTGAGCGTCACTCGGTCTCGCTCTGGATCATGAGGGCGCTGCCCACGATCTCGCCGCTCACGATCGTGCCGGTGCGATAGAAGGTCGAGCGCACGCGGTCGCCGTCGAGGTCGCCCTGAGCCATCGAGGTGAACCCCGTGCTCGAGCCCGGCGACGAGTACTGGTAGTAGTGCCGCGAGTCGAGGGCGAAGCCGAGGGCGCTCCAGGTGGGCTGGCTGCTCCAGAGGTTGCTGTCGGCGGGGTACTTCGCCGCGGTCGGCGCCGCGGCGGGGGTCGCGGGCGCGTTCACGAAGCTGCCCGAGAGGCCGCGCTCGTGAATCTCGGCGTTGTAGGTGTACTGCGCGGCGTAGATCCGCTGCACGTTGGTCGACGCCTCGGTGGTGGCCGAGCGGCGCACGTAGCGGGTGAAGCTCGGCACCGCGAGCGCCGCGAGCAGCCCGAGGATCACCACCACGATCATCAGCTCGATCAGCGTGAAACCCATGTTGCTTCGTCGCGTTCGCATGCCTGGCTCTCCTCGCAGCAAGCTCCGCCCCGGGGCGTGACTGCGCTGTCTTCGAGGGGTCGAGAAGCACTCGCCGCGCCAACCCGCACGAGCTCACGAGACGCTTGAAAATAAGTCGTTCTCGCGGCTCATCGCACATCCCCCTCGGCGCCCCCCGCGACATCGTTGCGGGGTCGGCTGACAGAACTCGTCACTCCCTCCCGCATCCGCGCAGCGCGGAGCACATCACGGCGCGTCCGGCGCGGATGTGCGCAGCAGCCCCACCGTCCAGGGGTCGTGGTCGCTCACGGGCGCGAGGTAGACGGTGGGCCCCGAGGCGGGGCAGCGCGCGTCGAAGGCGACGTTCTGGTCGGCGTCGAGCGGGTGACGGGAGCCATCGGCGTCGAGGGCCTCGACCACGGCGCGGTAGCCCAGCCGGTGGCGCACGAGCGCGACCTCGGCGCAGGCGACGCCGAGGCGACCGCGGTCGATCACGGCGAGCACGCGCCGAAAGTCGTTCAGCCCGAGGTCGACGACGGGGTCGTGGTTCGCCGCGGAGAGGTCGGCGCCAGACTCGCGCCGCACGGTGGCGAAGTTCACCGGGAGGCCGGTGTTCCACCGGGCCCAGGTGACGAGGCTGGTGTCGACCCGGGGGTTCACCTGCGCGTTCTCGTTCATCGTCGAGGCTTGAACGAGCGCGCGGTAGGTCACCGCGTCGGAGGGCAGCAGCCTCGCGTACCCCATGCTGATCGGGATCATCGGCCCCAGCAGCCGCGAGGGGTTCACGAGGCCCTCGGCCTGCTGGAGCGCGAGGTCCGCGCCGAGCGCCTCGAGGGACTCGGGTCGCAGCCTCCCGCGGGTGAGGCCCGCGGGGCCGCCCACGGCCCGCCAGGGTCCCCGGTAGACCGCCCAGCGCAGCGCGTGCTCCGCGCTCCGCAGGGAGCCGCTCACGACCCCCTCGCCCACGGCGACGGCCCTCCGCTCGACCGCCTCGCGCTCGCACCACTGCGTGTGCGCGACGAGGCCGCCCCCGCTCGATCCGAGGGACATCGCGTCGTCGGCGACCACGTCGGGCGCCCGCGACATGAGCTGCAGCCCCACGTGCTGCACCCGCTGGCGACCGGAGATGCCGACCACCACCGCGACGCACTCCCCCGCGCCCACGCGCAGCGGCATCGACCACGCGCCCCGGCTGCCTCGGAGCGCGAGCGCGCCCTCACCCTCGGCGGAGAGCGACATCCCCGCGCGGCGCGCGACCTCGCCCTCGGCGGTCATCGCGCGGCGAACATCTCGCGCGTCGATCACGCCGCCCTGCTCGACCTGCCGGCGATCCGCCGTCGCCGCGGCGACCACCAGCGCGACGAGCACGCCCAGGGTCGCGCTGATCATCCCGCCGAGCGCCCGAACCATCGCGCCATCCTCGCACGCCTCACCCTCGGTGCGCAGCACCCTCGGCGGGTGTTACCGTGCCGTCGGGACATGAACGCGCGGCTCTCGATCCCCTCACTGCTCCTCGCGCTCGCGCTGGCTCCACGCGGGGCGCGCGCGCAGTACACGGGAGGCCGCGTCGGGGGCTCGAACTGGGGCGCCGCGCCGCCGGCCGCCGCGCCGTCGACGGGCGATCCGATGGGGACCGCGCCCGGCTTCGCGCCCCCGCCACCCCCGCCAGCGCTTCCGGTCATCCCGACGCCCGAGCCGCCTCCCGCGGTGGCCCCCACGGCGCCGCCCGAGCCTCCGGCTCCGCCGCCGCCGCGCGTCTTCGTGCGGCTGCGCCCACGGGGCCCCGCCTCGCCGGGTCAGCCCACGCTGCGCGCCGAGGACCGCACCGCGGACGAGGCCGAGCGGCGGGCCGCGTCCCCCACCTGGACGAGCGGCGAAGAGCGAGGTCCCCTCCGCTGGGGCGCCGGCGCCCTCGCGGGCGCGCTGGTGTTCGGGGTGGGGCTCGCGTTCACCTTCGCCGCGACGCAGCCACGGGCGCGCACTTCGCGACGTCCGCCCCCGCAGCCGGGCGTGGCCCCGCCTCGCCCGCTCTCGCTTCACCCCTCGGACCACCCCGGCGTCGAGGTCCGCTCGGTCTCGGTGGCGTTCTACGCCTCGGCCCGCGCCGAGCTCCAGGCGCGCTTCGCGCAGCTCGCCGCGAGCGCCGACCCTTCTACACCGCCGGGGCTCTACGCCCTCGCGTGCGCCGCCCGCGACCTGCTCACCGGCGCCCACGGCGCGGCCTGCTACGGCGCGTTTCAGTCCTTCGCCGCAGACCCCTCGCAGGCGCAGGCCCGCTTCGGGCAGCTCGCCGAGCGCGCGCGGTCGCGCTACACCGTCGAGACGGTCAACAACGCGAGGCGGGTGCAGGGCCCCGCGATTCGACCGCGTGCTGAAGAGGGCGACGGCCTCGTCGTCGTCACGCTGCTCGTGGCGGCCCGCGGCGCGCTGCCCGACCTGCCGACCGCCGTCGACCTGCCCTCGCTCATGCACGCGCTGCAGAACGCCGTGCCCGCGCGCCCCGACCGCCTCCTCGCGCTCGAGCTCGTGTGGTCCCCGGCCAGCCCTTCGGACCGGATGTCGTCGGCGGAGCTCGCGACGCTGTACCCCGAGCTGCTCCAGCTCGACCCCCGCGCCGCCTTCGGCCGCCGGGTCTGCGGGCACTGCCGCGCCGTGTACGCCGCGGAGATCGGGCGCTGCCCCGGCTGCGGCGCAGGTTAGGGCTCGCGTCGTGCTCTGAAGCAGGGATCCCCGCGAGGTCGCGTCGGAGCCTGGAGCGACGCGAGCGCTCCGGGGGCCAGGTCGAACGCATCCATTCTGGAGCAGTTTCAATGGAGACGGTGCTCGCGGAGAGGCGCTGCCCCCGGAGCGCTCACGCTGAACCCTTCACCTCCCCTGTGGAAAGGGTCTAGAGCCCTCCGCCGATCTCGGCGGTGATGGGCGGGAGCTGCCGCGGCAGCGCGGTGCCGTGCAGCGCGGGCCTCGCCCCGAGCGAGTCACGAATGAACCACTGCAGCGTCTCGGCGGCGTTGCGCACGGCCTCGTGCGCGCCCGCCTCGAGCTCACCGAAGAGCCTCAGCGCCACGTGCCCCTGGGCGTCGACGCCCCAGGTGCCCTCGACCTCGCCGTCGACCATCACCAGAGGCGCAGGGCCCAGCGAACGAACGAGGGCGCCCCGCGCGCGCTCTGGCGCCGCGAGGCCCGCCAGCGTCGGCGACGCGTCCGTGAGCGGGTCGCGCACCCCGAGCAGCGCCACCTCCGGCGACCGCCAGGGCGCGGTCGAGAGGTCGCCCGCGCAGAGCAGGGGATCGTCGGAGAAATCCGCGCGAATCGCCTTGAGCCGCAAGGGCTTGAGCGCCGCGGCGGCCCTGCCCGCGGCGATGCCGAAGGCCGCCGCGAAGGCGCGCGCGCTCGCGGGACCCTGGGCCTCGAACCAGCGACGCGCGACCACGTCGACGGCCTCGGCGGCGTTGGGGGTGACCCGGGGGTAGCCGTCGATGGAGTACGCGAAGACCTCGCCGTCGACGCGCCCCGACACCGGGGCGCGGGTGACCTCGCCGACGCACCACATCCCGCGGAGCACCAGGCCCGCGAGGGTCACCGCGCCGGCGCGCTGCACCTGCGCGCCGAGCGGGCGCGTGAGCTCCGGGGCGAGGCGCTCGCGCAGCTCCTCGGGGCGGAGCGGCTTGCTCAGGGCGACGCGCAGCGCGTCGCGGGCGTTGATGAGGTCGCCCGCCGTGAGCGCGGCCGCAGACGCGACGCGGGCCTCACGCGCGGCGTGGTCGGCGACCGCGAAGGATCGTAGGAGGGGCGCGTCGGCGGCGGCGCAGAGCCAGAGCATGCCGCGGGGACCGGGCACCGCCGCGAGCTCACCGCGCTGGAGCCAGGCCTCGTCGAGCTCCTCACGCCGCTCGATGAGCCCGCGCGCCCGCAGCGCCAGGGCGGCGCTGGCGCCCACGGGCATGGGCACGCCGAGCAACGATGCGACGCCCTCGGCGAGGGTCTGCGGGCTGCCCTCTCCGCGCAGCCCTTGTCGCGTGAGCCGCTCGCGCCGCACTTCGTTCATCGTCATCGCGGCATCGCTCATCGCACCGTCAACGTAGCACACGGCGTGCGGGCCACCCCGGAGGCGGCTCTTGAGAGAACCCGCCTGTCGCCGGCGTACGCTCGGGCCTCGCAGACGCACCCGCGGCGGGTTTCGTGCGATAACGCACCGCCCCGCGCGAGGCGCGAGGCGAGAGGATGCGAGACCCATAATGACGACACGACGGACGCGCCGGTGGGGCGCGGGACGCTCCCTGGGCGCGGCGATGGCCGCGCTCGCGCTCTCATGCACTGGCAGCGCGGGGATTCAGCCTCGTTTCACGGCGGTTCACAACACGCTCGAGAGCCTCGGCATCGCGCAGCTCGGGAACCTCTCCGAGGGCTCGCTGGCGGAGGGCGGCCGCGTGCAGATCCCGGTAGAGCTCCAGGCGCGCTGCTACACCTTCGTCGCCTTCGGCGGCGAGGGCGCGCGGGACGTCGACCTCGAGGTCTTCGACGCGAACAACGCGCGCGTGGCGGGTGACACCACGCACGGCACCCAGGCCGCGCTGACCTGGTGCCCCCGCGCCGCGGGCCGCTACAACCTCGCGCTCCGGATGACCGCGGGCTCTGGGAGCTACCTCCTGGGTCGCTGGCAGGGCTCACCGCCCGCGGGCTTCGCGGGCGCGGGCGGGGCCGCGGGCGGCGGTCCGGGCACCTGCGCGTCGGCGATCCCCCTCACGCCGGGTCAGGCGGTGAGCGGGAACACCAGCGAGGGGTCGAGCAACCAGAGCGGGTCGTGCGTCGGGGCCGAGGAGGGCAACGGCGCCCCTGAGGTCGTCTACACCTTCACCCTCGAGCGCCGTCAGCTCGCGACGATCGCGATGGAGACCTCGGGCAACTTCGACGGCACGCTCTACCTCCGCGCGTCGTGCGAAGACGCCGAGACCGAGGTCGCCTGCAACGACGACGACGGCGACACCAGCCACTCGCGCATCTCGGCCCCCCTCGACCCCGGCACCTACTTCGTCTTCGCCGACGGCTTCGGGCGCAACCGCGGGCGCTACTCGCTCACCCTCCAGCTCGCCGACGTGCCCTCCCCCGCGGAGATCTGTCAGAACGCCGCGGCGCTGCCCCCCAACACCCCCGTCACCGGCCAACTCTCGGCCCAGGACCACGACGTCTTTCACGCCCGCTGCGGCGGCAACGCCCGCGGCCCCGAGCGCGTGTACACCCTCGCGGTGCCCCGCGAGTCGCGGGTGCAGCTCCACTCCGAGAGCGACTTCGACGCCGTGATCCACGTGCGCCGCGCCTGCGCCGACGCGGCCAGCGAGCTGGCGTGCAACGACGACGCCGAGGACATCCAGCACTCGCGCCTCAACACCGTGCTGCAAGAGGGCACGTACTACGTCTTCGCCGACGGCTTTCACGCCAACGCGCAGGGCAACTACACCCTCGAGGCCGACCTCGCGCCCATGGCGGGGGGCAGCACGCCGGGCGACACCTGCGCCGACGCGGTCCCGCTCACGCCGGGCACGCCCGTGGAGGGCAACACCCTGCAGGCCCACGACGACCTCGCCTCCCCCTGCGGCGCGCCGCAGGAGGGCTACGACGTGGTCTACCGCCTCGACGTGCCCACCCGATCGCGGGCGCGCGTCTGGTTCGAGCAGTCTGACCTCGGGCAGCAGGGCACCCTCACCATCGTGCGCGACTGCACGCAGATCGCCGCGGCGCGCGACCGCTGCCGCGCGGGCGCCCTGGGCGAGCAGTCGGCCCTCGACCAGGTGCTCGACGCGGGCACCTACTACGTGGTGGTCGACAGCGCGACCCCCCGCGCCTTCGGTCGCTTTCGCCTGAACGCGCGCCTCGAAGACGCCGCGCTGGTCGAGCGCCTCTGCCGCACCGCGCCCCTGCTCGTCTCGGGCCGCACCGTCACGGGCACCACCAACGGCGACGACCGCTTTCAGGCGTCGTGCGCGGGCGGCGCGCGCAGCCCTGAGAACCTCTACCGCCTGCGCGTCACCCGCCCCTCCGCGGTGCGCATCGCGGTCGAGTCGACCACGCAGGGCTACGACCCGGCGGTGTACATCCGCCAGGACTGCACCTCGGCCAGCTCCGAGCGCGCGTGCAACGACGACGCGGGCGACACGCGTCACTCCCTCGTCGAGACCACGCTGACGCCCGGCACCTACACGGTGTTCGTCGACGGGTTCTCGCAGAACAACCGCGGCTCCTACACCCTGACCGCGACCGTCACCCCGCAGTGACCGCGCGCGCGCCCTCGCCCCGCCCTACCCCCTCCGCGTGACCCACAGCCCCGTGCACTCTGGCACGCGGGACCAGCCCCGCTCCCGCACCCGGTCGCCCATCGCGTCGCCGAAGAAGAAGCGCGTGGCTCGCTCGGCCGCGGCCGCGTCGTCGAAGGCGTAGTCGGTGCGCAGCGCGGCGGGCGTGAAGCCGCAGTCCTGCAGCAGGTCGAAGTAGGGCTCGAGCGACGGGGGCGGCGACGGCAGCTCGTGACCCGTGCCCAGCGTCTCGATCACCACCACCGCGCCGCCAGGGACCACCGCCTCGCGCATCGCGTCGAGGGCGCCTCGCACCCTCGTCTGCCAGTCGTCGGGGTGCCAGGTCACGGCGTGGCCGAAGACCCACCCCGCCACCGCCGTCGCCGCCCACGACGCGCCGAAGCTCGCGCCGTAGGCGTCGCCCACGGCGAGCCCCGACACGTCGTGCCCCTCGGCGGCTAGGCGCGCGCGCGCGAGGGCGACCATGGCCGGGGCGCGCTCGACGCCGCGCACCCGCGCGCCCGCCTCCAGCAGCCATCGGGTCACCCGCCCGGTGCCGAAGCCCAGCTCGAGCGCGTCGCGCCCGGCGAGGTCGCCAGTGACCTCGCGGAGCCTCGCGCGGAGGGCGCCGTCGCAGTCCTCGGCGCGCACGAGCAGGTCGTAGGCCTCGGCGCTCTCTTCGTAGATCCGTTCGTATCGCGACATGGCGCCAGGGTATCGCCCCCGCGCGCCCGTCACATCGTCGGGAGGGACAGGTACGCGCTCGACCAGCGCCCGCGGTCGGAGGGCGCCATCGCGAGGAAGGTCTCGCTGCCTGGCGCGATCTCGGTGAGCCCCGCGTCGCGCACCACCGCCACCCGCTCGACGGCCTTCAGCGCCGCCCACTCGCGCCCCGTCGCCCGTCGGAGCTCGCAGGGCATGCCCGCGAGGCGCCACCGGGCGACGCCGTCGGGGTCGTCTGCGCCGAAGGCCGCGAGGGCGTGGAGGGAGGCGTGCGCGGCCTGCGCCACGGCCTTGCCGGTGCTCATCGCCAGGTCGCCGTTGAGCACGAGGCGCATCGCGTGGGGCAACTCGCGCGGCGGCGGGGCCTCGGCGTGCTCGCCCGTGGCGAAGGCCTGGAGGTGCACCAGGAGCTTGTCTCGCTGAGACTTCTTGCGCGGCGGGAGGGCGGCGACGACGGGCTCGGCCCGCGCGAGGCCCACGCCTCGGTCGTAGGTCGCGAGGCGCGCCCAGTCCTTCTCGTTGGCGCGGAGGCACACCTTGCGAAACGAGCGCGCGAGCCAGGCGTCGAAGCCCTCGCGCCAGGTCGGGTCGTCGCGCCACCCCGCCACGCAGTCGACCGCGGCGACCGCGCCCGCGCACACGGTCTCGGCGAGGCTCGGGAGCCGCTCGCGGCGGACCACGAGGTACATCACCCAGGGGTCTTCTTGCGCGCTGCGCTCGTGAACGGCCTCGGGGCGGTCGTGGGGGTTGTCGTACTCGCTCATGGGGGTGGCGGGGAGAGTCTGTTTCATCCGCGCGCGAGGTCAACGCGGCCGTTGCCCTCCCGCGCGGGACCGCGATATCGCTGACCGCATGAGCGTCGAGATGTCTGAGGCGACGGGCGCGCCGGCCGAGCTCCCCGACCTGGCCGCGGTGCCCCCCGAGGACCGGGACCGGGTGTGGTTCGAGCGCTACTACGCCGGCGATCACACGCCGCAGCTCACGGTGCGCGCGGTGCTGATGGGGGCGTGCTGGGCATGCTGATGTCGATCAGCAACCTCTACACGACGCTGAAGCTCGGCTGGGCCTTCGGCGTGGCGATCACGGCCTGCGTGCTCTCCTTCGCGATCTGGAACCTCTTCATGGTCCTCGGGATCGCGAAGACGCCGATGACGCTGCTCGAGAACAACTGCATGCAGTCGACGGCCTCGGCGGCGGGGTACTCGACCGGCGGCACCCTCGCGACGGCGGTGGGCGCGCTGCTGATGATCACCGGCGACGGACGACGCATGGGGTGGATCCCCGTCACGGCGTGGGTGCTGCTCGTGGCGCTGCTCGGGGTGTTCCTCGCGATCCCGATGAAGCGGCAGATGATCAATCAAGAGCAGCTCCCCTTCCCCTCGGGCATCGCGGCGGCGGAGACGCTCCGGTCGCTCTACGCCAAGGGTCAGGAGTCGGTGCAGAAGGCCCGCGCGCTGATCTCCGCGCTGGTCACCGGCGGCGTGGTCGGGATGCTCCGCTCGCTCGAGATCATCCCGCCCGAGCTCGCGCTGAAGTTCAGGATGTTCGCCGTCGGCGGCCAGAGCTACTCCGGCGCGCAGCTCGGCATGGCCTTCGAGCCCAGCCTCCTGCTCATCGCCGCGGGGATGATCGTCGGCCTGCGCGTGAGCGCGTCGATGATGCTCGGCTCGCTGATCAACTACCTCGCGCTCGCGCCCTGGGTCCTCGGCCAGCAGGCCTGGGTCGCCCCCGGCAAGCACTTCATCGGGCACATGGAGGTCGCCCTCAACCCCGCGAACGTGCTGGTGGCCGTGAAGGTCACGCGCTGGTCGCTCTGGCTGGGCACCGCGCTGATGGTGGCCTCGGGGCTCACCTCCTTCGCGATGAGCTGGCGCACCATCGCCCGGGCGCTGACGGGCGTGCGCGGCGGCGCGGCCAAGGTTGACGACGATCCCCTTGCGGCGCTGGAGGTTCCGACGTCGTGGATGGTCATGGGCCTGGCCCCCGTGACCCTCGGGCTCATGGCCCTCTGCTGGCTCGCGATGGGGATCCACCCGCTCCTCGGGCTGCTCTCGGTGGTGCTCTCCTTCGCGCTCGCGCTCGTCGCCTGCCGCGCCACCGGCGAGACCGACACCACCCCCATCGGCGCGATGGGCAAGATCACCCAGCTCGTCTACGCCGTGCTCGCCCCCGCCGACAAGACCGTGAACCTGATGACCGCGGGGATCACCGCGGGCGCGGCGGGCTCCAGCGCCGACCTGCTCACCGACCTGAAGTCGGGCTACCTCCTCGGCGCGAACCCGCGAAAGCAGTTCCTCGCGCAGTTCATCGGCACCTTCTTCGGCGTCCTCGCCGTGGTGCCCGCGTGGTACCTCCTCGTGCCCAACCGCGCGGCCCTCGAGGCCTTTCACTCCCCCGCCACGGGCATGTGGTTCGCGGTCGCCGAGGCGCTCTCGACCGGGGTGAGCTCCATCCCCGCGACCGCGCGCCTCGCCATCGTCGTGGGCGGCGTCGTGGGCATCGCCCTGCCCCTCCTCGAGCGCCTCGCCGCGAAGCGCGCGCCGAAGATTCGCCCGTGGATCCCCAGCGCCATGGGCGTGGGTCTCGCCTTCGTGGTGCCCTTCGCCAACTCCCTCGCGTTCTTTCTCGGCGCGATCCTCGCCGAGCTCTGGACGCGCTTCAGAAAGAAGAGCGCCGAGCGCTTCATCGTGCCCCTCGCGTCGGGCGCGGTGGCGGGCGAGTCGCTGGCCGCGGCGGCCTACGCCATCCTCGCGAACCTGGGGCTCTTCGGCCACTGACCCACCCCGCGATTCTCGCGCGCAGCCGCGCTACGCTTCGCGGGTGAAGCGCTCCTCTCCCACGATGTCATTCGCCCTCGCCCTCGCGCTCGTCACGGGCTGCGAGGGCGCCGCGCCCGTGGTCGACGCCTCGGTCGACCTGCCCGCGCTCGAGGTGACCGCGCCGCCTGACGCCGTCGACGCGTCGGCGATGGACGCGGTGGCCGACGACGTGCCCCGCGCGACGCCCCACCCTGGCGAGCCGGGGGGATGCAACGGGCTCGTCGTGAACTGCGGGCGCACCTACGACCGGGTCGCCATCGCCGCGACGCACAACGCGTACAGCTACGCCGCCGGCGGGCCCGTTCGGTACATCTTCCCCAATCAGGACCTGCCCATCTCCGAGCAGCTCCGCGCGGGGATTCGCGGGCTCGGGCTGCGCCCCTGCCCCTACTACGGCGCCGACCCCGACGAGGCCGACCGCGTGTACGTCACGCACAACACCGACCTGCGCGGGCGCCTGGGCACCGAGCGCCTCGACGGAATTCTCCGAGAGATCAAGGCGTTTCTCGACGCGAACCCCCGCGAGGTCGTGACGCTCTACCTCGAGAGCGCGGTCACGCCCGCGCGGGTCGCGGCGGTCTTCGACGAGGTGGGGCTCACGCCGCGTCTCTTCACCCTCGAGCGCGCCGGCGAGTGGCCCACGCTGCAGGCGATGATCGACGCGGGCCGCCGCCTGGTGGTCTTCAACGACAGCCGCGACGCCTCGCGCCCTCCGTGGATGCTCCACCTCTGGGACCACATCGTCGACACCGACTACAACGTCACCGCCGCGTCGGGCTTCTCGTGCGCGTTCTACCGGGGGCGCGGCGAGAACTCGATCTACTACCTCAACCAGTTCATCTACCGGGACCTGGGCATGGGGGTGGTCGTGCCCGACGCCGAGCTCGCGCGGCAGGCCAACGACCGCGACGCCGTGGTCGCCCGCGCGCGCCGCTGCCTCGCCGAGACCGGGCGCGCGGCGTCGGTGGTCTACGTCGACTGGTTCGGGCAGGGCGACGTCGTGGGCGCCGTCGACGCGCTCAACCGCATGTACGCGGGCGCCGACGGCGGGACCTGAGCGCGCTCAGAGCTGCGCGATGAGCGCGCGGGTGAACTCCGACGTGCTCGCCGCGCCGCCGAGGTCCGGCGTGCGCGTGTCGGTGTCGGCGTAGACCTTCGCGACGGCCGACTCGACGCGCCGCGCGGCGTCGCGCTCGCCCATCGCGTCGAGCATCATCGCCGCGGAGAGCACCAGCGCCGTGGGGTTGGCCACGCCCTGCCCCGCGATGTCGGGCGCGCAGCCGTGCACCGCCTCGAAGACCGCGCACTCGTCGCCGATGTTCGCGCCGGGCACCACGCCGAGCCCGCCCACGAGGCCCGCGGCGAGGTCGGAGAGGATGTCGCCGTAGAGGTTGTCCATCACCAGCACGTCAAAGTGCGAGGGGTCGCGCACCAGCCCCATCGCGCAGGCGTCGACGATGACCTCCTCGGTGGCGATGTCGGGGAAGCGCCGCGCCGCGCGCCGCGCCACGTCGAGGAACATCCCGTCGGTGAGCTTCATGATGTTCGCCTTGTGCACCACGCTCAGCCTGCGGCGGCCCTTGGCGCGCGCGTGGCGAAAGGCGAACTCGGTGATGCGCTGGCACGCCTTCTCGGTGACCACCTTGAGGCTCTCGGCGACGCCGGGCACCACCATGTGCTCGATGCCCGAGTACAGCCCCTCGGTGTTCTCTCGCACGATGATCAGGTCGACGCTCTCCCACCGCGCGGGCACGCCCTTGAGCGAGCGCACCGGGCGCACGCAGGCGTACAGGTCCAGCGCGCGCCGCAGGGTCACGTTGACCGAGCGAAAGCCCGTGCCGATGGGCGTGCCCACGGGCCCCTTGAGCGCGATGCGGTTGCGCTGAATCGACGCGATGAGCTCGTCGGGGCAGGGCGTGCCCAGCAGCTCCGCGGCGGTCGCGCCGGCGTCGTAGCGCTCCCAGGCGATCTGCACGCCCGCGGCGGCGATGACCTCTTGCGTGGCCTCGGTGACCTCCGGGCCGATGCCGTCGCCGGGGATGAGGGTGACCGTGTACTGCATCCGTGCTCCTACGCGCGTCGGTCGCGTGCAAATCCTGACGCCAGGGGGCGCGGCGAACGCGACGACCCCTCTTTGTGCAGCGGGCGCGACGCTTGCACAATCCCTTTGCTGTGCTCCGCCCCCTCCTCGCCCTCGCGCTGTGCCTCGGCTGCGCCTCCGCGGTGTCGCCCACCGGCGGCGACCTCGACGGGGGCGGGGCGCCGAACGATCGCCTCGGGCCTCGCGACGTCGTCGACGCCCGCATCGATATCCCGTACTTCGACGCGCCGAGCTACGACATCTTTCGAGAAGACGCCTGCCCCGGCCCGCGCCCCGCTCCGATGCGCGCCTACGAGTGTGACACCTTCGCGCAGACGGGGTGCCCCGCGGGCGAGGGCTGCTACGCGTTCATCGAGTATCCCTCCGAGCGCTGCGGCAGCGAGACCTACCGGGCGCGTTGCTTCGCCGCGGGCTCGACCGCGGCGGGGCGCTTCTGCCAGAGCGGCAGCGAGTGCGCGCCGGGCAGCGGCTGCTTCGTGACCGGCGCGATGAACCGCTGCCTGCGGCTGTGTCGCCTCGACGGCGCCGGCGAGCCGTGCCCGCGCGGCTCGGTGTGCGAGCCCACCGACCTCCCTGATTTCGGGGCGTGCCAGTGAGCGCGCCGCGCGCCCTCGCGCTCGCGGTCACCCTCGCGAGCTGCGGCGCGCGCACGGGGCTCAACCCCCTCGACGCAGGGCCTCCCCCCGCGCCCTGCGTGACCGACCTCGACTGCGACGACGGCGCCTGGTGCACGGGCGCCGAGACCTGCCGCGAGGGCCAGTGCGTCCCTGGCGCGCCCGTGGTCTGCCTCACCGGCGGCGACGTGTGCGTCGAGAGCGTGTGCGACGAGGAGGCGCGGGCGTGTCGTCGCTCGTTCGTGACCGAAGACCGCGACGGCGACGGCCACCGCGCGCCGCGACCGGGCACCCGCCGCGGCGACCCCGACCGCTGCGGCGATGACTGCGACGACGACGACCCCGCGGTGCACCCCGGCGCGACGGAGGTGTGCAACGGGGTCGACGACGACTGCAACGAGGTCATCGACGACGACGCGGTGCTCTCGCCGGGCGGCGCGTCGGTGCTCGTGAGCGATCCCGCCGTCGCGCCCTCGGCGCCGGGCGGCGTCGCGTGGACGGGGGCGCGCTACGCCGCGAGCTTCTGGGGCTACGAGGCCGGCAAGGCCCGCGTGTTCTTCGCCGCGATCGACCGCGAGGGCCGCCGCCGCGAGGCGCAGCGCGCGGTCACCACCACCCCGAGCGACGCCTTCGGCGCGGCGGTCGCGTGGACCGGCCGGGTGCTCGGCGCCGTGTGGCAAGACCGACGCGACCCGAGCGGCGGCTACGAGATCTATTTCAACCGGCTCACCCCCGACGGCGAGCGCCTCGGGCCCGACCTGCGGGTCACCGCGGCGCCGGGCTTCTCCATCAACCCCGCCATCGCGTGGACCGGCGAGGAGTTCATCCTCGCGTGGCAAGACGAGCGCGACTCCATCGGCAGCGGCGGCTACGAGATCTACGCCCAGCGGATCGACGAGGAGGGCCGGCTGATCCTCCCCAACCAGCGGATCACCCGCGACCCCTCGAACAGCGAGGCGCCGTCGATCGCCGTGGGAGACAGGGGTTTGGGCCTCGCGTGGCTCGACGGCCGGGGCGGGCGCACCCGCGGGATCTGGTTCGCGCCCTTCACCCGCGAGCTCTCGCGGCAGGGGCCCCGACCAGCGGGTCCTCCCCGCGAGCTTCAACGCCGTGAGGCCCACCTCACCTGGAACCGCGACCGCTGGGTCATCGCCTGGTACGACGACGACGAGACCTCGGCAGAGCCACGAGGTCTGGGGCGCCACCGCGCGACGCCGCAGGCCTCGCGATCAGGGCGCCGCGACGGCTCACCGCCGACCCTGGCCTACTCGCGCTACCCGCAGCTCCTGCCCCTGGGCGACCAGGTGCTCATGGTCTGGGCCGACGACCGCGTGGGCGCGCAGTACAGCTCTTCGCGCAGACCCTCGACGCCGACCTCAACCCGCGCACCCCCGCCTCCCCCCTCCGCCCTCGCGCCGGGGATGCGCAACGCCGCGGTGTACCCTCGCCCGCGGCCCCGAGGGCGACGTGGGCGTGCTCTACCGCGACCAGCGCGACGGGCGCATTCAGACCTGGTTCACCCGCCTGGGCTGCGCGATCTCGAGGTGACGTCGCGCGGCCTTGACGCGCGCGGCGCAACCGCGTCACACCCTTCGAGGTGACGGGCGCGCTCCGGCTGCTTCTCCTCGCGGTGATCGCGCTCGGGTGCCATGAGTCGCCCCACCGGCGGCCTCGCGCGGGTGCGCGCCGCGGGGGTGCTGCGCTGGGGGGGCGACCTGCAGGGCGGCGCGCCCTACGTGTACGAAGACCCGACGCCCGCAGCGCTCCGAGGCTTCGAGGTCGAGCTCGCCGAGGCCCTCGCGCGGGAGCTCGGCGTGCGCGCCGAGTTCGTGCAGAACGACTGGTCGGCGCTGGTGCCCTCGCTGGAGCAGGGGACCTTCGACGTGATCCTCCAACGGCCTCGGGTCACCCCGGCGCGGGTGGGGCGCGTGCGCTCGCGGGCCGTACTACATCTTCGCCGCGAAGGCTCATGGCGCCGCCGCGACGACCCGAGGGTGCGCGCCGACCTCGGCGCCCTCGCGGGGCTGCGGGTAGGCACGCTGCAGCCTCGTTCTCCGAAGACCTCTTGAGAGACCGCGCGATCGTCGTGGGCTACGAGGGCCAGGGAGGAGCCCTACGTCGACCTCAGGCCAGCGCACCGACGCGGTGCTCCTCGACGACATCATCGCGAGGCGCTACAGCAGAGACCCGCCCGGCCCTGCGCGTCGTAGGAGACCTGCAGGAGGGCTACTACGCCCTGGCGACGCGGCGAGGCAAGGCGACGCGCGAGCCCTCGACGCCGCCCTGGGCCGGGTGATGGCGCGGGGTGACCTCGAGCGCATCCTCCGCCGAGAGGACCTCTGGAACGACCGCCAGCCCCCTGCGCGCGTGGAACGCCGAGGCCCAGTCCCGAATGCTCGGCGTCGCCTCCGCGCGCCGCGGGCTGACCCTCGCGCAGGCGGGTCTCTTCGTGCGCGGCGCGGGGGTGACCCTGCTGCTCTCCGTGCTGGCGATGCTCCTGGCGGTGCTGCTGGGCGTGGCCTGGCGGTGGCGCGGGGTACGGCCGGCCCCTGGCGCTGGCGGCGGCGACGGCCTACGTCGAGGTCTACCAGGGCACGCCGGTGCTCCTGCAGCTCTACGTGATCTATTACGGCCTCGCGGAGGTGGTGCGCCTCGACGCCATGAGCGCGGCGGTGCTCGGCCTGGGGATGAACTACGCCGCCTACGAGGCCCACGAGGTGTACATGCGGCTGCAGGCCGTTCCGCCGGGGCAGATGGAGGCCGCGCTCTCGCTGGGCATGTCGACGCCGCTGGCGCTGCGCCAGGTGGTCTCCGCAGGCGCTGCGCGTCGCGCTGCCGCGATGACCAACGACTTCATCGCGCTCCTTGAGGGGACAGCTCGCTGGTGTCGGTGATCACGGTGGTCGAGCTCACCAAGCGCATGACCATCGCCGCCGTCGACACGGGCTACGTGCTCCCCAGGCTGCTGCGCGGGGCTGTACTTCGCGATGAGCTGCACCCCTCCAGCGTCCTCGCGCGCCGGCTCGGGCGAAGGCTCGGCGCGGTCATGATCGAGGTGCTCCGGGCTGGGCAAGCGCTACGGAGCGCGCGAGGTGCTGCGGGACGTCTCCGCGCGCTTCGAGCGCAGCAGGTCACCGCGCTGGTGGGGCCCTCGGGCGGCAAGAGCACGCTCCTGCGGTGCGTGAACGGCCTCCGAGACCTTCGAGCGCGGCGAGGTGCGGGTGAGCGGCCACGCTGCGCCCGAACGGCTCGAACCGCCTGGCGCTCAAGGCGATTCGCGCGCGGGTGGGCGTTAACCGGCAGTTCAACCTCTTCGCGCACCGCACCGCCCTCGGGAACATCACCAGAGGCGCCGGTGCACGTCGCCGTCTCGCCCGAGGCTGCGCGGCGGCGCGCGGGCTCCTCGACCGCGTGGGGCTCTCACGCGAAGGGGCTGCCCCACGAGATGTCGGGCGGCGAGCAGCAGCGCGCGTTGGCGATCGCTTGCGCTGGCGATGGACGGGCCCTGCTCGACGAGCCCACGAGCGCCCTCAGCCCCGAGCGCGGGCGAGGTGCTCGACGTGCTCAAGGCCCTCGCGTCAGACGGGCTCACCATGCTCGTGGTGACCCACGAGATGCGCTTCGCCCGCGAGGTGAGCCAGCGCGTGATGGTGCTGCACGGCGGAGAGATCCTCGAGGACGGCCCGCCCGAGCGCGTGCTCGACGCGCCGACGCACCGCACCCACGCGTTCTCGGCCTCGACCGGGGGTGAGCCCGCTCAGCGGGCGGAGACGCGCGCGCTGAGCTCGTCGAGGGTCGCCCGCGTGGCCTCGATGCGCTCGGGGGGGACCTCGGCCAGCAGCCGGTTGACCGCGTCTTCGACGGTGCCCTCGTCGGATCGGTTCACGGCGTGGCCCTTCGCGGTGAGCCCGAGCGCGACCCGCCGGCGGTCCCGCGGGTCGGCCCGGCGGGTGAGCAGGTGCTTGCGCTCCAGGCGGTTGAGCGCGGCGGAGACGGTCCCGCGGTCGACCTCGAGGAGCGTCGCGAGCTGCCCCGCGGTGATGCCCGGGTACCTCCCCACGCAGCGGAGGATGAAGCGCTGCTGCGCGGTGACCCCCAGGCTCGCCTCCATGCGCGCCGAGGCCCGCTCGATGGCGTGGTTGAGCCGCCAGAGCGACTGGAGGAACTCCAGCGCCGGCTGCAGCGGGAGCCGCGCCCCGTCGGTCACCGCCGCGCCTCCGCGCGCAGCGCCGCGAGGCGCGAGAGCAGCACGTCGATGGCCCGCTGGTCGCGAATGAACCACGGCGCGGCGCTGACCTTCGCCCGGCCCACGCGCACCGAGAGCAGGCGGCCGGGCTGGTCGAGCACGAAGACGTCCTCGTCGGTGACGTCGTCGCCGATGTAGAGCGCGGTGTCGGCGCGCTCGTCGGCGCGGAGGCGCAGCAGCGCGTCGCCCTTGTCGGGCGCGTCGGCGGGCACGGCGTTGATCACCATCTTGCCCGGCACGACCCGCAGCGCGGTGGGCAGCGCCTGCACCGCCGCCAGGATCGCCGCGCGCGCCGCGCGCTTGTGCCGCGCCGCCCGGTAGTGCACCGCGATGGAGAGGCGCTTGTCTTCGATGTCGACGCCCCTCACGCCGGCGAGGGCGACGGCGAGCTGGGCGCCGGCCTGCGCGGTCTCGGCCTCGTAGCGCGCGAGGTGCTCGCTGGGCTCCATGCCGTGGTTGCCGACCACGTGGCGCACCGGCGCCTCGCCGAGGCGCCCGCGCACGTCGCGCATGGAGCGCCCTGAGATCACGGCGACGGGGTAGAGCGCGCAGACGGCCTCGAAGAGCCGCCGCGTGCGCGCGCGCATCGCCGCGCGGTCGCGGTCGGCGACGATGGGCGCGAGCGTGCCGTCGAAATCGAACGCGAGGAGGGTGTTGGACCAGGCGATCTGGTCGAGCACCCCGGCGTTCGCCTGGGCGAGGAGGTCCCTCACGGCGCCACCGCCCGGGGCGGCACGCTCGCGGGCCCGAGGCCGGCGATGCGGTCGCGGCGACGGAGCTCGGCGGCGTCGATGAGCATTCGCCCGGCCCAGCGGTACACGTTGAACTCGGCCACGAGCCTCCGCATGGAGCGCATGCGCTCGCGCTGCTCGGTGGGCGGCATGTCGAGGGCGGCGGCGAGGGCCGAGGCCGACTCGCTCAGGTCGTAGGGGTTCACCAGCAGCGCCTCGGTGAGGTCCCGCGCCGCGCCGGTGAAGCGGCTGAGCACGAGCACGCCCTGGTGGTCGTCGCGGGCGGCGACGTACTCCTTCGCCACGAGGTTCATCCCGTCGTGGAGGCTGCTCACGTAGCAGAGCTCGGCGGCGCGGTAGAAGCGAAAGACCTGCCCCGCGTCGTGGTGCGAGCGCAGCAGGATGATCGGGCGGTAGCCCCCGGAGCCCCAGCGCTCGTTGACCTCGTTCGCGACGCCCTCCACGCGCTCGTTGAGGTCGCGGTAGCGAGGGATCTTCGTGCGGCTCGGCGCGGCGATCTGCGCGAAGGTGAACCTCCCCCGGAGGTCGGGGCGACGCGCGAGGAGCTCGCCCACGGCCAGCAGCCGCTCCTCGATGCCCTTGGTGTAGTCGAGGCGGTCGACCCCGACGCCCAGCAGCGCGTCGGGGGCGAGGCCGAGCTCCTCGCGCACCTCGCGGCGGCAGGTCTCGATGTCGGCGATGCCCTCGAGGTGGTGCACGGGCCACTCGATGCTGATCGGGTACGGTCGCACCAGGGTCTTGCGGCCGCCCTGGACCACCGCGCTGGTCTCGCGGTCGATGCGGCTCTCCATGAACGCGTCGACGCTGTCGATGAAGTTGTTGCAGTGCTGCTGGGTGTGAAACCCCAGGATGCTCGACCCGAGCAGCCCCGCGATGAGCTCCTCGCGCCACGGGCAGATGCCGATGCGCTCGGCGTTGGGCCAGGGGATGTGCCAGAAGCTGATGATCGTCGCCTTCGGCAGCCGCTCGCGGATCATCTTGGGCGCGAGGGCGAAGTGGTAGTCCTGCACGAGGATGATGGGGTCGTCGCGGTCGACCTCCTGGCACACGGCCTCGGCGAAGCGCTCGTTCACGGCGCGGTACTGCGCGAAGTCGTCGGCGCGAAACGACGGGCGCGCGTGGGCGACGTGGCACAGCGGCCAGAGCCCCTCGTTCGAGAAGCCGTAGTAGTACCCCTGCTCCTCCTCGTCGCTGAGCCACACCCTGCGCACGACGTACGACTCCTCGCCCGGCGGCACCCGCACGCGGTCGTGGGCGTCGACGGTGTCGCGGTCGGCGGAGCCGCTGCCGTGGGCCACCCAGGTGCCCGAGCACGCGCGCATCACCGGCTCGAGGGCGGTGACCAGCCCGCTCGCGGGGTGCTGCACGCGCACCCCGTCGGCCTCGCGGATGTGCAGGTACGGCTCGCGGTTGGCGAGGATCACCACCCGCTCGCCGTCGAGGTACTCGCGCAGCGTCGCCCGCAGCCGCTCGGGGCTCCAGGCGCCGGAGCGGGCCTCGCGCCCGCGCTCTTCGTTCACCTGCGAGAGCATCGCGCGCACGTCGCGCACGAGGGGTTGAAACTCCTGCGTCGCGCCGCCCGCGAGGGCCTTGCGAAGGTCGAGGGCCCAGCCGCGCCAGGCGAGGCGCGCGGCGATGAGGGTCACCGCCGAGGCGCCGAGGGCGAGCACGAAGAACGCGATGAGCAGGATGTCGCGCATGGTCTGCTCGCGGCTCGCGATGAAGCGCAGGTCGTGCACCAGCACCACCGCGCCGCGCGACCTCGAGCCCTCGATCATGGGCGTGACGCTCAGGCTGACGGGGCCCGTGGGGAGCTCGGCGGAGAGCGACCACACGCGGGTGCCGTCGAGGCCGTCGGCGCGCTGGCGGCGGAGCACCGCGGCGCAGGAGAACACCCTGGGGTACCCCGCGGTCGCGGCGAGGGCCTCGCCCGAGGCGCCGCAGGCGGCGGCGCCCATGATCCGCTCGTCGCGGGTGATGTCGTCGAGGGCGGCGCCGAGGCGCGCGGGGTCGCCCTCCCAGGCGCGCACGAGGCTGCCCCGGGCCGAGGCGACGGCGAGCTCGGCGCGGAGCTGCAGGTCGCGCTCGAACCACCCTCGGGTGGTGCGCACCAGCGCGAAATACCCTGCGCCCGCGAGCAGCCCGAGGACCGCCACGAGCCCGACGAGGAAGCGAACGGCGCGTGTCATGGCCGAGCTGCTAGCATGTATTGATTGAATATCCAACCATCGCGTGTTAGCTACCCGTCGATGTCCCTCGCCGACCTTGGTCTCATCGGAAATTGTCAGATCTCGGCCCTGGTCCGGCGCGACGGCGCGGTGGTCTGGTCGTGCATGCCGCGCTTCGACTCGCCGCCGATCTTCGCGGCGCTCCTCGACGAGGTCGGCGGCGGCGTGTTCGCGATCTCTCCGGCCTCGGGCGACGCGGGCACGCAGCGCTACCTCCCGAACACGAACGTGCTCGAGACCCGCTTCGAGACCCCCGAGGGCGCGTTTCGGGTGATCGACTTCGCGCCGCGCTTCATCCAGTGGGAGCGCAGCTTTCGCCCGACGAAGATCGTGCGCATCGTCGAGCCGCTCTCAGGCACGCCGCGGGTGCGGGTGCGCTGCGCGCCGGTGCTGGGCTGGAGCCGCGCCGCCCCCGCGGTCGAGCAGGGCTCGCACCACGTCTCGTACCGCGGGTACGACGCCGAGGTGCGGCTCACCACCGACGCGCCGCTGTCGTACCTGCACGGCGAGCCCTTCGCGCTCACGGGCCGGCGGCACTTCGTGCTCGCCTGGGGCGCGCCCGTCGAGGAGCCCCTCGAGCCGCTGTGCGACCGATTCCTGAGGGAGACGGTGCGGTACTGGCAGGGGTGGATCAAGGGCTGTGACATCCCGTCGGTGTTCCAGGACGAGGTGATCCGCTCGGCGCTCGCGCTGAAGCTGCACTGCTTCGAAGACACGGGCGCGATCGCCGCGGCCCTGACGACGTCGATCCCCGAGGCGCCGGGCGCGGGGCGCAATTGGGACTACCGCTACTGCTGGCTCCGCGACGCCTTCTACGCCCTCAGCGCGTTTCGCCGCCTGGGCCAGTTCGAGGAGCGCGAGCAGTTCATCCACTACCTGCTCAACGTGGCCTCGTCGTCGACCCGCGAGTCGCTCGAGCTCGCGCCGCTCTACCGCATCGACGGCCGCAGCGACCTCGAGGAGCGCGTGCTCGACGGCTGGCCGGGCTACCTCAACGAGGGCCCCGTGCGCGTGGGCAACGGCGCCGCCCTGCAGTCGCAGCACGACGTCTTCGGCGAGATGGTCCTCGCGCTCGCGCCGCTCTTCCTCGACGCGCGCTTTCGCGACCAGGTGTCCACCGCGGTGCTCGACCTGGTCACCAGCCTCGCGCGCAAGGCCGTCGCCGTCGCCGGCACCCCCGACGCGGGCATCTGGGAGCTCCGCGCCGAGGCCAGGCCGCAGACCTTCAGCTCCCTCATGTGCTGGGCCGCCGCCGACCGCATGCGCGTGATCGCCGAGCGCCACCGCCCCGCCGACGCGCCCGAGTTCGCGGCGGCGGCGGAGCGCATCCGCGACGAGATCCTCCGCGAGGCCGTCGACCCCGAGCGCGGCTGCCTCGTGGCCGACTACGGCGGCCGCGAGCTCGACGCGGCGCTGCTGCAGGCGGTGACCCTGGGCTTTCTCCCCGCCGACTCGCCCTGCATGCGGGCCACCGTCGACGCCATCCAGGCCGACCTGATGCACCACGGGTGGCTCAAGCGCTACCGCACCGACGACGGCCTGGGCGAGATGTCGGTGGCCTTCTCGCTGTGCAGCTTCTGGCTCGTCGAGGCCCTGGCCCGGCAGGGGCGCGGCGACGAGGCGCTGGCGATGCTCCAGCGCGTGCGCTCGGTCGACGCGCCGCTCGACCTCCTCGCCGAAGACCTCGACCCCTGCACCGGGACCATGTGGGGCAACTTCCCCCAGGCCTACTCCCACGTCGGGCTGATCAACGCCGCCTTCGCCGCCGCGCCGCGATGGACCGAGTACGAGTGACCGGCCTCACCGTCGACCCGCCCTCCTCCGCGCGCGGCGGAGCGACGCCGCGGGCATCGACGCCACCTCGCGAATCGCCCGCTCGGCGAGGTCGGTGAGCGCGGCGGCGCCGGGGAGGTTGAGCGTCTCGGGGTCGTCTCGCTCGGTGTGATACTCGCCGTGCAGCCCGGTGAAGAAGAACACGTAGGGAGTGCCCCGCGACGCGAAGCTCATGTGGTCGCTCGAGCCCCAGGAGCCCAGGCGGCGGTCCCAGGGGCGGAGGTCGAAGCCGAAGGGCGCGTTGGCCCTGCGCAGCGCCTGGGGCATGCCCGGCGCGCTCTCCCACCCCTCGACCACGACGCGGCAGTCGCGCAGCCGCCCCACCATGTCGAAGTTCACCATCGCCGCGAGGGAGCGCGTGGCCTCGACGGGGTGCGTCGCCAGGTGCGTCGACCCGTGGAGCCCCGACTCCTCCGCGCCGAACCAGGCCAGCACCACGTCGCGCGCCGCCGGGCGCGCCGACAGCCTCCGCGCGAGCTCGAGCACCACCGCGGCGCCCGACGCGTTGTCGTCGGCGCCGTTGTGAATGTCGTGCGAGCCGCTGCGCGAGCCCCGCGCGCCGCGTCCCACGTGGTCGAGGTGCGCGCCCACGAGCACCGCGAGGCCGTCGGGCGACGCGCCCCGCACCCGCGCGAGCACGTTCGCCGTGCGCACCGCGCGGCCGTCGCTCGCCCCGCCGCGACGGGGGCAGCGCGAACTCAAGGGTTGCAGAAAGCCTTGCGCGCCAGCGGCTTCGACGCCGGGCAGGGCGAGGCGCGCGACGACGTAGGCCGCCGCGTCGTCGAAGCCCGCGCTCCCCGCCTCGCGCCCCTCGCGGGCGTCGTCGGCGAGGTAGCGCACGTCGCGGGCGAGGCGCGCGACGGTCTCGGCGTCGCCCTCCGCGGCGCACCGCGGCGCCCCTCGCTGCGCGGGGAGCGGCGCGGCGCGCACGCAGGTCGTCGCGAGGCAGAGCAGCGCGGTCGCCCGGGACGTCAGCATTCGATGATGTTCACCGCGAGGCCGCCGCGCGCGGTCTCCTTGTATTTCACCGACATGTCCGCGCCCGTGGCGCGCATCGTGGCGATGACCTTGTCGAGCGAGACCTTGTGGCTGCCGTCGCCGCTCATGGCGAGGCGCGCGGCGTTGATCGCCTTCACCGCGCCCATCGCGTTGCGCTCGATGCACGGCACCTGCACGAGCCCGCCGATGGGGTCGCAGGTGAGCCCGAGGTTGTGCTCCATGCCGATCTCCGCGGCGTTCTCGACCTGCCTCGGGGTGCCGCCGAGGGCCTCGACGAGGCCGGCGGCCGCCATGGAGCAGGCGACGCCGACCTCCCCCTGGCACCCGACCTCGGCGCCCGAGATCGACGCGTTGCGCGCGTAGAGCCCGCCGATGGCCGTGGCGGCGAGGAGAAAGTTCACCACCCCCTCGTCGTCGGCGCCGCGGGTGAAGCGGGCGTAGTAGTGCAGCACCGAGGGGATGATCCCCGCCGCGCCGTTGGTGGGCGCGGTGACCACCCGTCCCCCGGCGGCGTTCTCTTCGTTCACGGCCAGGGCCCAGAGGTTCACCCAGTCCATGGCCGCGAGGGGGTCGGCCTCGCGCTGGGCGTCGGCGCGCAGCCGGCGGTGCATGGTGGCCGCCCGCCGGCGCACCTTGAGCCCGCCCGGGAGGATCCCCTCGCGGGCGACGCCGCGCTGCACGCAGTCGCGCATGATCGCCCAGATGCGCAGCGCCCGCGCGCGCACCTCGGCCTCGGGGCGCATGGCCCGCTCGTTCTCCATCACCAGGGTGCTCACCGAGAGCCCGGTCTCGTCGCAGCGCCGCAGGAGCTCCTCGCCGCTCGCGAAGGGGTGCGGCACCTCGCCGTCGCCGCGGGCCGAGGCGCCCTCGGGCTCGCCCAGGGCGTTGACGACGAAGCCGCCGCCCACGGAGTAGAACACCCGAGAGGCGAGCTCCTCGCCGCGCTCGTCGGCGGCGACGAAGAGCATCCCGTTGGGGTGCAGCGGGAGCGACTCGCTGCGGCAGAACTCGATGTGCTCGCCCGGGGCGAAGGCGACGACGCGCAGGCCGAGGAGCGAGAGCTCGCCGCGCGCGGTCACCTCGCGCACCCGCGCGGCGATGGCGTCGGTGTCGACGGTCTCAGGGTCTTCGCCCTGCAGCCCGAGGATCAGCGCGTGGTCGGTGTGATGTCCCTTGCCGGTGTGCGCGAGGGACCCGTAGAGGAGCACCCGCACCGAGCGCACCTCGTCCCATCGAGGTCCGTCGCGCAACGACTCCGCGAAGCGACGCGCGGCGCGCATCGGGCCCACGGTGTGCGAGCTCGACGGGCCGATGCCCGGCTTGAACATGTCGAAGACCGAGAGGTGCATCGCGGCGGAACGTTAGGTCCAGCGGCGCGGAGATGCGAGCAGGGGGCCCGCGCGACCTCACCCCCGTCGTCCCCTGTGGAAAGGTGCTAGCCCCCGACCCTGCGCTCGAGGGCGTGGAGCAACGCGAGGGCGATGGCGTCGCTCGGCGCGTAGACCTCGGTGTCGCATCGCGGTCGCGCCGCGGCGATAAAGGGCGGGTCGTCGCCGAAGCCGTCGCCGGTCACCAGCACCGTGAGGG
Organism: Polyangiales bacterium; assembly: GCA_041389885.1. Lineage (GTDB taxonomy): Bacteria > Myxococcota_A > Polyangia > Polyangiales > JAWKRB01. The sequence goes on along the minus strand of JAWKRB010000030.1, from coordinate 28,742 downwards.
TCGGACGCACCGCCGACAGGAGCCTGCCGTCGAGCACCGCGTGGGTGCACCCCTCGAGGTCCTCGCCCAGCAGCTCGACCGCGCGGGCCTCGCCCCCGGCGCCGAGGTGGGCGATGCGGCGCCGGTGCGCCTGGCGCGCCGCGTGCTGGAGGTCGTCCGGAAAGAGCGCGGCGCTCTCGGCGACGGTCACGATCCCAGGAGCCAGCGCGTCGGTGCGCTCGGACCAGAGCAACGCCGCGCGCCCTCCCCTCGCGTGAATCGCCGAGACGAGGTGCCCCACCAGCGCCTCGAGGTCCGCGTCTCCGCGGGCCCTGAGCACGGCGATGGAGGTCAGCGGCAGCGCCACGTCGACGGCGCCCCCCGGCGGCACGTACTCGGGCGCCGGAGGGGACGGCGTCGGCGCGAGCGCGGGCACGGCGCGCAGCCGCGGGCGCCTGCCGGCCAGGGGGATCGGGGGGTCTTCGGGGGGTCTTCGCTTCACGTCACAAGCCCGCGATCGGTCTATCACGCGCGTGGCCTCTCGGCCCTCTCGCCTCGGCGTGGAGTGGGTCGCGCCGCGCGTCCCGAATGGGGACGTCCGCGACGCGCGTCGTCGTCCGGCCGCCGAGCCTGCGGGACACGGGCCGAGATTCGCCGCTCGCCCGCCCCGTCGCGCCGTCTGGGACCTGGGCCGGGCGGATCGGGCGTAGTAAATTCTGACTCGGATGCCAGGGGTGCTGGAGATCGTCGAGGCGGCGTATCGGGTCGAGCAACCCGAGGACTCGTGGCTCCGCGGGGTGCTCCGCGCGGCGCGCCCCTACCTCGACCGCGGCGGCGGCGTGGAGGGCTACTTCGTCGACTGCGCAGAGGGCTTTCGCGCCTGGGGTCGGGTCAACCTGGACGTGGCGCACCCGTGGCTCTGGGACGACTACCTCGTCGCCGTGCCCGACGCCGAGAAGCGCCGGGTGCACACCTTCGCGCCCGCGGGATACTCCGCGAGCATTCCGCAGGGGTTGGCGGGCGTCGAGGGGTGGTTGTCGCGGCATCACCTCCGAGGGATCATGGGCGTCAACGCGATCGACGCGGGGCTCCGCGGCGCCTCGCTGGTCGCGCACGACGGGGAGGGCGGGTCGGCGCCCCCGACGCGAGCTGCGCTGCGGCGCTGGGAGTACCTCGGCTCGCACATCGCCGCGGGGGCGAGGCTGCTCCGACGGGGCAGCGAAGGGGCGGCGCAGGAGGCCGTGCTCACCCCTGGGGGAAGGGTGCTGCACGCCGAGGGTCTCGCCCGCGCCCCGGTGGCGCGCGAGGCGCTGCGCGAGGCGGCTCGCGCCATCGACCGCTCGAGGGTCCGCGAGGCGCGCGGGGGAGCCGGCGACGACGCGTTGACGGCCTGGGCCGCCCTCGTCGCGGGCCGCTGGACGCTGCTCGACGCGTTCGAGCGCGACGGACGTCGCTTCGTCGTCGCGCGCCCGAACGCGCCCCGCGGGTTGGCGCCGGCGCCGCTCTCCGAGCGGGAGCGGCAGGTGGCTCGGGCGGCGGCGCTGGGTCACTCGAACAAGCTCATCGCGTACGAGCTCGGGCTCGGCGTCTCGACGGTCGCGACGCTGCTCGCGCGCGCTCGCCGCAAGCTGGGCGCAACGGGCAGGGTCGACCTCGTGAGGCGGGTGCGGGAGACGATGCCGTGAGCGTATTCAACGACGACGAGGCGCCGGCCGGGCTACGCGTTCGCCGCGGATCGATCGGGGGCTCCTCCGTGGTCGTACTCAGCTGGCCCATCGTCGACGGGGTCGGTCCCATGCTCGAGGGCCTCTCGGCCGCGGAGCGCTCGGTGATCGAAGGCCTGCTCGAAGGCTTGACCTACGCGGAGCTCTCGCGTGTTCGTGGCACCTCGCTGGGCACGGTGAAGAAGCAGGTGGCGGGCGTGTACCGCAAGCTCGGCGTGGGCTCCCGCGCGGAGCTCGCGGCGCGCCTCGGAGGCCGCGGCTGACGTCTCAAGGACCAAGGGAGAGACACAAAGCAGGCCGCGCCCGCGCTCGCCCCGGTCGACCAAAGGACCATCGCGGCCCTCGCCGCGGTCGCGATAGACCGTGGCTCCCCATGGACACAAAGAAGGGCTGGATCTGGACGAGGGCGGTCGCGCTGTGCGCCGCGCTGGCTGGTTGCAACGAGGCCGCGTCGGTCCCACCCGTCGACGCGGCGACCGCGACCGACGCGGGGAACGCGACCGACGCGGGGAACGCGACCGACGCGGGGAACGCGACCGACGCAGGGAACGCGACCGACGCGGGGAACGCGACCGACGCAGGGAACGCGACCGACGCAGGGAACGCACCCGACGCGGGGAGCGCGCCCGACGCAGGGAGCGCGTCCGATGCCGGGGTGACGCTCGACGCGGCGACCTCGCCCGACGCGGGGAACGGCGAGACGACGGCGCTCCGCGAAGCCGTGGGGAGCCCGAGCTGGAACGTGGCCGAAGTGGCGACCTTCAGCGCTGTGGTCGGCACGGCCGGGAGCACGGCGCCGCTCACCGCCAGGCTCTTGATGCTGTTCTTTCCGGAGCACCGACCCGCGGGCAACGGGCTCGTGCTGGTCGAGGGTGCGGCCCACGCAGGCCCCTACGACGGCGAGCTGTCTCGACGGCTGCTCGCGGGCGGCGCAGACCCAGGGGACCACTTCACCGTGGCCGACTGGAGCAGCCCGCGCGGGCTGGTGTTCATGCTCTCGCTGGTGCCGGCCGCGGGCGCGCCTATGGGCTCGTCCTCGGACTCGCCGAGCGGGCCGATCCTCCCCGCGAGCCTCTACCCCATCGTCAGCTCGGGCGAGCTCACCTACGAGGGCGCGGTGGTCGACTCGGACTTCCCCGGGTCTATCGCGCCTCCGACCGACGTCGACGGCCGCAGCCACGGCTTCGTCGTGGCCGCGGAGAGCACGGAGTTCATCGCCGGCACCCCGGGGTCCTACCGCCTTCGGATGCGCCTGCGCGACGCCACCGGCGCCGGCTGGGACGTGACGATCCCGTTTCGCGTGGAGTGATCCGATGCTCGGGTCGGCGCCACCCGTCAGGGCAGCGCCGCGAGCGAGGCCACCGCGGCCATCTCGTAGCGCTCGAACATCCTCCGAGGGCGCGCGCGCTTGAGGGCCTCGTAGCGCACGATCGCCCGCTGCAGCGCCTCTGCGGCTTCATCTCGGGCGCGATGGAGCACCGAGTCGTCGAAGACCTCGCGGACCCCTGCGAGCTCCCGGCGCTCGGGGGAGACGTAGCGGGTCAGACCCGACGCGAGGAGCATCTCGGTGGCGGCGATGGCCTCTTCGCGGGGGTAGCGAGGGTCTGCGCCGCGGGCGACCTCGATCATGTCGCGGCGAAGCCGAGCGCACGCCCGCACCCCGTCGGGACCGCGCCGCCCCCCGTCGCCCAGCAGCGCCGGGCAGGGCGCGGACAGCGCCCACGACGCGAAGGCCACCTGAGCCGCGCGGGGCAGCCTCCCGAGCGTGTCGAGGATGGGCTCCACCTCGCCCTGGGCAGGCGTCGGCAGCGCCATGCGCTCCCAGCGCATCGAGAACCACGCCGTGCGCGCAGACTCCGCGCCCTCGCCCGCCCCCCCCGCGAGCTGGTGGCGCCGGGCGAGCCGCACCGTGGCGTCGCGGAGGTCGCCCCCGCGGGCGTCGCGGAGGAATTCATCGAGCGCGCGGGCCTGAATGGCCCGCTCCTTGTCGCGCGCGTGGAGGGTCGCCTGCGCCAGGCGCGTCGAGAAGAGCCGCTGGGCGGCGAGGTACCCGGCCTCGTCGCGGCGCGCGGTGACCTCTGAGAGCGCGCGCCACGCCGCGAGCACCTCGCCCGTCGCCGGCGGGGCGGGGAGGCGCAGGGCGGCCTCGCGCTCAGCCCGAACCGCGCCCGGGTCGTCGCGCAGGGCCGGGAGCTCGGTGGGGAAGGCCGGAGTCCGCTGCGCCATCGGGAGAAAGGCCGCGACCAGCACCACGAGGACCCCGACGGCGAGGGAGGCCGGCACGTCGCCGCGTCGCCTTTCGCTGTTGACCTGAGTGAGAGACACCGTTACTCCGATGGGTGCTCGGGACGCCGCGCACAGCTCCCCGCGAGGGTACACCGCGCAAGGGTCGCAGAGCATAGTTGAAGAGAGGCTGTCGTGGAGTCAGAGAAGCGCGCACACGTCCGCGTTCCGACGCGAATCAAGGTGATCTACGAGGTCGACGGCGTCGCGGTCGAGGCGCGCTCGCAGGACATCTCCCTCGGCGGGATGTTCATCGACACCGCCCGCACCCTGCCCTTCGGCACGGCGCTGTCGATTCAGCTCAACCTCCCCGCGCTCCCCGCGCCGGTGACGGTGCGCGCGGTGGTGCGGTGGGTCAAGGCCGACGGGATGGGCGTGGCCTTCGGCGCGCTGCGCGCCGCGGAGACCTGGGCGATCAACGCGCTGGTGAGCGCCGCCGGAGGCTGAGCCAACGTGGGGGACCGCGGAGCGCCGAGGCGCCCCGCGCGGGCCGCGATCAGGGGATGCCGCTGGGCTGCGCGGCGGGGACGTACGAGCAGAAGGGCGGCTGCGTGCGGTTCGGCACCCCCGACGACTCGGGGTAGACGCAGCGGAGCGTGCTCCCGCAGTCGGCGTTGCGGGTGCAGTCGCGGAACACGCAGACGCCGATCTCGTCGCTCATCGAGCCGCGGGGCTGCACGCCGGGGTCGGGGCAGGTCGTGCTGTTCGCGAGGTTGATCAGGCTGCCGCACACGCCCTGCGTCATGCTCGTGGCCGACGCCCGAAAGCAGAGCCCGCGGCACTGCGTGTTGCGCGGCGCGGTCTCTCCCGGCGGGATCTCGGTGATCGAGGGGTTGCACGGCGAGCCGTCGGCGAGGCGCGTGAGGTTGGGCGGGGCGCCGCAGAAGCCCGTGCGGGGGTTGCACGAGGTGCCGCCCGCGCACTGGCTGCTCGACGTGCAGAACGGGAAGCAGCCGGCGGTGTCGGGGGTCTGCTGCGAGAGCGAGCGCGTGCTGCACGCCCAGCCCGGGCGGCAGGTGCCCGCGCCGACCGTGCACGCCGCCGTGCAGAAGCCGTCGCCGGTGGCGCCGTCGAGGATCAGGCAGGTGGAGCCGCTCCCCCCGCACGCGCTGCGCTCGGTGGTCTGCGAGGTGCTGTTGGTGCACGCCGCGGTGCACGTCAGCGTCCCCGCGAAGGGCTGGCACTGCAGCGTCGCGCCGCAGGAGGTGTCGGCCTCCGAGGTGCACGCGCGCCCCGCGGCCCCGGCGCCGCCGCCGCCGGTGCAGACGCCGTTGGAGCAGGTCTGCCCCGCCGCGCAGGCCCGGTTGCAGAAGCCGCAGTGCTGCGTGCTGCTGAGCACGTCGACGCACTCGGCGCCGCACATCATCCGCGGCGCGATGCAGGGCTGCGCGCCCGCGCAGACGCCGTTCTGACAGGTCTGCCCCGCGGTGCAGGCCAGGCCGCAGATGCCGCAGTTTCGCGAGTCGGTGCGGGTGTTCACGCACACGCCGCCGCAGGAGGTCTCGGGCGGCGTGCAGGTCGCGCCCCCCGAGCACGCGCCCGCCACGCAAGACTGCCCGCCGGAGCACGCGTTGCCGCAGGCGCCGCAGTGCTGCGCGCTGGTCTGCGTGTCGACGCACTCCGCGCCGCACATCATCCGCGGGCTCTGGCAGCTCGGCGAGGTCACACACTCCCCCGCGGTGCACGCGCTGCCGCCCGGGCAGGAGCGCCCGCACATGCCGCAGTTGGCCATGTCGCTGAGCACGTTCACGCAGGCGCCGCCGCACGACACCTCGGGGAGCGTGCACCCCGAGGTGACCACGTCGGAGCCGGGGTTCACCACGTCTTCGGTGTTGGCGCCCGCGTCGTCGTCGGGGCCAGGAATGAACACGCCGTTGCCGGCCCGCGCCGCGCATCCCATCATCGCCGCGAGCGCGGCGCACACAAGCAAGGTCGATCCGCTCTGTCTCATCGATGCACCTCGTTCGCGGCGCTCGCCGCCGCGAATAGCGGCACCCTATTGCGTGTACGGCAGAGGTCAAGCGCGACCGGTCGGTCATAGCGTGTCACCCATGACCTGGACATGCGCCCAGCTTTCTCTAGAGTCCCTCCGTCGTCACCCGAGGGCGCGGAGGAGAGCCAATGTCGAACGAAGAGCCTGAGACCATTCGAGACCCACGCCTCTGGCACGAAGACGGGTGGATGGCCCGGGTCATTCCCAACGACAACGACGACGGCTGGGCGGTCGAGATGCTCAAGGACGGCGAGTCTGAGCCTGCCCTGGTCGGCCCCTGGACGATGGGGCGCGACAAGAAGAACCCGAAGCCCCTGAGCCGCGACGCCTTCGCGACCCTGGTGAAGACCGTGACCGAGGTGCTGCAGCGCCACGCCCACCAGCGCAGGGCGCAGCTCCACAAGAGCGCCACGGTGAGCGACGAGACCGGGCTGCCCGTGCGCGTCGACTTCGACATCCAGCCCGACGACGACGACCCCCACGCCGTGCTCAGCGCCTGGGACCCTGCGGGGGAGTGCCTCGCGCGCACCCGGGTGAGCGCCTCGACCCGCTTCACCCCCGCGATGGCCGCGCGCTGGGTCGAGCGGGGATACGCAGACCCGTGATCCCCGCGCGGGGGGTGGTAGAGTGCCGCTCCCCATGAGCACCCTCGCCGCGACCCTCGACGGGCTTCAGGAGACCTTCCTGTCCCTCCACACCCCCAAAGAAGACCTGTTCTGGTCGGCGAAGATGGGGCTCACCGACGACCCGGCCGCGGCGCAGCGCGCGCACTCCGAGTCTGAGATCGCGATGAACCGCTTTCTCCAAGACCCGGCGCGCCTCGCCGCCCTGCGGGCGATCCCCGCCGGGGAGGGCACCCCCGCGCAGCGCAAGGTCCTCGAGGGTTGGATCGCCCTGTTCTCGGCGCACACCATCGAGGCGCCGGCGGCGCGCGCGCTCTCCGAGGAGATCATCCAGCGAGAGGGAGAGCTCCAGCAGGTGCGCGCGGGGATGCCGCTCGGGTACACCGACCCCGACACCGGCGAGCGGGTGCTGGCTTCGAGCAACAAGCTCGCGCTGATGCTCCGCAACGACCCCGACGCCCGGCGGCGCAAGGCGGCCTACGAGGGCCTGCGCTCCATCGAGGGCTTCGTGCTCGAGCGCGGGTTCCTCGACATCGTGCGGCGCCGCAACGCGCTCGGGCGCATGCTCGGCCACGAGGACTACTACGCGTGGCGGGTGGCGGTGGTGGAGCGGATGCAGAAGTCCCAGCTCTTCGGCGTGCTCGACGACCTCGCGGCGCGCACCGAGGCGCGCAACCGCGACGGGCTCGCGCGCTTCGCCGCGGCGCACGGAGACGGCGCGCTCGAGCCCTGGAACTTTCTCTACCTCCGCGCGGGCAAGCTGGCCGCCGAGCTCGACCCGTACTTCGCCTTCGCCCCGTCGCTGCGCCGCTGGGCGCGGTCCTTCGCCGGGCTCGGGGTGAAGTTTCGCGGGGCCACCCTCACCCTCGACCTCGTGGACCGGCCCGGCAAGTACGAGAACGGCTTCATGCACGGCCCCGGCGTGGGCTTCTTCGACCACGGCACCTGGCGCCCGGCGCGCATCAATTTCACCGCCAACGCGGTGCCCGGGCAGGTCGGCAGCGGGCTCCGCGCCACCGAGACCCTCTTTCACGAGGGCGGCCACGCGGCGCATTTCTCGAACATCCTCTCCGACGCGCCGTGCTTCGCGCAGGAGTTCGCCCCCACCAGCGTCGCCTACGCCGAGACGCAGTCGATGTTCATGGACTCGATCCTCGACGACGCCGACTGGCGCTCGCGCTTCCTCGCCGACGCCTCGGGCGCGCCGATCCCCATGGAGCTCATCGAGGCCGCGGTCCGCGAGGCGCAGCCCTTCCGGGCCTGGGACCTCCGAGCGATGCTCACGGTGCCCTTCGCCGAGCGGGGGCTCTACGAGCTCTCCGACGACCGGCTCCGCCCCGAGGTCGTGCTCTCGCTCTTTCGCGACGTCGAGCGCCGGATGCAGGGGCTCACCGACGGCGTACGCCCCGTGCTCGCCGTGCCCCACCTGCTCGCGGGCGAGTCGAGCGCCTACTACCACGGCTACGTGCTCGCCGAGATCGCCGTCTACCAGACCCGCGCGCACTTCCTCGCCCGCGACGGCCACCTCGTCGACAACCCGAGGATCGGCCCCGACCTCGCGGCGAGCTACTGGGCCCCTGGCAACGCCGTGGGCTTCGACGACACCCTGCGGGCGCTCACGGGCCGCGGGCTCAACGTCGACGCCATCGCCGCCGACGTGAACCTCGACGCCGACGGCGCGGTCGAGGCCGCGAGGCAGAGCGTGGCCCGCCTGGCCACGGTGCCGAAGCTCGACGGGGCGCTGGACCTCGACGTGAACCTCAAGGTGATCCACGGCCGCGAGCTGGTGGCGAGCACCGAGGGGCGCACCCTCGAGGCCGCCTGCGACCAGTTCGAGGCGTGGATCGGGCAGGGTTGAGCGCCCAGGGCGTACCCGCGATGAGACTCACCTCCGCCAGATTCGAGCGCCTCTCGGGCGAGGCCGACGCCCCCGTCGGCCCGTCGGGGCGCACCTCCCTCGTGCGCGACGGCGCCCTGTTGATCCTCCGCGACGAGCTCGGCAACACGGGCTACGGCGAGGCCTCGCCCTTCGTGGGCACCTCCCCCGACGACCTCGACGCGGTGTGCGCCTCGCTCGCCGCCACCCTCCCCGCGCTGGTCGACGTCGAGCTCCCTGACGACCTCGACGCCCTGTCGCTCGGAGATCGTACGCCCTCCGAACGATTCGCCCTCGAGACCGCCTTTCTCGACCTCATCGCGCGCCGCCGGGGCGTGCCCGCGCGCGCGGTGCTGGGGGGCGAGCGCGCCGTGCCCATCAACGGATTCGCGGGATCTGCAGGCGCTTCGACCCTCCTCGCGAGCGTGCGCTCGCTCCTCGACCAGGGCTTCGGCACCATCAAGGTGAAGGTCGGCGGAGGGTCGTTCGAGGCTGAACGATCGGCCGTCGCGCGGCTGCGCGGGGAGCTCGGTGACACCTGGTCGCTGCGCCTCGACGCGAACGGCGCCTGGTCGGTCGACGAGGCGCGGGCGAACCTCGAGTCGCTCGCGCACTTCGACGTCAGCCTGGTCGAGCAGCCCGTGGCCGGCGCGGAGCTGCTGCGCCTGGGAGAGACCGCGATCCCCTGGGCCGCGGACGAGTGCCTGGTCGACGCCGGGGTGGCCCGCCGGCTCCTCGACCCCGAAGACCCCAGCGCCCGCGTGGGGTGCGCGGCGCTGGTGCTCAAGCCCGCCCTCCTCGGCGGCCTCCTCGCGACCCGTCGTCTCGCCGCGCAGGCCGCGTCGCTGCGCCTCGGGGTGATCGTGACCCACCTCTTCGACGGGCCCGTCGCCCTCGCGGCGTGCCGCGCCGTGGCCCGCTCCCTGGGCGCCACCCCCCTCGCCTGCGGCCTCGCGCCGCACCCCGGCCTCGCGGCCTGGCCTGAGGTGCCCTTTCCCCCGGGGCCCTGGGTGATCGGCGACGACGCGCCGGGCCTCGGCGTCGACGGGCTGGCGTGAGCCGGGTCTCGCTCTCCGCGGCGCCGGGGGGGGCGGGCGACCTGGCGATCCTCGACGCGTCGAGCGGCGCGGAGGTCACCCTGGGCGAGCTGCGGTCCCGCGCGGCGCGGGTCGGCGCGCTGCTCGCGGCGCGGGGCGTGCGGGCGGGCGACCGGGTGACCCTGCGCGCGTCGAACCGCGTCGAGACGGCCGCGGCGCTGCTGTCGATGCTCGACCGGGGGGTGGTGGCCGCGCCGCTGCACCCGAGGCTGAGCGACCGCGAGGCCGAGGCGCTCCGCCGCGACGCCGAGGCCGCGGCGCACCTCGACGACGGCGACCTCGACGAGGTCGTTCACCCTACGAACGATCTCCCGATGGGGTCGAACGACCTCGCGGCCATGCTGTACACCTCCGGGAGCTCAGGGCGGCCCAAGGGCGCGCTGCTGGGTCACCGGGCCCTCGTCGCCAGCGCCCGCGCCAGCGCCGAGAACCTCGGCTGGACCCCGACGGACCGCTGGCTCCTCGCCCTGCCGCTCTGCCACGTGGGGGGGCTCTCGGTGCTGACCCGCTGTCTGCTCGCGGGGCGGCCCGTGGTGACGCTCCCGCGCTTCGACCCCGACGCCGTGCTCGACGCGGTCGTTCGACATCGAACGACCCTGGTCTCGGTGGTCCCCACGATGCTGCACGCGCTGCTGGAGCGCGACCGAGGCAACGCGCTGGCGGGGCTGCGCGCGGTGCTGGTGGGGGGCGCGGCGCTGCCCCTGGCGCTGCGCGAGGAGGCGGTCGCCCGGGGCGTCGCCTGCGTGGCGACCTACGGGCTCACCGAGGCGTGCTCGCAGGTCGCCACCCAGCGCCCCGAGCGCCCGCCGCGGGCCCGAGACACCGTCGGGGCCCCCCTGCGCGGGCTGCGCCTGCGCGTCGCCGACGACGAGGGAGCGCCCGCGCGGGTCGGCGAGGTCGGGAGGATCCTGATCCGCGGCGAGGCCATGATGACCGGCTACCGGGGCGCGGAGCCGCTGGGCGACGCGTGGTTCGACACGGGCGACCACGGCGCGCTGGGCGAGGACGGCGAGCTCCGGGTGCGGGGGCGCCGCACCGACCTGATCGTGACCGGGGGCGAGAACGTGTACCCCGCCGAGGTCGAGCAGTGCGTCGCGGGTCACCCCGACGTGGAGCAGGCGCTGGTGTTCGGCGTCGACGACCCGGTGTGGGGGCAGCGCGTGGCGGTGCTGGTGGTCCCCCGGGCGGGGCTCGACGCTGAGGCGCTGCGGGGGTGGTTGCGCGCGCGGCTGGCGGGCTTCAAGCGACCGCGGCTCTACGCCGAGGTGCCGGCGATCCCGACCCTGCCGAGCGGCAAGGTCGACCGGCGCGGCGCCCTCGCGGCGCATCGGGGTGCCCTTCGGGCGTGGTGAGCCGCGCCCTGGGCGTGGTACCTCCGTGCGAGCCAAGATGCCCTCTCGCCTCACCGCGCTGCCCTGGCGCTCCCTCGCGCGGTGGGCCCTCCTCGGCGTGATCGCCGCCGCCGCGGTGTTCCTCTCGGGGTGGACCTGGCGCACCTCGGGGCGGCTGGAGCGCCTGGGGGCGCGCACGGTGATCGAGTCGACGGTGCTGCTCGTGCGCGAGAAGATCGACCGCGTCGAGGCGATGGTCATCAACGCCGACAACAACGTGCTGCACCTGGTCGACCCCGACGACCTCACCACCCTCTCGACGCGCTGGCCCTTCCTCGCCGAGCGGGTGTCGCCCACGGTGCGCTCGGTGCTCGTGGTCGACGACGCGGGCCACGTGCTGCGCGCGGTCACCCGCGGGGACGACCCCCGCGACCGCTTCGCGACCCTGTTCTCCCAGCGAATTCACAGCGAGCTGCGGCTCTCGGAGCAGCCGCCGGGGGGGCACAGCCACTGGCACGGGTACGTCGAGGGCGAGGCGGTGCTGGTGTCGTTCCTCACGCGGCGGCACGTCGGGCAGCGCTTTCACGTCGTGCTCGAGACCGACCTCGAGTACGTGCGCCGCGAGGTCTTTCCCACGCTCTTCGACGACCCCGCGGCGCGCGCGCGCTTCAACGTCACCGACGAGGCGAACCACGTGGTCTATGGCCGGGCGCTGTCGGGCGCGGGGGAGTTCCTCGTGTCGATGCGCTTCCCCACCACCCTGTACAAATGGCGCATGGCCGTGGCGCCGCGGCAGGCCCCCGCCCTCGAGGCCGGCGCGCGCTCGCGCCGGTGGACCGAGGCGGGCTCGGCGGGGCTCTCGCTCGCGGTGATCCTCGTGGGCGTGGTCTTTCTCGCCCTCGTCGCGCGGCAGGAGGAGCGGCTCAACGGGCTCAAGAGCGAGTTCATCGCGACGGTGTCGCACGAGCTCAAGACGCCCCTCGCCCTCATTCGCATGTTCGGCGAGATGCTCGCGAGCGACCGCGTGTCGAGCGGCGCCAAGCGCAAGCAGTACCTCGACACCATCGTGCGCGAGAGCGAGCGGCTCACCGGGCTCATCGAGAACCTCTTGGATTTCGCGCGGCTCGAGGGGGGCAAGGCCTCGTACGAGTTCGTCGAGGCCGACCTCGCCGAGCTCACCCGCCGCGCCGTCGAGGCGTTTCGCGTGCGCATCGTGCAAGACCGCCCCACGCTGCGCACCGACATCGCCCCGTCGACCACCCCGACGCGGCTCGACGAGCGGGCCGTGCAGCTCCTGCTGTTCAACCTCCTCGACAACGCCTTCAAGTACGCCGCCGACGGCGACGAGGTGATCGTGCGGGTGGCCGAGTCAGACGGCAGGCTCACCCTCGAGGTCGAAGACCGCGGGCCCGGCATCGACCCCGACGACGGGCGCCGGATCTTCGAGCGGTTCTTTCGCGGGCGCAGCGCCCAGGGCTCCAAGGCCCGCGGCACGGGCATCGGGCTCTCGCTCGTGAAGCACATCGCCCGGGCCCACGGCGGCGAGGTCACCGTGCGGGGCGCGAGGCCCCGGGGGGCGATCTTCGCCGTGACGATCCCCATCCGCGCGGAGGCGTAGCGCTTGTGGCAGTCTCGGCGCGTGAACCGAGACGCTCTCGCGCGCTGGATCCTCTGTGTGTCCACCCTCGTCGCCTGCGAGGCGAGCCCGCCGCCGACCGACGCGGGCGCCGACGTCGCGATCGACGCGCCGCCCGGCGACGTCGGGGAGGACGTCGCGCCCGACGTCGCCGCCGACGTCCCCGCGCTGCGCCCGCCCCCCATCGAGCGCACGCAAGACGACAGCGCCCTCGAGGCCCAGCGGCGGGCGTGCTCGTTTCGCGCGGGCGCCTGGCCGGCAGAGACCCTCGGGCGCGACGTGCCCGTGGGGGAGCAGATCCCCATCGACCACGTGCTGGTGCTGATGCAGGAGAACCGCTCCTTCGACCACTATTTCGGCCAGCTGCGGGCGGCGGGGCACGGCGACGTCGAGGCCCCCCCCGAGGGGTGGTCGAACCCCGGCCCCGACGGCGGCGTGGTGCCCTTTCACCACGACACGCACTTCTGCGTCGAAGACCCCACCCACAGCTGGGCCAACACCTTCAGGCAGTGGAACAACGGCGCCATGGACGGCTTCGTGCTCACCAACGAGCCCGACGGCGCCCGCGCCATGGCCTACCTCGACCAGACCGACCTGCCCTTCTACTACGCCCTCGCGCGCACCTTCGCGATGGGCGACCGGTACTTCAGCTCGGTGCTCGGCCCCACCTGGCCCAACCGGCTCTACCTCATGGCGGCCACGAGCTTCGGGCTCACGGTGAACGGCCTCGTCGCGCAAGACACCCGCGCTAACCCCGTCGACAACCTCTTTCGCCGCCTCGACGCCGCGCAGGTGCCCTGGCGCAACTACGCGGGGGGCGGGCGCATGGTGGCGTTCTTCCCGTACTACGGCCTCACGCGCCTCGAGACGCGTACGCACTTTCGCGACCTCAGCGACCTCACCCGCGACCTCGAGAGCGGCGACCTGCCGCCCGTCGCCTTCATCGAGCCCAGCTACATCGGCAACGGCGGCGAGCGCGTCGACGAGCACCCGCCCGCCACGCCGCAGGCCGGCGAGGCCTTCGTCGAGGGCATCGTGAGGGCCGTCATGCGCTCCCCCGCGTGGCCGCGCACCGCGCTCTTCTTCATGTACGACGAGCACGGCGGCTTCGCCGACCACGTGCCGCCCCCCACCGCCTGCGCCCCCGACGCCTACCCCCCGGTGAGCGTGCGCGGAGAGCCCGTGCCGGGGAGCTTCGAGCGCCTCGGCGTGCGCGTGCCCTTCATCGTCGTGTCGCCCTACGCGCGGCGGGGCTTCGTCTCGCATCGGGTGCACGATCACGCCTCCGTCACCCGCTTCATCGAGGCGCGCTTCGGGCTCCCGGCGATGACCGGCCGCGACGCCAACGCCGCGCCGCCCATGGAGATGTTCGACTTCGCCAACCCGCCCTTCATGACGCCCCCGACGCTGCCGCCGGGGAGCGGCGTGCCCGCCGAGCTCCGGGCGCGGTGCAACGCAGAATTTCCCAGTAGAATCTGAGAGATGCGAGGCCACGCCGCGATCGTTCTGCTGCTCCTCGGGTGCGCCGACGCGCCCGCAGACGCGCCCCGCGGCGACGCGTTCATCGCCCTCGACCGCGACTTCGCCGGCTACGCCTCGTGGCCCCGCACCGACCTCGGCTCCCTCACCCTCGCGGGGCACCCGCCGGGTCCGCGCTGGGTGCACGCCAACCGCCCTCCGCCCGCGGCGGGGGAGCGCTACCCCGTCGGCGCGATGCTGGTGAAGGTCGTGCAGGCCGAGCCCGACCCGACGCAGTGGGTGCTGTTCGGCATGGCGAAGCGCCGTGACGACTTCAACGCCGCGGGCGCGCGGGGGTGGGAGTTCTTCGTGCTCCGGCTCAGCCGCGAGGGCGTGCCGGTGATCGTGTCGCGGGGCACCGCGCCGAGCCTCGTGGGCGGGCTCTATGACACCGGCGACGGGCTGGGCTGCAACAGCTGCCACGGCACCCCCGACGCCCTGGAGGCCGACGGCGTGCTCAGCCCCGCGCTGCGCCCAGGCGCGCGTTGATCACACCGGGTCGTCGTCGAAGCGCACCTTGAGCACGTCGCCGCCGAGCACCTCGCACACCAGCGCGACGTTCGGGTTCGCGCGGGCGACGGCCTCGCGCTGGCGGCGGGCCTCGACCCGCGCGCCCTCTTCGGCCCGCGCGAGGGTGGGCGCGGTGTCGGGGAGCACGCCCTGCACGAGCTCCACCGTCGGGCGCGCGCCGAAGTAGCGCGCGGCGCCCTCGGCGATGGCCGCCTGCGACTCGGGCGTCGCCAGCTTGCGGCGAAAGAAGCTGTCGCGCTGGTCGACGGCGAGACGCACGGTCGCGCCGCTCACCTCCAGGGGCACCGCGCCCTTGAGCACGGGCACCAGGGGTCCGTCCATGGAGGCGACCAGGGCGGTCCACACGGCCATGGCGGCGTCGCTGCCCGAGGTGTCGACGGTGGGCTCGAGCTGCGGCGCGGGCGCGACCGGCGCGGGGGCCACCTCGGGGACGGCCTGCGCGGGGCGGGTGCGCAGGCGGTCGGTGAAGGGCTCGACGCGGGGCGCCACCGCGGCGCTGCCCTGCGCGCGCAGGGGGCTCACCGTCGACTCCGCCCGAGGCACGTCGTCGCGTCGGGTGGGCGCGCTGAAGCGCCCCGCCGTGGCGGGAGCCGCGCTCGGCGGCGAGAGCGCCCCGCCCGAAGGACGCGCGGGCGGAGCCGGGGGCGCGGGCGGGCGACCCCCTCCCCGCGGAGGGTCTCCCCCCGAGGGCGGAGGACCGCCCGACGACACGCGCTGCTCGAGCTCGCGCAGCCGCGCGAGGAGGTCGTCGGTGCCCAGGAGCGCGGGTCGATGCGCGAGGCGCACCACGGCCATCTCCAGGGTCCAGCGGGCCTCGCGGGAGCGCGCGACCTCGTCGCTGACCTTCGCCCACGCGACGAAGAGGCGCTCGAGGTCGGGGGCCTCGGCGCGTCCGGCGATGGAGGCGAGCTCGGCGCGCTCCTCGTCGGCGACGTCGAGGAGCTCACCGGGCTCGGGCACCACCCGCGCGATGACCAGGTCGCGGAGCACCCCGTGCACGGCGCGGGCGACGTTGGGCAGGTCGTAGCCCTCCCGCGCGATGAGCGCGATCACCCCGAGCGCGCCCGGCGCGTCGCCCTCGAGGATCATCCTCGCGAGGTCGTAGAGCACCTTGTGGTCGGCCACGCCGAGGAGCCGCGCCGCGGCGGCGCCCGTGATCTCACCCTGCACCCCCGCGATGACCTGATCGAGGAGCGAGAGCGCGTCGCGCATCGAGCCCGCGGCCTCGCGCGCCACCAGGGCGACGGCGGCGTCGTCGAAGGCGAGGCCCTCCGCGGTGAGCACGTGCGAGACCCGCTCGCGGATCTGCCCCGTCGCGATCAGCCGAAAGTCGTAGCGCTGACACCGCGAGAGGATGGTGATCGGGACCTTGTGCGCCTCGGTCGTCGCGAAGATGAACTTCACGTGCGGCGGGGGCTCCTCGAGGGTCTTGAGCAGGGCGTTGAACGCGCCCCCCGAGAGCATGTGGACCTCGTCGATGATCACGATCTTGAAGCGGTCGCGCGAGGGTCGGTACGGGAGCGACTCCTGCAGCCGGCGCACGTCGTCGACGGAGTTGTTCGACGCGCCGTCGATCTCGGCGACGTCGGGGTCGCGCCCCGAGGCGATCTCTTCGCAGGCCGCGCACTGCAGGCACGGCTCGGTCGACGCGCCGTCGCGGCCGAGGCAGTTGAGCGCCTTGGCCATGATCCGCGCGATGGTGGTCTTGCCCACGCCGCGGGCGCCGGTGAAGAGAAACGCGTGGGCGATACGGCCCTGGGTGATCGCGTTTCGGAGCGTCTGCACCACGTGCTCCTGACCGACGAGGTCGGCGAAGTTGCGCGGGCGCCATTTGCGAGCGAGCACGAGGTAGCTCATCAGGGTCTCGGGTCATGCACCCGCGGCGCGCGGGATGTCCACTGATCGACGAAGCGGCGCGGGTGCTACCCTCGGGTTCCATGCGCCGCGTCGCCCTCGCCGTGCTCGCCCTCTCCCTCGCGCCCCGCGCCGCCTCCGCCGACTGGCCCGAGGCGCGCCCGAGCGCGGCGCGGGACCTCCTCGCGGGGTTTCGCTGGGGCGACCTCCCGGCGTGGATCGCGCCGTCGCCCGTGCGCCCCCTGGCGGCCCTCGAGGCCCTCGAGGCCGCCGGGCCTGGCGACGCGCCGCGCTGGGCCGAGCGGGCGGTGCTGCTCCGCCTGGTCGCGCGGGTCGAAGACGCCGCCGCGGCCCTCGAGCACGCCCGCGCGGGCGGCGCGCTCGAAGACCCCGACGCGCTGCTCACGGCGGCGTGGATCGACGCGCGCCGGAGCCAGTTCGAGCGCGCGGTGGCGCTCGCGATGCAGGCGCTCCCGCGGCTCCCGCGGTCGCCCTGGTCGGCGGCGCTGACCCTCACCGTCGCGCGGTGGTCGCTGGCGCGGGGCCCCGAGGGCCTGGCGTCGGCGCGGGCGCTGCTCGACGCGCTGCGGGT
Organism: Polyangiales bacterium; assembly: GCA_041389885.1. GTDB lineage: Bacteria > Myxococcota_A > Polyangia > Polyangiales > JAWKRB01. The sequence goes on along the minus strand of JAWKRB010000030.1, from coordinate 11,705 downwards.
GGTGGGGCCGCTGCCGCCTCGGGCCACGGCGCTCCTCGCGATGGTCTTCGCCCGCGGCGGCGATGAGGCGGGCGCGCGGGCGATCGTGCGCGAGATGGGGCTGTCGCTGAGCCCATCGCTGGCGGAGCCCCTCGGCGCCGACCGACAGGACCCGGCCTTCGCCGAGCAGATCAACGCCGCCGGGGTCGCGCTGCTCCTCGCGGGACGAGGGGCTGAGGCGGCGCCGCTGCTGCGCCGCGCCGAGGCGCAGACCCCTCCCGGCTGGCGCGATTTTCAGCGCAGGATGTCGCTGCGCGCGGGGCCGTGACGCTGCGCCGCGGGCGCGGGTACACTCCGCGCCCGACGACCCCACCCCGCACCCCGGAGCGCGCCGATGCCTCAGTGGACCGAAGACCAGCTCGCACACATCGCAGACCTCCTCCTGGCCGCCGCGCACGCCGACGCGGAGACGGTGAGCGCCGAGACCGACGCGGCCCGCTCGATCCTCGCGAAGCTCTCGGGCTCGGCCCTCAGCGCGGCGCTCTCGGCGCGCCTCGACGCCTTCGACGCGAAGTCGTTTGACCTCGACGCGGCGGCGAAGGGGCTCGGCGCGCTCGACGCCGATCACCGCAGGGAGCTCCTCTCGATGATCGCGGAGATCACCGAGAGCGACGAGGTGCACGACCTCGACGAGTCGGAGTTCATCGTGCGCGTGGCCCGCGCCATCGGCGCCTCGCCCGCGGACTACAAGGGCCTCACCATCGAGCTCTCGCCCAGCGGCCCGCCGCCGCTGCGCCCGAAGTCCTGATCGCGGAGCTTCGGTGCCGTGACGACGAGCGACGCGAAGGCGAACGACGGGCCGGTGGTGCTCTTTGACGGCGTGTGCAACCTCTGCAACGCGTCGGTGAATTTTCTCCTCGACCGCGACCGGCACCAGCGGCTCACCTTCGCGTCGCTGCAGTCTGACGCCGCGAGGTCGCTCCTCGCCGCGCGCGACGCCACGCCGCCCGAGGGCGACCCCGAGAGCGTGCTGCTGGTGGAGGGGCCGCGGGTGTGGTCGCACAGCGACGCGGTGCTGCGGGTGAGCCGGCACCTGCCCGTCCCCTGGCGCTGGGCGGTGGTGTTCTGGATCGTGCCGCGGCCCCTGCGCGACGCGGTGTACCGCTGGATCGCGCGCAACCGCTACCGCTGGTTCGGCCGCAGCGAGGTGTGCCGCGTGCCCACCCCCGCGCTCCGCGCGCGCTTCTTGTCGTGAGGGCGGTCGCCCTCGCCGCCTGCCTCCTCGTCGCGACGCCCCCCGCCGCCGCGCAGGACCTCTACGAGCGCGCGGCGCGGCCCGGCGCGAGCGCCGCGAGTCGCGACGCCGCCCGCGCCGCGCACCTGGAGTTTCTCTCGTCGCTGCCCGCGAGGTTCCTCGACCTCTTCGGCGCCGCCTCGACCCGCGCCGAGCGGGACGCGCTGCGCCTGCAGGCGCTCCGCCTGGCGGACCGGGCCCTCGCGGTGCGCCCGCATGACACCGCGACGCGCTCGATCGCCAGCGCCCTGCGCGAGCGCCTCGGCGACTACGCGAACGCCCGTCGCGACGCCGACCTCGCCCTCGCCCTCGCGCCCGAAGGCCCCGAGGCGCCCGACCTGCTCTTCACCCGCGCCCTCGTGCGCACGCGCCTCGGAGACCACGCGGGGACCCGCGACGACTACCTCCTCGCGCTGCGCTTTCCGCTCCCTGAGCACACCCGCGGCACCGTGCTCGGGAACCTCGCCGACACCTACCTCGCCCTCGGCGACACGGGCCTCGCGGTCGAGACCTTCGGCGAGAGCGTGCGCCACGCCCCCGACTACGCCCTGGGCTGGCTGGGACTCGCCATCGCGCAGGACCGCCAGGGTGAAGACCCTGACGAGGCCGCCGCCCGCGCGCTCGAGGTCGCGTCGACGCAGCGCCTGGGCGCCCCCGACGCGATCTTCGACGAGCTCACCCGCGAGGGCGTGTTCTTCGTGCCGAGCTACGACCGGTACACCTACGAGGCCATGGCCCACGAGGCCCTCGCGCGTCGCTTCGAGGCAGACCCCTCCGGGGTCGACCGCGCGCGCCGTCACCGCGCCTCGGCCCGCGTCGCCTGGGAGGCCTGGAGCTCCCTGGCGCCTGCCGATGACCGCTGGCGCCCGGTCGTCGCGCGGCACCTCGCGCGCGTCGACCGGGCCGAGCCTCGGTAGGGAGCCTGCGGGCCACGCCGAAGGGGGTCAGTCGTCGAAGCCGATCCAGTCGATCTCGACGCTGCCCCTGGAGGTGGTCCCGAAATCGATGCGGATCCGGGTGATCGTGCCGGCGTACATCGGGTGGGTGGACATGTCCGCGACGTACTCCCGAAGGCCCGTGTCTGTGGGCACCATCTCGAAGGGCACGGAGCGCGTTTGCGCGAATCCGGGCGCGGTGTTCGTCTCGAAGAACACCTCGCCGTTGGTCTCGGGGATCTGGTTGCGGAGGCGCAACCGGAGCTTCGTCTGACGGGCAGACTGGGAGAGGGGCGGGCTGGTGATCCCCGCGTCGTTGATGTTGATGGCGTGCAGGAGGAGGCCGGGCAGGGTCGACAGCGTGCCCCGCCCGCTCCACCCCTCGTTGGAGGTGTCAAAGGTCCACGAGGCGCCGGGGAACTGCTGGGGCCTGGGCGACACCACGCGGATGTAGTCGATCTCGTAGGTGCCGGGGATCGTGCCGGGGTCGAGGCGAAGCTGCCGGATCGAACCGCGCCACTCTGGGTGGGTGCTCATGTCGAACACGACCTGTCGGGACACCGCGTCGTTGGGCACGGTCCTCGCGAGGACCGAGCGCGCTTCGCTGAAGGCCCCTGCCGGGAGGCTCGACGGGACGAAGAAGAGGCGCGCGTCGGTGCTCGCGGGGCCGCTGCGCAGGCCCACGTAGACCAGCTTGTTCGACGTGTCGAGGTCGAGGTTGTCTGCAGAGACCAGGTAGGGGTCGGGCCCGGGGTCGACGTAGGTGATCCGCCCTCCACGAATCGTGACCGCGCGCATGCCGTTCGTCGTCCACCCGGAGAGGTCGTCGTCGACGTTGAACTCCCAGCTCCGCACGTACGGAGTGGGGGTCTCGTCGCCCATGCAGACCCAGAACCCGTCGTTCGTGCTCCCGCTGCGGCCGATGAGGGTCGAGCCGGGGTTGCACTGGTCGCGCGCGACGGCGCCGCGCTCGGTGACGTTGCCGCGTTGGAGGCTCCAGAAGGCGTTGACGCCGCCGACGACGTTGCCCACGAAGAAGCGCCTCGCCCAGAGCGAGCTGGCGGAGCAGAGCCAGAAACCGTTGGGTTGAAAGTCGCGACCGACGAACACGAAGCCTGCGTCGCAGCCGTTCCACTGCGCGCTCCCCCCAGGGGTGACCACGCCGGATCCGACGCGGTACTGCGTCCCGAGGTTGCCCCGCACGAGGCCGAGGAGCGCCTGCGCGGGCGGGGGCGGCGGCGCGTCGACAACGCCGCTGTCGACGATGACATCCGCCGCGGGGGGGACATCCGTCACGGGCGCGACGTCCGTCGCAGCGGGTACGTCGGGAACCGCGGGCACGTCGGTGGCGACAGACGCGTCGGGCGCGGTCTGCACGTCGGGCGCGGTCTGCGCGTCGGGCGCGGTCTGCGCGTCGGGCGCGGCCTGCGCGTCGGGCGCGGTCTGCGCGTCGGGCGCGGTCTGCGCGTCGGGCGCGGTCTGCACATCGGGCGCGGTCTGCACATCGGGCGCGGTCTGCGCGTCGGGCGCGGTCTGCGCGTCGGGCGCGGTCTGCGCGTCGAGGGACTCCGACGCGTCCGCGGCGCTCTGCGCGTCGGTGGTCGCGCCGCTCGAGCCGCAGCCGGTGCTCAGCAGCGCGACGAGCGCGGTGCGCCGGATTGAACGAAGGGCCAATGAGTCCATGGCGTGAGACATAGGTGGACGCTCCTCGGGCGACGCGATTCGCCATCGCGCACGACCTGTAACGAACGGGCGTTGTCTAGAGTGAAGGCAGCGGGCGAAGGGCTGCGCTCGATGCGGCAGTTCGACGCGCTGCCGACGGGTCGCTTCGTGCCCCACGCGCAGACGGCACGCAGAACAGAAGAGACGTCGGGGGCCGACGCGGCGCGGCTGCGAAGGAGCCTTCGAACATCGCCCTACCGCTATAGGTGCGCCGCCTCATGACCACAACGAAATCACGCCCAAACAATACTTGAGCTGCGCGCGACCCAGGGCGACCTGACGCGCGCTTCCCACGTGTCGCCGCGCCGAACGAGCGTGACGACCACCTCCGTGGTCTCATCGCGGTCTGCGGCGTCGTGGTTGTCGTGGAGCTGCGCGCGGCGCTGAGCGTGAAGAGGATCGAGGGATCGAACACGGTCGCGGGCCCTGGGCGACCCGCTCAGGAGGCACCGCCAGCGCTCAGAGCCTGCACGACGCGAAGGACTGACAACTCGGCGGCGAGGTCTGCTCACAACACACGAGCCCGAGGCAGCAACCCCCGCCGAGCGTCGAGCAGACTGTGTTGAGCCCCCCACAGGTCGGGCCACCCCCGCCGCCCCCGCCGCCGCCGCCGCCGCCGGAGCAGCGCTGCGCAGCCGGAACCCCACAGGCGATGAACCCCTGAAGCGCGGCGTTCTGCTGGCACTGGGGGTCAGACGCGTCGTTCGCGCACGCCGAGCACACGGAGTCTGCGGCGCACGCGTTGATCTGGGCGCAGCACGCCTGGCTGATGCAGCTATTCACGGCATCGCCGCTGGGGTTGGGGAACACCGGCGCGCCGCACCACGAGCCGCCGCCGCCGCCGCCGCCCCCGCCGCCGCCGCCGCCAGCGCCGCTCTGGGACGGAGTCCCACACGAGACGAGCAGAGCGAGCACGAGGAATAGAGGAATCGATCGCATCGCGACATTGTCGATTCATCAAGTCGTGGGCGTCAACCACGACTGAACGCAAGGGCATCGGATCGCCTGGGAGCGCCTGGAGAGAGGCCGCGCGCGCCCACGAAGCCCGCGGCGCCCGCGACGATACCCCGGCGGCGCGAGGGGGGCGGTGCCCCGCTCGCTCGACCGGGTTGCCACCTCGTCGGAGCGATACCCCCCTGCGAACGCTCCGCGGGGCCGTCCAGACCAATACCCCCCGACGAGGCGAGCGCACAGGGCTCAGATTCGCCCTGGGAGCGCGACGACGGTCCGCGCGGACTCGGGCCCGGCCGCGAACACGACGAAGCTGCCGTCTCGACCGCACAGAAAGAGAAGCCCCCACGCCCACGTCGAGACGAGGTCCTCGGGGGAGGCGGCGGCGAGCGCCGAGCGCGCGGTGGCCGAGGGCGCGTCTCCCGTCACGAAGGCGACGCGATGCTCCCAGGGCTCGGGGCTGCCCACGGGGTTGAGCGACGCGACGACGCCCTCGCCCGTGGTGACGACGAAGGGCACCGTCCTCAGCTCCGCCGCGCCTTCGAGCGAGGCCGCGGTCACTCGCTTCGCCGCGCGCGGCGTGCCGACTTCGAGGTCGGCGTGCGCGAGGACGAGCCACGGGCGACCGTGGAGCACCTCGTAGGTGCTGACCAGAAAGCCACCGTCGGGATGATCGGCGAGCTCTTCCGCGAGCTCGGCCGGTACCCCCTCTGGCTGGATGACGAGGCGCGCCCGCCATCGCCCTGGACGCAGCGAGAGCGCGACGCGGTCGTCGCCGAGGTCGCGGGGGTCGTCGTCTCTCCAGCCACGGGTGAGCACGCTCGCGGGGCCACCGACGGCGAACTCGCCGAGGTCGTGGCTACCCGGTGGACCGGGGCTCCACCCGGGCTCAGGAATCGTGAGCCGGGGAATTTCATGGTGGGTCATTCGAGTCCTTCAGGTAGGGGTCTGCGGCAAAGACAAGTACGCGATGGCGAAGTCGAAATGCGAGGCTCGCAAGGCGCGCGGACCGCCGCGTAGCATCGCGACGGAAGGGAGGCGCAACGCCGCGAGACGACGGAGATCAGCGGCGTCTTCGCGTACTCACTTACGCGGCAGACCCTGGGTGTTGCGTGGGCTCCCACCCACACGTTCGTCGGTCGGAGACCTTCGCGCGTGGCGACCTTGAGATCCATCGGTCGACGAGCGCGAGCGTCACCCCGTCCCCCCGGTTCACCGGGACGCCCTCGAGGCGCTCGCGCAACGCTACCCGGCGGTGACCCTCACCTCGCAACGCCGTCGGCCTGGAGCGCCCGCGACGCGCGGGGCGCGCCCGCTTCACACCTCGACCCGGCCCGACGGCGCCGCGCCGCGCCGGGCGAGCCGCGCGCCCAACCAGGCGGCGGGTAGGTACGCCAGGATCAGGTCCGCCGAGATGAACCATGCTGGCGCAGGCAGCGCGCGGGCCATCTGCGCCCCGCCCACCAGAAAGCACCCGCCGACGAGGAGAGACCAGCGCCAGGCGGCGGGCGGCGCGAGCTTCGCGGCCACGAGGGCCCCCACCAGCGACCCCGCCGCGTGCGCCAGGAACGGGAAGAGAAAGTGTTGCGGCCCAAAGAGTGGCATCGAACGGCGGAGGCTCTCCTGGTCGGTGACCACGGCGCCCGCGGGGGGCGCGACGAGCGCGCCGCCGAGCATCACGAGGGCCATGTTCACCGCCGCGCCCACCATGAGCCCGAGGGTCACCGCGACGATGATCCGGGGGATGTCCTTCACCAGCGCCTCACCCGCGCAGTGGTAGCGGAGTCTCGCCGACGCGCACAAGAAAGCGCGCACCCTCGCGAGCGACGCGCGAGTCAGAAGAGCACGCCGGCCGAGACCCCGACCTCGAAGAGCCGCGTCGAGTACGTGCGGTTCGTGTCGTAGATCGGGATCGATCCCAGGCCCACGCGGAGCGCGAGGAGCCACCGCCTCGCGACGATCCCACCGAGGTCGACGCCGCCTGAGACCAGCGCGAGCGCGCCGTAGCAGCCGTTGGGAGCGCGCAGGTCTCGGCTGCACGAGTCTTCGACGAAGCCCACGTCGACCGACGCGTACGGCGACACCACGATGACGCCGCCGAGCACGGCGTCGTAGGAGTACCGCAGGGAGGCGAATCCTCCGTTCCAGGCGCCGCCGAGCTCCGAGGTGAAGTGACGCCATTCGAGCCCGAAGGCGAAGCCGTGCCCCCCATACTCGCGCTGAAACGGGTGGATCTGATACTCGACCCCGACCTTCGCGCGCTCCAGGAACGCCTCGAAGACGCCGTTCACCACGAGCGCGTTCGGCGGCGGCGCGCCGGTCTGCGCGGCGACGGTGGACGACGCCCCGACGAGTCCCGACGCGACCGCGACCGCTGCCCACGCGCGCACGCCACCGATCATCGCGCGATCACAGCACACTCTGCGCGCACCCGACAGAGCGGCACGGCGAACCTGCCGACGTGCGTTCCACTCCCCGTTCTGAGGGTGACCTTCGGCGCCAGGGCGAGCGCATCAATTCCTCAATGGATTCAATGGATTTGTCGCGGGCAGCTGAAAGCGGTGAGCACCGTTTCCATTGAAACCAATGAGGAATTGATGCGCTCGCCCTGCCGCCCCGGTGGGGTTGATCGCGAGCAGCTCGGGGTCGTCTCGTTCGGCCCGCCTGGCGACGTGCTCCGCTGCGACCCAATGGAGAACGATGTGCGGGGCGAGCGCGCAGGCGCCCGGTCGGGAATAGAGGGTAGGGATACCAGACGCCTGCGGGAGAACGCCTTCGGGCGTCATCTCGTTCTCTCCTTCCTCTCTCGGGCTCTCGCGCCCGCGGTCCGCGCATGCAGCCGTGCCGCGGACCTCGATGACCGCGTCGTGCGGGTCCCTCGCCGTGGGGTCGACCCGCGGCGAGCGCTCAACAGACGGGGGCGATGTCGCCGATGGCACCGCCCCCGACCACGGCTCAGGCGCCGACTCCCGGCTGGCGGCGGGCCCATGCCTCGAACGAGGTCCAGGCAACCCCGGGGAAGGCGCTGGCGAGCGCCGCGCGATCGACGGCGTAGCCGGTTCGCTCGAACCACTCGTACATCCGCACCCCGTCCTCGCCCATGCCCTGGCGGATCATCTCCATCGGGACCTGGAAGTAGTGGAACGGCCTCCCGCTCACGCGGCTCAGGATGGCCACGGCGTCTTCTCCGCTCACCTCATCTCCCGCCAGGTCGAAGCGAGTGCCCGCGAATCGCCCCGGGTCCTCGAGCGCGGCGATCGCGCAGTGCGCGATGTCGTCGACGGCGATCTGCGCCAGCTTGCGGCCCGGCGTCAGCGGCGTCGCATAGACCCCGGCCCGGAACTGCTCGGCCGCGAAGTAGACGTTCTCCATGAAGTACACCGGCGCGATGATCGCGGCCTTGGCCCCGGTCGAACGGATGTGCTGCTCGACGCGGTACTTGCTGTCGAAGTGCGGGATGCCGGTCGCGCGATCGGCCGAGGCGACGGACGTGTAGACGAGGTACGCGCCGGCGGCCCTCGCCGCGTCGGCGACGGTGACTCCCTGACGGACCTCGACCTCGGGGCCCTGCTCGAACGGCGTGCTCATCGAGAAGACGGCGTCGGCGCCGGCGGCCGCTCGATCGAGCGACGCGCGGTCCTCGAGGGCGCCCACGACGATGTGCGCGCCCGCGTCTGCCAGCGCCTTCGCCGCCGCTCCGTCGGGCTTGCGCGTCAAGGCGCGGACCGTGTGGCCGCGCTGGATCAGTCCCCGCGCGACCGCGCCGCCCTGCTTGCCTGTGGCTCCGGTGACCAGGATGGTGCTCATGAGTGTTCTCCTTGCTTGCCTTCAGTGGGTTGGATCGCCCCGAGCCTGCCGGCCCGGTAGTCGAGAATGGCCTGTTCGATCTCGCGCTCTGTGTTCATCACGAAGGGTCCGTATTGGACGACGGGCTCGCCGAGAGGGACGCCCGAGAGCAACAAAGCCTGCCCCGGTTCGCTCGCCGCGAACGGCACGGTGTCTCCGTCGCCCAGCACGGCGAGCTGCCCCGCCACCAGCGTGCGCCCGGCGACGACGACCGAGCCGTCGAAGACGTACACGTACGCGGCGTGGGCGCGGGGGAGCGAGACCTCGACCGTCGCGCCGGCTTCGAAGCGCCAGTGCTGATACCCGATGGGGGTACGCGTCTCGATCTGCGCGCCCACGCCGAGCGCCTCACCCGCGATGACCCTCACGGTCGCGAGGCCGTCGGGCGTGGTGGCGCTCGGGATGCTCGAGCGCGGGATCTCCTGGTAGCGAGGCGGCACCATCTTGTCGCGCGCGGGCAGGTTCACCCAGAGCTGGAAGCCGTGCATCCGCCCACCGCGCTCTCGCATGGCGCGGGATGGCATCTCGGCGTGAACGACGCCGCGCCCCGCGGTCATCCACTGGACGTCGCCGGGACCGATTCGACCTCGGTGACCGGCCGAGTCGGCGTGTTCGGCCTCGCCCTCGAGCACGTACGTCACGGTCTCGAAGCCGCGGTGCGGGTGGTCGGGCGCGCCGATCGCCTCTCCAGGTTGGTACTCCACCGGGCCCATCTCATCGAGCAGCAGGAACGGGTCGGCGTGCGCGAACCCTCGCGTCGGGAACGGTCGCCGCACGACGAACCCTCCCCCCTCCGTCTGCCGGTGGGAGGTGATGACCTGAACGACCTCACGCGACATCGCTCTCTCCTCTCAGCTGCGCTTCGGCGGTGGTGCCGAGCTTCTTCACCAGGGCGATCAGGGTGGCCCGCTCGTCCCGGGTCAGGCCGGAGGCGGCACGGTTCATCGAGCGCTGGTGCTGCTCGAACGCGACGGTGATCTGGCTCCGCCCCTCCGGGGTCAGCGACACCGTGCGAACCCGCCGGTCCTCGGCGTCGTGCGTCCGTGTGACCAGCCCCCGCGCCTCGAGCCGGTCGACGGCGGTCGTGATCGCGCCGCTGGTCAATTCGATGCGCCTGCCGATCGCGTTCACCGGCTGGGGCCCCCGGTGGAGCAGGAGCTCGAGGATGACGAAGTCGGAGAAGCCAAGCTCGAGGCGCTCGGTGCTCCGCTTCGCGTGCCGAGCCAGCGCGCGGTGGGCCTTCATCAAGACCAGCCAGAGGTGGGTGCCGGACGTGTCACTCACGTCCGTCATCTTGGCATCAAGAATCTTGATGTCAAGATATACTCGCCCATTCGAACCGCTCGCCCCGCGACCGACCGCGCCTCGCGAAGCCTCGCTCGAGGGCGCGCGTTCGGCCTGCGCTCGGGGCGCCGCGTCGGGGTGGAGTCAGGCTCACAAGCCCGCGCGTGACGCGGACAGGTTCGCGCGGGCCGACGCTCAGCGCCCCTCTCGGGCGCGCTCGGCGGCCTCCTGCAGCCGCTCGGTCAGCTCGCGGAGCATCTTGGCGACCATGGGGTTCGCCGACTCGAGGGCGCGCTCGATGACCTCGCGCGTCACCACCGCGACCCGCGTGGGCTCAGCCGCGGTGGCCGTCGCGCTGCGCGGGGCGCCGCTCACCACCGCCATCTCGCCGATGAGCTCACCCACCCCGCGGCGCGCGAGCTGCTTCGGCCCATCGGGGCCCTCGACGCTGACCGACAACGACCCCGAGAGGATCTGGTAGGCCACGGTGCCCGCATCGCCCTCGCGAAAGAGCACCTCGCCGGTCGTGAGCGCGCGCTCCTCCGCCGCGCCGTCGCCCCGGCTCAGGCGCTCGAGCGCGGTCAGCACCTCGTCGAAGCTCTCAGGCCGGCCGACGGGTAGGGGCGAGAGCATCCGTTCGCAGAGCGACGCGAGCGCGGCGGGCACGTCTGCGCGCAGGCTCCGCAGCGGCGGGAACTCGGCCGCGGCCTTGTCGAGCAGGCTGAGGATCGGGCCGTGCGGGAGCCTCCCCGCCAGCATCTCGTAGAGCATCGTGCCGCAGGCGTAGATGTCGGTCGCGGGAGAGATCCCTTCGCCCGCCGCCTGCTCGAAGGGCATGTACGCGGGCGTCCCCGCGACGCCCTGGTACCCGCGCTCGAGCGCGAACGGCGGCGCGTTCGCCGCGGCGAGGTAGGCGCGGTACGCGCTGAGGTCGTAGAAGCGCGCGATGCCCCAGTCGAGCACGCACACCTGCCCGTAGGGCAGCAGCATGACGTTCGCGGGCTTGAGGTCGAGGTGCAGCACCCCCTTCGCGTGCGCGTTCGCCATGGTCTCGCTGACGCGCAGGGTCACGCGCACGGCCTCGGACACCGACAGGCGCCCCTCCCGCGCGAGCCGCTGGTGCACCGTCTCGCCGTCGAGCACGCGCATCGTGTAGTGGGCGCGCCCCTCGAAGCGCCCCTCGAAGACCGACACCGCGCCAGGGTGGTCGAGGTAGGCGAGGAGGCGCGCCTCGTGCTCGAGCATCCCGCGCAGCGGCTCGGGCCCGGCGTGCGCCTCTTTGAGCGCCACCACGCGCCGGAGCACCGAGTCCCACGCGCGGGTCACGCGCCCGCAGCTCCCCACGCCGAGCTCGTGGAGCTCGTGGTAGCGGGGCCGCCCGGGTGGCTCCGCCGGCGCGCCGCGGCCCTCGCGCTGCGCGAGGAGCGACTCGACCTCCGTGCGCAGCGCGAGGTCGGCGCCGCAGGCCTCGTCGAGGTAGGTGTCACGCGCCGCGCCTCTGCGCTCCAGGGCGTCGAGGAGCACCCGAAGCGCGCGCGCTCGCTCGGTGTCGCGTCCCTCGAGCTCCGCCGCGCCCGGGCCTTTCACTGCGTCGACCAATGCCTGGCTCCGGAGAGGCAGCGCACCTCTCTCCAGGGCGACGGTACCACGCCCGCGGCGCCTCGCCCTCGGGCGCGAAGCCGCGGCAGGTCGGC
>JAWKRB010000029.1:0-100407 GCA_041389885.1 Polyangiales bacterium | reverse complement strand
ACCACGCGCCGCGCCGACGGGGAGCCCTGCGACCCCTCCCACCTCAACGACTTCGACGAGAGCACCGACTGCCGGGGCTTCTGCATCCAGACGAGCGACATGCGCACGCACGGCATCTGCAGCTCGGAGATCAACCTCCGGACCACGAACGCGTGCCCCGACAACCCCGCGGCGATTCAGCCCCTCGCCTACTACGACGAGAACGACGCGCGCCTCGACAACAGCGGCGTGTGCGCGTGGCGGACCTGCGCCACGAGCAACGACTGCACGGCGCCGCTGCGGTGCATCGACCCCGGCGACGGCAGCGCGCCGTACTGCGACTGGCCCGAGACCGGCACCGAGGTCGCGGGGACCGGCGACGCCGGCGTCCCGCGCGACTGACCTCAGCCCCCGATCGCGGGGCACTCCATGCCGAGCGCGGGGTCGGGGTTGCAGTAGATGAAGCCCCCGCCCGTGGTGACCGTAACAACCACGATGGTGTCGGCGCGAATCGCCGGGCTGATCGCGGCCCAGGCGCGCTCGACCTGCGCGGCGACCGTCGCGTCGACCACGAAGACGTGGAGGATCTGCTTCACCCAGCGGTCCTCGGGGAGCACGCGCATGGAGCTGCGGTTGATGCCGGCGAGCTTGGTCTCGAGGAGCGTCTGCACGTCCATGTCGCTGAGCACCATGGGCCGCGGGCGATACGCGCGGGTCACCGAGACGCCCACGCGCATCCCGTCGATGGACACCAGGGTGTCGGTGATCGAGTTCGCCCCGGCGTCGTCGGGCGGCGCGTAGCGCACCTCGGTCTCGGTGCGCAGCAGGGTCGCGCCCTCGCAGTAGTGCAGCACCTCCATGCTCATCACCTCCGACTCGATAGAGCTCCCGCCCGCGTTGGGCGCGTCGAAGACCCGCTGCCCGTGCGGTGAGAGCGCCGCGCGCGTGTAGGTCTCGGGCGGCATGAACACGAGCTCGTTGCGCAGCAGCGAGGGCGTCGGGCTGCGGAGCATCGCACGCACCGTGCCGCAGGTGCCGCGGAGGGTGCCGAGGATCTCGGTCGAGCCCTCGAAGGTCCCCGCGTCGGCGGGGGGCGAGGCGACGTCCTGGGGAGTCGGCGCGTCGGTGGCGGCGGGGATGTCTGCGCTCACGCGGTCGACGGCCGCGGCGACGTCGGCGCGGGCGCCGGCGTCGAGGGGCGTCTGATCGACGGGCGCGGCGGAGCAGGCGGAGAGCAGCGCGGCGAGGACGAACGAGAGGCTGGGCTTCATCGGCGCGAACGATACCCTCCGAATCGCGCGCAGAAAAAGTCGCGGGTGACCGCCCGCTCGACGGCGACGGGGGTGGGAGCCGCGCAGGCCCGGTCGGCCCTCGCCGCGCGCGCAGGGCGCCGGCGCTCAGACGGCCGCGAGGGTGTCTTCGGTGAGCTTCCAGAGCCGCTCCTGGGCGGCCTCGTCGCAGGCGGCGCGGGAGGCGGTCTTGGGGCGGCTCTTCTCGTAGTAGTTGCCGGTCTCTCGCCCGCACTCGTCGGACATCGCCACGTGCAGCGAGCACCGCGCGCCCTGCTCCGGGGTGAGCAGAAACAGGTGAAAGAGCTTCACCAGCAGCTTGGGATAGTCCCGCGCGAGCTCGGTCGCGACGACGCCGGGGTGCACCGCGTTGACCGTGACCCCGCGCCCTCCGAGGCGACGCGCGAGGGCCTTGGTGAACAGCACGTTGGCGAGCTTCGACTGGTTGTACGCCTTCGGTCCGCCGAAGCCGCCGCGCTCGAACTGAGGGTCATCCCAGTTCATCACGCCCTGGTAGTGCAGCTTCGACGAGAGCACCACCACGCGCGCGGGCGCCGACGACTCGAGCAGCGGGAGCAGCTCGCGGGTGAGCAGAAAGGTGCCGAGGTGGTTGGTGCCCCAGGTGGTCTCGAAGCCGTCGGCGGTGGTGCTCCGCGAGGTGGTCCACACGCCGGCGTTGTTCACCAGCACGTGCAGCGCCGGGAGCTCGTCGCGCACCCTCGCGGCGAACTGTCGAACGCTTGCGACGCTCCCGAGGTCGAGCGGCATGGCCGTGACGTCGTCGCGACCCGTGGAGCGCGCGATGTCCTCCCGCGCGGCCTCGGCCTTCTCCATGTTGCGGCACGCGAGGATCACCCTCGCCCCCGCCGCGGCGAGCCCCCGCGCCGTCTCCTTGCCGATCCCCGTGTTGGCACCCGTAACGATGCAGACCCTTCCGTCCATCGCGCCCATGTCACACCTCTTCGCGCCACGGGGTAGCACGATCGGGGTGACGAACGTCACGCGGGGCTGTCAGGAAGGGAGGGGGCCGAGCCGCGCTCAGGCGCGCTCGTCGGAGCCCGCCTCGAAGACGTTGCGGTAGAACATCCCGCCGAGGGCGCCGCCGACGATCGGGGCGACCCAGAAGAGCCAGAGCTGCGCGAGGGCCCAGCCGCCCACGAAGACCGCGGGGCCGGTGCTGCGCGCGGGGTTCACCGAGAGGTTGGTCACGGGGATCCCGATGAGGTGGATCAGCGTGAGGCCAAGTCCAATGGCGATGGGCGCGAAGCCCGCCGGCGCGCGCTTGTCGGTGGCGCCCATGATGATCACCAGGAACATCAGGGTGAGCACCACCTCGGCGACGATCGCGGCGACCAGCGAGTACCCGCCGGGGGAGTGCTCGCCGTAGCCGTTGGAGGCGAAGCCCCCGGCGAGGCTGAAGCCCTCCTTGCCGCTGGCGATGAGGTACAGCACGCCCGCCGCGGCGATGGCGCCCACGACCTGCGCGAGGATGTACGTCGGGAGCTCCTTGGCGGGGAAGCGCCCGCCCGCGGTCAACCCGATCGAGACGGCGGGGTTGAGGTGACACCCCGAGACGTGTCCGATGGCGTAGGCCATGGTGAGCACGGTGAGCCCGAAGGCCAACGAGACGCCGTGGAGGCCGATGCCGACGCCGGGGAACGCCGCGGCGAGGACGGCGCTGCCGCACCCTCCGAACACCAGCCAGAAGGTCCCCATGAATTCTGCGAGCGCTCTCTTGTGGAGGTTCATGCGGCGCATGCGAACACAGGGCGAGCCCCCGCGTCACGCCCCGCGCCGAGCGGACAGACCGAGGGAGCGCGACACGCGTCAGGCTTTCACGGGATGCGACGTCAGCGCACCCAGAGGTACGCGAAGGAGCGCAGGTCGCGGTCGCCCCCTCCGCCGTTGCATCCCGCGGCGTTTCCGACCGAGTTCGTGTCCCGCGGCGCCCCGCACGCGGCGCCCGCGCCGCCCACGCCGAGGCGGGAGTCGTGCGAGTCGCACTCGCCCGCGCCGCGGTTCTCGTTGCCGATCATGCCGACGCGCACGCGATCGGCGCCTCGGTTGTTGCTGCGCACGTTGAGCCCCCGACGGATGCAGCGGTCCTGCAGGCTCGAGCCCGGGACGAGGCCGAACCACTGGGACTCGGTGGTCACCGGCGCGTAGTTGACGAAGAGGTCGCTCAAGAAGATGAGCTGCAGGGTCAGCCCGCCCACCACGGGCAGCACGAGCTCGCGCGCGTTGCTGAGGCTCCCGTCGGCGGGCGTGACCACCTGCACGCGCAGGGCGCCCACCGGGAGCCCGACGAACCCAGGGAACTTCGCCTCGACGCGGTCGAGGTTCGCCGACGAGGGGTTGAGCAGCTCCAGGTTGCCCCAGAGGGGGCTGTCGTAGGCGAAGGTGCTCTGCCGCCCGTCGGCCTTGAGCACCAGCGTCCACGCGCCCGCGGCGGGGGACGTGTCGCAGTACGCGAGCCACGGCGTCGTCGACCCCGCGCGGATCACGTACGCGCCGCTGGGCCGCCCCGCGAGGCGCGCCGCCTCACAGCTCGCGTAGATCGTCGGCCCCGAGTCGACCACCGCGGGGACGTCGACCACGTCTTGCGGCGCAGGGACATCGGGCGCGTCGACCGCCTCGGGGACGTCGGCCACGTCTTGCGGCGCAGGGACATCGGGCGCGTCGACGACCTCGGGGACGTCCGGCGCGTCGAACGCCTCGGGCACGTCTGGCGCGTCGAACGCCTCGGGGACGTCCGGCGCGTCGATCGCCTCGGGGACGTCCGGCGCGTCGACCGCCTCGGGCACGTCCGGCGCGTCGAGGTCGACGCTGACGTCGATCGCCGCGTCGGGGAGCTCTTCACCGCCCGCGTCGACGATCACGTCGGGCGCCACGGCGTCCATCGCGTCGCGGGGGCTCGGCGCGTCGCTCGCGACGGCGTCGCGGGAGGGCGCGTCGCTCGCGACGGCGTCGCGGGTGAGCGCGTCGGCGTCCCCCGCGTCGAGCTCACGGCTGATGGGGTGCTCGAGGGCGCAACCCAGGGCGGCGAAGGTCGCCATCAGCGCCGCGGCGGTCCATCGTTTCACGCGGGCATCATCGGCGCAGCCGCCCTACGCCCGCAAGCGCGCTCCGACATCGGCTACGCTCGATCGATGCACGTCAGCGCTTCGTCTCTCCGCGGTCCCGCCCTGGTGGTCGGCGCGATCGCGGTGCTCTTCGCCCGCGCGCCGCAGCGCGAGGCCGCCGCGCAGCCCCGCACCCTGTCGCTCCCCACGGGGTGCTCCGACGGCGAGCTCGTGGTGGCCGACGGCAGCCGGGGCTTTCGCTGCCGCCCGATCCGTCAGGCCCTCCGCCTCGCGGGGTGCGACCGGGGAGACTTCATCGTCGCCGACAGCGGCGGGGAGCTCCGCTGCGAGGCCCCCTCACGCACGCCCTGGGGCGCGCGACACCTGTTGCCCGAGTGCTCCTCGGGCAGCCACCTCGAGTCCGAGGGATTCGGTCGGTGGCGCTGCGCCGAGAGCGCGCTGCCGAGGTGCTCCAGCGGAGAGAGCCTGGTCTCCGAGGGCTCTGGGAGATGGCGCTGCGTCGAGGGCCCGCTGCCCAGGTGCTCCAGCGGAGAGATCGCCGTCTCCGAGGGATCCGGCCGATGGCGCTGCGCCTCGCAGAGCCGCTGATCAGGGCGGGCCGTCGGTGCTGAGCGTCCACAGCGGCGGCGCGTCGGCGACGCGGATCTCGTGGCGTACCTTCAGCCCGAATCGCTTGTAGAACCCGAGGTTCACGGGGTTTGACGTCTCGAGCGCCAGGGGCACTCCGCGCTCGGTCGCGAGGCGCAGCGCGGCGCGGAGCAGGGCTCCGCCGACCCCCTGGCCCTTGCGCGACGGGTGCGCGCCGAGCACGTGGACGTACACGTTGGGCGAGCTCGGACGCAGCGCCTCGAGGCGCGCCTCGATGCGCAGCCCCACCGCCGCGAGGCGCCAGGTCGGCGGCCTGCGGGGCGGCGCGCGCAGCGCTCGGAGCCACGTGCCCACCGACGGCCCCGGCTCCCCCGGCGGGATCACCGTGATCGCCCCCGCGCCGGGTCCCTCTGTCAGGGTGGAGGCCGCGCGGAGCGCGAGGGAGTGCTCCACCGACACGCGGTGAAACCAACGGAGCCAGGCGGCGCGGTCTCTCGCGTCGGGGAGCATCCAGCGAAAGAGGGGGTCGTCGTCGAAGGAGGCCGCGAGGGTCTCGACCGCGACGTCGCGCTCCTCGGCGCGCAGGAGACGGGTCGTCGGAGAGGACGCGCTCACGCGCCCCCGGCCCCGAGGGCGCGGGTCTCGCCCACGTCCATCACCCAGAGCCGCGCCGGGTCCCAGCCTCGGGCCGCGAAGCCCTCGCGGGTGCGCGCGGGGGGCTCCTGCGCGGGCTCGTCGGTGAGGATGAAGGTGCCCCAGTGCATCGCGACCATCGCGCGCGCGCCGAGGCGCTCAAAGGCGTCGAGGGCGTCGTCGGGGTTCATGTGCTGCGGCTCCATGAACCAACGGGGCTCGTAGGCGCCGACGGGGAGCATCGCCCAGTCGATGGGGCCGCAGCGCGCGGCGATCTCGCCGAACCCGTCGAAGAGGGCGGTGTCGCCGGAGTGGTACGCCGCCCCCTCGGGGCCGCGGATCACGAAGCCGCCCCAGAGCCCGTCGTTGCGGTCCCAGGGCGCGCGCATCGACCAGTGCCGCGCGGGCACGAGGGTGAGCTCGAGGTCTCCCTCCCGGTGCGTCTCCCACCAGTCGAGCTCGATGACCCTGGGCAGCCCCGCGCGCTTGAGCGTCGCCGCGTTGCCGAGCGGAACGATGTACAGCGCCTCGGGGCCGATGCGCTTGAGGGACGGGAGGTCGAGGTGGTCGTAGTGGTTGTGGCTCACCAGCACCACGTCGATGGGCGGCAGCGACTCGGGCACCACCCCCGGCGGCGCGAGCCTCGGGATCACCCCCTGGATGCGCTCGGAGAACACCGGATCGGTCGCGATGTAGAGCCCCGCGAGGCGCAGCAGAAAGCTCGCGTGGCCGATCCAGGTGATCGACGCCGGGAGCTCGCGGATCGCCGCGCCGTCGTTCGGCCGCGAGGGCGCGCCGACGGGCTTGCGCTCGCGGGCGGGCGCCCTGCCGGTGACGCGCTCGATCTGCCATCGGAGGATGTCGGCGGGGCCCCGAGCGGGGCGGGTGGCGCGGTCGTCGAAGCGTCCCATGGGCCGTGATGCTACCGCCTCGCGGCGCGGCGGGTCGCGCGTCAACGGGCGGCGTCGCGCGACGGGGCGAAGCCGCCGTGAAACCCCAGGGGCAGGGCCACGTCGGCGAGGACGTCCGCGACGGGGCGCATCGTGCGCGCGTCGAGCACCCGCAGCAGCGCGCGGTCGTCTCGCGCGTGCGACCCCACCGCGAGGATCACCCCGTCGCCCTCTTCGACCCCATCGGGTCGACGGGCGAACACGGGCTCGCCGAAGACCCATGCCTCCTCGGCGTGCTCGAGCACCTCGCCCGCGCGGTGGTCGAGGCGCACCAGGGTCGAGGCCGAGCGCGCCCCGTCGAGGAGCACCCGCGCGCCCCAGGTGTACCGACGCTCCCCGGCGCCGCGGCGGTCGCACACGGGAAACTCAAAGGTCGTCGGGTGCAGCGCCTCGACCCGCGCGTCGGCGCCCTCGCGGGGCAGCACGTAGCGCGTCGGCCTCGGCGAGACGCCCACCGCCTCGCGGGTCAGGCGCGCCGCGCGAAAGGCGTCGACGATGTCGGCGTCGTCGTAGACCAGCGCGTCGAGCACGAGCCCGCGCGGGTCTTCGAAGGCCTCGATGACATGAAACACGAAGCCCGCGGGCGCGCGCCAGCTCCGCGCCTCGCCCGTCGCCCGGTCGAGGGCGAGGATCTGCGCGTCGCCGCCCTCCCAGCGCAGGTGATCGGCGTAGCCCTTGTCGGAGAACAGCAGGCGCGACGGCGCGATCGAGAGGGGGTGCGCGAACGCCACCACCGCCCCCGCGGTGACGCCGAAGGAGTGCACGTACGGGAGCTTCGGCGCGCGCCACCGCGCCACCTCGCGCCGCGCGGTGCCCTCTCGGTCGTGCTCCACCGCGACCAGGGCGGGGCGCGCGCCGAGGTCGGTGCAGAGGTCGACCCACACGCCCTTCGCGCGGTCATAGACGGGGTGCGCCGTGCCCAGGATCGCCCCGAGCCCGTCGCCCCACGCGTGCTCGCCGGTGACCTCGAGGCTCGCGCGGTCGACCCGGAGCTGACGCGACGACTCCGTGAGGGCCACCAGCCCGTCTCCGCGAGGGACGACGTTGACGTTCGCGTTGTCGGTGATCGTGGGGATGGGGTTCAGCAGCCGCTTCCACCACGCGCGGCGCATGGGCGTCGCGAAGCTCGCGAGGTCGCGCCGCCCCTCGCGCAGGCTCCGCGCGGCCTCGCAGTCGAGGTCGCGAAACCGCAGCCGCGCCGCGCCGTCGCCGAGCTCGAACGCGTAGAGCATGCCGAGGCCGTCGAACCAGTGCGCCGCCTCCCAGTCGCCCTCGCGAAACCGCGCCGGGCAGGTGCGCACCAGGGAGCCCCGGAGCCACCCCGGCAGCTCGCCGCGCACCGTCGCCTCGACCACCCCCGACCGCGCCGCCGGCGCCCTCAGGGGGCCGACCTCACCCAGGCGCGCCCTCGCGCCGACACCGCCGTCTGCCATCGCTCTCCTCCGATCTGAGCGAGTGATAAGATCAATCTTTTCAGATGTCAAGTTCAGCCCGACGCGGTAGGAGTGGGCTCGATGGCGAAGGCGCAGCGCCGCTACCACCACGGCGACCTCCGACGCGCGCTGATGGACTCTGCGCTGGCGGCGGTGGCCGAGGGCGGCGTGGGCGCGCTGTCGCTCCGCGAGGCCGCGCGGCGGGCGGGGGTGTCGAACGCGGCGCCCTACCACCATTTCGAGGGGGTTCACGCGCTCGCGGCCGCGCTCCGCGACGAGGGCTTCGCGGGCCTCGACGAGGCGATGCGCCAGGCGACCGAGGGGATCGACGACCCCGGCGCGCGCATGGTGGCGCTGGGGCGGGCGTACGTGGGCTTCGCGGTCGCGCACCCCGCGCACTACCGGCTGATGTTCAGCGGATCGCCGAAGGACGCGGCGCTCGCCCAGGCGTCTCCCGACGCGCTCCCGGCCTTCGGGCGCATGCTGGCGCAGATTCGCGCGATGCAGGCCGCGGGTCTGGCGCCGGGGGGCGGCGCGGCGCCCCTCGCGCTCCTCGCGTGGACCTCCGTGCACGGCCTCGCCTCGCTGCTCATCGACGGCCCGCTGCGGGCGGGGCTGATGGGCCTCGAGGCCAGCGCCCTCGACGCGGCGCTGAGCAAGACCCTGGTCGACGGCTTCGCGGCGATGGCGAGGCCACGGCGGCCCCCGGCGCGGGAGGGATAGGGCCTCGCGCCGGGCGCCGCCCGCGCGCCGGGTCTGGTAGCGTTCGCGGCCGTGAGCGAGACGCGGCTGGAGGTTCCTGATGCGAAGCGGCGCGGCCCGGGTCTCGGCCCCTGGACGCGACGCGCGACCGTGGCGATGGCCGAGGCGTTGTTCTCCACCGCCGAGGGGCCTCCGTCTCCGGATCGCCTCTCGCGCCTCGTCGACGACCTCGACGACTTCGTGGGCCTCGCCGGCTCGCGGGCGCGCCGCTCGCTCTGGCTCTGCCTCCTCGCCGTGAGCGCGCTCACGCCGCTGCTGCTGCGCAAGCTCCAGGGCTTCGCGTCGATGTCCCTCGCCGACCGCGTCGAGGGCCTGGCGCGCATGGAGGCCTCTCCGCTGGGCGTGCCCTTCTTCGGCGCGAAGGCGATCCTCTGCGTGTCGTGGTACGAGCAGCCCGAGAGCGCGGCCCACGCGGGCTACGACGGCGCGTGCCTGAGCGCGCTGCGTCGCGAGAAGGGCGGCGACGCGCTCACCCCCGGGAGCCCCTCGTGAGCGGCGGCTACCACAGCGCGCGGGACCTCACCGCCGACCTCACCCTCGACGCCGACGTCGTGGTCATCGGCTCGGGCGCGGGCGGCTCCGTCGTCGCGACCGAGCTCGCGCTCCGCGGCCTTCGGGTGATCGTGCTCGAGGAGGGCCCGCGGGTCACCGCCGAGCAGCACGGCGCGATGCGCCCCAGCGAGTCGATGCGCCACCTCTGGCGCGACGGCGCGTTCACCCTCGCCCTCGGGCTCGGCGACTCCCCCGCGATCAACGTCACCATGGGCCGCGGCGTGGGCGGCTCGTCGATGCTCACCGGCGCGGTGTGCTTTCGCATCCCCGACGCGGTGCTCGACCACTGGCAGCGCGAGCTGGGCCTGCGCGACTACACCCCGGCGCTCCTCGACGAGGCCGTGACCCACGTCGAGAAGGCCATTCACGTCGAAGAGGTGCCCGTCGAGATGCGCTCGCGCAGCACGGCGCTCTTCGCCGAGGGGTCGCGCGCGCGGGGCATCGAGCTCGCGCCGATCCGCCGCAACACCCAGGGCTGCGACGGCTGCGGGCGCTGCAACTTCGGCTGCCCCCACGGCGCGAAGATGAGCGTCGACCTCGCCTACCTCCCCCGCGCGGTGGCCGCGGGCGCCGAGGTGTGGTCGCACACGCTGGTCGAGAAGGTCGTGATGAAGGGCCGCCGCGCCGTGGGCGTGAAGGGCAGGTTGCTCAACGGCCCCGAGGGTCGCCCCGGCGCGAAGCTCACCGTGCACGCGGCGCGGGTGGTGGTCGCGGCGGGCGCCTGGCACACGCCGAAGGTGTTGCAGCGCAGCGGGATCGGACACGAGCGCTTCGTCGGCGCGGGCCTCACGCTGCACCCCGGCTTTCGCGTGCTCGGGCGATTTCGCGAGAAGGTGCGCGGCTGGCAGGGCGCCCTGCAGAGCGCGTACACCGACGCCTACGAGCGCGAGGGGATCACCCTGATGGGGCTCTTCGTGCCGACCGGGGTGCTCGGCGCGACGATGCCGGGGGTGGGCCCGGAGCACATGGAGAACAGCGCCCGCATCGACCACCTGGCGATGTTCGGCGGGATCATTCACGACCAGGGCGGCGGCACGGTGCACCGGGGCTTCGGCCGCGAGCCCATCGTGACCTACCGCATGGCGCCGGAGGACCGCGCGCTGATCCCCCGGGCGCTGACCCTCATGGCCGAGACCTTCTTCGCCGCGGGCGCCGAGGAGGTGTACCTGCCGGTGCTCGGGCTGCCGGGGCTGAGCGCCGACAGGTTTCGCGCCTTCGACCTCGCCGCGGTGCCCGCGCGGCGCCTGGAGTGCGCGTCGCAGCACCCCCTCGGCAGCGCGCGCATGGGCTGCTCGCCCCACAACAGCGTCGTCGACCCGAACGGCAAGGTCTGGGACCTCGACAACGTCTGGATCGCCGACGGCAGCGTGCTCCCCACGAGCCTCGGGGTGAACCCGCAGCTGTCGATCATGACCGTGGCGACTCGCATCGCCTGGAGAATGAAGTAGTCCTACCGCCGTCATGGCGATCGACGCAGAGAACACCCCTTACGTCGCGATCGGCGGCGAGGCCCCGACCCGCGCCCTCGCGGCGCGCTTCTACGAGCTCATGTTCGAGCGCGAGCCCGCGCTCACCGCGGTGCACCGCTGCGACGAGACGGGCAGGGTCGCGCCGGAGATGCAGGAGCGCTTCGCGCTGTTCCTCATCGGCTGGCTGGGCGGG
The DNA here is from genome assembly GCA_041389885.1 of Polyangiales bacterium. GTDB lineage: Bacteria > Myxococcota_A > Polyangia > Polyangiales > JAWKRB01. The sequence continues at coordinate 89,476 of JAWKRB010000029.1, read as the reverse complement.
CCGCAGACCTACATGCAGACGCACGGTCACCCTCGGCTGCGCATGCGCCACGCGCACGTCGCCATCGACGTCGCGATGCGCGACGCCTGGGTGCGCACGATGAAGGCGGCGATGGACGACCAGGGGATCTCGGGCGAGCTGCGGGACTTTCTCGACGCGCGCTTCGAAGACCTCGCGACCTTCCTCCGCAACGCGCGCTGATCAGGGGACGGCGGCGGCGCGCACGGGCGCGGGGCGGTCGGTCATGGTCCCGTCGCCGAGTTGGCCGTCGCTGTTGAAGCCCCAGCACCAGAGCCGGTCGGCCTCGCCCGCCCGCAGCGCGCAGCGATGGTTGGCCTGGGTCACCGACACCGGCGCGAAGCCCGAGAGCTGCACCACGCCCGTGAGCCCGGTGACCGTTACGGGCGCGAGGGAGGTCTGCGTGAGCGTCCCGGCGCCCAGCTCTCCGCGCTGCCCCTGGCCCCAGCACACCACCGTCTGGTCGCGCAGGAGCGCGCAGGTGCTGCTCCACCCCACCGCGAGGCTCACGACGTTGCTCACACCGGGCACCGCCGCGGGCGGCATTCGCAGGTTGCGCGGGCGGTCGCCGAGCTGCCCGAGGCGGTTGTCGCCCCAGCAGTACACCTCGCCGCTCTGGACCACCGCGCAGCCGAAGCCGCTTCCGACGCCGGCCTGCACGGCGGTGGTGACGCCCGGAACCTCCGCCGGAGTGGGCGTAGGCTGCGTGGCGCTCGCGGTCTCGCCCGCGAAGTTCAGCCCCCAGCAGAAGACGTGACCGTCGTCGCGCACCGCGCACGAGAACTGCCCCGCGGCGAGGTCGACCACGCCCGTGAGCCCAGGCACCATCGCGGGCTCGCGGCGGCGCATGTCGGGGCCGCCCATGCCGTCGCCGAGCTGGTAGTTGATGTTCGTGCCCCAGCACCACACGGTGCGGTCCTGCCGGAGGATGCAGGTGTAGCCCGAGCCGAGCACGAGGCGCGTCGCCTGGGTCGCGCCGGGCACGGCGGTGGGCGGCGTGCGGTCACGACCGATGTCCACCGACGGACCGAGCTGGCCGCCGATGTTCTGCCCCCAGCAGGTGATCGTGTTGTCGATGCGCCGCGCGCAGCTCGCGTTGCCGTCGACCGCCACCTCGACGGCGTCGCGAATGCCCGGGACCTCCACCGGCGTGAGGGAGCGATCGAGGGTGCTCACGCCGAGCTGTCCGCTGGTGTTGTCGCCCCAGCAGAAGACTCTGCCGCCGCGCAGCACGCAGGTGTGCAAGGTGCCCGCCGCGACGGACTGAATCGGCGCGAGCGGCTCGGGCGCGTCGACCACGTCGGGACCGCTCGCGTCGACCACGTCGGGACCGCTCGCGTCGACCACGTCGGGACCGCCCGCGTCGACCACGTCGGGACCGCCCGCGTCGACCACGTCGGGGCCGCTCGCGATGTCGAGCGTCTGCATGTCGGCGGCCACCACGTCGGCGGTCACCGCGTCGGCGGTCGCCGCGTCGCCGCTCGTGCCGGTCGCGTCGGAGCAGCACGCGCCGACGAGGAGGAGCGGAGTCAACCCGAGCTGCGCGGCCCTGCGAATCACCGATGTCGTCATAGATCCTCCCCCATTGGGTTCTAGCGTGCGTTGCGACGCCCGGCGCGGCCATTCAGCGGCGCGCGAGGCGTCAGGGTCCCCTGCGGCGCGGTGTACTACAGCCCGCGTCCCGCGATCCATCCTGCGAGGCGGAGCAGGTCGCCGAAGACGCCGCCCGCGGTCACCTCGGGGCCCGCGCCGGGGCCCTGCACGACCAGGGGTCGCTGCGCGTAGCGGGCGGTGGTGAACGCGAAGATGTTGTCTGACGCGCCGAGGCCCGCGAAGGGGTGCGCGCGGTCGTAGCTGAGGAGAGACACCCGCGCGACGCCCTGCGCGTCGACCACGCCGACGTAGCGCAGCGCCTCGCCCTTCGCCTTCGCCGCCGCCAGCCGCTCGGCCATGCGCGCGTCGTCGTCGGCCAGGCGGTCGAGGAACTCCGCGGCGCTCGCCGCGCCCTTCGCGCAGTCGGGCACGAGGCTCTCGATCTGCACGTCAGCGAGCTCGATCTCGACGCCCATCTCCCGCGCGAGGATCACCAGCTTGCGCGCGACGTCGGTGCCCGACAGGTCGTCCCGGGGGTCGGGCTCGGTGTAGCCCAGGGCCTTGGCCTGCCGCACCACCTCGCTGAAGCGCGTCGAGCCGTCCCACACGTTGAACACGTACGAGAGGGTGCCCGAGAGCACGCCCTCGATGCGGGTGACCCGATCGCCCGTGCGCACGAGGTCGCGCAGCGTGGCGATGACCGGCAGCCCCGCGCCCACCGTGGCCTCGTAGAGAAAGTGCCGCCCCCGCGCCTCGGCGCCGCGCAGCGCGCGGTACCGCGCCAGGGGCCCCGCGCCCGCGCGCTTGTTCGGCGTCACGACGTGGATCCCCGCGTCGAGCCAGGACGCGTAGCGCTGAGCCACCTCGTCGCTCGCGCTGCAGTCGAGGATCACCGCGTGGGGCAGGTGCGGCGCGCGCACGTGCGCGGCGAAGGCCTCCAGGTCGAGGGGCGCGCCCTCCTCCGCGAGGCGAGGCGCCAGGCCAGGGAGGGAGGTCAGCGGGTCGCCCAGCAACATGCGCGACGAGCTCGACACCGCGCGCACGCAGAGCTCGAGCCCGAAGCGCTCGCGGAGCACGGGCACCTGCGCCTCGAGCTGCGCGAGGAGCGCCTTGCCCACGAGGCCCAGGCCCACGATCCCCACGGAGATCACCCGCTCAGAGAGCACGAAGCCCGCGTGCACCGCGCGCAGGGCGCGGGTCGAGTCGGCGCGGTCGATGACGGCGGAGATGTTCCGCTCCGAGGAGCCCTGGGCGATGGCGCGCACGCTCACCCCGGCCTTCGCCAGCGCGGAGAAGAAGGTCGCCGCGACGCCGGGCGTGTGGGCCATGCCGTCGCCCACGGCGGCGAGCACGCTCTGCCCCGCGATGAGGTTCACGCTCTGCACGTCGCCCCCGGCGAGCTCCGGCGCGAAGGCCCGCGCCGCGGCGTCCCGCGCGCGCTCGCCCTGGGCCTCGGGCACCGCGAAGCAGATCGAGTGCTCGGAGCTCGCCTGCGAGATCAGCACCACCGACACGCCCACCTCGCGGAGCGCGCCGAAGAGCCGCTGCGCGACGCCGGGCACGCCCATCATCCCCGTGCCCTCGACGTTGATCAGCGAGATCGCGTCGACGGTCGAGAAGCCCGCGACCGGGCGGCGCGCCCGGCCCTCGAGCCGCGCGGGCGACGCGATGACCGAGCCGCGGTGCGAGGGGTTGAAGCTATTGCGAATGCGCAGCGGGATGCCCCGCGCCACCGCGGGCTCCATCGTGCGCGGGTGCAGCACCTTCGCGCCGAAATACGCCAGCTCGCAGGCCTCGTCGTAGGACATCGCCTCCACCGCCACGGCCTCGGGCACCCGGCGGGGATCGGCCGAGAGCACGCCGTCGACGTCGGTCCAGATCACCACCTCGGCGGCGTCGAGGAGCGCGCCGAAGATGCTCCCCGAGAAGTCGCTGCCGTTGCGCTTGAGCGTCGTGGGCACGCCCTCGGGCGTCGACGCGATGAAGCCCGTGACCACCAGCAGCTCGCAGGGGTTCGCCTCGCGCCACGCGCGCATCCGCGCCTCGCTCTCGGGCCACTCGACCCGCGGCCCTGACTCCGCGGGGCGCACCACCAGCACCTCCCTCGCGTCGAGCCACGCCGCGGCGCGGCCCTCGGCCCGCAGGTGCGCGCAGAGCAGCTGCGCCGACCAGAGCTCGCCGTAGCCCGCCACGAGCTCCTCGGTGAGCTCCGACGCGCTGCGCCCCAGCCACACCCCGCGCAGCACGTCCGCGACGTCGGCGCCGTCTCGGGAGAACACCTCCCCCAGCCTCGCCGCCTCGTCGGCCGGCAGCAGCGCCTCCGCGGCCTCGCGGTGTCGCCGCAGAACCGCTTGCAGCGCAGGGAGATACGACTCCCTTCGCCGCGCCGCGGCCACCAGCGCGAGCATCGCGTCGGTGACCTTCGACATCGCGGAGACCACCGCGGCCTTGGGCCCCTCGGGCTCCTCCGCGAGCCTCGCCGCGACGCCGCGGTAGCGCTCCGCGCCCGCGACCGATGTGCCCCCGAACTTGTGAACCACCCAGCGCGCCGTCGAGTCCATGTGTCCCCGGGAGACTCTCACATCCGCGCCCGGATGCGTCGGCGATGAATCGTCGTGGGCGCGGGCGCAACGCACCCTCCGCGGCTCATCACGGGCCGTCGCGAGGTCTGCCATGAACCCAAGCATCCTCGAACAAGGCGGCGCCCTCTCCGCCGTGATCGCCTGCCGCGACGACGCGGCGCGCGTCACCCGCGCGGTGCGCGAGGCGTCGCGGGTCGCCGACGAGGTCATCGTGGTCGACGGCGGCTCGTCCGACGACACCGTCGCCCTCGCCCGCCGCGCCGGCGCGCGGGTGATCAACGCGCCCCCGCTCCGCGCGGGGCAGTTCAACGCGGGCGCGGAGGCGGCGGTGGGCGACGTGCTGCTGCTCCTCGACGTCGACGCCGCGCTCGCGCCCGAGGCCGCCGCGGGGGTGCGCTCGGCCCTCGCCGACGAGTCCGTGCGCGCGGGGAGCTTTCGGGTGCGCTACGAGCCCGACAGCCGCCGCGGGCGCCTCGCCGCGTGGCTCATGCACGGCGCCAACGCCGTCGGCGCCGTCTCGACCCCGACGGGCCTCTTCGTGCGGCGCCGCGCCTACCTCGCCGCGGGGGGCCTGCGCGAATCGGCGCTGCTGCCCCGGCTCGACCTCCTGCGACGCGTGCGCGGGCGAACGGTCTACCTCGCGGAGCACGCGATGCGGGTGAGCGCGCGCCGGCTGCCCCGCACCCCCGTGCGCGCCCTGGCGCTCTGGGCGCTGCTCCGCGCGCTCTACGCCCTGGGCGTCACGAGCTGGGCCGCGGCCCGCTGAGCTCGGGGAGCGGGTCGTAGGCCTCGTGCCGCAGCACGAACTCCACGCCCGGCGCGAGAACGCAGAGCGGCCTCGCGTCTCCCACCACCCGCCTCGCGGCCTCAGAGCGCACCTCCCCCTCAAGCCGGATGCAGGCGTCCAGGGGGATGCCCAGGCGGATCTCCTGCCGCGACACCCGCGCGCGCCAGGGCTGCGCGTCCATGGCGCGGTCCTGGGGCACGCAGTACTCGAGGAGGGCGCGAAAGTCGGCGAAGCAGCTCTGCCAGGGCTCCTCCCACGCGGGCTCGCGGTAGACTCCGGCGGGGCCTCCCGCCGGCCGCAGCGTGGCGCTCGCGTCGGGCGCGCTGCCCCGCCCCGGGTCGAGCGAGAGCCGCCGCGCGCCGTCGCCGTCGCGGGTGAGCTCGGCCCGTCGGAGCGCGTGCATGGGCGTCGCCTCGGCGAGGAGCCGCGCGGCGAGCGCGAGCGCGGTGTGGTCGATCGCGTTGGTGATGAAGCGCACGCCGCGGCGCCCCGTGCGCGGGTCTTCGACGTGCACCCGCCAGTTGGTCTGGACGGGCGACGGCGCGAGGCGGCGGAGCGGCCCCATCCGCGCCGCGCCGAGGTGCCCGTGCCGGTAGGTGAGGAAGGTGAAGAGCGCATAGCGACCGCCCGGCCCGAGGCGCTGCAGCGCGAGGCCCTCGGGGACGAAGCGCGCGAGCCGCTCGGCCTCGACGAGGTAGTTCACGTAGATCACCTCGGCGATGTCGCTGCGGAGCACCGGCACCGGGAGCGGCTCGAGCAGGAGCTGTAACACGCGCGAGTTCGCGGCGAGCTCGAGGGGCCACACGAGCCCGCGGGGGCCCGGGTGTCGCCAGGGCGCGAGGCGACCGTGGTCGGAGCGGGGCAGCGCGCGCTCGAGAAAGCGCTCGCACTGCGCCCAGCGGACCGCGGTGATCACCGCCCACGCGACCGCGGGCGCCGCCTCGGGCGCGACGCGCTCCAGGGCCGCCCCGACCCCCGCGAAGGCGCCCACGCCGAGGAGGGCGACGAGGAACGCCCCCGCGCTCAGCGAGGCCGAGGCCAGCAGCGCCGCGTGCAGGATCACCCCGAACACGAGCTGCAGGTTCGCCTCGGCCAGCGTGGGGCGCTGCACCGCGGCGGCGAGCCCGCCGACCCGCGCCACGGAGAAGAACAGGTAGAAGAGCCCGCGGGTCCAGAGGTCCACGCGGTCGGCGCGCTCGACTCGCAGGGGGAGGGTCGAGAGCGACGCGAGCACCGTCGCCGCGAGGCCGACGTGGAGGGCGCCGGGCGAGCCGCGCAGGGAGGGCGAGGCCGCGACGACGGCGAGGGTGAGCGTCGCCGCCGCCGACGCCGCCACGCTCGCGATCGCGTCGAGCTGCCTGCGCCTCGGGATCACCCCGTCGACTCTACCCCGGCCGTCGCCTCAGCGCAGCGAGGGGTTCTCCTGCGGGCGCATCGCGAGGGGGAGCACGACCACGGTGCGCCGCCCGCTGTTGCGAAAGCGCAAGCCGCGCAGCGCGTTGGCGATGCACTCGCCCGCGGGCCGCACGGTCTCGGTGACGTCGAGGGTGCTGACGTCGGCGAGCGAGCCGTCGGGGGCGACCGTGAGCTCGAAGCGCGCCCTGCCCTCGGCGCGGCGGGTGGCGCGCTCTCGGAGGATGGGGGTGTAGCAGGCGAGCATGGGGCGCAGCAGCGGCGCGGACACGGCGCGCACCTCGTCGGCGCTCAGGTCGCCCGAGCCCGCGCCGACGAGCGCCGCGACGTTCTGCTCGGAGGGGAAGCTCATGCGGGGGTAGAGCACCGTCTCGGGCACCTCGACGCGGAGCACGGGGTTCTCGAACTCGAAGGGCCACTGAATGATCAGCGCGCGGGGGATCCGGTCGACCTGCAGCGGGCGGATGATCTGCAGCACGCACTCGCGGGTCTGCCGCAGGGGCGCGACCGAGGTCTCGGCCTGCGCGTCGGACACCAGGCCCGAGCGCTCGACGACGAAGCGAAACTCGATGCCCCCGGCGGCGTCGGGCGAGGCCGGGAGCACGCGCTCGTAGCACTCTTGAATGTCGGCCCGGCGACGGAGCACGGCGGCGCGCACGCGCCCCTCGGAGGTCTCGGTGTCGACGCCCTCGACGGCCACGGCGGCGTTGGCTCCGCGGCGCACGCGCAGCGCGGGGATGGCCACGGTGAGCGGGGGCTCGGGGGGCGGAGGCGGCGGCAGTCGGGGCGCGCCGCACGCGGTGACGGCGACGGCGGCGAGGAGGGCGAGCTTCGGGCGGTCGTTCACGGGCCGCGAGTCTATCCCTGATCGCGCGAGAATCGCAGCATTTCAGAACGTGGCGACGGCGCCGAGGTGAACGGCGAACTCGCCCGAGGGCGCGTTGCGCAGGCCCCACCACTGGTAGTGCTGCGCCGACGCCTTGATGCGGTAGCCCCGCTCGACGGTGAGTTGCGCGCCCAGGGTCCACCGCGACACGCCCGCGTCGAAGTCGAGGAGCGAGCCCGCGCCGACGTTGCCCACGCGGCGCATCCCGTCCCACCGCAGGAGCACGTCGAGGTTGGGGCGCACGCGCTGCTCGACCTCGATGTACCACCCGTCGCGGGTGTTGAAGGTGCGCGTGGGATCGCCGGGCACGCCCGCGACCTCAAACGCCAGGGTCGTGGGGTCGGTGGCGTCCATCTCCGTGCGTCGGATGAGGTACTCCGCGCGGATGTTCGTCGTCGGCAGCCGGAGGAAGAGGTCGCCGCCCAGCACGGTGTACTGCAGCCGCCCCGCGGGGTCGTAGCGACCGTAGAGCGCCGACGACCCCAGCGAGAGGTCGACCCGGTTCGCCAGCCGAAAGGTCACCCCGAGGCGACCGCCCACCGACGGCTCGGAGTTGTTGTCGATGACCAGGCCGCTGGCGGAGCGCATCGAGGCGAAATCGACGTCCTGGGCGTTGGGGCTGAGGGAGCGCAGGCCGGTGACCGCGTGGGCGGCGTAGGAGACCTGCACCCTCGGGCCGAAGAAATGCGATCCCCAGACCTCGATGCCGTTGTCGACGTAGGGCGACGGCAGCACGCTCCGGCCGAAGTCAAAGAAGCGCAACATCCGGCCCATGTCGTAGGGCAACGGCTTGTCGCTCAGCCGGTGGTTGCCTGGGTCGTGGCGGAGGTTGAACTCGCCGAAGGTCGGCGTGAAGCGCCCGACCCGCACGTTGAACGCGTCGGAGAGGTGAAAGTCGACGTAGCCCATGCCCGCCTCGAAGCCGTGGCACCCGAAGCAGGCCTTGACGTTCGCCGTGGTGTGGCGCCCGAGGTCGGCCGCGACCTTGAGCGACAGCTCCTGGGTGAACCCGTCGAGGACGAAGGACGAGGGCCGCGGGTCGGAGGCGGTGAAGGGCGTGTAGAGGTAGTCGAGCTGGAGGGTGCCGGCGAAATTGAACTCGACGGCGCGCGCCGCGAAGGGCGCGGCGGTGCCCGCGGCGACGAGGACGAGGGGGAGCCAGCGGGGCCTCAACGGGCACCTCCGTCGCGGTGCTCGTCGTGGAACCAGACGAGGAAGCTCACGATGCGCACGCCTTCTGCTTCAGAGATCATCGCCCCAGGCTGCCGACGCATGCGGGCGACGTAGTTCGTCCAGTGGGTGGCGTTCTCGACGTGCGCCGAGAGCGGTCGGGCGACGGAGTGACAGCGGGAGCACCGGTCGGCGAAGAGCTCGTAGTCGGCGCGCATCGCGGGGGGGATGGCCGCCACGTCGAGCCCTTCGCCCCGCTGCGCCGCCGCGCACCCGAGGGCCACCGTCATCGCCAACACCGCGCCGCGCACCGGGTGCATGAGGCCACGTTCGCCGCCCGCTGAGAAGCCCCTTCTCACCCCCGGAGGCGCTCGACGACGCGAAGGAAGTTGCCGCCGAGGATCTTCTTGACCCGCGTGTCGGACCACCCCCTGCGGAGCATCGCGTCGACGAGGCGCGGGAGCTCCAGGCAGGTGGGCATGTCGCGGGGGGTCACGATCATCCCGTCCCAGTCGGACCCCAGCGACGCGAAGTCTTCGCCGACGGTGTCGCAGATGTGCGCGAGGTGCCGCACGATCGACTCGCACCGCCCGCCGAAGAGCGGGTCTCCGAGGAACTCCGACTGATAGATCACCCCCACGGTGCCCCCGAGGTCGGCGACGGCCTTGAGCTGCGCGTCGGTGATGTTCCTCCAGTGGGGTGTGGCGCCGTCGAGGCCGGTGTGGGTGACCAGCACGGGCTGCGAGCGGTCGTGCACCTCGAGCGCGTCGAAGAACGCCCGGCGGGAGATGTGCGCGAGGTCGACGAAGACCTTCCGCGTGTTGAGCGCGCGCACGTAGTCCTTTCCCCGGGTCGTGAGCGGGAGGTTGCCGCCCTGCGGCGCGCTCGTGCCGCCCAGCGCGGAGTTCGTGAGGTGCACCAGGGTGACCCTCAGCACCGAGCCGTCGGCGATGACGTCGAGGGCGCTGCCGTCGGGCTCGACGTCGAGGGCGTTGCCGCCTTGAATTCCGAGAAAGGCCGCGTGCTTGCCCGCGGCGCGCGCCGCCCGGTACTCGGCGACGTTGCGCACGAGGGCCACGTCCTCGGGCGCGCGCGCGAGCTCGGCGCGGAGCCCCGCGAGGTTGCGCGCGAAGGTGTCGGCCCGGCCGCGCGCGCCGCGCCAGGGGTTCGTGGTGATCACCCACACCGCGCCGCTGACCTGCGCCTCGCGCAGCCGCGGGAGGTCGACCTGCCGCGCGAAGGCCGCGCCCAGCGGGCCCGGGCCGTGCCGCCGGGTGAGGTCGTAGCCCGCCATGCGCTTCCAGAGGTAGCTGTCGATGTGCAGGTCGATGACCTCGGCGTCGAGGTACAGCGCCACGGCCTCGCCGCTGACCCCGAGGGATCGCGCCCACGCGCCCGGGTCCGCGCGGTGATCGGTGTAGGTGAGCTTCGCCACGGCGGGGAGCCTACTACCCCAGGGAGGCGCCCAGGGAGCGCCCGAGGAGCCGCCACGAGAACATCGTGCGCCCCGGGGGGTGGTGATATGGTCCGCGGTGCGATGGGAAGACGCAGCACGGCGGCACGAGTGGTCGCCTCGTCCATGGTCCTACTGACCCTCCAGGCCTCGGCGCAGCCGCGTCGCCGCCCGTCGCCGCCGACCGACGGCGTGGTGACCTCCGGGCCGAACCCCACGGTGCTGCTGCAGCAGGCCGAGGCGCGCAGGCATTTTCAGACCGGCACGCAGCACTACCAGGCCGGTCGCTTCGCCGCGGCGGTGGAGGAATTTCGCCTCGCCTACAACCTCTACGCGTCGCCGACGATCCTGTTCAACCAGGCGCAGGCGTACCGCAGCGACGGCCAGCTGGTGAACGCCGTGGCGACCTTTCGTCGCTACCTCGAAGACGCCGCGGGGCAGATCACCGACGCGCAGCGCGCGGAGGTCGAGGCCGTGATCACCGAGATCGAGAGCACGCGCGCGGTGCTCGCCTTCGAGGTCGAGCCCGCGGGGGTCACGGTCACCCTCGACGGCCGCGAGCTCGGCACCACGCCTCTCCCCCGAGGCGTCGAGGTGATGCCCGGCGAGCACAACATCACCCTGCGCCTCACCGACCACGACCCCCACGACGAGCGCATCACCATCGGCGCGCACGAGCGCAGGCTGTACCAGTACCTGCTCCGCCCGGTGGAGCGTAACGCGAGCATCTCGATCACCGCGTCGCCGTCGACCGCGTCGATCCGCTTCGACGGGCAGGAGGTCAACCGCGGCACCTACTCAGACCGCATCCGCCCGGGCGCCCACGAGGTGCGCGTCGAGGCCGAGGGGTACCTCCCCGACGTGCGCACCATCAACGTGGGCGTGCTCCGCAGCGAGGCGATTCAGATCACGCTGCGGCCCAGGCCCCGGAGCATCGTCACGCAGTGGTGGTTCTGGACCGCGATCGGCGGCGCGATCGCCCTCGGCGTGACCCTCGGCGTGGTGCTCAACCCCTCCGAGCCCGCGCCCATCGCGGGCAACGGCGACCCCGCGGTGGCGAACACCCTGTTTCATTTCTGACCGCGGGGGGGCGTCAGTCGGGCACCCGCACGCAGGCGCTCCCCGCGACGCAGGAGAAGCCCGCGGGGCAGCACTGGCACGGGCACGGCGCGGAGCCGTCGCTGCAGGTGACCTGGGTGCACCGACCGCTCACGCAGAACTCGTCGCACCGGCAGCCCCCCGCGCAGCTCGCCGGGGAGCAGAAGAAGTTCCGCGCGTTGTCGGGGTTCTGCGTGCAGGTCTCGGCGCCGGAGCACTCGCCGATGCACTGCCCGCCGCAGCCGTCGGCCACGCCGCACGCCACGCCCGGCGGGCAGTTCGGCACGCACACGCAGCGCCGCAGCGTCGGGTCGCAGCGGTTGCCCGCGGGGCACTGCCGCCCGTCGAGGCACGGCGGGGCGCCGGGGCAGCGGTTGGGGATCGGCGTCCCGCACGCCGTCGCCGCGGGGTCGGACGCGCACGCCGGCACGCAGCGGCACACGCCGGCCTCGCAGCTCGTCCCCGACGCGCAGGCGACCCCGCAGCCGCCGCAGTGCGACGGGTCTGAGCCGAGGTCGACGCAGAGGTTCCCGCAGCGGGTCATCCCGCCGGGGCACACGCAGCGGCCGTTGCTGCAGGTCGTGCCGCTCGGGCACACGACCCCGCAGCCGCCGCAGTGCGAGGCGTCGGCGGCGACGTCGACGCAGCGCCCGCCGCACACGGTGAGCCCGCCGGGGCACACGCACACGCCGCCGGCGCAGTCGGTGCCCGCGGGGCACGTCACGCCGCAGCCGCCGCAATTCGTGGGGTCGGACCGCCCGTCCACGCAGAGCCCGGCGCAGTCGATCCGCCCTGCGGGGCAAGCGCATCGACCGCCCACGCAGCTCCGACCGCTGGGGCACAGGGTGCCCACGCCCTCGCACGGCGCGCCGACGCAGGTGCTCGGGATCGCCTCGCCGCAGGCCACGGCCGAGGGCGGCGCGCAGGTCGAGGCGCACTCGCAGCGCCCGCTGACGCAGCGCTGCCCCGTGGGGCACAGCGTGCCCGCGCCGCAGGCGGGACCGCCGGGGCACACGTTCGAGATCACCGTGCCGCAGGCGATGGCCGCGGGGTTCGTCGCGGGGCAGCGCGGCGCGCAGACGCACTGGCCGCCGGAGCAGGTCTCGCCCGCGGCGCAGCGCGTGCCCGCGCCGGGGCAGGTCAGGCCGGGGCACGCGTTCGGCAGCGGCGCGCCGCAGGCGACCGTGCTCGCCGCGGGGCACGACGACACGCACTCGCAGCGGCCCGCCACGCAGGCCTGACCCGCGGCGCAGCGCGTGCCGGCGCCGCAGGAGGGCGCGCCGGGGCAGTCGTTGGGCACGTCTTCGCCGCAGGCCACGTCGGCGGGCGAGCGCGAGCAGCGGGCCTCGCACGCGCAGCGACCGCCGCTGCAGATCGACCCCGCGGGGCACCGCGTGCCCGCCCCCGCGCACGACATGCCCGGGCACACGTTGGGGATCGCCTGCCCGCAGTCGACGTCAGACGCCGCGGCGCAGGCCGGGACGCACTCGCACACCCCCGTCGCGCCGCACCGCTGCCCCGGAGGACACTGGGTGCCCGCGCCCGGGCAGGTGAAGCCCGCGCAGAGGTTCCTGAGGGGCTGCCCGCACGTCACCGTCGAGGGAGCAGGGCACGTCGGCACGCACTCGCAGCGCCGCGACGTGGTGTTGCACGTGAGGTTCGGGGGGCACTGCAGCCCCACGCCGCACTCCGCGCCGCCCGGGCAGAGGTTGGCGATGCTCGTGCCGCACGCGATCGTGTTGGGGTTCACGCTGGGGCAGCGCGGCGCGCACACGCAGCGCATCAGGTCGCGGTCGCACACCTCGCCCGCCTCGCAGCGGGTGCCGACGCCGGGGCACGACACCCCCGCGCAGGCGTTGGGCACCGCCACGCCGCACGCGACGGTGCTCGGGTCGGCGCAGCGCGAGACGCACTCGCAGCGCCCGCCGTTGCAGCGCTGCCCGGCGGGGCAGAAGCTCCCCACGCCGCAGTCGGGCTGCCCGCCGCAGCGGTTGCGAATGGGCTCGCCGCAGGCCACCGCGGCGGGGTCGACCGCCGGGCACCCCGGCACGCACTCACAGACCCCCGCCGCGCAGCGCTCTCCCGCGCGGCATCGGGTGCCGGTGCCCGCGCAGGGGGTGGCGGTGCAGCCGTTGCGAATGGGCTGGCCGCAGTCGACCTCGTCGGCGCCGGGGCACGCGGCGATGCAGGCGCAGGTGCCGGTCTTCGCGTCGCAGCGCTCGCCGCTCGCGCAGCGGGCGCCGACGCCGCACGACGGCCCCCCCGCGCACTCGTTGGGCACCGGCGCGCCGCACGCGTAGTCGCGCACCGCGGCGGGGTCGGGGCAGCGGGGGATGCACGCGCACGCGCGCGCCTCGACGTCGCATCGCTGCCCCGCGCCGCAGCCCTGGTCGCAGCGCCCACCGCAGCCGTCGTCGGCGCCGCACGCCGCCGTCGGGGGGCAGCTCGGCGTGCAGGCGCAGCGCCCGGTGCTGGCGTCGCAGCGCTGTCGGGGGTCGGGGCACGAGCCCGCGCACCGGCCGCCGCAGCCGTCGTCGGCGCCGCACACGGCGTCTGGCGCGCAGCGCGGGGTGCACTCGCAGCGGCCGAAGACGCAGCGGTCGTTCGCGCCGCGGGCGCAGGGCGGCGAGCAGTCGCAGGTCGCCACGCAGCGGCCGTTCACGCACACGCCGCCGGCGTCGCAGGTGACGGTCGCGCAAGGGTTCGCGACGCACTGACCGTCGACGCAGTACTCGGTCGGCGCGCAGGTCACGCCGTCGCAGCGCGTGCGAGGCGCGCATCCGACGTGGCAGACCGACCCCGAGGGGCAGGGCGCGTCGCAGGGCGCCACGGCCTCGCAGCGGCCCGTGGAGGCGTCGCAGAACTGCCCCGCCTCGCAGGTGACCCCGCTGCACGGGGTGGGGAAGCACCCTGGGATGCAGCGCCCGTTGAAGCACGTCTCGCTGGCGCCGCAACGCACGTCGGCGCAGGGGTCGCGCAGGGGGACGCAGCGCGCCAAGCACGCGCTGGCGCCGCACACGTTCGCGGGCGAGTCGCAGGGGTCGAGGGCGCAGCGCCCGCCGATGCAGCGCTGCCCGCGAGGGCAGAAGCGGTCGTCGGGACAGACCGCGCCGGTGACCACGGGGAGGTCGGGCGGCGGCGCGTCGAACCCATCGGCGCGGTCGAGGCTGACGTCGAACCGGAGCACCGAGGCGTCGGTGAAGGCGTTCACCTCGGCCTCAGGGCGGTCGGACGGGGCGGGACCTCGCTCCGCGCAAGCCCCGAGGCAGGCCGCGACGATCAGCGTCACCCAGGGGTTGAGGGCGCGGAGGCAGGGCGCGAGTGACATCTCTCGCGACGATAGTCGATTTGCCGACACGGCGGGCGCGGCGCCCCCTGCGTCGCAGAGGTCGCGGTGTCGGCCGCGCGTGGCGGGGAACCCAGGGCTCACGACGCGGCCCTCGCGCGCCGGGCCGTCCTCGCGCTGCCCTGAGGGAGCGCGCGGATTGCAGGAGCTCTGAGGGGTGTGATTCTCTTCGCGCCCCACGATGAGCGCCCCACAGACCGAAGCGAGCGAGACGTCCGGCACCCTCCCGTTCCCCTCGGTCCCGCTGAGCGACCCTGACGCGATCGCCGCCCGCGACCGCGTCTGGCTCGAGAAGGTGTACCGCAAGGACGAGGCGCAGCTCACCGTGCGCGCCGCCGTGACCGGGATGCTCCTGGGCAGCACCCTCGGCGCGGCGAACCTCTACATCGGCCTCAAGATCGGCTGGAACTTCGGCATGAGCATCACCTCGTCGGTGCTCGCCTTCGCCATCTTCAAGGGCGCCAGCAAGGCCTTCCCCAAGATCCGACCGTTCTCGACGCTCGAGAACAACACGTCTCAGACCGCGGCGAGCGCGGCGGCGTACATGTCCTCCGCGGGGCTCGTGAGCTCGATCCCCGCGATGACCATGCTCCGCGCCGAGGGCATGACCGAGATCCCCGAGCTCAGCTTCGCGCAGCTCGTCGCGTGGCTCCTGGTGATCTCCGCGCTGGGCGTCGTGGTCGCGATCCCGCTCAAGCGCAACATGATCAACGCCGAGCAGCTGCGCTTCCCCTCGGGCATCGTGTGCGCCGAGACGATCCGCACGCTGCACGGAGCCGACGGCGAGCACGGCGAGGGCGCCGAGAAGGCCAGCCGCGAGGGCTTCGTGAAGGCCATGGCGCTGCTCTGGGGCGGCGTCGTCGCCGCGGTGTGGAAGTTCCTGTGCGACTGCAAGATCGGCGCGCTGCGGCACATCCCCGAGACCCTCGGCGTCGGCGGCACCCTCCGTGGGATCTCGCTCAAGGCCTGGGGCTTCTCGGTCAACACCTCCCTGCTGCTCTACGCCGCCGGGGCGATCATGGGGCTCAAGGTCACCCTCTCCCTCGCCTTCGGCGCGGTGCTGAACTTCGCGGTGATCGGGCCCTGGCTCCTCGACCACGACGTGCTCCGCGTCGTGCCCGAGGGCGTTCGCCGAGGCACGCCGGAGTACGCCGCGTTCGCGCAGGCCGCCGCGCACGCGCACGCCATCGTGGTGCCGAGCCGCGACGCCCTCGCGGCGATGATCCGCTCGAAGTGGTCGGTGTGGCCGGGCACGTCGCTGATGGTCAGCGCGTCGCTGGTGGCCTTCGCGTTCCGCTGGCGCATGATCGTGCGCTCCTTCGCGGGCTTCGGGCGCATGCTCCGCGGGGGGCCCAAGGGCGACGACCCGCTCTCCTCGGTCGAGGTGCCGCAGGCGTGGTTCGGCGTGGGGCTTCTGCTGTGCACCGTGGGCGCGGTCTTTATGCAGCGCGCGTGGTTCGGCGTGCCGGTGTTCGAGGGCGTCCTCTCGGTGCTCATGGCCTTTCTGCTCTCCGTCGTCGCCGCGCGCGCCACGGGCGAGACCGACGTCACCCCCATCGGCGCCATGGGCAAGATCACGCAGCTCATGTTCGGCGTGATGGTGCCCGGCAACGTGTCGGCGAACCTCATGACCGCGACGGTGACCGCGGGCGCCGCGAGCCACAGCGCCGACCTGCTCACCGAGGTCAAGACCGGGTACCTCCTCGGCGGCGCGCCGCGAAAGCAGTTCTGGGCGCAGCTCCTGGGTGTGCTCGCCGGCGGCTTCGCGTGCGTGTACGCGTACACGAAGATCGCCACCCCCGAGAAGCTCGGTCGCTCGCTCCCTGCGCCCGCCGCGGCGGCGTGGGCGGGCGTCGCGAAGCTCCTGAAGGACGGCCCGTCGAACCTCCCCGCGTACGCCCTCTACGGCATCGTCGCGGGGCTCGTCGTGGGCGCGCTCCTCGCGGTGGCCGAGGAGCTCGGGCCGAAGTCGCTGAAGCGCTGGCTGCCGAGCGCCACGGGCCTCGGCATCGCGTTCGTGATCGACGCCCACGACTCCCTCGCGATGCTCGCGGGCGCGGTCATCGCGTGGCTGCTGCGCCGGTACTACAAGGAGATCGCCGAGCGCTTCACCGTGAGCGTGTCGTCGGGCATGGTCGCCGGCGAGGGGCTCATGGGCATCGCGGTGATCGTGCTCCGCGAGGTGCTCCACGTGCTGCCGATGGAGTAGCGCGGCCGCCCTCGCGCCGATCGCCGTAGGCAGGCGCCGGGGCCGTCGCGGTAGGCCCCCGCGCACATCCCCCCACGGCCTGCGACGAGAGTCCGCCCGGGGCCCGTGGGTGGCGATGTGCGCTGGCCTGCGGTGACCGCGGGGCGCGCGCCACCAGGGCCCCCATGGGACCACCTCACCCCTGCGAAATACCCTTGAAACGCAGGGATTCAGGGCCTTGCGCCGCCACCCGCGCGACCGAGATAGTCAGTGCAGCCCTGACGTCGACGCGGCCCGCGAGGCCCGGAGGCGGTGGGCGGCAGGACCCAACCCGCGGCGCGCTCCGCCGCGCGAACACGACGGACGTAGGAGTGACCCCATGAACGCAATCGGAGGCAGCGCGCGACGGTCCCTCGCCCCAAGGCTCGTCGGCGACGAGACGCCGACGCGGGTGGGCCGGTTCGACCTGGTGACCCGACTCGGCGCCGGAGGCATGGCCAACGTCTTCCTGGCGAGGCACCAGGGCGAGGCGGGCTTCGAGCGCCTCGCGGCCATCAAGCTCCTGCACCGACACCTGTCGAGCGACGAGCAGTTCGTGCAGATGTTCTTCGACGAGGCCAGGGTCGCGGCGCGGATCCATCACCCCAACGTCGTGCCCATCCTCGAGATCGGCTCGGAGCACGACCAGCTCTACATGGTGATGGACTACGTCGAGGGCGACACCCTCGCCGCCGTGCAGCGCGCGGCCATCGGCGTGCGCCGGGCGATCCCCGTAGGCATCGTGCTGCGGATCGTGCTCGACGCGCTCGCCGGCCTCGAGTGCGCCCACGACCTCGTGGGACCCGACGGCGCGCCGCTGAACGTGGTGCACCGCGACGTCTCTCCGCAGAACATCCTCGTGGGCCTCGACGGCGTGTCGCGCGTGGTCGACTTCGGCATCGCCCGCGCCGAGCGCCGCCTCGCGTTCACCACCGTCGGGACGCTCAAGGGCAAGGCGCCCTTCATGTCGCCCGAGCAGCTCGAGGGCCTCGCCGTCGACCGCCGCGCCGACGTGTTCTCCATGGGCGTGACCATGTGGGAGTCGTTCGCGCTCCGTCGGCTCTACCCGCAGCGCAGCGATGTCGAGACCGTCACCCGCGCCAACCGGGTGGCGTACCGCCCGCTGCGATCGATCCTGGCGCACCTCCCGCCCGCCGTCGACGAGATCGTGCAGCGCGCCCTCGCCTTCGATGTCGACGACCGCTTCGCGGGCGCCGGCGAATTCGCCGAGGCCATCGAGGACCAGCTCCGCGCGGACATCGCCACGCACCGTCAGGTCACCACGTTCATGTCGGCCATCGCGGGCGAGAAGGTCGCCGCGGAGCGCGAGGCCCTGCGCGCGACCCCGAGCACCTCGCAGTCGCGCGCCACGGTCGGCGTGCGGCACCGCTACGAGTCCGGCGTTCACGCCAGCGGCCGCACCCTCGCCCCCGGCGACTTCGGCGTGCCCCCGCCCCCCGCCATGCCCGACCTCGCGGGTCTCCCCGAGCTCGACTCGTCGCCGCGCGGCGCGCTGCCCGACCTGCCCGACCTCGACGTCGCGACCTCGGTGAGCCACGCCACCGGCAGCGTGAACCCCCGGGCGCTCGCGCCCTCCGCGCAGAGCCCGCGCCGCCGTCGCAGCCCCTCGCCCACCCTCGCGCAGTACGCGCAGGTGTCGGCCAACGACGTGCTCATGGAGCCTGAGCCCCTGTCGGTGCGCCCCACCGGCGGCGGCGTTCAGGTCGTTCGCAGCCACATCGTGGGCGCCGCCTCGACCGCGCCTCGCAGGCCGGCGGCGAAGGGCACGCCGCCCCTGGGCGTCCCCACGGGCCTGGGCGCGCCGCCGCGAAGGAGCGAGGCCCTGGCGCCCCGGCCGCCCGCGCCCCCCCCGCCGCCGCCGCCGCCCGTCATAGCGCCCACGGGCGACACGGGGCGCGACATCGAGGAGATGCTCCAGCGCCTGGGAGCCGACGACCTCGCGCCCCTCGATGAGGCGATCAGCGCGGTCTCTTCGGTGCGAATGTCGCAAGGGAGCTCGGTGCGTCAGCAGACCCCCGCCTGGGGGAGCGGCGCGCCGTCTTCGGGGGCGCGGGCCGCGTTCTCGCAGGCGCGCGGCGTGGGTATGCCCTCGAGCGTCCCGACGCCCGCCATGGGCAGCGTGCTGCCGCGCTCGGGGGTCACCAAGGTGCTCAAGGGACCGCCGTCGACGCCGTCGAGCGCCACCGACCGGCACGCGGCGCTCGCCGACGCCACAGGGCGACTCAAGCCCGCGCCGGTCGAAGACGAGCTGATGCAGACCACGCGGCTCAGCGCCGTGCGCGAGGACCTCGCCTCGCCCCTCGCGGCGATCCCCTCCTCGGACGCCGACGGCACCCAGGAGAAGCGCCTCCCCCAGACCTTCATCGCGCCGCCGGAGGCGTCGAACGCGCACCTGTTCTCCAAGGCCGCGGCGATGGTGTCACTGCTCTCCGTCGCCGGGATCCTCTGGCTCGTCCTGCGCTGAGCGCTCCCTCCGGGCGACGCCCGCGCGGGCCGCCGCTCCCCCCACCCACATCGCCAGCGGCACCAGCACGAGGGTGGCGGTCACGCTCCCCGCGAGGGCGCCGCAGAGCGCCGCCGTCAGCGCGCCGGAGAGCACCCCATGTCGGTGGTTGGTCCGCGCGCCTCGGCGACCGACGACCCACGCGCCCAGCGCCACGCAGAGCAGCACCGTGGCCACCGGCACCGCGGCGGCGAGCAGCTCGATCGCGACGGAGCGCGCAGGCGCGGCGGCCCGCGCGGCGGCGATCTCGCCCGCCGAGCTCCCGGGGCGGTAGGTGAGCCCCAGCGCCGCGCGCATCCCTGAGAGCATCGCCGGGGCCGCGGGGATCAGCGCCAGCAGCGAGACCACCGAGCCCAGGGGGATCCAGTGCCACGCCGGGGGCTCCTGCGCGGGCGCGGCGGGCGCCGCGGGGGCGCTCTGGAGCACCGGGAGGTGTCGACGCGAGCTCACCGCGCAGGCATCGAGCGCGGGCGTCCCGCTGTCAACCCGCCGAGGCTCAGGAGCCGCAGTACAACCGCACGGGGAGGTTGCGCCCGCGCGAGCCGCTGAGGGTGGCCGTGGCCGCGCCGTTGAAGGTGAGGGTCACCGAGGCGCCGCGCGCGCTGGTGACGGTGACCCGCCCCCCAGCGTCGGGGCAGCCGCCGCGGCACCGTCGAAAATTCGTGATGTCGACGGTGACCGCGCCCCCCGACGACGCGGTGTTCGACACGCGGCCGGTGAGCCCGAGGCACGCGCCGTCCCAGGTGGACATGTAGCTCCCGCTCTGGGCGAAGGCGCTCGGGCGCGGGGTCGTGCCGGTGCCCATGACCGTCACCGAGGCCATGCGGCTCGACCCCATGAAGGAGACCTGGGCGGTCGCGTCGGGGCGCAGGGTCAGCCCGTTGGCCTGGAGTTCTCCCGAGAGGGCCACGGTGCGGCCCGAGGGGGTCACCTCGGAGAAGGTCGCGCGGAGCGTGCCGCTGACGCTCGCGAGGCCGTAGGCGCCGGCGCAGCCGTTGAGGGTGTAGGTCACCGTCGCGCCCGCGGACGTCGCCTGCACGCAGCCCGAGGGGAGAAACGCGCCCGCGGTGTTCTGCGCGGCCACCGCGGCGGCCATCTCCGCGCCCACCGCGCCGCGGGTCACGTCGTTCACGATCGAGAGCAGCGCCTGGGTCTGCGCCGTGGCCTCGAGGGCGTCGACTCCGCCGACGGCGTCCGCGTCGTCGTCGTGGGTCGCGCCGCCGCACGAGGCCGCGGCGAGCGAGAGTAGGAGCGTCGGGGCGAGTCGGTGCATGGTGATCACGGGGATGGGGTCCTCCTGCGCCGGCGCGCGACGCCGCGGGGCAGTGTCCCTCAGGCCCGGCGAGATTCCCAACGCGAGCCCCCAACGGCAGGGGGCGTCGGGCTCACCGCGCCCTGAATCGTATCTCCCTGGATCAAGTACGATCCCAGCGGATCGTGCTCCGCGCGAGAGGCCGCGGCCTTCTGGGGCTCTGAACGCTGGCACGGGTTCTGCGATGCGGTTGTTCGTCGCGAGGGTGGATCCGCACCCTGCAGCGCCGCCGACACCCCCGCGGGACCCGAGGGGAGTCTGCCGACGGCGTCCTGCGCATCGGGGCGGTGAAGGCCCTCGCGCGCTCCAGGGGTTCGACTCCCCACGCGTCCTCGCGACGCGACCCGTGGTTGGGAAAACGGCTGTTACCCGTTCTGACGCCTCGTGGGAGGGCGGCGACGCGCAGCGCCTCGTTCAGCACACCTCGACCCGCGCCTCGACGTCGCCTGCGGGCGGCGCTCGTCGCGCGTCTGGAGGACCGCCCAGGAGGTCCCTG
The DNA here is from genome assembly GCA_041389885.1 of Polyangiales bacterium. Classification (GTDB taxonomy): domain Bacteria; phylum Myxococcota_A; class Polyangia; order Polyangiales; genus JAWKRB01. The sequence goes on along the minus strand of JAWKRB010000029.1, from coordinate 68,571 downwards.
CGCGGCGCGCCTCGCTCGCCTCACCTCGCGTGGGGCGGGCCGGCGCGACGCCCGACCTTCGACGCGGGTGCGAAGACGCGCCGCGGCGCTCCCGCCCTCCCCCCGGGCACTTCTCCGCCACCCCTACGACCCTCGCTCCGGGAGACTCTGATGTTCACCACGATCCAGCTCCGTGTGTCGGACCGCGCCCTCGTGCTCCGCGACGGCCGCCCGCTCGCCCTGCTCGGCCCCGGCCGTCACAGGGTCTTCAGCCTCTTCTCCCCGGTGGAGACGGTGCGCTATGACCTGAACCAGGCGGCGTCCCCCGCCACGCCGGAGCTCTTGAGCGTGCTGCCCGCCGCCGACGGCGTGGAGCACGTCGTGGCCGACGACGAGCTGGGGCTGCTCCGGGTCGACGGCGTGGCCCGCTCGGTGCTCGCGCCTGGGCGCTGGGTGCTCTGGCACGCGCGCGCCGAGGTCGTGTGCGAGAACGTCTCGACCGCGGGGGTCGACGCCGCGTCGGTGCCCCCGGCGTTCCGCGCGCTCGCGGGCTCGTCGGTGCGCACCGTGGTGGTGGCCGAGGGCCAGCGCGGGCTGCTCTACGTGGACGGTCGCTTCGAGTCGGTCCTCCCGCCGGGCGCGCACGCGTTCTTCACCCGCGACCGCGCGGTGAGCGTCGAGCTCGTCGACCTGCGCGAGCGCGAGCTCCAGGTGCTCGGGCAGGACGTGATGACCGCGGACAAGGTCACGCTGCGGCTGAGCCTCGTGGTGAAGTTTCGCGTGGTCGACCCGCTGCGCAGCGCGCAGTCGGTCACGTCGCTGAACGACGCCGTGTACTCCGAGGCGCAGGTGCACGCGCGGCGGCACATCGCCGCGCGCACCGTCGACGAGCTCCTGGAGCAGCGCAACGGCGCCTCGGACCAGCTCCGCGCGGAGCTCTCCGAGCGCCTCGGCGCCTGGGGCCTCGAGCTCGCCCGCGTCGACATCAAGGACCTCGTGCTGCCCGGCGACATGCGCGCGCTGTTGAACCAGGTGATCGAGGCCGACAAGCGCGCGGCGGCGAACGTGATCCTGCGCCGAGAGGAGACCGCGGCCACGCGCTCCCTCGCGAACACCGCGAAGCTCCTCGAGAGCAACCCCACGCTCCTGCGCCTCAAGGAGCTCGAGGCGTGGAAGGACATCGCGGGCACCGTCGGCAACGTCACCGTCGTGGCGGCGCCGCAGCAGCTCCTGGGCGCGCTCTCGCTGGGCGCGCCCCGCCCCGAGTGAGCGCCCCGCGCTCCGCCCGCGCGGGCGCCCGAATCAGCGTCGCCCACAGCGCGCTGTACGGGTGCACCGCGCGGGTGGCGGCGCCTCCCGACTCCAGCGTCCTGCCCCCGTTGACCCAGCCGAACAGCCCCCCGTCGAGGTTTCGCACGTCGCGAAACCCCGCCGCGCGCAGGCGCCTCGCGGCGGCCCCGCTGCGGTATCCCACGGAGCACACCGCGACCAGCGCGCGCCCCCGATCGACGCCCGCGAGGGCCGCTTCGACGCCGTCGAGGGGCGCCGAGAGGGCGCCGCGCAGGTGGCTCACCGCGAATTCGTCGGCCCCGCGCACGTCGACGACCATCGGCGGGCGCGCGCCGCTCAGGGCCTCGGCGAGCGCCTCGGCAGACACCCGCGGATCGCCCCAGAAGCGAAGCGCCACGAGCCCTCGGGTCACGCCCAGGGGCCAGACCCCAACCGCCAGGAGCAGCGCCAGCGCCAGCGCTCCGCCAGCGCGCGACTTTCGTGGGGGCCCGGGGGCCTTCTTGTCGGCAGATCCATGCACCGGGAGGCCTTGGGAATTCGCTTTACCCTGTCTCTTCAGGGCGACTACCTTGCCGCCGCAGGAGGAGCACGACGCCATGCAACGATACGGCCTTGCCATCATCTTCGCGATCTCGGGCCTGGGAGGCGCGTGCAAGCGCGAATCGAGCAACGCCTCGCCCCCTCCTGCGGCGGCGCCGGCGCCCCCGGCGGCGGTCCCGATTCAGTGGACCGACACCGCGACGCGGTACCGCGCGCAGGCCGGCGCCGTGCTGACGCTGCTGTGCCCTCCAGGGGGCACGGCGCGCACGGTGTGGGGCTCGGACACCTACAGCGACGACTCCAGCATCTGCACCGCCGCGGCGCACTCGGGGCGCATCAACCTCGCGCAGGGAGGCGTGGTGCAGATCCAGATCGGGCCGGGCCAGGCGTCGTACGTCGGCACCATCCGCGGCGGGGTGACCACGCGGCATTTCGGGAGCTTTCCGGGCAGCTTCACCATCGTCGGCGGCGCGACGCCGGGCCTCGTCGCGGTGCCCGTGCCGCGCCTCAACGCGAACGGCGTGAACATCGGCGGCGTGCAGATCAACGTCGGCGGCGGCGCGGCCGCGGGCCCCTGGGCCGCCAACGCGCGGAGCCACCGCGGGCAGATCGGGCAGAGCTTCACCCAGGAGTGCCCGCCCAACGGCACCTTCGGCACGGTGTGGGGCTCGGACGTGTACACCGACGACTCGAGCGTCTGCTCCGCCGCGGTGCACGCGGGCCAGATCACCCAGGCGCAGGGCGGCACGGTCACGGCGTACATCCACCCCGGCCGCTCGCGTTACCCCGGCGTCGCGCGCAACGGGGTGACCTCGCGGGTCTACGCGGCCTACCCCGGCAGCTTCGCGTTCACCCCCACCGTCGCGCCCGAGGCCGCGCCGCCGCCGGGCGTCGAGGCGATCACCTGGACCACCAGCGCCACGCGGTTTCGCGCGACGCCGGGGGCGCGCCAGCAGGTGTGGTGCCCCCCGGGCGGGAGCGCGGGGAGCCTCTGGGGCAGCGGCCCCTTCACCGACGACTCGAGCATCTGCACCGCCGCGGTCTTCGCGGGGCGGATCACCATGGAGCGCGGCGGCGTGGTGCGTCTGGTCACCTCGGCGGGCCTCCCCGCCTACCAGGGCGGCACGCGCAACGGCGTGACCTCGCGCAACTACGCGACCTTCCCCGGCTCCCTCAACATCGTTCGCTGAGCGCGTCAGCGCATGCGCAGCGCCGACGTGATGGCGCTCGCGTTGAGCTGGTAGCAGTCGGCGCCCGCCGCGGCGGGGAAGCGGATCCATGAGGCTGGCAAGGGGCTCTCGGGCGTGCAGGGCACGTGGAGCTCCGAGCGGCTGCCGCCGAGGCTCGCCGACACCGCGACGCTCGCCCCCGCCTGCTCGTTGCACTGCTGCAGGCAGAACAGCGCGCCCGCGGGGTCGTCGGCGCTTTGAGGGCAGGGCGAGTCGATGAGGTCCGACGAGGGGATGAAGCGCACGAAGACGTCCACGCGGCGCGCCTCGGCGCAGCTGCCCGGCGGCGCGCCCGGCTCGACGCTGCAGGCGGGCTGCGCCTGCGACGCGATCCAGCTCGTGCCCGCGCCGACGACGCTCGTGCGAGACGCGCCGCCGACGCCGCCGAGCTCCTCGGGCGGGAGCGACGCGCAGGGGTCGCCGCTGAAGCGTTGGTTGCCGTGCGTCACCAGCGCGAGGCCGCAGCGGAGCGAGCGGGCGACCTCCGCCGCGCGGCACCAGGAGAGCTGCTCGTTGGCCCGCTGTCGGTCCGCGAGCGACGCGCCCTCGGCGAGCGCGCTCCAGGTCTCGCCGGGGGTGAAGCCCAGCGTCGCGCGGAGGATCGGGCACGCGTCCCAGTCGCCGCGCTGGCGGAAGGGCACCGTGTCGGAGTGGCCGAGCACGGCGAGCTCGATGCGACCGCCGGGGGCGCTGCCGCCCTGCGCGCGCTGCGCCGACGAGAGCAGCTCGTGGAGCACCGCGCCCGCGCACACCCATCGGTGCACCGCCCGCCCCCGCAGCGAGGGGACCAGCCGTCCCAGCGCCTCGCAGGGCGCGACCGTGGGCACGCCGTTGCGGTCGACCTCGCTGCTGAGCGCGTAGTGCCCGACGCTGAAGAAGTCGTCGGTGCCGCAGTGGAGCCGCCAGTGCAGCGGGTCGCCCGCGACGTACTCGAGCCCGCACACGCTCCCGAGGGCCAGCCGCACGCGGTCCATGGTCGCGAGCGAGGCCCGCATGGTCTCGGCGCGGAGGCGCTGGCGACACGCGGTCTCCATCGCGTGAAAGGCCGCGACCGAGGGCGCCTCGTCGGCGCGCGTCGAGGGCGCCGCGCGCAGGGGCTCGCCGGCCGCGCGCGTGGGCAGCGGGTAGGTCGCGCCGCGGCACCCGAGCGCGACCGCGAGCGCCAGCAGGGCGCGGCGCATCAGCGGCCCCCGAGCGCGTCGAGGATCGACGCGAGGTTCAGCGCGACGTAGGGGCTCACCCAGGGGTTGTTGTCGGTCGAGCCCGTGGCGAGGTGCAGCATTGCGCCGACGGAGATCATCCTCGGGGCGACGCCGAGGGGGCCCCAGCCGAGCGCCAGGGAGACCCCCGCGCCCGCCCGCGAGAGCTCGCCGTCGGAGAAGTTCACCGACGCGGTGGCCGAGACCGCGCCCTCGAGGTGAAAGCCGACGGGCAGGCGCGCCTGCGCGTAGGCGACGGGGTAGATCACGCCGAAGCTCACCGGGTCGGCGAGAAAGAACGCCGCCTGGGCGTCGCCGAGGAGCCCGAGGTGCAGCCACGACGTCGGCGCGACGGCGCGCGCCTCGCGCACCCTGAAGGCCGCGTGCGCGACGCACTCGAAGGGCTCGCCCGCGCCGAGGTCGCGGGCCACGAAGGCGTGCACGGTCTGGTCGACGACCCTCGCGTCGGGGTCGTACGCGGGGCGCGCTCGCGCGCCGGCCGAGGGCTCGGTGGGGCAGGTCGCCTCTCGCGTGAGCAGCACGACGAGGCCTGAGCCGGGCGGCGACCCCTCGCTTCGCTGCACGCCGCCCGCCACCGGGAGCTGGGTGGTGAGCACGGTCTCTCGCTCGCGGGTGTTCCAGAGGCCGGCGCCGGCCGGGGTGGTGGTGAGGTAGAGCCGCAGGGCGTTGCGGCGGCGCACGTAGGCGAAGACGTCGAGCTCGTCGTGGGGCACCGTCGACCACGGGCCGGGGCGCAGCTCGTCGGCGCGCTCCGCCTCGTCTTCGGGGGAGGTCTCCGACGCGGGGATCGGCGCGCCGCTGATCAGCCCCACGGGGTGGAGGTCGGTGAGGGGGTCGATGGCGACGAAGCGCGCGAGGGTGAGCGACTCGCGCGAGAGGGCGCCCTCGGCGCTGGTCGCGCGTCGGAGCTCGGCGAGGCCCGCGCGCCACACCCGAAGGCCGCGCCCGCCCTCCTCGGCGACGACGGGGCGGCAGTGGTTCTCGATGCAGAGGAAGTGCCCCTGGCCCGCGCCCGCGAGCGACGCGCGATCGCCCACCGACGCCAGCGGGAGCGTCGAGGGCGGATCGGCGCCGAGGGTCAGGCACTGCGGCGGGAGCGCGCGCTCGGGGACCATCCCCCGCGCGGTGAGGCGCCAGAGGTTGCGCTGGAGGCAGAGCTGGCCGGGGGTCGCGGGCGCGGCGTCGGCGGCCGCCTGCGCGGACTGCAGGGTGATCGCCGGCGTCACGCTGGCGAGGCGCGCGCAGCGGGTGTCAGAGGGGAGGCGCGAGGGCGACGCGGCGTCAGGGGCGTGGGCGTAGCGCTCGGCGACGCAGACCTGCAGGCCGCGTCGCAGCGTCTCCCACTCGCGGAGGTTGGGGCTCATGGCGCCGCCCGCGCGGCCGTAGCGCTCGCGCATGGCGCGCTCGACCATGCCCGCGGGGAGCACGAAGCCGTCGCGGCCGGCGGTGACCCGCAGCGCGCCGTGCACCCTCGGGTGCGCGTCGTCGCTCGTCGCGGGCACGTCGGCGAGCCAGACCTGCTCGCTCGACGCGGCGAGCACCATCTCGTGCCAGAGCGCGTCGCTCTCGGTGCCCTGCGCCCGCGAGAAGACCATGCGGTCGCCGGACCACCCCGCGCGAAACCAGGGCTGATCCTCGCGGGCCGCGGTGCTCATGGCGCGGCGCAGCTCGGTGAGCGGCGAGTCGAGCGCGAGCCGACCCACGAGGACCGCCGGGCGGGGGTCGCCGGGCGTGGAGGGCCGCGCGGCGTAGACGGCGAAGCGCCCCGGCGCGCCGAGGATGATCTCGCGCCGGTCGAGGGCGAGGTCCTCTGCGCCCTCGTCGGGGACGCGGGCGACGAAGGCCGGCGGCGCGTCGTCGCGGAGGGCCACGAACCGCAGCAGCACCCTCGACGCGCCGCAGTCGGACAGGTTGGCCGCGCGCCGCGTCGTGTCGCTCAGCGCCCGGCGTCGCACGTGGAGCAGCCGCGTCGAGGTGTCGACCCTCGCCTCGAAGGCCAGCCCATCGGAGAAGAGCACGTCGGTGCAGCTCTCACGAAAGACCGACTCCACGGCCCCGGCCCCCGCGCGCGTTCGCGCGAAGATCGTGTGCGGCGACGCGTCGAGCGAGGCGCCCCGCGAGAGCTGCTCGACCACCGCGGCGAAGTCGAGCTCCGCGTCGGCCAGCGGGACCATCCTCGCCGCGTCGGGCGCCAGCCCGTAGACGCACCCCGGCGACGGGTGAAAGGTCGTCGCGAGGGTCACGGGCATGGTGGTGACCCGCGCGGCGCCGACGGCCAGCGACGAGGGCTGCGCGAAGCGCTGAAAGCACGACATGGGCTCCACCGCCCAGGCCTCGCCGGCCAGCAGCGAGGCGCAGATTCCGATCGTTACCGCGAGCTTCGTGGGTGCCATGGTCCGTGACCACGGCCCATAGCCCAGGAGCTCCCGCACCGCGCAGAAAGTGACAGCCGCCCTCGGCGAGCGCGACCGGGCGCCATCGCCGCGGGCTCCCCGGTCGGCGCGGGTTGGTGACAGACTCTCCCCGCCATGCTCCACCCCTGGCTCTGGCTCGCCCTCGCCCTCGCGCTCCTCGCGCCCGTCGCCCTCTGGCTCGCGACGACGTGGTGGGTCGCGATGTGGCGCAGGCGCCTGCGCACGCCCGACGGCTTCGACGAGACCTACGAGCTCCGCACCGACGACGGGGCGCAGCTCTTCCTCGGGCGGCTCCACCCGATCCGCGACGTGCCCTCGCTGCCGCCGGTGGTGCTCTGCCACGGGCTGTCGATGAACCGCCGGGCCTTCGCCTTCGACCCTGAGAAGAGCCTCGCGCGGGCGCTCTCGCTGCGCAACCGCGACGTGTGGGTGCTCGAGCTCCGCGGGAGCGACCCGCGCTCGGGCACCACGCCGGGCGCCCTCGACGCGAACTTCGACACCTACGCGCGCGAGGACCTCCCCGCGGCGCTGCGGAAGGTCCGGGAGGTCACGGGGCGCCCCGAGGTCGACTGGGTGGGGTTCAGCATGGGGGGCATGCTCGCCTACGCGTACCTCGGCTCCCTCGGCGGCGCGGGCATCCGCCGCCTGGTGACCATCGGGTCGCCGGTGCGCTTCGAGGGCGTGCGCGTCGAGCGCATCGCGCGGCAGGTCTCGACGCTGCTGCTGCCCTTTCGCCGCGCGACGCCGGTGAACTTTCTGCTCACCCTCGTCGCGCCGCTCATGGGGCGCTGGATGCCCCCGTGGCTCGGCGACGGGATTCGCACGGAGCACTACGACGACGAGACCCTGCGGCGGGTGATGGTGACCGCGATGGGAGACATCCCCGTGGGCGTCGCGCGGCAGTTCCTCGCGTGGATCGCCGACGGGAAGTGGGACAGCGCCGACGGCGCCCTGGACTACCGCGCGGGCCTCGCGAACGTCACCGTGCCGACGAGGGTCATCGCGGGGGACCGCGACCGCCTCGCGCGCCCGCTCTCGGTGCGCGCCGCGCGCGAGCTGATCGGCGCCGACGAGCGCGACTACGTCGAGGTCGGCCCGGGCTCCGGGGCGCACGCGCACTACGACCACCTGGACCTGATCCTCGGGGCGCGCGCCCCCGACGAGGTCTTCCCCCACGTGTTCTCCTGGCTCGACGCGTGAGGCCGCGGGCCTGCCCTCGGCTTCACCAGTCCACGCGAGAATTCAAGGCTGTCTGGAGGGGTGCCTGACATCGCCCCGGGGCCCGCGACCCTCCCCGTCGACGCCCCCATCGGCCTCTGCTCTCCTCCCGCTCCCGTCACGCGGCCCCCGCGTCGGGGAACAAGGAGCGAGTCCATGAGCAGCGTAGTTCTTGAGCACGGTTCGAGCGGTCGGTGGGTGCGCGCGCTTCAGACGGCGCTGCGCGAGGCCGGGTACGACGTCGACGTCGACGGCTCCTTCGGAGACGCCACCTACGAGGCCGTGAGGGACCTCCAGGCCAACAACGACCTCGACGTCGACGGCGTCGTCGGCCCCGACACCTGGGCCGTCCTCGGCGTCGAGGGCGACGGCAAGTCGGGCGACGAGGGCGACGACGAGGGCGACGACGAGGGCTACGAGCAGCTCTCCCGGGGCGACGAGGGAGACCTGGTCATGCTGCTCCAGGAGGCGCTCAGCGAGGCGGGGTACGAGGTCGACGTCGACGGGGTGTTCGGCGCCGACACCGAGCGCGCCGTGCGCCGCTTTCAGCAGGCCAACGACCTCGACGTCGACGGCATCGTCGGAGACGACACCTGGGAGGTCCTCGAAGACTTCATGGCCGACGACGAGGAGGAGTAGGCCCCGCGTCGACGCAGACGCCGCGCGCGGCTCCCGCCGGGGGCGTGACGCGTGCGATGATCCCGGCCCTCACTCCCACGGAGGGCCCTCGATGAGTCTCAACCTCGCTACCCTGCTCCGCGAGACGGCGCGCGTTCACCCCGAGCGCGCGGCCGTGATCGTGGGCGACGTCACGATCCCCTACGCGACGCTCGACGGCATGGCCCGGCGCTTCGCCGGCGCGCTGCGGTCCCTCGGGCTGAAGCCGGGACAGCACGTCGCGCTGCTGCTCCCCAACGTCCCGCAGTTCGTCATCGCCTACTACGGCGCGCACTACGCCGCGAACCCCGTGGTGCCGCTGAACGTGCTGCTCACCGCCGACGAGATCGCCTACCACCTCGACGACTCCGACGCCGTCGCGCTCATCGCCTGGGAGGGCTTTCTCCCCCAGGCGCAGGCCGCCTTCGCGCGCGTCGACGCGTGCAAGCACCTCGTGGCGGTGAAGGCCGACCGCGCCGACCTCAGCGCCCCCGAGGGGGCCGTGAATTTCTCCGCGATCCTGGGCGCCGCGGCGCCGGTCACCGAGGCGCCGGCGACGATGCCCGACGACACCGCCGTGATCCTCTACACCTCGGGCACCACCGGGCGTCCCAAGGGCGCGGAGCTCACGCACTTCAACCTGTTCTACAACGCCCGCTACACGGCCAACGACCTGCTCCCGCTCTCGTCCTCGCACCACACGTTGCTGGTGACGCTCCCGCTCTTTCACAGCTTCGGCCAGACCGTGCTCCAGAACGGCGGGCTCTCGGCGGGCTCGACCCTCGTGCTGCTCCCGCGCTTCGACCCCACCGCGGCGCTCACGCTGATGCAGCAGCACAAGGTCACGGTCTTCGCGGGCGTGCCCACGATGTACTTCGCCCTGCTGCACCACCCCGAGGCGTCGCGCTTCGAGCTCTCGTCGCTGAAGTACTGCGTCTCGGGGGGCTCCGCGATGCCCGTCGAGGTGATGGCGGCCTTCGACGCGAAGTACGGCGTGAGCATCCTCGAGGGCTACGGGCTCTCGGAGACCTCGCCCGTCGCGAGCTTCAACCGCCTCGATCGGCCGAAGAAGCCAGGCTCCATCGGCCTGCCCATCTGGGGCGTGGAGTTTCAGCTCGAAGACGCCGAGGGCAAGGTCATCACCGAGAGCGGCGCGCCCGGCGAGGTCTGCATCCGCGGGCACAACGTGATGAAGTCGTACTACAAGCGCCCCGAGGCCACCGCCGAGGCGATCCGCGACGGGTGGTTCCACAGCGGCGACATCGCCGTGCGCGACGACGACGGGTACTACGCCATCGTCGACCGCAAGAAGGACATGATCATCCGCGGGGGGTACAACGTGTACCCGCGGGAGATCGAAGAGGTGCTGTACGCCCACCCGGCGGTGATGGAGGCGGCGGTGATCGGCGTCGCGCACCCGAGCCACGGCGAAGAGGTCAAGGCCGTGCTGGCGCTCAAGCCGGGGCAGAGCGCCTCGGCCGAGGACATCATCGCGTACTGCAAGCAGCACCTCGCCTCGTACAAGTACCCCCGCGAGGTGGTGTTCATGGAGGCGCTGCCCAAGGGCCCCACGGGCAAGATCCTCAAGCGCGAGCTGCGAGGCTGACGTCTGCCCCGCGGGTGGCTTCCCGCGGTCCCTCCCGTTGGGATAGTAAGCGTCTCACCACGTCGGGAGGTTCTCATGGCCAGGTCGTACCTGTTCGGTCGCTTCGCGTTGCTCGCAGGTCGGGCGCGTTTTCTCGACAAGCATGGCATCCCCACGCGGGAGGGCGTCGAGGCGCTCGCCGAGGCGCAGCGCCTGCGCGACGCCGGCGGGCTGACCCGACGCGGCGCGATCTCGCTCTTCGGCGCGGCGGCGGCGTCGTCGGTCCTCGCGGCGATGGGGTGCGCCCCGGATGAGGCCCTGGGCCGCGTCGCGCAGCCCGCCCGCGGCGGCAACGCGAACGGCGGCGGCAACGGCGCGTCCTCGGCCGACATCGCCGTGGTGGGCGCGGGCCTCGCCGGGCTCACCACGGCCTACGAGCTCCAGCGCCGCGGCGTGACCGCGACGCTCTACGAGGCGTCTGACCGCGTGGGCGGTCGGTGCTGGTCCCTCGACGGGGTGTTCCCGGGGCAGGTGGTGGAGCGCGGCGGCGAGCTCATCGACACGACGCACCAGACGATGCGCGGCTACGCGAGGGAGTTCGGCCTCACGCTGGAGAGCTTTCAGCGCGAGGAGGGCGAGGTGTTCTACCACTTCGACGGCTCGCTCCACCCCGAGTCCGCGGTGGTCGACGAGTACCGCGCCTTCGTCGACGCGATGCGCGATGACCTCCGCGCGGTGGGCTCGCCCACGGCCGACGCGCACACCGACGCCGACGTCGCCCTCGACCTCACGAACCTCGCCGACTACCTCGACTCGCGACAGGCGGGGCCGCTGCTGCGAAAGGTCCTCGATGTCGTCTACAACATCGAGTACGGCCTCGAGGTCCGCGAGCAGAGCGCGCTGGCGATGCTGCTGTTTCTCCACGCCGACCGCCGCAATCGGTTTCAACCCTTCGGGATCTTCTCCGACGAGCGCTTTCACGTCACCGAGGGCAACGGCCGCATCCCGCTGGAGCTCCACGCGCGGCTCGCCCGCCCGGCCGAGCTGGGCATGCGCCTCGCGCGGGTCGCGAAGACCTCGGGCGGTCGCATCGAGCTCACGTTCACCAGCGGCCGGCGCACGGTGGTGCGCACGCACGACCGGGCGGTGATCACCCTGCCCTTCTCGGTGCTCCGCGGCGTCGAGCTCCACGCGTCGCTCGGGCTGCCGGCGTGGAAGACCCGCGCCATTCGCGAGCTGCGCTACGGCACCAACGCGAAGATGATGATCGGCTTCACGTCTCGCCCCTGGGCCGCGCTCGGCTCCACCGGCGGCTCGTACTCCGACCTCGCGAACCACCAGGCCACCTGGGAGACGAACCCCGCGCGCAGCGCCGTCGACCGCGGCGTGCTCACCGACTACTCCTCGGGCAACCGCGGCGCGGCCCTCGACCCCCGACGCCCGCAGGCCGAGGCGCAGCGCTTCCTCACCGACCTGGAGCGGATCTTCCCCGGCGCGCAGGCCGCCACCCGGCGCGACGCCCGCGGCGACCTCGTGGTGCACCTGGAGCACTGGCCCTCGAGCCCCAACGCCCTCGGGAGCTACACGGCGAACCACCCCGGGTACTTCACCACCATCGCCGACAACGAGGCGAAGCCCGTCGACAACCTGCACTTCGCGGGGGAGCACACGAGCTCGTTCTACGAGTGGCAGGGGTTCATGGAGGGCGGCGCCCTCTCGGGCATCCGCGCGGCCACCGAGGTCTACGACGCCGTTCGCTGACCCTCCCGGGGGGCTTCAGTCCCGCCGCCCGATGAGCAGCACCCAGGTCTGATCCCGCGCCATCTGCACCCCGCGCCAGCCGGGCTGCGCGCTCCGCTCGGCGTAGAACGCCCGGTAGTCGGTGCCGACGGTGATCTGGAGGCCCGCGGCCTCGAGGGCCGCGCGGGCGTCTTCGAAGTACGGCGGGGCGGTGGGGTCGGCGGCGTAGAGGTAGAGCCCGGGGCGCACCGACCAGCCGAGCTGCACCACCGGGCGCACGTCCCACCCCGCGCGGCTGAAGGCGAGCGAGAGCGACTCCGCGAGGCGCACCGCGCCGGGCGACGTCGCGGGCGCGGCGATCCACGCCGGGGAGTGCGGCGCGCGGCGGAGCCTCGCGATGAGGGCCTCGCGCGCGCGCTGGCTGAGGTCGTCGCCCTCCACCGGCGGCGCGCCCGAGGCGCCGTTGTCGGCGGCGTAGGGAGAGATCGGCGGAGGGGGCACCCTGCGGTGCTCGGGCTTCGTGATCCGCAGGACCACCGCGACGCAGAGCCCCAGGGTGATCAGAAAGTTCCTGCGCAGCGGGGTGAGGGGCTCCATCAGACCTGCGCACGATCCATCGCCGCCGGGCCCCCGCGCGTCAAGGCCCTGGCGCGTCGAGCGCCGTCGCGGCGGGGCTTCTCGCCCCGTCGTCGCGGCTACGCCTTCGGCAGGGTCACCGCGATCGTCGCGCCCCGGCGCGCGGGGTCGGGCTCCTCCACCGCGGCGTCGCCGCCGTGCGCGCGGGCGATCTCCCGCACGATGGCGAGTCCCAGACCCGGCCCGGCGTTGGGGTCGTCTCGCAGCGCGGCGCCCTGGTAGAAGGCGTCGAAGACCCGCGCGCGGTCGGCCTCGGCGACGCCCTCGCCCTGGTCCTTCACCCTGAGCACCACGGCGTCGCGGTGCTCGCGGAGGATCACCCGCACCGGCGCCCCCGGCGGGCTGTGCCGCACGGCGTTGTCGAGCAGGTGCTCGACCATCCGTCGAAGGTCCGCCGCGCGCCCGCGCACCGAGCCGTCGCCGTCGACCCCCAGGGCCACGCCGCGCGCCCGCGCGTACCCCCGCACCAGGTCCAGCGCGGAGAGGCACACGTCGCGCAGCGAGAGCACGTCCAGGGAGCCCTCCCCGACGCGGCCCACGCGACCGAGGGTGAGCAGGTCTTCGGCGAGCCAGGTCAGCGACTGCGCGTCGGCGAAGGCGCGGTCCAGGGCCTCGAGGCGCGCGGCGGCGGCGAGGTCGTCGCGGCGCGCGACGACGAGGGCCTCGTAGAGGTCGCGCAGGGGCGTGAGGAGCTCCGAGGCCGACGCCGCGACGAACACCTGCTGCGAGGTCACCAGGCGGTCGTGCCGCGCGAGCAGCGCGTTCACGTCGCGGCCGAGGGGGTCGAGCTCCGCCCCTTGGGAGACCGGCAGCACCCTCGCGGAGAGGTCTCCCGCCGCGGCGCGGGTCACCGCCGACGAGATCGCCGGGTGCTCGCGGGTGAGCCTGCGGGTGAGCCACGCCGCGACCAGCAGCGTCCACAGCAGCGCCGCGCCCGTCACCAGCGCGAGGGCGCGACGAAGCCGCGCGTCTTCGTCGGCGAGGCGCGACCGGGCGCGCCCCGCGGAGTCCCCCGCGCCAGGCGACGAGGGCGGCGCGACGAGGGCGCCGCGCGCGCCACGCCGCGCGTCGAGGTACGCGCCGGTGAAGGCGCCTCCGAGGGTCAGGAGTGAGAGCGCCGCGACCGAGGCGACGACCTTTGCCCGCAGGGACACGCCGGGGTTCTAGCGCGCGTTCGCGCCGGCTGGGAGGGGGTTCTCGCGCGGCGGGGCGGCGTCATCGCCCCCGCGGCGGGCGCGGCGCGCGGTGGGGGGTTCATTCCCCTGCAGAATCTTGCTACCACTGCGTGTCCTCGGAATTACAGGGCGCGATGGCAGAACCGCTCCAGACCACACCCGCCAGCAACATCGGATCGGTCTCCAAGATCGCCTGCGAGCTCGCGCAGCGCCTCTCACGCGCGGTCGAGACCGCGCTGGCGGGCAAGCCCGACGTGGTCGAGCGCGCGGTCATCGCGCTCCTCGCCCGGGGTCACCTGCTCATCGAAGACGTGCCCGGCGTGGGCAAGACCACCCTCGCGCGCGCCCTCGCCCGCGCCCTGGGCACGGAGTTTCGTCGGGTGCAGTGCACCTCCGACCTGATGCCGTCGGAGCTCCTCGGGGTCAACGTCTTCAACGCCGCGGCGCAGCGGTTCGAGTTTCGCCCGGGGCCGGTGTTCACGCACATCCTCGTGGCCGACGAGATCAACCGCGCCACGCCGCGCACGCAGAGCGCGCTGCTCGAGGTGATGTCCGAGCGGCAGGTGTCGATCGACGGCGTCACGCACGTGCTCAAGGAGCCCTTCGCGGTCATCGCCACGCAGAACCCCGACGACGCCGCGGGGACCTACCCCCTGCCCGAGTCCCAGCTCGACCGCTTCTTGATCCGCACCAGCGTCGGGTACCCCGAGGCCGAGGTCGAGAAGCGCATCCTCGCCACGCGCGGCGGGGTCGAGCCCGTCGAGGCCATCGAGCAGGTGCTCACCCTCGAGCAGCTGGTGAGCGCCCAGCGCGAGGTCGACCGGGTCGCGGTCGACGACAGCCTCGTCGACTACGCCCACCAGATCGTCTCGACCACGCGCTCGCACGAGTCCATCGTGATGGGGGTGTCGACGCGCGGCGCGCTGGCGTTCCTCCGGGCGGCGCGGGCGCGGGCGCTGGTGCTGGGTAGGTCGTACGTGATCCCCGACGACATCACCGAGCTCGCGGTGCCGGTGCTCGCCCACCGCGTGCGCGTGGCCAGCGCCGACGGGGGCTTTCTCGGCGACGCCCACCGCGACGACGCCGAGCGCGTGATCCAAGAGATCGTCTCGCGCGTCGACGTCCCGATCTGACCGAGCGGGCCGGAGGGTCAGCCCTCGCCGAAGAGCGGGATCTGCCGGGCGGGCGGCGGCTCGGGCTTCGCCGGGCGCTCGACGCGGGGAGGCTCTCGCGGCGCGTCCCCGACGGCCACCGTGGCGCGCCCCGCGAGGGCCTCGACCTCGACCGTCTGCTCGAAGCGCTCGGCCATGTACCGGGCGTAGCTCCAGGCGCCGCGGAGCTGCGCGAGGAGGCGCGCGTTGCGCGGGGTGAGCTCGACGCGCCCGACGCGCAGGTGGTCGCAGAGGGCCACCCGCTGCCCGGGCGTGGCGCCGCAGGTGAGGCACACCTCGACGGTCCTGGGTTGTCGCCGTCCTGACCGGAGCATGGAGCGCATCTCGTCGCCGGTACACCGAGGCGCCGCGCTCGCGCCAGATTCCCGCTACACTGCGCGCCCCCGACGATGGCCAGCAAGCGAACCCGAACGATCTCCGACGCCGCCTGGCGCGACCTCGCCGCCGCGGCGGAGCGCGCGCGCCGGCGCGCCCACGCGCCGTACTCGAACTACCGCGTGGGCGCCGCCCTGCTCACCTCGCGAGGCGTGGTGCGAGGCTGCAACGTCGAGAACGCGTCGTACCCCCTGTGCATCTGCGCCGAGGCCGCCACCGTGGCCCGCGCCGTGAGCCAGGGATGGCGCGAGTGGACCGCCATCGCCGTCGCGACCGCGGGGCCTGAGCCCGGCGCGCCCTGCGGCGCGTGCCGGCAGATCCTCGCGGAGTTCGACCTCGACCTGCCCGTGGGGCTCGTGGTCGGCGGCGAGGTGCGCGCGGTGCACTCGGTCCGAACGCTCCTGCCGCTGTGCTTCAGCGGCGACATCCTCGCCCGCTCAGCCCCGCGATGAACGGCGACGAGCCGCTGCCACCGAAGCCTCCCGAAGCCTGGGAGCCCATGCTCCGCCTCGCTCGCCTCGCGGCGCGTCCCCTCGAGCGCTTTCTTCGCATCGAGGCCGCGAGCGCGGTGCTCCTCGTGGGCGCCGCCATCACCGCGCTGGCCTGCGAGAACTCCAGGCTGCGCGCGCCCTTTCGGGCGCTGCTGCACACGCAGGTGGGCCTGCGCCTGGGCGCGTGGACCTTCGAGCGCTCCCTGGAGTGGGTCGTCAACGACGTGCTCATGGTGGTGTTCTTCTTCGTCGTGGGCATGGAGATCCGCCGGGAGATCCACCACGGCGAGCTCTCGACCCCGCGGCGCGCCGCGCTGCCCTTCGCCGCGGCCCTGGGCGGCATGCTCGCCCCCGCCGCGGTCTTTCTCCTCCTCGCGGGTCACGGCGGCTCGCGCTCGGGCTGGGGCATCCCCATGGCGACCGACATCGCCTTCGCCGTGGGCGCCTTCGCGGCGCTGGGGAGGCGCGTTCCCCCCGCGCTGCGCGTGCTGCTCCTCGCCCTGGCGGTGATCGACGACCTCGGGGCCATCGTGGTCATCGCCGTGTTCTACTCGGGCGGGATCCAGGCGAGCGGCCTGGGCATCGCGGCCCTCGGCGTCTTGAGCATCTTCGCGATGCGCGCCATCGGCGTGCGGCGCAAGGCGAGCTACGTCCTCCCCTCGGTGGTGGTGTGGCTCGGGTTCTACCGCAGCGGGCTGCACCCCACCCTCGCGGGGGTCGTCGTCGGATTCATCACCCCGGTCAGGGCGTGGCTCGGCCCCCGTGGGTTTCGCCACACCGTCAGCCAGGCCATCGAGACCCTGTCTGAGCGCGCGCGATCGACCGCCGACGACCCCGCCCTGGTGGCCGCCCTGCGCACGGTCGACAGCGCCCGCCGCGAGGCGATCTCGCCCTCGGTGAGCCTGATCGAGTCGCTGCACCCCTGGGTCGCCTTTCTGATCATGCCGCTCTTCGCCCTCGCCAACGCCGGGGTCTCCCTCGAGGGGGCGTCGATGCAGGGCGAACCCCTGCGGACCACCCTCGGGGTCACTGTCGGGCTGCTGCTCGGCAAGCCCCTGGGGGTGCTGGTCGCGTGCACCCTGGCGCTGCGGCTTCGGCTCGCGACGCTGCCCGTGGGGATCGGGTTTCGACAGCTGGTGGTGCTCGGCGTCACGGCGGGCATCGGCTTCACGATGTCGCTCTTCACCGCCCACCTCGCGTTTCGCGACGCCACGCTCCTCGCCAACGCCAAGGTCGGCGTGCTCGCCGGGAGCGTGAGCGCGGCGGTGCTGGCGCTGGCGCTGGGTCGTTGGCTCCTGCCCGACACGCCCACCGCGGGGCAGGCCGAGACCGCCGACGAGGCCGAGAGCTCCACCGAGCTGTGAGCGCGCTGCACGGAGGGCTGTGGGGTCTCGGCCCCCTCCGAGGTCTCTCGGAGGGGGCTCTGACGTAAGCCGGCGGCGGGACCGTTGGCGTTGGGGGAGACGCCGGTACCGCTGCTTGATTCTCTGAGAGAGCACCCTTCGTGCCAGAGCACCCGGGTCCCAATTCTGGGGCGCTCGCGCGCGTGAGCGCCGCGGGGGCCCTCTCACATTTGAAAGGTGCGGATTTCAAACGCGAGAGGTGCGGGGGAGGCGCCGCGGGGCGCGGCTCAGCGGACGTTGATGGTGATCGTCTGCGCGGGGGCGTTGCAGGTGGCGGTGCCCACGCCGTTGTAGTTGTTCGTGGAGTTGAAGCACGGGCGAATCATCACGCCGGGGTTCGGGCAGTTCGAGCCCGAGCACAGCGAGGGCGCGTCGATCCAGAACTCGCCCTCGTAGCGGTTGCACATGCTCCACACGTGGCCGTCGCAGGAGACGTGAAACTGCGTGAGGTTGCGCAGGCCGGTGACGATCTGCTGAATCGCCGCGGGGTTCGTGCAGGTTCGCACGGTGCTCGACGCGCTGCCCGACACGGTGATCGAGGTGTACCCCGTGGCGGTGAGGCTGGCGCGAAAGCTCCGCCACGCGGTGCAGGCGGCGGTCAGGACGGTGGAGCTGTTGCTGAAGGGCTGCGAGAAGGTCCTCGGCGCGGTCGTGACGCAGGTGCCCGCGGTGCAGGTGCCCGCGCAGGCGCGGCCGCAGGCGCCGCAGTGCGCGTTGCTGGTCTGGAGGTTGGTCTCGCAGCCGTTGGTGGCGTTGTTGTCGCAGTTCCCGAAGCCCGTCGAGCAGCTCCCGATGGCGCACGCGCCGGCGGAGCACGCCGCGGTGGCGTTGGTGAGGGCGCAGCGGGTGCCGCAGCGACCGCAGTTCGCCACGCTGGTCTGCACGTTGGTCTCGCAGCCGTTGGTGGCGTTGTTGTCGCAGTCGCCGAAGCCCGAGAGGCACACGCCGTCGCAGCGCCCGGCGGCGCACACCGGCGTCTGGTTGCTCGCCGCGCGACACGCGGTCCCGCAGGCGCCGCAGTTCGAGGGGTCGTTCTGGAGGTTCGTGCAGGCGCCGCCGCACAGCTGCGAGCCGGCGCTGCACGAGGTGCCGCAGACGCCGTCGACGCACGACTGCGTGCTGCCGCAGGCGGCGCCGCAGCGGCCGCAATTGATCCGGTCGGTGCGGGCGTTGACCTCGCAGCCGTTGGCGGGGTTGCCGTCGCAGTCGAGAAAGCCCGTGTTGCAGGTGCCCAGGGCGCACGCACCATCGCGACACACGCCCGCGGCGTTCGCGAAGGCGCAGGTGCGCCCGCAGGCGCCGCAGTTCGTCGCAGAGTCGAGGCGGGTCTCGCAGCCGTTGGTCGAGTTGAGGTCGCAGTCGCCGAAGCCGTTGGAGCACGCGATGCCGCACGAGCCCAGGGCGCAGGTGGCGACTCCCCCGGTGGGCGTCGGGCACTCGCGGCCGCAGGCGCCGCAGTTCGCGGGGTCGGTCTGAATGTTCCTGCACCGCCCCTGGCCGCAGTCGGTGATGCCCGGCTCGCACACGGTGGTGCAGGTCCCCCCGACGCACTGCTGGCCGCCCGTGCACGCCGTGCCGCAGGCGCCGCAGTTCGCGGGGTCGCTCACCGTCGAGACGCAGACCCCGCCGCAGGGCGTCTGCCCCGTCGGGCAGGTCAGCCTGCACACGCCGGCCTCGCAGAGCTCGCCCATGCCGCACGCGCTGCCGCAGGCGCCGCAGTTGCTGCGGTCGGTCTGGAGGTTCGCGCAGGCGCGAGGCCCCCCGTCGCCGCCGCAGAGCGCGGTGGGCGCGGCGCACTCGAGGGTGCACGCGCCCATGGAGCAGACCTCGCCGGTGGGGCACGCCGTGCCGCAGGCGCCGCAGTTGGCGCGGTCGGTCTGCGTGTCGACGCAGCGTCCCGCGCAGGCGATCTGCCCCGCGGGACAGCGCGTCACGCAGGTGCCCGCGACGCACGACTCGCCGCTCTGGCACGCCATCGCGCAGCTCCCGCAGGCGCTCGGGTCGTTCTGCAGGTCGACGCAGCGGGCGTCGCAGCGCTCCTGCCCGCTCGGGCAGGGCGCGACGACGTCCTGCGCGGCGTCGCCTCCCGTGGCCGAGTCGGCGGCGGGTGCGTCCAGCGCGACCGGGGCGTCTTCGGCGGCGGGCAGGTCTTCGGGCGCGGCGACGTCGCCCGCGAGGACGTCGGTCTTGGCGGGGACAGCCGCGTCGACGGCGGTGCTGACCGCGGTCGGGCTGCTGCACCCGAGGGCCGCGGCGGTGAGGGCGAGAAGCAAGGGGGTGAGCGAACTGCGCAAGGGAGGTCCTCCTCCTGAAGAAGGCACCACGAGGAGGAGATCCGGGCAAGTCATCGCCCGCGCGGCGGTCACTCCCGAAGGCGCGCCACGCACACGCCGCGCACGCAGCCGCACGAGCCCCCGCCGCAGTCGAGGGTGCCGCTCTCGCAGACCTCCGTGCACATCGTCTCCTCGCAGCGTGGCGCGCGCGATCGCAGGGTGCAGGCCCGCGCGTGGCAGCACGTCGCGGGGACGCAGTCGAGGTCGGTGGCGCACTCCGGCGCGGCCGCGGCGCGGTCGGGAGAAGGCGCGATGGCGTTGCCCGTGAGCCCCACCGCCGGCGGGATCTCGCTGGGGCGACCGTCAGGCGGCGAGGGCTGCAGCCCCCCGCTCGACGCGATGGAGGGGTTCGAGGGAGGCATCGCGTTCTGCGACAGCGGCCCAGGCTCGGCGTAGCCGCCTCGCGCGCTGCACCCCAGCATCATCGCCAACCCGAGCGTCCATCGCATGTGACACCGTCCCTTCACGCAGAGCGCGCTCGGCGAGTCTCCCGCCGACGACGGCGCGTCGCCAGCGCGAGCGCGACCGCCGCGAAGATTGCGCCCCCGGCGCGCGGGGTGCGCGTCGCGCGACAGCCGCACCCCGAGGCCGGCGCCGGAGCGAGCCCGCCGTCGAGGGTGGCGGTCGGCACGGCCGCGTCGCTCGGCGCCGCGGGGCTCGCGTCGTCGGTCGCGCCGGCGTCGTCGACGACCTCGACGACGGGCATCCCCGCGTCGGGCCGCGGCCGCGGATCGCTCACCGGCGGCGCCGCGAGCGTGGGCGACGGCGTCGGGATCGGCGGGCAGTCCGCGAGGCGGTCGGGCGCGCAGCGGGTGCGAAAGCGAATCGAGTTCGCCACTCCGGTGAGCGAGCCCTCGACGGTGCGGAGCTCGGCGGAGAGCTCGACGCGGTAGGCGGTGTCGTACGCGAGGTCTTGCTGCGCATCGAGCATGAGGGTGTTGCCGTGGCCTCCGTAGCGCGACAGCCGCACCGGGACCTCGACGTCGCCCGGCCCGAGCAGCCGCACGTTGCGCGCGCTCACCGTCGCGTCGTCGAGGCCCCACGGCGTGGTGATCTCGATGCGCGCCTCGACGTCGGATCGAGAGACCGGAAAGTTCACCTGACCCTCAGCGGGCCAGGAGTACAGCGGCGGCGCGCCGGGGGGCGCCGAGCCCTGGAGCCGCCGCCAGAGGAACTCCCAGTACGCCGCGGTCGTGCGCACGAGGTGGGGGTACGAGCCCGGCGTGCCCTCGTCCATGTAGTGCGAGGCGGCCCAGGGCGTCTGCCGCCAGCGCTGGGTGTAGAGCCCCCAGCCGTACTGCGTGAGAAAGCGCGTCGCGCCGCCCGTGAGCTGCGCGGCCTCGCGGAGGAGCTCGGGCGTCACCGCCGGGCCGTTCACCGCGGCGTGGATGCCGGGCATCTCGTCGAACCAGAACTGCCCGTCGGCCGCGCTCTGCACGCCGTGCTCGACGATGAGCCAGGTGTCCGAGCCCACGTCCAGGTCGTTGGCGTCGGTGTTGTCGTAGGACCGCGCGCGGTGCACGAAGTACTGGTCGAAGGTCTGGTCGGTCATCCCGTGCGCCGCGTTGCCCATCAGGAACGCGACGTGCCGCCGCGCGTCGGGCGACGTGTATCCCTCTGCGCCCCAACGAGATCGAATCCACTGGAGGTAGGGCTCGTGAAAGCTCTCCCAGTGGGCCCACTCGCCGTAGGGGTGGCGCACCGAGTAGCCCGAGTCGGGGTAGATCGCCCCGTTCTGAATCACCGAGCGCAGCGCGGGGTCGCGCACGATCGAGACGAGCGCGGGGGTGCTCACCCGGTCGATGCACTGCTCGGCGACCCACACGTGGGTCACCATGCTGTTCGCGTGGAGGGACGGCGCCGCGAGGGCGACCGCGAGGCACAGGGCCGATGCGCGCTTCACGCGCTCGATGGTATCAGCGAAGGGGCACGAGCACCTCGGTCCGCTCAGCGCCAGCGGCCAGGGGTCACGACCCACTGACGGCCGCGGCGCTGGTAGCGCGGGGCCTGCCATCGGGCGCCAGGGTTCGGCACGGCCTCAACGTGCCCCGCGACCCACTGGTACTGCGAGCCGTCCCAGTTCCAGTAGCCGGGGACCCAGGTCTGCCCAGGCGGGACCATGCGCGGCCGGCGCTCTCGGCGGAGCCGCGGAGGCGCGACGCCGACGACGCCGCCGTTCGGGCCGACCACCACCTGCTGCTGCACGACGGGGGGCTGCACGATCGGCTGCTGGATCACCGGCTGCTGGATCACCGGCTGCTGGATCACCGTGCCCTGCGGAGGATTGGGCTGCACCCACACGGTGCCTTGCGCGGGCTGCACGACCTGCGCGCCGGGCTGCATCCCGGGGCGCCAGTTGCCCTGCGGCATGTTCGGCTGCACGCCGATCTGCACGCCCACCTGCTGCCCCCCGACCTGCACGCCTACCTGCGCCCCCTGGCGACGGTTCCAGCGACCGCGGCGAAAGCGGTAGCGACCGCCCTCCCGCACCCACTGCGGCTGCTCCCAGCCCGCGCCCTGCTCCTGGGGGAGCTCCCAGTGCCCCTGAGTCCAGGTGTACTGCGAGCCGTTCCAGTTCCAGTAGCCGCCCACCCACACGTGGGACGGCGACGGCGCCGCGGTCTGCGTCTCGGCGATCGGGGCCGGCGGGGCGATCGTCGTGTAGATGTCCTGCGCCTGGGCCGCGAGGGGCGCGACGAACAGGGCGGTCGAGAGCAACATCGAGGCGAGTGTGTTCTTCATCGGTTGAAAGCCCTTTGCGATGACGGTTCAGCCCCGCTCTGTGGGGGGCGCGCATGATGACATCGATGCGCGCTGAGGCGAGCGCGGGCCGGTCGAACGAGCGCTCGGCCCGCGGCGGCAGTTCTACGCCCGATGCCGCGCGCAGATTCGATGAGAGCGAACGAGACTCGGGTGCGACATCGCGGTCGCGCGAACCGCCTGCGCGGCCCTCACTCGCTCCAGACGACCTCCGGGGGATCGGGCGCCTCCGCCCCGAAGGGCCCAGGCGCGCGCTCCACCCAGCGGCGGGCGAGCTCCACCCGCGCACGGCGCAGCAGCGCGTCGGCCCGCGCGACGTCGGGACGCAAGGGGAGCGGCGAGCCTCGGCGGGCCTCCTCCAGCGCCGGCGCCATCGCCTCGGCCTCGGCGAGGACGTCCCCGAGCGCGACCTCCCCCGACTTGATCGCGAGGAGCCGATCGCGCAGCGCGCCAGAGACTTCGAACACGGGTTCGCCCTCTCGGAGCCAGCGCTCGGCCGTCGCCAGGAGCCGCAGGAGGTTGTAGGCGTTCTTCGGCCTGAGCTCGCGGGGGAGCTCGAGCTCGTGCGCGCGCTCGGCCGCGAAGCGCGCGAGGGACGCGAAATCGCAGGACGCCAACAGCCCCTGGTCGGCGAGGGATCGATAGAGCTGCTTGATGTACTGCCTGGCCTGGAGCACCGCGTCGGCCTCGGTGGCCGCGGCGCGGATCGAGGCGCGGGCGAGGCGCTCCGCCGCCGCGTCGAGGGGCAGCGCGGGGTCGGCGCGGAGCCACTCCAGCAGCAGCGCGCGGTGCTCGGCGAGGCGAAGCCCCTGCTCCAGCCGGCGGAGCTGGCCGAGGGCGTAGCGGGCGAAGGTGCCGTAGATCTCCACGCTCACGAAGCAGTCGCGCTCGGCGAGGAGCCACTCGCCGAGGGGGTCGAGGGCGCGGGCCGCGGGCACGAACAGCATCTCGAGGGTGTTCGGGTCGGCCCTCAGCGCCTGACGAATCGCCTTCTCGACGGACCAGTAGGTCGCGCTGCCGTCGGCGGACACGAGGTCTTCGGCGGGGGCCGCGAGCCCCGCGGTCCAGGGGAAGGGGTGCGCGAAGGCGCCGCGGCGGTCGTCGTCGGAGCCCTCGCGCGCCAGGCCCCAGGCGCGGGAACCCACCTGCGTGTCGAGCACGACGCAGGGCGCGAGCGCCTCCCACGCGTCGGCGCGGCGCTGCGCATACAACGCCTGCCCCACGCGCCTCGGAGACACCTCCCGGCGCGCGTAGCGGATCACCCCGACGCCCACCACCGTGACGTCGACCGCGTCGCCCTCGGTGCGGGTCACGCGCCCCACCGTCCCCTGGGGCACGCGTCGCTCGCCGAGGGTGCGGTCGACGCCGGTGATCACCTCGGTGCCGTGCGGGAGCTGCACGGCGCGGGCGTCGAGGCGCTCGAGGCTCTTGATTCTCAGGTCCATGAGGTCGGGGGGAGCGTAGCGCAACGCCCCCGCGCGATTGGGGTGTAAGCGCCGGCGCGCGCGCGCGTTGTGACCCTCGACGCCGCGAATTTCTTTGGCCCGCGGCGGGAGGTAAGAGATGCGCCCCCATGTCTTCGCGATCACGTTCCTGACGCTCAGCACCCTCGCGGGCGCGGCCTCGGCCGACCCTCCTCGCCTCCACGAGGTCACCCTGGCCTACGAGCGCCCTCGCCCGCGCGGCCCCGAGCTCGTGCTCACGGGGAGCTTCGGCGCGCTGAGCCACGCGAGCACCGGGACCGTGCCCCGCGACGGCTACGACACCGCGACGGCGCCCTCGCTCGGGGGCAGCGCGCGGCTGCTCTTTCCGATCTCCGCGTGCCGTTGCCTCTCGCACGGCGTGGAGCTGAACTACGCGTGGGCGTCGGGGCCGTCGTTCGGGGTCTCCCACGGCGCGGCGTACACCCAGCACCTCGCCGACGCGAGCTACGCCGTGCGCACCGAGCTGCCGTGCCTGCGCCGGGGCGACCGGCGCTGGTGGGTCACCGCGGGCCTCGGCGTGTCGGTGCGCGTGGCCGACGCGGGCACCGGCGACCGCGCCCTCGACGACGTCGCGCAGGCGAACGAGCGCGGCGCCCTGGCGGCGCGCTACGACCACACCGCCGTGGGCTGGCGCCTGAGCGGCGCGATGGACGTGAGCTTCGGGAGGTTCGTCGTCGGCGTGGCCCTGGACTTCAGGGACCTCTACGGCGTCGACACCGAGCTGCGACGCACCACGATGATGGGCGCGTCGCTGCGCTTCGGCGCCGACTTCCTGCTGTAGCCCGCTACTGAATGGCCGGGCGGCTGTACGAGGCCGAGAACGCGCCCTGCGCGGTGCTGAAGCCGTCGACGTAGAGGAGGTGCAGCCCCGCGCCCGCGGGCACCGGCGCCGTCAGGAGCGACTGCGACCCGCAGGCCGAGTCGTTGTTGCAGGCCACCGCGCCGCTGCCGTGGGAGACGTGGAGCACGGTGTCCCACGACGCGCGGCTGCAGGTGGTGACCGACATGTTGCCGCCCGCGGACCCGAGGCAGGTGACCCAGAACCACGTGGCCTCGGGGCCGCTGCCGCCGCAGGTCGAGCTGCGCACGAGCCCGCTGCCGCTCGTGGTGCCCGTGATCACCCCCGAGTTGGCCGAGAGGAAGTTCACCGCGCCGTTGCCCGCGGGGAGGTGCTGAAAATGAATCGTCGCGCTGCCCGCGCTGCCCGACTGCACCGAGAGCACCAGGTAATACGTCCCCGCGGGGAGCACCGCGACGACCTGCGAGGCCGTGCCGCCCTGGGTGCAGCCGCTCCCGAGGTTGTCGTCGCAGAGCAGCTCGCCGGTCTGAGCCGTGCGGGTGAGCGGCGCCGTGCACGAGCTCGCGAAGAAGAGCTTGGTGTTGAACGACGCGCCGAAGGTGTCGGCGTAGACCACCTCGCGGCGGGTCAGCGTGAACCGAAAGAACACGTCGCCGAGCCCCGCGCCGAAGCACGGCGCGTTCATGTCGTGGTTGGCGAAGAGGGTCGACGCCGAGAGGTTGATGTTCGTGCCCGCGGCCAGGTTGATCACCGTGGCGTTCGCGCAGGTGTCGTTGACGGGCGGCGGCAGCCCGCACGCGCCGCGGTTGCACGTCAGGAACAGCGGCGTCGTCGAGCACGCGCGCGCGCAGGCGCCGCAGTTCGAGCGGTCGCTCTGCAGGTCGACGCAGCGGCCGCTGCAGAAGGTCAGGCCCGTCGCGCACACGCTGCTGCACACGCCGCGGCTGCACGCGGTGCCGGTACGGCACACGTTGCCGCACGCGCCGCAGTTCGAGTTGTCGCTGGTGGTGTTGACCTCGCACCCGTTCGTCGCGTTGCGGTCGCAGTCGGCGAAGCCCGAATTGCAGGTCCCCACGGCGCAGGTGCCGGTCGAGCAGCTCGGGGTCGCGTTGGCCGTCACGCAGGCGCGTCCGCAGACGCCGCAGTTGTCCGCCGTGCGCGTGCTGGTCTCGCAGCCGTTGTCGACGTCGCGGTCGCAGTCGGCGAAGCCCGAGGCGCAGGTGAGGTTGCAGTTGCCCGAGGCGCAGGCCGGCGTCGCGTTGGCGGTGCTGCACGCGTCGCGGCAGGCGCCGCAGTGCGCCGTCGAGGTGTTGAGGTTCACCTCGCAGCCGTTGGCCGCGTTGCCGTCGCAGTTGCCGAAGCCCGCGCGGCACGCGCCGAGGCCGCACACCGAGTTGACGCAGGCCGCGACGCCGTTCGCGGGGCTCGGGCAGGCGTTGCCGCAGCGGCCGCAGTTGCGCGCGTCGCTGCGGGTGTCGACGCAGGCGCCGGCGCACAGCGTCGTCGGCGAGGCGCAGGTGTTCATGCAGGTGCCCGAGCTGCAGAATTGTCCGGAGGGGCAGGCGCGGCCGCAGGCGCCGCAGTTCGCCGCGTCGTTGGCGACGGGGCGCTCGCAGCCGTTGCTCGCGTCGCCGTCGCAGTTGGCGAAGCCCGTCGCGCAGACGAGGGTGCAGGCGCCGCTCTGGCAGGTGCCCGTCGCGTTGGGGCGCGTGCAGCTCACGCCGCAGCTCCCGCAGTTGTCGGCGCTCACGCCGATGTTCACCTCGCACCCGTTGGCGCTGAGCCCGTCGCAGTCGGCGAAGCCCGCGTTGCAGGTGAAGCCGCAGGTGCCGGCGGTGCAGGTCGCCGCGGCGTTGGCCGGGGCGGCGCACACGTTGCCGCAGGCGCCGCAGCTCGCGGGCGACGTGGTGCTCGCCTCGCAGCCGTTCGCGGGGTTTCGGTCGCAGTCGGCGAAGCCCTGCTGACAGCTCAGCTCGCACACGCCCGCCGAGCAGGTCGCCGTGGCGTTGACCCCCGCGGCGCAGCGCGTGCCGCAGGCGCCGCAGTTCATCGCGTCGCTGGAGAACTCGGCCTCGCACCCGTCGACGCCGTTCATGTTGCAGTCGCCGAAGCCCATCGCGCACTGGTCGATGGCGCACTGCCCCGCGCGGCACGCCGCGGTGGCGTTCACGAACTCGCACACGGTGTTGCACGCGCCGCAGTTCGTCGCGCTGGCCTCGGTGTTCTGGCAGGCGCCCGCGCAGCAGGTCTGCGTGCCGGCGCAGGCGTTGCCGCAGGCGCCGCAGTTGGCGCGGTCGGCCTGCACGTCGATGCAGCGGCCGTCGCAGCAGAGCGTGCCGATGGCGCAGGGGCCAGCGTCGCCGCACGAGAGCACGTCGGCGGCGGGCGCGTCGGTCGGCCCCGCGTCGGGCGGCGCGACGACGTCCGGACCGACGACGTCGGGACTGACGACGTCCTGGCCGGCGACGTCTGGACCGACGACGTCGATCCCAGGTCGGTCGACGACCGCCTGAGCGTCGCGAGACGAGGCGTCTGCGGTGAAGCGCTCGGTATCAAAGCTGCAACCCGACGCCGCGAGGGCGAAGGCGAGGGCGAAGGTTCGTGTTGAGGCCATGCGGGGAGAGTAGACCCACACCGCGGCTGAATCGAACAACGCGCACCCGCGGGCGGCGGGTCCCCTCGCCGCGACGCCCCTGGCGCGCGATTCTGCGACGGGAGGTCGCCGGCGCGGCCACTCCCGCGGGCGATGGTCCATGACGCTGGTTCTTCTCTTCGCCTCGCGGCGCTGTCCCTCCTCCTCACGGCGTGCGGCGCCTCGCTCGCGCGCCCTCCCTCGGGCGACGGCGGCACCCCGACCGACGCGCCCTCTCCCCCGCCCGACGCGCCCGACGCTTCTTCTCCCCCACCCGACGCGCCCGACGCGCCCGACGCGCCCTCTCCCCCGCCCGACGCGCCCGACGCGCCCGCGCGCTGCGAGCTCGCGGGGCGATGGAGCGGCTGGTGGAGCTACGGCGAGCCTGGTCACGGCGAGTCGCGCTCGGCGATCCGGATGCGCTTCACGGGCGCGGTCACGGGCGTGGGAGAGCGCCCCTCTGGCGCGCTCACGCGGGGCTCCCTGAGCCGCAGCGGCGAGGTGCGCTTCACCGTCGGCGAGTCGGGGAGCAGCGTCGGGTTCGCCTTCAACGGCAGCCTGACCGGCTGCGACGCGATGAGCGGGAGCTACGCCACGCACTCCTTCGGCGGGCGCTTCGGTCTCTACCGCGAGCGCTGCGAGGCGCCCACCCGGTCGCTGACCCTCGACGGGCGCGGCGGGAGCGGTGACCTCGACGGCGCCCCCGTCGCGATGATCTCCGAGTGCCAGCGCGAGGTCCCCTCGGCGTCGGAGGCGTACACGCTCCGCGTCGCGCGCCGCGGCTACGTCGCCGTGTGGCTCGAGGGCGAGGCGCCCTCCCCCAGCGGGCTCGCGGTGTCGCTCCGCGCGAGCTGCGACGCGCCCTCGGTCACCTGCGCCCCGCCTGGGACCTCGATTCGCGCGCTGCTCGAGCCGGGCGACCACCGCGTGGTGGTGAGCGCGGCCACGCCCCAGGGCGCGCGCTACACGCTCCGCGCCGCGTCGGTCGAGGAGGGCCCCGAGAGCCGCTGCGAGACCGCGCCCGAGGTCAGGCCGCGCGTGCCCGTGACCCTGCGCGGGGGCCGGAGCCTCGGCGCCGACAGCTACTGCGGCGCGGTGTCCGACGCGGTGTACGCGCGGGTGATCGTGCCTCGCGGGACGCGCATGACGGTGACCGCGTGGGGCGAGGGCCTCACCCTCGGCGCGCGCGAGGGCTGCGCGGAATTCTGCGACGCGCGAGGGGTCGGGCTGCGCGACGGGAGCACCGCGATCACCCTCGACGGCGCGCCCGACCGCGACCGGGAGCTCACCCTCTCGGTGGGCGTGCCCCGAGGCGGCGACGCGCTGCTCGTCGCGGAGCCGGTCGTGGAGTGAGGCGCCGCGGAGGCGTCTGATCGCGAGCGCGAAATCGTCGCAGAGTCGGTGTAACGTCCGCGCCCATGGCGAACCCCACCGCGATCCTCCAGACCTCCATGGGCGACATCACCGTCGAGCTCTTCGTCGATCAGATGCCCATCACCGCTGGCAATTTCATCAAGCTCGCGAAGTCGGGCTTCTACGACGGGCTGCACTTTCACCGGGTCATCGACAAGTTCATGATCCAGTTCGGCTGCCCCCACAGCCGCGACCCCCGGAGCCGCCTCGCGGGCACCGGCGACGGCCCCGACGGGACCATCCCCGACGAGCACACCGCCCGGCTCTCCAACGAGCCCGGCACGCTCTCGATGGCGAACACCGGACGCCCCAACAGCGGGAGCTGCCAGTTCTTCATCAACACCGTGCACAACCACTACCTCGACTGGTTCACCCCCGGCGCGTCGAAGCACCCGGTCTTCGGCCGCGTGATCTCGGGGATGGACGTGGTCGAGCGCCTGGGCCGCACGCCGACCGACCACGAGGACCGCCCCACCCCCCCCGTGCGCATGGAGAAGGTCACCGTCGTCGACGGCTGATCCCTCCGCCCTCCCCCCGTCAGTACTCCCCGCGAAGCCCCAGCAGCGGCAGAATCGGCAGGCCCGTCACGGGCACGCTGGTGCGTCGGTCGTGCGAGTACACCCGGCTCTCGACGTTGCTGTGGTTGGTGACGTTCAGCACCTCGAGGATCGCCTCGAAGCGCACGGGCCCCCAGCGAAAGCGCTTCGACACCCGCAGGTCGAGGGCGAAGAAGTCCGGCAGCCGCGCGGGGTCGTAGGGCGCCACGCGGGTGAGCGACACGTCGTGGTCGGCGTCGTAGAGCGCGCCGATCACCCGCGGCTCGGTGAGCCCTGAGGTCCACCGCGCCCGCGCCCCCACCTCCCAGCCCCGCGGCAGCACCGCGCCGAGGACCGCCGTGAGCAGGTGCGGCTGGTCCCACGGCGACTCGTACCAGGGGAGCGCCTGACCGTCCCTGCGCAGCGCGCGCTGGTGCGTGTACGAGAGCCACCCCAGCAGCGGGATCCCCCTGGGGCGCAAGCGGATGAGAAACTCCGCGCCGATGACCTCGGCCTCGCCGCGGTTCGAGAAGCGCTCGGCCTCCGCCACCCCGTCGCGGATCACCACCTCGCTCGACGGCGCCACGGTGCCGAAGCCCCGCTTGTAGAACGCGTCGCCCGTGACCTCGAGCACCCGCTCCACCACCTCGACGCGAAAGCCCGCCCCCGCGTGCATCCATCGCTCGGGCTGCAGCGACGGATTGCCGAAGCCAGGGATCACGAAGTACCCCCGCGGCGGCGTGCTGTACGACCCCAAGCCCGCGCGCAGGTCGACCCTGGGGTGGACCCGCGCCGTGAGCGCCATGCGGGGGTCGACCCGCGTCGCGTCGAAGCGGGAGAAGTGGTCGACGCGCACGCCCGCGAGCACGCGCAGCGAGGGCCACGGGGTGAGCTCGGCCTCGACGTATCCCGCGGGGTTCACGAAGGCGTATCCGTCGGCGTAGCGCACGGTGCCCGTGGCGCCGACGGGGTCGGTGATCCCCGAGCTCGAGAGCGGCGGCGCGCGCACGTCGGCGCGGGTGGTGCCGGTGATGACGTCGACGCCCGCGTAGAGCCGCAGCGCGCGAGACACGCGGAGGTCGAGCTCGTCCCGCAGCGAGAGCGCGAAGGTCTCGACCTCGTAGCGCACGTCGACGCCGGCGGTGACCGCGGTGGCCTGGGTCCAGCCCGCGAGGGAGAGGGTGTGCGAGACCCGGTCGCTCGCGCGGTGCCGCCAGCGGAGCTGCACGCCGTGCCACCCCGCCTCGCTCGCCGCCTCGCCGCGGAGCGTGGGGTCGTTGGGGTCGGGCTCGCTGAAGTTGATCCCGAGCACGTCGTCGGTGCCCGAGCCCACGACCCGCAGCGAGTCGCGCGGGGTGAGGTCGGCGTCGAGGGCGAGCTGCCAGTCCCAGTACCGCGGCAGCCGCGAGAACGAGCTCCCGCCCGTGTCGGGAGACACCAGGGCGAGGACCGCGTCGACGTAGCTCCGGCGAACCCCCGCGGCGAGAGACGCCCTGCGCCCCAAGGGGATCGACGCGCTCACCCCGGCGTCGAGGAGGTCGACGTCGGCGCTCACGCGGGGTCGGTCCCGCGGCGGCGCGCGGAGGGTGATCTCGACCACGCCGCCCGCGGCGCGGCCGTAGCGCGCGGAGAAGTTCCCGGGCAGCAGCTCGATGCGGTCGATGAAGTCGGTCGCGAGGGTCGTCGCGAGGCCGTAGAGGTGAAAGGCCGAGCTGAAGGGCTGCCCCTCGAGGGTCACCAGCGAGTCTTCGGGGTCGCTCCCGCGGAGGATGAACGCGCCGAGGCCGAAGGGCGGACGTCCCACCCCAGGGAGGTTCTGCACCGCGAGGAGCGCGTCGCCGCGGGTGCCGGGCATGCGCCGCAGGTCGTCGGCCACCAGCTCGCGGCGAAACTGCTCGCGGGACGGCGTCGCGCGGCGCACCGTGGCCTCGCCGATGGGCTCGGGCTCGGGCTCGGGCGCGCCTTGAGCCGACGCCCTCGCAGACGCCAGAAGCAGCGCCGCGCTAAGCGCCCCAGGGCGAGCGGGCGACCTCTTCGAGGGTGCCATTCGCGTCTACGCGCCACCAGCGGCGCCCCTCAAGGTGGATCCAGATCGACCCGCGGTGCACGGCCATCACGGGCATGCGCCCCCGCGCCACGTCGCAGAGCGTGCGCACGCTGACCCCTTCGTCGAAGGAGACCCACACGCCGCCCAGGGCGTCGCTGAAGGCCAGGGCGCGCCCGCTCACGACCACGTCGACCAGCGGGGGGCCCGAGCGGTCGCGGCGCACGCGCCAGGTGTCGCCGCGGTCTTGGGTGGTCCAGACGGTGCCGTTGGGGCCCACGGCGGCGCCGAAATCGCTGTCGGCGTCGAAGGCCAGCGCGACCGGCGTCACCGGCGAGTCCATCCGCGCGCGGGACCACCGCGCCCCGCGGTCGTCGCTGAGCCAGAGGCCGGCCGCCGTGGCCATGGCGACGCGGCCGCCCCGGGCGCGGGCGAACATGCGCACGTCCCCCACGGGGAGCTCCGCGGGGATGTTGAAGCCCTCGACGGACCACCGCCCGCAGACGCCGAAGCCGACGCCGTTCACCCCGCTGCAGGGGGCCGGCACGCGGCGCGCGCGCATCCCGTCACCGAGCTCGACGGTGACCGGCGCGGTGCCGAAGGCCACGGCGCCCGCGGGCGCGGCGAGGAGCAGCGAGAGCGACGCCGCCGCGAGGGCGAGACCCGGTGACACCCGACGCATGGCGCGACGCTAGCACGGCCACGTTGACCCGAGAGGCGGTTCCGAAGTATCGCGCGGCGCCCGCGGTACGCGGAAGCCCGTGTGAGGGCCTTCGTCGCGCGGAAGAAGGGATCCACCAACGTTCATGCGAAGGATCATCGTCGGCGCCCTCCTGGCGCTCACCGCGTGCAAGGGTGCTTCGAGCACCGCGACCCCCGCCGCCACCGCGACCCCCGCCGCCGCCCCTGGGCTGGCGAATGACACCGAGCGCACCCTCTACGCGCTCGGGCTGATCATGGGCGAGCGCATGCGGCCCTTTCACCTCACCCCCGCGGAGCTCGCGGTGGTGCAGCGGGGCATCGGCGACCAGGTGGGCGGCTCCCGCCCCCTCGTCGAGCTCGACACCTGGGGCCCCCGGGTGAACGAGATGGCCCGCACCCGCATGGCCGGCGACCAGGCCCAGGCCTCCGCGGGCGCCACCGCCGAGCGCGCGCGCGGCCGCGCCTTCGCCGAGCGCGCCGCGGGCGAGGCCGGCGCGCGCCGCCTGCCCTCGGGGCTGGTGTTTCGCGAGCTCCAGGCCGGCACCGGCCCGCAGCCCACGGCGCAAGACACCGTGCGGGTGAACTACCGCGGCAAGCTCATCGACGGCACCGAGTTCGACAGCTCGCGCGCGCCCATCACCTTCCCCCTCACCGGCGTGATCCCGTGCTGGACCGAGGGCGTGCAGCTCATGCACGTGGGCTCTCGCGCGCGCCTGGTGTGCCCGGCCGAGATCGCCTACGGCGACCGCAGCCCTGGCCGCATCCCCGCGGGCGCGACGCTCGACTTCGAGGTCGAGCTCGTGGGCATCGAAGCCCGCGCGGGGGCCGAGCCGGGCGCCGCGGCGCAGCCCTCCACGGTGTCCCCCTCCCTGCCCGCCGACGCGCAGCCCGCCACCGCCGCGCACTGAGCGCGGGTGTACCCTCCCCCGACGGCCCCGCGACGACCGCGGGGTCGCTCGAGGGACCGCATGACCACGCTGATCCTCGACGCGCCGACCTCGCAGGTCGGGTTCTCGGTGCGTCACCTGAGGTTCTCGAAGGTACACGGTCGCTTCACCCGCGCGGCGGCGACGGTCGAGGTCGACTCGCAGTCGGTGCGCGCCGAGATCGACGCCGCGAGCGTCGAGACCGGCGACGAGGGCCGCGACGCGTTCCTCCGCTCGGCGGAATTCTTCGACGTCGCGAGGCACCCCACGATCACCTTCGAGGGCGCGAAGACCGCGGGCTCCGCCGACGCCTTCACCCTCCGCGGGCGGCTCACGATCCGCGCGGTGACCCGCGACGTCGAGCTCAAGGTCACCCGGCGCCGAGGGGGATCCGGCGAGACCTACGAGGCCGTCGGGGCGATTCAGCGAAAGGACTTCACCCTCGGCTGGGGCGCGGCCCTCGAGGCCGGCGGCGTGCTCGTGGGAGAGCGCGTCGACCTGCGCCTCTCGCTGCGCTTCGTCACGGGCGGGTGATCGTTCGAGGTCGAACCTTCTGCCAGAGCGAGAGCAGGTCTGGCGTGTCGGCCGCGGGTCGCACCTCATCGTAGGTGTCGGGGATCGCGCCGCCGAAGCCGTTGAACATCAAGAAGTGCGTGCCCACCGGCGCCTCTCGCATGGCCCGCTCCATGGAGGCGAGGTCGCGGAGGTAGCGGTGGTCGCTGAGCTCGACGTCGTGGTCGATGTGCTCGGGCGCGTCGAGGATGTTCTCGCCGAAGGGATTGAACAGGTAGTACGCGTCCGCGGCGGGGAGGGCGCCGTCGTAGACCTCGCGGGTGAAGGTCACGCGCTCGGAGAGCCGGTAGAGCCGCGCGAGGCCCTGCGCCACGTCGACGAGGCTCTCCCGCTGCTCGATGCCGGCGAACGCGCACCCGCTCGCGAGGGCGCCGGCGACGCAGAACTTTCCCGCCCCAGACCCCACGTCGACCACCGTGCGGGCGCCCCGCGCCTCGAGCCAGCGCGCGCCGAAGGCGGCCACGCGCACGGGGGTCCAATGGCGGGCGGAGATCAGACGAAGACGCGCGGGGAGGTAGCGGTCGAAGTCCGGCTCGGGCACGGGCCTGCCCTCGGCCAGGGCCTCGGCGATCTCGCGAGGGGTCATCCACGGCGGCAGCGGATCACCGGGGTCATCGCCCCGCCGCACGAGCTGCAGCCGCTGGGAGTTTCGCGTGGGCCTCATCGTCGCGTCGCGCGCGGTATGCCTCCCGCGCGCGACGCGGGTCAAGGGCACGCGCCCCGGTCACGCGGGCTCGGCCTGGAGCGCCCGCGCGTGGGCGCGCGCCGACGCCGTCGCGCGGCCCACGATGGCCGGCGCCTCGTGAATCAGCGCGTCGTCCTCCAGCGCGGCGACCATGAAGAGCGCGAAGTCGACGCGGCGGGTGCGGTTGCTCTGGAGCACCGGGTCTCCGACGTGGCGGCTCCACACCGGGAGCCCCTGGCTCTCGCCCTCCTCGAGGTCGCTGCCGCGCACCACCGTCCACGCGCGGTCGCTCGCGAAGACCCGGCGGCAGGCCTCGACCTGATCGCTGAGCTCGGCGAAGCGCGCCAGGCGCGCCAGGCGCGAGGCGAGGGAGACCAGCGCGAGAAAGATCGGAGAGTACCGGTCCTGTCCGTCGCGGGTGATGTGCCAGCCGCAGGAGAACACCAGCCGCGCGCCCGCGGGCGCCACGTCGAGCACGGCCTGCGCGGTGCCCGACGCGTACTGCTGCACGCCCCAGGGGACGAGCACCGTGAGCACCGCGTCGCAGCCCTCGACCGCGCGAGCGATCACCTCGCGGTCGTTGGTGGGGCCGGCGACGACGGTGATCCTGCCCTCGAAGCGCGCGAGCTTCGAGACGCTCTGCGCGCGGCACACGCCCACGACCTCGTAGCCCCGGTCGAGGGCGTGCTGGACCATGTACTGCCCGAGCTTTCCAGAGGCTCCGACGATGCAGACCTTGCGAACGGGGCGGGCGGGACGGGGCGTGAGAACGGTCATGGAGATCTCCTGGGGTGCGGGGTGTGAAGTCACCCTACGCATTCACTCTCGTTGAGTCGCCCGCCAGGATCGCATCCGAGGTATGCGTATCTGCATGGACTGGCGCGCCGTTCGCTTCGACTGGAACCACCTCCGGGCCTTTCTGGTCACCGCGGAGGAGGGCTCGTTCTCGGCGGCGGCGCGCGCCCTCGGGCTGTCTCAGCCCACGCTGGGTCGACAAGTGTCGAGCCTCGAGGAGGAGCTCGGCGTCTCGCTCTTCGAGCGCCTCGGCAACACCCTGGCGCTGACCCCCTCGGGGCTCGCGCTGATGGACCACGCGCGGGCCATGGGCGAGGCGGCGGGCGGCGTCTCGCTCGCGGCGACGGGGCGGTCGCTCTCGCTCGACGGCTCGGTGTGCGTCACGGCGAGCGAGCTCATCGCGGCGTTTCTGCTCCCGCCGGTGGTGGCCGAGCTCCGCGCGCGGCACCCGGGCATCGAGGTCGAGATCGTGGCGTCGAACACGGCGCGAGACCTGCGGCGGCGCGAGGCCGACATCGCGGTGAGAAACTTTCAGCCGAAGGAGCCCGACCTCATCGCGCGCAAGGTCGCCGTGCGGCACGCGCGGCTGTACGCGACGCCGGAGTACCTCCGTCGCATCGGCTCTCCGAAGCGCCCCAAGGACCTCGCGAGGGCCGAGTTCTTCGCCTTCGACCGCACCGCGCGGATGATCGACGGGCTGCGCGCGCTCGGGGTGGAGCTCACGCAGAAGAACTTCCCCATCGTCACGGAGAATCACCTCGTGCAGTGGGAGATGGCGAAGCGCGGCATGGGCGTGTGCATCGTGATGGACCAGGTGGGCGACGCCGAGCCCGCGGTGCGCAGGGTGCTCCCCAGGCTCCCGCCCCTGCCCGTGCCCGTGTGGATCACGGCGCACCGCGAGCTTCGCAGCAGCCGGCGCATTCGCGTGGCCTTCGACCTGCTCGCAGAGGGGCTCGGCGCCTGGGAGAACGCGCCGTGAACCGAGATCACCCGCAGCGCGCTTGACCCTGGGAGGGTTGGTCCCTCTAGGGAGAGCGACGGGCACCCACGCCCGCGAGGGAGTTCACGATGGATGTCTCGAACGACCCGCGCACCGACCGCCGCCCCGCCGCGGTGGCGGGGAGCTTCTACCCCGCCTCCCCCGACGCGCTCCGCGCCCTCGTGCGCCGGCACCTCGCGCGGGCGCGCGTCGCCGAGGGCCCCGCGCCCAAGGCCCTCCTCGCCCCGCACGCCGGCTACGCCTACTCCGGCGACATCGCCGGGAGCGCCTACGCGCGCGTCGCCCCGCTGCGAGGGCGCGTGACGCGCGTGGTGATCCTCGGGCCCGCGCATCGCGTGCGGCTGCGCGGCCTCGCGCTCCCGAGCGTCGCGCGCTTCACGACGCCGCTGGGCGACATCGAGATCGATCACGCTGCGGCGCAGTCGATCCTGACGCTTCCGCAGGTCGTCGAGAGCGACGCGGCGCACGCGGCCGAGCACGGCATCGAGGTGCAGCTCCCGTTTCTGCAAGAGGTCCTCGGGCGCTTCTCGCTGGTGCCCCTGGTGGTGGGCGAGGCGTCGCCCGACGAGGTCAGCGAGGTGCTCGATCGGCTCTGGGGCGGAGACGAGACCCTGGTGGTCGTCAGCTCTGACCTCTCGCACTACCTCCCCTACGCCGAGGCGCACCGCGTCGACGCGCGCACCGTCGACGACATCGTGTCCCTGGGCGCGCGCGTCGCGCATGACCACGCGTGCGGCGCGGCGCCGATCAATGGAGCGCTCCGCCTCGCGGCGCGTCGAGGCATGCGCGCCGAGCTCCTCGACCTTCGCAGCTCGGGCGACACCGCGGGGGACCGCGAGCAGGTCGTGGGCTACGCCGCCGTGGCCTTCTTCGAGGCTCCCGCGAAGGCCGCGGTGGGAGAGGGCGACGTGCTCCTCGCGCACGCCCGCGCCGCCATCGCGTCGGCCCTCGGGGCGGCGCCCGCGGCGGCGCCCGACGCGGATTTTCTACGCGCGCCGGGCGCGACCTTCGTGACGCTCACGACCGACGGCGAGCTTCGTGGCTGCATCGGCTCGGTGAGCGCGCATCGACCCCTGGGCGAAGACGTGCGCGAGAACGCGGTCGCGGCGGCGCTCGAAGACCCTCGCTTCGCCCCGCTGCGGCGCTCGGAGCTGCCGGCGCTGCGGGTGGAGGTGTCGCGGCTCTCGCCCTCGACGCCCCTCGAGTTCACCGACGAGGACGACCTCTGCGCGCGGCTCCACCCCGGCGTCGACGGCCTCACGCTGGAGCTCGGCGACCGCCGCGCGACCTTTCTCCCGCAGGTCTGGGAGCAGGTGCGCGACCCGCGAGATTTCGTGCGCCGGCTCAAGATGAAGATGGGGCTCCCCGGCGCGTACTGGTCGCCGTCGATGCGCGCGTCGCGGTACTCGGTCGAGAAGTTCTCGGAGGATCCGTCGGCGTGAGCGACGCGCCGCACGCCGCCCGCTGGTGGCACACCCGCGACGACGGCAGGGTGCAGTGCGACCTGTGCCCCCGCGACTGCGCGCTGCAAGAGGGCCAGCGCGGCAAGTGCTTCGTGCGCATGCGCGAGGGCGACGCGATGGTGCTCACGACCTGGGGGCGCTCGTCGGGCTTCTGCGTCGACCCCATCGAGAAGAAGCCGCTGCACCACTTCTACCCCGGCAGCGCGGTGCTCTCCTTCGGCACCGCGGGCTGCAACCTCGCGTGCAAGTTCTGCCAGAACTGGGACATCTCCGCCTCCCGCGACATGGACCGGCTCATGGACCAGGCGACCCCCGACGCCATCGCGTCTGCGGCCGAGGCGCGGGGCTGCAAGGGCGTGGCCTTCACCTACAACGACCCCGTGATCTTCGCGGAGTACGCGATGGACGTCGCCGACGCCTGCCGCGGCCGCGGGATCAAGACCGTCGCGGTGACCGCGGGCTACATCCACCCCGAGGCCCGCGCGGCGTTCTTCTCGAAGATC
Organism: Polyangiales bacterium; assembly: GCA_041389885.1. GTDB lineage: Bacteria > Myxococcota_A > Polyangia > Polyangiales > JAWKRB01. The sequence goes on along the minus strand of JAWKRB010000029.1, from coordinate 30,799 downwards.
GACGCGGCGAACGTCGACCTCAAGGGCTTCACCGAGGCGTTCTACTGGAAGCTCACCGGCGCCCACCTCGAGCCCGTGCTCGACACCCTCCGCTACCTCGCGCGCGAGACCGACGTGTGGACCGAGCTCACCACCCTGCTGATCCCCGGCCACAACGACGGCGACGACGAGCTGCGGAGGATGAGCGCGTGGATCGCCTCCGAGCTCGGCCCCGACGTGCCGCTGCACTTCACCGCGTTTCATCCCGACCACAAGCTCGACGACGTCCCCGCGACGCCGCCGAGCGCGCTCACCCGCGCGCGGCGCATCGCCCGCGAGGAGGGCCTGCGCTACGTCTACACGGGCAACGTGCGCGACCTCGAGGGCGGCGCCACGTCGTGCCCTGCGTGCGGCGCCGAGGTGATCGCCCGCGACGGCTATCGCATCACGGGGTACGCGCTGGGCGACGACGGTCGCTGCGCGGCGTGCGGCGCGGCGGTGGCGGGGCGGTTCGAGCGGTACGAAGGGAGCTACGGCAACCGCAGGCTGCCGGTGCGCGTGCGCCGCTGACGGTCAGTGGACCTCGCGCTGAGAGACCGAGCGCAGGAGGGTCGCGGCGCGCCCGCGGAACTCGACCTCGGCGATGTCGGAGAGGCTGATCACGCCGACGATGCGCCCGTCGGCGTCGTTGCACATGATCCGCGACTTCTGGTGGCGGCTCATGAGCTCCTCGGCGACGCGGAGCTCGTCGTGCTCGCCGCAGGCGATGACCTCGTGGGTCATCACGTCGGCGACGGTGGTCGTGTTCGACGGTCGCCCCGCGGCGACCCCGCGCAGCACCAGATCGCGGTCGGTCACGGCGCCGATGGCCTTGCCGTCCCCGTCGATCACCGGCAGGAATCCGATGTTCGCGTCGCGCATGCGCAGCGCGATCTCGACCACGGTCTCGTCGGTGCGACAGCACTGCACGACCTTCTTCATCATCTCGTGGCACTTCATCGAACGGTGTCTCCTCTCGCGTCAGGGGACCTCCCGCGCGCGCCGCGCGCGTCGCCCGTCCCTTGCGGGCACCCCGCTCCAACGCTCCCATACACAGAGCAATTCGCAAGCCGCGCTGCCAAATCCACGAATCGCGCGGGGATGTGTCGTGAGGAGCGCACCCCGCGCGCGCGTCGCGGTCGTCGGGCGCACCGCATTCGCCACCGTGAGCGCGGTCGGTGCGTGCCGGGAGGTCCCAGCGCCGCGCGACTCACCACGGCGCGCGACTCGGGACGGGGCCGCGTCGCGTCCGCGATCGTGCCGCTCCCTCCGCTCGCCGGGCGCGGTCTGAGCGCGTCATCCACCCCGCAGGCGACGACCTCTGGGCGGCCGCCCGCGGGCCTGTGTTGCGAGCTCTGCGCGCGTCGTTCAACCCCTGGAAAAATAGTTCATTTCGCGAATTCTCGGGGTGCAGAACCCGCAGTCCGCACGGTGCAGAACCCGCACTCCGCGCTCCGCACGATCGCCGCGTTCGCCTTATTTCAAGCGTATTTCATCGATGGCGCGGCGGTCGCAATGGGCTCCGTGCACGATGCCCCGCCCCGCACACGCCGCGACCACCCTCACCCTCGCCGCGCTCGCCTGGGCCCGCGCGGCGTCGGCGCAGGCGGACTACGACGCGGCCATGGACCTCGCCGCGCGGAGGGAGCGCGCGGGCCACGCGCGAGAGGCGGCGGCCTCGCTCGACGCGCTCCAGGCGCGCTACCCGCAAGACTTCGCCCTCGCGCTGCGCCTGGGGTGGCTGTGGTCCCAGTCGGGGGAGCACGGCGCGGCGAGGGCGCGTTACGCCCGCGCCCTCTCCCTCTCGGGCGACGCGTCGAGGGACGCGCGGCTGGGGCTCGCGTGGTCGCTGCTCGGCCTCGGCGACTCCTCGCGGGCGCGGCGCGAATTCGAGCGCCTCGTCTCGTCGGACCCGCGCGACGCCTCGGCGCGCGCGGGGCTCGCCCTCGCCGTCGCGTCGACGCCGCGCCCCCTGCGCCTCTGGACCTCGCTCTGGCTCGGCGCGCAGACCTACGCCGGTCACCCCACGCGGAGCTGGTCGGTGAGCGCCACCGCGTCGGTCACGGCGCAGGTCCTCGACGCGCTGCTGCTGGGCGTGACCTACCGCGCGATCGACTACGCGGTCGTGTCGAGCGGGGCGGCTTCGGTGCCCGCGCCGCGGCCAGGCCTCCCTCCCCCTCCGCCTGGCACCTCGCAGTCGCGCGCCTCGACGAGCGTGCAGCACGAGGTGCACCTGGTCGCGGGCGTGGCGCGGCCGCGCTGGGCGCTCCGGGCGCACCTGGGCTTCGTCTACGACGGCGCGAACGCCCTCGCGCCCGCGACGGTGGTGGGCGTGTCAGGTCGCCTCGCGCTGCGCGGAGAGCTCAACCTCGAGCTCAGCGACACGATCTATCAGGACCGCGCCGTGCTGCGCGCCGTGGGCGCCTGGGGCGCCTCCCTCGGCAGGGGGTGGTCCCTCGGCCCCGTCGCCTCCATGCAGCACCAGGACGGGGCCTTCGGAGGCGCCGTGGGGTTGGTCCTGGGGCGGTCGTGGGGCGGCGCGCAGGTGGGCCTGAGCGCGCGCTACGGCGACGAGCGCAGGCCCACGTCGCTCTCTGAGGCGCTGACCTTCGCCACCGACGACCGCGTGCGCGGCGCGCTCACGCTGTCGGGCCTCGTGCCCCTGGGGAGGGGGCTCTCTCTCTCGCTCCGATACGACGGGCTCATGCTCACGACGAGCGCCTCCGCGGGCGACGTCGACGCGAGCGCTCACTTCTTCACCGCGGGAATCCTCGGCGCGTGGTGACGCGCGCCGCACGGCAGGAGGCAACGGCCATGCAACGTCTCAAGGACCTCGCCATCAGCGACACCGGCTTCGTCTTCGACCCCTTCTCGGGCGCCACCTTCACGGCCAACCCGACGGCGCTCTGCATCCTCGACGGGCTCAAGCGCGACCTCGACCGCGACGCCCTCCGCGCGCAGCTCTGCGAGCGCTTCGAGGTCTCGGGCGACGACCTCGCGCGCGACATCGACGAGCTGGTGCAGGCCCTCCGACTCTTCGGGCTCGTGCCCGCCGACTTCGAGGTGGCGTGATGCGCGCCCCCCTCACCGTCGCCGTCACCGGACTCAACGCCACCGACAACCCCGGCCCCGGCATGGCCGTGATCCGCTCGCTGCGCGCCGACCCCGGCTTTCGCGGACGCATCGTCGGCCTCGCCTACGACGCCCTCGAGCCCGGCGTCTACGCCCGCGAGCTCGTCGACGACGTCTTCCTCATCCCCTACCCCTCGCAGGGCCTCCACGCCTTGCGAGAGCGCATGGAGTACGTCCACGCGCGCGTCCCCCTCGACGTGGTGATCCCCACCCTCGACGCCGAGCTCCCGGCCTTCGTCGACCTCGCGCCCACGCTCCGCGAGCTCGGCGTCGGCACCCTATTGCCGACCCGCGAGCAGCTCGACCTTCGCTCCAAGGCGCGGCTCAACGCCTTGTCTCCCAAGGGGATCCCCGTGCCCGCCTCGCGCGTGCTCACCGACGTGACGCAGGTCTACACGCTCCACGAGACCCTCGCCTACCCCGTGGTGGTGAAGGGACCCTTCTACGGCGCGAAGGTGTGCTTCACCCTCGACGACGCCGTCGCGGGCTTTCACAAGATGGCCGCCGAGTGGGGCCTGCCCGTGATCGTGCAGCAGTTCGTCGCGGGCGAGGAGCTGTGCGTGGTGGCCGTGGGCGACGGTGAGGGCGGGCTCGTGGGCGCCGTCTCGATGCGCAAGACGGTGATCACCGACAAGGGCAAGGGGTGGGCGGGCGTGGCGATTCGCGACGCGGGGCTCGACGCCCTCGCCGACACCTTCATGCGCGTGACGAAGTGGCGCGGGCCCTGCGAGCTCGAGGTGATCCGCGAGGCGCGCGGGGGCTACCACGTGCTCGAGGTCAACCCGCGCTTCCCCGCCTGGTGCTACCTCGCCGCGGGGGCGGGGATGAACCTCCCGCACGCCGTCGCCGAGCTCGCCGCGGGGCGCGCCGTGGCGCCCATGCGGGAGTACCGCGTGGGCACGATGTTCGTTCGCATCTCCCTCGACCAGATCACCGACCTCGAGGGCTTCTCTCGCATCAGCACCGCGGGCGAGATCGTTCGCGGAGAAGGAGCCGCGCCGTGAGCAGACCCCTCTACGACCGCCCGGTCATCGCCCGCCACCAGACCGGGATGATGAACAAGTTCTCCCGCGTGCAGGCGATGCAGCCGCAGACGCACATCGACGGGGTCTCGGTGCAGACCCTCCTCGAGACCTACGGCTCGCCGCTCTTCGTGTTCTCCGAGAAGACCCTGGTGGCGCGCTACCGCGAGCTGCGCGACGCCTTCGCGCGGCGCTTCTCGAAGGTGCGCATCGCGTGGTCGTACAAGACCAACTACCTCGACGCGATCTGCAAGGTGTTCCACCGCGAGGGCGCGTGGTCGGAGGTGGTGAGCGAGTTCGAGTGGGAGAAGGCGCGGCACCTGGGCGTCCCCGGCGAGCGCATTCACCTCAACGGGCCGCTCAAGACCGAGGCCACCCTGCGCCGGGTGCTCCCCGAGGGCACCGTGGTGCACGTCGACAACTTCGACGAGCTCGCGCTCCTCGAGCGCGTCGCGGGCGAGCTGGGCATCGTGCCCAAGGTCGCGGTGCGGGTGAACCTCGCGGTCGAGGCGATCCCCGCGTGGAGCCGCTTCGGGTTCAACCTCGAGAACGGCCAGGCGAAGACCGCGGCGACGCGCATCGCCACCGGCGGGCGCCTGGAGCTCATCGGGCTGCACTGCCACCTCGGGACCTTCATCCTCGACCCCGGCGCCTACCGGGAGCAGGCGGCCAAGCTCGCGGGGCTCGCCAACGAGCTGCACCGCGCCCACGGGCTCACGATGTCGTTCCTCGATTTCGGCGGGGGCTTCGCGTCGCCCACGAAGCTCAAGGCGCAGTACCTCCCCGGCGAGCAGGCGTCTCCCCCCTTCGACCGCTACGCCGCGGCGATCGCGGAGGGACTCGCCGCGCTGGAGTACCCCGCCGACCGCGAGCCCACCCTCGTGCTCGAGACCGGGCGCGCCCTGGTCGACGAGGCGGGGTCGATGATCGCGACGGTGCTCGCCAACAAGCGCATGCCCGACGGCCGCCGGGGCCTGGTCATCGACGCGGGGGTGAACGTGCTCTTCACGTCGTTCTGGTACGACCACGACGTCGTGCCGGCGCAGCCCTTCGGGGGGACCTCCGAGCCCACGGTGATGTACGGCCCGCTGTGCATGAACATCGACGTCGTGCGCGACACGGTGTCGTTCCCCTCGATGCGCACCGGCGACCGCGTCGTGTTTCGCAACGTCGGCGCCTACAACGTCACCCAGTGGATGCAGTTCATCACCTACCGCCCCGCGGTGGTGATGATCGCCCCCGACGGGCGCCACGGCCTCATCCGCCGCCGCGAGGACCTCGCCACCCTGCTCGCCTGCGAGGAGACCCCCGCGTGGCTCTGAGCGCCGCCGCCTCGGCCCGCGCCGCGCCCCATCCCCTCGGCGCGTTCGCGGAGCTCGGCGACATCGCGCTGCGCTCCGCCGCGAGCCTGCTCTTCTCGCGCGAGCGCGCGGTGGGCGCGGCCCTGCTCGCCGCGGCGGCCACCGCGCCCCGCGCCCTCGCGGCGGGCCTCTTCGCCGTGGGCGTCTCCGTCGCCACGGCGCGCGCGCTGCGACTCCCTCCCGAGCAGATCCGCAGCGGACAGCTCTCGTACAACGCGCTCATGGTGGGCCTGGCGATGGCGGCCCTCGCGCCCGCCACCTGGGCCAGCCTCGCGCTCCTCACCCTCGCCGCGGCGGCCTCGGTGCTCGCCGCGTCGGCCCTCGACCTCGCGCTGCGGGTGGGCCACGGCCTGCCCGTGCTCACCCTGCCCTTCCTCGTGACCTTCTACCTCGCCATGGGGACCTTTCCCCCCGGCGCGGCGCACCCCGCGGCCCCCGTCGACGCCCTCGCGGGGGCGATCCCCGAGGGGGTGCTCGCGGGGTGGCTCCGCGCGCTCGGGGCGATCCTGTGCGCGCCTCGCCTCGACGCGGGGGCGCTGGTGCTCGTCGCCCTCGCGCTCCACAGCCGCGTCGCCCTCGCGCTCTCCCTCGCGGGCTTCGCCCTCGCGTTCACCCTGTGCCGCGCGCTCGTCGGCGACGTCTGCGCGCCCTGGCTCGCGGCGACCGCCGGGCTCAACGGGATGCTCGTCGCCGTCGCCCTCGCGACGGCGTGGTTCATCCCGAGCGCGTGGTCGTACCTCCTGGGCCTCGGCGCCGCGGCGCTGAGCGTCGTGGTGGGCGCGGGCCTGGCGGCGCGCTTCGAGCGCCTCGGGCTCCCGCTGCTCATCGTGCCCTTCAACCTCACGGTGCCGCTGGTGCTGTACGTGATGCGCCAGCGCGTGGCCGACGGGCGCCCCCACGCCATCGACTTCGAGCCGGGCACGCCCGAGCAGAACCTCGCGTACTTTCGCGCGCGCCGCGAGCGCTTCGGCTCCCTCGCCGGGCTGCGCTTCCACGCGCCCTTTCGCGGCGCCTGGACCTGCACCCAGGGCGTCGACGGCGGCGTGACCCACCAGGGCCCCTGGCGCCACGCCCTCGACTTCGAGGCGCTGCGCGAGGGCCGAGCCTTTCGCGGCGAGGGCGCGACCCTCGACGATTTCTACGGCTACAAGCTCCCGGTGCTCGCGCCCGCGGCGGGGGTGGTCGCGCGGGTGATCGACGGCGTCGCCGACAACCCCGTGGGCGAGGTCAACCTCGACGACAACTGGGGCAACGCCGTGATCGTCTACCACGCGCCCGGCGTCTACTCGTGCCTCGCGCACCTCGCGCCGGGGTCGATCACCGTCGTCGAAGGACAGGCCGTCGCCGCCGGCGAGGTGCTCGGGAGCTGCGGCAATTCGGGCCGGTCGGCGACGCCGCACCTGCACCTGCAGCTCCAGGCGACCGCCGCCCTCGGCGACGCCACGCTGCCCATCGCGCTGCACGACGTGGTCGCGCTAACTGATTGCAGCGCAAGGCTCTATGCGTCACGCACGCCGCTGGAGGGCGAGGTCGTGCGCCGCCTCGACCGCGACGACGAGCTCGCCGCGCCGCTCCGCTTCGAGCACGGCGCCGTGACCCTCGCGCAGATCGACGGCGCGCCGGCCGAGGCGCTCGTCGCCGACATCGACCCCCTCGGCCGCCCGCGGATCCGCTCGGCGCGCTGCGACGCGACGCTCTACTACGAGACGTCGTCGACGGGCTTCACCGTGCTGGACGTCACGGGCGCCCCCTCGTCGGCGCTGCACCTGCTGCGCGCGGCGCTCTCGCGCGTGCCCTTCGACGGCGACGACTGCCTCACCTGGCGCGACCGCCTCCCGCTGCGCCCCTTTCTCCCGGCGTGGCGGCGGCCCCTGTATGACCTGAGCTCGCCCTTCGGCGGCGAGGCGACGCTGGCGATGACGTACCGCGCGCGACGCCTGGGGTCGTCGGTGGTCGTCGAGGGGGTCTCCGACCGACGCGACCGCGACGGCGCGCCCTGGCTCGAGACCTCCGCCGCGCTGAGTCCGCGAGGGGGGCTCGGGCGCGTCACCGTCACCCTCCGAGGCCGCGCGCGCCGCGTCGTGCTCGCGCCCGAGGCGCCCCGCTCCCTACTCGACACCGACACCGCACCGAACGGAGGAATGCATGAACGAGCCCGCGCCTGAGCTTCGCCCCTTCGCCCTCGCCCTCGCCCTCGCGGTGGCCCTCGCCGCGCCGCGCGCCGAGGCCAACCCCGACGCGTGGCGGCGCTCCTACGCCCTCGAGTCTCGGGGCGACCCCCGCGGCGCCCTCGCGGCGCTGGAGGGCGTCGGCGCGCAGGGCGCGCGGGGCTACCTGTACGAGCTGCGCAGGGCGTGGCTGCTCTATCAATCCGGTCGCTACGACGACGCCGTGACGGCCTACGAGCAGGCGGCGACGAGCTCGCGCGGCGCCATCGAGCCGCGGGTGGGCGAGCTGCTCCCGCTCCTCGCGCTGCGCCGCTGGCGAGACGCGGAGCGCGTCGCGAGGGACGTGCTGCGCGTCGACGCCGGCAACTACCTCGCGAGCCGGCGCCTCGCCCTGGCGCTCTACAACCTCGGGCGCTTCGACGCCGCGCGCACGGCGTACCAGGGCGTGCTCGCGCGCTACCCCGGCGACCTCGAGATGCTCTCGGGCGTCGGCTGGTGCGAGCTCCGGCTCGGGCGCCGGGACCAGGCCGCCGCGGCCTTTCGCGCGGTGCTCGCGGTGAGCCCCGACGACGCGACCGCCACCGCGGGGCTCTCCGCCGCGGCGGCGCGCTGAGCGGTCAGAGCGGCGCCGTGGGGCCAGGCACGGTGCGCGAGCTCGTGGTGCCGTCGCCGAGCTGCCCGAAGTCGTTGCTGCCCCAGCACAGCACCGCGCCGTCGACGCGAACCGCGCAGGTGTGCCGGCGGCCCGCGCTCACGGCGATCACCCCCGCGAGGCCAGGCACCGCCACCGCGGCGCCGCGGGTCATCGTGGTGCCGTCGCCGAGCTGGTAGTACCGGTTGCTCCCCCAGCAGCTCACGCCGCCGTCGCGGCGCAGCGCGCAGGTGTGCAGCTCGCCCGCGGTGATCGCCACGGCGTCGGAGAGCCCGCCGACCTGCGACGGCGGGCGGCGGCTGGTGGTGCTCCCGTCGCCGACCTGGCGGCTGTCGTTGTTGCCCCAGCACCAGACGCTGCCGTTCGCGCGCACCGCGCAGCTGTGCCGGCTGCCCGCGGCCACGCCCGTCGCGTCGGTGACGCCCTGCACGCCGACGTGGGTCCAGCGGTCGACGTTCGTGCCGTCGCCGAGCTGGGTGTCGTTGTTGTTCCCCCAGCAGCGCACGCTGCCATCGGTGACTGCCGCGCAGGAGTGACCCTCGCTCACCGCGATGGAGCGCGCCATGAACAGCCCGGCGACGGGGGTGGGCACGAGGCGCCGAGCGTTCGTCCCGTCGCCGAGGGCCCCCTCGCGGTTGTCGCCCCAGCACAGCACCGCGCCGGTGCGCTGACGCGCGCAGGAGTGCGAGTTCCCGGCGACGATCTCGTCCACGAGCGTGAGCCCCGCGACCTCCACGGGCGAGCCGCGTCCCAGGAGCGTGCCGTCGCCCAGCTGCCCCTCGACGTTGCGTCCCCAGCAGCGGGCGGTGCCGTCGTAGTGGCGGGCGCAGGTGTGCAGCGAGCCCGCGGAGACCGCGCGCAAGCCCGCGACCGAGACCGTGACCGGGCGGAGGCTGTTCACGCTCCGCCCGTCGCCCAGCTCTCCCCAATTGCCCTGCCCCCAGCACCGCGCGGTGTTGTCCGACATCGCGACGCAGGTGTGCGATCCCCCCGCGCCGACGGCGATCGGCACCGCGCGGCACGCGCCTCCCACGCAGCGGCCCGCGCAGAGACGGCCGCACGCGCCGCAGTGAGCGTCGCTCGTCGCCGTGTTCACGCAGCTCTCGCCGCAGCGCGTGGGCCCTGCTCCGCAGGCGACGTCGACCACGTCGGGGCCCGGCGCGTCGACCACGTCGGGGCCCGGCGCGTCGACCACGTCGGGGCCCGGCGCGTCGACCACGTCGGGGCCCGGCGCGTCGACCACGTCGGGGCCCGGCGCGTCGACCACGTCAGGGCCCGGCGCGTCGACCACGTCGGGGCCCGGCGCGTCGACCACGTCGGGGCCCGGCGCGTCGACCACGTCGGGCGCGGCGACGACGTCCGGACCTGCGGCGGTGCCCGCGTCCTGGCCCCCCGCGTCGATCACGTCGGGCGCGGTCACCGCGTCTTCGAGGCTCGCGTCGTCGAGGGGCACCGCGACGTCCGGCGCGCTGAGGTCGAGCGCCGACGGCGTGTCGACCGGGAGCGCGGGGGCGTCCGCGCCCACGTTTGCGTCGAGGCTGAGAAGGTCCAGCGCCGCGGGCGCGCAGCCCCCCACGGCGAGGCACAGCGCGAGCGCCCAGGCGTTCAGCGGGTTGCGGCCCATGGGCGCACGATCTCACTTCTTCGGGCCGAATCAAGGCTTCGCAATTGCCGCGCGGGGCGATGGTCGCGGGGCCCGCATGACCGTATCCTCCCCGGCCTTGCCATGAGCGACCCTACGACTGCCTCTGAGAACGCGCGCGCCGCGGACGGCCCGGGAAACTTCGTCGACGACATCGTCGCCGAAGACCTTCGCGAGGGCCGCCTCACGCGCCCGCTGATGACCCGCTTTCCCCCGGAGCCCAACGGCTACCTGCACATCGGGCACGCCAAGAGCATCTGCCTGAACTTCGGCCTCGCGCAGCGCCACGGCGGCGTGTGCAACCTGCGCTTCGACGACACCAACCCCGCCACCGAAGAGGTCGAGTACGTCGAGTCGATCCAGACCGACGTGCGCTGGCTCGGCTTCGACTGGGGCGAGCGCTGCTACTTCGCCTCAGACTATTTCGAGCGCCTGTACGCCTGGGCCGAGCAGCTCATTCGCGACGGCAAGGCCTACGTCGACTCGCAGACCCTCGACGAGATCCGCGCGAACCGCGGAGACTTTCACCACCCCGGCGTCGACTCGCCGCACCGCGGCCGCAGCGTCGACGAGAACCTCGACCTCTTTCGCCGGATGCGCGCGGGGGAATTCCCCGACGGCGCGCACGTGCTCCGCGCGAAGGGCGACATGCGCTCGACGGACCTCAACCTCCGCGACCCGCTGATGTACCGCATCCGTCACGCCCGGCACCACCGCACCGGCGACGCGTGGTGCATCTATCCGATCTACGACTACGCCCACGGGCAGAGCGACGCGATCGAGGGCGTGACGCACTCGGTGTGCACGCTGGAGTTTCAGAACCACCGCCCGCTCTACGAGTGGTACCTCGCGGCCCTCGGCGTCGAGAACCCTCCCCGGCAGATCGAGTTCGCGCGGCTCAACCTCTCGTACTCGGTGCTCTCGAAGCGCAAGCTCCAGGAGCTCGTCGAGGCGAAGCACGTGTCGGGCTGGGACGACCCGCGCATGCCCACCCTCGCGGGACTCCGCCGCCGGGGATACACCCCCGAGGCGATCCGCGCGTTCTGCGACCGCATCGGCGTGGCGCGGCGCGACGGCGTGGTGGACGTCACCCTGCTGGAGCACAGCGTGCGCGAGGACCTCAACGCGCGGTGCCCGCGGGTGATGACCGTGCTGCGCCCGCTGAAGGTGATCGTCGAGAACCTGCCCGAGGGCGAGGTGGTGCTCTTCGACGCGCCGCTGCACCCCGAGCGGCCCGAGCTCGGCACGCGGCAGGTGCCCTTCACCCGCGAGCTCTGGATCGAGCGCGAAGACTTCATGGAAGACCCGCCCAAGAAGTACTTTCGCCTCGCCCCCGGCCGCGAGGTGCGCCTCCGCTACGCCTGCTTCTTGAAGTGCGAGTCGGTGGAGAAGGACTCCGACGGCCACGTCACCGCCCTGCGCTGCACCTGGGACCCCGCGACCCGCGGCGGCGACGCCCCCGACGGGCGCAAGGTGAAGGCGACCCTGCACTGGGTGAGCGCCACCCACGCCGTCGACGTCGACGTGCGGCTCTACGACCGGCTGTTCACCGTCGAGAACCCCATGCACGTCGAGGAGGGCGGGTCGCACCTGCAGCACCTCAACCCGAGCTCCCTCGAGCTGCTGACGGGCTGCAAGGCCGAGCCGCACCTCGCCGACGTCGAGCCGGGCGCGCGCTTTCAGTTCGAGCGCCTGGGATACTTCTGCGCCGACTCCCGCGACCACGGCCCGACGCGGCGGGTGTTCAACCGCACCATCGCCCTCGCCGACTCGTGGGCGAAGATCGCCGCGAAGGGCGGCTGAGCGCGTCGCCCCCGCCGGGCCTCGCGGCGCGCCGCCGCGCGGCGTGGAGCGCGTCGCCGAGGGGACTCGACCGGGCGGCCCTGTCGACCCCCTCAGCCCAGCGCGGCGCGGAGGCGCTCGGCCATGTGGTCGGTGAAGGCGCGGATTCGCGGCGCGTCGCGGAGCTCGGGGAGCGTAAGCACCCACAGGTCTCGACGCGCGAAGGGGTCGAGGGGGCCGACCCGCGCGAGCGTCGGGTCTGCGTCTCCCTCGACGCACGCGAGAAACTGCACCCCCGCCCCCGCCGCGATGAGCTCGTGCATCGCCGCCGCGCTCACGTCGACCCGCATCGCGACCGAGGCGCCCGGCGCGTGCTCCGCGAGCCACGCGTCGAGCCAACCCGCGTTGAGGCGCTCGTCCCAGTGGATCCAGGGGTAGGCGCCGAGGGGCGCGTCTTCGCCGACGCGCTCCACGAGCGAGCGGGCGGCGTAGGGGGCGAACTGCATCCGCCCCACCCTTCTCCCCACGAGCTGCGGAGGGGGCTGGTTGTTGAGCCTCAGCACCACGTCGGCCTCGCGGCGCGAGAGCGAGACCTCGTCGTCGCTCGCCGTGACCGTCACCGCCACGCCAGGGTACCGCGCGACGAACGACGTGAAGCACCCCCGAAACGCCCTGAAGACGAGCTCCATTGTAGACACCCGGAGGGCCCCGGCGATCCGCGCGTCGCGGCCGAGCACGCGGCCCTCGAGGGCGAGCGTGTCGGCCTCCATGCGCGCGGCGACGGCCACGAGGTCCTCGCCCGCGGCGGTCGGCGAGAAGCCCTCGGGGGTGGCGTCGAAGAGGCGCACGCCGAGCCTCGCCTCGAGGGCGCGGAGGCGGCGGCTGACCGTCGTGTGGCTCACGCCCAGCGCCTCGGCGGCGCCGCTCAGCGTGCGGGCCCGCGAGACGGCCAGGGCGTAGCGCAGATCGTCCCAGTGCACCCGGTGCATTCTCGCACAGCGGGCGCACGAATTCGTTCGTGTTCCCGGGGCGTCGGCGACCTCACGCTCCGCGGCATGAGCCTGGATGAACCCCCGACGATGCGCGCCGCCGTAGTGACCCGCTACGGCGCGCCCGAGGTGCTGGCGCTGCGCGACGTACCGCGCCCCGCGCCGGGACCTCGCGACCTCCTCGTACGCGTGAGGGCGACCACGGTGTCGTCGGGAGACGCCCGGCTGCGCGCGCGCCGCGTCCCCTCGGGCATGGGGCTGCTCGTGCGCCTCGCGGCGGGATGGAGCGCGCCGAGGCGGCCCGTGCTCGGGACGGAGTGCTCGGGCGTGGTCGAGGCCGCGGGCGCCGAGGTGACCCGATTCCGCGTGGGAGACCCCGTGGTGGCGTTCCTGGGCGCGTCGATGGGCGCGCACGGGGAGTACGTGTGCGTGCGCGAGGACGGCCCCGTCGCGGCGAAGCCCGAGGCGCTGTCTTGGGCGCAGGCCGCCGCGCTCTGCTTCGGCGGGACCACCGCGCTCCACTACCTGCGCGAAGCCCGCCTGCGATCGGGCGAGCGCGTGCTGGTGATCGGCGCCTCGGGGGCGGTGGGCGTCGCCGCGGTGCAGCTCGCGCGGCGCGAGGGCGCCGAGGTCACCGCGGTGTGCAGCGCGGCCAACGCGGCGCTCGTGAGAGAGCTCGGAGCGACCCGGGTCATCGACTACGCCGCCGAAGACTTCACCCGCGGCGAGCTCCGCTGGGACGTCGTCATGGACTGCGTCGGCGCCACCGACTACGCCCGCTGCCGCCGCGTGCTAGCGCCGGGCGGCAGGCTCCTGCGGGTGGTGTGCGGCCTCGCGGGTCTGCTCGCGGCCCCGTGGCAGGGGCGCCTCTCGGGCCATCGGGTGATCGCGGGCGTGGCCGCGGAGCGCCCCGACGACGTGCGGCGCCTCGTCGAGCTCGCGCGCGGGGGCGAGCTCCGCGCGGTGATCGACGCGACGATGCCGCTGTCGCGCATCGCCGAGGCGCACGCCCTCGTGGACACCGGACGCAAGCGCGGCAGCGTGGTGATCACCCTCGAGGGCGGCGCGTGACCGACGCGCGGGCGCGATCGACCGCCTGCACCCGGAGACTGCGCGTCGCCGCGGCGTGGGTGGCGCTGGTGTTCCTGGTGCTCCCGTCGCTCTCGCGCCTGAGCTTTCTGCTGCGCGCCCCGCCGGCCGCCGACGCGACCGACGCGGCCTTCCTCGCGCATCGGCCGACGGGCCTGACGCACGTCGTCGCCGGGCTGCTGTTGCTCGCGCTGACGCCCCTCCAGCTCAGCGCGACCGCGCGCCGGAGGTGGCCCTGGCTTCACCGGTGGAGCGGTCGCGTGTTCGTGCTGGTCGGCCTGGCGGTGTCGATGAGCGCGGGGGTGATGAACGCCGTGTTCCCCGTGATCGGCGGCCTGGCCACGCGGAGCGTCATCGCGGCGATGATCGTAGCCCAGGTGACGACGCTGTCGCTCGGCCTGCGCGCGATCAGTCGACGCGACGTCGCGCAGCACCGCCGGTGGATGACTCGAGCGGCGGGCGTGGCGCTCTCGGCCGGGAGCGCCGGGCTCTTCGCGGCGCCGCTCTTCGCGGCGGGCGTCGATCGCGACGTGACGGTCGGCGCCGCGCGTTGGATCGGCTTCGTCACGACCCTCGCCGTGGTGGAGGGGTGGCTGCGCGGACACGTCGTCGCCGGCGACGCAGCGCCCGCTCCGTCGCAGACCCCCCTCTTGAGTCGCCCCGGCGGCCCCCTCCGCGACGGCGGTGACCGGGCACTCAGGGCGGCGCGCGGCGGCGATCGTTGAGCGCGAGAGGGCGTCACCGCGGGGTCGGCGCCTGCGACTCGCACGCGTACGCGTAGTAGGTCTGGTTGTTGCCGCCGAGCCCGAGCGCGGGATAGACCCACCACGCGCGCTCGGTGCCGTCGGGGCACGACGCGCGCCAGCGGGTGGGCACCGGCTGCGGCGGCACGTACACCGACCTGACCGCGCCCACGCTGCCCGGAACGACCGTGTGACCCACCACCAGCTCGCCCCGGCGCGGCGCCCCGCCGAGGCGCGCCTGGAAGTACACCTGCTCCAGGGTCCCGTCGCCATCGAGGTCGGCCAGGGAGTGCTTACGGCCCATGACCCCAGAGGGTCGCGGCGTCTCGGTGAGCAACGGGCGGTAGCGCACCCGGTCGCCGAGGCGCTCGCTCACGAGCCCCCAGCTCCCGGTGATCGGGACCTCGCCTTCGAGAAAGAGCCGACGGAGCAGCGCGGGGGTGGTGGCGCTCGGGTGCGCGGCGACGCCGTTGCCCTGGGTCACGAGGTCGAGAACTCCGTCGTGGTTGAGGTCCACCGCGGACATCTCCCAGGGCACCGCGGGCACCACCCCGAACACCTGGGCCGAGGAGAGGTCTTCGGGGATCACCATCCAACCGCCCAGGGAGCTCACGAGGAACACCTCCCGACCGTCGGGCAGCTCCACCGGGCTGATCCCCATGCCGTGACCGTAGGACCCGGGGATCTCCTCCACCCGCAACGCCCCCTGCGCGTCGGCGCGCACCCGCCGTTGGGCGCCGAAGTCACACGCCACCAGCACCTGCGACCCGAGCGGGGTGATGCCCCCGCCGAGGCATCGGGTGTCGCCCGCGATGGGCACGTCACGAAGCGAGCCCGGGCCATCGAGGGCGATGGCGCTCAGGCGCCCCTCGGGGGTGTACCCGCGCGCCTCCGCGCGGGAGCGATCCGCCGCGATCGTGAAGTCCAGGTAGGGCTCCTCGCTCTGGTCGGACTCGTCGGGTGACACCGCGGCCAGCAACCAGCGACGGGCGCCCTGCACCCACAGCGCGACGTCGACGACCTCCGCCGCGCGCTGCGACGCGGGCAGCACGTGCAGGCGCTCCTCGCGCACCGTCATCCCGCGCATCCAGCGCACCCGCAGCGCGCCCTGATCGCCCCGCGTCACGAGGTCGAGGTGGCCGTCGCCGTCGAGGTCCTGCACGTGCAGCAGGCAACCGTGGGCGTACCAGGTGGTCGTGGTGCCCTCCCTCGCTTCACCCACGACCGCGCTGCGCGGGTGGATGCGCCCGTCTCGCACGGGATGCACCAGCACCGCGCCGCTCATCGTCGGCACCAGCATCTCGACGAGGCCATCGCCGTCGAGGTCGACGAAGCGCGACGTGGCGCAGCCTGCGACCTCAACCCCCGGCGCCACCCGCCGCGCGGTCTGGTCCACCCAGGTCGCCCGCTGCACCTCGGGCGTGAACGACACTCCAGCCGGCGCGTTCTGCCCCTCCCCGTTCGGATCACCGCACCCCATCAGGGCCACCGTGACCGCGAGAACACTTGTGCTCGTGTGCCTCATCAGGATCCCTCGCAAGACCTGGGTGCGACTTAGATGCCGCACGGGCTATCTCGGTGCGGAGCTGGCGCGGAATTCTCTCCTGGGTGCTCGGCCTCGCGGGGGGGCGCGATGGTGGGTGCGGGCGTCGGGGCGTACGGCTACAGTGCGACGATGCTCCGACGCGACGGCGTCTGCCTCCGCGGTGTCGCGCTGCTCGCCGGCGTGGCCGCGTGCGGGGGCACACCGGGAGGGAGCGCTCCGCCCGTCCCGACCGACACGCCGGAGGGGGCAGTCGACGCGCCGTTCGCGCCGCGTGACGCGTCGGTGTCGACGCCGCGCTCGGGGCTCGTCCTGGTCGGAGAGACCGCGCTCCCACCGACGCAGAGCGGCACGGCGCACCTCACCCGGCTGCTGCTGCGCGCGGGACATCTCTACGGGGCGAACAGCAGCGCGGGGGTGATGACCTGGCGCATCGACGCGCGGGGCGCCCTCACCTGGGAGTCGTCGACGGAGCCCGTGGGGGCCGGCGCGCCGACGATGGGTCCGTCGCCCTATCCCCGGTGCGTGAGCCTCGCGGCGCACCCGCGCGCCCCGTGGCTCTTCTGCTCCGCGGCAGACTCGGGGATCGCCCGCTTCGACCTCACGAACCCCGACGAGCCCGACGCCCGCTCGCGCGAGAGCCTCCGCCCCGAAGACGGCCTCGGGCGACCGGACCTCCACGCCCTCGACGACGCGCTCCTCGTCGCGGGCTTCGACCGCGGCCTGCTGCGAGTGCCCGTGGGCTCCGACGGCGCGCTGGGCCTGGCCGAGTCGACGGCCGTGCGCGGGGACGTGGTGGAGATCGACGGCGACGGCGCGACCGTCGCGGCGCTCGAGCGCGGGCGCGGGCTGCTCTCGCTCCGCGTCGCGGGGCGCGAGGTGACCGAGCGCGGCGCCCTCGCCCTCGACGGGCCGCCGCTGGGCCTGCGCGTGCGCGGCGACCGCGCGGTGGTGGCCCTCGGCTCGTCGGGGGTGTGGGTCGTCGACCTCTCGAGCGACGCGCCGCGGGTGCTCCAGCGCGTGAACCCGCCCTGCGTCGCGACGAGCGGCGACGTGGCGGGGAGCGCCCTCGCCGTGGCGTGCTCGACGGGCGCCTGGCTCTATGACCTCCGCGGCGAGACCCCGCGCGTGGCGGGCTTCGACCCCGCGCGGTACGGCAGCCTCGACGCGCTCCTGCGGGACGACGGGGCGCAGCTGCTGGTGGCCGACTGGCGTCACGTGAGGGTGTTCGAGGTCGACGTGGCGGGGAGCGCGCTGATTCCAGAGGTCGGGCAGGGGTCGTTTCTGCGAGCCGGGGACGACGGGGTGGTGGCGGCGCGCAACCCCGGTGACGCGACGCTGACGCTGCGTCTCGAGCGGCTCGGACCCGACCCGACCATGGGGCTCGTGCGCCTCCCCGTGACCGAGGCCGTGGTGGCGCCCGGCGCGACGCACCGCTTCGCGCTCCCCGCGGCGGACCTGGCCCGGTGGTACGAGCCGTCGAGCCGCTCGGTGCGGCTCAGGGTGTACAGCGCCGAGGCCGAGCCCCTGGGGCGCAGTGACCTGGGAACGATCTACGTCTACGAGTCGAGCCCGCGGCCGCAGGTCGAGCGCCCGGTGGCGACGGGGGAGCGCTTCTGGTCGTGGCGGGCGAGGAGCGGCGCGCCCGGCCCCGCCGCGCTCCCGCTCCCCGGGCCGAGCCAGGTCGCGCTGCTGCTGCCCGACTGCGCGCTCCAGTGGGGCGCGATGCAGGACCTCGCGTGGCGCGCGCGGCGCACGCCCGACGGGCGAGCCACGACGGTCCTGGCGCTGTCGTTCGGCCGCGAACCCGACGCGTCCGAGCTCGAGGCCACGCGGCGGCGCCTCGACGCGAGCGCGCTGGGGGTGTGGCTCCTGGACGACTACCTCCGCGACCGACCGCAAGGCAGCTCCACCGGCGCCTTCGTCGACGAGCGGCTCTCCTCGCGCGCCCTCGGCGGCGGAGACTTCACCGAGGTCTACGTCCTCGACGACGGCGTCGTGCGATCCACCGACCGCATCTACCGCGGCGCCTGGCCCCTGCGCTGATCCGCGCCGCCGTGCGCCCCCGTCGCCGCCCCCGCGGGCCCGCGGCCGTCGACTCAGCCCCGCGACTTCAGCCGCGCCAGCGCGAGGTGCATCGCGCGCTCGGCGTCGTCGCGCGCCCTCGCCTGGCGCTCGAGCGCCTCGAGCGCCTCGCCGAGCGCGACCGGCGCGCGCGACCTGGCCCCGCCCACGTGCCCCGCGGGAGAGAGCGCCGCGTCGCCCTCGAGCAGCGCCTCGACCGGCACCGACGCCGCCACGCCGGCGGTCGCCTCGCGTGTTCGAAGCGCCGCCGTGATGCGCTCGATGTCACGGTCTCGCAGCGAGTTCTGACGCGGTCCAGCCTCGTAGTCGCCGCGGGCGTCGACCATGAAGACCCCGGCGCCGACCTCGCGCCCCTTGCGCAGCACCAGCACCGACGCGGGGATCGGCGTGCCGTGAAAGAGCCCGTCGGGGAGCGCGATCACCGCGTCGACGAGGCCCTCGCGGAGCATCCCCCGGCGAATCTCGGCCTCGGCGCCGCCGCGAAAGAGCGCGCCCTGCGGGAGCACCACCGCCGCCACGCCCCCGTCGTCGAGGGTCGCCACCATGTGCTGCACGAAGGCCAGGTCGCCCCGTGCGCGCGGCGGCACGCCGAAGCGAAAGCGCCCGTGCGCGTCGCCGGCGGCGAGCTCGCGCCCCCAGTCGGCGAGGCTGAAGGGGGGGTTCGCGATCACCCGGTGGTATCGGCACAAACCGTTGGGGGACAAGAGCTTTGGCTCGCGGAGGGTGTCGCCGTGCTCGATCCTCGCGCCGGGCAGGCCGTGGAGCAGAAGGTTCATGCGCGCCAGGGCCCAGGTCGCGGCGTTCTTCTCCTGACCGTGGAGCGTGAGCGCGCGGGGGTCGTGGCCGCGCGCGCTCGCGCGCTGGGCGACGGCGACGAGCATCCCCGCGGAGCCGCAGGTGGGGTCGCACACGCGCATGCCCTCCCGCGGGTCGAGGATCTCGACGAGGAGCTTCACCACCCCCCTCGGGGTGTAGAACTCGCCGCCCTTGCGCCCGGCGTCGTCGGCGAAGCGCGCGATGAGGTACTCGTAGGCGCGACCGAGCACGTCGGGGTCGGGGAGCGCGGCGTTGCCCAGCGGGACCGGGTCGAGGGCGTCGAGGAGCCGACGGAGGGCGCGGTCGCGCTGGTCCATCGGGCCGAGGCGGTGGGGCTGGCGAAAGCCCGTGGCGGTGAGCACCCCCGCGATCGACGGGTTGGCGCGCTCGAGGGACGCGCACGCGCGGTCGAGCGCCTCGCCCACGCGCCGCTCGACCGCGCGGAGGGTCCGCCAGCGGGCCTCGGGAGGCACGGCGAAGGAGGCGCCCTCGCCCTCGTCGGCGACGTCCGAGAGGCGCTTGAGAAACACCGCGCCGAGGATCACCCCGCGGTAGTCAGCGGCGTCGATGGCGCCGCGGAGCGCCTGCGCGGCGGCCCACAGGGCCTGCTCGAGCCGGGCCTGGGTCAGCACGGGCTCAGCTCGCGGGGCGGAGCTGGTAGATCATGGTGACCATCAGCAGCGCCCAGGCGAGCACCGTCACCACGAAGGGGACGTCGCGCAGCATCGCGTCGGTGGGCGACTCGCCATCGCGAGAGTTCAAGAGCTTCACGAAGCGCGTCATCGCCAGGAACACCAGCGGGGTGGTCGACCAGAGGTACTGCTTGGCGAAGACCAGCGGCTGCGGGGGGTCGAGGGTCCACGCGAGGTACACCGCGAGGGTGGCGAAGCCCGTGGCATAGAGGGTGAAGCCGAGGGTGCGACGTCCGTAGCGCTCGAGCACCTCGCGGGCCTTCGACGAGTTGGTCATCAGCTCGTGCCAGCGCTTCCCAAACCCCAGGAAGAGTGCAAGAAACGCCGTGCACAAGATGAGATACCCCGAGGGGCGCACGGGATGATCCGCCGTCGACACCGCGAAGGAGCCGGCGGTCACGCGAAAGACGAATCCCAGGGCGATGAGGCCCACGTCGACGTAGGCCACGTCTTTGAGGCGCAGCGGGCGCAGGGAGTACGCGAGGTCCTTCAAGAGGTAGGCGGCGGCGACCAGGGCCACCCGCGAGTCGAGCGCCGCGGCCAGGCCCAGGGCGACGACGACCAGCACCGCCGCCATGACCTTCGCCGCCGGCTCGGGAACTATCCCCGCCGCGATGGGTCGGTTCTTCTTCGTCGGATGCTGGCGGTCGTCTTCGACGTCGACCAGGTCGTTGATCGTGTAGATCGCCCCGGCCAGGAGCGAGAACGCCGTGAAGGCCCCCAGCGCTCGGAGCAGCACGTCCCCATGAAAGAGATCCTTCGCGAACACCACCGGCGCCAGCACGAAGAGGTTCTTCACCCACTGCTTGGGGCGCGCGGTCTTGATCATTCCTGCGAGCATCGAAGGGCGCGCGGACACTATCCGCCCGGTGCCACCCTGTCCATGCGCGCCGCGCTCCTCGCCGCCGTCGCCCTCGCGGCGCCCCGCGCCGACGCCCAGCGCAACGGCGAGGAGTGGCTCGCCGCGCACACCCGCGCGGTCCGCGCCGCCCCGGCCTCGACCGCCGCCGCCCTCGCCCTGCAGCGCCTCCGGGGCCTGAGAGACTTCGTCGACCCCCTGCTCCTCCTCGACCGCACCCAGAGCCTCCGCGCGAGCCCCGCGCTGCCGCCGCTGCGCCGCGCCGCCGCCGCGCAGCTCGAGGCCGAGCTCCGCCGCGACCTCGGGCAGACCGCGGGCTCCGCCGCGATGCTCCGCGAGCTGGGGTGGATCACCCGCTGGTCCGTCGTCGGCCCCTTCGAGAACGAGGGCCGCAACGCCTTCGCCCGCGTGCTCCCCCCCGAGCAGGACCGCGGCGCCCCGCCCTCCCCCGAGGCCACCTTCGAGGGCCTCGAGCGCCCCGTGCGCTGGCGGGTCATGCCCGACCTCGCGCACCTCGGCATGGTCCCCCTCGACGCGCTGGTGCGGCCGAGCGTGAACGCCTGCGCCTTCGCGCACACCACCGTCACCGCGCCCGCCGCCATGCCCGCCACGCTCTGGGTGGGCGCCGCGGGGGCCGTGGCCGCCTGGGTCAACGGCGCCGAGGTGCTGCGCGACGCCGCGGTGCGCAGGGTCTCGGCCGACCGCAGCGGCGCCGCCGTGCGCCTGCGCGCGGGCGCCAACCGGGTGATGCTCAAGCTCTGCACCGACGACCGCGGCATGGCCTTCTTCGCGCGGCTCACCCGCCCCAACGGCGCCCCCCTCGCGAACCTCGCCGTCGACCCGAACCCCGCCGCGGCGCCCACGATCTCGCCCCTCCCCGTCACCGCCGCGCCGCCCGAGCAGGGCGTGCTCGCCACCCTCCGCGCCGCCGCGGCGCGCCCTGGCGCGACCGCCCAGAGCCTCGAAGACTACGCGCGCTGGCTCGCCCTCACCGGCGCCGACGACCCCGCCGATCCGCAGGCCGCCGACCTGGCCGAGCGCGCCGCGCGGGCGCAGCCCACGGTGTCTCGCTGGATGCTCCTCGCGGAGCTCAGCACCGACCGCAACCGCAGGCTCCAGGCGCTCCAGCGCGCCTACGCGCTCGCGCCCGGCGACGCGCACGTGCTCTCGGCGCTGGGCCACGAGCGCCGCGTCGGCGTGCACCCCGAGGAGTCGCTCCCCTACCTCGACGCCGCGATGCGCGGCGACGACGGCTTCGTGCTGCCGTGGATCGAGCACGCCCTCGCCCTCGACGACATCGGCCTGCAGGTCACCGCGCACGAGCGCCTCACCGAGGCCGCCGCCCGCGCGCCGCGCACCGCCGCGCTGCTGCGCGCGCGCATCGGCGTGGCCGAGCACGCGGGGCAGCACGACGAGGCCACCCGCCTGCGCCGCGCGCTGCGCGAGATTCGCGCGACCGACCTCGACGTGCTCGAGGGCCTCGCCCGCGACGCCCGCGCCGTCGGCGACCGCCCGACCGTCGTCGCCCTCGCCGAGGAGATGCTCGCGCTGCGCCCCGACCGGCTGTCGGTGTACTCCACCGCCGCGGGGCTCCTCGAGTCGGCCGGCGAGGGCGCCCGCGGCGCCGCGGTGCTGGCCCGCGCGTGCGAGGACATCGCCCCCGAAGAGACAGGGCTCTGGCGCGCCCGCGCCGAGCTCGAGGAGCGCCTGGGCCACCGCGACGACGCCCGCGCCGCCATGCGCCGGGTGCTCGCCCTGCGCCCGCAGGACCGCGAGGTGCGCGCGCACCTGGAGGCCCTCGAGCCCTCAGAGCCCCGCGCCGACGAGGCCCTCGCCGAGGAGCCCGCGGCCTTCCTCGCCCGGCGCGGAGACCCCGCGTCGCCCCAGCGCGCCGAGGACTTTCACGTGCGCTCGCTGCAGGAGCTCACCGCCCGCACGGTGTACGCCAACGGGCTGTCGGGGATGTTCCGCCAGGCCGTGTACGAGGTGCGCACCGAGCAGGGCGCCCGCGACGGCCGGGTCTACACCATGAGCTATGACCCTGAGTCGCAGCGGTTTGAGCTGCGCGCGGCGCGGGTGCACCACCGCGACGGCAGCGTCGAGGAGGGCGTGCAGCTCGACGAGTTCGCGGTGAACAGCGACCCCTCCATGCGGATGTATTTCACCAACCGCGTGGCGCAGGTGCGCTTCGCCAACCTCGCGCCGGGCGACGTGGTCGAGCTGCGCTGGCGCGTGGACGACGTGTCGTTCCGCAACGTGTTCGCCGACTACTTCGGCGACCTGCAGCTCGTGCAGGCCGAGGTGCCCCGCGCGCGCTTTCGCTACGTGCTCCGCGCCCCGCGGGGGCGGCGCTTCTATTTCAGCGACCTCGCGCCCGCGGGCCTCCCCGCCCTGCGCCACGAGGAGCGCGACGACGGCGACGCGCGCGTGCACACCTTCAGCGCCGACGACGTGCCCGCGCTGCACCCCGAGGAGCGCGCCCCTGGGCGCACCGAGCGCGGCATGTACCTCCACGTGAGCACCTACCGCACCTGGGCCGAGGTCGGCGCGTGGTGGTGGGGGCTCGTGCGCGACCAGCTCGTGGCCGACGACCGGCTGCGCGCGACGGTGCGGCGCATCACGGCGGGCATGACCGACCCCCGCGACAAGGTGCGCGCGGTCTACGACTGGGTGATCGCGAACACGCGGTACGTCGCGCTGGAGTTCGGCATCCACGGGTACAAGCCGTACGCGGTGCCGCAGGTGTGCACGCGGGGCTTCGGAGACTGCAAGGACAAGGCGTCGGTGATCGTGACGATGCTGCGCGAGGCGGGCGTCGAGGCGCACCTCGTGCTGATCCGCACCCGCGACCAGGGGACGATCCTCGCCGAGCCCGCGAGCCTCGCGGTGTTCAACCACGCGATCGCGTACGTGCCCTCGCTGGACCTCTACCTCGACGGCACCGCGCAGAACAGCGGGATGAACGAGCTGCCCTCGGGCGACCAGGGCGCCTCGGCCCTCGTGGTCGACCCCAGCGGCGGCGCGCGCTTCGTGACCACGCCGGTGTTCACCGCGGCGCAGAACGTCACGCGGGTGGAGGCCGCCGTGCGCGTCGACGCCGACGGCGCCGCGGAGTTTCACGTGACCCAGTCGCAGCGCGGCCCCGACGCGGGCGGCGTGCGCGCGAGGCTCAGCGTGCCCGCGACCCGGGCCGAGCGCATCGAGGACGACCTCCGCGACCGCTGGGCGGGCATTCGCGTGACCGCCGTGCGCGCGGGAGACCTCACCGACGTGGAGGCCGACGCGCGCTTCGAGTACGACGCGCGGCTGCCCCAGCTCGGCACGCGGCAGGGCGCCGACATGCTCCTGCACGGCGCCGCGCCCATGGACCTCTCCCGTCGCTACGCGGCCCGCACCAACCGCCGCTACGACCTGGTCCTCGGCGTGCCGAGCACCCTCGACGAGACGCGGCGGGTGACGCTCCCCGCGGGCGCCAGCGCCGTCGACGTCCCCCCCGCCGTCGAGATCGACAACGAGTTCGGGCGCTTCGAGTACCGCGTCACCGCGAGCGGGAGCACCCTCCTCGTGCGCCGCGTGCTCACCCTCCGGAGAGACCGAGTGACCCCGCAAGAGTACCCAGCGTTCCGCGCGTTCTGCAGCGCCGTCGACGAGGCCCTGGCCCGACGCGTCACCGTGCGGCTCCCCGGGGGCGCGCGATGATCCGCCGCGCCGCCCTCGCCTTCGCGCTGCTGGGGTGCGCCTCGTCGCACCGCCGCGTCATGCCCGTGCCCGAGCTCGTCGCCGCCCGCGACCGCGCCGCCCGCGCCCCCGACGACGTCGCCGCCCGCACCGCGCGCGGCCTCGCCGAGCTCACCGCCCCCGGCGGCGAGGTCGACGTCGCCCTGCGCGAGCTCGAGGCCCTCTCGCAGCGCGCGCCGCGCGACCCCGCCGTGCGCTTCGGCCGGGGCCTGCTCGCCGCGCAGCACGGCGACTTCGAGCGCGCCCTCACCGAGTACATCGCCGCCGTCGACGCCGCGCGCGCCGCGCCGCACCCCCTCGGCGCGGCCCTCGCCGAGGTGTGCGTCGGCAAGCTCCTCGCGCTCCGCGGCGACGTGCGCGACTTCGCCACGCCCTTCACCGCCCTGCTCGAGCGCTGCGAGGCCGAGGCCGGCCACCTCGGCGCCGCGGCCCGCGTGCGCCTCTTCGAGGGCGCCGTGCGCTGGGCGCGCGAGGTGGGCGCGAGAGAGCTCGCGTCCCGCTGGACCGACCGCGCGGGCTGCGCCACGAGCCTGCGCGTGGCCGGCCCCTTCGGCCCGCTGCCCAACCTGAGCTTCGACCGGACCTTTCCCCCCGAGGGCGTCGGCCCCCTCGCCGCGAGCTACGACCTCGGCCCCGGGCGCGGGAGCAGCCCGGTGTACGCCGTGCGCGCCCGCGGCTGCGCGGCGAACCTGGGCCGCGGCGTGACCCTCACCGGGGTGCTCTACGCGAGCGCGGACTTCACCCTCGAGCGCGGCGGCGAGGTGATGGTCTACGTCGAGTCGCCCAACGCCTTCGCGGTGCTGGTCGACGGCGCGCGCGTGGCGACCCTCGACCCCCGCGCCCGCGCGACGGGCTCGTCGGTGCACGTGCCCCTGCGGCTCTCGGCCGGCGCGCACACCCTCCGGGTGAAGGTCGCGAGCGGGTACCACTCGCCGCTGGTCATCGCCGCCGTGACCGACCTCGCGGGCGTCGCCGTCGCGCGCTTCACCGACACGAACGGCGCCGCGAACCCCGCGCCGCCGACCCCCCTCGACGCCCCCGCCGAGCCGCAGGACGACGCCTATCTCCCTGCGGCGCAGCATCCTACGAGCGCGTTCGGGCGGTACGTGCTCGCGGAGCTGGCGTACGCGCGCCGCAACGTCGTGGCCGCGCGGGAGTTGCTGCGCCCCATCGCGACCGACGACGCGGCGGCGGCGACGCTCATCGCGTGGGCGGGCGTGGCGCAGGCGGATCCGTTTCGCACCGTGTCGCAGCAGCGGGACCGCGCGCGGCAGGCGCTGGAGTCGGTGCGGCGCAAGGACCCGCGGGCGTACTTCGCGCCGCTGCATCTCGCGCGCCTCGCGGCGCAGGACGAGCGGGGCGACGAGGCGCTGGCGATGGTCCGCGAGGCGCACCGGACCTTCGTCGACAACCCCGAGGTCGAGGCCGAGCTCGCCGACCGGCTCCTTCAGCGCAATTGGGAGGGCGAGGCCCGCGCCGTGCTCGAGCGCGCGCGGTCCCGCGACCCCCGCGCGTGCTGGCCCGCGCGCATGCTCTTCACCCTCGCCGAGCGCCGCGGCGACGCCCGCGACGAGACCGAGCTCGGCGACGTGGTGCGGCGGTGCGACGCGCTGAGCGAGCTCCCGCTCCAGGCCCTGCGCCGCGCGCGCCGCTGGGACGACGCCGCCCAGGAGCTCGAGCGCATGCTCGCCGACGACCCCGACGGGCGCGGCCTGCGCCGCTCGCTCTCGGAGCTCTCGCGGATGCGCGGCGACCTCCCCGAGGCGCTGCGCCGAGGCCGGGCGCTGCTCCCCGAGATGCCCGAAGACGACACCCTCCGCGCCGACGTCGCCGACCTCGCCGTCGCCACGGGGCAGCGCGACCTGGCGCGGGCGCTCCTCGACGCCGAGCTCGCGCGGCGCCCGGCGGAGCTCGCGGGGCTCTACCGACTCCGGGGCTTCCTCGCGCGGCGCGAAGACCTCGCGCCGTGGCGCCTCGACGGGCGCGAGATCCTGCGCGAGTTCGACCGCAGCGGGCGGACCTACGAGAGCAGCGCGGTGCTGGTGCTCGACTACACCGTGCGCCGCACCTTCCACGACGGCTCGGCGCTCGAGCTCACGCACAACGTGATCCGCGTGCAGTCGCGCGAGGGCGTCGACCAGCACGGGGAGTTCAGCCCTCCCCCGAACTCGACCGTGTGGCGCCTGCGCACGCTCAAGGCCGACGGGCGGGTGCTCGAGCCCGAGACGATCGCGCAGCGCGACTCGTTCTCCCTCCCCGACCTGAGCCCCGGCGACGCGGTGGAATTCGAGTACGTGCGCGCGCTCCCCCCGGCCGAGCTCGCGCCCGGGGGATTCCTCGGTGACCGCTTCTATTTCCGCGGCTTCGAGGTGCCCTACGACCGCTCGGAGTACGTCGTCGTGGCGCCCGAGTCGATGCCCGTGATGCTCGACCCGCGGGGCCCCGCGCCGGAGCTTCAGCGCGCGACCCGCGACGGGCTGCAAGAGCTCCGCTGGGTCGCCCGGCAGAGCGACCGGCTCACCGCCGAGCCCGGCTCCATCGCCGGTCGCGAGTTTCTCCCCTCGGTCGCCGTGGGCGTGGGCGCGACCTGGCCGCGCTTCGTCGACGCGCTGCGCGAGCGCCTCATCGAGGCCGACGCGCGCGACCCCGACGCCGAGCGGCTCGCGCGAGAGCTCACCGCCGGCGCGCGCACCCGCGACGAGCGCCTCACGCGCCTGCACCACTGGGTGCTCTCCAACATCCAGCAGGAGCGCGGGGGCACGCCCTTCGACAGCGCGCCGCGGATGCTCTCCGCCCGGCAGGGGCACCGCACGCGGGTGCTGTGCTACCTGCTGCGCCTCTCCGACATCCCGTGCGACATCGCGCTGGTGCGCCAGGGCAGCGCCGACGCGACGCGCAGCGACCTCGCCGACGACAGCACGTTTCAGTCGCTCCTGCTCCGGGTGACCACCGAGTCGGGCGAGCGCTGGATCACCGCGGCCGACAACAACGCCCCCACCGCGTATGTGCCCCCGGCCACCGCCGGCGGCGACGCGCTGCTGCTGGTGGAGGGCGCGACGCGCGCGCAGGTCCCGCCCCTCGACCTCTCGCAGCACGGTCGCTCACTGCGCGTCGACCTGCGCCTGGACGCGAGCGGCGAGGGCCACGCCACGGTGGTCGAGACCCTCACGGGCTACGCCGCCACGGGCGCGCGCGCGGCCCTGCGGCGCATGAACGAGTCGATCCGCTCGCGGCAGTTCGAGGCCTACGTCGGGGGCATGGTCGCGGGCGCGTCGCTCGAGTCGATCGCCGTCGAGGGCGTCGAAGACGTCGAGGCGCCGGTGGTGATGCGCTACGCGTTCAGCGCGCCGGGCGTCGCGAGCCGCGCGGGCGCGCGCGTCACCTTCGACGGGATCTTTCACTCCGAGGCCGCGCGCACCTTCGCCGAGGCCCCGTCGCGCACGGTGCCGCTGTGGAACGGCGACCCCATCCGCGCGGTCCTCGACCTCACGGTGCACCTGCCCGCGGGGGCGCGCGTCGAGGCGCTGCCGCAGGGCGAGTCGGGCGAGGCGCCGGGGGTGCGCTGGAGCACCCGCTGGGGCGCGCGCGACGACGGCTTCACCCTGCTCCGCACCGTCGAGGTGCCCACCGGGCGCGTGCGCGTCGAGGACTACGAGCGCTTCGCGGGCTCGGTGCGCGCGCTCGACACGGCGGACACCCGCCGCGTCTCGATCGCGCTCAGCGGTAGGTGAAGATCACGTCGTGGTCGCAGATGCGAAAGACGTCGCCCTCTCCGATGGGGCGACGGTCGACGCGCTGTCCCTGAAACTCGATGCCGTTGGTGCTGCCCATGTCGACCATCCAGTACTGCCCCTGGTGGCGAACGATGCGCGCGTGCTGCCGCGAGACGTTGGGGTCTTTCACGATCAGGTCGCAGCTCTTGTTGCTGCGGCCGATGTAGAACTCGTCCTTGTTGACCGGGTACTTCTGGCCCTCGTAGAGGGCGTAGAGCATCGCGCCGGGCGGGGGCGCGACGGAGGCCACGGGCACCTGCGGCGGGGGCATCCTGGGCGCCGCGGGCGACGGCGGAAAGCCCGGTCGCGCGGGCCTCGCGCCGGGGTACGCCATCGCGCCGTTGGGACCAGGCATCCCCGGGCGCGGGCCGGGCATCCCCGGTCGGGCGCCCCCCATCGACGATCCCATGCGCGGCATGGGGTTCGCGCCCGGCGGCCGGCCCCCGGCCATCGTGGGGCCGGGGCCCTGGATGCGCCCCTGGGCGCGGGCGTAGTGCTTCATCGCCTCGTTGACCAGATAGTCCACCGAGCAGTCGAGCTCCTGGGACATCTGTTCGAAGATCGTCCAGAGGTAGTCCCGAGACTGGAACTGCCTCAGGCTCTTGCGATTAGGGTCTTCGCTCATGGCTCGCTTTCGTCACCGCGGCGGCCCGAACCGCCCCACCACGGCGTCGCCGGACGATATCACCCAAACGCGCGCCGGCGGCCAATTTCTTCTCGGGCGGAGCGACGCTCAGCGGTAGACGAACTGAATCTCGTGATCGCAGATTCGGTACAGGTCGCCGTCTTCGATCACCTTGCGCTCGACCTTGGCGCCGTTGAACTCGACGCCGTTGGTGCTCTGCTGGTCGACGATCCAGAACTGGCCGTTGTACTCGACGACGCAGGCGTGTCGTCGAGACACGTTCGAGTCGCGAATCGTCAGGTCGCTGGTCTTCTGCCCCCGACCGATGATGAACTCGGCCTTGGTCACGGGGTACTGCTGCCCCTCGTAGATCGCGATGAGCGTGCGCCCCGCGTTGGACGGGGGCCTGGGCGCTCCGTGCATCCCCTGCGGCGGGCCCATGCGCGGCTGCGGCGGCCCCGGCGGGGCGGGCATGCCGGGTCGGCCCATCATCGGCATCGAGCCCTGCGGCATCCCGGGCATGCCGGGCATCGGGGGTCGGTTCATCGGCGCGGGCGGGAGGCCCCCGCCCATGGGCGGCAGCCTCGGCCCGCCTTGCGGCATCCCGGGCATCCCAGGCATGCCCGGACGATTCATCGGGGGCCCGGGGGGGCGCATGGACGCAGGCGCGCCGGGCGCCATGCCCGTAGGCATCCCCGGGCGCCCCATGGGCGGCATCGGCGGCTGGGGACGGTAGCCCTGCTGCGCGCGGGGCTCCGGCTGCTCGGCCATCTCGGCGTAGGGCAGGCCCCGACCCCGCTGGAGCACGTAGTGCCGCAGCGCCTCGTTCAGGAGCGAGTCGATGCTGCAGTCGAGCTCCTGGGAGAGCTGATCGAAGGCATCCCAGATGTACTCCCTGCACTGAAACGTGCGAGGGCTTCGGTTCTGCGGGTCCGCCATGGGGTCTCGATCTTCTCTCAGCGAGCGGCTTGAGCGCCAGCGTTCGCAGCCGCTTGTTGCGCGCCCTGGAGGGTGGTGTTCAGCCCCTCGCGGGCGCGGGTCGCCACGGCTCCGAGGGTCGCGAGCTGTTCGGCCTCCCAGCCCTCGCCGCTCATCGCGGACGTGTCGCCGCGGAGACCGTCGAGGAGCGCGAGGTCAGAGGTCTCGCCCTTGAGCCCGAGGTAGATCACCGCGAGCGCCCGCACCTGAGGGGGATGGTTCGCCGCGAGGAACCCGCGCATCACGGCGCGGGGCGGCGGGGTGATGTCGCCGACGGCCTGCGCCTCGCCGTTCACCTCACGGAAGGTGTACCCCGCGAAGGGCGCGGGGCGGGCCACGCTCAGGTGCGTCATGAACTCGGGGAGCACCGACGCGCCGCCGAGCCGGATGATCGCCTCGCCGAGCTTCCACCGCACGATGAAGCCGTTGTCGGCCGTGCCGCCGTTCTGCGTGTCGAAGAGCGAGAAGAGCTGCGGGAGCAGGTTGCGGTCGCGGCTCTCGCCCAGGCGATCGACGGCCAGGCCACGGAGCTCCATGTTGCAGGCGGGCGACGGGGTGCAGTTGACGATCCCGAAGAGCGCCGTCGCCTGCGAGGCCGGCACGATGTTCTGCGCGGCCCCCAGCGCGGCCTTGCGGCGATCGAGGGGCGAGCTGGCGTTGGCCGCGATGCCCACCAGGTACTCGCCCCCGTTGGGCTGTCCGAGGGTCTTGATCGCGTCAAAGATACGCACGAGGTACTGCTCTCGGAGCTGGCTCACGAGGCGGGTCATGGTCTCGGCCGGAATCTCGCGGCCCGGCAGGAGCTCCCTGGCCTTCGCCTGGAGCCGGGCGTCGATGGCGGGGGCCTCGAACTCCTGCGCGACGGCGATGAGCCTCGCGGTCGCGGCCTGCTTGCCGGCGGGGGTCGCGACGCCGTTGATCAGGCGCGCGAACTCGCCGAGCACGGGCACGGTGTTGTCTTGCGAATTGATCCCGGCGGTGAGCCTCGCGACGGCGGCCTCGCGGGCCACGCCCACGACCTGCTCGGCGGTGGCGCTGCCGGCGAGGGCGCGGGTGTTGAAGTCGGCGAGCATCCAGTCGAGGAGCTCGTTC
>JAWKRB010000028.1:0-107139 GCA_041389885.1 Polyangiales bacterium | reverse complement strand
CAGACCCAGCTCTTCAGCACCTGCCGCAGCGACCCCGGCGCGTTCTTCATCCGTCGCCAGACTTATTACAGCACCGACGCCAACTTCGACCCGTTGATGTACGTCCGCAGCGCGCAGACCGGCGCGCAGGTCGGCTGCAACAACGACGGCTCGGGCATCGGCGTCGACTGTCGCGGCGTGATCCCAAACATTGTGGGCGCCAACGTCGGGCCGCTCGACACCGCGCAGCGTGGCTCGCGCCTGACCGGCCTCGCGACGCCGCGCGGCGTCGGCCTGGTGTTCTCCGACGGGATCCTTCGGAGCGACGGCATGCGCTACAACATGCGCTTCCAGGTCCCCTGATCCCCTCCGATCTCCGCCCGACGACGCCCTCGCGCGCGTCGGGCGGAGCTCCCTCCGTCTGACCCTCTCTCCTATCCCTCGCCACAGGCCACGATGGCAGCGTCGCTGCGCGTCGCGAGGTCGAGGCGAGCGCCTGGTCCGCGGGGGTCGCGGCCGTGCAGCGAGCGGGTCTGACGACGTGGGACTGGGCGACGCTGCTGCAGCGCGTGTGGGGTGGCGACGCGCACCTCGCTCCCCGCGTACCTCCCGGCCGCGTTCCGCGCGTCCCTTCACCACCTCGCTCCCCGCGCCCCTCCCGTCCGCAACCCTCGCGTTCTGCCACTACCTCGCGTCGCCGCGCTCCTCGCAGCCGCTGCCCTCGCGTTCTTCCACCGCGCCGCTCCCCGCGCCCCGGTCGGGCGCGACCCTCGCGGCCCGCCACCCCATCCCTCCCCACACCCCTCGCGGCCGCGGCCCTCGCGCTCTTCTGCCGCGCGCCTCCTCCCATCCTGGTCGGCCGCGATCCATGCGTCCTTTCACCGCGCCGCTCCCCGCGCCTCGGTCGGTCGTTTTGCGTGCGCTCCTTCATCACGTCGCTCTCTGCGCTGCGGTCACCGCCGCTGCGTGGCGGGCCCACCGTGCTTCCTCTCAGCCTGCGACGAGGCTGCGCGCGATCCCTGCGAGAGGGGCGCGCGTGTCGCAACCGCCTGGGCCGCAGAGGATTGGGCGACAGCAACGGGCCGCCCGTACCGCGTCCAAGTGGGCCGCGTGGCGTGACGGCAGGGCGGGACGCGCGGGCCGTGGCCGCGAGCGTTGCAGGGCGCGACGCGGTGGAGGGCCGCGAGGAACGCGGCCGCGCGTGCATCGGGGCAGCGACGTCGTGGCGGGACGCGGGGATCTCATTCGCGGGGGACGCGGGAGGGAGGGAGGAGGGGGAGAGGAGGGGGCGGAGAGAGACGCGACCGAGCCACGATGCCTATCCCCCTCGACAAACTCGACGCGCTCCCGAAGAGCGAACAACCCGCCTCGCGCACCCTTGCCGCGCGCGGGATCACCCCCGAGGAGCGCGCGCGGGTGCGGGCGCTGCTCAAGACCGCCACCTCGTATCAGCCTGTGGACGCCGAGAAGGACGAAGCGGCGAAGGCTTCGCGCGAGCAGTCCCTCGCGGAGCGCGATGCGGCGCTGCGGGTGTTGCGGGTCTGGTGCGAGGAGTGGTCCACCATCGCGCGGCAGTTGATCCGCCGAAAGGACTGGCTCATCGCGCTCGGCCTCGCGTCGCGAAAGCGTCCGAAGAAGCCCGCGCCCGTCGTCTGAGCGCCGCCGACGCGTCGCGAGGACGCTTCGAAGTACCACTGACCCCCCTCCGAAGGTCGCGCGATGTGCTCCGACGCGGCCGGGAGCCTCCGACGTAACCGTCGGAGCACGTGATTTCAAGGGCTTACTGGGGAGTCCCGGCGGCGGAGTGGCTCGCGAGCGCGTCGGGGCGGGTGTTTCCGCGCGTCGTAGCGGCTCGCGCGCGCGTCGGAGGGACGACCCGGTCGCGCCCGGGTGATTCACCGACACATCGGGGTGTTCAGCAGCGCGAGAAAATCACCGTGCCGCTTCGGTGTCGGCGAGACCGTGATCGCGCCATGTTGATCCATCGAGACCAGCACAGTTCCAGCGCACGGGACTTCGGCCCGAGGTCGCGTTGATGGGTGCCCGCGTACGGCGAGGTGCCGGTACGGGTACTCGATGCTGGTTGCGAGGCCATGCGGGTCGCGCACCGACGACACATCGCTGTGACACTGCGGGGTCAACTGGGTACAGAGCACCCGACACTGACCACCGCGCCGCGCGGCGGTGAGGTGATCAGGGACAGGGTGACCGTGCCTGTTCTTCGTCCCGACCGAAATCACAGCATGATCAGCCTGTACGGCGTCGTAGAGGTCGCCGAAGTTCTTCCAGGTCACGGCGCCGTTGAGGATGTCCCCTCCGTGATGGGGCGTGCGGATCAGCCGAGCCGGGCGCAGCGAGGGCTCCAGGCGCTCCCAGGATCCAAGTTCGGCATCGCCGCCGAGGAGCACCACGGCGCTGCCCCGCGATACGCGCAGGACAGCCGATCCTCGGTTGGGCTGGTTCCCCGCGAGCTGCACCCCCATCGTGGTCGGGTAGTGCGGGAGGACGAGATCCACGTCCCAGCCGTTGCCTGAGGCGATGCGCCTTGGCCCGGCCTCCCGAAAGGGTGCGAAGAGCTGAAAGCCATCGGGCGCGAGATCATTCGCCCAACGCAGCGCTGCACCGATCAGCTCCGTCGCCGCGTCGCCCGGTTCGTCGCGATCGATGCCCAGGACGAGCTGATGCACCTTGCCGCCCCCCGCGAAGAAGGTCTTCAGGAACGGGAGCACGCCGCGGATGTGGTCGACATCGAGGTGAGAGACCACGACGGCTTCGAGCCGGTTCACGCCGTGGTTCAAGAAGAATCGCTCCGCGACGTAGCTGTCGGCGCAGTCGAAGAGGATAGGGTCGCCCTCGCCGTCGGGCGGGAGGATCACGCTGCAATCGCCCTGTCCGACGTCGAGGCAGTAGACATCGAGGCGCGACGGATCGCGGCTCATTCGCTCAACCGCTCGCGCCAGCGCCGCCAGACATCGTCGCGGTCCGACGAGGGCAACGACTCCAGCTGGATCACCGGGCCCTGAGGGACGCCTGACGGTCCGGCGGTGACCTCCGCCAGCCACCCGGTGTCTCCGACGGTCAGGGACTCCGCGAGGGCAGGTGGGACCTCGTATCGGGCGTGGACGTTCTGCGGCGCGATCAGCCAGAGCGATCCGTTCGCTTCACGCTCAAGGTGTCCCATGACCCAGGTCGTTGCCGATGAGGGCGCGTCGAGGCCCGAGGCGATGACATCGACCGCTCCGAGCAGCGTGCGCTTGCGGTCTCGCGCGTCGTCGTCGAGGTCACGGTCGAACGCGCGCGACAGCGCGCGAACCTCGTCTGAGAGGGCGCGCACGAAGTCGCCTACGCATGCGATGGGCGTGGCGCATCGGGCCGAGTACCCGAGCCGGTCGGCCATCAATCGCCATTGCCCTCCCTGCTGCACCATCCGAAAGCGCTCGGGGCGGTGCAGCACGAGAGGGCAATGGTCGGTGAGCTCGATGCGGCTCGCATACCAGCCGTCAGCGAGGACCTTCGCGAGCCGACGAAGGTCGTCCGCGGCGTGCTCGGTGCCTGGCTGGAAGTCCCCGAGCACCTCCATGGCGTAGACCGGATGCCCGAGCTCCGCCAGCCGACGGGCCGTGCGCGCCACCAGACGTCCACGCTTGTCGGGATGCGGCGGCACACGCGACAGAGACTCGTGCAAGCAGTCGCGAGCCCTCTCTGCGTGCCCGGCGAGGAACCAGGCGCGAACGGTGCGAGACGCGAAGATCGCGTTCTGGGGCCAGTCGCGGAGCGCCTCGTCGTAGCCTCGCGCGGTCTCCAGGACAGGCTCGAGCTCGGGCCTCGCGTGGGCGCGATTGAAGTGGAGATAGTGCTTCACATACCCGCGGAGGCGCTGCGGCATCGGCAGCGCCGACCCCGCGATGCGCTCATAGACCCGCGCGGCGTCGGCGTATCGATGGTTGCGAGAGAGGTCCCGCGCGTGACCCGCGAGCAGCTCGATGCCGTGCCGGGCGAAGGGGAGCGCGCGCTCGACGTCGCCAAGCTCTACGAAGAGGCGAAAGGTGTCGAGGAGGGTGAGACCCGCGCGCGAGGCGGAGGGGTCGTCGGGGCGCACCTCCGTCGCGAAGGTCTCGGCGAGCGTGCGCCGCGTTGAGCGCAGCTCCTCCGAGGGACGCGCGCGATAGCACCAGTCCGTCCATCCGTTCGCGGGCACGACCTCGTCGCCTCGCCGCCGCCAGAGCGCGAGCTCGCTCCCGCGGTTGAGCGCGTCGCGATCGAAGCAAGGGAGCCGCTCGATGAGGCGAACCGGGAGCGGTCGCCCGAAGACGGCA
Source organism: Polyangiales bacterium (assembly GCA_041389885.1). GTDB lineage: Bacteria > Myxococcota_A > Polyangia > Polyangiales > JAWKRB01. The sequence continues at coordinate 102,844 of JAWKRB010000028.1, read as the reverse complement.
ATGTGACCGAGCAGCGTCGAGGTCGTCTCGGGCAGCGCCTCCCAGAGCCGCGAGCGCAGGGCCTCCGGGTCCCACGTTCGGAGCGGAGGCTCGTCTTCATCGTCGTCGCTCTCGACAGCCTGAAGCTGGAGCGCCAGCGTGAAGACCTCGTTGCGGCCGACCTCGCTCCAAGGGATCGATGGGGGCTGCGCGGCGCCGTTTCGAAGCGCTGCAACGGCATCGCTCGTCGAGACCTGGCGGACCGCTCCCGTCCACTGCGCCACGGGCGAATCGCTCGTGACGAGGTCGGCGCGGTCCAGGATCCAATCGACCAGGGCGTGCCGACGCGCCCGCACCGCGTTGGCGATCTCGTCCCCAGCGAGTGAGGCGAACTGCTCGACGTGTTCGACCACGACGCACCGGCCGCGCAGCGCGCTGCCGAGCGCGTTCAGCGCCGCACCAATTCCGTCGGGCGCGCGCAGCGCGACGTCGATCTCCCCGAGGGCCGTGGGATCCGCGCAGCGCCCGAGTTCCAGCACCGTGCGTGCGACCTGATCGAGGCCCGCCGACACCCGCGCGACGGCGACGGAAGGCCCGAATGTGTCTGTCGTGATCGCTGCGATCGGGTCGAGAGCGTCTCTGCCATGCAGCGCGACGCGGGTGCCCTGTCGCAGCGCATCAACCACCGCTCGCGCTTCGTCCTCCACGAACGGGCTGTCCACCAAACGCAACACGCCGCGACGCTAGTCGACCGGACGTCCCGCTTCAAGCGGCGAAGCGCGCCCGTGCGATTTCTGTCCTTGCGATGGAGTCTCGGCCCCGAATCCCGCCACCGCGCGCCCTGTCCCCCGCGTCGCTGGAGAGAGAGCGCTTCGGTCGGGCGCGAGCAGAGGGAGCGAACGCTGGCGGGAACCAAGATGCACCGGCACGCTCGGCAGCTCGTCCCAGGTGCGATCATCCAACGTGCGGCCGGTCTTCTTCTTGTTCACCCCGCCCCACTGCTTGAAGAAGAACGGCACCTTCGCGGCGACGCACTGGTCCCGGAGGTCGCGCACCCAGCCCGGGTCCATCGCGCGCGCCCCAGGCCCGGACTCCCCGCCGACGATCACCCAGTGGATTCCGCAGAGGTCGAGTGATGGAAGCGGCCCGAGGAGCGGTTCGAGCGAGAGAAAGCGCACCCTGGCCGGCACCGAGCGCAGGTGGTCGATGCGGGGGGCGTACTTCGCGCTCTCGATGCTCACGCCCATCCACAGGTGATCGGGCCACGGGAGCGATGACGACAAGGATGACAGTCGATCCGCGCGCTTCGTGAGCATCTGGAACTGGTGCCAGTGCGAGCGTTGAATGACGTCGAACACGCGCTGGATGAAGGAGAGCGGCACGTCCTTGTGAAACAGGTCGCTCATGGAGTTGACGAAGATCGTGCGGGGCTGACGCCACCCCAGGGGGATCTGCAGCGCGGACTCGTGGAGGGTGAGGTCGAAGCCGTTCGCGTAGTTCGCCACGCCCATGGCTTTCAGTCGTACGGCCATGCGCTCGGCGTAGCAGTGCTTGCACCCTGGGCTGATCTTGTCGCAGCCCGTAAGCGGGTTCCAGGTGGCCTCGGTCCATTCGATCGACGAGCCCGCGCCCACGGCTAGCTCGATCCCCGGGGAAAGCTCACCCGACACTTCTCCGCCAGGGTGAGGACCCCCTTTCGAGACGGGCGCTGTGAAGCGGGCGGGTCAATGGTGACCACGCCGCGGGCCTCAAGATCGCGTAGGACCTCCTGGTAGTTCCGCAGGATGTAGGGGCGGCCGACGTTATGCTCCATGAAGAGCTGCCCCACGGTGAGGGACCTCCCCGCGTACTCGTCGCAGAGCATCGGGCCGAGCGCGTCGAGCGGACGGTTGAGCAAGAATAGAAGCGGGAATCGCTCGTCCGCGGGGCAGTAGCTGAACGACGGCACCCCCTGATCCAGGAGGGAGCTCTCCTTGGCCATGATGTCCTTCATCAGCTTGTACCCCAGCACATTCTTGCTCACAAACACCAGGTAGTGGCTCGTGCGGGTGCCGTCGTTGTTCCGGAACTGAAACGGCAGCACGTACCTCCCACCCAGGTCATGGAGTGCCTGTGCGAGCTCCTCGATGACCGCCGTCTCCCGATCTCGCGGCGAGAGGCCTTCGACGCGGGCACGGAGCGCCTCAGCGCGCTCCACCCCGAAGAGGGCCTCCATGTGGGGCTTGACCAGCGGGTTCGAGAGGCCGGCGTTCACCCGGTTGTAATTCAGGAAGAACACGCCGTCGCAGCCCCAGTTCTGGAGCACGGAGTTGATGAGCTTGAGCGAGAGGCCCTTGTAGCCCCATGGGTCCACGAAGAAGAGCGTCGGGACGAGGTTCATGGACTCGAAGAGCTTGACCATCTCCGTGCCAACCTCCTTGTTCATCACCTGGCTGGGGTGCTTCAGCCCCTCGATGCCCTCGATCTCCGAGATCGCCCTCTGAAGTGAGGTGCAGTTCTTCTCGTCGCGGTCGTTGAAGATCGTCACCAGGGACGCCCGGAGCTTCGGGTCTGCGATGGCCTGTCGCAACACCATGATCGGCGTTGACTCGGCCCCCTCCTCGTAGCGCCCCGGACCGGCGAAGAGGTCGAGGTAGGCGATGCGCCCGGCCCGAGTCTGAGGGAGGATGATCCTCGCCCACGCGCCGAAATACTTGGAGACGATGGTGCTCTTGACCAGGGACTGCTCTCGCTGCTCCGTGAAGAACTTCTCGTTGGACATCGACGACCCCCATGAAATCTGCGCCGCCATGGGGCGCCGGATTCTTGTGAGCTGTACATGCGATCAGTCATTCGGTCAAGTGCCCGCCCCAGGACCTCCCAACAAACGGAGCCGTTCCCTGAGGAGTAGCGGTCGCTGCCCCGGCGGGCGCTTGGTGGGCGGATGTTTCCCTCCCCAGGCCACGAGGGATGCGACGTGGTGATGTGGTTCGAGCGTGCGGCGGAGGCGCTCGGTCGGGGAGGGCGCGACGGACCCTCAGCCAAGTGGGAGCAATTCGAGCTCCATCTCGGTTGCGCTAGGGATCGGGAGAAGCACACGTCGCAGCGCATCTCGCAGCGCCGACCACGTAGGGCGCGAGCGTAGCCGAACGCGCTTCAGCCACCCCAACACGTTGTAGGCCAGCATCCGCAGCCAGCTCAGCGTCCGAAGCGGATGGTGCGTGGCTACCCGGCCCGCGTTCGTCGCCCACGCCGTGGTGTCTTCCTCCCAGGCGACGTCCAGCACCCAGTTGCAGTCGTTCTCGATCGACCAGTGCCCCCGCACCACATGCAGGATCTGCTTCGCGGACAGCGCGTTCCACAACAGGTTCGTGAGGTAGTAGCGCTCCATCACCACCTCCTCGTGACCGTCCTTGTGTCGCACCACCGTCTGGACCAACCACGTCTGCCGGGAGTGTGCCCAGTCATCGAAGCCCGCGATCTCCCTGCGGCGCACCAGGCGCTGCTGCACCTGCCGACCCTTCACGCTCTCCCAAGGTGAGGCCGCCTCTGGCTGGCCCGCGCGCGGCAACAAGAGGCGCTTCATCTCGGCGAGCAGCATCGGCTGCTCACCCTTGATTCGCAGCAGGTAGCCACAGCCGTCATCGTCGATGATCTTCGCGTTCTGCTTGGAGCTGTAGCCCGCGTCGAGGGAGACGAGCGCGAACAGATCCGCGCGGCTGTAGGCGCGTCTGAGCGCCTTCCAGAAGGTCGGGAAGTGACCCATCTCGTTGGTCTTCGCTGGGATCACGTCCTGGTTGATGCAGGGCCTGGAGCGCGCGCTGGTGAGCACCGCGCGCATCCATCGCAGGGTGAAGTCGTTGCCCTGTCGCTGGGCCTCGTCGTCTGCCGCGTGCCCGCCGGTCCACGAGGTCTTTCCGTCGATGGCGAGCACGCCGAAGGGGAGACCCTCGGGCCGCAGGGTCTTGCTGCGGTTTATCGTGCGGACGTTGTCGCGCAAGACCTCGCGCAGGGGCGTGGGGTCGATGCGAGCGAGGAGGTAGGAGAGCGTGCTGTCGGGCACGCGGACGCTCACCTGCTCGCTGCAGCGTTCGACCTCCGCGAGCGACCGTGCCTGCACCAGAGCGCCGGTGAGGAGCAGATCGACGAGGTAGCCGAAGGCCCACTGTCGCCCCTTCCGATGACGGGGGTCTTTCAGAGCCTTGGTGACGGCGCCGAGCAGCCCGATGTTGGAGAGAAAACGCCTCAGTCGTTTGGGGATCCGTCGACACTTCATCCACGATTCGAGAGCTGCGGGTTGGCTCCCCTATAGGCCACCACAACCGGGAGGGGAGTCAGCCCGCAGCATTCGCCTCCTGGAGGGGAGATGTACCGCGGCCGCGAACGCGAATCTGCGCCCAGAGCTCCGGACGCCATGCCAAGCTCAGCCAGTAGGCGTCCTTCTGGGATCTACCGCCTGATCATTGGGAGGTCCTGGGTGTTCATCCCCCGAAGCATGAGTGGCGCTCCCCGTGCGCACGACGCGAAGGCGCGTAGCCACTCGCGCAACGCCCCTGCCGCGCCGCCATCGTCACGCCTCGTCGTCGGGTAGCCTCGCGAGCCTCGTGCGGACGACATCGCGCGCTTCGGCGGAGACGCCCATCACGTCGAAGGCCCTCGCGACGAGGTCCGGCCGCGCGCGCATCCGTCGGAGCGCCTCTTCCCACGCGCGGTCGACGGAGGCGCCGTAGGCCACGCGCGCCTTGGTCCACGCGGCGTCAGGGAGCGCGCCGAGCGTGCGTTCGAGCATGAGCAGGTCCACCGCGTCTCGACCGAGGGCGCTGTCGTCGAGGTAGCGGTCGTCGTTGGCGAGGAGCTTCTCGGCGACGAGGTCCTCGTCGGTGAGGCGCGCGACGGGGAGCGCGGCGTCGTCGAACCCCGAGAGCGAGATCCGACCTTCGCTGACGATCTCGAGCTTCAGCGCGACGTCGCCGAGGCCCAACGCGAGGCGGATCCCGTAGCGATCGATGCGTGGCTCCCGGAGCAGGTCGACGTCGCGTGTGAAGAGTCCGCGCGCGCCCTCGCCGCGCACGCGGGCGCGCAGCTCGCGGTACCCGTCGTTCGAGGCGCAGAGGAAGTCGACGTCGCGCGACACGCGAAACTCACCGCAGCGCAGCGAAATGGCGGTGCCGCCGGCGAACCACGCGCTAGCCTCGCGGAGTCGCCCGCCGTCGAGGCGCTCGAGCAGCGCGAGCGCGACCTGGTTCTCGGGGCGCTCAGCCAAGGAAGACCCCGCGCCCGAAGCGCGCGACGAGCGCGTCGAAATAGCGGCGCTCGCGAGGCGGCATCGTCTCGGGCGAGACCCAGGCGCGGTTCGATTCATAGAGGGCGAAGGCCTCGTCGTCGCTCACCTCGCTCGAGGCGCGATTCCAGAGCAGGAACCGCAGCTGGGGATAGTTTTCGTCGACGCGCACGGTCCCTCCAGAGGGTAGCACCCGGCAGGTCCGTACCGCGAAGCGACGCTCCACCCTCCTCCGCCTGAGGCGACGCGCATGCCCACCGCCGTGGTGGCCTTCGCCGGCGTGATCCTGCTCTCCTCCTGCTGCTACGGGCGGATCTTCCCGGTCCTCGCGTTGGCGTTCGTCGCGGTCGGTGTGCCCTGGGCCCTCGTGACCTTCGCCGTCGGGCGGCGAACCCGGGCCCGGCACATGGCGATCTCGCTCGTCGCCATCGCGGTCGGGGCGGCGTCAGCCATCGCCCTCGACCGTTCCTGGGGCGCGGGACTGGTGATGCGCAACGAGCGGCGGATCATCCCGGCGGTGGACCGCTTTCGCGCCGATCACGGACGCTACCCCGACTCGCTGAACGAGCTGGTGCCGCGCTACCTGCCGTCGACCCGACCGGCGGGCACACCGTTGCCGCTCTACCGGATTGTCTACTGGCGGCACGGCGACGACGCCTCGCTCATCGTCAGGATGGGTGCCTTCACCCGGCGCACCTGGGCCTTCAAGGCGCGCCGCGCCGGGTCCCTCGACTGAGCAGCACGACGCCGCGCGCATCGGGTCGTCGGAGGTCATCATTGTTGTAGAGGCATGGCCTGACATAATCGCTTTTGCGCGCACCTCTTCCGTCGGCGCCGTCGCGACGCGTGAGGAACATCGCCCAGACGGGCGGGCAGGCCGGCGTTACCTAAAGATGCCTATGTAGAAGGGTAGTTGGGGATCGTTCTGCGACAGTCCTTTCGTCGCGAGAGCGTCGGCTGTCGGCCACCGCGCTGGCCGCGCGCCCTCCCCACGCTGTGGGAGAGGGCTCTTCGACATGGCCGCGTCCTGCGGATCCGTGAGGAGCGATCTCCTGGGTGGCGCTCGAAGTGACCGAATCCGCGCAACGATTCGACACGAAAGAGCCCTCTCCCACAGCGTGGGGAGGCGCGCGGCAGCGGTGGGGCCGACAACCGACGCTCTGCGACGAAAGGACATTCACCGAATGACCCACGTTTTCCCTTCTGCATAGGCATTTTTGGTAATGTCGCCCGAGGCCGCACGTAGACGCCCTGCGCTTGCCCCTACGCCGCGCGCGCCGCGGAGGACCGAACGAGCCGTGAACAAGTCTCGCGCCTTTCTCTGGTTCGACGCCGTGGCCACCGCCCTCGGCGGGCTCGTGTGCCTGGCGGCGCCGCGCGACTTCATCGCCGGCTACTTCGTGAGCACGGGCGACCCGCTCACGCTGGTCTTCGTGCGCTGGCTCGGGCTGATGTTCATGGCCTTCGCCGCCGTGGAGGTGCGCGGCCTCCTCGGGGGCGACCGCGCCTTCTGGCGCCTCGTGCTGCCTGCCTTCGTGCTGGGCGACTCCCTCCATTTCGTCGGCACCGTCGCGCGCCTCCTCGACCCGCGCTTCCACTGGACCTTCTCGTCGGCCACCGACTTCGTCCTCGTGGTGGTGTACCTCCCGGCGCGCGCGTGGCTGGCCCTGCACCCCGAGCGCCTCGACCGCCCCGCCCGCTGAGCCCGGCGCTCAACCCCCAGGCGCGAGGAGTAGAACGGCGCTCAGGACCACCGCAGCGTCGCCCGCGGGTCGGGGTGCCCGAAGGGGAGGTAGCGCTCCGAAGGCGTCGACGGCGTCACGAGGGGGCGACGCCGCGCGCGCCCGAGCGCGACGGCGTACTGCACGCCCTCCATCAGCGCGAGGTGGTACCCGAGGCAGAAGTGCGGCCCGGCACCGAAGCCGATGGTCTCGTGCGCGCCGGGCGCGACGCGCCGTCCGAGCCAGCGAGAGACCTCGAAGCGGTCGGGGTCGGGGTACAGCTCCGGGTGCCGCGCGAGGTGCGTGATCGACACGCTCACGGAGCTCCCCGCCGGGAGCTCGAAGCCGGCGTAGCGCATGGGCTCGGTGAGGCGGCGGGTGTCGAAGCACGCCGGGGGATGGAGCCTCACGCACTCGCGGAACAGCGCCTCGGCGTAGGGGTGCCGCGTGAGCGCGTCGGGCGTTGCGGGCGTGGCCGCGTCGCGGGACTCGCGGGTGAGCTCGCCCCACGCGGCGTCGTCGGTCGCGAGCCGCGCGGTCATCCACGCGAGCACCGAGGCGTTGGTCTCGTGCCCCGCGAGCACGAGGAGCCGAAGGTTCTCGGCGAGGCCCTCACGCGTGAGGGGAGACTCCCGGGAGGTGTTCTCTCGCACCACCCGCCCCACGAGGGTGTCGACCGCGCCGTCTCCAGCCGCGGCGTCGAGGATCGCGCCGAAGCGCCCGCCGAGCCAGCGCCGCGCGCGCTCGGAGCGGCGCCGCGGGCTCCCCGGGAGGTCCCAGGTGAAGGGCAGCGCGGCGAGCGAGAAGTCTTCGAAGGCGACGCGAAACGCGCGCAGGTCGTCTGCGGGGACGCCGACGACGTGAAAGATCAGCCGAAGCGCGAGCTCACGGGTCGTGGCGAGGAGCGGCGCCGGGCCCGCCCGCTGCGCGGCCGCGACGTGGTCGTCGACCAGCCGCGCGAGCTCGGGGCCCACGGACGACGCGCCGAGGCCCTTGGGAGAGAAGGCGCTCGCGAAGGCCGTCCGCGCGCGCGCGTGGTCCGCGCCGTCGCGGGTGATCATCGAATCACCGAAGAGGGCGGTGACCTGCTCGCTGAGACCGACCGACGACGACGCGCGATGCTTGAGGAGTTCGAGCGACGCGGGCCCGAGGAGGAACACCGTCTCGTTGCCCGGTCCGATCCGCACGCGAAAGGCCTGGCCCGCGGCGCGCTCCGCGCGGAGCATGAGCCCGAGGTGGTCGCGATACATCGCCCAGAGGTGCCCGAGCAGCGGCAGCGCGCCCGGCGCGAGCGGGGGCGCGGCGCTCACGCGGGCGCCTCGTCGCGGCGCAGACATCGAGGCGTTTCGCGGGCGTCGCTGGGCATCTGCGGGACCTCCGGAGGCGCGGTCGCGCGGATTTCATACACGACCCGCGGAGTCTCCGGGCGGCGATTCAAACATTGTTGAGCGCCCGACGGAGCCGCGCCGGCCCGTGTTAGTCCAGCCGTCGTTGGGCGTCGCGAGTGAGCGCGCGGCGCCTCGTCGCTCCCCCAACCCACGAGAGGGCTCCCATGCACGACCTCATTCGTCAGAAGATCACGCACCTGTTCAACGTCCTTGACCGCAACGGCGACGGACACCTCGATCGCTCGGACTTTGAGCAGCTCGCGGACGCGTACTGCCGCGCGTTCGACGTCGCGCCGGGCTCCGAGGCGCACCACGCGCTCCACGCCCAGCAGCTCGCCGGCTGGGAGCTCGCGGTCGCGCCGCTCGACGCCGACGGCGACGGGCGCGTCACCCTCGACGAGTACCTCGCGGGCACCGGGCACCTCATCGCGCAGGCGGACGTCTTCGAGCGCTTCGTGATCGAGACCGCGCGCGCCACGCTCCTCCTCTCGGACCGCGACGGCGACGGGTCCCGCGACCTCGCGGAGCTCACCGCGCAGCTCGGCGTGCACGGCGCGAGCGCCGCCGAGGCGGCCGAGAGCTTCTCGCGCCTCGACCGCGACGGCGACGGCCGCGTGCGCGTCGACGAGCTCGTCGACAACACCCGAGAGTACTTCGGCAGCGTCGACCCCGAGGCGCGCGGCAACTGGATCCTCGGCCCTGCGTGGCGCCGCGCGGCCGCGCGGGCGTAGCGCGCGCACGACCCCATCCCCGAGCTCCCCGCCCGCGCCTCGACGTCGCGTCTCGGCGGCGACACAGGCGCGGATGGGGTGCTTCTCTCTCGGGTCGTCGTGGCGGTCGGGGTAACGTAGGCGGCCATGAGCGTCTCCGCGGAAGCCCGCATCGACATCGACGCCGCCCTCGCTGAGGTCTGGGCAATCATCCTCGACCTCCCGCGCTACGGGGCGTGGAACCCCTTCGTCGTGGGCATCGACGGACCCTCGACCGCGCCCGGGAGCGTGCTGCGCGTGCGCGCGCGGTGGGAGGACGGCGGAGACAACGTGGTGCGGGTGGTGGTGACCCGCGCGGAGCCGCCCGCCGCCGACGCCACGGGGACCCTGCGAGCGACCCTCGCCTACGAGCTCATCGGGGCGCTCCCGCGCCTCGGCCTGCTGCGCTCGCGGCGGACGCAGTCGCTCACCCAGGCGCCGAACGGACCGACCCGCTACGAGAGCCGTGAGGACTTCGAAGGGCTCATGCGGGCCTTCGTGCCGAGGGCGAAGGTGCAGCGCGGCTTCGAGGTCCACGCCGCGGCGCTGAAGGCACGGGCCGAGTCCGGGGGCTGAGCGCCGGTCGCCGCGCGCTCCTCCCCTCTCGCGCTCAGTGCACGCTCGAGAGCGCGGCGAGCCCCAGCGCCGTCACGAGCCCGATCGACAGGATCCCGCCGAGCACGCCGAGCGCGACGTACCCGCCGGTGCCCATGGACCCGGTGCGCTCGAGCACCTCCGCGTCGCGAATCAGCCGCAGCGGGACCTGCGCGCCGCGCCCCTCGAACAGGTCGACGCCCGCGATCACCGACTCGCTCCGCCCCAGGGCGAGATCGGCGGGGCGCGCCTCGAGGACGCGAAGGTCGACCCGTCGGTCGTCGACGAGGATCAGCCGCGCGCGCTGCCCGCGCTCCAGGGCCATCGGCGCCACGCGGGTCCAGCGGGAGCAGCTCGCGGCTTGAGACAGCAGCAGGACCCCAATGATCGCGCGAAGTCGACGCTTCACGCCGTCGACGCTAGCACGACGGCTCGCGTCTCATGAACCTATGCGCGGCATGGGTTCTTGTCTCTCTCAGGCGTCGCCGAGGACGTGCGCGAGGGCCTCCTTCGAGGCCGCGCGGAGCAGGGCGCGGTCGACGCCCGCGCGGGCCATCGAGGCGACGCCGTGCTGGGTCACCACGAGGAGCCGCGCGAGGTCTTTGGGGTCGCGCCCCTCGGGGAGCTCGCCCGCGGCGCGGCGCTCGCGGAGGTAGGCCGCGAGCTTGCGCTCGGTGTCGGCCACGGAGGCCGCGAGGATCTGCTGCGCGCTGGTCGCGTCGTTGGAGCTGGTGGCGGTGAGGAGGAGGAAGCACCCGCGCGGTCCGCGGGCGTCGCACGCGCCGTCGACCCAGGCGCGGACGAGCGCGCGGAGGGCCTCGGGCGCGGGGAGGCTGCGGTCGAGGGCGCCGAGGGGAGACGCTCGCTCGACGTAGCGGTCGAGGACCTTGCGAAAGAGCGCGTCCTTGTCGCCGAAGGCGCCGTAGAGGCTCGCGCGGCTCAGGCCCGTGGCGTCGACCAGGTCTTGCACCGAGGTCGCGTCGTACCCGCGGGACCAGAACAGCCCGAGCGCTCGCTCGAGCACCTCGTCTTCATCGAACTCGCGCGGACGGGCCATGGGCGCACTCCTCCGCCGAGCATAGCGCGGTCGCGGGTCAGAGCTGCGAGAGCCCGCCGTCGACCGGGAGCTCGGCCCCGGTGGTGTAGGTCGCGCCGAACGCCAGGAACAGCGCCGCCGCCGCCACCTCGTCGGCCGCGCCGAAGCGCTTCATGGGGTTCTGCTCGCGCATCTGCGCCTCGAAGCCCGCGCGGTGCTCGTCGCTGAGCCCGAGCTTGCCGTAGATCGGCGTCTCGATGGGGCCGGGGCTCACGGCGTTGACCCGCACGCCCGCGGGCAGGAGCTCGGCGGCGAGGGTGCGCGCGTACGAGCGCAGGGCGGCCTTGGTGGCGGCGTACACGCTGGTGCTGGCCATGCCCTTCTCGTCGACCACGGAGGTGTTGAGCACGAAGCTCCCGCCCTTCTTCACCCGCGGCGCGAGGCGCTGCACGGTGAAGAACGCGCCGCGGGCGTTCACCGAGAAGAGGTGGTCGTAGAGGTCCGGGGTGACCGCGTCGAGGGGCGCGAACACCGCCACGCCCGCGTTGACGAAGACGAAATCGACCTGACCGAACTCGGTCCGCACGCGCTCGGCGAGGACGTCGATGTCTTCGAGCCTCGCCGCGTCGGAGCGCAGCGTGACGGCCGCCGCGCCGAGGACCCTCTGCGCCTCGGCGAGGGAGTCGCCGCTGCGGCCCGTGATGAGAACCCTGCCGCCGCCCGCGACGAAGCGCTGCGCCGCCGCCAGACCGATGCCCGTGCTGCCGCCGGTGATGACCGCGGTCTTGTTGCTGTACTCGCCCATGTGCCTGAACTCCGTGAAGAACGCGCGTCCCGCGGCCCGCACGATGCGCCCGCGTCACGTTCTGGAATGATCGAACCATAACGTTCCAGAACGATCGGTCAAGAACCACGACGTCGATTTCTTCGTCGCGGCGCTCTAGCGCGCGCCGAGCTGGGGGAGGGTCGCGAGGGGCGCGAGGCCCGGCGACGCGAGGGCGGAGGGCGCGGCGAGCACCACGAGGTGGTCCTGCGCGCGGCTCGTGGCGACGTGCATGAGGTGGGGGTGCTCCTCGAGCCATCGCAGGTGACGCGGCGCCGTGGCCGTCACCGAGAGCACCACCACGCGGCGCTCCCCGCCCTGGAGCTTGTGCACCGTGCGCACCAGCACCCCGTGCTCGCCCGCGACTCCCATCGCCCGCAGCGGCCGCTCGATGCGCGCCGACTGCCCGACGAAGGGCGTGAGCACGGCGATGTCGCCGGGCGGTACTCCATCGCGCAGGAGCCGCTCCACCGCCGCCACCGCGCGCCGAGCCTCCGACTCGTTGACCACCCCGTCGTCTCCGCGCTCGCCGCGGCCCTCCACGGGCACGAGCAGCGCCGGCGCGCGGAGCCAGGGCGCGAGGTGCGCGAGGGATCTCTGCGGCGTGCGCACGTCGAGGGCGTACCCGCTCCACGACGACGCCAGCGCGACGATCGCGGGCTGCGAGCGAAAGTGCTCGACCAGCGCGACGGGCTTGACGCGCTGCTCGGCGACGGCCTGCGCCGAGGTCATCGCCGCGCTGCCCATGCGAAAGGGCGCGAGGGCCTTCGCGTCGAGGTCGCGGGCGAGGCGCGCGTCGAGGCGCTCGTCGAGGGTGTACACCGGCGGGAGCTGCGCGGTGTCGCCCATGAGCATCGCGCGCGTCGCGCGGCGCAGCGCGGGCGCGGCGTACACCGGCGCGCACTGGCCCGCCTCGTCGATCACCAGCCGCGTGATCGCGTCGTCGTCGAGGGCGAAGGACGCGCGCATCGAGAGCAGCGTGCAACCCGCCACGGGGAACAGCGGCGCGAGGGCCCCCAGCACCGAGGAGAGCGGGCGCCTTCGCCCGGGCGCCGCCGCCACGCTCTCGAAGCGAGCGCGAAGCTCCGAGATCTGCCGAAGAAAGTAGCCGCGGTGCGCGCGCGCCCAGGCGTCGCGCACGCCCAGCGCGAGGGGCGCCAGCGCGGGGTCGGGCGGCGGCGCGGCCGGCTCCGCGTCGTCCCCGAGCGCGCGCAGCTCCCGGCTTACCTCGTCGAGTTCGCGCTGCAGCTCCGGTCGCGTCGCCGCCGCGCGGATCCCGTCGAGCCGCGCCAGCGCGGCGCCCATCGCGTCGATCTGCGCCGCGATCTCCGCCTCGGGCTCGTCGCCCAGGGACGCGAAGGGCGTCGCGATGCCCAGCGCGCCGAGCACGGCCGCGATGACCTTGCCGCGGTTGCGGTTCGCCGCGTCCCAGGTCTCTCTCGCGCGCTTCACCGAGGCGTTGGCGCCGCGCAGGTGGATCTTCACCAGCTTGTGCGCGGCCTCGATGTGATTCGTGAGCGCCCCCCGCGCCTCGATCATCGCCTGCATCGCCGGGAGCTCCGCGGGCAGGGGAGGAGCCTCGATCGCCAGCGCCTCGCGCAGGGTCAGCTCCCTCGCGCGGAGCAGGGCCTCGCGCCGATCGAGGTCTGTGCGGCGGGCGTGCTGAGACCGCTGCCGCGCGAGGTGCTCTCGCCACGGCGCGCTCGCGGCGTCGAAGCGCGCGCGGGCCGACTCGAGGCTCTCTCCGGGCTCGTTCAGCGCGTCGGCGACGCGGAGCAGCGCGGGGAGGGTGAGTTCCTCGAGCACCCGACGGTTGCCCAGCCGCAGCGCCGCCGGGATCTCTCCCTCGGGCGCCGCGAGAAAGGGCGAGAGCGCGTGGTCCACGGCCTGGTTGTTCGTGCTGCTCACCACCAGCGACCACGGGACCTCGCGCTCGCCAGGACCGCGGGTCCAGGTGGCGTCGAGCGCGCACGACGCGATGACGTGCGCCGCGAGGTGGTGCAGCAGGGCGGTCTTGCCGCAGCCGGGCGGGCCGCGCACGGCCATGAGGTCGCGCGCGCCCTCGAAGCGCGCCGCGGCGAGGGCCTGCGACGGCGTCGGCGGGAGCGCGCCGCGTGACACCGGCGCCCCCTCGGCGCCGCCCCTCCCACGCGCCCCCAGAAACACCGCCAGCGGTCCTCTCCGCGGGGCGGCATCCTCGAGCAGCTCCTTGATCTCCCCGCGCAGCGAGCGCGTCGGATCTCCTTGCGGCGCAAGCATCAGCAACGCGTGGGGGACGCACTCCAGGGCGGCCCTGGGCTGCGCCGCCCGCGCCGCCGCCTCACACAGCGCGCACAGCGCGTCGCGGGTCAGCGGGTCATCGTCGTCCCAGGGCGCGTCGTCATCCGCATGGCCGCGAAGGAGCGCGGTGGCCGCGCGGACGAGGGCCCCGATGCCTCCTCGCCCTGCCTTCGCGAGCGTCGCGAGCTCGTCGCGCTCCATGCCGAAGAGCGTGTGCCAGACCCCCGCGTGGAGCGACCACTCGCCTCCCTCGTCGTCGAGGGAGATCACCAGCCCCGTGGGCGCGTCGAGCGCGGCGCCCCAGCGCGCCCCAGGGGGCGGCTTCCACTCCCCGTCGCCCGCGCGCCACGCCGTCCGCGCGCCAATCGAGAACAGCGGCGCCGCGCGTCGCACGCCCTGCTGCGAGAAGGTCACCAGCGGCGCGCCGAGGGTGAGCGCGTCGTCTTCGTCCCACGGCCGCGCCGCGGCCTGCGCCTCGAAGAGCGGCGCCGCGCGACCGGGCGGCGGCGCGAGGGTGAGGGGCGCGCCCTCGGCCCCGACCAGCGCGGTGGCGTCGTCTGCTCCGCTCGTGAACAGGCGCAGCGAGAGCGCGGCGCCCTCGGGCGGTGGCCGTCGGAGCGACAAGGGACGCGCGAAGGCGTCGTCTTCGACGCGCGGGGGAACGGCCACGCTCGCGCCCCGCCGCGCCATGGCGTCGAGGGCCCGAAGCCCGTAGCGCAGGGGGTCGAGGGCGCTGCTCACGCGTCCCGGTGCTCAACCCGAGTGAACCGCGTGACGAAGCGCGGCCAGCAGGGCCTCATCGCGGAGGAGAGCGTCGACCCAGGCGGTGTACGACGAGCCTGCCTCCCACACCGCTTGCGCAGGGAATCCTCGCGCCAGCTCGTTCTTGTCGTCGCCTCGAAGGCAGTGGAGGTCGTGCTCGGTGCGGAGCCTTTTGAGGTCACCGAGCTCATCGAGGGCGGGCCGTGCGCGCGCCCAAGCCTGGTATTGAGCGACATGTCGACCCGCGCAAGCGCGCGAGACGCACAGCCGCGCAGCGCGATCCGTCGCCTGATACAGCCACGCCTCGATCGCGTAGTGCGGCGCGATGACCGAGAGCCGAGCCATCATCGCGTCGACCTCTGCCGTGGTGCGAGGCGCTCTGTACCTCTCGACCAGGGCGCGACGAACACCTGTGCGCACGACGTCCTCGAAGCGACGGAGGTTGGGCGAGGGGCGACGAGATCCCTCGGACCAGACGCAGTCTCCATCGACGTGGAACATCACGAACTGCGTGCCCGTGGGCTCCTCTGCGAGGAGGCGCGCCACGTATCGAAAGAGCTCTCCCTTTCGCGGAAGGTCCTCTGGGCGGGTGCTCTTCCAGAGGTTTCCGGCGCAGATCTTCTGCACCGTCGACGGGACCTCTCCCCGCGGGACGATCTCGACGCCCTCGTGCCAGTCCAGCCCATCGACCAGGAGGTCGCAGGTGTGACGAACGATCCGGTGCAGCGACGACCATCCCTGCGCCCCAGAGTCTTCAGACAGCACCACGAGCGTGACCGCCGTCGTCACACGCTCACCAGAGCCCCTCGGTCTTCAGGACCTCGTGCACCGGCTGAATGCCCGTAGACCACGCGCGGTAGAAGCGCTCGGCGACGCGCTCGTCGGGTTGGGACCAGATCATCGCGCCCGTCTCTTCTCCCTCTGACGTGCGGCAGAGCACGAAGGCGCGGCGAACGTCCTCGGGCGAGGCGATCCCGACGTGCTCGAGCAGCAGCGGGTTCTGCAGGGCGACGAACACCTGTCGCGCTCCGATCATCTCGACGCACGCTTCGATCCACTCCCAGTGCAGGCCGTTCACGAGCTCGTCGGCGACGACGACGTCGGGATTGCACGAGAGATACCAGCAGATCGTGAACAACCGTTGCTGCCCGAAGCTCCAGCGGTCGTGGTGAACGAAGCGGCCCTCGCCTCGACGCGCGTAGAACTCGAAGCGACCGAAGGCGCGTCCGGCGACCTGCGGGCCGTCCGAGTCCAGAGGCTTCGCGTTGACCGTGATGGCCGACGCGCCGAGGAGTCGTACGCACCGGTCGAGGATGGGATCGCCCCCGAGCTCGAACTCCACCGTCGGGCGCTGAGGGTCAAAGCCCTGGGCCATGGCGTTCCCAACGGCGGGAGGTGCAAACGTCCGAGAAATATAGCCGATTTCTTCCAGGAGGCTGACGCCGCACCGTCGAGGCACGGACGCGCGCGCGGGTGCCTGAACGCCGACGATCGCGTCGAAGGTCGCGACGCCCTCATCGATGCGAAATCGGTCGGCGGAATCGCGAGCGATGCCACCCGAGAACACCATCGACGAGGGTGAGCTCTGGGTTGGATTGCGCGTATTACCAATCGCGAAGAATCGCGCTGCCGCGAGAGGATCCTGCGGTGCGATCTCCACCGCTTCGCCGACGATCTGCATCGGCCTGCCCTCAGGAATGACCGCCTCCCATGAGGTGCCGTCGTCCTCGCGCCCCATCACCCGCGTGGTCGCGACGAACCCTCGCCCGCGCATGTCGGGCTCGGCCTGGGCGACGTTCTCGACGGTGACCGTGAGCGCTCCGCCGGGGAGCGTCATGTCGTAGGTGATCGCGAAGGGCTCGCCGCGGAGCGCGCGCAGGTCGTCGCGCAGCACCATCGAGATGAGGTGGAGGAGGGTGGTCTTGCCAGTCCCGTTGCGTCCGAGCACCACGTTCCAGCGCTCGCTAAAGTGCAGCTCCGTGCCCGGCGTCACATCCCGGAACCGCTCGATGCGTAGCCTTCGGAGTCGGGTCGTCATGTAGGCGCGAACAGACTCCGAGGGTGAAGAGCGTGTCAAGCCGCGGGTCACTCTCGCCCGCACCGTTCGTGCTCACGCTTCGACGGGCCCTCCCTCCGCGGAACTCAGCGACGACGTCGCACGAGCATCACGGCCTGCACCAGCACCGCGAGCAGCAGCGCGAGGGTGACCGCGGGCCAGAGGAGAAAGAACATCCCTGCGTTCACGTCGCGGTACGTGACCTCGAAGAGGTTGGCCACGCGGAGCATGAAGTCGACGCAGGCCGCGTAGGCCGCGATGCCGAGTCGCTCCTTCATCGCGCGCCTCCGTCACGGAGCGCGAAGCGCTGCTTCCACGCGATGATCCAGAGCGCGTACATCAGCCCCGGCCACGCGAGGCAGAAGACCAGAAAGTTCGCCGCGCCGTACCCCCGCATGCGGTCGGGGTGGAGCCGCGCGCCGAGGCGAAAGAGCCCGCGGATGGTCTTGCCGTAGAGACCCTGGTCGCCCGTGAGCGACGCGGGCAGCGCCGCTCGATGGTGGCACCCGCGGTTGTGGCACGACCAGGTGCAGCGGGTGGGTCGGTAGACGTCCTGCGGGATCGCCGCGCGGGGAAAGGGC
Source organism: Polyangiales bacterium (assembly GCA_041389885.1). Classification (GTDB taxonomy): domain Bacteria; phylum Myxococcota_A; class Polyangia; order Polyangiales; genus JAWKRB01. Next base: position 85,615 of record JAWKRB010000028.1, on the reverse strand, counting down.
GCCGACGGCGGCACCGCGAGCACCCCGACGAAGAGCGCGAGGGGGATCACGATCGGCGCGACCCAGATCCACAGCCACCGCCGCACGTTGAAGGCTCGCACGCTCACCGCGCCGAGCGTCGACCATCACGCGCCCACATGCAACGCGGCGCCTCGCTCAGGACGCGTCGAGGCCCGCGGCCCAGCGCGCGTGCGCGGCCTCGACCGAGAGCGCGGGCGGCGGCGCGGGGGGCTCTGCCACCGTCGCGACCGTGGGCGCCGCGGCGGGCTGCGCGCCCGGCGCGTGGCCGAAGGGCTGCGGCGCGTCGGTCGGCGTGGTCACCGCGCGGGCGCGGGCGAAGGGCACCAACCGGTCGCCCACCTGCGCCGCGAGGGCCACGAGGTGCGTCGCCGAGGGCTCCAGGTCGCGCACCGCGAGCTCCCCCTCGCGCGCGCTCAGCGGCAGCGACTGGTGCGCCGTGAGCACCCCGATGGGACCCGCCCGCAGGGAGGTCACCAGCAGCGCCAGCGACGCCTCGGAGGGACGCGCGGTGAGGTGCGAGAGGGCGCCCGCGGGCGCGCTCCAGTGCGCCATCAGCGAGGTCGGAGACATCGCCAGGGCGCGCACATACGCTTGCGGCGCAGGGGCTTCGGGCTCGGCCTGGGACTCGTCGAGCAGGGAGATCCCGCGCAGGGCGGCCTCGTCGGCGGGGTCGCGGGCGAGCACGGCGGCGAAGACCGCGCGGGCCTCCCCGGGGCGCCCCTGGCCGAGGAGCACGTGGCCCATGGTGGCGGTGGCGAACTCGAGGGGGAGGGCGTTGTCGTCGCCGTCCTCGTCGGTGAAGCGTGCGATGGCGTCGTCGTTCATGGTGGCTGCTGGCCCTTCAAGATGTCTCGCGCCTCGTCGGCGTCGCGGCGAATCTGCGCGACGAGGGCGTCGAGGCCGTCGAAGCGGCGCTCGTCGCGAATTCTCGCGACGAAGGTCACCCGCAGCGTGCGGCCGTAGAGGTCATGGTCGCCGTCGAGGAGGTGCACCTCGACGGAGCGTCCGGCGGCGACGGTGGGTCGCACGCCGAGGTTCATCACCGCGGGGTGGTCTCGGTCGTCGCCGCCGAGCACCCGCGCGCGCACGGCGTACACCCCGTCCTTCGGCAGCGCTTCGCACGGAGTCGCGAGGTTGGCCGTGGGAAAGCCCAGGGTTCTCCCCCGCCGCTGCCCAGGGATCACCACGCCGTCGAGGTCGAAGTCTCGGTCGAGCATGCGCCGCGCGCCCGCGAGGTCGCCCTCGGCGAGGCGCTCGCGCACCCGCGACGAGCTCACGGTCTCTCCGCCCGCGTCGGCCACCTGCGCCACCACCCGCGCGGTGAACCCGTAGACCTCCCCGAGCCGGATCAGCGCCGCGCCGTCGCCCGCGCGGGCGTGCCCGAAGCGAAAGTCTTCGCCCACGAAGACCTCGCGGGCGTCGAGGCTCGCGATCACCGACGAGACGAACTCCTCGGGGCTCTGCGCCGCGAAGCCCTGGTCGAAGCGCAGCACCACCGCGGCGTCGAGGCCCTCGGCGGCGAGCAATTCGAGCTTGCGGTCGAGCCCCGTGAGAATCGGCCGCGCCCGCTCTGGCGCGAGCACCCGCGTGGGGTGCGGCTCGAAGGTCAGCGCCACGGCGTCGCCCCCGAGGCGCCCCGCGGCCTCACGCACCATGCCCAGCAGGTGCTTGTGTCCCCGGTGCACGCCGTCGAAATTGCCGATGGCGAGGGCGGTGGGGCGCGTCCTGCGGGCGACGCGGTGGTCGTGAACGATCTGCATGGCGGCCGCGCGGAGCGCGAGGCTATATCACGGCCCGCGCCCCCGTTGGGGCGCTCAGTCCTTCTGACACTGCAGCAGCTGGATGGTGGGCATCCCGGGCTCGTTGTCCTCGGTGCGCGCCATCTCCTGGTAGGTGCCGTTGCGCGCGTACCCGCCGCCGCAGCACCCCGAGGCCAGGGCGATGCCGTGGCCCTCGGTGGTGAGGGTGGTGATGGCGTTGTGCGCGTGGCGCGCGGGGCTGTCGGCGCCGATGGGCGCGCCGCCGAAGGTCGCGCCGTTGATCCCCGTGGCGGGGAGGCCGACCATCACCCGCCCGCGGGTGACCATGGGCTGGGTGTACCCCGTCGGGCACGACGAGCCCGAGTAGAAGATCAGCATCCCCGAGGGCAGCGGCTGCGCGCGGGGCACCGCGGGCCCGGTCTTGATGCACGCGAGGAGCTGCACATACGGGATCCCCGCCGACTCCATCGAGGTCTGCGCGCGGTACATCAGCGTGCCGACGGCGCTGGTGCCGGAGTTTCCGCCGCCCACCACGCCCACGTACGAGACCGACTCGAGGGCGAAGGTGCCGCCGTAGCTGTGGGTGTGCGCGCGCTCCTCGCGGTCGGCGAGCTGCGTGCCGAGGCGGTAGCCGTTGAGCGCGGGGTTCGCCGCCACGGCCATCGCCCGCCCCGCGGCGTCGTGGTAGGGCGCCCATCCCCGCGGGCACTCGGTCTCTCGAAAGAGCATCACGCTGTCGGTGGGGAGGCTGTCGGGCACGGGCGCGGCCTCGGGCGCGTCGACCACGTCAGGCGCGTCGGGGACGTCGACCACGTCGGCCGCGCTCACCACGTCGGGGGTGTCGTCGACGAGCTCGGGGCTGTCGTTGATCACGTCGGGGAGGGCGGGGACGTCGGTCTCGACCGCCGCGTCTGCCGTGATCACGTCGCCGCTGCCGCCCTCGGCGCAGGAGACCTGCCCCCACGCCAGGTAGATCACCGCGATCAGCGCTTTGCGCACGCCCGCACCTGCACGAAGGGGAGACCCGAGGGCGCCGCGCTCGCGTTGCCCGTGACCATGTACTCCCCCGAGCGCGCGCCCTGGGTGTTGCCGCCGTTGGCGCCCGCGATGTTGCGCGGCATCAGGGTGACGGTGCCGGTGATGGTGTGCGTGTGCGTGCGGTTCTCGCGGTCGTTGAGGGGGCGGCCGATGACCTGACCCACCGCGGTGGGCTCGGTGACGGCGACCACGAGTCGCCCGGCCACCTCGTCGGCGGGGGACCAGCCCGCGGGGCACGCCGCGCGGTCGTTGAAGAAGGCCACGGTGCCCGAGGGCACGCCGTCGTCGACGAAGACGTCGCCGCTGTGCGCGACCCGGGGGCGAGACGACAGGCCCGCGATGATCACGGCGGGCGCGAGGAGGTAGGCGATGCGTCGCAGCACGATGGACCCGACTCCAACACCGCCGCAGGGGCGGCGTCAACGCGCGGGGTGGAGCACCGCCACGGCGTCGAGGTCGAAGCCCGAGGCCGGGGGCATCGCGCCCATGCTCTCGAGGTCGCGAAGGCGAACAAAGCGCGCGCGCCGCACGCCGATGGACGCGAGGTCGAAGAGGTCGCCCCCCGAGACGCGCGGGTCGAGGGCGCAGTACCCGCTCTCGCTGCTGCTGTACACCGGGCTCCACCCCGCGCAGCCCGTGTGCGGCGCGGGGCCGCGCGGGTCGCACGGAAAGCTCGTCCAGGTCTCGCCGTCTTCGCTCACCGAGACCTCGGCGAGCTCGGTCCACACGGCCTGCTCGCGGCCCGCGATCACGAAGGCGTTCTCGAAGACCGTGAAGTCAGGTCCAGGCCCGTCGGTGATCTCGACGTCGAAGCCCAGCACGATGCTCCCGCCCACGCCCAGGGACACCACGTCGGTGCCGCCGCGGCCGTCGCCCGTGCCCTGGGGAGGCCCGAGCACCGCGTCGGGGAGGTTCTGGTGCCCGAAGCTCGCCCCCGGCCCCGGCGTGAACGACACCACCCGCGACGCGAAGGGCCCGCCCACCACGCGCCCGTCCGAGAGCGTTGGAACATCCCCGAAATCACACGAGATTGCGGCGTCTGACCCGGTTCCGCCCTCGGGCGAATCACCCGTCGGTGCGGCGCCGCAGCCTGCGATCGCCCATACCCAGAGAACCAGCGCGCTGATGCGTTGCGCCATCGCGAACCTCCCGCCACGCCCCGTGGTCGTTGCTCGTTATGGATCGCAGCCGGTCTCCTGGCTCTCGGATCATCCTCCGGCGACGCCTTCCCCAGAGAGCGTCTCCAGGTGGCCGATGTCGCCTTCGTCCCCGATCACAGTGGCGGGGGCCGCGACGGGTTTGCACCGTACTTCCCGAGCGCTGCGATCCGCGTTGTGTGTGTGCGCGGGTGATACGCGGGGTGCGCGCGCGGCGTCAAGGCGCGGCGGTGACCCGGTCGTCGAGGGAGAGCAGGTAGGTCTCGAGGTCGGCGCGCTGCGGGTCGGTGAGCGCGCTCGTGCGCCCGTGGCGGTCGCCCGCGTTGCGCGTCGTGAGCACCTCGCGCAGCGTCGCCGCGGAGCCGTCGTGGAGGTACGGGGCCGTGCGCCAGAGCCCGCGGAGCGTGGGCGTGTCGAGGCCCGTGAGCGCCGCGCCCAGGCGCTGCCCCGACGACGGGCGGATCGTGCCCACGTCGTGCAGCCTCGGCGCGCGTCCGTTCTCGAAGGCGCTGTCGGTGAAGCGCGCGCCGCCGTGGCAGGTCGCGCAGCCCGCGTCGGCGAAGACCTGCCGACCCCGCGCGAAGGACATCTCCCACGCCGCGTCGCCGTCGCGTCGGTGGGGCGAGACGCCGAAGCGGTCGAGGGAGCTGATCCACGCCGCGAGGGCGTCGAGCTCGGGCGAGAGCCCCGCCTTGGGGTCACCCAGGGGGGTGTCTCGCGTGCCCGTGTGAAACACCGGGTCGGGGAGAAATCCCAGGCCGAGCTGCCCGCCGCGGATGTCGTGCTCGAAGTCCTGGAGCTCGTCGAAGTTCGCGCTCCAGTGCAGCGGCCCGTGCGCGGTGCCGGCGCGGCCGTCGAGGGGGATGGTGTTGCGCAGGCCCTCGTTGCGCTGGGTGAAATCCCAGGTGAGGTTGTCGCCCTCGCCGTCGAGGTGGCAGCTCGCGCAGGAGAGGTACGACGTGCGGCTCATGCGCGGGTCGCGGGCGGCGTAGAAGACCTGCAGCCCCCGGAGCTGCTGGGGCGTGAGCGCCTCGCGCGCGACGGTGTCGAGCGAGGCGATCCGCGGTGGCGGCGACGACAGGTCGCGCACGTCGAAGACCCGCATCGTGCGGGTGGTGAACCCGTGCACCCAGAGCCGCGCGCCGTCGGGGGAGACCCAGAGTCCCTCGGGCGCGCCGCCCACGTCGCGGATCGAGCCCGACACGTTGAAGCCCGCGGTGTCAAGGGCGATCACCACCTCCGACCCGAGGATCGCCACGTACACCCGCTCGCCCCGCGGCGAGTACGCGACGGCCGAGGCGAGATCGAGGTCGTCGAAGACGTTGCGCCAGCTCTCCTGCGACGCGCCCTCGGGGCCGTCGAGGTCGACCTCGCTGAAGATCGCCCGCGCCGTGGTCTGAAAGCTGAGGTCGCTGCCCGTGCGGAGACGTCCCGTGACGATGTTGGCCTTGAGCCCCGGCACGATGGCCTGACGACCGTGCGGCGCGAACGCCAGCGCGCCGAGAAAGCCCGGCACGCCGCTGTTGTCGGTGTCGCTGTCGAGGCCCTCTTGCCGCGGGAGCGTGAGCGACTCAACCCGCTGCGGCGCAGCGGGATCGGTGAGGTCCAGGCGGTGCACGGTGCCCCCCTGGGTCTCGCCGCGCCAGCGCGGCACGAGGGCGGTGCCCTGGGCGTTCACGGCGACGTGCCGCAGGTCGGCGCCCACGTCGAGGGCGCCCACGGTCTCGCCGCGCAGGTCGAGCAGCACGACCCGTCCCGCGTCCTGGAGGGTGACCACGAAGCGGTCGCCCCGGGGGTCGGCGGCGACGCCGAAGGGGCGGCTCCCGGCGCCGAGGCTCACCCGGCGCAGGCGCTCCCGCGTCGACGCGGTGAGGAGGTCGACGCTGCCGTCGTTCTGACACGCCACGGCGACCACGCCTCCGCGCACGGCGACGGTGCGGGGGTGGTCGCACACGGGCACCTCGGCCACCTTCGCGGGCGCGTCGGTGCGAAACACCGACACGGTGTCGGCGTCGGGGTTCACCGCCCAGATTTCGCGCGCGACGGGGTCGTAGGCGAGGGTCGACGAGCTCGTGGGCGCCGGGGTCGTGGGCCTTCGAACGACCGTGAAGACCCGCGAGGTCTCGGCGCGCAGGGCGCCGTCGGTGACCGTCACATACGCGCGAAACGCGCCCACGCGGGACCAGGTGACGCAGCGCGTGTCGCCGCCGTCGAAGGGGGCGGTCTCGGGCTCGATGATCCACCGCACGCGGGTGGCGGGGGAGCCGTCGTGGCGCACGCGGAGGCAGGTCTCTTCGTCGAGGTTCGCGTCGGCGGGGTCGAGGGAGGCCGTGGTCAGCGAGGGGCCCGTCGGCGCGTCGGGGCGGCGGTCTTCGGGGGCGGAGACGTCGGTCGCGAGGTCGCTGGGCGGGAGCGAGGCGTCGCGCGGGGGCGCGGTGGTGCCTTCGCACGCGGCGAGGAGGATCAGCGGCGCGACGAGGGCCCTCACGGCGCGCAGTCCCCCGTGCGAAAGCTCATGCGAAAGGTCTCGGCGGTGGGGTTGCCGGAGTAGTCCTGCACGCCGCCCGCGGGCACGATGAGCTCGTAGCGCGTGCCCGGCCGCAACGGACGCGCGGGCCAGAAGTTCACCGCGCCCTCCTGCCCCGAGTACCAGCCCTCGAGGGGGGCGGTCGCGCCCTCTTCGCGCACGATGAAGCTCTGCGCGCCGACGGTGGCCATGTCGACGAACTCGTCGAAGGTCACGCCGACGCGGGTGGTGAGGGCCTGCCCCGTGGCGTTGTCTCTCGGCACCACCATGTTCACCCGCGGCGCTCTGCGATCAGGCTCGCGCTCATACGGGACCACCGACGTCGACTGCGCCCGCACCGCGTCGTCGTCGACCGAGAGCACGGCGACGTTGCCGATGGGGTTCACGAAGTCCAGGTCACCCGTCAGGTGAAACTCGCGCTGCACGGTCATCGCCGCGGGGTCGCGAATGTCGAGGGCCACGCCCAGCGAGCTCAGGCCCACGAAGGCCGTGTCCTCTTTGATGAAGACGTACCCGCCGTTGGCGACGCCGGGGTAGCGGTAGTTGCCCATGAAGGTCGGACGGGAGAAGTCGGTGATGTCGTAGACGATGAGCCCGCCGCCGGTGATGTGCCGCGCGTGGTACGCCCGGTTGCCGTTCACGTGGCCCATGTACGAGGTCATCACCCGCGGGCGCCCGGCGACGAGGGTGCCGTCGTCGATGAGAAAGCTCCCGCCGGGGATGGGCCGCGGGTTCGCGGGGTCGGAGAGGTCGAGGAGCGCCGTGCGCGAGCCCTCGGTGGACATCACCACCAGGAGGTTGCCGATGGCGTGCACCCCCCCGACGCGCAGGGGGGGATCGAGGGCGACCTGGCGCACGAGGGAGGGGTTCTCGGGGTCTCGCGCGTCGACGATGAACACCCCGTTGTCGGCGGAGCCCACGTAGACGTAGGGCGCCTGCCAGAAGGTCGACATGACCACCCGCTGGTACGAGTCGGGGTAGACCACGCCGGGGAGGGTGAGGTCGCGCACCATACGGGGGTGCGCGGGGTCGGTGATGTCCCAGAACTGAATCCCGGTGAGGGAGGTCGCGACCATCCAGCGGCGGTCGGAGAACTGAAAGCCCGGCGCGTGGGTCTCGCGCATGCGGGCGTCGATCGTCGTGCCGACGTGCACCGGAGCGCAGGGGTCGTCGAAGGTCCACACCGAGACGCCGCCGCCGCCCGACTCGTGCGCCCAGGGCATGTAGAGGTGGCCGTCGAGGATGAAGACGCCGTTGTGGTGGTCGCGGTCGGTGGGCCCGCCGTGGAGGTAGGCGCAGGCGCGGTCGAGCTCGTCGGCGCGAAAGCTCCGTCGGGGACCGCCGGGACCCCGCGAGGGCCCTCCGTCGACGCTCGCGTCGAACTGCATCGGCGACGCGACGCTCGGGAGGTTCACCGCCGCGTCCCCCAGCTCGCACCGGATCGGCGCGGGCGGAACGTCTTGCGCCGCAAGGACATCGGACACGTCGGGGACGTCCGTGACCCCGAGGTCCTGGGCGACGATGTCGTCGGCGGGGGCGTCGGCGGCGGCGTCCATCGCGGTGGGCGCGGCCGGCTCCGAGCACGCGGCGAGGGCGAGGGGGAGGGCGAGGGCGAGGCGGTGCATCACAGTGCGTGAGGGTCGCGCGGAGGGCGCGCCCAGGGCAAGGCTCGCTCCCCCCTATCCCTCGCGGAGCGGTGGTAGCGTTCGCGGCGATGAAGCGCATCGATTTCTACTTCGACCTCTCGTCCCCGTACTCGTACCTCGCGGCGACGCAGATCGACGCGATCGCCGCCCGCCACGGCGCGACGGTGGCGTGGAAGCCCATGGTCCTCGCCGCGGTCTTCAAGGCCGCCGAGAACCACATGCCCGCGCAGAGCCCGCCCAAGGCGAGTTTCATGCTCGCCGACCTCCCGCGCTGGGCGAAGCAGTACGGCGTGGGCTTCGTGATGAACTCGCGCTTTCCGCTCAACGCGATCAAGCCCGAGCGGCTGATCCTCGCCGCTGACGAGTCGCGCCGCGCCGAGCTCGCCCTCGGGCTCTTTCGCGCGATGTGGGCCGAGGACCGCGACATCTCCAGCGCCGAGGTGATGGCCGACGTGGCGACGGGCCTCGGCCTCGACGCCGCGGCGCTCCTCGCGGCGATCGAGACCCCCGCGGTGAAGGACGCGCTCCGTGCGAACACCGACGAGGCCATCGCCCGCGGGCTCTTCGGCGCGCCGACCTTCGTCTACGGCGACGCGCTCTTCTGGGGCAACGACCGCCTGCACCACCTCGAAGACGCGCTGCGCGGCTGAGGTTCGTGCGCGTCAGTTCGGGCAGGCCCTGCCGTTGGTGACCCTGAAATACGCCACGAAGGCGGTGCTGCCCGAGAGGCTCGACGAGCCCCCGACGGCGAGACCCTCGTCGCAGCCGGGGCGCCACGCCACCGCGCGCAGAAACGCGTTGGAGGGCTGATTGTACGGGGGGCTGTTGAGGCCGGAGATGCTCACGTCGCTGATCTCCATGCGGTCGAAGAGGTCGGTGCGAAACTCCCAGACGCGCCCGTTGCCGCCGTAGGCGAGGGCGCGGGAGCCCACGTCGTTGAAGGCGACGTCGTAGGCCCCGGCGAGGGTCGGGGTGTTGAAGCCCACGGTCCACTGGCCCTGATGCAGGCGATAGAGGCGGTTCGACGACGAGCCGATGGCGAGCGAGAGCGCGCCCTGGGGGTGCGTCGCGATGCGCGAGACGTTGCCCACGCTCCCTGGGTTCTGCGCGACGCTCACCCGGGGGGAGCTGTCGAGGTTGGTGACCGAGAGGATCATCCCGGTGTTCACCCCGCACACCACGGCGAGGGCGGGGTCGCCGAAGCCGTCGGTGGCGAAGTCGACGTCTTCGCAGGCGCTGCCCGCGGCGAGGCCGTAGGCGAAGGCGTAGGCGCCGACGTTGCCGCTCGCGTCGAGCCACCACCCCGCGGTGTTGGCCGAGCCCGAGGGCTGCCTCGCCGCGAGGAGCACGCCCCGCGTGCGGTCGGGGGACCACGCGATGCTCTCGTACCCGCCGCCCGTGAGCGCGTTCGTCGTGCGCTCGGTGAGGGTCTCGGCGCTGGGGTTCCAGTCGTAGATCTTTCCCTGCCGGGTGGAGCCGCTGCCGATGTTGCCGAGGAGCATCGCGCGGGAGCCGTCGGGGGTGAACGAGACGTGGCGCCAGTAGAGCGAGGTCGAGGTGCGCGCGACGCGGGTGATCGCGCCGGTGGCGACGTCGTAGCGGTACACCGCGTCGGTGTTCGCGAGGATCAGCGCGTAGCGACCGCCGGGGTGCCACGCCGCCGCCGCGGGGTAGATCAGGGTGTCGGGGCGCACCGCGGTGTACTCGTAGAAGCCCGGCGTGACGACGCCCCCAGAGGGCATGTCTCGCGGTGTGACCACGTCGATCACCGCGGGCACGTCTCGCGGCGTGACCACGTCGATCACCGCGGGCACGTCTCGCGGCGTGACCACGTCGATCACCGCGGGCACGTCTCGCGGCGTGACCACGTCGATCACCGCGGGTACGTCTCGCAGCGTGACCACGTCCACCGCGACGGGGACGTCGGGCGGCGCGACGACGTCCGCCGCGACGGGGACGTCGGGCGTCACAACGTCTTGCGCTGCAACGACATCGATCTCTACGGGGACGTCCGTCGACGCGTCGACCGCGGGGGCGTCGGCGGTCGCCGCGTCGCCGGGATCGACCGCGACGCACTCGCCGTTCGCGGTGCAGTAGGGCGTGGCCGAGGGGCAGTCGCGGTCGGCGAAGCAGTCGGTGACGCAGCGGTTCTCGACGCATCGCGCGCTCTGGCCGCACTCGGTGTTGTACTGGCACTGCACCTTGGCGCACGCCACGTCCACCATCAGCGCGGCGCACAGGACCACGATCCCTCGGAGGCTCATGCGGCCCTTATATCGCGCCCGGCCCTCGAGGTCCGCGCGGCGCGGGGGGCGCAGCCTCGACGAATCGCGGGGGTGATTTGCGTGACATCCTCTCCGATCTGCGGCATTCCCCCGGCGGCATGGGCTCCACGACGCCAGGCCCGCGGGCGCAAGGGCTCGAGTTTCGTCACCTCGGCCTCACCCTGCTTCGCTCCGCCCTGGTGGGCTTCGGGGTGGGCGCCGTCGCCGTGATCTTCTACCTCCTCGTGAACGGGGTGGAGCACCTGGTGATGGGGCAGCTCGTGGGCCTCGACATCCTGCGCCCCGCGGGCGAAGCCGCCCCCCACGCGCCGCGCTTCGGCTCGAGGCTCTGGCTGCTGCCGTTCATCCCCGCGGTGGGCGCGCTGCTCTCGGGCCTCGTCGCGCACCTCTTCGCGTCGGAGGTCGGCGGCGGCGGCGGCGAGCGCTTCGTGAAGGTCTTTCATCGCGAGGGCGGCGTGCTGCGCAAGCGCGTGGCGCCGCTCAAGATCCTCGCGTCGGTCTTCGCCCTCGGCTCCGGCGGCTCGGGCGGGCGCGAGGGCCCCGCCATCCTCGTGGGCGCGAGCGTGGGCTCGGGCGTGGCGCAGGCGCTCCGCCTCGGGCCGCGCGAGCGTCGGCTGCTCCTCGTCGCGGGCGGCGCGGCGGGCATGGCCGCGGTCTTTCGCACCCCCCTCGGCGCGGCGCTCCTCGCCGTCGAGGTGCTCTACGTCGACGACTTCGAGGCCGAGGCGCTCATCCCCGCGATCCTCGCGAGCGTGACGGCGTACGCGGTGTTCTCCGTCGCGATCCCCGGCGCGGGGGCCCTCTTCGCGCACGCCGCGCGCTACCCCTTCGCGCCGCTGCACCTGCCGCTCTACGTGCTGCTGTCGGTGATCCTCTCGCTCGCGGCGATGCTCTTTCTCTCGATGCTCCACGCCGTCGAGCACCGCACCGAGCGCCTGCGCCTGCCCCCGTGGGCGCGCCCCGCCCTCGGCGGCCTCGGCGTGGGCGTCATGGCCCTCGTGTGGATCTCCCTCGCCAACCCCGTCCTCGGCCTCGGGCGCCACGGCCCGGGCATCCTCGGGAGCGGCTACGGCGCGGTGCAGGCCGCCATCACCGACGCGCCGTGGATCCCCCAGCGCTGGTGGGGCGTGCTCGTGCTCACGGTGCTCGCCGTCGTAAAGATGGCGTCGACCTCGCTCACCGTGGGCACCGGCGCGAGCGCGGGAGACTTCGGCCCCTCGCTGGTCATCGGCGGGCTCCTCGGCGGCGCCTTCGGCCGCGCGATGCAGCTCATCGGCGCGCCGGTGCCCGACGCCGGCGCCTTCGCGCTGGTGGGCATGGGGGTGTTCTACGGCGGCATGGCGAACGCGCCGCTGGGCGCCGCGGTGATGGTCTGCGAGCTGTCGGCCACCTACGACCTGCTGGTGCCGCTGATGTTCGCGCTGGGCGTGGCCTTCTTGCTGCTGCGCAGGTTCTCGATCTACCCCTCGCAGGTCGACACGCGCTTTCACTCCCCGGCGCACGCCGGCGCGACGCTGATGGACGCGCTGCGCTCCCTGCGCGTCGCCGACGCGTGCAGCCTCGCGGGCGCGATCACCACGGTGTCGCCCACCGCGCACGTCAAGGAGCTCGTGCACGCCATCGCGTCGAGCCCCGAGGCGCAGGACGTGCTGCCCGTCGTGCGAGACGGCGCGGTGGTCGGGCTGGTCTCGGTGTCGCAGCTGCGGTCCCTCGTCGAGGTCGAAGACATCGACGCCGTGGCGCTCACCGCCGACGTGATGTCGCCGCCCGTGACCGTGCAGCTCGAAGACGACCTGCAGACCGTGCTCGAGCTGCTGTTGAAATCCGAGCTCCGAGAGCTCCCCGTGATCGACCACGAGGGCCGGGTGACCGCCTGCATCGACGAGGCCGACATCACCCGCGCCTGGCTCAACGAGATGTCCGCGCGCCAGCGAGACGGCGCCGCGAAGGAGTGATCCCGACCGAGCTCGCGCGCGATGTGCGTGATACGCGCTTTGTGCGTATGCGAGCGCGGGTCGCGCGCGATGTGCGCGGCTGAGGGGCCGTGACGTCGGGGAGCGGGTCGCGGCACGGAGCTTGTAGCCGTGGGGCGGCGAGCGCTCGCGTGACGCGGGTGGCGACGGAGGAGTGCATGAAGCGCGCGTTGATCCTGGGCGGCGGCACCGGCGGCACCATCATGGCGAACAAGCTGGTGGAGCGGCTGCACGCGAAGGGTTGGACGGTCACCGCGGTCGACCGCGACGACGCCCACGTCTATCAGCCCGGCCTGTTGTTCATCCCCTTCGGGATGTACACGGACGAGGAGGTCGTTCGCCCTCGCAAGGGCTATTTCGACGCCCGCGTCGAGGTGGTGCTCGGCGAGATCGCGCGGGTCGACAGCGCGGGTCGCGAGGTGCACCTGCGCGACGGTCGAACGCTGGGCTACGACCTGCTGATCCTCGCCACGGGCAGCGAGCTCCGCCCCGAGAAGACCCCGGGGCTCACGGGCCCTGGCTGGCGCGAGTCGGCCTTTGACTTCTACACCCTCGACGGCGCCAAGGCGCTGCGCGAGAAGCTCGCGACGCTGCGCTCGGGGCGGGTGCTGCTCAACGTGGTCGAGATGCCCATCAAGTGCCCCGTGGCGCCGCTGGAGTTCCTCTTCCTCGCCGAGAGCTTCTTTCGCACGCGGGGGCTGAGCGAGAAGGTCGAGATCGCCTACGCGACGCCGCTGGAGGGCGCGTTCACCAAGCCCCGCGCCTCGGCGCTCCTGGGCGACATGCTCACGCGCCGGGGCATCAAGGTGATCCCTGACTTCAGCGCGTCGGAGGTCGACGGCGCGTCGCGGATCCTGCGCGCGTACGACGGCCGCGAGGAGCGCTACGACGTGCTGGTGACCATCCCCCTGCACGCGGGCAGCGCGGCCCTCGAGGGGTCAGACCTGGTCGACGGCGGGGGCTGGGTGCGCACGCACAAGCACACGCTGCAGAGCGTGGTGCGGCCCGAGGTCTTCGCGATCGGCGACTGCACCGACCTGCCCTCGTCGAAGGCGGGCGCGGTGGCGCACTTTCAGTCCGACGTGCTGATCGACAACGCGCTGCGCTTCATCGACGGCCGGGAGCTCGTCGAGGGCTTCGACGGCCACGCCAACTGCTTCATCGAGACCGGCGACGACAAGGCCGTGCTCATCGATTTCAACTACGACACCGAGCCGCTGCCCGGGAGGTTCCCGCTCCCGGTGGTGGGGCCCTTCTCGCTGCTCGAGGAGAGCGTGACCAACCACCTCGGCAAGCTCGCGTTCAAGTGGGTCTATTGGAACCTCCTGCTCTCGGGCAAGGAGTTCCCTCTCGATCACCGGATGCTGACCGCAGGGAAGTGGGCGTGACCATGAGCGCGATCGATTCAACGCAAGACACGGTGCTCGCGCGCCTCGCCTCGATCGAGGCCGGCGTGGCCTCGATGCTGGAGCGGCAGCGCCGGCAAGACGAGATGCTCGACGAGCTGCGCCCCATGATGAGCGTCGCGATGCGCTCGGTGACGCAGCGCCTCGACGAGTTCGAGCGCAAGGGCCACGCGGAGTTTCTCCGTGAGCTGTCGGCGGTGGGCCAGCGCGTGCTCGAGAGCTACTCGGCCGACGACGTGCGGCAGTTCGGCGACGCCATCATCGGCATCCTCGACACGGTGCGGGCCATGACCCAGCCCGAGGTGCTCTCGGTGCTCGGCGAGGCCGCGGGCACCCTCGCGCACGCCGAGAAGGCCGAGGCCCTGGGCCTCGTCGGGATGGTGCGCGCGAGCGGCAACACCGACGTGCAGCGCGGCATGGGCGTGCTGATGGAGCTGCTCAAGAAGGTCGGGCAGGGCGCCTCCGCCGCGAGGCGCAGCGGCGCGCCGGTCAAGCGCCTCGAGGCGAGGATCTCGCCCCGCGCCACCGCGGGCGCCCTCGCGAGCACCGCGCCCAAGAGCCGCGCGGCCGCGTGCGGCACGATGAAGGCCGCGGCGCCCGCGGCGGAGGTCGTGTCGATCGACGGCGTCGCGTTCACCCCCGACGGCCACCTCGCCGACCCGAGCGCGTGGACGCGGCCCCTCGGCGAGCGCCTCGCCGCGACCCTCGGCGTGCAGCTCACCGAGGCGCACTGGAAGGTGCTGGAGTTCGCGCGCAAAGACTGGGAGGCCACGGGGTCGGCGCCGAACATCCGCAGGATCACCACGTCGATCGACGTGACGACGAAGGAGCTCTACGCGCTGTTCCCCAAGGCGCCGGGCCGCACGGTGGCGAAGATCGCGGGCATCCCGAAGCCCGCAGGCTGTCTCTGAAGGAGGATCGCAGCATGGACGGTGCAACGCAGCGCAAGGTCGCCATCATCTGCTCGCACGGCGGGCTCGACGAGGTGTACCCCTCGCTCATCCTCGCTAACGCGGCGCGGCAGTCGGGCATCGACGCCTTCGTGTTCTTCACGTTCTGGGGGCTCGACGCGATCACCGAGAGCAAGGTCGATCACCTCCACGTGAACCTCGCGGGCAACGCCTCGAGCGTGATGCCCACGATGGTCGCGGGGCTCCCAGGGATGGAGTCGATCGCGGCGAAGATGATGCAGAAGCAGATGACCGACCTCGAGCTCCCGACGGTGCGCGAGATGCTCGAGATCCTCGATGACTCGGGCGCGAGGCTCTACGCGTGCGAGCTCGCGATGAAGATGTTCAAGCGCGAGAAGAAGGACCTCGTCGCGCAGGTGCAGGACGTGATCACCGCGGGGGATTTCTACGACCTCGCCGAGGGCGCGCAGATCATCTTCACCTGAGGCACCGCGACCGCGCGCGGAAAGAAATTGCGCCAGGCGGAGAATCCATCGAAGCTTCTCGCCGGTGGTCTCGTAGTGTCTCTGCACGGCGGCGCGTCGCGTTCGGGGCGCTGGGCTTCGGCGTCGGTCACGACGAACTTTATGTTTGCCCGCCGTGCGAGTCCGTGATGACCATGGTTCCCAAGGAGGTCTTTGAAATGGATGATCAGCCCCGGTCCGCCCCCCCCACCCTGAACGACGACGACATCGTCGAGGTCGAGCGTCCCAGCCGTCGCTCCGCGCTCGCCGCCATCGGCGCCAGCGTCGCAGCGATCTTCGGCGCGACGGTCCTCCTGCCGGGGGAGGCCGAGGCCTGCCGGCGCCGCACGGGCCGCACCGACAGCGACCCGAGCGACGGCGTCGGTCGCGGTCGCACCCGCATGACCGACTCCGACTCGGGCGACGAGGCCGGCTGCGGCCGCGGTCGCCGCTACATCGCGCCCCGCGTGCGTCGTCGCACCGGCTGCACCGACTCCGACCGCGGCCCCGGGCAGGACCGCCCTGGCCGCGGCCGCTTCTGCCGCTGACTCCGCCACGCTGACCCTCAGCTCCCAACCTTCCTGACAGACCACACCATGAGCGAGCGATTCCCGACGCTGGCGCGCCTCGTCGCGCCCACCCCGGTGTCTGACTTCATTGCCTCGTACTGGGAGACGCGCGTGCTGCACGTCCCGAGCGCCGGCGGCGATGCCCTCGTGAGCCTCGAGGACATCGACGCCGCCCTCGCGGCGCGGCCGCACCGTCACCCCGTGGTGGTGCTCGCCGACGCCGCGAACGCCGTCGAGCCCGAGGAGTACGCCGACGACCAGGACATCATCGACCCGGTGCGCCTGGTGAAGCGCTTCAACGCCGGCGCGACGATCATCATGAACCGCCTCGACGAGTCGGTGCCGAAGGTGCGCGCGCTGTGCTCCGCCCTCGAGGCCGAGCTCGGGATCCTCGTGCAGGCGAACCTCTACCTCACGCCCTATGGCGCGCAGGGCTTTCCCATTCACTGGGACAGCCATGACGTCATCGTCGTGCAGTGCGAGGGGCGCAAGCACTGGCGGATCTACGGCGCCGTGCCCCTCCCGATGCGCGGGGAGCAGTTCACCGCGGGCGCGACGCCTCCGGGCGAGGTGGTGCAGGAGCTCGTGCTCGAGCCCGGCGACGCGCTCTACATCCCCCGCGGCGTGATGCACGACGCCGTGGCGGCCGACGACGGGCTGTCGCTGCACGTGCCTGTGGGCTTTCACGCCGTGCGCTGGTCTGAGGTGCTCATCGAGGCCATCGCCGCGGCGGCCCTCGAAGACCCCGCGCTGCGTCGCGGGGTCGACCTCGGCGCCCTCGTGGGCGACCCCGACGCGGGCCTCGACGCGACGCTGCGCGAGCACGCCACCCGCGCCCTCTCGCGCGTGAGCTGGGACCTCGTGCGCGAGCGCGTGCGCGAGGAGTACCTCCGAGAGCACAAGCAGGGCCTCGACGGGCTCCTCGTGGGCTCGGTCACCGACATCGACGTCGACACGCCCCTCGCGCGTCGCGCGGGCATTCGGGTCGAGCTCCGCGACGCCGAAGACGGGGTGATCGTCTCGGTGCAGGGACGCACGTCGCGCTGGCCCGCGCACGCGCGCCCCGCGCTCGAGGCCGCCCTCTCGGCGGAGCGCTTCACGCTGAGCGAACTCGGCGACGCCCTCGACGCCAAGGGCTGGGTCACCCTCGCGCGGCGCCTCCTCGCCGAGGGCGCCCTGCGCATCGACCGCGACGCGTGAGCCTCGCTACGCGGCCTTGTGCCGGTTGCTGCTCCGCGTGCGGGGCCGCCCCGTGAGCGGCGTCGTGAACCACTCCAGCGCCTCGGCGCGCAGCCGAAACGAACGGGTCTCGAGGCCCGGGATCAGCACCCGCCCGATGTGCGTGAGCGACGCGAGCACCTGACTCCGGGTCACCACCGCGGCGCGGCGGATCTGCGGGTGCCGCCCGACCCACTTCATCGCCTGCGCGGTGTTGCCAGGCTCGTAGCCCTCGAGGTCCGTCGTCGTCCACATCAGCGCGTGGAGCTTCGGGTTCTCGGCGCAGCGCGCGGTGAGCTCCGCGAGGCCGTGCTCGAACACCTCGCGGGTGATGAACCCCACGCTCACGATCTCGAGCACGCTCTCGTTCAACACGCGAACTGTGGTCTCACCCACAGGCCTGAGCTCTGCCTCGTCCATGACTCACCTCTCACGCCCCCCCAACGCGGGCGTCGCCTTCCATCTCTGGTGATGCACCGTCCCAGGGGTCTCGCGCAACCGAGTCTGCGATGGAAATCGCACCGGCCCTTCGAAAGACCTGAAAATCAGCGACGCCCGCGCGGAGGCTGGTCGCGCGGGTTCGGGTCTTCGTCTCGGGCGACGCGCTTGCTGTATACGATGCGGGTGAAGCCCGGCCGGATCGCACGGAGCCTCTTCGCGCTCGCGCTCGCCGCGCAGCTGGCCCTCGCCGGGCGCGCGCTGCTCGCCCAGGACGCGCGCGCCGACGACGAAGAAGACGGCGCGCCGGGTCAGGCCCCGGAGGACGCGGGGGCGCGGCGCTGCCCCGCGCCGCGGGTGCGGGTCGACAGAGACGGGCGCTGCTGCCTCCCCGGGCAGCGCTGGGTCGCGGGGCGCTGCGAGGGGAGGGTGACCAGCTGTCCGCCGGGGGAGTCTCTGGGGGCCGACGCGCGCTGCCTGCGGCGGGCGCGGGAGGGCGACGGCGGGGTTCGGGCCTGGCGCGGCGACGCGGGAGCCGTGGGGGAGGCGCCCGAGGGGATGGCGCGGGTGCCAGGGGGGGTGTTTCTCGCGGGGCCCCTCGCGATCGAGCTGGGGCCCTTCGCGATCGATCGCGGCGAGGTGAGCGTGGGGGCCTACCGGCGCTGCGTCGACGCCGGGGTCTGCGTCGCGCCGGTCGACCCGCTGGGGCAGATGGTCCGGCCCGACCGTCCGGTGGTGAACGTCACCCACGCGATGGCGGAGACCTACTGCGGGTGGGCCGGGGGGCGGCTGCCCACGAGCGCCGAGTGGCTCCTCGCGGCGCGGGGATTCGAGCCGCGGCGGTACCCCTGGGGGGAGCGGGTGGCGACCTGCGCCCTCGCGCGCATCGCGGGCTGCGGCGACGGCGCCGCCGCGTCGGGGCAGAGCGCCGCCGACACCAGCGAGTTCGGCCTCACCGACGTCGCGGGGAACGTCAGCGAGTGGGTCCTCGACGGCCCGCCGCCGCCGCGCGCGCGGGGGGGGCTGCTGCGCGACCCCGTGGGCGCGACCGAGGGGGGACGTCGGTGGGTGCGAGGCGGCTCGTTTCTCAGCACGCCCGACGGCGCGGAGCTCCGGCGCTCGGTGGCGGTCGACGCCCGCGAGGCCCGCATCGACCGCGGCTTTCGCTGCGCGCGGGGGCTGTAGCTCAGGGCGGCAGGGCGAAGCCGCGCCCCTCGTCGTAGCGCAGGGTGATGGGGCGGGCCTGCACGATCACCACCCGGCGCGAGGGGCCCGAGAGGATGAATTCGACGTCCATCGCGCGGCCCTCGCGGTCGTCGAAGCGGGCCGAGCCCACGAAGTGCTCGTCGATGCGGCGCAGCTGCGGGACGAGCGCGCGGAGGTCGGCCTCGCGGAGCACCTCGGCGCCCTGGGTGAGCGACGAGCGCGAGACCCGCTCGTACTCGCCGTCGCCCGCGTAGGTGTACCAGAGCACCTGCTCGGGCACCGCGTCGGCGCGGGCGCTGGTGATGGCGCCGCCGGCGTCGCGCGCCACCTGCGCGTTGAGGAACACCGCGGGGCGACCCTCGTTGAAGGGGTTGGCGGTGACCGCGACGCCGTTCACCACGTCGTCGTCGATCGACTCCTGCGCGAGCACCGCCATCGCCACCCGCGACGAGTCGATGCGAAAGAACTCGCGCTCCTCGTGGGCCTGGAGGTTCCAGGTGCTCGCCCACACGGCGCGCAGGGCGTCGGCGAGCGCGGCGTCGCTCGCGTCGGCGGCGACCCGCGTGGAGCGGTAGAGCCCCGCGCCGTTGAATCCAGGGAGGTCCTCGGCGTTGGTGCTCGAGCGCAGGCGCAGGGCGGCGCCGGGGAAGAGCGCCGTCCAGCGCGCGCGCAGGCCGCGCAGGAGCGCGGGGTCGACGGGGGCGGCGGTGATTCGCTCGCGGATCTCGGCCAGGCGCCGCTGCCGCGCGTCGGCGTCGGCGCGCAGGGCCGGGTCGACGCGCAGCCCCAGCACGAGGGCGTCGGCGCCGCTGCGCGCGAGGTGCCGGAGGTACGCGTGAAAGGGGATCGCGAAGCCCCGGGGGATGGGCACCGGCGGCGTGATGCGCCCCAGCTCCGCGAGCTGCGCGGCCTTGGCGCCCACGGTGTCGACCCGCCGTCCGTCGAGCTCGCTCAGCGCGGGGAGCCCCACGTCTCGCGGGTCGAGCCGGGGCACGGTCACGTCGCGCGGGCGCATCGCCTCCCAGGCGCGTTCGGCCTCGGGCAGCGTCGCCTCGCGCACCGACCAGTCCTGCGGTCCCACGTGGAGGCGCACCAGCCGCCCCTCAAGGGCGCGCAGCCGCGGGTCGCGCAGGGCGTCGCGCAGGGCCATGTCGGGGGTGCCCCGGTTCACCGCGAGCACGGCGACGTGGCTCAGGGGCGTCTGCATCGCCGCGGTGATCACCCCGGCGCACACGGGCAGGTCGATGGGCGCCTCGGGCAGCACCACGATGTCGTTGCGCCGCACGCGATTCGGCGCGAACTCGCCGGGGAGAAGGCGCAGGTATCCGTAGGCCGCGCCGACGTTCACGGGCTGGTAGATCACCCCGGCGTAGAGCTCGTCGGAGCGCACGACGGGCACCCCCGCGGCGACGAAGGCCTCGGCGTTCGAGTCGTGGGCCGGGGGCACCGGGTGGTATCGCAGGCGGTCGCCGAAATAGACCCTGCCGCGCAGCGCTTGAAACGCGCGGACCGTGCGGGGCACGTCGAGGGTGTCGCCGGCGACGAGCTCGGTCGACCACACGTCCTGGTCGAGGTGGTGGGTGATGGTGGCGAGCACGAAGCGGCGGTCTGCGCTGCGGTACTCGCGGATGTTGAACGCGCCGTGCTCCTCGATGGGCATGTTCGGGCGCGCGAGAAAGCGGTCGGCGAAGTAGTAGTGCACCTCCCAGCGCCGCGACTGGAGGAAGTACACGCGCCAGTCGTCGGCGAGGTCGACGATGACCTTCACCACCTCGGTGCGCGCGCGAATCTCTCGCCCCGGCTGCGACGCGAGGGCGCGCCAGGTCGCCGCGTCGGCGATGCGCTCGGCGTAGTCGACCTCGCCCGCGGGGGGCGCCGCGCCGCCGCGGGTCGACGTCGTCGCGTAGGGCCTGGGGGGGCCGTGCGCGCAGCCGAGGAGGCACAGGGTCAGCGCGAGGGCCCTCACGGCGCCGGCACGAGCTCGGGGAGCCAGCGCCGCAGCGCGATCGGAACGATGTCGTTGTGCACGTCGATGCCCCTCATGCGCCAGTACTCCAGCACGCGCATGTCGGGGTTCGGCGAGCGCGCGCTGAGGGTGAGAAAGGTCCGCGAGAAGTCGTTGTAACCCCGGCGCCACATCCAGTCTTGGTAGACCACGATGACCCGCTGCCACGGCGGCGCGCTGGCGAGCACCCGCGCGAAGGGCGCGCTCATGCAGCAGTCGATGTCGAGCACGGTCTGCACCGCGGGGGAGCCCACGCCCGCGAAGAGCCCGTTGCGCAGGGCGCAGCCCGAGGCGCTGTGCGCGGTGAAGATCACCCGGCTCCGGTCGATGTGAAAGCCCTGCGGCGCGAGGGCCCGGTCGGCGGCCTCGACGAAGGCGGCGACGTCGAAGGTCGGGTAGATCGTGCGCTCCTGCTGCGCGCTGTCGCCGGTGGTGGTGGGGACGGCGACGGCCATGGGGCCGAGGAGCCCGTCGGCGACCATCGGTCCGACGATGGTGCGGAGGTCCCAGTGCGAGCCGTGGAGCCAGCGGCGGGGGATGCGCGCGCGGTTGAGGCCGTGGAGGTAGATGAACAGCGGGAGCGCGTCGCCGGGCCTCGCGTTGGGGGTCACCCACACGCCCCCGGCGTCGTGGTGCCGCGGGTCGAGGAGCCGCGCGTCGTCGAAGGGGAAGGGCACCACGTCGGTGGTGTCGAAGGCCGGGTAGTGCCGCGGCGCGACGCGCTGCGAGGCCGAGCTCTGCAGGCCGAGGAGGAGCGTGAGGATCCAGGTGGGCATCGGGCGGGCTCAGGTCGCCGCGCGCGGCTCTCGCGGGGCGAGCTGCCACTCGGGCGCGAGGGCGCCGTACACGGCGTGGTCGATGAAGCGGTCGTGGAGCCACTCGCTGCCCCGGGAGACCCCTTCGAATTGAAATCCGGCGCGCTCGGCCACCTGCCGCGAGCGCTTGTTCTCGACGCCCGCGCGAATCTCCATGCGGTGGAGCCCCAGGGCGACGAAGGCGTGGGTGGTCATGGCGCGGGCGGCGCGGGTCATCAGCCCGCGTCCCTGAAACGACGACGCGAGCCAGTAGCCCAGCGCCGCGCGGCGGCTCATCCAGTCGATGGGGTGGTAGCCGATGCAGCCGGCGAGGGCGCCCTGGGTGAAGATCCCCACGGTGAGCGCCTCGCTGCGGGCGAACTGCCCGAGGGTGGCGTGGATGTACGCCGCCGAGTCTGACACGCCGCGGGTGGCGTCGACCCACGGGAGCCAGCGGCGCAGGTGCGCCCGGTTCTCGTCGACCACGGCGAAGAGCATCCCCGCGTGGCGAGGCTCGAGGAGCACGAGGTCCAGCGTCGGGTCGACGGGGATTCGAAACACCGCGGACCCTCTGTACCACGCCCTGGGGGCGGAGATCACACGAGGCGCGTGAGTTCGTCGAGGGAGGAGAGCGACTCGGCGGGGATCCTCGCGACGCGGCAGAGCGCGGGCAGGTCGGTGATCACCATGGCGCCGGCCGTGGGCGAGAGCACGCCTTCGCGGCTCCAGCGCGAGAGCGTGCGGATCGTGGTCTCGACCGTGGTGCCCACCATCGACGCGAGGTTCGCGCGGGTGATGCGGTGGGGGATCACCGTGGAGCCGTCGTCGAGGGGCCGGCCGAAGCGGGCCGCGAGGGCGAGCACGATCTCGGCGATGCGCGTCTCGCTCGGGAGGGTGAGCGACACCAGCCTGCGGTCGGCGGTGCGGTGGCGCCGGGAGATGTGCTGCGCGTACTGCAGGGCGAGGGAGGCGCGCGCCGCGCAGAGCTCGTTGACCACCTCGCGGGGCAGGCGGGCGACGGCCGTGGCGCTGCTGAAGGCGTAGGCGTGGTCGGCGCGGGGGGAGCCCACGAGCGCGGCGGCCTCCCCCAGCGAGTCGCCCGGCGCGGCGATGCCCAGGAGCATCTCGCCGCGCGCGCCCACCGGGACCGACACGCCGACGAGCCCCGCCGTGACGAAGGTGAAGCTCGAGGCGAGCTCGCCGACGCGCCAGAGCGACTCGCCCTTGCGCACACGCCCCATCGTACAAAGTTGAGAGGTGTGAAGCAGTTCTTCAGGAGATAGAGCGGAAAATACCGGATGCCCCCTTAGGACATCTTCAATGCTTCGCTCCACATCCGCCTCCCGTTCACTCCCACGACGACCCGAATCGGATGACCCCCTGGACCGTCGTGGACGGACGAATGCAGGCGGTTGCGGTCTTTTCGCCGATGGGACGAGAAGTCACAACAACCTGAAACGAGGGGCTTGACGGATCGCAGCGGGGAGTGACGCCGCGCATGGTGGGAGCGCGGCGGTGTCAGAAAAGCGGAGGTGAGCAGAGGGGAGCGGCTACTGGTTCATTGATTCGAGGAATTCTCGATTGGTCTCGGTGCGCGTGACCTTGTCGAGGAGGAATTCCATCGAGTCGATGACGTTGAGCGGGTGCAGGAGCTGGCGGAGGAGCCACACGCGCTGGAGGGTGAACTCGGGGAGGAGGAGTTCCTCCTTGCGGGTGGCGGACTTGTTGATGTCGAGGCAGGGGAAGATCCGCTTCTCCATGAGCTTGCGGTCGAGGTGGATCTCGCTGTTGCCGGTGCCCTTGAACTCTTCGAAGATGACCTCGTCCATGCGCGAGCCCGTGTCGACGAGGGCGGTGGCGATGATGGTGAGGGAGCCGCCCTCTTCGAGGTTGCGGGCGGCGCCGAAGAAGCGCTTGGGCTTGTGGAGGGCGTTGGCGTCGACGCCGCCGGAGAGGATCTTTCCGCTCGGGGGGACCACGGTGTTGTAGGCCCGGGCGAGGCGGGTGATGGAGTCGAGGAGGATCACCACGTCGTGCTTGTGCTCGACGAGGCGCTTGGCCTTCTCGATGACCATCTCGGCGACCTGCACGTGGCGGGTGGCGGGCTCGTCGAAGGTGCTGGAGATCACCTCGCCCTTCACCGAGCGCTGCATGTCGGTGACCTCCTCGGGGCGCTCGTCGATGAGCAGCACGAGGAGCACGGCGTTGGGGTGGTTCTCGGAGATGGAATTCGCGAGGTTCTGCAGGAGCACGGTCTTGCCCGCGCGGGGGGGCGAGACGATCAGGCAGCGCTGACCCATCCCGATGGGGACCAGGAGGTCGATGATGCGCGTGCTGTTGTTCTTGCGGTCGTGCTCGAGGTTGAACTTCTGCTGGGGGTAGAGCGGGGTGAGGTTGTCGAACAGGATCTTGTCGCGGGCGACCTCGGGGGTCTGGTTGTTGATCCGGTCGACCTTGAGGAGGGCGAAGTAGCGCTCGTTGTCGCGGGGGGGGCGCACGGCGCCCTGCACGTTGTCGCCCGTGCGGAGCGAGAAGCGGCGGATCTGCGAGGGGGAGACGTAGATGTCGTCAGGACCGGGGAGGTAGTTGTAATCCGGCGCGCGGAGGAACCCGAAGCCGTCGGGGAGGCACTCCAGCACGCCCTCGGCGATGACCTCACCCTTCTTCGCCGCGTGCGCCTGGAGCAGGGCGAAGATCAGCTCCTGCTTGCGGAGCCCGGCGGCGTTCTCGATGTTCAGGTCCTTCGCCATCTGCAGCAGCTCCGGCATGGGCTTCTGCTTCAGGTCCTTCAGATAGATCGCTTCCATCGCTTCTCTCGGTCTGCGCCGTCGCGGCGCGGGGTGAAGACACGCGCCGTCGCCACGGAGGTGGGACGGGCGGCTGCCGGGGCATAGGTCACCGCGCGCGCCCCCTGAGGCGTCGCAGCGTCCGTTCCGTGGATCTCGTCTCGGCTCAAGGGTTCGTTGGAGTCCGGTGAGGTCGTCGTCGGCTGACGAGAGATCGAGCACCTTCGCAAGGGCGATGGTGCGCCGCACGGGTGACGGCGGGCTGCGCGTTCGAGGGGGTGGGCTCGCGCGGATTGGGGTCCGGCAAACGCGCGCGAAGCTAGTGGTTCTCGCGAGGGGGTGTCAAGGCGGGACGGGCCTCAGCGCAGGTAGTCGCAGGTCGAGTTTTCGAGGCAGTGGTGCCCCGTCGGGTCGGCCAGGTACGGGATCTCCGTGCCCCCGGTGAACAGGTACCGCCCCGTCATGCTGAACATGTACACGGCCATGTCGAAGGGGATGTCGTCGTTGTAGATCTCGGAGAACCCGTGGATCCCCCGGGGCTGCACGTAGGGGCTGACCATGCCCGAGGTGGGCGTGCCGTTGGCGTAGGTGAACACCGCGTCCTCGCCCGGCTGCGCCATGGGGCGCGAGCGGCGCGACCAGCGCAGCGGCCCGCTGCCCACGCCGTTGCGCCCGAGGGTCACGGGCTGAACGCCCCCCATGCTCATCGCGAGCTGATCGCGCGCGTTGGCGTTGAAGTACTGCCGCCCGTCGGAGAGGTCGTCGACGTCGACCAGGAAGGTGTCGCCCATGCCCCCCGGCGCGGGGTGCCGCGCGAGGCGCGAGAGCCCCTCGATGGCGTGGAAGTTCAGGTACACGTCGTTGGGCGTGGCGCTGCCGGGGTAGCGCCCGGCGAAGCTCGCGGGCGCGCGAAACTCCGCGAGGTGCGCCGGCGCGTCGGGGGGGAGAAAGGGCACGATGCCCGCAGCCCGCGCGAGGGCGTAGCCCGTGGAGATGGTCACGTTGGGGTCGCCCGTGGTGTTGGTCACGAGCATGCTCCGCGGGCGCACGGGCACCTCGGGGGCGGTGATCGGCTCGAGGAACACCCGGCGCGCGTAGTTGATCGGGTCACCCCGCTCGACGACCATCTGCGCGAGCATCACCAGCCGGCGGAACTCAGGGGTCTGCCGCCGACGGCCGAAGCCCGCGGTGGGCGCCACGAGGGGCGCGCCGAGCTCCCACGAGAGCGTGTTGAACTGCGCGCAGGCCCGGCAGCCGGCCTCGCGCTGCGGCGCGCCGACCTCCCAGGTGCGAATCACCCGGTCGGGCTGGGGCACGGCGCCGATCCACTGGCAGCTGCCGAAGCGGATCTTGTCGCGGCCATGGCGGTAGAACGACACCTCCCAGCGGTCGTTGGCGTCGGAGGGCACGGGCACCCTGAAGCGACCCGCCACGTTGCCGGTGTTGCCGCTGCACTCGACCTCGCCGTTGGTGAGGTTGCGCACCACCAGCAGGTCGTCGGCGCTGAGGTCGGCGGCCGGGAGGCAGGCGAACTCGGTGCGGGTGCGCTTCGTGAGGTCAGGGGCGACGATGCCGAGGGAGACATCGCCCGCGGCGCAGGAGGTGTCGCGGCCGGGGCCCATGCTGGGCACCGTGGTCACCAGCGGCCCCATCACCCGCAGGACCAGCGCGCCGAGCACCGCCCCGTTCTCGGTGCGGATGGCGATGTCGGCGAGGCCGCCGCCGCCCACCACGGGCACGCTCGCGGTCACCGCGGGCTCGCTGCCCGCGAGCATGGCGGTCACGATGCCGCCGAGGGAGCCGCCCGCGGAGTAGAACGGGGAGTTCGGTCCGCCGAGGTCGGGGCGGCCGTTGCCGTCGAAGTCGCCCGCGATGTCGGGGCTGCCGTCGCGGTTGGTGTCGCCGTCGAAGGCCACCGTGTCGCGGGTGCGCGTGAGCATCGTGACGGGGCGCGCGGGGCGCCCGTCGAAGCTGCGGAGCACGCGGATCGCCTGCATCTCGTCGATGATCGTCTGCCGCACCGAGTCGCGGGTGTGAAAGAGGTAGGCGGTCCAGTAGTCGGCGCCGGAGTCGAGGCTCATGTCGCCGTTGAGGTCCCGCGCGCGGCCCAGGGTCATCGCGGTGGCCGCGCCGGAGATGCACTGCGCGCCGAAGGCCCCGCGGAGCGCGCCCTGAATCGCCGGGCTGAGCTCGAGCCCGTGCCCCGGCGCGTTGAGCGTCACCAGCGCGTGGCCGTGCTGCAGCACCAGGCCCCCGTAGCCCAGGATCTCTCCGCTGTTGCTCCCGTGCCCGTGCATGAAGATCAGCGGCGCGAAGGGCTGCCTGCGCTCGGCGGTCTCCTGCGGGATGAACAGGGTCATCGCGATGGTCTCGCGGTTCACCCGCGCGCGGCCGGTCTGCCAGTCGATGTCGAAGATGTCGTCGCGGCGCTCGCGCTCGGGGTCGCCGAGGAGAAAGGGCGTGTCGAAGAGCACGGTCACCACGTGCGAGAGGTTCGCGTAGGAGCGCCCGAGCACCTGCGTCTGCGCCGGGCTCAGCCCCAGCAGCGGGCCGAGGGTGGTGAGCGTGGCGCGAAACTGATCGCCCGTCGCGACGTAGGTGCGCGCGCCGGGGGCGGGGCAGTTCGGCCCCCCCTGCATCGGCATCGGCGCGGCGTCGGCGGGGAACTCCGTGGCGAGCCTCGCCATGGGTCCGCGGCCGTAGAGCCCCGCGCGCACCGTGTCGAGGTCGTCGGTGACCGACTGCGTGGTGAAGCTCCACGCGAAGGCGATGTCGCCCCAGCCCGCCGTGGCGAGGGAGCCGTAGAGCTCGGGGTGCGCCGTGAGGTGCCGCGGGAGCGCCGCGAGGGTGTCGGTCTGCCGCACGTGGTGCACGTGGTCGAAGGGCGAGCGGACGGGCGAGCCGTTCGCGCCCACGAGGCGGTTGGTGAGCACCACGGCGTAGGTGCGCCGCGGGCGCAGGGGCAGCAGCGGACGGACGATGAGCGTGTGCGACTCGCGCTCGTAGAACCAGGCCATGCGGTCGACGGTCTCGTTGGGGGTGCCGTTGAGCCGTCCGTCGAGGGTGTTGGGGCGGTCGAGCACGCCGTCGAAGTCGGTGTCTTCACCCGGGTCGAGGACGCCGTTGCGGTTGGTGTCTTCGTCGACGGTCTCGAACAAGAGGTTCGACTCGGTGCTGCGCGGGTCGTTCTCTTGATACTGGTCGGTGTGGGTGACCGCGTAGGGGAAGTTGCCTGAATTCAGGTCCAGCGGCACCGGCAGGCCGGTCTCGAGGTCGATGAGGTAGACCGCGTGGTTGGGAAAGTCAGACTGGTGAAAGCGCTCGGTGCCCCCCTGCCGCCGCATCAGGTCTTCGAGGTTGATCTCGCCGTCGAAGGGGATCGTGATGGGACCGAAGGTCGCCCACCCGTCGAGCTCGTTGAAGCGCGAGCGGGTCATGCGCTCGATGCCCGTGGGCACCAGCACGCTGGCGTTGATGCGCCGCCCCGTGGGCGAGGTCGGGTCGGGCCAGGTCGCGACGTCGTTCGGGAGCGGGATCAGCGGGAGGGTGTCGTACTCGAGGTTCCAGGTGACCCTGGGGCCGTCGCCCGCGGGGGTGCTGCGCCAGCCCTGCGGCGTGCCCTCGTCGCAGCCCGCCGCGAGCGCCGCGAAGGCCGCGAGGGCCAAGACTCTCCAGATCCTCATCGTCGATCCTGCCTGTGAAGAAAACGTGAATGGCACCGGCGCGGGGAGTGTACATTGCGCGCCGCGCTCGTGGTGACACGAGTGTTCTGTTCATCGAGGAGTCTACGATGCACCTCGCCTCTGCGCGCGGGATCACCACGCTCGGTCTCTTCGGCGCGACCGCCCTGGCCGCGCCGCTCGCGCTCGCGCAAGAACCCGCGCCGCAGAGCGCCCCCGCTCCGACGAGCGCGCCCGCGCTCTCGGTCCGCCGCGTGCGCCGCGAGGTCCCCTCCGAGGGGCTGCCGCCGTGGGAGCGGGGCGTGCGCGTCGGCGCCGAGTACCGCGTTCGCTTCAACGCGATGAGCGCGATCCCCCTGCGGCCCCTCCCGCGCACGGCGGCGTCGTCCACCGATCACCTCGGGCAGAACACCTGGGGCAACCAGTGGCTGCGCCTGCGGGGCGAGGCGGTGTTCCTCGAGAACCTCAAGCTCACCGCGCAGATGGACGTGGTGAACGGAGTGGCCTTCGGCGACCTCGCCTACGGGGTCACGCCGCAGGCGCTGCGCTCCGACGAGTACGGCTACCCCGGCGTGCGCTTTCGCTTCCTGTACCTCGACTGGGAGACCCCCATCGGGCTCCTGCGCGTCGGGCAGATGGGCTTCTCGTGGGGCCTCGGTATGGTCGCCAACGACGGCGACACCCCGACGGTCTTCGGCGATTACCGCTTCGGCGACATCGTGCGGCGGGTGATGCTCGCGACGCGCCCGCTGGGCCGGCGGCACCCCTTCGTGGTGGCCCTCGGCGGCGACTGGGTGGCGTCTGACCTCCTCGCCGACTACGAGCGCCGCGACGAGCTCGCGTTTCAGGGCATCCTCGCGGCGTACTGGGGAGAGGGGCAGAACCGCGTCGGCGCCTACGGCGTGTACCGCTGGCAGGAGAACCGCCTCGCCGACACGCTCTCGGCGTTCTTCGTCGACGTGTACGCGCGCTGGGGCTTTCGCGACCGCCGCGGCGGGTGGAACTTCGCGGCCCTCGAGGCCGCCTTCGCCACCGGGAGCACCACCTACGCGCGCACCACGGAGCGCCCTGAGCAGGCCGTGCGGCAGTTCATGGCGGTGCTGCAGCTCGGGCGAAAGTCACCCACCTGGGACGTGGTGCTCGAGGGCGGCTACGCCTCGGGCGACTCGAACACCGAAGACGCCGTGCAGTCGCGGGCGACGATCGACCCCGATCATCGCGTGGGCCTGATCCTCTTCCCCGAGGTGCTCGCGGCGAACACGGCGCGCGCGGCGTACCTCGCGCAAGACCCCGCGCTCTCGGCGCGGCCCGCGCGGGGCAGCGAGCTCATCCCGACGAACGGCGGCGTGGCGGGCGCGGCGTACCTCTTTCCGTACGGGATCTTTCGGCCGCTCCCCTGGCTCGAGGTGCGCCTCGGCGCGGTGCTGGCCTTCTCGACCACCGACGTCGCCGACCCCTACGCCCAGCGCGCGCTCTCGCGCACCGTGAACTGGCGCGGCGGCGACGCCTCGGCGCGCGACCTCGGCTTCGAGGTCGACGGCGCCGTGCTGGTGAACCACCGCGTCGTCGACGACCTGAATTTCACCGGGGGCGTAGAGGGCGGAGTCTTTCTCCCGGGTGGGGCCTTCACCGACCAGAACGGTCAGTCGATGGACCCCATCGGGCTGCTTCGTCTGCGCCTCGGGCTGCGCTACCGATAGAGGATCAGCTCCCCCAGGTGCGGTACGAGATCACCACCTCGTCGCCCGTGCGCGGGCGCCAGGTGGCGCCGTAGAACACCACCGAGCGCGACGCGGTGTCGTAGTCGAAGCCGTCGACGCGCGAGCGGGGCGCCTCCATGCCGCGCACCCGCACGCGGATCATGCTGGTGATGGGCGTGCGCGGGAGCTGAAACTCGCTGGTCGCGCCGCCGATGCCGTCGACGATGCGCGTGAGCGCCGCCGCGACGTCCGAGGTCGACGCGCGGCCGATGGGGATCGCCGCCCCGCCGTTGCGCTCGATGACGCAGCGCGGGAGGTCGGCCACCGCCGCGGAGGTGCAGGGCGTCGTCGACACCGGGACGATGCCGAAGGTCAGGATCTGGTGGCGCTCGAAATACCCGACGATGTTGTTGAGCGTCGACGCGTTGTAGGCCGAGCCCCAGGGCGTCGAGGTGTCAGGCGCCGAGGTGGAGCGGAAGTACTGGTTGAAGTCGTTGCTGCCCGGCTCGTCGGTCACCATCACGGCGACGAAGCGCGCGTTGGGGCGCAGGCGCCGGTCCATGTTGGGCTCGTTCGCCAGCGCGGCGCGGCGGAGCGCGTCGTGCATCAGCACCGCGGCGGCGGCGGGCTGCTCGCTGCCGGTCATCGGGTAGGGCCGAAGGGAGTCTGTGCCCGGCAGCGGGCACGTCGCGTAGGTCACCCGACGGCAGAGCTCGAGGGCGCCGCCGGTGGCGCTGCCGCTGATCCAGGTGTAGCCCGGCGAGGCGAGGTTGAGCCCGTTGTACCCGGCCTGGAGCACCGACACGCGAAAGTCGATGCCCGCGGCGTTCATGCGGGCGAAGAAGTCTGACGCGGCGTTGCCGATCTGCGCCTGGTAGCTCGACATGCTGCCCGAGGTGTCGACGGTCCAGACGAAGTCGACCACCGGCGGGGGCTGCGTGGCGCGGGACTGCTGGCACTGAAACCCGAGGTCGCCCGAGCCGCCCGCGACGTGCGTGGCGTTGGCGATGTCAGACGCCGCGATGGCCGTCTCGATGGCGCTGTTGTTGAGGTCGTCCTGCGACGCGATGGCCACGATGAGGTCGGTGCGGTCGGCCGCGGCGCCCGCCGTGCGGCGCACGGTGGTGACGTCGACCACGAAGACCCCGGCCGTGGGCCAGGTCACGGCGGCGGGGGCGGCGGCGCCGGTGAGGGGCGCGACCAGCGCGTCGCGCAGCGCCGCGGCGGTGGTGCTGCGGGTCACGCGGTACGTCGAGGTGACCCCGGCGAAGCCCTCGTGCGAGGTGAACGCGCGCCCCACGAGCACCGGCGTCGTGCCGGTGCCCAGGGCGCTCACCACCGCGGCCTCGAGGCGCGTGGCCTCGGCGCGCACGTCGCCCACCGAGGGCACCGAGAACACCGCGCCCGTCACCCGCGGGCCCGTGGCGTCGATGAGCACCGCGGCGCGCCCCGTGGTGCCGGTGACGGTGCGCGTGGGCCCCCACGCCGGGTCGGCGCCGAGGACCACGCTCGTGCCCGGCACCGTGACCAGCCCGACGCTGATGAAGCACGAGGGGCGGCAGGCGTCTCCCATCGAGGTGTTCCCCCCGAACACGCACTGCTCGCCGGTGTCGCAGGCGAGGCCGCAGACGCCGCAGTGCGAGCCGCTCGTGCGGAGGTTGGCCTCGCAGCCGTTGCTCGGGTCGCGGTCGCAGTCGGCGAAGCCCTCGGCGCAGGTCGCGGCGCAGGCGCCCGCGACGCACGATGCGCTGGCGTTGGCCCCTGCGGTGCAAGCGTTTCCGCACGCGCCGCAGTGCGACACCGAGTCGGTCGTGTGGGCCTCGCAGCCGTTGCTCGGGTCGCGGTCGCAGTCGGCGAAGCCCTCGGCGCAGGTCGTGGCGCAGGCGCCCTCGACGCACGAGGCGATGGCGTTGGCCCCTGCGGCGCAAGCGTTTCCGCACGATCCGCAGTGCTGGGTCGAGGAGGCGAGGGCGACCTCGCAGCCGTTGGTCGCGTCGCCGTCGCAGTCGGCGAAGCCGTCTTCGCACTGGAACCCGCAGGCGCCCGCGGCGCAGCTCGTGAGGGAGTTGGGCCTCGCGGGGCAGGCGTTTCCGCACATCCCGCAGTGCGCGGTGTCGGCCGACACGTCGGTCTCGCAGCCGTTGGCCGCGTCGGCGTCGCAGTCGGCGCGGTTGGCCTCGCAGGCGCCGACCACGCAGCGCCCGCCCACGCACGCGGGGGTGCCCCCGGCGGTCATGCAGCGGGTGCCGCACACGCCGCAGTTCTCGGCCGAGGTGAGCGGGTCGAAGCACGCGCCGTCGCAGCACGCCCCGCCGGAGGGCAGGGGCGCGTCGGCGAGCGGCCAAACAGCACGCGCACTCGTTGGCCCGGCAGAGCTCTCGCCCCGCCGCGCAGTGCGAGGTCTTCGACGCAGCGCACGCAGCGGTTCGTCGCCACGTCGCGCGTGGCGCCGGGGGTCGTGGCGCAGCCCTCGTCGGCGCGGCATCGACGCAGCCGGTTCGACTCGCGGTGCTGGGCGCAGGGCAGAGGTCTGCCGCGCGCTCGTGCATGGGACACTGTCCCGTCGCGGTGTCCACAACAGGCCATGCCGGTGACGTCGTCGGAGGTGCAATGGCCCGCGTCGACGATGTCAAGTACGGGCGGCGCGCGTCGACCACGAGCGCGTCTGCGACGGACATCGAGCGCGGGGGCGTCGATGGACTGCCCCGCGTCCGTCGGTCCAGCGTCGAGGCGGTAAGCGTCGACGCCTGGAATACCACCACCACCGAGTTCCGCGCAGGCCGCCACCACGGCGAACGCGCACGCACGATCGCTGCGACTCTCCTCCATCACGCACCTCTGCGGACGACCTACGTCCCCATCTCCAGTATAACCTGGGTTAATCGGCCCGGTCGCGCCGCAGCATCGAGGCGCGTCCGGAGTCACTCGTCGGAGATCAGCGGATCGAGTACACCAGCGGCAAAACAGTGCGATGGGAGGGTTGCGATGACTCGATGGAACGGTTGTGTCGGCGCGGTGCTGTGGATCGCCGCGGCGGTGGGCTTTGCTCGGATGACGGCGGGACCGCCTCCGTGACCGACGCGGGCGCCTCGGCGGACCTCTCCACGGCGATGGACATCGCGGTCGCTCCAGCTGCCGACGCGCCGACGGTCGACGGCGGCGTGACGAGGGACGACGGCCCGAGCGACGCCGGGTGCGCGGGCGGCGCGACCCGGTGCGGCGACCGCTGCGTCTCGCTCGACTCTGACAACGCGAACTGCGGCGCGTGCGGCGCGGCCTGCGCGGGCGGAGAGCGCTGCGAGGGCGGTCGCTGCGCGCTGACGTGCCCCGCCGGGAGCGCGATGTGCGCGTCGGACGGAGGCCCCGCCCGCTGCGCCGACCTCCAGCGCGACGGCGAGCACTGCGGCGCGTGCGGCGCGGCGTGCCCCGCCGGCACCGTGTGCGCCGCGGGGGCGTGCGCGGCGAGCTGCGGCGCGGGGCTGAGGGCCTGCGGCGCGAGCTGCCGAGACCTCCGCAGCGACCCGATGAACTGCGGCGCGTGCGGCACCGCGTGCGAGGCGGGGCAGACGTGCAACGCGGGCACCTGCGCGTGCCCGGGGTCGCTGCAGCGCTGCGAGGCGGGCGGGGCCTCGCGCTGCGTCGACACCCAGAGCGACTCGGCCTCCTGCGGATCGTGCGGAAACGCTTGCGCCGCAGGCACTCGCTGCGTGTCGGGCCGCTGCGAGGCCACCTGCCCCGCGGGGCAGCTCGCGTGCACGACCGGCTGCGCCGACGTGATGAGCTCCATCGAGAACTGCAGCATGCGGCGGGACCTGCCCCCCGACGCCGAACCGCCCCGTGGTGTGCCGCGAGGGCGCCTGCGGCCAGGGCGCGTGCAACAACGGGTACGCCGACTGCGACACGGACTACGCGAACGGCTGCGAGGTGAACCTCGGCTCGAACCCGGAGCACTGCGGGCGCTGCGGGTGGTCCTGCGGGTCGCCTCGCTTCGCGCGGGCGGAGTGCACCAACGGGACCTGCGTGCCCGCGTGCGAGTCGGGGCACGGCAACTGCGACGGCGACCCCACCAACGGCTGCGAGTCAGACCTGCAGTACGACCCCCGGCACTGCGGCGGCTGCGGCCGCGCGTGCCCCGCCGGCCAGGGCTGCCGCCGCGGGACCTGCGTGAGCACCGTCGGAGCGCTGCTGTGCTCGACCCAGGCCGCGCTCACCTGCCTGAGCCTCGGCAGGCGCACCCCCACAACGCGCAGGACGGCGGTCGTCTGCGTGTTCGACCGCACCTCGACGACCGACTTCTGCAGATGAGCGCGAGAACTACCGCCTCTTCGTCTGGCGCAGCGAGGGCGCCGGGCTCCCGGCGTGCTGCAGCCCGCGATCCAGCGTCCGTGGCGGGGGCCGAAGAGCACCGCGTTCGAGAACGTGGGGTTGCCAGGGTTGGGCGGCGGGCCGTCCTCGTGCGCCATGCGCGGGATCACGCGCAGCCAGCGGGTGCGCGCGCCCGCGGGGCGCGTCAGGCCGCCCCGCGGACCGCGCACCGCGGCGACCAGCGTGACCTCGTCGCCCACCCGCGCCTGAACGGGCCCCCCGCGCAGCGCCCCCGACGGGCCCTCCGCGCGCACGACCCGCAGCGCGCTGCGCTGCGCCGAGGCGCCGGTCGTCAACAGGACCAGGGGCAGTAGCCAGCTCGAGCCGCGTGGACGCATCATCCCGGTTGTACGCACCCGAAGCTGGATCGTTCTCTCGATCACGTTGCCTTGGAGGCGGGAGCTTCGGTAGAGGAGGGCGAAGATGCGCTGTCCGAAGTGTGGCGACGAGCTCGGGTCGGTCCGGGTGGATGACACCGAGGTCGACCGCTGCCGCGGGTGCCACGGGCTGTGGTTCGACGCGAGGGAGCTCGAGCGCCTGCGCGGGCGCCCCGAGGCCGAGGTCATCGACGACGGCGACGCGAAGGTGGGGCGGCGCTACGACGCGCAGGCGCGGGTGAAGTGTCCCCGCTGCGCCGTGCCGATGGTGCGCATGCTCGACCAGGAGCAGAAGCACGTGTGGATCGAGCGCTGCGGCACCTGCGGCGGCACCTGGCTCGACGCGGGGGAGTTTCGCGACCTCTCGCACTGGTGGATCGGCGACGTGATCAAGGGGTGGTTCGCGCGCCCCAGGCGCTGACCGCGCGTCCCCGTCGGGGTCTCGCCGGGCGGTGGGGGGCGGCGCGCCGCGCGAAGGCGGCTATACTCGCGCCCCTCCGAATGCCGCGCCCGACCGCACATCCAAGCCACGACCCGCCCCGGAGCCGCGAAGGCCTCGGCGCGCGGGGCGCCCAGGGAGGGTGGCGGTGAGCGGCCGCAAGACGCCCAGGGAGCCTTCGCCCCCGCGCGTGGAGCGCAGGGTGTCGCCGCGGCGTTGGCGCGGCTACATCTCGCGCATCTTCGGCGTCGACGCCGCGCGCCGCGAGGCCGTGGTGGGCGGCATGCTGATGAGCCACGCGAGCGAGGGGGGGCACTACTGGCTCCAGATCCTGCTCGCGATGGGCATCGCCACGCTGGGCCTGGTGCTGAACAGCACCGCGGTGGTCATCGGCGCGATGCTGATCTCGCCGCTCATGAGCCCGATCATCGAGCTGGGCATGGGGCTGGTGGTGGGCTCTGCGTTCTTGACCATCCGCTCGCTCGTGCGCGTCTTCGGCAGCATCGCGGTGGTGATCTCGTGCGCCGCGGCGATCACCGTCGCGCTGCCCTTTCACGAGGTGACCAACGAGATCGCCGCGCGCACGGCGCCGACGCTCCTCGACCTCCTCGTCGCGGTGCTGTGCGCCCTCGCGGCGGCGTTCACCACCGCGCGCTCGTCGTCGGACGGGAGCTCCACGGCGGCGGGCACCGCCATCGGCATCGCCCTGGTGCCTCCGCTCTGCGTCATCGGGTACGGCGTGGGCACGGGGCAGGCGCACGTCGCCTCCGGGGCCTCGCTGCTCTTCACCGCGAACCTCTCGGCCATCGTGCTCTTCGCGGTGCTGGTGTTCCTGACGATGGAGTTCGAGACGACGCCGACGCAGGCGCTCGAGGAGCGGGTGCTCAGCGGCGAGCGCGCGACCCACCGCATGGAGCGCACCGCGAGGCGGCTGCGCGAGGTCTTCGGCGTGCGCTACGGCGCGATGCTCCGCGTGGCGATGCCGCTGGTGCTGGTGATCGCGGTGTTCCTCCCGCTGCGGCGCGCGCTGAGCGAGGTCGCGTGGCAGGTGCAGGTGCGCACGGCGATCGGGCAGATGCTCCGCGAGTCGGCGGTCACCCGCAACGCGGTGCGCTCGTACGTGGGCGTGGAGCGACACGTGGTCGACGTGCGCCTCGTGGTCGTCGCGCGCCCCGAAGAGGCCCTCGCCCTCGAGCGCGACCTCCGCGCGCGCATCACCGCGGTGTCGTCGGTCGACCCCACGGTGGAGATCATCGCGGTGCCCGACTTCACCTCGCTGCGCCAGACCGTCGCGGCGCTGGAGCAGCCGGTCGCGCCGCCCACGCCGCGACCGGTCGATTTCGACGACCTCCGCGGCCGCGTCGCCCGCGCCCTGGCCGACCTCTGGCCGCGCGAGGCGCACGGCCCGGTGCTCGCGTGGTCCCTGGCCTTCCCCCCCAGCGGGCCGCCTCGGATCGACGTGATCCACGACGGCCCGAGCATCGACGTGGCCACGTCGGCGCTGCTGTCCCGCGCCTTCGAGACCGAGCACAGGCTGGTGTTGACCCTGCGCTCCGACGCGCGGCGCGTCGGGCGCGTGGAGGCCCCGGCGGGCTCGGGGGTCACGTGGATCCCGTCGCTGCTGCGCGCGCTCGAGACCGTAGGGATGCTGCCCGGGCGGCGCGCGTGCGTGATCACGCCGCCGTCGGAGCTGCTCGCGATGTCGCCCGGCGGCGAGGCCGCGCGCGAGGTGGTGCTCGAGGCGCTGAGCCGGGTGCCCGCGGGGAGGGCGACGCGCTACGACGGCGCGAATTGGTCGGTGGAGCTCCTCTCGGGAACGTGCCCTGAGCCGCCGCCGCTGGTGCTCGACGCGGGGGCAGACGCGGCGGTCGACGCCGCCGTCGATGTCCCCGCGGCGCGCGCCCCGCGCAGGCGCTGAGGCGAGGCTTCGCGCTGGCAGCGCCGGGGAGGAGCTACTACCCTCGCGCGCCCATGAGCGACGCCCTGCGACCGATTCACGACGTGGCCAACGACCTCGGGCTTCACCCCGACGATGTCATCCCCTGGGGGCGACACAAGGCGAAGGTCAGCCTCGACGCCTTCGCCCGCCGCGAGGGCGCTCCGCAGGGGCGGCTGGTGCTGGTGTCGGCGATCAACCCCACGCCCGCGGGCGAGGGCAAGACCACGACGTCGGTGGGCCTGGCGATGGGGCTGCGCAAGCGCGGACGTCGCGCCGTCGCCGCGCTGCGCGAGCCGAGCCTGGGCCCGGTGTTCGGGCTCAAGGGCGGCGGCACCGGCGGCGGCCGCGCGACCCTCGAGCCCGCGCAGGACATCAACCTGCACTTCACGGGCGACCTGCACGCGATCACGTCGGCGCACAACCTCCTCGCGGCCATCGCCGACAACGCGATGTCGTTCCGCGACCCGGTGGGCCTCGACGCGCGCAACGTGCGGTGGCGCAGGGCGATGGACATGAACGACCGCGCCCTGCGGCAGGTGATCGTCGGCGGCGGCAAGGGCAACGGGCCGATGCGCGAGACCGCGTTCGACATCACCGCGGCGAGCGAGGTCATGGCGATCCTGTGCCTCGCCACCTCGGCGAAGGACCTCGAGGCCCGCCTCGCGCGCATCCTCGTCGGCACCACCGCCGACGGCGCCCCGGTGCGCGCGGGGGACCTCGGCGCGTCGTCGGCGATGACCGCGCTGCTGATGGACGCGCTGCAGCCCAACCTCGTGCAGACCCGCGAGGGCTCCCCCGCGGTGGTGCACGGCGGGCCCTTCGCGAACATCGCCCACGGCTGCAACTCGATCCTCGCGACGCGGCTCGCGCTGGCCTACGGCGAGGACGTGATCACCGAGGCGGGCTTCGGGCTGGACCTCGGCGCGGAGAAGTTCCTCGACATCAAGTGCCGCGTCGGGGGGCTCTGGCCTCGCGGCGTGGTGCTGGTGGCGACGCACCGGGCGCTGAAGATGCACGGCGGCGTCGCCGTGGCCCGCGCCGGCGACCCCGACGTCGACGCCCTCCGGCGCGGCCTCGACCACCTCGAGAAGCACCTCGACACCCTCGCGCACCTCGGCCTCCCCGCGGTCGTGGCGGTCAACGCCTTCCCCACCGACACCGCCGAAGAGGCGGACGCGCTGCGCGCCTTCGCCGCCGCGCGGGGCGTGGCCGTGGCCCGCTGCGAGGGCTTCGCCCGCGGGGGAGAGGGCGCCCTCGAGCTCGCCGACGCGACCCTCGACATGCTCGCCAAGACCGACGCCGACCCCCCGACGCCGCGCTTCGTGTACGAGCTGGGCGACCCCCCCGAAGAGAAGATCCGCAAGATCGCCCGCGTGGTCTACGGCGCCGACGACGTCACCTTCACCCCCAGCGCCCGCAAGGACCTCGCCGCGGCCCTCAAGCTCGGCGGCGCCGAGCTGCCCGTGTGCATGGCCAAGACCCACCTCTCGCTCAGCGACGACGCGACGAAGCCGGGGCGACCCCGCGGGTTTCAGATCACCGTGCGCGAGGTGCGCATCGCCGCTGGCGCGGGCTACGTCGTCGCCCTCACCGGCGACATCATGACCATGCCGGGCCTCCCCAGGGAGCCCGCCGCGAGGCGCGTCGTCGTGCACGACGACGGTCGAGTCACCGGCCTGATGCAGGGCGAATAGCGACCGTCCCAGAAAATCCCCCGCGGGGTGCCACCCTGGCGAAGCACCCCTGCGAAGCGAGTGATACACTCCCTCCATGGCGCGTATCGCACAGCTCTCAGACTTTCACCTCGTCGAGCCGTCGCACCGCGACCGGCAGGGTGTGCGCTCGTTTCGTCTCCGCTTTCTCTCCGCGCACCGCCCCCTCGACGAGGACGTCAGGG
Organism: Polyangiales bacterium; assembly: GCA_041389885.1. Lineage (GTDB taxonomy): Bacteria > Myxococcota_A > Polyangia > Polyangiales > JAWKRB01. The sequence continues at coordinate 46,975 of JAWKRB010000028.1, read as the reverse complement.
TCGGCCACGCGCGCGCCGCCCTCGCGGCGGCGAAGCAGACCGACGCCGACCACTACGTGCTCACGGGCGACCTCACCGAAGACGGCACCACGGCGCAGTTCGAGGTGCTCGCGGGGCTGCTGCACGAGAGCGGCATCGCGCCGTCGCGCGTCACGCTGGTCCCCGGCAACCACGACGCGGTCGACAGCGCGCGCGCGTGGTCCGACGCCCTGGGCGGGCCGCTGCGCGCGTTCGCGCCGACGAGCCGTCTCGGCGAGGAGGTGGTGGTGGGCGACGTGGCGATCATCCCCGTCGACACCTCGGTGCACCAGCACTGGGTGTTCTCGTCGGGCAAGCTCGCGCCCTCGCACGCGCGGCAGGTCGACGCCGCGGTGGCCCGCAACCGCGGCGCGGGGCGCGCGGTGGCCCTCGTGCAGCACCACCCCGTGATGCCCTACGCGATGCCCTGGATGCAGTGGGTCGACGGGATGCACGGCCACCGGCGCGCCCGCACGCTCCTGCACGACGAGGAGCACGTGCACGTGATCCACGGGCACATCCACCGCGCGTCCCAGCGCGTGATGGCGCACCTGCGACGGCCGCAGGTGTTCTCGGCGCCGGCGGTGGTCGACGGCGGCGACGCGGTGCGGGTCTACGAGGTCGAGTCGGGCGCGCTCCGGGCCGCCTGAGGGCGCGCCGCCCGCGCCCGCCCCGCGAAGTGGTGGGAGCCGGGCGCGGGAGGCGGTAGAACTCGCGGCGATGAGCATCGTTCTGCATCGCTTCGCGCTCAGCCACTTCAGCGAGAAGGCGCGGGTCTGCCTCGATTTCAAGGGCCTCGACTACCGCGTCGTGCAGCACCAGTTCGGGCCCGAGCAGCTCGCGGTGTGGCGGCTCTCGGGGCAGCGCAAGCTGCCGGTGATCGAGCACGACGGCGCGGTGATCCACGACTCCACCGCCATCGCGCTGCACCTCGACCACGCCTTCCCCGCGGGGGAGGGGCGGCGGGCGCTGCTGCCCAGCGACCTCCGCGCCCGTCGCGAGGTCCTCGAGCTGGTCGAGCGCATCGACGGGGCGCTCGGGGCGCACGCGCCCGTGGTGGCCTTCGATCACCTGCAGCGAGACCCGGCGGCCCGCGCGGCGTCGCTGCGCGCGATGCTCCCCGGGAGCCCGCTCACCCGCGCGGCCCTGAGCGTGAGCGCCGTGGCCTCGCGGCCCGCGATGTGGGTGCCCGCGGCGCGGCAGCGGGTCGACGCGTCGTTCGCGCAGGTGCGGGCGCTGCTGGGCGAGCTCTGCGACCGCCTCGCCGAGACCCCGTACCTCCTCGGCGACGCGCCCACCCTCGCCGACCTCGCCGCCGTCGGCCTCGCGTACAACCTCCGCTACCCCCGCAGCGCGCACCTGGCCGCGCCGGAGCTCGCCGGCGTCGGCGTGCCCGAGCTGGTGAACGACCCCACGCTGTCGAGGTTCTTTCAGTGGCGCGACGGGGTCTACGAGCGCTTTCTGAAGTGAGCCGAAGTTGGTAGAACTGAATGACCATTCAGTGACGAGGGAGCCGCGATGACGACGACGCATTTCTCCGAGGCCCACGAGATGTTCCGCAAGACCGTGCGGGATTTCATCGAGAAGGAGGTCAAGCCGAACATCGAGCAGTGGGAGGAGGACGAGATCTTTCCCCGCTGGGTCTTCGAGCGCGCGGGCGAGCTCGGGATCTTCGGCGCGCACTACCCCGAGGAGCACGGCGGCGCCGGCGGCGACTACTGGTACTCCATCGCGAAGGCGCAGGAGCTCCCGCGCTGCGGCGCGGGCGGGCTCCCGATGGCGCTCATGGTGCAGAGCGACATGGCGACGCCGGTGGTCTCTGACCTCGGCTCCGCCGAGCAGATCGAGGAGTTTCTCAAGCCCGCGCTGCGGGGCGAGAAGATCGCCGCGCTCGGCGTGAGCGAGCCCGGCTGCGGCTCGGACGTCGCCGCGATGCGCACCTGGGCCAAGAAGGACGGCGACGACTACGTCATCAACGGCTCCAAGACCTTCATCACCAACGGCACCCGCGCCGACTTCATCACCCTGATGCTCAAGACCGACCCCGAGGCGGGGCACGGCGGCATCTCGATCGTGACCTTTCCCACCGACGTGAAGGGCTTTCACGTCTCGAAGAAGCTCAAGAAGGTCGGCAACTGGTGCAGCGACACCGCCGAGCTCTTCTTCGACGACTGCCGCATCCCGCAGCGGTACCTCCTGGGCGAAGAGGGCCAGGGCTTTCGCTACCTGATGCAGAACTTTCAGAGCGAGCGGCTCATCGCCTGCGCGTCGGCCACCGCGGGGGCGAAGCTCACCCTCGACGAGGGCATCGCCTACGGGCGCGAGCGCAGCGCCTTCGGCAAGCCGATCATCAAGCGCGAGGTGTGGCAGCACAAGCTCGTCGACCTCGCGATCAAGCTCGAGGCCGCCGAGGCGCTCACCTACCGCGCGGCGGACGGCTACAACACCGAGCGCTACGTCGACAAGGGCGACGTGAGCTTCGAGACCACGAAGCTCATCTCGATGGCCAAGGTCTTCGTCGGCGACGTGGCCTCCGAGGTGGTCGACACCGTGCTGCAGTTCCACGGTGGCTGGGGGTACATCGAAGACTTTCGCGTCGCCCGCGCCTGGCGCGACCAGCGCCTCTTTCGCATCGGCGGCGGCACCACCGAGGCGATGAAGTACTACATCGCCAAGCTCATGGGCCTCTGAGCCCCTGCGCCGCAGCGCGATCGGCGCGCTCGACCCAGCGCGAGAGCCGCCACGCACCCACCCCCACGACCGCACCGAGCGCCGCGCCCGCGACCACGTCGCTGGGCCAGTGCACCCCCGCGTAGAGCCGGCTGAGCGACACGATCGCCGCGAAGCCCGCCGCCGCCGCGCCCGCGCGGGGGCCCCGCGCGCACCACACCACCGCCGCCGCCGCCGCGCACATCGCCGCGGTGCCCGAGGGGAACGACAGGCTCCGCGCCGAGGGCGTCGCGCCGAGCACGTGCAGCCGCGCGAGGATCGCGGCGTCGCTCGTAGGGCGCGCGCGGTGCACCAGGGGCTTGAGCATGAACTCCGCGAGGAACATCGCCGACAGCACCGCGAGCCACGCGTCGCGCGCCGCGGCGACCTCGGCCACGCGACGTCGCCCGAGCGCGAGCGCGAGGAGCGCCACGGGGAGCGCATAGACGCCCCACTCCGAGAGCCAGGACGCGAGGGGGTCGAGCCACGGGGCGCGCAGTCCGTTGATCCAGAGCAGCACAGCGGTCTCGAGGGCGCGCAGCATGGGCGAGGGTCGTACCCACAAAGCGCCCGCCGCGACAGGGGGGAGGGCCGACGGCGACAGCGCGGGCCGCGGTGTGCTACCAACGCGCCCCGACATGGTCTCGGAGATCTTCGACGCCTCTCGCTGGGTGCCCGTAGAGGGCTTCGACTTTCGCGACATCACCTATCACCGCAGCACGGAGATGGGCGTGGTGCGGGTCGCCTTCGACCGACCCGAGGTGCGAAACGCGTTTCGACCGCAGACCGTCGACGAGCTCTACACCGCCCTCGACCACGCGCGGCAGACCAGCGACGTGGGCGTGGTCCTGCTCACCGGCAACGGCCCGTCGCCCAAAGACGGCGGCTGGGCCTTCTGCTCCGGCGGCGACCAGCGCATCCGCGGGCGCCACGGGTACCAGTACGCGGGCGACTCGGGCAACGTCGACCTCGCGCGGCTCGGCCGACTGCACATCCTCGAGGTGCAGCGGCTCATTCGCTTCATGCCCAAGGTGGTCATCGCCGTGGTGCCGGGCTGGGCCGCCGGGGGCGGGCACAGCCTGCACGTCGTGTGCGACCTCACCCTCGCGAGCCGCGAGCACGGCCGCTTCAAGCAGACCGACGCCGACGTCGCGAGCTTCGACGGGGGCTACGGCAGCGCCTACCTCGCCAAGATGGTCGGGCAGAAGAAGGCGCGGGAGATCTTCTTTCTCGGCGACGAGTACAGCGCCGAGGAGGCCGAGCGCATGGGCATGGTCAACGCCGTGGCCGACCACGCCGACCTCGAAGAGCTCGCGCTGACGTGGTCGCGAAAGATCCTCGCCAAGAGCCCCACCGCGGTGCGGATGCTGAAGTACGCCTTCAACCTCACCGACGACGGCATCGTCGGGCAGCAGCTCTTCGCCGGCGAGGCCACGCGCCTGGGCTACGGCACCGAAGAGGCGCGCGAGGGGCGCGACGCGTTCCTCGAGAAGCGCCCGCCCGACTGGTCGGGCTTCCCCTGGTTCTACTGAGCGGTCACGGCCGAGCTCGGGGAGCGCGCGCGCGGGGCGCGCCCGAAGGGTGCTAGATTTCGCGCATGAGCGGCACCGAAGCGAGGCTGACCTTCTTCACGGGCGACCGGCTGGAGTACCGCTTCTGCACGCCCTCGTGGCGCGACTCGCGCGCGCCGGTGCCCGTCGAGTCGCTCCTCGCCGAGGTCGACGCCCTCGACCCCGCGCGGCTCAAGCGCCTGCTCCTCGCCGACGGGCCCCTCGACCACCCGGGCTTCGAGCGCGTGTCGGAGGCCCTGCGGCGCAAGGGGATCCAGCACGTCTCGGCGGAGTGCGACGCGCCCTCGCTCGCGCGAGAGGGCGCCCTCGAGCGGCTGCGCGAGGCCGGGGTCGAGAAGGTGTTCACGGTGTGCGGGGGCATTCGCAAGCGGGTGCACGAGCACGTGATGGCCGACCCCGAGGGCTTTCTCCCCGCGATGGAGGGGCTGCGCCGCGCGGCGGCCTCGGGCATCCCGCTCTACGTCTCCGTGCCGGTGCTGAAGTGGACCGAGCAGGACCTCGTGCCCCTCTTCGAGTGGCTCCTCGCGCTGCCCGGAGGCGTGCGCGCGTTTCTGCTCGCGGTGCCCGAGGTGAGCGAGGTGCCCGCGGCGCTGCGCAAGGTGCTGCTGCGCTACGGCGAGGTCGCGCGCCTCGCCGGGGGGATCTTCGACCGCTGCCGCCGCAGCCGCGTGGAGTACGGCTTCGCCTCGCGCCGCGGCGTGCTCCCCTGCGCCACCGACGGCGCCCTCGACGGCTACGGCACGGTGCTCTTCGACCGCATGGACTGGCTCCGCAAGGGCCGCTCCCGCGAGGAGACCTTTGTGCGCGTGGACGCGTGCGAGGCGTGCTCCCTCGCGCAGTCGTGCCCCGGCGTGGAGCCCGCGTACCTCGAGGCCTTCGGCGACGAGGAGCTGCGCGCGGTGCCCCTCGAGACCTCGATGAACTGGCGCCTCAAGCGCATCAACGACCTGGAGCACAAAGACTTCAGCAACGTCGCGGCCTTCGACAACGACGGCGAGAGCAACGGCCGCTCGCTGATTCGCATCAACGGCCACTGCAACATGTCGTGCGCGTTCTGCTTCGTCGACCGCACGGTGCCGGACTTTCCCGCCGAGCGCGTGCTGGCCGACATCGAGGCGCTCGCGGCGCGCAACCTCGACCACCTGGTGCTCTCGGGCGGCGAGCCCACGCTCCACCCGCAGCTCGCGGACTTCATCGCCCGGGCGCGGGCGCTGGGCTTTCGCACCATCGAGATGCAGTCCAACGGCGTGCGCGCGGCCGACCTGAACTACGCGCGCACCCTCGTCGAGGCCGGGCTCAACAAGGTCACCTTCTCGCTGCACTCCATCGACCCCGCGCACTCCGACCGCATCACCCGCCTGCCGGGGGCCTTCCCCAAGACCCTCGCGGCGATGCACAACTTTCGCCGCCTCGGGATCCTCACCCAGGTCGCGCACGTCATCACCAAGTCGAACTTCGCCGAGCTCCCCGACACGGTGAGGTTTCTCCGCGAGACCTTCCCCGAAGACGAGGGGCACCTCAGCGTGTGCTTCGGCATCGCGCAGCCGATCAGCGACCTCGTCTACACCTGGGTGATGCCCACGTTCAGCGAGATCAAGCCCTTCATGCAGCAGGCGCTCGACTACTGCATCGAGACCCGCGTGGGCTTCGGCGGCATGATCGGCCAGGGCGGCTACCCCCCGTGCATGCTCGACGGCGACATGCGCTACTACGCGCAGAACCTCGGGAACATCTACCGCTCGGCCGACCACGACGAGCAGTTTCACAAGCCCGAGGCCTGCCGCTCGTGCAGCTTCGACCCCTGGTGCCTCGGCGTGCGCAAGCTCTACGTCGAGACCTACGGCGCCGACGAGATCAAGCCCTTCACCGCCGACATCGAGGCGATGATCCCCGAGGGGGCGAGGATGAACGCCGCGCTCCCGCGCCCCGAGGGGCTCGTGCAGCTCCGCGTTCGCCGCGAAGGGGAGCCGCGCCGTGGAGCCTGACAAGCAGTACGAGATCCAGCTCGGGCACATGTGCAACAACCGCTGCGTGTTCTGCGTGAGCGGGCAGCGCACGGCGAACCGCGACGCCTTTCCCCTCGAGGCCGAGCCGCTGCTGGAGCGCATCCGCGAGGGCTACGCGTCGGGCCTGCGCAAGGTGACCTTCCTCGGCGGCGAGCCCACGCTGCAGCCCGAGTTCATGACCTGCGTGCGCGAGGCCGTGCGGCTTGGGTACGACGAGGTGGTGATCTTCACCAACGGCGCGAAGACCGCGCGGGGAGAGTTCATCGACGAGGTGCTGGCGACGGGCGGGCGCTTCGCGTGGCGCCTGTCGTTTCAGGGCGGCAACGCCCTCGCGCACGAGCGCACGACGAAGAAGCTCGGCTCCTTCGGGCGCCTGCGGCAGACCCTGATCCACCTCAAGGAGCGCGGCCAGAAGGTCTCGGTGAACATGTGCGTGGTGAAGTCGAACTACGCGTCCGTCGCCGACTTTCCGAAGCTGCTGGAGCCCTACGGCGTGTGGCAGGTGCACCTCGACATGATGCGCCCGCGCGACGCGGGCGTGCGCACCGACGACGAGCTGCGCGACAGCATCCCGAGGTACAGCGACATGGTGCCGGCGCTCGAGGCGATGGTCGCGGGCTTCTCCGAGGGCGTCGACGTCAACGTCGGCAACCTGCCCTTCTGCATCGCGCCGCAGCTCGCGCCCTGGATCCACCACGACGGCAACGCCACCCTCACCGTCGCCATCGACGAGCACGACCGGCTCTCCGAGGCCTGGGACAAATACGAGGTCAAGGCCCGCGACAAGGTGAAGCGAGACGCCTGCGGCGCCTGCGCCTTCGACGCGCGCTGCGCCGGCGTGTACGAGAAATACACCGAGTTCTACGGCATGGACGAGTTCGTCCCCGTGTCGCGCGAGCGCCTGCTCCAGATCGACACCGCGCGACGTCTCTTCACCCTGCACACCGCGCCCTTCGTCGACGCGCTGCGCGGCTGCACCCTCCCCGCGCCCTTCACCCGCGCCTCCTTCGTCGAGCACGACCGCGAGCACGAGTGGGTGATCTCCCTGGAGGGCGACCGCGGCGAGGCGCTGGAGCTCGCCCTGCGGCGCCCCTCCGAGGGGGGCGTGGCCGCGACTGATCTCTTTGCGCTGCAGGTGATTCGGTGCAACCAGGGCGGCCCCGAGGCGCTCGCGGCGCTGCGCGCGCTCTTCGCGCGCATGACCTCGGCGGCGCGCTGCTCGGTGGTGCACCCGGTGGCCGACGACGCGCTGGGCGGCGCCTCGCTCGACCCGAAGATCTACGCGTGCCTCTCGCGTCTGCGGGCGAGGGCGCCCTTCGGCGCGCTGCGCTGGCGCGAGGTGCGCGTGGGGGAGGGCGGGCGCGACGCGACCATGGGCTTCGAAGACGCCGCGGGGGGCGTGGTCGAGGTGAGCGTCGCCGTCGCGCAGAGCGCGGTGCGCGGGAGCTACCGCCTGGGCGCGCCCGAGCCCGCGAAGACCCCGGAGCTCATCGCGGGGGTGCGCGCCGTGATGGACGCGCTGCGCACGCCGGTGTGAGGGCTCGCCCCGCGCGCGCCGCCGCGTGAGCTTTCAGCTACCCTGGCGCGCGTGTGGTCGCAGCTCCTCGGCGGTGTCGGGCTCTTTCTGCTGGGCATGTCGCTGCTCACCGAGGGGCTCAAGCAGCTCGCGGGCGACGCGCTGCGCCGGGTGCTCGGTCGACTGACCGGCGGCCCCCTGCGCGCCCTGCTCACCGGCGCCGCGGTCACCGCGCTGGTGCAGTCGTCGAGCGCCACCACCCTCACCACCATCGGCTTCGTCTCCGCGGGGCTGCTGACCTTTCCCCGCGCGGTGGGGATCGTGCTCGGCGCGAACCTCGGCACCACCAGCACGGGCTGGATCGTCTCGCTCCTCGGGCTGCGCGTGAACCTCGCCGCCTTCGCGCTCCCGGTGGTCGGCGTGGGCGCGCTGCTGCGCCTCGGCGGTCGTCGCCGCGTGGCCTCCGCGGGCCTCGCGCTGGCGGGCTTCGGCCTCGTGTTCGTGGGCATCGACGGGCTCCAGGTCGCCATGCGCGACGTCGCCGCCCGCGTCGACCTGAGCAGCCTCCCGCAGGGCACCTTCGCCGCGCGCCTGTGGATGACCCTCGTCGGCGTGGTGATGACCGTGGTGATGCAGTCGTCGAGCGCCGCGGTGGCGATGACCCTCACCGCCCTCGGCGCGGGGGTGATCACCCTCGACCTCGCCGCGGCCATGGTCGTGGGGCAGAACGTCGGCACCACCGTCACGGCCCTGGTGGCCTCGGTGGGCGCCTCGGTCGCCGCGCGGCGCACGGCCCTCGCGCACGTGCTGTTCAACCTGCTCACGGGGCTCGTGGCCTTCGCCGCGCTGCCCGTCTTCCTCGCGCTCCTGCGGCGGGTGACCGAGGGGCGCGACGCGGCGACGGCCCTCGCGGCGTTTCACACGGGCTTCAACCTGCTGGGCGTGGCGCTGGTGCTCCCGGCGCTGCCGCGCTTCGCCGCCCTGGTCGAGCGCGTGGTCCCCGACCGGGGCGCGGCGCTCACGCGGCGCCTCGACCGCTCCGTGGCCGGGGTCGCGTCGGTGGCCGTCGAGGCCGCGCGCGCGACGCTCGAGGAGTGCCTGCTGCGCGTGGGCGTGTGCCTGCGCGCGCGCCTCGGCGACGACGACGCGGGGGCGCAGCGCGAGCTCGACGGCCTGCGAGACGCCCTCGACGCGCTGAGCTCCTTCATGGGGAGCGTGCAGTCGGGGCACTCGACCCCCGGGCTGCACGCGCGGCACGCCGACGCGCTCCACGCCATCGAGCACCTCGAGCAGATCGTCGTGGCGCTGCACAAGCCGGATGAGTTCGCGACCGCGCTGGGCAGCCCGGCGCTGAGGCCCTGGCTCGACGACCTCGCCGCGGCGCTGGAGGGCCTCGCGCCCTGGGTCGAGGGCCGCGCGCGGCCCCCCGAAGACGCCCTCGCGGGCATCGCCGCGGTGCTGGTCGACCGCAGGCGCGTCGAGCGCGCGCGGGTGATGGACCGGGCGGTGGCCGAGGGGCTCCCTCCCGCCGACGCCCTCGCGCAGCTCGAGGCGATGCGATGGGTCGAGGCCCTCGGGCACCACGCGCACCGCGCGGTCTACCACCTCGCCGCGGCGCACCCGGAGTGAGCCGCTTGCCATCCGCGCCGTCGAGGCGAGACGATGCGGCGATGCGCGCACGCTCCTCGCGGTGGGTTCTCGGCGTCGCGGCGGCCCTCGCGGGGTGCGCCGACGGGTCGGTCGAGCAGGTCGCTTCGCCGATGGCCATCGCCGGCCGCTGGATCGCCCCCGCGTCGACGCAGGCCATCGCGGCCACGCAGCACGTGAGCGTGGTGGACCCTCCCGCGGTGTCGCCCCTCGGGCGCTGCACGTCGAGCAACGCCTTCGCGTGCTCGTGCACGCACCCGGCGTGCATGGCGGCGCTGCCGGGCACCCGCGAGCTCGACGCGTACCTGCGCCGGCGGTGGTCCTTTCTGCGCGCGGGGGGGACGTACTGCTGCCGACAGAACAGCGCGACGACCTCGGTGCCGAAGCTGTCGGTGCACTCCCTCGGGCGCGCCATCGACCTGATGGTCCCGATGGACCGCGGGGACGCCGACAACACCCTCGGCGACCAGGTCGCCAACTGGCTCGTCGAGAACGCCGAGTACGTCGGCGTGCAGCGCGTGGTGTGGGACCGCTCGTACTGGAACGGCGAGCGCGGCTTCGGGCCCCTCGGCTCGAACTCTCTCCCGCACACCGACCACATCCACGTGGAGCTCAGCGTCGACGGCGCCGCGCGGCGCACCACCTTCTTCACCTCGGGCGCCTCCGCGGGCACGGGCTGCACGCCCCGGTGCGACGGCACCCGCGCGGTGCTCGCCGACTGCTCCGCCGTCGAGTGCGCGGCCACCGGCGCGACCTGCGTCGCCGCGCCCGTGCGCTGCGGCCCGCCGCCGCCCCCCGAGCCCGGGACGGCGACGCGGGTGCCCAACGCGCCGCGCCCCACGCTGAGGGTACTCACCGACCCGCTGCGCGTTCACCTGCTCACGCCCTCGCGGCGCTTCGACACCCGCACGCCCGCCGAGAGCGCGAGGCTCGTTCGCGGCGGCGCCACGGGGCCCCTCGCCGCGGGGGAGGTCGCCAACCTCCGCGACTGGTCCGGCGCGGGGCTCGCGGCGGGCGCGCGCGCGGTGTGGATGAACCTCACGGCGCTCTCCACGGCGCCCGGGTTCGTCACCGCGTGGTCCGAGGGGGATCCGCGCCCCGAGACCTCGTCGCTGAACTACGGGCAGGACGACGTGCGCGCCAACGCCGCGGTGATTCCCCTCGGGCGCGGCTCGGGCGTGTCGCTCTCGACCCTCAACGAGGCGCACCTCGTCGGCGACGTCTTCGCCGACTTCGCGCCGACGGGCGCCGCCCTCACGCTCGTCCCGCCGACGCGGATCTACGACACCCGCTCGGCGTCGATCGCTCTGCGCGGCAATGAGATCCGCGAGATCGACGCGCGGGCGCCGGCGGGCGCGACGGGGGTGCTGGGCACGATCACCGCGGTCCCCCGCGACGCCCTGGGCTTTCTCAGGGTCTTCGCGTGCGGGACCACCCCGCCGACGAGCAGCGTGGTGAATTACTCCGCGAGCGGGGCGGCCTCCAACGCCTTCGTGTCTCCGCTCGGCGGCGGGCGTCTGTGCGTGGTCTCGCTCGCAGACACCGACGTCGTCGTCGACGTGTCGGGCTACCTCTCGCCGACGGGCGCCCTCGCGTACCGCGCCGTCGCGCCCCAGCGCCTGCTCGACACCCGCGGGACCGCGACCCCGTACACCGGGCGGCTCGCGGCGCGGCAGGTGATCGAGCTGCCGCTCCAGTCGCTCCCCGGCGCCCCCGCGAACGTCGGCGCGGCGACGCTCAACGTCGTGGCGCTGGGCGCGAGCGAGCCGGGATTTCTCAGCGTGTTCCCCTGCGGCGGCGCGGTGCCCCCGACCTCGTCGCTGAACTTCACCGCCGACGTCGTGCGGAGCACCCTGGTGAACGCGGGCCTCGGCGGCGGCGCGGTGTGCGTCTTCTCCAGCGCCCGCGCGCACCTCGTGGTGGACCTCCAGGGGCTCTGGGTCCCGACGGGCGCGGGTCCGACGACGCCCGCGCCGCCGACGCCCGATCCCGGCGACGACGGCGACGACATGCCCGTCGGAACCGACGCGGGGGTCGCCCTCGACGCGGGGGTCGCCCTCGACGCGGCCGCCGCGCGCGACGTCGTCGTCGCCGATGCGCCTGCCGCGCAGCGCGATGTCGCGACCGACGACGCCGCGGTGACCGTCGCGGGAGACGCCGCGGCCGCGTCGGAGGACCTCGGCGGCGAGGTCGTCGACGAGCAGGGCTGCACCTGCCGCGCGGGCGCGTCTCCCGCGGCGACGCGCCGAGGCGCTCCCTGGCTCGCGGCGCTGGTCGCGCTGGGCGCGCTCCGGCGGCGGCGCGATCGGGTACGCTGCGGCGATGCGTGAGCGGAGCCGACTCTCCTGGGCGCTCCTCGGCGTCGTCGCGATCGCCCGCTGCGGCGGCGTCGCCGACGACGGGGGCGAAGAGACGCAGGTCGCGCACCTGCCGGTGACCTGCAACCCCGGCCTCGACCGCTACCCCATCGCCGCGCCGCACAACGGCGGCTACGACCGCGCGTGGAGCAACTTCACCTGCGCGCCGCACCCCGGCGGCAGCCCCGACAACTCCGACTACGGCGGCGACCACCACGGCAACGACCTCTTCGCGCCGCGCGGCGCCCCCGTGGTCGCGGTGCGCGCGGGGCGGGTCACGCGCTCGGGCGTCGCGTCGTCGATCTCGGGCAACCGCGTCACCATCGAGGACGACTGCGGCTGGAGCTACTACTTCGGCCACCTCACGACCATCGAGCCGGGGATCACCGTCGGCGCGCGGGTGCAGGCCGGCCAGCGCATCGGCACCGTGGGCAACACCGGCGCGACGGGCACCGCGCCGCATGTGCACTTCAACGTCCACCGCGACGGGAACTACAACAACGACGTCGATCCCTTTCCGCTGCTGCAGGCCGCGGATCGCACGGCGTGCACGGGCGGCACCGCGGGCGCGCCGCCTCCCACGACCTGCCAGCGCAGGTGCGACGGCGACGTGGTCGTCGGCGAAGACTGCGGACGCGGCAACTGCGCGGCGTACGGCGCGCGCTGCGTGAGCGACAACCTCGGGCCGCGCTGCGTGTTCTTCGCGTGCCCCGCCCAGGGCGAGGCCGACACCTGCTGGCTCGACCGCCGCATCGGCCACTGCCGCAACGGCGCGCTGCTCTCGCAGGGCGACTGCGGAGCCTTCGGCGCGGGGTGCGTGAACGACGACCTCGGCGCGCGCTGCGTGTTCTTCGCGTGCCCCGCGCAGGGCGAGCGCGACACCTGCTGGGCAGGGAGATACATCGGCCATTGCCGCAACGGCGCGCTGCTCTCGCAGGGCGACTGCGGCGCCTACGGCTCGCGCTGCGTGAGCGACGGCCTCGGCGCGCGCTGCGCGTTCTTCGCGTGCCGCGACCGCGGAGAGCACGACGCGTGCTGGCTCGGCAACCACGTCGGGCGGTGCCGCGACGGCGCGCTGGTCTCGCAGAGCGAGTGCGGCGCGGGGCTCCGCGCGGAGTGCGACGACCTGGGCGCGCGCTGCGTGCTTCCCGAGTGCCGCGCGACCCGCGGCGACAGCAGCGTGTGCGCCGCGAACGGGAGGATCATGCGCTGCCGCGACGGCGCCCCCGTCGCGATGGAAGACTGCGCCGCCGCGGGCGCGCGCTGCGTGATGACCTCGGGCTCCGCCGCGCGGTGCGTGGGCGCGACCGAGCCGCCGCCCACCCCCGTGGACGCGGGGCCGGTGCCGGGGGTCGACGCGGCGATGCCCGACGTGGGCTTCGCGCTCCCCGACGGCTGGACGCCGCTGCCCGAAGACGCGTCGATCCCCCCCGCCGACGCGACGAGCGCGGCGGATCTCCCGCCCGTCGGGGACGTTCCCGCGACCGACGCGGACCCCTACTTCGTGCCCGACGGCGGCATGGCCCGCGCCGAGGTCGAGGGCTTCGAGCCCCCCGGCTACGACGACGGAGAGGACCCCTGCGCCGTGTGTCGTCCGCTTGGGCGCTGCCCGCCCCAGTGCGACGTCGACGGCGGCGGTGCCGACGGCGGCTCGAGCGCCGAGGACGTGGTGCGGAGCGGCTGCCAGTGCGGCGTCGCCGCAAGCCCCGCGCGCGGCCGGTTCGGCGCGTGGCTGCTCGCGGTCGGGGTCGCGCTCCTGGCGCGCCGCCGCCCGCGCAGCGCCGGGCGCGCGCGGGCCTGAGCGCGAGGCGCTGGCTCCCCAGCGCCCCCGCGAGACGAGACGATGCGCACCGCAGCCCCCGAGCCGACCTCCCGACCGCCCTCGCGCGAGGTGACGCACGCCGAGGCCCTCGCGTGGATGGCCGCGCACCCCGCGCCGCCCTTCGCGAGCGTGATCACCTCGCTGCCCGACGTGTCTGAGCTCAGCGCGCTCACCCTCGACGCGTGGCGCGCGTGGTTCGACGCGGCGGCGCGGGCGGTGATCCGCTGGGTGCCCGAGGAGGGCGTCGCGGTGTTCTACCAGAGCGACATCCGCCGCGGCGGCGCGTGGATCGACAAGGGGTACCTCGTGATGCGCGCCGCCGAGGCCGAGGGCGCCGCGGTGCTGTTTCACAAGATCGTGTGCCGACGTCCTCCGGGCACCGTCGCGCCGGGGCGCCCGAGCTACTCGCACATGATCGCCGTGACGCGCGGCGCGACGCGGCCCGCCGCGCGGCCGGGCCCCGACGTGCTCGCCGACGCCGGCGCGATGCGCTGGAGCCGGGCCATGGGCGAGGCCGCGTGCCGCGTCGCCTGTCGCTACCTGCGCGACGAGACCGAGACGCGGGTGGTGGTGGATCCCTTCTGCGGCAGGGGCACGGTGCTCGCGGTGGCGAACGCGATGGGCTTCGACGCGGTCGGCGTCGACCTCGGCGCCCGGCGGTGCCGCGCGGCGCGGGCGATGCGCGTCGAAGACCTCGACGCGCCCGCGGGGTGAGCCGTCAGGCGTGCGGCGCGGTGGCGAGCATCGAGGGGCGCTCGGCGAAGCGGGCGTACCAGCGCGCGAGGGCGGGGCGATCGGCGAGCACGTCGCCGAGGGGCGCGCGAAACAGGTGCCACCCCACCGCGCAGGCCGCGGCGATCTGACCGAGGTCGGGCGTGTCAGAGAAGCCCGGCGCGAGGGCGTCGAGGGCGTCGAGGCCCTGCAGCGCCTTCTGGGTCTGGCCCTGGAGCCACGGCTCCCAGTGCAGCTCCTTCGGGCGGTGCAGGCGCTCGTAGAAGACCAGGATCGACGCGTCGAGCACGCCGTCGGCGAGGGCCTGCGCGCGCAGCGCGTCCCACCGCGCGTCGCCGTCGGCGGCGAGGAGGCGGCCGCCCCCGGCGAGGGCGTCGAGGTACTCGCAGATCACCCGCGAGTCGTAGAGCGCGCGGCCGTCGTCGCGCACCAGCGCGGGGATCTTCGAGAGGGGGTTCTCCCGCGAGAGCGTCGGGTCGGCCTGCGTGGGCGAGGGGCGCAGCAGCACGGTCTCGACGCGGCCCTCGAGCCCGAGCTCCCGCGCGCACACGAGCACCTTGCGCACGAAGGGCGAGGTCGGCGTGTAATAGAGCTTCATCGCGGCGCAGGGTAGCACCGCGCGGCGGGTGCTACGCTCCCCCCGTGTCGCCGATCGAGACGCCCCGGGGGGTCACCGTGAAGTGGTCCGAAGCCCTTGGGGCAGAGGCGTATCGGGTCGCTTCGCCCCGTCGGTTGGAGTCGATCACGGTGCGCCCCGGGCGGCGCGGCCTCGCGGCGGCGGCGAGCGCTGGGGTGGGGGGCGCGACGGGGGCGGCGATGCTCTTCGAGTACGGCATGTCGCACACCCGCGGGCTGGTCGCCCTCGCGGGGGTCTCGCTGGCGGTGATCGCGGGCGTGCTCCTCGACCGCCTCGCGCCGCGGGTGATGAACCGCACCGAGGTCCGCCTCGTGGGCGACGCGCTGGAGTGCCGGCAGGTCCCGCTGGGCGACACGCGGCCGCTGCGCATCCCCCTGCGCGAGATCGCGCGCTTCGAGATCGAGCGCGCGGTCGACCCCATGGCGACGCCCCCGGCGGTGCTCCACCAGGTGAACGCGCGCAAGGTCGACGGCTCCGTCGAGCCGGTGATCGCGTCGGTCGACGACCCCGACACCGCCGAGTGGCTGCTGCGCCTGCTCTCGGGCCTTCAGGGCGTCGGGTGACGCGCCGTCAGTGACCGCCCCCAGAGAGGCGCTTCGCGATGCGCTGCAGTCGCTTGGGCGCCCACCAGTTCAGGTCGCCGAAGAGCTGCATCGTCGCGGGGACCACCAGCAGCCGCACGATCGTGGCGTCGAGGGCCACCGCGATGGCCATGCCGAGGCCCACGGCCTTGAGCAGGATGATCCTGGCGAACACGAAGGCCGAGAACACCACCACCATGATCGCCGCCGCGGAGGTGATGAGCTTCGCGCTGCGCTCCAGGCCCTCGGCCACGGCCGCGCGGTTGTCTCGGGTGCGCTCGTACTCCTCCTGCATCCGCGTGAGCAGCAGCACCTCGTAGTCCATCGAGAGGCCGAACACGATGCAGAACATCAGCAGCGGCAGGGAGGGCTCGGTGGGCGCCGGGCGAAAGCGCAGGAGCCACGAGAGGTGTCCCTCTTGAAAGATCCACACGAGCGCGCCGAAGCTCGCGGTGATCGAGAGGAAGTTCATCAGCACGGCCTTGAAGGGCAGCAGCACCGACCCGAGGAGCAGAAAGAGCACGAGCAGGGTCATGCCCACGACGAAGCCGATCGCCGCGGGCGCGCGCGCGCGGATGAAGCTCGCGGTGTCGAGGTCGAGGGCGGTCTGGCCGGTGACCAGGATCGTCCCGTCGGCGACGTCGCGTCGCGCGCGAATGGCCCGCACGATCTGCCGCGCGGCGGGGGTGGTGGGCAGGTGCTCGGTGGTCACCGCGAGCACGGCGATGGTCGGGCCGACGGTCTCGCGCGCGATGGCCACGCTCGCCTCGCCGAGCTCCGAGGGGGCGCCGCGGTAGAGCGCGACGTAGCCGTCTCGGTCGAGCATGGGCACCACGTCGGTCACGCTCTGCACGCTGGTCACGCCGGGGATCGCCGCGATGCGCCGCGAGAGGTCGTAGAGCGCGCCCACGCGGGCGGGGGTCGCCAGCGGCGCGCCGGGGAAGCGCGCGACCACCGCGATGCGCGTCGCCGCGCGGTCGGGGAGGTGCGCCTCGAGCTCGGTGAGGGTGGCGTGGGCCTCGACGTCGGGCGGCAGCAGGCGCACGTCGGGCACGGCGATGTTGAGCCGCAAGAAGGGCGAGCCCGCCGCGACGAGCGCCACGAGGGAGAGCGCGAGCACCAGCACCGGTCGCCGCATCACCCGGTGCGCCATGCGACGCCAGAAGCCCGAGCCGCCCGCGCCGGGCTTGAACAGCCGCCCCGCGTCGACCCTGCGCCCGAGCACCGCGAGCAGCGCGGGCATGAAGGTGAGCGCGTAGAGCACCGCGAAGACCACCACCAGCATCGCGCCCAGGCCCAGCGAGGCGATGTACGAGCCGTGAAAGAACAGCAGGCCGCCCAGGCCGATGGCGACCGCGAGGCCCGAGAAGGCCACGGCGCGCCCCGCGGTGGCGACGGTCACGGCGATGGCCTCGTCGACGTCGCGGCCCCCCGCGAGCTCCTCGCGGAACCGGGTGACCATGAAGAGCGAGTAGTCGATCGCGACGCCGGTGCCGACGAGGGAGGCGACGTTCACCGCGTACTGCGCGACCTCCATGCGCCGCGCGAGGAGAAACACCGCGGCGACGCCCGCGGCGACGGAGATCCCCGACGCCCACGGGAGCGTGGCGGCCACCAGGGAGCCGAACACCAGCAGCAGCACGGCCACGGTGAAGGGCGCCGAGAGCACCTCGGCGCGGATGAGGTCCCGCTGCATCACCCGGTCGAGGTCGCCCTTGAACGCGGCGTACCCCGTCGTGCGCACGGTGAGGGTGTCGGAGCGCAGCAGGGCGCGCAGGGCGGGCCACCGGCGGGTGTCGTCGGCGACGCCGTGCCGGAGGGTGACCCGCGCGATGGCGCGGTGCTCGTCGAGGGAGAGCAGCGTGGGCGCGATGAACATCGAGACGTCGTCGTCGAAGGGCGTCTGCACCGCGAGCACGTCGGGGTGACGGCGCAGGGGCGCGAGGGCCCTGGTCGCGGCGTCGCGAAAGGCGTCGTCGGAGGCCGTGAGGGTCGGGTGCGAGAAGAGCACCGTGAAGCCTGAGATCTCGGGCGCGCGGAGCTCGCGCTCGACGAGGGCGGCGGCGTCGTCGGACTCGATGCCCCGCACGTTGCCCGTGACCAGCGGGGCGCCCCGCGCGAGCACCAGCGCCGCGACGAGCAGGCTCAGCGCGCTCAGCCAGAGCACCGCGACCCGCCGCGGATACAAATAGCGACCCCATCGCAGGAACATCTCCGCGGAGGATCGTCGCGTAGCTCCCCGAGATGCAAGGAATCGCTCGCCTTGACGCGCGCGATCCGCGGCGGCTAGAGCGTCGCCCCATGCGTTGCGCCGCCGCTCTCGCCCTGAGCCTCCTCGCGCTGGCGCTCCCCGCGAGCGCCCAGAACCGCCGCCGCGCGCCGCCGCCCGCGGACAGCTCGCCCAGGGTCTACGTCGTGCGCCCGGGCGACAACCTCAGGCGGGTGGCGAGCTATCTGCAGGTCCCCTTCGCCGAGCTGGCCGCGCGCAACAACCTCCGCGCGCCGTACGCGCTGCGCATCGGGCGACGGCTGCGCCTCCCCGACGGCGTCGCCGACGACGTGCTCCGTCAGCTCCCCACCGTCGAGGAGCTGCGCTCCGGCGGCGCCGCGACGGAGGACGGCTCGCAGCGGCTCCACCGCAGCGGCGTGGTCACCCTCGTGCGCGCCCGCGACCAGCAGGAGATGACCGCGAACTTCAACGCCAACCCGCGCAACCTCCGCCCCCGCGTCGAGCGCTCGCTCTCGGCGCGAAACGGCGCCGTGCACATGGTGCACCCCCGTCTCCTCCGGCTGCTGCCGCAGATCTCCGACCGCTTCGGCGGGCGGCGCATCGTGGTGCTCTCGGGGTACCGGCCGCACCGCCGGGGCCGGGCCGAGGAGCGCGGGCGGCACGCCCAGGGGATGGCCGTCGACCTCCGCGTCGAGGGCGTCGCCGCGCGGCAGCTGTACCAATTCTGCCAGACGCTCGGGAACGTGGGCTGCGGTCACAGCCCCCGCGGTGACTACGTGCACATCGACGTGCGCACGGCGCCGCTGCACTGGGCTTACACCGGGCGCTCGGGCTCCGCGGGCGACCCGAACCCCACCCCCGAGGACGACGTCGCCGCCGTGCTGGCCGAGGCCGCGCAGGAGTGACCGGGACGCCGCGGTCGCGATAGGGTCACCGCCGCGATGAATCACCCGGTCGATTTCTCCACGCTCCCCGAGGGCGCCCGCAAGGCGCTCGCGGCGCCTGGCCCCATGAAGATGATGGCGGCGCGCGGCATGGCGCCGCTGCCCCCGGCGCTGCTGCTCTGCACGCTGTACGGCCTCGCGTACGACGCCGACGCGAAGGTGCGCGAGGCGGCGGTGAAGACCCTCGGGGCGCTCCCCGAGCCGGTGCTCCACGGCGCCTTCGCGAGCGGCGAGCTCCCGGGCGCGGTGCTCGACGACCTCGCGCAGCGCAACGCGGGCAACCGCGACCTCCTCGCGAGGGTGCTGCGGCACCCGTCGGTCCTCGACGAGACCGTGGTGGCGCTGGCGAAGGCGGGCGACGAGTCGACCTGCGAGGTCATCGCGGCGAACGAGGCCCGGCTGCTGCGCGCGCCGTCGATCATCGAGGCGCTGTACCTCAACCGCCACACGCGCATGAGCACCAGCGACCGCATCGTCGAGTTCGCCGCGCGCAACAACCTCCAGGTGAACATCCCGGGCTTCGCGAACATCGTCGCGGCGCTCAAGGACCAGCTCATCCCCGAGGCCAGCGACGAGCCCCTCGAGAGCGACGCGGCGTTCTCCGAGGCGCTCGTCGAGGCCGAGGCGGTCGACCTCGACACCCTGTCCGAGGACGAGTCGGGGGAGCTCAACGTCTCCGAGCGCGGGAAGAAGGTCGAGAAGCGGCTGATGGACATGTCCATCACCGAGCAGATTCGCACCGCCATGCTCGGCAACGCGATGCAGCGCGCGCTGCTGATCCGGTCGAGGAACCGGCTCATCGCCAGCGCCGTCCTCGACTCGCCCAAGCTCGGCGACGACGAGGTGGTGAAGTTCGCCCAGAGCCGCAGCATCAGCGAGGACGTGCTCCGGCGGCTCTGCTCGCGCGGCCCGTGGCTCCGGCTCTACGAGGTGAAGTGGCACCTCGTGAACAACCCCAAGACCCCCCTCGGCGAGGCGCTCAAGCTCCTCTCCCACATCCGCGAGCCCGACGTGAAGAAGCTCCTGGGCAACAAGAACGTCCCCTCGGGGCTGCGCCAGGCCGCGCAGGGCTTCATCAGCAAGCGCAAATGAGAACCTCCCTCGCCGTCGGCCTCGCCGCCGCCCTCAGCGCCTGCGCCACGCAGCCCCCGCCGCGCGCCCAGGGGTGCGTCGAAGCCCCTGCGCCGCAAGCGTCTGTGCGCAGGCCCAGCGCGATCCACCCGGTGCTCCCGACGCTTCGTCTCGAGAACCTCCGCTTTCAAGACCTCGCCGAGTGCGCGACGGGCACCTGCGCCGTCGACGGCGCGTCGCCCTCGGCGCCCACGTCGCCCGCGTCTCAAGACGGCGCCACGACGCTGCCGCCCGCGATGGCGTGGCTCCAGGTGATCCGCCCGGGCGCGGCGGTGGCGATCCCCCGGC
The DNA here is from genome assembly GCA_041389885.1 of Polyangiales bacterium. Taxonomy (GTDB): domain Bacteria; phylum Myxococcota_A; class Polyangia; order Polyangiales; genus JAWKRB01. Next base: position 26,786 of record JAWKRB010000028.1, on the reverse strand, counting down.
GGGCGAACACCGACCTGCTGGGCGTCGCGCTGGTGGGCACGGTCTCGCTCGAGCGCCCCGGGGCGCCGCAGGTGGCGCCCGTGCAGGCCGGCGCGTGGACGGCGTTTCTCGTGCCCGACGGCGACGCGGTGCTCCGCGCGTCGGGGGACGCGCCGGCGGCGGCGATCCTCGTCACCGCGTCGGGCCCTTCGCCCGCGGCGGAGCGCCCGCGAGACGTGCAGCTCCGAGACCTCGTCGCCGCGCAGGACCTCTCCTGGGCGCAGGGCTCGGTGCACGCCCGCATCGCCTTCGAGGCGCCGCTGTCTCCCCGCGCGAGCCTCGGCGTGCTCGTCGCGTCGGACGACGCGCCGGTGGCCGAGCACGCCCACGACGGCGCCTGGGAGCTCCTCGCGGCGGTCTCCGCGGCGGGGCGCCTCCACGTGCCCGCGCAGCGCGTCCCCGGCGTGGCGCAGCCCCTCGAGGCGAGGGACCGCACCGTCACCGCGGGCTCCATCGTGTACGTCCCCGCGGGGGTTCGGCACGCGTGGATCCCCGACGGCACCCACCCCCTCATCGCGGTGCAGGTGTACAGCCCCGCGGGCCCCGAGCAGCGCTTTCGCGGCCTCTCCGCCGCGCCCTGATCAGGGGCGTCGCAGCGTGCGCAGCAGGTCGGTGCGCTCGTCGGTCCAGGCCCGGCCCCCGCGGGGGAGGGGGCCCCAGCGCGGGTCGGCGCCCACCGACCCCAGGTGCGACGGCTCGCGCGCGAGCACCACCCAGGTCGTGACGATGCGCGTGTCGCCGTCGACCAGGGTGCGACGCTGCAGCCGCGCGGCGAGGCCCTCGTCGCGGGCGAGGGCGCCGAGCACGCCGGTGAGGTCGACGTAGCGGTTGGTGATGTGCACCGCGATCACGCCCCCCGGCGCGAGGTGCCCGCGCCACACGCCGAAGGCCTCGCGGGTGAGCAGGTGCGTGGGGATCGCGTCGGAGCTGAACGCGTCGAGGACCAGCAGGTCGAAGCCGCCGCGGCGGTCGTCGCCCACCGTGCGCCGCGCGTCGCCCAGCACGACGTCGCACGCCCCGCCGCAGCCCTCGAGCCACGGGAACCACCGGCGCGCGATGTCGGCGACGGCGCCGTCGAGCTCGAAGAAGGTCCAGCGCTGGGCGCCCCTGCGCCAGGCCGCGAGCATGCCCACGCCGAGGCCCACCACGCCCACCCGCGCGCGGTCCCCTGGGAGCGCGGCCATCACCTGCCCGATGGGGCTCTGCGGGTCGTAGTAGGCCGTGGCCTCGCGGCGGCGCTTCGGGTCGTTCCACACGAGGCCGTGCAGGGTGGTGCCGTGGAGAAAGCGCCGCGCGCGCCCGTCGTCGTCGACGCGCATGACCCCGTAGAAGCTCCGCGCCTCGAAGAGCGTCGAGCGGTCGAGGGAGCTCGCCGCGAGGATCGCCACCAGCCCCATCGCGATGCGCGGCCTCCGCCCCATGCTCGCGACGAGCAGCAGCGCGAGGGGCGCGCCGTAGCGCAGCAGGTTCTCCCGCGCGCCGAAGCGCTCGGCGGTGAAGAGCCGCCACGCGACCACGCCCACGAGCAGCGCGACCCCCACGTCGCGCACCCTCGTCTCGGTCGACGCCCGCGCGCCGGGTCGGGTGGGGAGCAGCGCCACCACGAGGGCCATCGCGAGGGGGTACTCGGTGACGCGGCGAAAGATCAGCGGCGCGATCACCGACGCGAAGAGCCCGGCGAGGGCGCCGCCGAGCGCCACCGCGAGGTAGAAGCGCCCGAGCTGCGAGGGCGGGGGCCGGCGCCGCGCGAGCTCGGTGTGGAGCATCAGCGCGCCGAGAAAGAGCTGCGCGAGGTGCAGCACGCTCACCATCGGCCCCGGCGACACCCGCGCCGCGGCGGTCAGGAACACCACCACGAGCAGCCCGAGGAAGGGCGCCGCGAATTTCACCGGGTCTGGGGGATCGGGGCGAAACGCGACGATGTAGCTCAAGAGGTAGAGCGCGAGGGGCGCGGTCCACAGCAGCGGCACGGGCGCGATGTCGGTGGTGATCGCCACCGTCGCCCCCAGCGAGAGCAGCGCCGGCGCGAAGGAGAGCAGCACCCACATCCCCCACGCCCGCGCGGGCGTCGGCGCGTCGTCGGCGGGCTCGCGCGGCGGGTCTTCCTCGACGACGCGCGCGGCGCGCAGCAGCAGCCCGCAGAGCGCCAGCCACCCCACCGACCAGGCCCATCGCTGCGCCCGCAGCGAGAGCAGCGGCTCGATGGCGAAGGGGTAGAGCGCGAGGGCCGTGAGGCTCCCGAGGTTGCTCGCGGCGTAGAGGGGGTACGGGTTCTCGCCCCGCGTCGCGAGCCAGCGCTGCAGCAGCGGCGCGCTCATCGCGAGGAGCACCAGCGGTAGCCCCAGCGCGCGCAGCAGGGTGAGCACCAGCCACGCGGTGGGGTCGCCGCTCACCGGCGGCGGCGAGCCGCCCTGCAGATCAGGCGGGAGGGTGAGCGCGCAGAGGGCGCAGAGGGCGACGTGCAGCCGCGCGTGGCGGCGCGTGCCCAGGCGCGCGGGGAGCCAGTGCGCGAGGCCGTATCCCAGCAGCAGGGCGCACTGAAAGAACAGCTGCGACGCCGTCCACACCGCCGCGGCGCCGCCGACGCGGGGCAGCAGCGCGCGGGCCACCATGGGCTGGATCACGAAGAGCAGCAGCGCCGCGACGAGGCTGGCGGCGGAGAATCGGGCGGTCAACGCGGGAGTTCTCTCTGGAGGGCGGCGCGTGGCGGGGCTCAAAGCACGATGGCGAGGCCGTAGACCGCGCTGAAGACCGCGCCCATGAGCACGCCGAACCAGGCCCGCCCGGCGCCGTGCAGCGTCGGGTCGCGGCGCAGGGTGCGCAGGGCGAAGAGGCCGGTGACCACCGCGAAGGGCGCGAAGATGCCCAGGGGGCTGAGCAGGCCGAAATACCCCGCGGCGATGGCGCTCGCCGGGCGGCCCACGGGGATCAGCGCGCGGGTCACCGAGTCGTTCTGAATCCCCGATCGAGGCGGGAAGAGGCCGGGCACCTGCGCGGCGGGGACCCAGTCGCTCCAGGCCTCGGCGCGCACCCGGTGATAGGGCGCGAACTGCCCGTCCCGGGCGAGCTGCGCGAGCACGTCCCAGGGGTACGGGCCTGACGCCGCGCCGTTCACGTCGAGGAACCACCGCTGCTCGTGAATCCGATCCATCGCCGCCCTCTCGACCCCGCCGACGCGGAGGCGAGGGCATCGTATCATCGGGCGCTTCGAGGAGGACCCATGCAGCAACCCCCCTTCAGCCCCTTCGGCCCCCCAGCAGGAACCTACGGCCCGCGCTGGTCCCCGCCCTCGGGCCCGGCCTTCGAGATCGCCCCAGAGGGCTCCGGCGGCTTCTCGCTGAAATACGTCGCCCTCGCGGGGTACCTCGGGGGCCTCGGCGGCGTGGCCACCCTCGCGTTCGCCATCTCCCAGGGTCGCAGGCACGACCCCGCCTTCATGGCCGCGTTCGGCCTCTTGCTCGCCTCGGGCGCGGTCACTCTGCTCTCGGCGATGCTCTGGATCTACAAGTCCTGGGAATTTCTCCCGCAGGCCTACCGACGCAACGCCTCGGGGCGCGAGTTCAGCCCCTTGAGCGCCGCGGCGCTGCACTTCGTGCCGCTCTACAACCTCTACTGGATCTTCGTGCAGAACCTCGGGTACTGCGACGCCATCGACAGCGTCATGATCCAGAGCGGCCGCGCCGCCCGCTCGCCGAGGACCACCGCCACCGCGGCCTGCATCCTCCAGCTCGTGCCCTACCTGAACTACGTCGCCGCGCCCGTCGCGTGGCTGCTCTACATGTTCCAGATGGACCGGGCGAAGTCAGAGCTCCGTCGGCCTCGGGCGGGTTGACAGCCTGAAATTTCACGAGGATCTTCCCGCCCCTTGCGCGCATCCCACAAGATGCCACAACCCCTCCGTTGACCTGATGACTCCGTCGCGCACCCTGACCTCCCTCGCACTGTGCTTCGCGCTCTCCGGCGCGGCGTGGGCGCAGCCGCGTCCGGCGCCACTGTGCCAGGCCGCCGAGGAGCTCACCGAGACCGCGCCGGTGCGCGGGAGCACCGAGGGGGCGGCCGACCGCTTTCACGCCTCCTGCGCCCGCAGCGCCCTCTCGGGCGATCGGGTGTATCAGTTCAGGGTCCCGCAGCGCTCGCGCGTCTCGCTGCGCCTGGCGGCGGAGTACGACGCCGCGCTCTACGTGCGCCGCGCCTGCGCCGAAGAGGTCACCGAGGTCGCGTGCAACGACGACGCGAGGGACCGACGGCACTCCGCCCTCGACCTCACCCTCGACGCGGGCGTCTGGTACGTCTTCGTCGACGGCTACGACATCGACGCGACGGGGCCCTTCGTCCTCACGCTCTCGATGGAGTCCCTCGCGCCGCGGGTCGACGTGCAGGGCGAGGTGCTGCTGGGCGGGCGGCGTGACCTCGCGGGCACCCGCATCGAGGCCCTCGACCGCGCCGGGCGCGTGATCGGCGCCGGGGTGCTCGACGCCCGCGGCCGCTTCGCGGTGAGCGTGCCGGGGCAGCAGCTCGTGCGCGTGCGCGCCCTCATCGATCGCGTCGAGGTGTCGACCGAGTTCTTCGACGCGTCCCAGCGCCGCTCGGTCACCCTGGGCGGCGCCTCGGTGCGCCGCGCGCCGGCGGGAGCCGTGCCGAGCGCCTGACCGTGCGACGCGGCGACCCAGCGCCGGGCACCGTGCGCGTGCGCGACCTCCGCGATGGGCGCGAGCGCGACGTGCCCGTCCGCGCCCTGTGCGCGCCCCCCTTCATGCTCGACGTGGTGGCCCGCGCCCTCGCGCACGGCGGGGGCTTCGCCACCCTCGAAGACGCCGAGGCTCGCGCGCTGGGGCCGGTCCCCCTCGCGACCTTCGAGGCGGGCGACGAGGTCTTCGTCGAAGACGCGCCGGGAGCGCCCTGGCCGCTGGTCACCGTCGTCGCCCCCGCGGTGACCGAGTGGCGTCTGCTCCCCTGCGGCGCCAGCGTGCTCATGGCCGGAGACACCCCCCTCCGGGTCACCGACGGCGCGATGGAGTCCATGGTCGAGGGCGGCGGAGAAGCGGGCGTCGACCCGGCGGTGATCCTCGCCGAGCTCGAGGCGCTCACGGGCGTCGCCCTCCGGCTCGGCCCCTTCGGCCGACGCGACGACGAGCTCGAGGCCTCCGCCGCCGTCTGTCGCGCGGAACCCTTCACGTCCCCGTAGAAAGGTACCAGCGCGGGGCGCGAACGAGAGCCGCGCCGAGCGCGTCACGCCCCCGACGGCGCGGGCGGGGCGACCACCGCGCTCCGGTCGAGCACCGCGTCGCCCCGGAGCTCCCGCCCGACCACCGACGCGGCGACCAGGCCGAAGGTGCCCGTGACCCAGGCGGCGCTGCCCTCGATGCGCGAGCGGTGGTCGCAGCTGTGGTGCTCGTTCTCGGCCTGCGGGCACACGCAGTGAAAGCCCTCGGGGCCGTCGTAGGCCGGAGGCGTCGGAGCCACCGGGCGCTCGTCGCTGAACACGCAGGCGATGCCCGTGGGCTCGCGCGGGGAGAAGCGCCAGCCGTGGCGCTTGCGCAGGATGTCACGCAGCGCCGAGGCCATCGGGTCGGAGTGCGTGCGCGCCAGGTCGTCGATGCGCACCCGCGTCGGGTCGATGCGCGCCGCCGCGCCCATCGAGCTCACCACGGGGATGCCCCGACGCGCGCAGGTCACGAGCAGGTGCGCCTTCGCCGTGAGGTTGTCGATGGCGTCGACGACGTAGTCGGGGCGCGGGTCGAGCAGCGCGTCAGAGGCCTCGGCGCTGTAGAATTCCACCCGCGCGTCGACGGTCGCCGTGGGGTGCACCAGCCGCAGGCGCTCGGCCATGACCTCGGCCTTGGGCTTGCCGATGTTGCCCCGCAGCGCGTGCATCTGCCGGTTGGTGTTGGTGACGCACACGAGGTCGAAGTCGACGAGGGTGAGCACGCCCACCCCGCTGCGCGCGAGGGCCTCGGCCGCGAAGGAGCCGACGCCCCCCACGCCGAAGACCACCACGCGGGCGCGGTGCAGGCGCAGCACGGCGTCTTCGCCGAGCAGGCGCGCGACGCGGTCGAAGCGGCGGTGGAGGCGTTGAGGCTCGGTCACGGGGAGGGCGCTCACTCCATCGGAGAGAAGTCGGCCTTCGTGGCGCCGCACTCGGGGCAGCACCAGTCGTCAGGGAGCGACTCGAAGGGGGTCCCGGGCGCGATCCCATTGTCGGGGTCGCCGTCGGCGGGGTCGTACACGTGGTCGCACACCATGCAGCGGTATCGTCGCGGAGTCATCTCGCGCGAGACGCTAGCACCCCTCGCGGCGCGGCTCGCGGCCGAAGCGCGTTTGGTCCTCTCGGCGCGGGGCTGATAGGCTGCGGCTGGCCGCGCTCGCGCCAGAAATCCCATGCGAACCATCCCCACCCTCGCTCTCCTCGCCGCCCTCGGCTGCCGCCGCAACGACCCGCCGCGCCCGCGCCCGGCGCCGCCCCCCGCGCAGCCCGCGCCGCCCCCCGCGCCGGTCGACGCCGGGCCGCCGACGCCGCAGCCCTCGCAGGTCGACACCACGGCGGCCTACGACGCCGGGTTCAACGAGCAGTCGCGGCGCCCGACGGTGCTCATCGTGCGGCTCAAGAACGACGGGCCGATCCCCCTGACGCTGCGCACGAACCCAGACCTCAACGAGTTCCTCGTGACGAAGCGGCTGAACGTGTCGGCGACGGCGTCTGACCGCGCGGCCTTCGCCGCCGACGGGTCGCGGGTGAGCCTCTTCCCCGTGGGGCAGATGCCGCTCTGCGACAGCCCCGACGGCGGCGTGGGATACGGCGGCCTCGGGCTCCAGGGCGAGATCACCCTCGAGCCCGGCGAGACCCGGGAGCTGGGGCGATGGGACGGGATCCGCCGCGAAGAGGTCAACGACCCCGAGCGCGGCGTGTGTCTCCGAGAGTCGACGCCCGCGCCGGGGCGGTACCGGATGCAGCTCGACCAGCCGCAGCTCACCGGTCGACCGGCGTGCACCAAGGTGATGTTCGCGTGGCCCCTCGTCGCCGACGCGGGGGTGACCACCCTGGAGATCCAGTGCCGCGCGGCGCTCCCCGACGGGGGCATCGCCGGCGGCAGGCCGCCCCAGACCTGCTGCGCCGGGAGGTGACCTCATGACCGACCAGGCCGAGACCCCCGCGACCAGGCCGCCCCACGCGTTTCGCTGGGACCTCGACAAGACGTACCTCCACACCGAGTTCGACACCTTGCTCGACATCGTGCGCACCGCGGTCGAGAAGCCCGAGCGCAAGCGCACCGTCGCCGGCGCGGCGTGGATGATCCGCGAGGTGCGCGCGCACACCGACGCGCGCATCACCATCATCTCCGGCAGCCCCGAGCAGATGCGCGCGTCCATCGAGGCCAAGCTCCGCCTCGATGGGGTGCAGTGGGACGAGTTCGTGCTCAAGCCCTCCCTCCGGAGCGTGCTGCGCTTTCGCTTCCGCGCGCTGCGCGACCAGGTGGGCTACAAGCTCCCCGCGCTCCTCGCCGCGCGCGCGACCACGCCGCCCGAGTGCCTCGAGACCTGCTTCGGCGACGACGCCGAGGCCGACGCGCTGGTGTACTCGCTGTACGCAGACATCCTCGGCGGCAGGGTGTCGCCCGAGACCCTCCGCGCGGTGATGACCGCGGCGAACTCGTACCCCGACGTCATCGAGCAGGCCGTCGACCTCGCGGCGAAGACCCCCGCGCACGACCCGGTGCGGCGGATCTTTATCAACCTCGAGCGCCGCAGCGACCCCGCGTTCTTCCACCGCTACGGCGCCCGCGTGGTGCCGGTGCGCAACTACTTTCAGGCGGTGCTCGTGCTCATCGAGGACGGGGTGCTCCCCGCGGTCTCGGCGCGCAACATCGTCGAGGCGCTGGCGCTCACGCAGGTCTTCTCCGACGAGGAGCTCGCCGAGAGCGCCCACGAGCTCGTGCGCCGGGGCGCGCTCTCGCACGCCTCGGTCACCTCGGCGTCGGAGCAGCTCGCCGCGGGCGACGAGGGGCACCACCGCCTCGCCGAGGTCCTCGCCCGCGCCCCGGAGCAGGGGGAGGCCCCGGCCTACCCCGAGATCGATTACGTCGCCGCCCTCAACGACGACCGCGCGCGGTGGGAAGAGGCGAGGGCCCAGGCGCGGCGCAAATAGCGGCGAGAACGACGCGTTGGACGATGGGGCCCGACGGTCCTAGTCTTCGCGCACGATGGCTGGTCGATTCACGCCGAGAGGTCTCGTCTCGCTCGCCCTCCTCGCGGGCGCGGGGTGCGGCGCCAAGACGGGGCTGCGCGTCCCCGACGTGCCTGAGTTCACCGACGCGGTCCGTGACGTCCCCGACGACGCCCCGCGCCGCGACCTCTGCGTGAACGTCACCCCCGACGCCGGGGTCATCTCCGTCGACCTGCTCACCCGCCCGAAGCTCTCCATCGCCGACGTGTTCTTCGTCGTCGACCGCACCGGCTCGATGGAAGAAGAGATCGACTCCATCAAGCTCAACCTCCAGCGCACCATCGTGCCCGGCATCGCCGCCGCCATCGGCGACGTGCAGTTCGGCGTCGCGACCTACGCCGACTTCCCCTTCGAGCCCTACGGCGACCCCGGCGACGTGCCCTTCACCCTGGTCAGCCCCATCGATCGCTCCCTCGCCAACGTGCAGGGAGCGGTGAACTCCATCCGCGTCGGCGGCGGCGGCGACAACGCCGAGGCCCTCGTCGAGACGCTGTTTCAGGTCCCCTCGGGGGAGGGCTATAGCCCCTGGATCCCCCCGGCCTCCCCCTGCGGCTCCCCTGGCCGCGTGGGCTACGGCTGCCTGCGCCCCAACGCGCAGACCATCTTCATCGTCATCGCCGACGCGCCCATGCACAACGGCCCCGACGGCCGCGCGCCCTACACCACCGCGGCGTTCACCCGCCCCGCGCGCTGCCCGACGTACCTCCCGAGCTGCGCGGCGGCGCGCGGTCCGCACAGCTATGACGAGGCCGTCGCGGCGCTGCGCAACGTGCGCGCCAGGGTCATCGGCATCGACTCGGGCCGCGCGCCCTTCTCGGGCCAGGCCGACCTGCAGCGCCTCGCGCGCGACACCGACACCATCACCGCCGCGGGCGCGCCGCTGGTGTTCAGCATCGGCAGCGACGGCCGCGAGCTCGACCAGCGCGTGGTCAACGCCGTGCAGACCTTCACCCAGCAGGTGCGCTTCAACGCGTCGGCGCGGGTCCTCGACCTCGACCCCACGCGCCCGGCCACGAGCCTCGTCCGCGCGATCCGCCCGGCCTCGGCGCTCCCCGCCGACGCGATCACCCGCATCGACGGGAGCACCTTCTACGGCGTGGTCCCCGGCACGCAGCTCACGTTCACCATCGAGCTGGTCGCGAACATCCCGAGAATGTCCGAGCCCCAGCGCTTCCCCGCGCGGGTGCAGTTCCTCGCCGACGGCCGGCCCAACCTGGGCTTTCAAGACATCGAGGTGGTCATCCCGGCCCTCGACGGCAGCGGCTGCGACGGCACCGACGCCGGCGCCGTCGGCCTCCCCGACGCGTCCCTCGACGTCCCCTGACCGCTCACTCGTCGTCGACCTCGACGCAGCACGGCACGTGCACCACCCGCGGGCGGTAGTGCGTGTAGCGCAGCCGCGGGCGCAGCCGCACGATCACCTGAAGCTCCGAGCCGTCGAGGGTGGCCTCGGCGTGCTCGCTCACCGCCCCCGCCAGGGCGCTCGCGATGCGCCGGTCGAGGGCGTCGGTGTGACGGGTAAGCACCTGCACGCGCCCGACGCTGCCGCTCGCGAGAAAGACCACCGAGAGGCGCACGTCGGGGGTGTGCAGCGCGCCGCGCTCGTCGGTGAGCGCGGGGAGCGAGCCCGCCAGGGCCTCGCGCACGGCCTGGAGCTGGTCCTCGACGCGGTCGCGCTGCTCGGGCGAGAGAGAGGCCCCAGAGAGGTGCCGCGCGGCCTCGACGCGGGCCTGCACCGTCGCGCGGGCGCGGCTCGGGCGCGGGCGGCGGTTGAAGCAGCGGTAGTCGCCGCCGTCGTAGAGGGGGTTGCCGGGGACGCAGTACGCGTCCTGCGCGGCGGCCGGGGCGGCGAAGGCGAGGAGGGCGAGGAGGGCGAGGGTCGGGCGCATGGTGATCCCTTGGACGACACCCGGCCGCGAAGGTTCTTGGCGATCTCCAACGGGTGGTATGGATTTCGACATGGGTTTCATTCAGGCGCCCCCCCAGCTCGGCAACCAGTACTCCGACGACCGCGTGCTCCGTGGGTACCTCGCCCGCGTGCTCCCGCCGGAGGTGCTCCGCGACATCGAGGGAGAGCTCCAGGAGCTCGGCGAGCTGGCCGGGGGCGAGCTCTTCGCGCTGCAGCGCGCCGACCGCCTCAACGAGCCCACGCTCACCGCCTGGGACCCGTGGGGCAACCGCATCGACGCCATCGAGGTCACCCCGCTCTGGAAGCGCGCCGAGGCGCTCACGGTGAAGTACGGACTGGTCTCCACCCCCTACGAGCGCCGGCACGGCGCGCTCTCGCGGGTCGACCAGTTCGCGCGGGTGCACCTCTTCAACCCCTCGACCGATGTGTACACCTGCCCCCTCGCGATGACCGACGGCGCCGCGCGCACGCTCCTCGCGCACGGCAACCAGGCGCTCATCGACCGCGCGCTCCCGAGGCTCACCAGCCGAGACCTCGCGAGCTTCTGGACCTCGGGGCAGTGGATGACCGAGCGCACCGGCGGGTCTGACGTCGGCATCTCCGAGACCGTCGCGAGGCAGGCCGACGGGCGATGGACCCTCCACGGGGTGAAGTGGTTCACCAGCGCCACCACCGCGCAGATGGCCCTCACCCTCGCGCGCCCCGAGGGCGGCGCCCCCAAGGGACGCGGCCTCGCGCTCTTCTACGTCGAGACCCGCGACGACGCCGGGCGCCTCCAGGGGATCACCGTGCACCGGCTCAAAGACAAGATGGGCACCCGCAAGGTCCCCACCGCGGAGCTCACCCTCGACGGGCTCGTGGCCGTCCCCGTCGCGGGGCTCACCGACGGCGTGCGCAACATCTCCCCGATGCTCAACATCACCCGCACCTGGAACGCCGTCTCCGCGGTGTCGTTCATGCGCAGGGCGATGGCGCTCAGTCGCGACTACGCCCGCCGCCGCGTGGCCTTCGGCGCGCCCCTCGCCGAGAAGCCCCTGCACGTCGACACCCTCGCGGGGATGCAGGCCGAGTCCGAGGCCGCGTTTCACCTCGCGTTCTACGCCGTCGAGCTCATCGGCCGCGAGGAGTCGGGAGAGGCCGACGCCCGCGACAAGGAGCTGCTGCGCCTCGTCACGCCCCTCGCGAAGCTCACCACGGGCAAGCAGGGCGTGGGCGTGTCGAGCGAGCTGCTGGAGTGCTTCGGCGGCGCGGGGTACGTCGAAGACACGGGCATCCCCGCGCTGCACCGCGACGCGCAGGTGCTGCCCATCTGGGAGGGCACCACCAACGTGCTCTCCCTCGACGTGATGAAGGTGCTCGGCAAGGGCGCCCTCGCGCTCCTGGCCGAAGAGATCCGCGCCCTCGTCGGCGCCGTGCGCGAGCCCGCCCTGGGCCGCGCCGCGTCGCGCGCGATCGAGGCCGTCGCCCACGCCGACGCCGTCGCGCAGGCGCACATGGGACGCGCCCTGGAGGGGGGCTCGCTGCTGCCCCTCGAGGCCGACGCGCGGCGCATCGCGCTCACCCTCGGGAGGGCCCTCGCCCTCGCGCTCCTCGCGCGTCACGCGCAGTGGTCCCTCGACCGGGGCGACGCGAGGCCCGCCGCGGCGGCGAAGCGCTTCGCCCGTCACGGTGTCGACCTCCTCGACGACGACGCGTCCCTCGAAGAGTCGGCGCTGCTCAGCGACGACCGCTGATCGAAGGTCCCAGCCCGCGACGCACGACGAAGGGCGTCTCCACCGGCACGCAGCTCGACGCGGTGCACGCGGCCCAGCGAAGCACGCCCGACACCCGCGACGCGGGCGCCACGCGGGGCAGCGCCGCGGTCACCCGCAGCGACTCGTCGCGCGCGTCGATCCTCGCCGCCACCGCCGCGCCCCCCACCCACAGCGACGTGGGGAACTCCCGGTTCACGTGCCGCTCCCCCGCCCGGAGATGGAGCGCGAGCGCCGCGCCCTCGCCCTCGGGAGCGAGCGAGACCGTGAGCGTAGCCCCTTCTCCCGCAGCGACTTCAGAGCGCTCAGAGACAAGCGCGGGCAGCGCGCCGACAGACTCGGCGGCCACGAGGGCCTCGCCGATGAAGCGCCCGTGCGCGGCGATGCGCGCGGGCGTGAGCGCGCGTCGCAGCAGCGAGCGGCCCTCGTCGAGCCAGCGCCCTGACGGGTCCCTCGACGCGATGCGCCCCAGCGCGCGCACCATCGCGAGGTTGTCGCTCAGGGGGACCTGCGGCGACGACAGCGCCCCGGGCAGCGGCGCCGAGGGGCGCGAGGCCAGCAGCCCGTCCGGCGCGGCGAAGTCACGGATCGCGCGCGCGGCCACGCGACGCGAGACCTCATCGAGCGCCGCGTCTCGGTCGTGCGCGGCCAGCGTCGAGAGACCGAGCGCGAGCCACGCGGCGTCGGCGAGGAGCCGGTCGCGCGTTCCCTCCCGAGACACCCGCCCCTCCGCGTCGACGTGACGCGCGACCATCGCGCGCGCGGCGCGGCGGGCGGCCTCCAGCCAGCGCCCCTCGCGCGTCGCGTCCTCCAGCGCCACAAGGGCTTCGATCGCCATGCCGTTGTCGCGGGGGTGCGCGCCGGGGTCGACGCGCGGCGCGCCCAGCCGCGCGCGCTCGGCGTCGCCCCGCGCGAAGTACACGTGCCCGTCGATGAAGGGCGCGGCGCGGTCGTGGGCGTTGACGTCGGCGTCCATGCTCCCGTGCACCGCGCCGTCGGCGTCGGTGAGGCGCTCGACGATGAAGCGCCCGACGCCCCGCGCGTCGTCGAGAAAGCTCGGGTCGCGCAGCACCTCGGCGGCGCGCGCGGCGGCGATCAGCGTCGGCGCCTGAAAGCTCATCAGGCGCTCGAAATGCGGGTCGCCCCAGGTCGCGCCCGCGCTGTACTGATAGACCCCGCCCCACACGGGGTCGTAGATCCTCCGCTGGTTCGTGAGGGTCTGCCGCGCGCGCGCCGCGGCGTCGGCGTCGCCCCTCGCGGCGCGCGCGAGCTCGACGCGCAGGTTGTCGCCGAGGGAGAGCTTCTGGTTCGTGCCCCAGCTCCCCTGGGCCGGGTCGTAGGCGCGGTCCATCTGGTCGAGGGCGTCGGCGAGGCGCGCGTCGAGCGAGACCTCCGCCGCTGCGGCTCCGCGCGCCTCGGGGAGCGGCGTGGGCGACGCGAGCGCGGCCTCGAGCGCGGCGCGCATCCTCGCGGGGGAGAGGTACCCCCGGTAGCGCGCGAGCTCGCGGCCCCGCGCGTCGAAGATCACCGTCGCGGGCCACCCCCAGGCCGCGTAGCGCGCGGCGAGGTCGGGGCGCGCGTCGACGTCCTCGCGCGCGGGGACGAATCGCCGCGCCACCAGCGCGAGCACCTCGGGGTCGCGCCAGGTGGTCTCGTCCATGACGTGGCACCAGTGGCACCACGCGGCGGCGGCGTCGAAGACCACCAGACGGCCCTCGGCCTCGGCGCGCGCAAACACCTGGGGCGCAAGGGGATTCCACGCAGGTCCAACGGGCGAGGCCCGGGCGCGGGCGAGGGTGATGTCGACCGACGGGGGGGTGCCCGGCGCCGCGAGGCCCCGCGACGTCGCGCAGGCAGCGAGGGCCAGCAGGCCGAGCGAGGCGCGTGGCTTCACACTGGGTCTACGCCCTCGGCGCCCCCTCGGATGCGCCGCGCTACCAACGCACCGCGAGCGAGGCGCCGCGGTGCGAGGCGCTCACCGACACCCCCTCGGCGCGCCGCCCCGCCAGGGCGTACCAGAGCAGCCCCGAGGTCAGCGCCACGCCGCCCGCGGCCCAGGCGCCGATCGCCGCGCCCTGCCAGAGGTTCGCGCGGTCGCGGTCTTCGGTGGCGAGGCGCTGCGACTCGACGTCGGGGCACGCGGGCGCGCCGTCGGCGAAGGGGCACCGCTGCGTGAGCTCGTCGTAGGCCGCGCCCCGGAGCACCCAGAACACCACCCCCGAGGCCGCGACGGCGCCGCCGGCGATGACCAGCGCCCAGGGCCCGCGCCCGCGCCCGACGTGGCGCGCGGCGCCTCGGGGTGCGGGGTGCTCGGCGGGGGCGCCGACGCGCTCGCGGGCGCCGCGCGCCCCTCGCGCAGGGCGGTGAGCGCCTCGGCGAAATCGGGGGCCGCGGGGTCGAGCTCGCCGCGGCTCTGGCCTCGGGCGACGTCGATCGCGCGAACCCGCCCCGCGCCCACGGCGAGCACCGTCGAGGCGCCGAGCGCGCGGCCCAGCGCGGCGGCGTCGGCGGCGAGGAGCGACGATTGATCCTGCGCGGAGGGGTAGAGGAGCGAGGCGGCGCCCGAGAGCTGCAGCCGCCCGTCGAGCTCGGGGTCGATGGTGAGGGAGAGGGTCTGCCCCGCGCGCACGTCGACCTCGCGCACCCGCGACGGCGCGTCACAGCTCGCCCACACCCGGTGCGCGCCCGCGGGCACCGCGCGCGAGCGCTCCCGCGCGGTGCCGGGGACCGCCTCGCCGTCGACGGTGACCCCGCAGCCCTCGCGAGGCAGCCGCACCGTGACGCGCCCCTCGCCCGACGCGGCGGCAGCGCCGCGGAGGCGCGCCACCAGCTGGTGCACCGGCGGCGGAAAGTCCTCGGTCGACGGCGCCCACGCCGGGCTCAGCCGCAGGGCCTTGCGGGCCCAGGCCTCGGCCTCGTCGGCGCGCCGTGACTCGAGCTCGATGCGCGCGAGCATCCCGACCGCGCGAAGGTACGCGGCGCGGTTGTCTTCGCGGAGCGCGAGGGCGTCGGGGGCGGCCTCCATCGCCGCGACGGCCTCGGCCAGCGCGCGCCGAGCGGCCCTGGGCCCGTTCCGAAAATACGCCGTCCACCCCGCGGAGGCCGCGGCGCGCTGCGCGGCCAGCACGTCCTCGCGCGGCGCGAAGCGACCGAAGGACCGGAGCAGCGCGTCGCGCAGCGGCGCGCCCACGAGCGCGTCTGCCCCGGCGCCCCGCGCCACGCGCTCGCCCAGGTCGGGGGCGGGCACCGCGTCGCGCACGCCGTGGGGGATCACCGGCACGGGGTCGGCGGCTGCGGGGAGCGTGGCGCAGAGGCAGATCGCCGCCCAGTGCGTGAACCGTCGCTTCATGCCCCAGAGTATCGTCGAAGGTACATCCCTCGAAAAGGATCGATTCAACCTGTTTGCTCGGGCCGCGCGCCGTGGTCCCGCGCCTTGACCCTGCGAAGTGGGGAGAGATAGCTTCCGCGCCCTCCGCAGTCGGCGCGAGGGGCTCGCGCGAGCGTTCGAGAGTGCACAGGGAGCGTCAATCATGGATCTGATCGCGGCGATGGAGTCCTACGGCTATGGCGAGACGCACGTGCGCGTCGACGCCGCGACGGGGCTTCGGGCCATCGTCGCGATTCACAGCACCCAGCTCGGCCCGGCGCTGGGCGGCTGTCGCTTCATTCATTACGCCGACGAGGGCAGCGCCCTGCGCGATGCGCTCCGCCTGGCGCGGGGCATGACCAGCAAGGCCGCCCTCGCGGGCCTCGACCTCGGCGGCGGCAAGAGCGTGATCATCAAGCCTCACGGGGACTTCGACCGCGCGGCGCTCTTTCAGGCCTTCGGCGCGTTCATCGACGACCTCGGCGGGCGGTACATCACCGCCGAAGACTCGGGCACCTCCATCGCCGACATGGAGAACGTGCGGCTCCGCACGCGCCACGTCACGGGCATCGACCCCGCCAACGGCGGCTCGGGCGACCCGTCGCCCTTCACCGCGCTGGGCGTCCGCCGCGGCATCGAGGCCTGCGTCGCGCACAAGCTCGGCCGCGACTCCCTCGTGGGCGTGCGCGTCGCCGTGCAGGGCGTGGGGCACGTGGGGTACCACCTCTGTCGCGAGCTGCACGGGTGCGGCGCGAAGCTCACGGTGTGCGACGTCGAGCCCGCCCGCGCCGAGCGCGCGAGGGTCGAGTTCGGCGCGAACGTGGTGGGGATGAGCGAGATCTTCGACGTCGAGGCCGAGGTCTTCGCGCCATGCGCCCTGGGCGCGGTGCTCGACGACCTGAACATCCCGCGGCTGCGGGTGGGCATCGTGGCCGGCGCCGCGAACAACCAGCTCGCCGAGCCCCGGCACGGCGACGCGCTCCGCGCCCGGGGCATCGCCTACGCGCCCGACTACGCGATCAACGCCGGGGGGCTGATCAACGTCGCCCTCGAGGTGCGGGGCTACGACGCCGCCGAGGCCCGCGCGCGGACCATGAAGATCTACGACACCATCGCGACCGTCCTGCGCCGCGCGGAGCTCGACGGGGTGACCCCCGAGGCCGTGGCCGACGTGATGGTGGCCGAGCGCCTCGCGCGGTCGACGAGCTGACGCGGATTCCTCTCGGAGGCGGCGGGGCTTCGGGTAGATTCAGCTCCGCGTGTCGGACCCCTCTTCCAAGCAAGACGACTCCGCCTCGAACCCCAAGGGGGCGCTGCGCTGGTCCACGCGGCCGCCGCTGCGAGAGGGCGCGTCCGCCGGCCGCGCGTCGTCGATTCAGGGCACCAACGCCCTCGACGTGCTCCTGCGCTGGACCGAAGACCTCGACGACGAGCGGGCGGTCACGCTGTGGGCCGGCCTCTCCGCCGTCGAAGACCCCGCGGCGCGCGAGGCCGCGCTGCTGCGGTGGGTCGACTGGGCCGGGGTGACCTTTCCCCTCGGGCTCAAGCTCCGCGACCTCGTGGCCGCCGTGGGGACCCTGAGCGAAGAGCTCGAGCGCACCGTACGCGACGCCGAGCGGGTCTACCAGCACGAGCCCTCCGACCTGCTCCCGATGACCCGCGCGCTCCTGGGGTGGATGCGCGCGAGGGAGACCCAGCCCGGCGTGGTCCTCGGCGCCGCGAGGGCCATCGTGCTCGCGCGCGACGTGCTGCGCGACGCGACGCTGGGCGGCGCGGACGCCTCGCCGTCGGCGCGCTCCGCGGGCCATCCCCGGGAGAGCTTCGAGGTGATCCCCGCGTCGCCGGGGCGCGAGCGCCTGTCGTCCCGCGAGGTGGCCGCGGCGCTGCGCGACGCCCGCGGCGGCGACCCCCTCGGCGGCGCCCAGGCGATGCTGTTCTCCGCGCTGCGGCGTCGCATCGAGCGCGCGCAGGTGCAGGAGGCGGCCGAGCTCCTGCTGATCCTGCTGAGGGCAGAGCCGGGGCCCGAGATCCCTCCCTGGATCCTCATCGCCCTCGACTTCGTGCTCCTCGACGCGGACCTGAACGGAGACTTTCCGCTCCCGCTGGCGCACCTCGCCGAGGCGGCGCCGGCGCTCTGGAGCGCGCTCATCCTCGACCACCACACCCCCCGGTCCTCTCTCCGCGCGATGCGCCTGGTGACGGCCCTCAGCCGCCACGAGCGCGAGTTCGACGCGCTCAGCGTCGGGACCGTCGAGGCCCTCGAGCGCTCGCTCATCGACGCCCTCGAGAACGCCCGCTGGTCGATCTGGGCCCGCGCCGCCCGCGCCCTCGGGCGGCTCTGCGCGATCGAGCGCCTCGGCCTGCGGCTGCTCGCCGTGCTCGACGAGCAGGACGCGTCGAGCGTGCTGCGGCGCAGGGCCTTCGCCGCGCTCGGCAACCTCTCTCCGCGCTCCCCCGCCGCCCTCCGCGCGCGCCGCGACGAGGTGCTCGCGCCGCTCCTCGCCCCCGTCGACGACGACGCGGCGGCGAGCGCCTCCGAGGCCACCACGGTCGCCGCGCTCTCGGTGGGCCTGCCCGACCTCGTGACCGACGACGACGACGACGCGTGGCTCGCGCGCGCGCTCGCCTTCGCGGCGAGGGGCGGGCCCGAGGCGTGGATGGTGCTGAGCCGCGCGGTGCTCGAGATCCGCGCGCGCCGGCCCGCGCAGGCCGACCGCGTCGCGCGGGCGGCGACCGCCGTGCGCGCCAGGGCCGAGGCGTGGACCGGCGGCGGGGTCGAGGCCGAGCGCGCCGAGCGCGCGGTGGCCCTGGCGGCGAGGGTGATGTCCGCCGAGGAGCTGCGCGCGCCGGCCACGCTGCTGCTCGATTTCGCGGCGGTGATCGGGCGCGTCCCGAGCAGCGGGGTCGCCCGCGCGACCGTCGACGGGTTCGCCGCCGAGCTCGACGTGCTCGTCGGCAACTCCTCCCGCGCGATCTCGCAGGACGTCCCCCGCACCACCGCGCGGGCGTGCATGCTCCTCGAAGAGATCGTCGACCTCCTGGTCGACGGCGACCTCGAGGTCGCGGCGCACCGCATCGCCGACGGGGGGCCTCGCGCCGCGGCGCTGTCGATGATCGACGGGCTCCGGGTGCGGCTGCTGAAGATGGTGTGGTCTGGCCTCCGCCGCCCGACGCCGCGCACCTTCGCCTGGCGCCGCTGGCTCGTGCGCACCGCCGCCGTGCTCCCCCGCGTCGCGCCGACGAACCGTCGCACCGCCGCCGAGGTCGTGCGCGACCAGGTCTTCGAGACCCTCGAGCGCCTCGCCGAAGACCCGCTGCTCTCGCAGGCGCCCGTGCAGCGCTACACCGCCGGCGCCATCGGCGAGCTCTCGGCCTCGCTGCGGCCGAGCGTCGGCGAGGGGGCCGAGGTCCAGGTGCTCGCGTGGATGGCCCTGCGCGGCGCGATCACCGAGCGCCACCTCCGCATGCGGCGCTGGCTCGGCGACGCCGAGAGCGAGGCGGCCCTCGACCAGCTCTTCGCGCTCATCGAGTCGGCCTCCCGCGCGGGGCGCGACGTGTCCCGCGACCTGCAGATCCTCTCGGGGCTCCTCGGCGACGCGCCGGGGAGGCTGGCGAAGCTCATGGCCTCCCTCGCGGCGGAGTGCGCCGCGGTGCTCCAGCGCCGCGCCGAGACGCACTGGAGCGGCCTCGCGCGCTTCGACCTCAGCGAGCTCGCCGGCCTCGTCGACACCCTCGCGGAGTGCCTCGGCGACGTGACCTTCGCCCTCACCGCCGACCAGGCCCGCTCCGGCGCGGCGACCCGGCGCGAGCCCCTCGCCGAGCGCGCCGCGGGGCTCAACCGCCTGCTCACCGCCACGTCGCTGAAGTTCGTCGACGCCGCGCGCCGGGCCGAGGTCGTCGAGCACTACCTCGGCGAGCTCTCGACGCTCTGCGAGGCCATCGCGTCGTCGTGCGGCGCGCTGCTGGCGCCGGGCGTGCGAGGGCTCCTGGCGAAGTCTCTGGTGACCGTGCGCGAGCTCGCGAGCGACGCCCTCGTGGGCCGCGAAGACGACGTCCGCTACATCGGCCGTCTCAAGGTCCTCGGCGAGCTCTCGAGCAGCCACGAGGGGGGCATGGCGACCACGTACCTCGGCGAGGGGCCCGCGCCGGGCAAGAAGGTGGTGGTCAAGCTGCTCCCCTGGGAGCGCTTTCGGGGCAAGACCGCGGAGACCGCTCGCGCGCTCTTCGAGGGCGAGATGCAGCGCCTCGCGCAGATCGTCCACCCCAACATCGTGAGCATCGTCGACGCGGGCTTCATCGACGAGGGGGCCTTCATCGCCGTGGAGTACATCCCCGGCGCCTCGCTCGAGACCCTGCTGCGAAAGCTCGGCGCGGTGCGCCTCGAGCACGTCGGCCCGGTGATCCTCGACGCGGCGCGGGCGCTGGCGTACCTGCACGGCCGCGGGGTGATCCACCGCGACGTGAAGCCGGCGAACGTGCTGATGCAGGCCGACCTGCCGCACGGCGGCGAGATCGACGCGAGCACCCTCGGCAGCGTCGAGTTCGTGCGCGGCGTGCTCATTGATTTCGGCATCGCCACCGAGGTGCACCGCGCGGGTCCGCACGAGGGCGTGACCGGCACGCCGGGCTACATCGCGCCCGAGGTGGCCCGCGGGCTCGACACCGTAGGACCGGGCGTCGACGTGTACTCCCTCGCCGTGGTGATCTTCGAGATGCTCACCGGCGCCAACCCCTACCTCGAGAACCGGACCGAGCTCAACGCCGTGCTCGTCGCGCACGCCACCGAGTCGCCGCCCTGGCAGCGGCTCCCGCAGCTCCCGCGACGAGCGGAGCTCATCGAGCTGCTGCGCGACGCCACGCGGCTCGACCCCCGCCAGCGCATCAGCATGAGGCAGTTCATCCCGCGCTGGGAGTCGTTCCTCCGGGGGTGAGCGACGAGCCCTTGCGTCGCAAGGGCTTCGAGGTCACGAGACCTTCTCGAGGCAGACCACGCGGTAGGTGTCGGTGCGGTCGACCATGTTCTGGTAGAGCCGCGTGCCGGGGTTGCGCGCGAAGTTCTTGAGGGCCACGTCGGCCTCCCTGCGCTTGCGCTCGCCGAGCACGGGGATGCGAAAGCCGTAGAAGGTCTCCATGCACTGCCGCACGTAGGCGTCGATGCGCGCCTTGTCCTCGTCGCGCGCGCGCACGGCCTCGGCGGTCACGTCGCACTCCTCCTTGAGCTCGAACCCGATGCCCTCGAGGAACTTGAAGCACGCGCCCCAGGTCGCGTCGGGGATCGCGTTGCCCCACACGATGCGCCCGCCGGGCTTGAGCAGCGCGTGCGCCTTGCGAAAGAAGCGCTCGTCCTCGTCGGTGACCACGCCGGCGAGCTCGGTGACGTGCGTCTCGTTCACCGCGACGAAGTCGGCGCTGCCGTCGGGCCGCGCGAGGAGCGTCGCGTCGGAGCACGTCGCCTTGAGCCGCCCGCCCAGCTCGGGCACGAACTTGCGGTGGCAGGTGCGAATCGCCGCCTGCTGCATGTCGACGGCCTCGTAGGTCGCCTGCTTGAGCACGTTGGCGCAGACCTGGTGGGCCCCCGCGCCGGTGCCGCAGCCGAGCTCGATGATGTGCACCGCGCCGTCGCGGTCGGCGATGTACTGCTTCACCTCGTCGAAGTGGTACAGCCCGGTGTACGCGTTGCGCCCGAAGCGCTGCGGGTCGCGGCTCGTGGTGGGCGCGTCGCCCCACGCCTCGGGCCAGGCGTAGCCCCAGGTGTTGAAGGTGAACTCATAGGGCTCGCCGTGCTCGCTGCGGGCCTCGCCCACCGAGCGGTAGAGGGCGTACAGCAGGGAGTAGAGCGAGCGCTTGTCGTAGTCCTCCTCGGCGACGTCGCCGTCGACGAGGGAGATCTTCTTGCGCTCGGTGGCGCCCGCGAGGATCCACGCGCCCAGGATGAGCTGGAGCTGGTTGCGCGAGTAGTCAGACTGGTTGCTGAGTGCGGTCAGAACGTCCACGGTGGGGACCTCTCTCGGTCGAATCGTTCGGCGCGGAGGGGCGCGCGAACACCAGGCGATGGGTGCTGGAGCGGTCTGCTCCGCCCCGACGTCGTGGACGCAGAGAGAGAGAGGAGCGCCTCGGCAGGCGCGAGGTACGGGATGCCTCGCTTGAGGGGCGCGGCACCCTATCCTGTGGCCCGCGCGGCGCCCAACGCCTTCGTGTCGCCGCCGGTCGATTGTGCCGGGCAGAGGGGGGCTACAGCGGCTTCGGGGGGCCGTGGGCGCCCGAGAGCTCGGCGTCGGTCGAGACCGCGCGGCACGCGGCCAGCAGACCGTGCGTGGTGGCGCAGTCGGCCACCGCGCGGTGCGTGGGGGGCGACGGGAGCTTGAGCCACGCCGACAGCTTGGCCAGCCCGTACCCGGGCGCCTTCGGGAACGCGGCCTTCGCGAAGCGCCGGGTGCACCAGAACGCCAGCCCGAGCCGGCCGAGGCCGACGCGCGCGGCGTCCTGGGCGAACATCCGGTGGTCGAAGGCGGCGTTGTGCGCGAGCACCGGGCGCCCCGCGGCGAAGCGCTGCCAGGCGCGAATCGCGTCCCCCGCGGTGGGCGAGCCCTTCACCATGGCGTCGGTGATCCCGTGCACGCGAATCACCGCGCGGGGGATGGGCTCCTCGGGGTCGACGAAGGTCTGAAATTGCCCCACGACGCTGCCGCCGCGCACGTGCAGCGCGCCGATCTCAACGATGCGCGCCGACGAGCTGAGCCCGGTGGTCTCAGTGTCGACGATGACCACGTCGTCGAGGCTCTCGATCACGGCATCGGCGCGGGCGCCTCGGGGGAGGCGAGGGGAGGCGCCCCACGGGAGCACCGCCTGGCCGGAGCCTCGCGCGACCGCCGGCGCCAGCGCCCGCCTGGGCATCGGGGCCGGCGCGGGCGCGGCCGAGGTCACGGGCTCGGCCAGGGGCTCCAGCGCGCCGAGGAGCGCCCTGAACCACCGCCCGAATCGCTCGGGCAGCCCCCGCAGCGGGTCGACCTGCGCCGCGAGCAGCACCACCCGCAGCGGCCCCGAGCGCCAGGCGAGCACCACGGGATCGCCCTCCGTCGCCGCGGCGACCGTCGCGATGGGCGAGGCGGTGACCCTCCAGCGCCGACCGAGTCCCCGCAGGTCGCGCAGCGTCGACGCGACCCCGAGCCAGGTGATGGGCCGCTCGCGGTCGTCGTCGTCGCAGGGCGCGGCGCTCCCGCACCCGTCGAGCACCGCGCCCAGGGCGGCCCTGGCGGCGTCGGAGGGCTCGCCGAGGAGCACCACGTCGCCCTCTTGCTTGAAGCGCGCGCGCAGCCTCGGCGCGTCGTCGGCGTCGAGCACGTCGAGGCGAATCACCGTGAGCGGGCGCCCGCGCCCCGCGAGGCCCAGCGCGAGCGCGCCGTCGTAGTCGTACGAGAGCGCCCCGGTGCCGCCGTAGGTCTCCGCGAAGAGCCCGCCCAGCGACGCCGCCGCGCGCAGGGCCTCAGGGCGATCGGCCCGACGCGGACCCAGCACCACGGCGTGCCGCGCGTCGCTCCGGGCCTCGGCGTGCAGCGCCTCGCGGTCGCGCACGTCGACCGGGACGAGGTGCTCCAGGTCGAGGTCCACGCTGTAGAGCCGCGTCGAGGGGCTGGCGAAGGCGCGGCCCAGCGCGTCGAGGTGGGCGCCGAGGGCGTCGCGCAGCGCCTCGGCGAAGCGCGCCGCCGCGGAGGCGTCGTCGACCCCTCGGGGGAGGGGGAGGGGCTCGCTGAGCCGCAGCCACTTCCACGTCTCGCCCGCCTCGCGCAGGGGCGTCGCGGCGAGGAGCCAGCCCCGGGTCTCGTCGCCCAGGGCCTCGAGGGCCTCGGCCTGATCGCGCTCCCGCACCGCGTCGGCGACGCTCCGGTTGGGCGCGTGCAGCGCGAGGAGCCACCGCGCGTGACGAACCCCCAGGCGGTGCCCGGGCCACACCAGCGCGTGCAGCCCCACCCGGTCGGTCACGCCGTCGAAGGACCAGCTCAGGGACTCGCCGACGCTCCCGACGGTCATTCGATACCGTTGCAGCGCAAGCGAATTGAACGCATCCCGGACGCGCTCGGCCCACTCCCTCCCCAGCGCGACCTCCTTCGGCGCGAAGGTCTTCAGCCGCGCCGCCGCCGCGGGAAAGCGCGCGACCAGACCCCGGCGCAGCTCGGGGTCCCCGTCGGGCCCGAGGGACTCGACGGCCTCGGGGTGCGCGGCGCCGAGCCTCGCGAGCAGGGCGCGGACCTCCGCGGGGGCGTCGAAGCGCGCGGCGAGGGCGCGCAGGCAGGCGCGGGCGAAGCGCAGCGCGTCGTCGTCGCGGCCGTCGGGCAGGGCGGCGTCGAGGGCCGAGGCGAGGGCGCCCCAGCGCAGGACCCGGAGCTCTGGGGCGTCGCGCAGCGAGGTCGGCGCCCTGCCGTCGGGGGTGAGGTAGACCAGCAGGCGACGACAGCCCGGGCGGTGCCTCCGCATCCAGCCGAGGTAGTCGGCGAGCTGCTCGTCGCCCTCGGCGGCGTCGAGCTTGTCTTCGAGCAGCAGCACCCACGGGCTCCCCCCCGCGTCGGACCACTCGCACCGGAGGTCAGGCGCCCTCGCCGTCGCGCGGAGCCCGTCGCCGAGGCGCTCCTCGCACCACACGCGAAGGTCGTCCTCTCCTTGCGGCGCAGCGGCTTCGGACGCGTCGAGGCAGAGCTTGAGCAGGGCGCGAAGCGGCGCGAGGCCGAACCCGTGGGCGCGCTCGGGGCTTCGCGCTCGCGGGTCGAGCAGCCAGGCGAGGAGCCGCGTGTGCGCCCGCTCGCGCGCCGACCAGCCCATCACCGCGAGGGGGTCGAAGGGGGAGGTCAGCGCGTCGAGGCGCGCGAGGTCGTCGTCGCGGAGCAGCGCGTCGACGGCGTCACGGAGTGAGCTCGGAGCGGGGGAGTCGGGCATCGCCAGCCGCGACTGTATCTCACCGCGGGCTGTCGTCTTGAGACTCGTCCTCTGGGGGGGCGGCGGGGACGGGCGAGTCGGGGTCGGTCGTCGGCGGGCTCACGCGCACCGCCGCGCGCTCGACCATGGCCCGCGCGGCCTCGTCGGTGGTCGAGGGGTCGACGAACCACGTGCCTGGGAGCGGAGGCGTCGTCGCGCTGGGGCGAAACGCGAGGCCCTCCGAGCGCGCGCGCTCCCCCTCGACGGGGTCCACGAGGCGGGCGCCGACCATCGCCCGGGCGATGCCGCGCAGGCGTTGGAGGGTTTCCATGGGGACGACCCCGCGCTGAAAGATCGCGAAGCGGGGCACGGGCGCCGGGAGCAGCGTGGCGAGGTACGCCGCCTGGAGGATCGTCAGGTCTCGAGGCTCGACGCCGAAGAAGTACCGCGCCGCGGGGCCCACGCCGTAGATCCCGGGGCCGAACTCGACGACGTTCAGGTACAGCTCGAGGATCGAGTTCTTGTCGAGGGCGCTCTCGAGCCACCAGGTGAGGGCGACCTCCTGGAGCTTTCTCACCAGGGTCTTCTCGCGCGCGAGAAAGACGTTCTTCACGAGCTGCATCGAGATGGTGCTCGCGCCGAAGGCGAAGCGCCCGAGGGAGACGTTTCGCACGAGGGCGCCGCGCACCTCATCGGGCGAGAAGCCCCGGTGTCGATAGAAGCCGCCGTCTTCGCGGGTGACCACGGCGCCGATCACGAAGGGCGAGATCGAGGGGAGGGGGACCCACGCGGGCGCGCCGGGTCCGGTGATGAACGCCCGGGTGACTCCGCCCGGCTCTTGCGCCCGCTGCACGAAGGGACCGCTGAATCGCGTCACGCTGGCCTCGAATCCGGCCCGTGAGACCATGCAGTGGTCGTCGACGTGAAAGTCGAAGGTCGTCTCGCTGAGGCGCCGGGTGTCGAGGCGGATCGACGCGTTCGCCGCGAGGGTGCCGGCGAAGGCGAAGCCGCGCAGGGGCCCCACCACGTTGATCGGCAGCGCGGTGCGCGGCGTGTCGCAGTCGAGCTGCGGGACCTGAAGGTTCGCCTCGAAGGCCGTGTGCGCGGTCGCGCGCTCGAGCCATCCCTGAAGGGAGAAGCGCATGCCGTTGATCGACGCGTTGAGGCTCGGCGAACTGACCCTCCGGCCCGGGAGATCGATGCGCACGCGCCCTTCGAGGGAGGCGGTGAGGCCGTCGACCGGCTCCCTGGCGAGGCCGGGGTGCTGCAGCCCGAAATCGTTCACCGCGACGTCGCCCTCGAGCTGAAACACCCCGTCGCGGGCCTCGGGGCTGAGCCGCACCTGCGCCCGGAGCGTCCCACGGTCGGTGCCGTGCCAGGGGACCGCGGGGATCCATGGCGCGAGGCGGCTCAGCGGGAGGTCGACGGCGTGCAAGGCGAGGCGCCAGGGCGCGTCGGCCGGGCGGTGCAGCAGCGCGTTGAGCGAAGCGCCCGAGTCGCTCCCGGCCCCCACGTCGACCCGGGCCTCTTGAACCTGCGCGCCCTGCATCGTGAGGTCGACCTGCGTGGGCTGGAGGTGCACCAGCTCGGACCGCCCGCGCACCAGCCGCACGCTCCCATCACGCAGGTGCACCATGACCCTGGGCGGGGCGCCGGGAGCCTCCGGGCCCGCCGTCGGTGACGCGGGTGACGCGGGGGCCGCAGGGGAGCCCGCGAGGAGCGAGCGCAGGTCGTGGGAGGCCTCGCCGAGCGTGGTGAGGTCGGCCACGGCCGAGAAGCCTTCGCAGTCGACGACGCGGCGCCAGTCGTCGAGGGTCACCTCGCAGCGTCCGCTGCGGGCGGCGCTCTCGCGGAGCGTGAGGGTGGCGTCGGGCCAGCGAAGCTCCGCCGGCGCGCCGCGGCGCCATGAGGCTCGAGCGCCGCGCACCCGCAGCGCCAGGGGCGAGGACCCGGCGTTGGCGAGGTCGAGCGTGGCCGTGACCCCCTCGACCGACAGCCGATCGACGCGCAGGCGACGCGCGCCACGGGCTCCCTGAGGCGCTCGAGGTCGAAGGTAGCCCGTGAGGGTTGGCAGGGCGCCTCGGGCGACGAGCTCGACGCCGTCGACCCGCACCGACACCCCCTGCGTGCGACGGAGCAGCAGCCGGAGCCAACTCAGGCGCGCCGACGCCCTCGCCACGCGGAGCACCGGCGCGCCCGCGGCGTCACGGAGCGCCAGGCCCCGCAGCAGCACGCCGTCGCCGGCGAGGGAGACGCCGCCGAGCTCGCAGCGAAGGGTGGTGCGGTCGGCGCACGCGGTCAGCGCGGCGTGGCGGACACGGTCCCGCACGAGCTTCGGCGCCGCCGCGGCGAGCCCACCCCCCGCGATGGCCAGAACGACGGCGATGAAGCGGGAGGCACGGGCCACGTCGAACTCCTACACCGCGCGATCGGGCGACGGCCAGTTTGCGACGAGCAACAAGCTCGCCAGCGCGGTCACCGACGCGCGCGCTCTGCGTCGAACGCCCAAATGCACAAAGCCCCCGCCAGGCTCACACGGAGAAGTGTGATTCCTGACGGGGGCGTTGGGCTTCGAGGGACCCCGGCGGCGTT
>JAWKRB010000027.1:0-115738 GCA_041389885.1 Polyangiales bacterium | reverse complement strand
CAACCCCGGCGGGCTGACCCACACCAGCGTGTGCCTGCGCGACGCGCTCCTCGCGGTCGGGCTGCCCGCGGTGGAGTGCCACCTCAGCAACATCGACGCCCGCGAAGATTTTCGCCGACGCTCGCTCATCGCCGACGTGTGCGTCGGGAGAATCTCGGGGTTCGGCGCCCTCAGCTACCGACTCGCCCTCGAGGCGATCATGGACCGTATTCAGTGAAGGAGCCCCCTGGCATGAAGCGTCCCTCCGCGCCGGCGTACGACCTCGATGAGCTCAAGCTGCTCATGCGCGCCTTTCGTCGGTATGATCTCACCGAGCTGGAGATTCAACGCGGTGACACGCGTTTCGTCTTGCGGCGCAACGCGCAGGCCCCGCGGGGCGTCGAGCACCGCGAGCCCGCCGCCGAGCACGGCCCGTCCTTTCCGCTCCCCACCGCGGGCAAGGGAGACGGGCGGTTCTCGAGCACCGCGCCGGGCGCGCCCGAGGCCGTCGACGAGGACGCCGACTCGACCTTCATCACCTCGCCCCTGGTCGGCACCTTCTACCGGGCTCCTTCTCCCGACGCGAAGGCCTTCGTCGAGGTTGGGAGCGTCGTGGGAGACGGCACCACCGTGTGCATCATCGAGGCGATGAAGCTGATGAATGAGATCCCGGCGGAGACCCAGGGGGTGATCTCGGAGGTGCTGGTCGAGAACGGCCGGCCCGTCGAGTTCGGCACCCGCCTGTTTCGAGTGCGGCGCCCGGGCTGACCGTGTTTCGCAAGGTTCTCATCGCCAACCGCGGCGAGATCGCGCTGCGGATCATTCGGGCCTGCCGAGAGCTCGGGCTCCGCACGGTGGCCGTGCACTCCGACGTCGACGCCGAGGCGCTGCACGTGCGCGCGGCGGACGAGTCGGTGTGCATCGGGCCCGCGTCTCCGCGGCGCTCCTACCTGCACATCCCGGCGATCATCGCCGCGGCGGAGATCACCGGGGCCGAGGCGATTCATCCCGGCTACGGCTTTCTCTCCGAGAACCCCACCCTCGCCGAGGTCAGCGCGCAGTGCGGGCTGGTCTTCATCGGCCCCTCGCCAGACTCCATGCGTCTCTGGGGCGACAAGGTGCGCGCCCGCGAGGTGGCGCTGCGCTACGGGCTCCCGCTGCTCCCGGGCACGTCGGTGCTCCGCGACGCCGCGCACGCGATCGAAGAGGCCCGGCGGGTGGGGTTTCCGCTGATCCTCAAGGCCAGCGGCGGCGGAGGAGGGCGGGGGATGAAGATCGTGCGGGGCGAGGCTGAGCTCGCCAGCGCGTTTCACGCCGCGACCTCCGAGGCCCTCGCGGGCTTCGGCAATCCCAACATCTACCTCGAGCGCTACATCGAGGCCCCGAGGCACATCGAGTTCCAGATCGTCGCCGACCAGCACGGCGCGGCGGTGTGCGTGGGCGAGCGCGAGTGCACGATCCAGCGCCGGCACCAGAAGGTGATCGAAGAGGCGCCCTCCCTCGCGCTCCGGCCCGGGCTGCGCGACGCCATGGCCGAGCTGATCACCCGCGCGGTGAAGGAGACCGGCTACCACTCCCTGGGCACCCTGGAGTTTCTCCTCGACGAGCGGGGGGAGCTGTATTTCATGGAGATGAACACCCGCGTGCAGGTGGAGCACCCGGTGACCGAGATGGTCACCGGGCTCGACCTGGTGGCGGAGCAGATCCTCATCGCGCGGGGCGCGCGGCTGGCGATCCCCGCGCGCACGATCAACCCGCGGGGGCACGCGATCGAGTGCCGGATCAACGCCGAGGACTCGGTCACCTTCGCGCCGTCCCCCGGGAAGATCACGGAGTTTCACCCGCCGGGCGGCGCCGGGGTGCGGGTCGACTCGGGGGTCTACGGCGGGTGGACCGTCCCGCCGCACTACGACTCCCTGCTCGCGAAGGTGATCGTGCACTCGAGCACCCGCGCCGGGGCCATCGCGCGGATGCGTCGCGCCCTGGACGAATTCATCCTCGAGGGGATCCGCACGAACATCCCCCTGCACCGCAGGATCATGGACCACCCGCGGTTTCAGCGCGGCGACTTCTCCACGCGCTTCATCGAGGAGCTCTTCGAGACCCGCGGATCTACAGTGCGTTCTTGACGCTTCGCGCGCGCTCCCACTACCCTCTCGACGTCGCCGCTGCATCGCGCGCGGGACCGATCCGCGACCCCTCACCGGACGTGGTCCATTCGTGAGCATCGATCGTCAGAAGGTCATCGACGCAGCGCAGAAGTACGCGGCGAAGAATCAGTTCGACCGCGCCATCGTGGAGTATCAGCGCGTTCTGCGGGAGGACCCGCACGACGTGCGCGTGCTGCTGAAGGTAGGCGACCTTCAGGTGCGTATGAACGCCCGGCAGGCGGCCATCGAGACCTACTCCCGGGTGGCCATCGCGTACGACCAGCAGGGCTTCTTTCTGAAGGCCATCGCGGTCTACAAGCAGATCCTGCAGATCGACCAGAGCCTCGTGCAGCTCTACCTGAAGCTGGCGGAGCTCTACGTGAAGCTCGGGCTCGGCTCCGACGCGATGCAGCACCTCGACGCCCTCGCGCAGCGCTACGCCCGCGCCGAGGACCACGAGTCCCTCGGCATGGTCTACCGGCGCATGCTCCAGGTCGACCCGTCGAGCGTCGGCACGCGCATTCGCCTCGCGGAGCTGCTCTCGAAGCTCGATCGCGGTGATGAGGCCGCCACGGAGTTCGAGGCCGCCTGCGCGCTGCTCGACCACGCCGGGCGCCCCGACGACTGGGCGCGCGTCGCCGAGCGGCTGTTCTTTCACCGGGGGACCGACGTCGCCCTGGCCCGGCGCCTCGCGGCGTTCTACCTCGATCGCAGCGACGCCAAGCGCGCGCTGCCCAAGCTTCAGGTCGCCTACAAGGCCGACTCGCGAGACATCGACACCCTCGACCTCCTCGCCTCGGCGTTTCGTGAGCTGGGCCAGCTCCCCAAGACCGTGTCGGTGCTCAAGGAGATCGCCCGGATTCACGGCGAGGCGGGGCGGCAGAAGGAGCGCGCCGCGACCTACCAGCGGGTGCTCGAGTTCGCGCCGAACGACCAGGAGGCCCGCGACGCCCTCCGCCCCGCGCCGCGAGCCAAGGGGCTCTCGGATCCGCCTCCGCCAGCCGCGGTGGTGCGCGCCGCGCCGCCCGTCGCCCCGGTGAGCTCGCTGCCGCCCGAGGCCATCGTCGAAGACGCCGACGACGACATCCTCGTGGTCGACGAAGACGTGGTCTTCGACCTGAAGCAGTCGGGCGAGGCCCCGCTGCCCTCGGCCGATCCCGAGCCGGCGCCGGTGGCCCAGCCGGTGCGCGCTCCGACGCCCGCGCGGGGAAACGCGCTGAATCCTGCGATCCCTGGCGCCCCCAAGATGCCCACCGCCATCGGTCCCTCGGTGGAGGTGGGGTCGCCGGTGGTCGAAGAGGCGGCCCGGCACGTCCCTCGCGCGACCTCGCCCTTCTCGGCGCCGCGACCCTACGCGCCGCAGAGCCCCGCCGCGGCCCAGGCCGCCGCGGTCGACCGGGGGCCCACCACCGAGGCCCTCCGCCTCGTGGGTGAAGCCGAGATCTTCATCAAGTACGGCCTGCGCCCCAAGGCCCTCGATCACCTCTCCCGCGCGTCTCGCCTTGATCCGCAGAGCGTCGAGCTGCACGAGCGCCTCGTCGACCTCTTCGTCGCGCTCGCCGAGCCCGCCGCGCTGCTCCGCGAGCTGCTCATCGTCGCCCAGCTCCGAGAGTCGGCCTCCCCCGCCGTGGCCCTGGGCTTCGTGGTGCGGGCGCTCGAGATCGACGCCACCAACGCGACCGCGCTGGCCCTCTACGAGCGGCTTCGAGGCCCCGAAGAGGCCCCCCCTGAGGAGACCGCCGTCGACGACGTCGACGTGAAGCAGACCTCCGACGACCCCTACGCCGAGACCTCAGAGAACCCTCCGCTGGTGCTCCCGCAGGAGATCTACCGACCCGCGCCCGAGGTCGTCGAGCTCGACTACCTCGGCGACGCGTACCCCGAAGCCCCTGCGCAGCAAGGGGGTGCGCAGTACCTCGAAGACGAGGTCTACGAGGTCTCTGACCTCGTGACGGGCACCGTCGAGCACGCGGCGGCCGCCGGGGCCCCGCGCAGAGAGATCGAGGAGTGCCTCGACGAGACCGAGTTCTACGTCACCCAGGGGCTCTACGACGACGCCCTGGAGCTGCTGCGCCTGGTCCTCGAGCAGCACCCGAACCATCCCCTCGTGCTTGAGCGCTGGGAGGAGGTCGAGCAGCTGGCGGCGATGCAGCACGCCGCCGACCCCGACGCGCAGCCCTTCGACATCGGAAACAACCTGGCCGAAGAGGTCGAGAGCCTCTCTCCGGCCGAGTCTGCCCCGGCGTACTACCAGGTCGATGAGGTCGCGAACGCCTTCGGGCAGTTCAAAGAGGGCGTCTCGCGCACGGTCTCGGCCGAAGACTGCGACACCCACTACGACCTCGGCATCGCCTACAAGGAAATGGGCCTGCTCGACGACGCCATCGCGGAATTCAAGATCGCCACGATGAGCGCCGCGAGGCAGTGCATCGGCGAGATGATGATCGGCCTGTGCTTCATGGAGAAGGGCGACGTCTCGAGCGCCATCTCCAGCTTTCGCCGTGGTCTGCAGGCCCCGCAGCGCACCGAGCACGAAGAGCTCGGGCTCTACTACGAGATGGGCACCGCCTACGAGTACGCGGGCGATGTCACCGAGGCCCTGTACTACCTCCAGAAGGTCGAGAAGCGAGACCCCACGTTTCGCAACGTGCGGGCGCACCTGCAGCGGCTCCTGGCCCGGTCGGTACCCGCGCCCCCGTCGATCACCCCGGCCCTCGAAGACCTCGACCGCGCCTTCGACGAGCTCGTCAAGGAGTAGCGCCCCGAGCGGGCGCCGCGCGCCGCAGCGCCGCGTAGCCCCTTGACGCCTGCGCGTGCGCCGTCGCCCCCGCGGAGGCCGGCGTCACGCGACGGAGCCTCGCCGAGAGCGCACCCCACGCGGTCTCGAGCGTCTGTGCGTCGCACGGCCAGGTGAGCCCGGCCTCGCGGAGAAAGAACTCGGCGTCGGCGTCGGGCTTGAGCGGCGCGGGCTTCGCCGGCTGAGGCGTGAACGCGCGCGGGGGCCACTCGTGCACCGTCGCCTCGACGGCCACAGGGCGAGGCGGGACCGTCGGCGCCGTCACGGCGCGGGCGGCGGTCGAACGCGGCGCGCGACGCTTCTTCTCGACCGGAGCGGGCCTCTCTTCAACGGGCGGGGCCTCGACCGGAGGGAGGAGCTCGAGGAGCTGGATCAGCTCCTGGTAGCCCTTGTGCGCGCGGCGAAAGTCGCGCGCGGAGTCGTCTCCCGTGCGGTCTGGGTGCAGCCGTGAGAGCACCGCGCGCCGCGCCCGGTCGAGGGTCTCGCGAGGACACGGCCACGCGGTAAGGCCCGCCGCGGCGAGGAAGAAATCGGCGTCGGGGCCGCGCACCGTCGGCGTCGCAGACGCCTCGGGCTCGGGCGCCTCGGAGACCGCGTCGTCGGGGAGCCCCCCGAAGCCCGTGGGGGCCTTCTTGGCCGCGCGAACCCTCGGCGCCTTCTTGGCCGGGCGCGGCGCGACGGGGGCCTCGACCGTCTTCTCGACCCGAGGCGCGAAGCGCGCGGGCACCGTGTCGTCGCTGCGAAACCCGCAGCGCTTCGCCACGCGCTCGACCTCGCGGAGGATCTCGTCGATCGACGCCCTTCGCGCCCCCGCCTTCGCGTGGGACACCGTGAACAACTCCTCGCGCGCGAGGGCGCGGAGGGTCGCGCGGAGCGCGTAGAGCGTCGAGTGCGACCGCCCCTCGACCCCGCGGGTCTCGTCGGCCGCGGCGGCCTCGAGCTTCGTGAGGTCGAGTTGGAGCTCGCCGCCGCGGAGGCACGACGACAGGGCGCTGGACTCAGCCCCGACGGGGCGACCGAGCTTCACCGCGCCGCGCGCGTCGAGCCACGCGAGGCAGCTCGCGAAGCCCGCCATGGACGCGTCGAAGGCGCTGAGCGCTCGCAGCAGCTCGCGGCGGAGCTCGTCGTGCACCAGCGCAGGACCCCGGCCCCGTCGCCGCCGGGCGCCCAGGGTGCCGAGGGCCGCGAGCACCGGGCTCGGGCTCCAGGACACGGCGATCTTTCGCATCATCGCGGGGGCTCTACCTCTCGTGACGGCCTCAGGCCACCTGCGCCGGGAGGAGGTTGCCCGCGAACACCCGGTCGAGGTCGAGGCTCTCGATGCCGCGCTCCCAGTTGCGCGCGCGAGACTGGAGCCAGAGGGCGAGGGCGGCGAGGTTCGACTCGCCGCTGCGCTGCGCCCGAGAGACCTTCTCGACGATGGCCCCGGAGGGCAGGCGCATGCGGAGCCGCGCCCAGTTCGCCGAGACGTCCCAGGTCACCTTCACGTCGCGCTCGGCGATGCCCATACGCGCGAACGCCGAGCGGAACACCTCGATGCTCTCGGGCACGCCCTTGCTGCCCTCATAGAGGCTCGTCTGGAGCTTCGGGGCGTTGCTCGCGTCGTCCAGGCGCGCGAGCGTCATGCTGTCGGCGAAGGCCTCGCTGAAGGTCTCGATGCCCCGCTCGAGGTTGCGCGCGCGGTCTTCGAGCCAGAGCGCGAGGCACACCGTGTTCGCCGCCTCGCTGGGCTGCGTCGCGCACACGCGGCTCACCCTCGCGCCGCGATACGAGAACGACACCGTCACCGCCCCCGCGTCGAGGCCGCGGCCCGACTCCAGCGCGAGGTCGACCAGGCTCAGCCGCGCGGCGAGGCGGTCGAGCTTCTCGCGCGCCTCGGCGGCGGTCATGCTCCCACGGTAGAGGTTCTTTCGCGGCTGCACCTGCGTTCCCATCGTTGGCTCCTCTCACGGTCGGGCGCGCTCGATGCGCCCCAGGAGCCCTTCCTACAACGGGGCTGATCGGATGTACAGTTGTCGCATGACATTGCCCGTCAGGGGCGCTGCCATCGCGCGCCTTCGTCGTACGACACCGCGAGGAGCGTCTCGCTGGGCGTGGTGATCACCAGCAGCGCGCGCTCGTGGTCGGCGTAGACCTCGACGTCTTCGACGCGCTCCCCGGGCGTGCGCGCGGCGGCGTCGAAGACCACGCGCTCGGGCGTCCAGGGCGACCCCGCGGAGGCGCTGCGCGCGACGGCGACCAGGGTGCCCGCGGCGCGCGCGGCGATGAAGCCTCCGCGGCGGGTGCGCACGAAGCGCATGGGCCACTCGGGCATCGTGCGGCGCTCGCCGCGCAGGTCCGTGACGGTCCAGTCGGGCAGCGCGGCGGGCTCCGCGGGGACCAGCTGGGCAGGGCCGCGCACGCCCCCTCCGCCGGGCACCAGAGTATTGGGCTCGCGCGGGGGCGGTCGCGCCCGTAGATCAGCGCGCCCTCGGGCGTGCACCGCGCCGTGGCGATCTCGTCGAAGGAGCTCGGGTCGCGGGTGACCTCGGTGGCGACCTCCAGCGCGTCCTCGCGAAACGCGCCGACGATCCAGCGCCCGCGGGACGAGGCCACGAGGCGAACGCCCCCTCGCGTGGCGCACATCGAGAGCCCCGGGTGGCGCCCGGTGAGGCGCCACGCCGCGGGGTCGAGGCGCACCGGCAGCACCGCCGCGCGCGCGCCCCGCCCCGCCCGCACCGCGCTCACGGTGAACCCCTCGCCGTCACGGACCGTGTGCGCCGCGTAGACTCCGCGGGCGTCGCTCCCCACGGCGACCTCAGACTCCGACCCTGGGTCGACGGCGCGCTCGGCGCCCAGGCGGGCCGCGGTGACCGGCTCTCCCCGGCGCGTGGGCATGCGCACGATGGCCGGCGCGGCGCCGCGAATCGCGTGCCCCACCCAGAGCGCCTCGCCCCAGTACGTCGCGTCGAGGGAGACCCCCGAGAGCGCGACGCCGGGGGGAGGGGCCGCCATGCGTCCGTGCCCCAGGGGGCCGTCGGCGCCGTCGACGTGCAGCGGCGCGAGCCCGTCGGGCGCGCCGTCTTCGCCGAGCAGCCGGATCACGTCGTGCGCGCGCACCCGCCACGCGCGGGCGTCGTCGTTGCCGATGACCTCGACCGAGGCGCGGTGCGCCTGGAGCGAGACCCGCGAGAGCGTCGGCAGCGGCGCGCCGATCAGAAAGCGCGCGGGGGTGCCCAGCGGCAGCGGCCGGGCGCCCGCGAGGTCGATGGAGAGAAAGGGCACCGGCGGCGCGGGGTCGGGCGCGCGGGGGCCCTTGCCGGGGTCGGCGGGGTCGGCGACGTCGGCCAGGTCGAGCTCGGCCGAGGTGCGAGCCAGGAGCGTCGCGAGGTGCTCCAGGTCGGTCTGGGGGTCGCCCGCGCGCACCTGCCAGACGAGGCCCACCCGGCGCAGGGCGAGGGCGAGCTCGCGCGTCGGCGCGGCGAGGTGCGTCGCCGCGCGGGTGGGCGCCGAGGTGAGGTCGACCCGCGCGCCCTCGCGCGCGAGGGCGTCGGCGAGGGGCACGCAGCGGTCGAGCCAGGAGGGGGCCGGGTCGAGGGAGGTCTGCATCGCCAGCGCGCGGAGCCGGGTGCGCGAGCGCGCGACCTCGCGGACCATGGAGTGTCCGTCTCGCCCGAGCACGCAGGTCACCAGGGCGCTCAGGCGCGCGCGCTCGACGCGGGTGGCCGCGCGCGAGGCGCCCCGGCGCCATTTCTCCACGCCGTAGGCCGCGCTCGCGCTCAGCGCGAGGGCGAACCAGAGCCCTGGGGACGTGAGGAGCCCGCGATGGCCGCGCACCCGCTACCGCCTCTCTCGCGTCGTCTGTGGGTCTCTCCGGCGGCGCACCGGCGGGATGGTAGCGCGTCGCGGGGGGACGCGAGGGCGTGATACTGCTCGCGGCGTGACGCAGCCCTGGAACGCAGACGAGCTTGGAGCGATGGCCGACGAGGTGGAGCGCATCGCGCGCGACGCCGCCGCCGTGTGCCTCTCGGGCTGGCGCACCGGCGCCGCCGTGGAGCGCAAGGGAGACATCGACCTGGTGACGGCCTGGGACCGCGCCAGCGAGGCGCTCCTGCGTGAGAGGTTTCTCAAGTCGTTTCCGGGGGTTGCGCTGGTGGCCGAGGAGGGCGGCGGGGAGGTCCCCGCGGGGGAGCCGGTGTTCTGGGTCGACCCCATCGACGGGACGACGAATTTCGCCCACGGGCACCCGTTCTTCGCGGTGTCGGTGGGGCTCATGGCCGGCTCCGACGCGCTGCTCGGGGTGGTGGTCGCGCCCGCGCTGGGCACGGTGTGGCGCGGCGTGCGAGGGGGTGGCGCGACGCGAGACGGCGCGCCGTGTCGGGTCAGCGCGACCCCGCGGCTGGGCGAGGCGCTGCTGGCCACGGGCTTTCCCTACGACGTGCGGAGCAATCCCTTGCACAACCTCGATCACTTCGCCGCGCTGACCCGGCTCACCCGCGGCGTGCGCCGCTGCGGCTCCGCGGCCATCGACCTCTGCATGACCGCCGACGGGACCTTCGACGGCTACTGGGAGCGCTTTCTCAAGCCCTGGGACATGGCGGGGGGCGCCGCGGTGCTCCTGGCCGCGGGGGGGACCCTGAGCGCCCTCGACGGCGGCGCGGCCGACCCTCGCACCGGCGCCCTCGCGGCGACGAACGGGCGGATCCACGCCGAGCTCCTCGCCGCCCTCGCCGCGGTGAATTGAGGGCAGTCTCCCTTTGCGCGATCCCGCTGGGGTTTGCCATGCTGGGGCGATGTCAACGGGACCCTGGCGCGCGTGGATTCGTCCGGTCGTCGCCCGCGCGTGGTGGTTCCTGCGAACCCGCAAGCCGCCGCGGCGGCTGCGCTTCACCCGAGACGGCAAGATGTTCGTGGGCATCACCTTCGGCGTCGGCATCGCCGCGGTGAACACCGGCAACAACCTGCTCTACCTGGTGCTCGGGCTCCTGCTCTCGCTGATCACCCTCAGCGGCGTGCTCTCGGAGATCGCCTTGCGGGGCCTCGAATTTCGTCGTCGGCTCCCGCGCCGCGCCTACGCGGGCGCCGCCGCCCTGGTCGAGATCGAGGTGTTCAACCGCAAGAAGTACGCGCCCAGCTACTCCATCGAGGTCGAGGACCGCATCGAGGGCAGGCGCACCGACAAGCGCTGCTATTTCCTCAAGGTGAGCGCCGGGGCGCGGCAGACCGCGGCGTACCGCCGGGTGGCGCCGGTGCGCGGGGTGGAGCGGTACGTCTCGCTCCGCGTGGCGACGCGCTTTCCCTTCGGGCTCTTCGAGAAGTGGCGCGAGGTCGACATGCCCGAGGAGCAGCTCGTGTACCCCGCGCCGCTGCGCAACACCGAACGCGTCGCGCGCGACACCGTGGCCGGCGAGCAATTCTCTCGCGAGGAGCGCGGGCGCGGCGAGGTCGACGGCGTGCGCGAGCTGCGCGAGGGAGACCCCCTGCGAGACATCCACTGGCCCAAGACCGCCGCCGCGGGGAGGCCCATCGCGAGGGAGCGCCGGCGCGAGGGCGCGCGGGCCGTGCGCGTCGAGGTGCCGAACGCCGCGCCGCGCGACCAGGCCCCCTCGCAGGAGCGCGCGCGGCTCGTGGAGGAGGCGATCCGTCGCGCGGCGTGGCAGGGCCTCGAGGCGCTGCGCAGCGGCGCGAGGGTGAACCTCGTCGCGCAGGAGGCGGGGCCTGACGGCGTGGCCGAGGTGCACCTCAGGCCCGGCGCGGGCGGGGCCGACCGCGCGCTGGCCTTCCTCGCGCGGCTCCCGCCGGACCCCTCCGCCGCGGGGGTGAGCGCGTCATGAGGTTCGCGCAGGTTCACAAGGTCGCGGTGTACATCCTCGCGGCGCTGAGCCTCGTCGTGCTCGGCGCCGGGGGCGAGCTCCCGCCGGTGAGCGTGGGGCTCGTCGGCGTCGGCGTGCTGCTGAGCTGGTTCGCCGAGGGCGAGGTCGTGCACTCCGAGCGCTACGCCCGGGGGTGGAACGTCGCGCTGCTGCTCGTGATCGGACTGCAGGTCGCGCGGGTCACGCTCTTCGGCGTCGACTGGCTCATCACCTTCGTCGAGCTCGCGTCGTTTCTGCAGGTGCAGCTGCTGTCGAACCGCCGCTCGTCCAAGAACTACCAGCTCATCACGAGCCTCGCGCTGCTGCAGCTCATCGCCGCCACGGTGCTCGGCGGCGGGCTCTCCTACGCCCTGTGCTTCGTGGGCTTCGTGATCGTCACGCCCTGGGCGATGACCCTCGGTCACCTCCGCCGCGAGATCGAGGGGAACTACCTCGCCGACGCCCGCGCGGGGCGCGCCGGGGTGCCCATCGACGTCGCGCGAATCCTCCGGTCGCGCAGGGTCGTGGGGGCGGGGCTGCTCGTGGGCTCGTCGCTCCTCGCGGTGCCGATCTTCATGCTCACCGCGGTGATCTTCTTGATCTTTCCGCGCATCGGGCTCGGGGTGCTCTCGATACGCCCGCACAACGAGAACACCGTGGCGGGCTTCGGCAACGAGGTCGACCTCTCGGGGCACGGCACCGTGCGCAACAACACCACGGTGGTGCTGCGCATCCAGCCGCAGGAGCTGCCGGCGAACCCGCCGCCGTTTCGGTCGTTTCGGCTGCGTGGCGCGACCTTCGACCACTACACCGGCCGGGGCTGGAGCCGGCGGCAGCACGGCCGCGGGGCGGAGTCTGCGCGGGTCGAGCGCGACGAGACGCGGTACTCGCTGATTCGCCTCCCCGACCCTGGGCGCGACGAGGCGCTGCGCATCGTGCTCGACCCCCTCGAGCCGCCGGTGCTCTTTCTCCCCGAGGGCACCGTCGGCCTCGACATCGAGGCCCGCTTCGAGAACGGCTACCCGCGCTTCACCCACCTCAACATGGACCGGGACGACGGCATTCGGTACTCCGGCGCCGAGGGCGTGGGCCTGGTCTACACGGCCTACCTCTCCCGCGCCCAACCGCAGGCGCTGCCCCGGCGACCCGCGATCGAGCGGTCGCGGAGCTTTCCGAGGCGCTACCTCCAGCTGCCGGCGTCGCTCTCGCCGCGGGTGCGCGCGCTCGCGGCGCAGATCACCCGGGGGCTCACCACGCCGTCTCAGAAGGCCCAGGCGGTCGAGCGCTACCTCGCGGCCTTTCGGTACACCCTGCGCCTCGAGAGCGGCGGCGCGGCGCAGCCCCTCGAGGACTTTCTCTTTCGCTCCCACGCGGGGCACTGCGAGTATTTCTCGACGGCGATGGCCGTGCTGCTCCGCGCGGCCGACGTGCCCACGCGCAACGTGACGGGCTTTCTCGGCGGGACCTACAACCGCTACGGGCGCTTCTACGCCGTGCTCCAGGGCGACGCGCACTCCTGGGTCGAGGTCTGGGACCCGCAGCGCGGCTGGCTCACCTTCGACCCCACCCCCAGCAGCGGGATCCTCACCGGGGCGCGCGGCGGGATGTTCTCCGAGGCCGACGCCTTCCTCGAGGCCCTGCGCATGCGATGGCGGCACTACATCGTGGGCTTCGACCTCTCGACGCAGGCGCAGATCGCGCGCCGGGTGTGGCGCTTCATCGACGCCCGCCGTGGCGCCGGGGGCTTCTCGATGCCGCGGCTGCGCGGCGGCGGCGGCCGCGGCGGGGGCCGAAGCCTCTCGCTGCGCTCGCTGCGCCCGGTGGTCGCTGGGGTCGTGGGCGTGGGGCTGCTGCTGCTGCTCGCGTCGCAGCTCCGGGCGTGGAGGAGGGCGCCGGGCATGGCGCTCCACCGCGCGCGCACGCCCTCGCAGCGCGCCGCGCAAGACCTCGCGCACGCCCTCGACGAGCTCCTCGCGGCCCGCGGGGTCCCGCGCCCGCCCAGCCGCTCGCTGCTGGCCTTCGCGCGGGAGCTCGACGCGGGGGGAGACCCCCTCGGGCCCGTCGCGGTCCGCGTCGCGACGCGCTACCTCGCCGCGCGCTTCGGCGACGAGCCCCTCGAGCCCCATGAATTCGACGCGCTGCGGCGCGCCCTGGCGCAGGCCCGCGCCGCGCCCCCCAGCCCACCCCCCAGCCCCGACGGAGCCCCACGCCCATGACCACCCCGCGCCCCCCGATGGTTCTCGTGATCCTCGACGGCTTCGGAGACCGCGCCGAGGGAGAGGCCAACGCCGTGCGCCTCGCGCGCACCCCCACCTTCGACGCGCTCACCGCGCGCTACCCGCGCACCCTCATCGGCGCCAGCGGCCCCGACGTGGGCCTGCCGCCCGGTCAGATGGGCAACAGCGAGGTGGGGCACATGAACTTCGGCGCCGGGCGCATCGCGATGATGGACATCTCCCGCATCGACGTGGCCCTCGCCGAGGGGTCCCTCGGGCGCAACCCGGTCATCGCCGACGCGGTGGCCGCGGCGAAGCAGCGGGGCGGCGCGCTGCACCTCCTCGGGCTGGTGTCGGACGGCGGGGTGCACAGCTCGCTCGAGCACCTGCTCGGGCTCATCGAGGTCGCTGCGGCGCAAGGGGTTCGCGCGGTGGTCCACGCGTTTCTCGACGGGCGAGACACGCCGCCGAGGAGCGCCGAGGCGTACCTCCGGCGCCTCGAGGAGGCCCTCCGGGGCAAGGGCGAGATCGCGACCCTCTGCGGGCGCTACTGGGCGATGGACCGCGAC
The DNA here is from genome assembly GCA_041389885.1 of Polyangiales bacterium. Classification (GTDB taxonomy): domain Bacteria; phylum Myxococcota_A; class Polyangia; order Polyangiales; genus JAWKRB01. Next base: position 102,196 of record JAWKRB010000027.1, on the reverse strand, counting down.
CAGCGCTGGGAGCGCGTCGAGCGCGCCTACCAGGCCGTGGCCCTCGCCTCGGCGCCGCGGGCGGCGAGCTGGCGCGAGGCGCTGGCGGCGTCGTACGCCGACGGCAAGGGCGACGAGTTCGTCGAGCCCCGGGTGCTCGGCGACTACGCGGGGATTCGCGACGGCGAGGACGCGGGGCTGTTCTTCAATTTTCGACCCGACCGCGCGCGGGAGATCACCCTCGCGCTCACCGCCGACGCGTTCAGCTTCTTCGACCGCGGGGCGCGCCCTCGCTACGCGCGCTTCGCGTGCATGACCACCTACGACCCGCGGCTCGGGCTCCCGGTGGCGTACCCGAAGGAGACCTACCCCGAGCTCTTTCCCGAGGTGGTGTCGCGCGCCGGGCTCGGGCAGTTTCGCTGCGCGGAGACCGAGAAGTACGCGCACGTGACGTACTTCTTCAACGGCGGCCGCGAGGAGCCCTTCGCCGGCGAGGAGCGGGCGATGATCCCCTCGCCGCGCGACGTCGCGACCTATGACCTCAAGCCCGAGATGAGCGCGCCCGAGGTGACCCTGCGCATCGTCGAGGCCATCCGCTCGGGGCGCTACGACTTTCTCCTCGTGAACTTCGCCAACCCCGACATGGTCGGGCACACCGGCGTGCTCCCCGCGGCCATCGCGGCGGTCGAGGCCGTCGACCGCGGCGTGGGCGAGGTCGTGCGCGCGGCCCTCGAGCTCCGCGGCTCCGTCCTCGTGACCTCGGACCACGGCAACTGCGAGACCATGATCGACCCGATCACCGGCGGCGTGCACACCGCGCACACCACCAACCCCGTGCCCCTCTGGGCGGTCTCCGAGGCCCTCGCGGGGCGCGAGGGCGTGCTCCGCGCCGGCGGGAGGATCTGCGACGTGGCCCCCACGATGCTCTCCCTCATGGGCCTCGCGCAGCCCGAGGTGATGGACGGGCGCTCGCTGCTCGAGCGGGACCCTACGACGGGAGCTTGACCGGCCCGGTGGCCTCGACGGTGTCTTCGACCTCGTCGCCGAAGCGCGGGCGCTCGTCCGCCGGGGGCGCGGGCGGGAGCGTCGCCTCGGTGCCGGGCTCGGCCGCGATCGGCGCGAGCATCGGGCGCGTCTCTTCGAGGCTGTGGGGCGAGCGCTGCGGCGGCCGCGTCGACGCCCCTTCGGGCTCGTACACGCGAAAGACCAGCACGGTGATGTTGTCTTCGCCGCCGTGGTCGTTCGCGCGCTTCACGAGCGCCTCGCAGGCGGCCGCGAGGTCGTCTTCGTGGGCCAGCACCGTCGCCAGGATCTCGGCGTCGGAGATCATCCCCGAGAGCCCGTCGGAGCAGAGCACGAAGGCGTCTCCGTCGCGGAGGCCGTCGGCGCGGAGGTCGACCTGCACGAACTCGGTCATCCCCAGCGCGCGGGTGATCACGTTGCGCGGCAGCTCGTCGCGCTGCGACTGGGGCAGGTCGGGCATCGCGCGGAGGTACTCGTTGAGCAGCGAGTGGTCCTGCGTGAGCTGCAGGATCCCGCGGTCGCGCACGCGGTAGCACCGGCTGTCGCCCACGTGCCCGATGAACACCTTGCGCGCGCTGAGGTTCACCAGCGCGCCGACGACGGTGGTGCCCATGCCCCGGTGCTCGGAGTTGCGCACGCTCTCTTCGAAGATCGACTTGTTCGCGACCTTGAGGCTCGTGAGCAGCCGGTTCTCTTCGGGCGAGAGGCTCGGGTCGTAGTGAAAGGGCCAGGTCGCGTCTTCGCGGGTGGTGCTGTCGAAGAACGCGAGCACCGTGTCGGTCGCCATCTTCGACGCGATGTCCCCCGCGCGGTGACCGCCCATGCCGTCGGCGACGAGGTAGAGGTGGTGCTGGTCGGCCACAGCGAAGGTGTCTTCGTTGTGCTCGCGGAGCTGTCCCACGTCTGTGCGGCCCGCGGCGTCGATCTTGAGCGACACGTTCGTTCGGGGAGCGTCGCGTCCCGGCGCCGGGGTGTCAAGCGCCAAGCCCATTCGCGGGGTCGAGGCCCGGGAAATCTCGACGGCGGAGGGCGTGGGCCGGCGGGGCTTCACGGTCACTCCCGCGCGGAGAGGTGGAGGTGCGCGGCCTCGGCGCCGCCGCGCAGCTCGATCACCTGATCGGCGCGCCCCTGGGTGAGCAGCGCGGTGAGGTCCACCCCGAGGGCGCGCAGGGCGTCGAGGTGCGCTCGGCGCTCGGCGTCGCGCGCGCGCGACACCTCCAGGGACTGCCGCGCGTCGAGGCCCTGCTGCTCGCGGAGGAAGGTCTGCCTCGCGCGCTCGGCGTCGAGGTCGGCCTCGCGCCGGCGCTTGCTCAGGGCGATCTCGTGGTCGCTCTCGGCGGCGCGGTCGTCGCGCTGGCGCTCGCTGCGGGCGAGGGTCCGCTCGAGGGTGAAGTCTTCGAGCTCCTGCGCCTGCTGCATGGTGGCGCGCTCGAGGGCGAGGCGCGTGCGCGACTCGATGGCCTTGTCGTGCATCTCCTGCAGCGAGTCGGGGGCGCCGTACCCGCGGTAGACCACCTTGTCGATGCGGTAGCCGCACTGCTGCGCGCGGGCGGCGAGCTGCGGGTACGCGGCGAGCTCGTTGAGCTTCTCGGTGTGCCGCTTGAACGACGCGAAATCGTGGCGGCCGAGGAAGTCGACCACGTCGCTCGTCGCGGCGTTCACGAAATCGCCGATGGGGTCGTGCGTCGACGCGAGCATGCGCTCGATGTCGACGAGCTCGAAGAACACCATGAGCCGGATGGTGAGCAGCGCGTCGTCGGCGGTGCGCACGTCGGTGACGTCGTGGTACATCTGGTCGGGCAGGAGCCAGAGCTTCTGAAACACCAGCCCGTTCGGCACCTTACGGTATCCGTCGTCGCCGCCGCGGGCGCCGTGCCAGGAGAAGGTGTGGAGCCACTCGCCGGGCTCGGGCACGAACACGGCGGGGCCCTCGACCACGCGGCGGCGCACCTCGCCCGCGCCGTCGCGGGCGTAGACCACGACGGCCTCGCGGGTGGCGATCTGCAGGGCGTCTTCTCGGCCGATGCTGAGGTGCGCGCGCGGGTCGAACCACACGTGGGCGGGGCCGCGGAGGTGCTCCTGACGTCCGTCTCGAAAGCGCGCGATGAGGAACTCGCCGGGGTGCGCGACGTGGTGCGCCATCGGCTGCACCCGCTTGCCGAAGGACCACACCCGGCGCGGCCCCACGACCTCTTCCATGCGCCCCTCGCGGTCGACGAGGAGCACGCGCTGGCCGTCTTCGACGGTGACGTAGAACAAGCCCCACCTCCATCCCTGCGTGTGCGGGTCGACCCCGCCCCGCCCGCCTCGACCCGCGGCGATGACCCGCGCGCGCTCCTGCCGCGGCATCGACGCGAGCGACCGGGGCGCGCCCGCTTCGCCGCGCTCCTCGTCCGACTGCTGCGCGAGGCCCGCGAGGGCCGCGGCGTGCGCGGCGGACGCGCGCGCGGGCGGCGGCGCGGCGCGCTTGCTCATCACGGGGGCGGCCTCGTTGAGCGCGCCCGCCGACTGGATGTAGCGATACTTCTCGTCCACTCCGGGCGGGGATGGGACCACCTCGACGCCGCGTCCGTCAACGCGCGGTCGCGCCGTAGAACATCGTGCTGCTCGACGAGATGCGCCGCGCCGCGCCCGTGGCCGGGTCGATGGACAGCACATCGCCCACGCAGGTCATCCCGTAGAGGCTCCGCCCGAAGGCGGCGAGGGCGTAGATGCAGCTGAAGCCCGTGGGGCCGATGCGGCGCGAGGTGCCGTCGCGGGGCTCGAAGAACACCAGCTCGTCGAGGGCCCCGGGGCCCGTGCGCGCCGTCGCGAGGAGCGCGCCCTCGAGCAGCGCCAGGTCGCCGCTCGCCTCGAGCCCGGGCGGAAAGGCCGCGACGAAGCTCGCCTCGAAGGTCGCCGGGTCGACGCGGTAGAGCCCCGTGGGGCCCGCGCCGAAGAGCGTCCCGTCGGGGGCGGCGTCGAGGGCGGTGAGCGGCACCCCCGTCGCGCCGAGGAAGGTCGAGAGCGCGCTGCCGGGGTCGATGCGGTAGAGCTCGCCGCTGCCGTTCACCCCGTAGAGCGTGCGGTCGGGGTGCAGCGCCACGTCGGTGAACGCCCGCACCCTGCCGATGGACCTCAGGGCGCCGCTCGGGAGCTCCACCTCGAAGAGGTTGGTGCTGGTCACCGCGAGCGCCCGCGCGACGCAGCCCCGCGCGACGTCGCAGCGGTGGCTGATCGGGCACAGGTCGTCGCTGGGCGTCGCGGCGCACTGCTGCGAGGCGTCGTCGCAGCGGTCGACGGTGCACGCGACGCCGTCGTCGCAGCGGAGGGGGGCGCCCGCGACGCAGCCCCGCGCGACGTCGCAGCGCTCGGGGCCGTTGCAGCGGAGCCCGTCGTCGCACCGCGCGTCGACCCCGGTGTGCACGCATCTCCCTGCGGCGCAGCGGCTCTCGGTGCACGCGACGCCGTCGTCGCAGTCGCGGTCGACGCGGCACTCGGGGGGCGGCACGTCGACCGACGCCTCCGGGGCGACGTCGGGGGACGCGTCGAGGGTGAGGTCCGAGGCGCGCGCGTCGGGCACGCGGAGCTCGGAGCGCGCGCCGCAGCCCAGGGCCAGGGCGGAGGCGAGCGTGAAGGCGGCGGCGCGTCGTCTCATGGGCGTCTGGGGGGTGAAGGTCCGCGACATCGGCCGGGGTCGCAAGAGGGGCAAACGGGGGGAGCGCTTGGTGCTAGCACTACGGTCCTGGTGCCGATCGTCGCGAGGGTTCGTGCGGTGAGCGAAGTCCGTGAGCGCGCCCGGAACGAACGACCAAAGCGGGCTTCTGCCCGCTGCGGGAGTGAGCGAGGACGCAAGCCGCGGATTCGCCATCGCACGAAGCCGCAGCAGATCGGCACCAGGACAGTAGTGCTAGGCTCCCTCGGCCTATGTCCCCCGCCGCCTTCGCGCTGATGACCCTGGCCCTGATGGGGTGCGCCTCGGTGCAGAGCGTGGTCGAGGTCACGGGGACCCCCGGCGCGCCGCGGCGGAGCACGCTGCCGGTGTACTACGGCCTCTCGCCGGGCTTCCCGACGCAGGAGGTGGGCGTGATCGACAGCTACGGGCGCGGCCCGACGGCGCACCTCGACGAGCTCGTGGCCGACGCCGAGGCGAGGGCCCGACGTCTGGGCGCCGACGCGGTGCTCGTGCGCTCGGTGCGCACCGTCGCGCGGTACACCACGCACACCGAGTACCGGCCGTGCAGCCGCGGGCTCTCGATGCGCGGCGTCGGCGGGTTCACCTGCCCGGTGCTGGTCCCCACGCTGGAGGTGGACATGCACCTGCGCGTCGCGGCGGTGCGCCGCGGCGAGTCGGTCGCGGCGCCGCCGCCGTGGCGCGCGGCGCCGAGCCTCGCGCCCGCGCCCTGGGGCGCTCCGCCCGCGGGAGACCTCCATGCGCGCTGAGCGCCCCATCGCCCTCGCGCTGGCGCTCTGCGTCGGCTGCGCGCACGTCGAGACGCGGGTGCTGCGCCTCGGCCGCGCCGCCCCTCCGCTGCGCGCCGACGCCGCGGTGGTCGTGCGCGCGCCGCCGCTCCCCGCGAGCTCCATGCCCGCGCGCGAGGTCGCGCTCATCGAGGTGACCAGCGACGGGGCCCCCGACCGATCCGACGTCGTGCGCGCGCTGCGCCAGGTCGCCCGGCAGGTGGGGGCCGACGTGGTCCTCTGGATGCACGAGGATTTCATCGAGGGCTTCGGTCGGGTCATCGCCTCGGCGGTGCGCACGGGGCGGGTCGGGCCGTGAGCGCCGACGCGATCTTTGAGGTGCGCGGCCTGCGCAAGCGCTTCGGGGACAAGGTCGTGCTTGACGGCGTCGACCTCACCCTGCGCCGCGGCGAGACCCTCGCGCTGCTGGGACCCTCGGGGTGCGGCAAGTCGATCCTGCTCAAGTGCCTCGTGGGCCTCGTGCCCTTCGACGAGGGCGAGGTGCTCTTCGACGGCGCCTCGGTCGCCGCGATGACCCCCGCCGAGCTCATCGTGCTGCGCCGCCGCGTCGGGCTGATGTTTCAATACAACGCCCTCTTCGACTCGATGACCGTGGCCGAGAACACGTCCTACGGGCTCCACGAGCACTTCGCCGGCACGATGACCGAGGCCGAGATCGACGCGCGGGTCGACGAGGTGCTCACCGCCGTCGGCCTGCCGGGCACGCAGCTCCTCAAGCCCGCCGAGCTGTCGGGCGGCATGCGCAAGCGCGTGGGCATCGCGCGCACGATGGCGCTCCGACCCGAGGTGATCCTCTACGACGAGCCCACGATGGGCCTCGACCCGGTGAACGCCCACCGCATCGACGCCATCATCGTCGACCTGCACAGGCGCTTCGGCATCGCGGCGGTGATGGTCACCCACGACATGGAGCTCGCGTTCAGCGCCGCCGACCGCGTGGCGATGATCCTCGACGGGCGCATCGCGGGCTGCGACACCCCCGAGCGCATGCGCGCGCACCCCGACCCGCGGGTGAGCGACTTCATCACCGGCGTCGACCACGCCGCGCTGCCCGAGGTCTAGCCCTCAGGGCTCGCCGGGGCTCTCGGCGAAGCGGTAGCCCACGCCCCGCACGGTCTGCACGTAGTCGCCCGCCTCGGCGAGCTTCTCGCGCAGGCGCTTGATGTGCGTGTCGACGGTGCGCGTCTCGACGTGCATGTGCAGCCCCCAGACGTCCGAGAGCAGCGTCTCGCGCGACTGCACGCGGTTCTTGCGGTCGATGAGCGTGGTGAGGAGCCGGAGCTCGAGCGCCGTGAGCGCCACCTCGCGGTCGGACACGTACACCCGGTGCGCCTCGCGGTCGACGCGCAGGCAGCCGAACGACACCTCCTCGCGCGTCGTCGGCTCCTCGGTCTCCGACCGCCGGAGGATCACCTTGAGCCGGAGGATCAGCTCGCGCACCGAGAAGGGCTTCACGACGTAGTCGTCGGCGCCGATCTCGAAGCCCACCACCCGGTCGATCTCCTCGCCCTTCGCCGTGACCATGATCACCGGCACCGACTTCGTCGCGGGGGCGGTCTTGAGCGCGCGGCAGACGTCGGTGCCCGAGCCGTCGGGGAGCATCAGGTCGAGGAGCACCAGGTCGGGCGGGTCAGCCTGCGCGGCCTTCAGCGCGTCGCTCGCGCGCTCGACCGAGCGGACCTCGAAGCCGGCCTGCGTGAGGTTGAACTCCAGCAACCGAACGAGGTCGGGCTCGTCTTCGACCACCAGGATGCGCTTCGGTCGCGTCACAGCGCGCGGAGACTATCACGGGACGACGCGCGTCGATCAGCGCAGACCGAGGCGCCGCGCGGTCTCGAGAAAATCCTCGGGGAGGGGCGACTCGAAGCGCACCGCCGCGGCCTCGGGGTGCGCCGGGTGCGTGAAGCCCAGCGTGCGCGCGTGGAGCATCACCCGCGGCGCGGCGATGGGGGGCGCCTCGTAGCCGCGGATGTACACCCGCTCGCCCACGATGGGGTGCCCGCGCTCGGAGAGGTGGATGCGGATCTGGTGCTGCCGACCCGTCTCGAGCCGCACCTCGAGCAGCGTCGCGCCCCCCTCGCCGGGGAGCTGCGCCACGGGCTTGATGTGCGTGACCGCCTTGCGCCCCTGCGCCCCCGCCCGCCCCCGCGCCGAGCCCCGGAGCCCGTCGCCGCGGTCTTCGAGGAGCATCGACTCGATGGTGGCCTCGCGCTCGATGTAGCCGTGCGCCAGGGCGAGGTACACCCGGTCGACCTCGTGGCGGCGAAAGAGGTCGGCGAGGTGGCGCTTGGCCACCCACGAGCGGCCGAAGACCAGCGCGCCCGAGGTCTCCTTGTCGAGGCGGTGCACGACGAAGAGCGGCGCGCGGGGGGGCGCGAGGTCCCAGCGGTGCAGGGCGACGCCGAGGCGGTCGACGAGGGTGTCGCGCTCGGTCTCGTCGAAGGGCACGGTGCTGATCCCCGGGGGCTTGTCGACCACCACGAGGTGCGCGTCGACGTGGAGCAGCCGATCGCGGGTGAGGTGCAGCACCGGCGAGTCGCCGCGGGTGACCACGGGCGCGTCGGGGGTCACCCGCACCTCGCTCCCGGCGGCGACGCGGTGGCCCGGATCCGTGATCGTCTCGCCGTTCACCCGCACCTTGCCGCGCTGGCAGAGCTTCTTCGCCGCGCCCCAGGTGACCCCGAGCTCCTCGCGCACGAGGGACGACAGCGCCTGGGCGTGGCGGGCCTTGGAGACTTCGAAGGTATGGAGGGGAGTTGTCACGTCGTGGGGTCCGCGGGGCAACGGATGGTACACTCGCCGCGGGATGCGCGACGCATGAAGATCTGCCCTGTCTGCAACCTGCGCTACCCCAACGACGCGGCCAACTGCCTGCTCGACCGCACGGCGTTGGTCGTGGCGCCCGACCCGTACCTCGGGGTGATCCTGGGGGGGACCTACCGCATCGAGGGCATCGTCGGCGTCGGCGGCATGGCCACGGTGTACCGCGCGCGAAACACCCTGCAGGACCGGGTCGTCGCCGTGAAGCTCTTTCGCCGGGAGCTCTCGGGTGACCCCAAGCTCCGCGAGCGGTTCCGCCGCGAGGCCACGAGCACCCGGCGGCTGCCCCACCCGAACATCATCGAGATCCTCGACTCGGGCGACACCGAAGAGGGCCTGCCCTACCTGGTGATGGAGTTCCTGGAGGGGAGCACCCTCGAGGCGGTGCTGAAGCAGGCCGCCGGGCCGCTGCCCCTCGCGCGCTCGGTGGACCTCGCCGCGCAGCTCGCCGCGGGCCTCGCGCGCGCCCACGACTTCCAGGTGATCCACCGCGACCTCAAGCCCGAGAACCTCTTCGTGTGCCCCCGCGAGGGCGGCGGGGAGCTCTTGAAGATCCTCGATTTCGGCATCGCCCGCTCGATGCAGGACGCGCGGCTCACGGGCACCGGCGAGATCTTCGGCACGCCGCAGTACATGGCCCCGGAGCGCATCACCAGCATCGACGCCGGGCCCTCCGCCGACCTCTACGCCGTGGGCTGCATCCTCTACCGCTGCGTGACGGGCCGTCTGCCCTTCACCGCGCCGGACGTCACCACCTTCCTGATCCAGCACCTGCGCGACACGCCGGCGGCGCCGCGCTCGCTGCGCCCCGAGATCCCCGTGGCCCTCGACGCGCTGATCCTCCAGTGCCTCGAGAAGGACCCGCAGCGGCGGCCCGTCGACGCGCACGCCCTCGGGCGCGGCCTGGCCTCGGTGCGGCAGTCGCTCCCCGGCGCCGCGCCGAAGGTCTTCTCCGTCCCGCGCGACGAGGCGCGCACGGTGGTCACCTCGCACCGCTCGACCACCAGCACCGGGAGCATGTTCTCGGCGGTGAGCGTGGCGCGCTGGGGGCGCCGCACGGAGATCCTCCGCACGATGTGCCACCGGGTCTACGGCGACGCGATGCCCGGGGACGTCGCCGCGGCCGTGGGGCGGCTCCGCGCGGCGGTCACGGCGATGGTCGACGTGCACGGGCGCTGGATGAGCGACCAGGGCCGCGTCGACACCATCGCCACGCGCACCCGCGAGGCCCAGGCCCGCTTCGGCCACGCCATGGACGCCCTCGCGCAGGACCTCTCCACCGCGCGCCAGCGGCAGCACCCCGCGTCGGAGGCCGCGCGCGCCGCGGAGAGCGACCTGAACTTCTACGCCGAGCGCTTCTGGACCCTCCACGCCGCGGTGGTCGAGACCGGGAGCTCGCCGACCCCCTCGGGCGAGCTCGCGGAGCGCTACCGGGAGGCCCTCGCGGCGATGGACGAGGCGCTGCCCGCGGCCGAGGCGATGGAGTCTGCCCGCGCCTGGGAGGCCGCCTGCACCGCCGAGGTGAAGGACCTCGAGTACCAGATCGCCGCCCTGCGCGCGCAGCTCGAGCGCGTGTCGCAGCACGGCGAGGACGAGATGCGCGAGGTGCAGAAGCGCCTCGAGGTCGCCGCCGCGCAGCTGGGGCAGATGGAGTCGACGCTGCTGCAAGACGCCACGCGGCTCACCACCCTGCTGCGCCCCCGGCGCGAGCTCGTCGCGCTCTTTCAAGAGCTCGAGGCCGACGCGGCGTGAGCGCCTTGACACCGCCGCGGCCTCCGTGGATTCACTCCCCGTGATGCACGCCAAGGAGCTCCGCGTCGCCCCGTCCATCCTCTCCGCGGACTTCGGGCGACTCGCCGACGAGGTGCGGGCCGTCGACGAGGCGGGCGCCGAGTGGATCCACGTCGACGTGATGGACGGGCGCTTCGTGCCCAACATCACCATCGGCCCGCTGGTCACCGCCGCGGTGCGCCGCGCGACGAGGAGGGTGGTCGACTGCCACCTGATGATCGTCGAGCCCGAGCGCTACGTCGGCGATTTCATCAAGGCCGGCGCCGACGTGGTCTCGGTGCACGCCGAGGCGTGCACGCACCTGGAGCGCACGCTGCAGTCGATCCGCGAGGCGGGGCGCCGCGCGGGGGTGGTGCTCAACCCCGCGACGGGCGAAGACGCGCTGCGCTACGTGATGCACTGCGTCGACCTCGTGCTGGTGATGAGCGTGAACCCCGGCTTCGGCGGGCAGCGCTTCATCGACGCCGTGCTCCCGAAGGTGCGCGCGATCCGGGGGATGATCGACGCCAGCGGGCGCGACATCGACCTGCAGCTCGACGGGGGCATCACCCCCGAGACGGCGCCCCGCGCGCGCGCGGCGGGGGCCGATGTCTTCGTCGCGGGCTCCGCGGTGTTCGGCGCGGGGGACTACCGCGCGGCCATCGCGGCGCTCAGGGTGTAGCGCGCGAAGGGGGCTGCGATGCAAGACGACGCACAGGGCGCGGCAGGGATCGAGACGCTCTACATCGCGGGCCGCGCGTCGTCGCGGCGGCTCCAGCGCGCGCGCCTCGTGGTGCTCGACGGCCCCGACAAGGGCCTCGCCGTCGACATCGACAAGCCGAGGATCACCGTCGGCCGCGCGCTCATCTGCGACCTCCCGCTCACCGACCGCTCGGTGTCGTCGGTGCACGCCGAGGTCGAGGCCGCCGAGTCGGGGTGGGTGATTCGCGACCTCGGGAGCACCAACGGGTGCTTCGTGGGAGACATCCGCCTGCGCGACGCGGTGCTCCCCCTCGGCGCGCGGGTGCGGGTGGGCACCACGACGCTGCAGATCAACGCCCTCGAGGGCGCGGTGGACATTCCCCTGAGCGCCGACGACCGCTTCTACGACCTCGTAGGGCGCTCGGTGGCGATGCGGCAGATCTTCGCGCAGCTCGAGCGCGTCGCGGCGTCAGACATCACCGTGCTGATCTCGGGCGAGACGGGCACGGGCAAGGAGCTCGTGGCGCGGGCGATCCACGCGGCGTCGAAGCGCGCCCGCGGGCCCCTCGTGGTGCAAGACTGCTCGGCCCTCCCGAAGGACCTCGTCGAGAGCGTGCTCTTCGGCCACGAGCGCGGCGCGTTCACCGGCGCCACCGAGCGCCGCACCGGGTGCTTCGAGCAGGCGCAGGGGGGCACGGTCTTTCTCGACGAGGTCGGCGAGCTCGACATCGCGTTGCAGCCCAAGCTCTTGCGCGTGCTCGAGGGTCGGGAGCTGCGCCGGGTGGGCGGCTCGCAGACCGTGCCCGTCGACGCGCGCATCGTCGCGGCGACGAACCGCGACCTCCGCGCGATGGTCGGCGCGTCGACCTTTCGCGAGGACCTCTACTACCGCCTCGGCGTGGTCACCCTCGAGCTCCCCCCGCTGCGGGCGCGCCGCGAGGACATTCCCCTCCTCGCCGCGGCGTTCCTCGACCGCTTCTGCGCGCGCAACCCCGCCCTGGGCCCCAAGACCCTGAGCGCCGAGGCCCTCGCGCGGCTGCAGGCCGCCCCGTGGCCTGGCAACGCCCGAGAGCTCCGCAACGCCGTCGAGCGCGCGGCCTCGCTGGGGGAGTCGGCGGAGATCGGCCCTGACGACCTGCTGCCCGTGGCCTCGGGGCGCCTGGCCACGCCCCTCACCACGCTCCCGCACCCGCAGCTGGGAGACCCGAGCGCCGCGGCGGGCGCGCGGGGCGAGGTGCGCGAAGACCTCGCGACGATGCCCTTCAAAGACGCCAAGCTCCGGGTGCTCGAGTCGTTCGAGCCGGCCTACCTCGCCGCGCTCCTCCAGCGCCACCAGGGGAACATCACCCGCAGCGCGAGCGCCGCGGGCCTCACGCGCTACCACCTGCGCGAGCTCTGCAAGCGCTACGGCCTGCGCGACACCGACAACGAGCCCGAGTGACCGCCGGGGCGGCGGGCGGTCGAAAACGTGCCTGGGAGGGGGCGGCGCGGTAGACCTCCGCCGTGAGTCGGATGGCGATTCCTGGTTCGTCGCTTCCTGGGGGCTACGTCCTCGGGGCGATGAGTCACGCCGACCGCATCGGGATCGTGTACGAGGCCCGCTCTGAAGACGGCCGTCAGGCGGTCGCGGCGCAGGTGCTCCACCCCCTGCACGTCGAGGAGCTCCGCGACTGGTTCGAGGCCAACGCGGAGCAGGGCCGCGCGCTGGAGCACCCGCACCTCGTGAGGGTGTTCGCCGTGGGGGAGACGCACAACGGGCTCCCGGTGAAGGTCACCGAGCGCATCGAGGGGCGCACCCTGCGCGCGCGCATCGCCGCGGGGGACCTGCTCGTGGGCGCCGAGCTCGTGCGGGTGGTGCGCGCCGTGGCCGAGGCGCTCGACTACCTCCACGAGCAGTCGCCGCCGATCTACCACCTCGGGGTCATGCCCGAGCACGTGGTGTGCACCACCGGCGGCGCGGTGAAGCTCGTGGCCGTGGGGCACGCCGAGTGCCCGCGCAACGCGCCCACCAAGCCGAGCTACCGCGCGCCTGAAGACCTCTGCGGCGCGCCGATCTCGCCGGCGTCCGACGTGTTCTCGCTCGCGTCGCTGACCTACGAGCTGATCACCGGGCGCCCGGCCTTCGCGGGGAGCGTCGAGGCCATCGTCGACGTCGTGCAGCGCGGCCCCCTCCCGCTCCTCGGGGTGGTGCACTCCAACGCGCTCGCGCCGCTCAACCGCGTCTTTCACCGCGCGTGGACGGTGATGGCCCGCGACCGCACGCCCCGCGCGGGGGTGTTCGCCGCCGAGTTCGAAGACGCGCTCCGCCTGGTCCCCGCGGCGCTGCTCTCGGTGCGCCGCGGCCCGCGCGAGGCCGGCACCCGCAGCGCGCCCCCCTCGGGCATCCCGCGCGCGTCGCAGGCTCCGGCGGCGATGGCCTCCCGCCGCCCCACCCCGAGCTTCGGCCGTCCATCATCCCGCCCCGTGGCGACCGTCTCGGCGCGGCTCCTCACGCCCTATCCCGCGCCCGTGAGCGCCCACCGCGCCACGTCGGCCATCTACGCCCTGCCGCCTCCGCCGCGGCTCCCCGCGGGGCTCGTCGCGCCGGCGTCCCATCCTCCGCCGGTCGAGCACCCCGCGCCGGTCGAGCACCCCGCGCCGGTCGAGCACCCCGCGCCGGTCGAGCACCCCGCGCCGGTCGAGCGCCCCGCGCACGACGCGCTGCGCACCCGAGTCGACACCGACGACGCGGTGCTGATCCTCGAGCCGGCTCTGGTCAACGCGGCCGACCTCCCCGAGCTCGACGACGCGCTGCCGCCCCTCGTACCGGTGTTCGCCGACGACGAAGAGGAGGGCCCCGAGCTTGAATTCGTCGAGGAGCCCGAGCGGCCCCCGGTCGTGCGGCAGAGCGTGACGGTCGCGGGCGCCGCGGCGGCTCGACGGCGCACGCCGACCCCCCGACAGCTCCCCGCGGGGGGCACCCCGGCGCAGCCGATGGAGGGCGAGGCGCGCCCCTCGTGGTCAGACTGGCGACCCGAGGTGGCGACGCGCCCCGAGCCCCAACCCTGGCACGCGAAGGAGATGCGCCTCACACCGAAGGTCGTCGCGACCCTCGTGGTCGCGAACATGGTCTTCACCGCGGCGCTGGTCATCGCGGTGGTGCTGCTGCTCCGACGGTAGCCGTCGCCCTCAGCGGTGCACGCAGCGTCCGCGGAAGTAGAAGTACCCCGGCGGACACACGCGCGGTCGCACCACCGCCGGCACGCACACGCCGCCGCGCAGCACGTAGCCCGCGGGGCACACGCGCGGTCGCACCACCGCCGGCACGCACACGCCGCCGCGCAGCACGTAGCCCGCGGGGCACACGCGCGGTCGGATGGTGCGAAACGGGACGCACCGCCCGAAGCGGTTCTGGTAGTAGCCCGGCGGGCACCTCGCCTCCGCGGCCGCGCCGAGCAGCAGGACCGCGAGCGCGGGCGCGGCGACGCGCGCGACCCGAGCGTATTGAAACAGCTTCATCCTTGGCCTCCAGGGGTGCGTACGAGCGAAGACGTTCCCCTCTTCACTCGCGCGTACCCGAGGCACCCTACCACGATGCGTCGCGCGGCCCTCAGCTGCGCGCGTCGCCCGCGTCGCCCGCGTCGCCCGCGTCGCTCGCGTCGCCCGCGTCGCCTTCGTCGAGCTCATCGAGCAGCGCCGCAGCGATTTCGGTCGCGCGCCGGACGCGCTCGGTGATCGCGTCGCGCCGCGCCGCCCTCGCCTCGAGCGCCGCGGCTCGCGCGCGCGCATCGTCGAGCGCCGCGGCGGCGGCGGCGCGCTCGTCGTCGAGCACGCGGCGCAGCGACGCCGCGTCGGCCCGCGCCTCGTCGAGCTCGGAGCTCAGCGCGGCGTGCTGCGCGGCCGCCGCCGCGAGGGCCGCGTCGCGCTCGATGTCGCTGGCGCGCAGGGCCTCCTCGTGCGCCTCTCGCGCCTCGCGCAGGGCCGCCTCCTGCGCCTCGCGCGCCTCTCGGGCGGCGGACTCGTGCGCCTCTCGCGCCTCGCGCAGGGCCTCCTCGCGCTGGGCGTCACGGGCCTGCAGCGCCTCGTCGCGCTCGGTCGCGAGGGCCTCCTCGCGGCGCCGCAGGGCCTCGTCGTGCTCCGCGCGCAGCGCGGCCTCGGCGGCCTCGCGCGCCTCTCGCGCGGCGTCGAGCGCCTCGCGCAGCGCGGCCTCGGCGCGGCCCCGGGCGTCGGCCAGCGCGGCCTCGGCGGCCTCGCGCTGCGCGGCGATCGCGCGCTCGTGCGCCCGCTGCGCCTCCTCGGCGTCGACGCGGAGCGCGGCCATTGCTGCGTCGGCCTCGCGCGCCGCGGCGTCTCGTCGCTCGGCGGCGGCCTCCTGCGCGGCGACCCGGTCGCGCAGCGCCTCGACCTCGCGCAGGCGCTCCTCGAGGCGCTCGTCGAGGTCGGCGCGGGCGAGGTCCTGCTGGAGGATCTTGTCGCGCAGGTCGAGGATCTCCCGGTCGCGCTGGTTGAGCTCGTCGCGGAGGTTGAGGATCTCCTTGTCCTTGCGGTTGAGCCCCTCGCGCAGCTCGAGGAACTCCCTCGTGCTCCCGCCGGCCCTGGGCTCCGCGGGCCTCGCGGCGCGGGACCTCAGCTCGTCGGCCTCGCGCCTCGCGTCGTGCAGGGCGCCCTCGAGGTCGGCGCGCTCGCGCTCAGACCGGGCCTGCTGCGTCACGGCCTCGCGCGCGAGCCGCTGCGCGTCTTCGAGCCCGCTGCGAAGGTCGGCGACCTGCGCGCGCAGCGACTCGAGCTCGGCGCTCGCCTCGCGCGCCGGCGACGGGCGCACCGACGACGCGACGCCCTTGGGCACCGGCGGGGGCGCGGCGGAGCGCGGCGGGGGCGGCGGGGGCGGCGGCGCGTACACGCTCGGCGGCCGCGGCGACGTGGCCCGCGCGAGGAGCTCCGCGGTGAGCCCGAGCGACGACGACGACGACACCGTGGTGAAGTCTTCGAAGTCGTCGGGCACCGGCGGCAGCGCCTCGGCGAGCACCACGGGGTCGTCGGCGAGGGCCTCGCCGCTCACGTCGCCGATCATGATGTGCTCGAAGGCCGCGTCGGTGATCCCCGAGACGTCGCTGTCGCCGGGGCGCAGCACGTGGCGCGGGATCGCCTCGACGATGGAGTCTTCAGAGACCTCGATGACCCCGCCCTCCGCGGCCTCGGCCGCGGCGCGGGCGGCGTTCATCGCGTCGAGGGCGAGGCCGAAGAGCGCGTCCGCGGCGATGGGCTTGTGCGCGTAGCGGTCCGCGCGGCCGCGCAGCTTCGAGTGCTGCTCGAAGGACTCCTGCGGCGTGTTCGACGCGATCAGCACCAGCGGCACCGCGCCGAGGGTCGCGTGCTTCTTGATCTGGTTGCAGATCGCGAAGCCGCTGCGGTTCGGGAGCTCGATGGCGAGGATGATCAGGTCGGGCGCGGCGTCTTCCGCGAACTCCGCGGCGTCACCCCCGTCGTGGTGAAGGATCACCTGAAAGCCGTTGCCCGAGACGACCTGCCGAAGCTCCTCCGCGAACGCCAGGTCCGCCTCGAAGATCACCACCCGCAGCGCGCTCATAGGAACCCCTTCTGTTCGATGAAGCCCGAGCGAGCGTAGAGGCCCGTCCGACGGCGCGTCAACGCCCAACGGCCCGCGAAGCGAGTGCGAGGATGTGCGCCGCGCGGAGCTCTCCCACGGCCGCCACGACCTCGTCGGCTCCGCCCTCGGCGAGGGCCGAGGCGCCGTGGCTCTGCGCGACGCCGATGACCTTGAGCCCCGCCGCCCGCGCCGCGGCGACGCCCGCGAGGGAGTCTTCGACGGCGACGCAAGCCCCCGCGACCACGTCGAATCCCTTGTTGCGCAAGCGTTGGAGGCCGATGAGGTAGCCCTCGGGGTCGGGCTTGCACGCCTGGGTGTCCTCCGCCGACACGACGTCGAGCACGACGTCACGGGCGCCCATGACGGCGAGGGCCATCTCGATCTCGTCGCGGAGCGCGCCGCTCACGATCACCACGGGCATGGCCGCGGCGACGTCGCGCAGCGCCTCGGCCGCGCCGGGGAACACCTGCAGGTCGGCCGCGGCGAGGCGGAGGTACACCCCGCGCTTGGCCTCGATGAGCGCGGCGACGCGGGCGTCGTCGTGGGCGAGGCCGCGGTCCGCGAGCATCGCGCGAAACGCGCCGCGGTCGTCGAAGCCGATGTAGCGGGCGTCGTAGTCCTCGTCGGTGACGCGCACGCCGAGGGGCGCGAGCACCTCGTTGAAGCCCGCGAGGTGGAGGCGCTCGTCGTCGACGAGCACGCCGTTGAAATCAAAGAGCGCGGCGCTGTGGATCAATGGACCTGTCCCGTGGGGTCGTCGGCGATGGGCGGGAGCCGCGCGAGCACCTCGAGGCACCGCCGACGCACCGCGGGGGCGCCGCGCTCGTCTTCGGCGACGGCGCGGAGGTCCTCCGGGCTCAGCAGCGGGACCACGGCGGCCACGATGGGCTCTGGGGTGTTGGGGTTGAGCGCGAGGGAGCGGCGCACCCGCGGCCGCGAGGACCACCTGGGGTTCGCGAAGACCAGGGTGAGCACCTCGGGGACGTTCGGTCGCCGGGCGCACATGCGCACGACGTCGTCCTCGGTGAGCCGGGGGTTGTTGAGCAGCAGCTCGATGACCGCGGGCGAGGGGTCGCGGGTGATCCGGTCGATCTGCCGCCGGTCGGGCCTGCGCGCCAGGGCCTTGCGCTCGCCGAGGGTGAGCGTGCGCCCTGGGACGTACTGCGGCACCTTGTGCTCCTCGTCCTCCCTGGGCTTCGCGTCGCCGTCCTCCGCGGGCTCGTCGTCCTCCGCGCGGGCGCCCTCGTGGTGCAGCACCCTGAGCACCTCGGGGCGCTGCAGCAGCGCGATCTGGGCCGCGAGCAGGGCGGTCTGCGCCGCGGTGTCGCGCATCCCCGCGCGCTCCACGAGCACGGTCACGGCCTCGCGCAGCGTCTCGACCGGGAGCTCCGCGAGCAGCGAGCGAAACAGGTGCACCCGCGTCTGCGCGTCGGTGACGCTCACCGCGCGGCGGCACAGCAGGTCGGCCAGCTCCGTCGACATCTCCCTCGCATTGTCGCACGAAGCGCGCGGCGCTTGACCCGCTGGCGGGCGTAGGGCTAGCAAGATCCCCGGAGGCGCCGTGAGCACACCCAGACCAGAGCAGTCCTCGAACGCGGGGAGCGACCCCGCCGGGGCGGCGCCGCGGGTCGTGAAGCGGTACAGCAACCGCAAGCTGTACGACACCGTCGAGAGCCGGTACGTGACCCTCACCCAGATCGCGGAGCTCGTGCGTCAGGGCGAGGAGGTGCGGATCATCGACAACGCCTCCAAAGAAGACCTCACGCGCATGACCCTCGCGCAGATCCTCTACGAGGAGGAGCGCAAGCAGTCTCGCGCGCTGCCCATCGCCGCGCTGAAGGAGCTCATCCACACGTCGAGCGAGAGGATCATCGAGTCGCTGAAAGACACCCCTATGGGCAAGCTCATCGCCCGCGGAGGAGAGGGCGTCGAGGCCGCCCCGCCTCCCGAGCCCGCCCCGCCTCCACCCCCCGTCGAGGCCGCGCCCGAGCCCGCCCCGCGCGAGCCCTCGCGCTTCGACCAGTTCGTGGGTCAGGGCCGCGAGGCCATCGACCAGTGGCAGCACCGCGTCGACACGCAGATGCGCACCTTCTGGGAGGGGATCAACCCCGCCACGCAGATCCAGGCCCTGCAGGCCGAGGTGAAGCGCCTTCAGCAGCGCGTCGATGACCTCGAGGCGCGGCTGGGGAGCAAGGGCGGGGAGTAGGGCGCCGCCCGCTCAGCGAGCGAGCATGGTCCAGAGGGCGACGGAGGTCGTGACGAGGGCCGCGGCGAAGCCCAGCATCCAGAGCCGCTGCGGAGGCGCCGGCGGGGGCTCGACCGCGCTCTCGACCGCGCTCTCGACCGCGCTCTCGACCGCGCCCTCGGCGACGGGCGCCTCGGGGGCCTCTGCGGCGTCGTCCGCGAGGGCCTCGGGGTGCTGGCTGTCTTCGCAGAGCGCAGACTGGGGGATCTCTTCGGTCTCCTCTCGGTCGGCGCGGGGGGGAGAGAGGTCCAGGGACGGGACCTTCGGGGCCTTGGGGATCTGCGGTCGAAGCAGCGAGAGCGTGGGCGGCGGGGGCTCCGCCGCGTCGGCGTCCTCGGCGGGCTTACCCGGCGAGCCCGCCGGGTCGAGCACCGTGCGAAGGCGTGTAGGCTCGGCGAGGAGCGCCTCTTCGATGAACTTCGGCGCGATGGACGGCGCGGGGATCGAGACGAACACCCTCGACGGCTCGGTCATCTCCAGCGGGACCGACGAGCTGCGCTCCGCGCGCGCCTCGGGCGCGGGCTCGCCAGGCGCGCTGGCGTCGGGCGCGCCAGGCGCCGACACCGGCGGGAGCCCGAGGAGCGTCTGACCGCGGAGGGCGGGGCGCGAGCCCGACTCGTGGCTCCGGGCAGGAGCCTCCGGCGACCCGGCGCGGGTGGGCGGCGCGGGCACCAGCACCGAGCTGCCGCTGCCGCCGCGGGCCTTCGCGGGGCGCTGCGGGCTCACCCGCGTCGGCGACTCGGAGTCCTCGTCGCTCAGCGCAGACTCCGGGGCCGGGAGGGGGTGCTCCACGAGGTGCGGGCGGAGGCTCCCGCGGGTGGGCTGAAAGCCCGATCGGCCGCGGAGCCGCGGGGCCTGCGGGCGGGGCCGCTCGGCGCGGGCTTCGACCCCGCGAATCGTCTGGAGCTCCAGGGCGATCTTGCCCTGCGCGAAGGCGCGCACGAAGTGGGCGACGGCCTTGTGCGGGGCGATGACGTCCTTGAGGTGGTGCTCGATGGCGTCGGCGAACTCGCCCGCGGTGCGCCAGCGCTCGTCGGGGTTGGGCTTGAGCCCGCGCGAGAGCACGGCGTCGAGCTCGCGGGGGACGCTGCGGAGCAGCCCCGCGAGGGGGCGGTAGGGCGGGCGGCGCGTGGGCTGCGACAGGTCGAGGGGGAGGCAGCGGCGCAGCGCGAGGGCCTCCCACAGGGTGATGGCCATCGAGTAGATGTCCGCGCGATGGTCGATGCGTCGGCCGAGGAACTGCTCGGGCGCCATGTACGGCGCCTTGCCCTTGAGGGTGCCGACGCCGGTGAACGACAGTCGGCTCTCGGCCTTCGCGATGCCGAAGTCGGCCACCCGCGAGATGCCGTCGACGCCCATGAGGATGTTGTGCGGCGTCGCGTCGCGGTGCACGACGTTCAGGCTCCGGCCGTAGGCGTCGGTGAGGTTGTGGGCCGCGTCGAGGCCGCGCAGCGCGTCGACCCCGACGCGGAGCACCACCCCCATCGGGATCCCTCGGCGCAGGTTGATCGCGGCCTGCTGCGCGGCGGCGAGGGTGTCGCCCTGGATGTAGTCCATCACGGTGTACATCTGGTCTTCGTCGACGCCGAGGTCTTGAATGGCGACGACGTTCGGGTGATGAATCCGCGCCGCGACCCGCGCCTCATCGAGGAACATCGCGAGGAATTCCTCTTCGCCCAGCAGGTGCGGGTGCAGCACCTTGAGGGCCGCGAGGCGCTCGAAGCCCCCCTCGGCCACCGTGCGCGCGAGGTAGACCGTCGCCATGCCGCCGGAGCCCAGGCGCATGAGCATCTCGTGGCGCCCGAGGCGATCGACAAGCGGTGAATCGTTGCTCTGCGTCGCTGCCCTGGTCATGTGAGGCCTCCGCGCTGTGCCCCGCTCGCGCTCGCCGGGCTGTCGCTGTTCGGTGCGAGCGCGATTCGAGGTGTTGATTGGAGGTAACACCCGCCGTCTGCCCTAGTCGTCGTAGGTGTTTTGCCGACACAACATGCGTCAGAGGTGAGGGTGCGCGTGCGCCCAGGTGCGGGGAGCGGCGCGCATTGTGCGCAGCCGGGGGCAGAGGTCGGACGGCGCCGCCCATCTCGATTCGGGTGAACAAGGGTGCGGCGAGATGCGTCCCACCTTTCAACCGAGTCGTCTCGAGCGCCGCGCTCCTGCGTGCTGACTCGTGGAGAGGTCCTTCATCTTGAACACCCTCGAAGTCGTCCTCGAACCAGCCACGCCCGCGAGCGCCCTTCGGGCGATCGAGCGTCACGAGGCCCTGTCGCGGCTGAGCCCGGCGTCGCGGGCGCGCCTCGCGTCGGAGGTCACGTGGATCCGCGCGCGCCGGGGCGAGGCGCTGTGGCGCGTCGGGGAGCCCTCGTCGCGGCTGCTGCTGGTGGTGCGGGGCCTCGTCGCGCTGCACGTGTCGGCGCCGCGGGGCAAGGAGCTCATCGTCGGGCTCTGCGCGCCGGTGGAGGGCCTCGACGAGTCGACGGTGCTCTCGGGCGAGGCCCACGGGTGCGCCGCGTTCGCGCTCGGCGGCGGGGCGCTGGTGGCGTCGGTCCCGCGCGCGGCGGCGCTGGAGGCGCTGAGGGCCTCGGGCGACGCGTCCCTGGCCCTCGCGGGGATCATCGCGAGGCGCCACCGCGAGGCCGACCGTCGGCTCGGCGCGGCGACGCTCTCGGTCGAGCAGCGCATCGCCCAGCTCCTGATCGAACTCACGGAGCGCTTCGGCGACGAGCTCGACGGGGGCGCGAGGATCATCCCCCTCCGGCTCACCCGCGGCCACGTCGGCGCGCTCGTGGGGACCACCGCCGAGACCGCGATTCGCGCGCTGTCACGGTGGTCCCGCGAGGGGGTGCTGAGCACCGGCGAGGGGGGGATCGTGATCCACGATTTCGCCGCGATCGAGCGCGAGGCGGGGGCGACGCCCGAGGGCGAGGGCGCCTGGGGCGTCACCGCCTGACCCCCCCTTGAAGACACACCCGTGAGCCCTCTCCCGCCCTCCTTGTCACCCGACGTCCAGGGACCATGACGACGCACTCAGCCCTCGCGGTCATCGCCCGCCACCCCGTGCTGCTCCCCCTGCCCGAGTCGCGGCTCGCCCCGCTGCTGAGGTCCTCCGCGGTGGTGACCTACCGACGCGGCGACTCGGTCTGGCACCTCGGGCACCCCGCCGACGACTTCGCGTTCGTGCTCGAGGGCACGGTGGGGAGGTTCCTCTCGGGGCTCTCGCCGCGCCCGCTCTTCGCGTCCATCGACGGCGCGGGGTCGTTCTCAGACCTCAGCGCCTCGGTGCGGCGCGCGCGTCGAACGCAGAGCGCCGTGGCCTTCGCGGCGCGCACGACGGTCGCGAAGATCCCGCAGCGGCCGTTCCTCGAGGCGCTGAGCGACTCGCCCGACTCGATGCGCGCGCTGCTCGAGCTCGCCGCCGAAGAGAGCGACGCGGCGCTCCGACGGCTCGCGCTCAGCGCGTCGCTCGCGTCGACGCGGCTCGCGCACCTGCTCCTCTCCGTCGCGCCCCCCGACGCCGCGGGCCGGCGCGCGGTGTCCCTTCGCCTCACCCGCGAGCACATGGCCCAGTTCATCGGCTCGACCCCAGAGACCGTGACCCGCACGCTCACCGCGTGGAGCGCAGAAGGGCTCGTCGAGAAGCGCGCGAGGGCCCTCGTGCTGCGCGATATCGCAAGGCTGGAGGCCCTCGCCCGACCGAGCTTTGATGAGACCTAGGCGGCCGCTCTTTCGACGTGCCTTCGCGCGTGACCGCCTCGCCCTGGGCGCGCCGACATAGGTCAGTGATCGAATGTGGGGGATGTGTGCCGCGCGCTCGTATGGGTGGCGATTTCTCTGAGACCGTGGCTTCTGTTGCGCCATGAGCTTTGGGTTTGATTCCTTGAGACCTCAGAACCTCGATGAGGCGGTCGAGAGGATCCGCGAGGAGTTTCAGAGCGCGGGCGACCTGGAGGGCTTGAGCGCGGTGCAGCGCCTCGCGGGCCTCGCGGCCGAGGCGATGCTCGCGGTGGGGGACGTGCCTCGCGCGGCGACCTTCTGTCGCGCCGCGGGGATGGTGGAGGAGGCGCACCGGCTCTATACCGAGCTCCTAGGCACGCCCGAGGAGGGCGTCGAGGCGGAGCTCGCCGAGGGCAACGCCGAGGGCGCCGCCGCGCTGCTCGAGATGGCGGGCCGCTCGCGGGAGGCCGCCGCCGCGCTCTCGGTGGCCGCGCGCCGCGCGCCGCGCCCCTCGCGCTTCGTCGAGCGCGTGTTTCGCCTCGACCACGACGAGGGCCTGAGGCTCCTCGACGACCTGCTCTGCGCGAGGGTGCCCGACCCTCACAACGCGCCGCTGTTCTATCGCCTGGGCGTCGAGCTCCAGTCGATCGGCAACACCCAGCGCGCGGTGAAGATCTACGAGTCGCTGCTGGAGTGCGTGGGCCCCTACGCCGACGTCGAGGCGCGCCTCGCGGCCGCCGAGGCGCAGCGGGCGCCCCCGCGCATGAGCGCCGAGCTGAAGCGCACGCCCGTGACCGAAGAGATGCGGGTGCTGCCGCCGCTCACGCCGCAAGAGGCGGTCGGGGTGGTGCGCGAGGCCGTGCGCGTCGCGGTCCAGCGCGTGCGCGCGTCGCAGGCGCCGCCGTCGATGGCGCCGCGGCCGCCGAGCGGCTCGTACCGTCGCGTCGAGGAGGAGGCGCGCTCGTCGGTGCCGCCGCTCCTCGACGACGACGCGGTGCGACTCGCGCGGAGCGGCCCCGCCGTGCCCGTGCTGATGAGCTTCGTGCGCGGCGCCTCCTGCGACCTCTCGAACATCGAGGTGTTCTACCGCCTCGGGCTCGCGTACCTCGCGGGGGGGCACTGGGACGAGGCCCTCAGCGCCTTCGACGCGGTGGAGGCGACCTCGCCGGGCTACCGCGACGCCGGGGCCCGCGCCGAGGCCGTGCGGAGCTGGCGCGAGGGGCTCGTGCGCAAGTCGGCGTTCAGCGCCGCTGAGGTGGGTCCCCTGGTGCAGCAGCGCTACGTGATCCGCGGCGAGCTCGGGCGCGGCGGCATGGCCGTGGTCTATCGCGCCGAGGACAGGCTCCTGGCGCGCGAGGTCGCGCTGAAGTTCACCCAGGCGCGCGTCGACGCCGGCGACTCGCTCGAGGAGGTCTTCCTCAACGAGGCCCGCGCGTCGGCGGGGCTGAACCACCCCAACGTGGTCACCGTGTTCGACTTCGGCGTGCACGAGGGGCGGGTGTTCATCGCGATGGAGCTCGTCGAGGGCACCGACCTCGCGCGGTACCTCGCGCAGAGCGGTCCGCCGCCGGTGCTCGAGGCGCTGCGCGCCATCGTGGCGGCGATGGAGGGCGTCGACTACGCGCACAACCGCGGGATCATCCACCGCGACCTCAAGCCCTCGAACCTGCTGCGCACCGCCGCCGGGGGCGTGAAGGTCTCAGATTTCGGCATCGCCGCGGGGCTCACGCCCACGCACAGCGATCGGGTGCTCGGCACCCTGGATTACATGTCCCCCGAGCAGCTCCGGGGCGGCGCCGTCGACCGCCGCGCCGACGTGTTCGCGCTCGGGGTCACCCTGTTCGAGCTGCTCACCGGCACGCTCCCCTTCGCCGACGGCCGGCGCGACCAGCCGGCGCCGCGGGTGGGCGCGCTCCGCGGCGGCGTCCCGCAGCTCGTCGAGGGCGCGATCTCGAACGCGCTGCAGCTCGACCCCGAGCTTCGGTACCAGACCGTCGGGGAGTTTCTCGCGCCGCTGCGGCACGTGCTCGACGGGGTCGACGGGCTGTCAGAGCAGCTCCTGCGCAACGGCGCGACGGCCTTCGAGGTCATGCCCTCGCTGCCGCCGCTGCGCGGCACCCCGGGTCACTCCACGTAGATCGCGCTGGAGTACACCCAGGGCACCTCGCGCACGATGCGCTCGAGCCCAGGGAGGTACGGGCGCACGTGGTTCGGCAGGATCCGCGCCTCGGCGCGGTACGCCCCGGCCTGCGTCGGCGTGACGCTCGCGCTCTGCGCGCCCGCGGCCACCTCGGTCCACCGGCCGTCGCGCTCGGCGCGGAGGATGCGCACGCGGACCTCGGGCGCGGGCAGCGCGGGGTTGAGCTCGTGCACCGTGGGCGCCTGCACCGTGAGCGTCGGCCCCGAGCTCAGCGGGACCCGCGCGCCGATGTCGCTCACGGCGTCGCCCACGCGCGCGGTGTAACTGAACCCCACGGGGGTGCCGAAGGCCTCGAAGGCGACGAAGACCCGCGACTCGGCCAGGGCGCTCATCGCGCTCTCGCGGGTGAGCTCGCCGCGCACCATCAGCTCGTTCGAGAACCAACGAAACACCCGGCGGTAGCTGTCGCCCCGCTCGCCGTCGGCGAGAATCGCGGGGATCGCGTTCTCGTGCGCGTCGCTCGCGGCGACGCCGGGGATGCGCGCGCCCTCGGCCAGCAGCGTCGCCCACTTCTGCAGGTCGTTGCCGCTCTCTTGAAAGAAGGTCAGGAACGACAGGTCGGGCTCGAGCTCGGGCGTCGAGCGAAAGCGCAGCAGGTCGACCAGCGCCGGGCCCGGGTTGTAATTCAGGTTCGGCAGCGCGATGCGCGGGTCGATGTTCGCGTGCACGTTGTAGATCTCCAGCACGTCGGGCTGGAGCTCGCGGAGCGCGGCGAGGGCGCGCTGCTCGACGTGGGGGATCGCGACGAGGGCGCCCGCCGCGCGAAACCGCTGCACCGCAGCGACATCGGAGGCGTCGTAGGCGCGGTCGAGGTCGCCGTCGAGGAGGTCGGGGTGGCGCCGCAGGCCCAGGGGCATGAGGGCGTTCTCGGCGCCGGGGAGGAGCATCGTGCGGTGCCCGCTGGGGCAGGCGATGCGGTAGCCCACGAGGTCGCCGCCCTCGAGCAGGGGCTCGTCGCCGGGGCGGAGCTGCATCACGCGCTCGAAGCTCCCCTCCGACATGTGCCCCGAGTGCTCGGTGAGGAACACCACGTCGATGCGGTCGGCGCACACGCTCCGGCGAAAGCTCTGGAGGCAGGGCTCGTTCACCCCGCCGTCGACGTAGGGCTGGCCGTCGCAGGCGTCGTGGGAGTGCACCGAGTGGGCGTGAATGATCGCCCGCGTCGCGCGGAGCCCGCGGGCCTCGCCCATGACCTGCGCCGGCGCGAGGACGCGTGGCCACGGCGGCGGCGCGGGCACGTCGGGGGTGTCTTCGCCCGCGTCGGCCGGGACGTCGGCGGCGCCGAGGTCGTTGGGCGCGGCGCCCGCGTCGGCCGCGGGAGACGGCGAGGAGGTGCAGCCGAGGAGCAGCGCGAGGGTCGAGGCGAGGCGGAGGGTCGAAGACATCGGGCGCATTCTGCGCGACGCCACGCGCTCGGGGCAACGCCGCCCGGCGGTCGACCGCTCAGGCCGTGTCGCGGGCGACAGACTCCCAGGGGGTCACGGTCTCGAGGCGCCCCTCGGCGCGGTCTGCGCGCCCGCCGCCGCGCCCGCCGTGGGCCTGCGCCGCGCGCTTGAGCCAGGCGCCGCAGTCGAGCTCCGCGCCCTCACCCCGCGCGAGGACCACCTGCAGCCCCGCCTCGCCCCGCGACGCGAGCATCGCCACCGCGCCGGGGTGCGCGGTGATCGCCGCCGCGAGGGCGCGCAGGGCCTCGACCGGCGCGTCTCGGAGCTCGAGGGCCACGCGGGTGTCTCCCCGCGCCCTGGCGGCGTCGAGCAGGGGGCGGGCGGTGGCCTCGGCCCACTGCGCGCGCGTCGCGCCGAGGTCCGCGCGGGCGGCGTGGAGGTCGGCGCGGAGCCGCTCGACCGCCGCGCGCACCCCCGCCGCGCCGCAGGTGAACTCCCGCGCGAGGTCGGCGATCGCCCGCGAGCGCGTGGTCAGCTCCTCGCGCGCGGCGCGGCCCGCGAGAAAGCTCACGCGGATCTTTCCCTTGTAGCGCTCGACGCCGGTGACGGTGACGGTGCCGACCTGTGAGGTGCGGGTGCAGTGGGTGCCGCCGCAGGGCGAGACGTCGAAGCCCCCGGCGTCGACCACGCGGACGTTCTCCGTGACCTTCGGGCGACGTCGCAGCGGCAGCGCCGCGAGCTCGTCGGGGGTGGGGAAGAACGCGCGCACCGGGAGGTCGTCTTCGACCACGCGGTTCACGAGGTCTTCGGCGCGGGCGAGGGCGGCCTCGTCGAGGGCGGCGAGGTTCACGTCGACGGTGCAGGCCGTCGCCCCGAGGCGCGACGACACGGTCTCGGCCCCGGCCTCGTCGAGGAGCGCGCGAGAGAGCATGTGCTGCCCGGTGTGCATCGCCATGTGCAGCCGCCGCCGCCCCCGGTCGACGGCGCCGCGCACCGTCGCGCCCACGTCGGGGAGCGCGCTCCCCTCGGCGACGAGGTGGTGCACGAGCCCCGCGTCGTCGACCTGCACGTCGGTCACGTCGAGGCCCGCGAGGGCGCCTGTGTCCCCGAGCTGTCCCCCTGACTCGGGGTAGAACGCGGTGGCGTCGAGCACGATCGAGGGAGCGCCCGCGAAGCGCCCGTGGGCGGCGACGGCGGCCTCGAAATCCAGGAGCAGCGGGTCATCGTGGTAGAGCCTGCGGGTCATGCGCAGGGGTATACCCGACGCGCGGATCAACTGTAGAAGCAGCCGCCGGAGAAGTTGCGAGGCTGCACCGGGTCGACCGCGCGGCACTGCGTGCGGAGGTTCTCGCGGAGGCGCAGCATGAGGGTGGCGTCGGCGTCGATGTCGGGGTCGGGGCGGCGGCGGCGCCAGAGCTCGACGGAGGTGTCCATCATGTCGATCACGCCCTGCGCGCGGGCGCAGTCGCCCGCGTCGTAGAAGCTCACCGACGCCCGCAGCGCGAGGAACATGTTGAGGGCCATGAAGGCCTTCGAGCGCCCCTCGTCGGAGAACTCGGGCCACATGCTGTCGGGCGGGTTCTGCCCCGGCTCGAGGCCGTTGCGCTGCTCGACGCGGGTGCTCCGCATCTGCCCGGTGTCGGCGTCGCGCCAGGTGGCCTCGGCGGTGAAGGCCGGGGCCTCGCGTCCCACGCGGGCGCTCGCGTTCGCGACGAGCTCGACGAAGAGTCCCGCGCCGCCGCCGCGACGACCGCCGGCGACGTCCTGCGCGCCCTCGCGGGCGCCGACGAAGAGCGCGGGCGACTCGAGGAGCACGTACCCGTCCTTGATCACCGCGCGGCGCGCGCCGTACACCCGCCCCACGGAGTACCCCGGCGCGGGGGTGAGCCGCATCGAGAACGAGGTCGCGAGGGGAAAGAGCGTGGTCTGCCCCTCGCGCTGGAGCACGTCTCCGAGGTCGGCGCGGTCTTGCGCGTAGGCGTAGGTGCCCGCGCCGAGGCTGCCGAGGGCCGCGGGCACGCGCTCGGTGAAGTCTTCGCCCACGCCCACCACCGAGATCGCCACGCCCTCCCGCGCCATGGCCTCGCCGAGGCCGAGCACCCGCGCGTCGTCTCCGGCGCCCGCGTCGTTGCGCCCGGTGGTGATCAGCAGCACCCGCGCGTCGGCGCCCTCCACCGCGGTCGAGAGCGCGCGCGCCGCGGCGAGGCCCTCGTAGAGCGCGACGCGGGCGCTGGTCCCGGGGGACGGGCGCCAGGCGCTCGCCTCGGAGGGCGTGGCGGCGCGGAGCCCCTGCGCGGCGCGGGCGCCGACCTCGACCAGCGAGACCCTGTCGTCGGCCCGGAGCGAGCGAAAGAGCCGCGTGAGCTCGGCCTCGACGGCGCCGTCTCCGAGCGCCGCGTCGGTGTCTTCGACCAGGGCCACGAGGTGCAGCGGACGGCGCGGGCGCGCCGCGGGGTCGACGCGGGTCGAGAGGGCGACGAAGCCCATGGTCCAATTGCCGCCGTCGAAGCGCGGCGCGACGGCGAGCATGGGGTTGAGGCACACCGACTCGCCGCAGGTCGCGGGCGGCAGGTCGAGGGCGTGCTCGGCGAGAAAGCCCGTGGCGTCGAGGGTGCTCAGCGCGGGGATCTCCCCCCGCTGCACGATCGCGCGAAAGCGCGCGATGTCTTGCGCGCCGCCCTGGGTCACGCCGCGGGTGATGTCGCCGCCCGAGGGCGCGGTGAGGGCGCCTGAGGCGGGGGTGTTGTCGGCGCAGGCGGCGAGCGAGAGCGCAGAGACGAGGAGCAGGGAGCGCATCACAGACCTCGGGTGGTGACGGTGTAATCAACGACGATGCCCAGCGCGCGAAGGCTCGGGTCGCAGGTGCCGCGCGTGGCCAGCACGTGCTCCGCGCGGCCGAAGTACGCGGTGCGGGTGGGAGACAGCGCGATCGGTCCCTCGCCGGGCGTGACGGCGGCCTCGCTCCCCACGCGCACGGTGCGCGGGAGGGTGAACGCCCCGCAGGGGTCGCGGTGACCGGTGCAGAGAGTGCCCGTGTCGACGGGGGCGCCGAGGTCGGGGGGAGACGCGCCGGGCTGGATGCCGACGTCGCGCCAGACCGAGAGGCGCGCGCGGTCGCTCCTGAGCTCGATCCCCTTGCCCGACAAGGCGTTGGTGACGGTGAAGGTGATCCGGTCGCCGGGCGAGAAGGGCACCGCGTCGCGGGGCGCGCAGAGGAACCACGCGTCGGTCGCGCCCACGTCGTCGACCAGGGTGAGCTCGACGCAGCCGCCGGGGACCTCGGCGAGGTCGCGCAGGGTCACCGCCCTCGGGGGCACGCGGTCGGACCACGAGTAGCTCGATCCCCTTCTCTCGCAGTGGGTTGACGACAGCGCGAGGGGCTGCACCGAGAGCTCGCTGGAGAGCGCGCGGGCGCGTCGGAGCCCGCCCTCTTCGGTGAGCGAGACCCGACCCACGTTCTGCAGCGACTCTCCGGGGTCGCGCGGGTCGACCGTGCGCCGAGGCAGCGAGAGCGGCCAGAGGATCACCGTCTCCGACATCGCCTCGCCCGTGATCAGCACCACGCCGCAGCGCCCCGCGGGGGCGGGCGGGGCGACGGTGACCCCCGCGCGGGCGAGGGCCTCGCGCACTGCGGCGGGGTCGAGGGGAAAGGTCTCTCTGGGGTCGAGGCCCACGCGCACGAGCTCGTCTTGAAAGAGCGCGCGGCCGATCACCGTGCCCGGCGAGAGCTGCGCGGCGGCGCAGTCGACGGTCGCGTCGGAGAAGCGGATCCCGAGCTCGACCCGGCGGCCGACGTTGTTGGCGATGAACACCTGCGCCTCGTAGCCCTCGACGGCGACGGGGTCGGGCTGGCTGGTCGCCATGCACGCCACTCCACCCAGGGCCATCGCCGTGCGCTGCAAAGCGACGCGACGACCCGAGGCCGGGCGCGTGAGCGACCACCCCACGGGCAGCGCCGCGAGGGCGACGAGGTCGGTGGGGTCGACGACGATGCGCCAGCGCAGGCCGACGAGCGCCGCGGCGGAGACCAGCGCGTCGCGGGCCTCGGGGGAGAGCTTGATGAGCGCGAAGAGCAGCGCCACGGCGCCGAAGGCCGCGGCGCGCATCCCATTGCGGCGCAAGGGGATCAGCGACGCCGCGAGGGCGGGCGCGACGAGCATCCCGGCGACGTCGGAGAGCTTGCCGGTGAGCCACCCGGGGAGCAGCCCGGCGCCCTTGAGCAGGTGGTCGTTGATCAGCAGCGTCGCGAGGGCCGCCCACCAGAGGGGGCGTCGCAGGGCCGCCGCGGGGTCGTCGCGTCGTTCGTGCATCACCCCGTGCGTCAGTGCAGCGACCGTGCCTGCGCCAAGTCCTCGGCGAACGGCGGGCGCTGGCCGGCGCCGCGGTCGATCGCTCCGGGCGCGACGGTCACGGGGTGTGAATCTCCGCCACGGTGGCGGCGGGGGTCACCCGCGCTCCCAGCGCACCGCGCGGGCGCCGGTGAGGGCGCGGAGGGCGCGCTCGACCCGCTCGCGTCGGGGTTCGTCGGGGCGCGGGCCGCGGAGGGTGACCTGCTCGCGCGCGTGCTGGAGCGACCAGGGCGCCTCGCGCGCGTCGCCGGTCGCGTCGAGCCACGCGCGCAGGGCCTCGTCGAGGCTCGCGGGGGCCTTCGCGCGCTGGGCGCCGCGGTAGCTCTGCGCCTCGGTGACGGCGGTGCCGTCCCAGGCGAGGGAGAGGTCGCTCACCGACTCCAGGGGCCTGCGGGCGGTGGCGCCGCTCAGGGCGCCGAGGAGCAGCTCCCTCGCGTGCGGGTCGGCGTCGAGGCGCGCGAGGGCGCCCGCGTCGACGCCGAGGGTCACGGCGTGGGCGGCGAAGTCACCCTCCGACGCGCTCCAGCGCGAGGCCGCGTGGCGGATCGTGACCGCGCCCTCCTCCAGCGCGCGGATCACCCACGGCGCCGCGCTGAGCTCCCGAAGTCGCTCGATCGCGTTGCGCCGCAGGGTCTCTGCGTCGATGAAGGTCATCCCCCCTGGCGGGCGACGGTGGCGGTGAGGGCGGGGTTGGCCTGCTCGGCGGTCGGGTGCACCACGGGGCGCGCGAGCACGGCGGGGTCGACGCGCACGCCGGTGCGCTGCTCGTCGGTCATCGCCGCCGACATCGCCGCGGCCTGCTGCTGGATGTCGGCGTAGGGCTTGGCGAGGTCGAAGATGACCTTGTTGGTGCCGACGTGGGAGAGGTTCTGCAGGGCCTCGAGGCGGCGCAGCTCCATGGCGCCGGGGGCGCTGGCGAGGATGCGGGCGGCCTCGGCGAAGTTGCGCGCGCTCTCGACGTCGGCCTGCGACTTGATGATCACGTACTGCCGGTCGCGCTCGGCGATGGCGCGCTTGGCGATGACCTCTTGCATGGCCGGGGGGAGCTGGATGTCTTGCAGCGCGATGAGCTCGACGTGGAGGCCCCACTGGGCGACGAACTGCTCGACGGCCACGCGCACCTTGGCGGCGATCTCTTCGCGGTGCTCGAGGACGTTGTCGAGGGTGGTCTCGCCGACGATGTCGCGGAGCACGACCTTCGCGCGGTCTTTGATGGCGAGCTCGTAGTTCTCGACGTTGAGGGCGGCCTTCTCGGGGTCGACCACGCGGTAGTACACCACCGCGTCGATCATCACGGTGACGCTGTCGGCGGTGATCACCATCTGCGCGGGCAGGTCGCGGTTTCGAATGCGGGTGTCGATGCGCATCATCGACGTGACCAGCGGGATCATCAGGTGGAGGCCGGGCTCCATGCGCCCGACGAACTTGCCGAGGCGGAATTTCAGCCCGGTCTCCCACTGGTTGATCTGCCGCACCGAGCGCGACAGCAGCGCGAGGAACATGAGGCCGAAGGGCAGGAGGGCGGCGAGGGCGGCGGGTTCCATGGGGCGCATGGTACGCCCTTGCGAGACAAGCGGTTAGCGGCCCTCAGCCCGGCAGGGCGCTCTCGGCCATCGCGAGGATCGTGCGAAACTCCGCCGGGGTGACGCGGGTCACCGAGAGCCGGTTGCGGGTGAGCATCTGCATCGCCGCGAGGGACTTGCGCGCGCGCACGGCGTCGAGGGTCACGGGCTTCGCGAGGGTGAGCACGGGGGAGACGTCGACGCAGGACCAGTCCTCGTCGCTGCTCGGGTCGGGGTAGGCCTCGCGCACGACCGAGGCCACGCCGACGATCTCCTTGCCCTCGTTGGAGTGGTAGAAGAGGCAGAGGTCCCCGAGCTTCATCGCGCGGAGGTTGTTGCGCGCCTCGTAGTTGCGCACGCCGTCCCAGTGCGTGCGCCCGTCGAGCAGGAGCTGGGACCAGGGGTATTTGAAGGGCTCGCTCTTCACGAGCCAGTGCTGCCGTCGCGCCATGGTGGGCGTTGGTAGCAACGAGCGCGCCCCCCGCGCCACTTCGCGCGCTATCCCTCGGAGACCACCTCGTCGAGGGGCGTCTCCGCGTCGCCGAGGAGCAGGGCGATGTCGTCGGCCGAGAGCCCGCGCAGGGCCCCGGCGTCGGCCGAGACCACCGCGTCGGCGAGGGCGCGCTTGCGGCGCTTGAGCTCCTCGATGCGCTCCTCGACGGTGCCCCTGGCGATGAGTCGGTAGACCGTCACCGCGCGGGTCTGCCCCATGCGGTGGGCGCGGTCGCTGGCCTGCTCCTCGACCGCGGGGTTCCACCACGGGTCGCAGTGGATCACCGTGTCGGCCGCGGTGAGGTTGAGCCCCGTGCCCCGGCCTTGAGCGAGATGAGAAAGAGCGCGCGGTGCCCTCTTGAAAGCGCGCCACGGCCCTGTCGTCGCGGGTGCGGCCGTCGAGGTACTCGTAGGCGACGCCCTGGGCGTCGAGGTCCTCGCGCCAGAGGGTGAGCAGCTCGACGAACTGGGAGAACACCAGCACGCGCCGCCCCTCCTCGACCAGCGCGGTCACCAGCTCGAGGAACCTCTGGCGCTTGGCGCTCAGCGACGCGGGCTGGGAGGGGTCGACGAGCCTCGGGTCACAGGCCATCTGCCGCAGCCGCAGCAGCGCCGTGAGCACGGTGATCCCGCTGCGCGCGAGGCCCACCGACTGCACCTTGGTGTCGACCTCGGCGCGCACCATCGACGACAGCGCGTCGTAGAGCCGTCGCTGGCGGGCGCCCGGCGTGCACGCGAGGTCGATGTCCTCGCGGGGCGGGAGGTCGGTGAGCACCTCGCGCTTCGTGCGGCGCAGCACGAAGGGGCGCACCAGCGCCCGGAGCCGCTCGGCCGCCTCGCCGCCGGGCTGCGCGACGATGGCCCGCTCGTAGCGGTGCGCGAAGGACCGGGCGCTGCCGAGCATGCCGGGGTTGCAGAGGTCCATGATCGACCAGAGCTCGCCGAGGCGGTTCTCGACGGGGGTGCCCGTGAGGGCGACGCGGGCCTCGGCGTCGAGGGCCCGCGCGGCCTGGGTGCTCTGCGCGCCGGCGTTCTTCACCTGCTGCGCCTCGTCGAGGACCACGTAGCGAAAGCGAATCCCCGAGAGCAGCGGGAGGTCCCTGCGCAGCAGCGCGTAGGTCGTCACCACCACGTCGGCGGCGGCGAGGTCCTCGGCCTCGCGCGCGCGCTTCGGGCCGTGGAGCAGCAGCACGCTCAGCCCCGGCGTGAAGCGCGCGGCCTCGCGCACCCAGTTGCCCGCGACGCTCGTGGGCGCGACCACCAGCGAGGGCGCGGGGCCGTCGCTCTCCTTGCGCCACAAGAGCTGCGCGAGGGTCACCACGGTCTTGCCCAGGCCCATGTCGTCGGCGAGCACGCCCCCGGCCCCGAGCGCGTGGAGAAACTGCAGCCACGCGAGGCCCTGGCGCTGGTACGGACGCAGCGTCGCCGTAAGCCCCTGGGGCACAAGGGCCTCTTGCTCCACGGCCTGGGCGCGGAGCCGTCCCCGGAGGGCGACGAGGGCGTCGTCGAGGCGGGCGTCGAGGCCCAGGTCGACCCAGCGGGTGACCCGCCCGAGCTGGTGCACGGGCAGCGTGGCCTCGAGGGCGCCGTTCACCTCGCGCCCGCCCCGCGTGGCCTCGTCGAGCTCGTCGATGAGCGAGCGCACCTCGCCGCGGATCTCGGTGAGCGTGCCGTCGTCGAGGGCCACCCAGCGGCGCTTCTTCGCGAGGGCCTCGCGGATGGCGGCGATGTCGACGGAGACGTCGTCGCTCGTGCGAAAGATCGCCGAGGCGTCGAGGAGGTTGCCGCGGAGCGAGACGCGCACGGTGCCGCGGGCGGGCGGGCGCACGGCGACGCCCCGCAGCCCGTCGCTCACCCGCACGGTCATGGGAAAGGGCTCGGCGCCCCGCAGCAGCGCGAGGCCCCGGGACCAGAACCCCGCGGCCTCGTCGCCCTCGGCGCGCCACTGGCGGTCGTGGGGGCGGAGCCCGGCGGCCTCGAGGCGGGCGAGGGCGGCCTCCTCGCGGGGGAGGTCCCGGCGCGGGCGCTCGTCGGCGTCGAAGGCCACGCAGAGCGGGCGGTCGCCGAAGGAGTACCGGGCCTCGGCGCGGGCGGTGAGGTTCAGCGCGGTGCCCTCGATCCACACGAGGATCTCCGGGGTCTCGCGGGGGCCCAGGCCCATGCGCTCGGGGGGCGGCAGGGCGACGCTGCGTCCCGCGACGACCTCGGAGAGGCGGGCGTAGGCGTCGGCGGCGCGACCCTCGGGGAGGAGCATCGCCGGGCGCTGGTGCATCGACAGCGAGACGCCCAGGTCGACGCCGCGGGCGACCGGGTGGAACACCCCCGTCGAGGGGAGAAACACCTGCGGCGCAGGCCCCACGAAGAGCACCACCTCCGACGCGGGCAGGTCGAAGGCGTCGTCCCCCGACGCGGACCACCGCGCCACCAGCGCGTCGACCGTCGGCGCGGTCGAGAGCTCGGCCCCCACCGCGAGCTCCCCCCGGGGGATCGTCGCCCGCTCGATGCGCAGCGAGGCCGGCGCGTCGGAGAAGCGCGCCACGCCGCCGCCCTCGAGGTGCACCGGGCGGCCGTCGTCGCGGAGCAGCCCGAGGAGCACCGGCGCCCGCGCGCCCGCGAAGCCGTAGCCCAGCCGCCCGCGGGAGAGCGGCTCGCCCAGCGCCAGGAGCGCGACCTCGGCGTCGCTCAAGCCCTTGGGGCGCAAGGGGTTGAGCATGGATCGGTCCGCGGCGTCGCGCAGCCGCAGCTCGAGGGAGGCGACGCCCTCGGGGCCCTCGCGGGCGCGCCCGGCGTCGACGACGGTGAGCACGAGCTCCCAGCGCGGCTTCCCCCGCGGGGAGAGTTGTATCCAGCCGTCGACGAGGCGCGACGGCGAACTGCCGCGGGCGCTCACCCTGGCAGCGGCGAGGGACTCGAGGGCGGCGGGGTCGGCGGCGCCGAGGGTCACGGCGCGGCGCAGCGAGGCCGAGACCGCGAGGTCGACGAGGAGCGCGACGCCGTGGGGGCACGAGGCCGCCGGGCGCCCGCAGCCGCAGGTGATCGACACCGAGAGGATGTGCCGCGGGGTCACCACCAGCTCGACGCGGGTGCTGACCACCTTGGGCTGGGAGACCCGCAGACCGCGCCAGGCGACGCTGGGGGTGGCCGTGTTCACGAAGCTCGCGCGCACGGCGAAGGGGCCGTCGAGGCTGGGGGGCTGCGCGTAGGTGAACCCGTGCTCCAGCGCCCCCGCCAGGACCTCCGCGGGACACAGCGGCAGGAGGTTCTGGAGGGTGACCCGATCGAGCCAGGGGTCCCTTTCTGTGGCGTCGGCGGTCATGCGAGGGGGGCGAGATCGTGGCCGACCCCACGCCCTGATGCAATCCACTCTGCCGACCGAGGCGCGAAGCCCCCGCCACTCCAGCCCGCTGCGCGACGAGGAATGTCCGCCGCATTCTGGCCGAGGGCGATGCTTGGCTGTAGGGTCGCGCGCAGCGAGCGCAGCCCGTTCGCGATCCTCTCAAAGCAAAGGCGGTAGGTCTCATGGCAGGCAATCCTGGTGGTGGGTGGGGCAACGGCCCCGGTGGAGGGCAACCTCCGGGTGGATTTGGTCAGGGGCCGGGCGGCTTCGGCTCACAGCCCGGCGGCTTTGGCTCGCAGCCCGGCGCGCCGAGCCAGCCTGGCTTTGGCCAGGCGCAGGGCTTCGGCCAGCCCCCCGGCGGCCAGCCCCCCGGCGGCTTCGGTCAGCCCCCTGGCGGCTTCGGTCAGCCCCCCGGCGGCTTCGGCCAGCCCCCCGGCGGCTTCGGCCAGCCCCCCGGCGGCCAGCCCCCCGGCGGCTTTGGTCAGCCCCCCGGCGGCTTCGGCCAGCCCCCCGGCGGCTTCGGCCAGCCCCCCGGGGGATTTCCGTCGCAGCAGGGCGGATATCCTCCCCAGGGCTTTCAGCAGCCGGGCTTCAACCAGATGCCGCCGCAGCCCTCGGGCTCTTCGAAGAAGGGTCTCTTCATCGGCATCGGCGTGGTCGCGCTCCTGGGCGTGTGCGGCGTCGTCGTGGCGATGGGGATGGCGGCGAAGAAGAAGGAGCGCGAGACCTACGGCGCGCTCAACGCCGTGTGCAGCGGCACCGGCGTCGCGGGCGCGCGGATGTACAACCCCGCCACGCGCCCTCACAAGGTCGTGGGCATCGCCCGGAGCTCCCCCGCCTCGACGTGGGACACGATGATGTCTCTGATCCCGTCTGCGCGTCGCGCGACGAACGTGGCCGACACCGACGTGGTGGCGTGCTTCGAGCCGCCGGTGGAGATCCCGCTGGGCACCTGCGAGACGTGGCAGACCCGCAACGGCCGCCGCGTGCTCGGCTCGACGCGCACCTATCCTCGGGTGCGGCAGACCCGCGTGATTCGCCTGGTGTCGGCGCAGACCGGCGTGCAGCTCCAGCAGGGCGTGCTCATCGGCGGAATGCCCACCACCTGCAACGGCTACTCGGGCCGCGCCTCGGCGAGCACCTTCCGCGGCTCGCTCCCTGGCGCCGACGAGGTCGAGACCTACCTCGCCCCGCTGCTCCAGTAGTCGGCCCGTGCCCGCGCGTCGCCGTCGGTGGTTTCTCCTGGGAGACCCGCAGACGACCTTCGCGCGGGTGCTCGACCTCCTCCGCCGCCACCAGCTCCTCGACGGCGAGCGCCTGCGCCCTGACGTAGGCCTGGTCTCCCTCGGCGACCATTTCGATTTTCATGGAGACCCGATCGCGGTGGGCCTCGAGGGCGAGCGCGTGCTCTCGTGGCTCGCGTCGCACGCGCCCGAGCAGGCGGTGATCCTCGCGGGCAACCACGACCTCGCGCGGGTGATGGAGTTCGCCGCGATCGACGACGCGGCCTTCGCCGAGGCCCGCGCGCTCGCGCTCGAAGACCCTGCCGCACAAGGTTTTAGGACGCGTTACGGCGATCTGCCTCCGCCAGGGGTGATCGCGGGAGACTTTCACAGCTTCACGGCCTCGCAGCGCGCGCGGGTCTCGGCGCTCCTGCGTGCGGGGCGGATGCGCCTCGCCGCGAGGGCGCTCCGCGAAGACGGGACCGAGCTCTTGCTCACCCACGCCGGGGTCACTGCCCGCGAGCTGGCGCTGCTGGGCGAGCCGCGCGGCGCGGGTGAGATCGCCGCCGCGCTGAACGGCGCCCTCGACCGCGCGCTGGCGGCGTGGCGCGAGGGCGAGGCGCTCTCGCTCGCGCCGCTGCACCGCGCGGGGGCGTTGGGGGTCGAGGGGGGCGGGCTGCTCTACCACCGCCCCGCGCATCGAGCCGAGGGCGACGACGCCGCGTGGGACGCGAGGAGCCCGCGGCGCTTTGATCCCCGCGCGCTGCCGGTGGGGCTCGCGCAGGCGTGCGGTCACACCGGGCACGCGAAGTGTCGCGCGCTGCTGTGGGCGAGCATGACCGACGAGGCCCGGGGGGTCGCGCGGGGAGGGCTGCGCACGCTCTCGGTGCGCGGGGGAGAGGTGCGCTACGCGATGGGCCTCGAGGCGCACGCGGAGGGCGCCGCGACGCTCTACCTCCTCGACGCGGACCTCTCGCGCGGGGTGGAAGACGCGACGCTGATGGAGGTCGCCGAGGTGTGTACGCGGGGTGGACGCTCTGGAGCGCCGACGCCGCGCCCGCCTGCGCGGCCTGGGTCGTCGCCGAACACCGTCGCGCAGCGCGTCGCCCGCGCGGCGGCGATGATCCAGTTGGTCGAGGTCGCGGCGTCGGCGCAGACGCCTCGACGCGCGCGTCCTCGCGCTCGGCGATCACCAGGCCCTTCGCCTGGAGCACCGCGCGCAGGGCATCGCGTCGGCCCTGGAGCGCACCTCGCGCCTCGCCGCGCGCCTCGCCGCGCGCCTCGCCGCGCGCCTCGCCGCGCGCCTCGCCGCGCGCCTCGCCGCGGGCCTCTCCAAGCTCGATCTCCGCGACAATGAGAGGGTGGCGCTTCGCGAGCACGGCGCGCACCACCGTCTCGTCGGCGAGCATCTCGTCGGCGAGGGCGCGAACGGGGATGGGCGTCGTGAAGCAGCGGTCCTCGATGTGCGCGTCGAGGGAGAGCGCGCTCCACTGCCCGGTCGCGTGTTGCCACTCGTGCACCGAGTGGTCCTCGACGCGCACGTAGAAGAGCCGCCGCACGCCGCGCATGGCGAGCTTGCGGGCCTTCTTGGTCGCGTGCGAGGTCGACTCGGTGTCGGCCACCTCGAAGGCGATCTCTTCGATCTTGCGCCCGCCCGTGGCCGGATCGCGCTCCACGGGGAACACGCTCACGTCGGGCGCCGCGTCGGTGGTCTTCGTCATGCGGGTGAGCATGTCGACCGCCACCCGGTAGCCCGGCGCGAGGCACGCGCGGAGCAGGTGCGCGACCTCGGTGTGCTCCGTCGCGTGCGGCTCGTTGGCGCCCATCGTGCGGTACACCCGTCCGTCGACGATCTCGGCGTGCGCCTCGGGCGCCACCAGCCGCTCGTCGACCGCGGGCAGCCGATCGTCACGGCCCGGCGCGTACGCCCCAAGAGACGACGCTCCAGGCGCGAGCAACGCGGGAGACGAGGCGCGCGGTGAGCTCATCCCCGCAGCATGGCACGCAGCTCG
Source organism: Polyangiales bacterium (assembly GCA_041389885.1). Classification (GTDB taxonomy): domain Bacteria; phylum Myxococcota_A; class Polyangia; order Polyangiales; genus JAWKRB01. Next base: position 63,338 of record JAWKRB010000027.1, on the reverse strand, counting down.
GACGCGCGGCAACGCAGCCGCGCGAAGCGACCGAGCGGGATCGTTCGCCGCTCGGCGGGCGCCTCCCGAACGATCCCGCTCGCATGGAAGCTTCTACGCGGTGACGCCCTCCCGCGCGGTCACGTGCTCTCTCTCTCCAACCGGAACAACCTCAAGGAGCAGGCGTGGCGCGAGGGTGAGGCGCTCTCGCTCGCGCCGCTGCACCACGCGGGGGCGCCGCGACGCTCTACCTCCTTGACGGCGACCTCTCGCGCGGGGTTGAAGACGCGACGCGGATGGAGGTCGCCGAGGTGCGCGCGGGGTGAGCGTGGCTGCGCGGCGCGTCGTTCAGCGCGTGGGCGAAGGCTCGCGCTCGGTGTCGTGAACCCGCGCCACGGGCGTGCCCAGGCAGCAGCCCGAGGGACAGTGGAAGTGCACGTGCGTGAAGCTCACCTCGCCGCCCTCGGCGCGCTTCACCCGCGCGCGAATCACCGCCTCCTCCCAGCGGATCTCGCGCATCCGTTGTTGCGGCATGAAGGCGTCGCCGCCGAGGTCGATGAAGCGCGCGCGGCGCGAGAGGGGGCGTGGCTTCATGACGTCGGATCAGCCCAGGAGAGCGCGGCTGAGCCCGCCGTTGACCAGGGAGACCAGCACCGCCCCCGCGGCCGCGCTGAGCCACCCGGAGATGCGCACGCCCGACACCACGCGGTCGGCGAGGAGGAAGACCGCGGCGTTCACGATCAGCGCGCCCACGCCCAGAGTGACCACCGCGAAGGGCACGGTGATCAGCGCGAAGGCGCTCCACGCCGCGGCGTTGAAGAACGCGACGACCACCGAGAAGAGCACCGCGTCGCGCAGGCGGTCGACCTTCATCCCTGGCAGGAAGGTCGCGACGATGAGCACGGCCACGCCGTTCACGAGGAAGCGCGCGACGGTCGCGAGGAGCTGATCCATGCGGGAGTGCTAGCGCAGGCGCGCCCGCGACGCACGCGGCGCAGGGCCCCCTGCGTGACCCACGCGCGCCGCGGGGGGAGAGGGTGCGGGGCCGAAGCACGGCTCGAGCGTGAGAACCAGGCCCGTCGCGGCGCCCACGGGCGGACGGGAGCGCTCCTCGTCGCACTCAACGCCCTCCCCGCGCAGGCATCCCCTCGAAGGACACATCAAGTAGCGTGACGCACCCCGGCCGCGTACCTTGTGACCTCGTCAGCAATGGACCCGCGAACGACGCCCCGTTTCATCCGCTGGGGTCGGCGCAGCCGAAGGCGAACCTCAGAGGGATCGGTAGAGTGACCCGGATGCTCATCATGGGCGCGACCGGCGCCCTCGCCGCGTGCCAGATGGGTGAGTGCCCGCTGGTCCACTGCCAAGACACCCTGGTGATCCAGTGGTCGGGCATGGCGGCGGGCGACCGCGGGGTGGTCGTCGCCGACGGGGTGGAGCATCGCTTCGACTGCGCGGCGCTCGCGGCCAGCGAGCTGCGCTGTGGCGAGCGCGGACTCATCCTCGGCGGGCGCGTGCAGCAGCTCTCCGTCGAGGTCTCCACCCTGACGGGCGTGCGCCGAATCAATACCGCGCCCCAGTATGTCGACAACTTCCCCAACGGCACCGACTGCCCCGCAGCCTGCACCATCGCCTGGGTGCGCGTGCCCTGAGCCCGGGATGTGACACCCGCCCGCCCGCGCTCACTCCGGCAGCGCGTTCCACACGGTGTTGAAGTCCTCGGGCCAGGGAGACGACACCGACGGCCCGCCCTGCACCGACACCTCGGCGCAGTGGAGCAGCACCCTCGGCGCGCCGAGCACGGCGCCGTCGGGGAGGGTGATCCTCCGGGCGCCGCCGTAGGTGCGGTCGCCGAGCACGGGGCAGCCCGCGTGCGCGCAGTGAACGCGGAGCTGGTGGGTGCGGCCGGTCTGGGGCTCGAGGGCGAGCCAGGCGACCTCTCCCCGCCGCGCCTTCACGAAGACCTCGCTCTCGGCCGACTCGGGGTCGCGGCCGCCCACCGCGCGCCGGTGCGCGTTGCGAGGATCAACCCCGATGGGCCAGCTCCACCGCGCGCGGTCGTCGGCGGGCGGCGGCGAGACCAGGGCGTGGTAGACCCGGCGGTAGCGCCCCGCGCGCTTCACCTCCGCCGCGAGCCTGGTCGCGTCGCGGGTGAGCGCGAAGAGCACCACGCCCGTGACGTCGAAGTCGAGGCGCGAGAGCGGGTGCAGCGCATCGCCTTGCGGCGCAAGGGTCTCTCTCACGAGTTCGACCAGCGAGGGGGCACCCTTGAGGGGGGTGGTGGTGATCCCCGGGGGCTTCTCGACGGCGAGCCAGCGGGCGTCGCGGTGGATCACCCTCAGCGTCGGGACAGGGTTCAAAACCTCACGCCCAGTCGCGCCACGCCCATCGCCACGGGCGCCATCAGCGCGCCCGACGCGTCGGCGAAGGCCCTGCCGGGGAAGAGCACGCCGCCCTGCACGCCCCCCTCGATGCGCACGCCGCCGCGGAGGGGAAAGCTCGTGTTGACCCCGAGGTCGAGCTCGAGGCCGAGGTCCCGGCGCGAGGCGTCGCCGCCGCGGTAGTTGCGCGCGGAGCCGTAGCGCTGCACCGACACCGGGTCGACCCAGTCGCTGCTCGCCATCGCGATGACCAGGCCCCCGCGGAGGTCGACGTAGCGCCCGAGGAAGACCTGCGCCGTGGGGTAGAGGTACGCCGCGCCGGTGACCCCGCCCGACGAGGGCGGGAGGTTCGCGCCCCGCGCGGGCGCGCCGTGAGCGCGGGGTCGACCGAGATCGCCGCCGAGCGCGCGGTCTGCCACGCGATGACCTCGGGAAGAGCACCAGCCCCACCCGGTGCGAGGGGTTGAAGGTCATGCGCCGCTGCGCGCCGTCGACGGGGTTGCGGTCGCCGCTGGCCCAGCCGCCCTCGAGCGAGACCTTGAACTTGCCCTCGCGCTCCATCCCCAGCTCGGCCACCACGCCGTACTGCTCGATGTCGTGCGACGCGAAGTACTGCGTGCGCGCGGCGTCGGTGGTGCCGAAGATCCCCGCGATTTCGAGCCCCGCCCAGACGCGGCCGGTGCGGTCGGGGGTGGGCCACTCCCAGCGCGCGAGCAGGTCGGCGACGACCACGCTCAGGGTGTCTCCGTTGCCGTAGCTCACGTCGCGGTAGGTCACGAGGCCGCCCACCCGGCGGCGGTCGCAGCGGAGGCGGCAGCTGTGGTCCTGCCAGAAGACCGAGAGCACGGCCTGCAGGGCGATGTCGCCGTCGACGAGGCTCGTGGTGCGGTCGCGGTACACGATGTCGCCCGCGACGGCGGCGACCACGTTCGAGGTCGCGCCGCCCGGGCGCGTCGCGAAGGCGAAGCGCTCGACGAGGTCGCCCATGCGGTAGTCGCCGAAGGTGGGCATGGTGTCGCCGTCGTTGGCGAGGATCCCCAGGCCCCACGAGAAGGCCTGCTGCCCCACGCGAAAGAAGCCTACGGGGGAGTTCCACTCGATGTAGCCCGTGCGCATGTCGACCACGCCGAAGGGCAGGAGCTCGGTGCGCGGGTCGCGGGTGAAGGGCACCGAGGCCGCGGGGTTGTCGGGCACCACGGTGCGGGTGACATCGAGGGAGAAGTTCACCTTCAGCCGGTCGCCGAAGCGGAACATCGGGCGCAGCCGCAGCCAGGCCTCGAACCACTGATTCTGCCCGAGGTTCTCGGGCATCGTGGTGCTCCCCGGGGTGGTCGCCAGGGCGATGTCGGAGAGGCCCGTGTAGCGCAGGCGAAACTCGCCGGGCACGGCCACGCCGAAGGGCGAGTCTGACTCCGCCTCGGCCTCGGGCGCGGCGCGGTTCTGCGCGGGCGTCGCGGCGCGGTTCTGCGCGGCGGCGGGCGCGGCGCAGAGCGCGATCGCGGCGGCCAGGGCGGACCACGCGGGGCGGCGGCGGGTGCTCATCGCCGGGCACGCTACCGAACACGCCCACGGGCCAGCAAGGGCGCGCGGGACGGTGATATCGTCCGCGCCGTGCCGCGCGCCTCGATCCTGATCGTCGACGACGAGCCCAACATCGTTCGCACCGTGCGCAACGCGCTGCGGGTGGAGGGCTATGACACCGACTCCGCCGAGGACGGCCCCAGCGCCCTCGAGAAGCTCACCTCGCGGAGCTACGACCTCGCGCTCCTCGACGTGCAGCTCCCGAAGCTCACGGGCCTCGAGGTGCTCGAGCGCGTGCGCGCGCAGGGCGTCGACACCCCCGTGGTGATGATGTCCGGCCACGGCACCATCGAGACCGCGGTGCAGGCCACGCGCCTCGGCGCGCGAGATTTTCTCGAGAAGCCGCTGAGCACCGACAAGCTCCTGCTCACGATCCAGAACGCCCTCGAGGTGTCGCGGCTGCAGTCGAAGGTCGAGGCCCTCGAAGAGGCCCTGGGCGCGACCCGCACGCTGCTGGGCGAGAGCCCGATCATGCGAGAGCTTCGCGGCCGCGTGCGCCTCGCGGCGACGGCCTCGGCGTCGGTGCTGGTGACCGGCGAGCGGGGCACGGGCAAGGAGCTGGTGGCGCGGGCGATTCACGAGGGCTCCAAGCGCGCCGAGAAGCCCATGGAGAAGCTCAACTGCGCCGCCGTGCCGCAGGACCTCATCGAGAGCGAGCTCTTCGGCCACGAGGCCGGCGCCTTCACCGGCGCGATCAAGGCGCGGGCGGGCAAGTTCGAGCGGGCGCACGGCTCGACGCTCTTTCTCGACGAGGTGGGCGACATGCCCGCGTCGATGCAGGCGAAGCTCCTGCGCGTGCTGCAGGAGGGCGAGGTCGAGCGCGTGGGCGGCGGGCGCACGCTGCGGGTCGACGTGCGCGTGGTGGCGGCGACGAACCGCGACCTCGCGGGGGACGTGGCGTCGGGGCGCTTTCGCGCCGACCTCTTCGACCGGCTCAACGTGGTGCCCGTGCACCTCCCGGCGCTGCGCGCGCGGCGAGAGGACATCCCCCTGCTCGTGTCGCACTTTCTCCCCGTCGCGTGCCGCACCAACGACCGCGCGCCCAAGGCGCTGACCCAGGGCGCGATGAACCTCCTGCAGCGCTACGCGTGGCCGGGCAACGTGCGCGAGCTGCGCAACCTCATCGAGCGGCTGGTGATCCTCACGTCGACCGAGCGGGTGGACGAGAACGACGTGCGCGCCGCGCTCCCCGCGGGGGCGCTCTCGGGCGGCGCGGGCGGCGGGCGCGACGGGTACTACGCCCCCGGCGTCGCGCTGAAGGACCTGCTCGAGGCCTGCGAGCGCGACGTGGTGCTGCGCGCGCTCGAGCACCACAAGGGCAACGCCACCCACGCCGCGCGCGACCTGGGCCTGGAGCGCAGCCACTTCTACAAAAAAATGCGCGCGTTGGGGATCAAGCGACCCGGCGCGCAAGACGACGACGAAGGCGAGCCATGAACCGCGCGATCCTCAGTATTCCTTGGGCTGTGTGCATGGCCTACGGCCTCTCGGCGTGCAGCGCCGACCCCGGCGGCGCCGACGGCGGCACCACCCCCACGGCCCTCACGCAGACCCCGCCGCTGAAGCGCCCGCTCACGCCCAACGAGCCCGTGCGCACCCTCGTGCTGCGCCACGAGGAGCGCGCGGGCGCCATGCGCCGAGACACCCAGTGCGGGCTCACCGCGCTGCTGTTCAACACCACGTCCACGGCCACGGTCACCGCCGCCACCATCGACGGCGCCACCGGGTGCAGGCTCTACGTCGCCGACCCTGACGTCGACCTCCAGGCCCAGCGCTGGCTCTGCGCGGGCGCGCTGAACGTCTCGAGCGGCGCGCTGAACACGAACTTCTCGCTGTGCCCTTCTCCCGGCGCGCGGGTGACCTTCGACGCCCCGCTGCTCGGCTGCGGGAGCATCGCCAACGACCGCGCCGCGGCGATCGCGTCGATGATGGAGATCGACGGCGACCAGCTCACCGACCTCACGGCCACGGTGCGCTTCCCCGCCGCGGTGCGCATCACCGCGCCCAACGAGCTGGGCATCGGGAGCTGGCCCGCGAACGGCCCCCTCGAGGTGCGGTGGACCAGCGCCGGCGCGACCAGCGCCCTCGTGACCATCGAGCCCGAGACGCCCACGGCGACGTCGCCGCGCATCTACTGCCCGGCGGTGCTCAACGGGTTCCTCCAGGTGCCCGCGGGGATGATCGACCAGGTGGGGCTGCGCAACCTCGACGCGCGACTCAAGGTCTGGAGCTTCACCGACGGCACCGCCATGGCCGAGACCGGCAACACCTACCGCGTGAGCGGCGCCATGGTCACCAACTACTCGCTCCAGGGACGCCGCTGATGTCCTTGCGCCGCAGCGCGTTCATCGCGTTCATGGGATCGGTCACGGCGGGGCTCACGGCCTCGGCGCAGCCCGCGGCGCCGCGTGCGCCCTCGCAGTCTGAGCTCCCGCCCTCGGCGCCGGTGCCCTCGCAGGGGGTGCTCGGCCCCGCGTCCGAGACACCCCACTCGGGGCTGTCGTTCGGGTCGTACGGCCGCGTGACCGTCGCGAGCGACCTGCGCGGGCGCTCGGGGCGCGGGGCGAACCTCGTGGCCTTTGGTCCGCGCGGAGACCTCCCGAGCTACGCCGAGCTGCAGTTCAACTACGACACCCGCTGGCAGGGCGCGCGGTGGCGCACGGTGATCACCCTCGCGCTCAACGAGCAGCTCTTTCACTTCACGGGAGACTTCAACGGCACCATCGCCGTGCGCAACCTCTACCTCGAAGAGACGGGCGCGCTGCACCCGACCCTCTCGCTCTGGGCGGGCTCGAGGATGTACCGCGGCGACGACGCCTACCTCCTCAACTGGTGGCCCCTCGACAACCTCAACATGGTCGGCGGCGGCGCGCGCTGGGAGCCCGGCACCCGCTGGGCCTTCGCCCTCGCCGTGGGGATGAACCGCCTCGACGACCCCTACCAGCTCCAGACGATCCAGGTCGCGCCGCGCTCGGGCTTCAACGCCACGACGGCGTTTCTCCTCGACCGGCCGCGCATCATCGAGAGCCTCAAGGCCACGTGGTTCTCGAACTCGCGCACCGCCCCCGAGGGGGTGAAGGTGTCGCTCTACGGCGAGCTGCACCAGATGGCCGCGGGCGTGCGCCAGATCAACGACGCCGGGGCGCGCATCGAGCTCCCGGGCGACAGCGGCGCGGTGCTCGGCGCGCAGGTGGGGATCTACCGCCGCGCGAACTTTCTCAACCTCTTCGTGCGCTGGTCGCAGGGCCTCGGCGCCTACGGCGACCTGCGCGTGCCCGTGACCCTGAACACCGCGCGCACCTCGGAGCGCGCGCAGTCGCTCAACGTCGCCCTCGCGGGCAACTTCGAGAGCGGCCCCTTCGGGCTCATGCTCGGCGCGTACTTTCGATGGTTTCGCGACGCCGACCCCGGCGTGTTCTCCCGCGACGCGCTGATGGAGGGCGCGGTGGTGGCCCGCCCCATCGTGTGGATCGGCCAGCGCGCGGGCGTCGCCGCCGAGGCGTCGTTTCAGCAGCTCTCGTACAACGCCCTCGACCCGGTTACCGGCAGCGGCGCGCTGCGCGGCACCGCGTGGCGCTTCGGGGTCATGCCCTTCGTGTCGCCCGCGGGGCGCGGGAGCTACACGCGCCCGCACCTGCAGCTGATCTACCTCGCGACGGTGCGCGACGAGGGCGCGCGGCGGCTCTACGCGCCCGACGACCCCTTCTCGTTCAACCAGGTCGAGCACTTTCTCGGGATCAGCACCGAGTGGTGGTTCAACTCGTCGTACCTGTGACCCCGCGCTCGGGGATCGCGCCGCGCAGGTGCATCACCTCGAGCATGACCTCGGCGCCGAGGGCCTCGAGGGCGGCGCGCAGCGCCTCGTCGGCCTCGACGTTCACCCGCACGAAATAGAAGTCCGGCAGGGCGTGGGCGCGCATCGCGCGGAGCAGCGCCGAGGCGCACCCGAGGTCCCGCGCGCGAAAGGGGAACGCGCCGGGGAAGCTCGGGTTGAAGCAGGCCACCCCCGCGGCGTCGTCGAGGCAGAGCACCACCCAGCGGTGCGCGCGGGAGTACGCGAGCTGTCCGGGGGTGAGGTCCCAGGCGGACTCGAGGGCGAGGTCGTCGGCTTCGAGGGCGGGGCGCGCGACCAGCCCCGCGGGGGGAGGAGGGAGCCTGGCGAGCTCGGTCCACGCGACGCGGAGCGAGACCCCGCGGTGCGCCTCGCGCAGCCCGAGGCTCGTGTAGAGCCCGAGCGCGGGCGCGTTGTCGGGCTTCACGTTCAGGCACCACCGCGCGCACCCCGCCTCGCGAAACCGCTCGGCGATGGACTCCATCAGCGCGCGGCCCACGCCCCGCCCCCGCGCCGATTCTTCGGTGACCAGGTGTCGCACGTAGCCCACCCCCCGCAGGCTCTGCCCGAAGACGTACCCCTCGATCACCCCGTCGCGCTCGGCGAGGAGCGTCTGCGCGCAGACCTCGGCGTCCCAGCGCGTCCGCGGGGGAGGGGGGTCGCCGCTCCCGAGCTGCGGCACGAGGGCGGCGAAGGCGTCGTAGTCCTCGGGCGCGGCGGCGCGGACGCGGGCGGTGCTCATCGCCGCGGAGCGTCGCCCGCCTCTCTCTCGCGCGCAACGGGCGACCTCGCGGCGCGGGAGCGGATCGTGAGAGCATGGAACGCGTCACCCTCTGTACCCATGAACGCGAGGCTCCCGTGGAAGAAGGCTCCCTGATCGGACTCGTCATCACGCTGGTCGTCGTGGCGACCGTCGTCCCGACGCTGTACTTCGTGTTCAGGCTGCTCAAGGGCCTGCACGCGAGCGCCGCCGAGGAGGCGAGGTTGATGCAGTTCGGCGCGCCCGCGCAGGGCGTCATCATCGCCGCTCAGCAGACCGGGACCTACGTGAACAACAACCCCCAGGTGCAGTTCCTCGTGCAGGTGACGCCGCACGGCGGGGCGCCCTACCAGACCCAGATCGTCAAGATCGTTCCGATGTTCGAGATGGCGCAGTACCAGGTGGGCACGCAGGTGGGCGTGAGGTTCGACCCGCAGAACCCGATGAAGATCGCGATCCTCCCTGCGATGCACGGGGGGATGATGCCGGGGCAGGGGTGGCAGCAGGGCGGCCGGGGGTATTAGTCCATTTCTGCAGGGGATTTGAAGGGTTCCGCGCGACGGACGGCCCATATCCCGCGCTGCCGCGCACCCCTTCTCCCGCCTCGGGCTGCGTTCGACACACAAGTCAGGAATCCGCCTGAAAACAAGCGTGATGCGCCTCTGGTCGGTCCGCGCCGTCCCTTCGACCCAGCGCGGGGCCCCTCCACTCCCGCCCCTCCTCCATGGGCTTCGCCGATGGAGGAGGGCTGAGACACAAGGGATGGCAGACACATCCGCGCGGTCTCAGGCCATGTGACGCATCCCAAGGGCAGTTCGACGCGGAGCATCTTCCCGAAGGACGCAACCCCTCCTCCATCGGCGAAGCCCATGGAGGAGGGCGAAGTGGAGGGGCCCCGCGCTGGGTCGAAGGGACGGCGCGGACCGATCAGAGGCGCATCACGCTTGTTTTCAAGCGGATTCCTGGCTTGTGTGTCGAACGCAGCGCCTCGGGAGAAGGGGTGCGCGGCAGCGCGGGATGTGGGTGCGTCGGTCGCGCGCTACGTCAGCGGGCCGTCGCCCTGGCGCAGCGCCTCTTCGAGGAGCGAGACGCAGAGCGCGTCGAGGGCGGCGCGGTCGGGGCCGTGCGGCAGCGGTGAGGTCTTCGCGAGCGCGTCGAGCTCCGCGTCGGCCTCGGTCGCCCAGCTCACGAGGCGCTCGAAGGCCCACGCGCCCGCGCGGATCGAGCGCAGCTCCTCGGCGTCGGGGCGGCGCACGCGCACCTCCCCCTCGACCAGCACCTCCCGCGCCATGCGCAGCAGACGGACCACGTGCATCCCGAACTTCACGTCGTAGCCGAAGCGCGACTCGAGCTCGGCGCGCTTCGGGTTGCGGGCGCGGTGCCACTGCTGAAACTGCTCCCACGCGCGCACCCTCGCGCGGTGCTCGCGCTCCAGCGCCAGGCGCTCGGTGAGCTCCGGGCCCAGGCCCAGCACGCGCGCCGCCGCGGGCCAGGGCGCGCGCTCTGCGCCGATGCGCGCGGCGAGGGCGGCGGCGATGCGCTCGCGCAGCGCGTCTTGCGACTCGCGGTCGAGGGAGCCGAAGTCAACCTCCCAGCCGCGGATCTCCTTCTCGAGCTCGCTCAGCGCCGTGTTCACCGCGTCGCGGGTCGCGGGGTCTTCGTCGGGGAGGCCGAGCTCGGCGCGGGTGGGGGGGAGCGAGGGAGGGTCCTTGATCCAGCGGTGGTGCTGCTGCAGCCGACGGAGCTGCGCCATCGCGTAGCCCGAGAAGGTGTGCCGCGCCTTGCGAGACAAGAAGCTCCGCCGCGCGTCGACGAGCCGCGCGCCGAGGGCGGTCACGCCGAGGTGGTCGTCGGGGTCGGTGAAGAGCACCTCGATCACGCTCGGGTTGCAGTCGGCGGCGAGGGTGAAGAACTTTCGCAGCTCGTAGATCACCGCGTCGGGCTCCTTCACCTCGGCCTGCTCGAAGCGCGACGCGAAGCCCAGCACGTACCGCGCGGGCGGGATCGCCACGCCCTTGAGGTCCAGGTCGCTCGTCGGGGTGCTGGTGCCGTAGGCGTGCGAGCCGTGGCGCGTGAGAAAGATCGTGCGCGCGCCGAGCCAGGTGAGGTTGCCGCTGTATCCGGGGATGTCCATGAGCGCTGCGCTCCTCCTTCGCGAGAGACGACGGTGACGTTGTAGCGGCTCTGTCGCCTCCTGGGCGCGGGCATCGCCGTGACCTCACCCGCGGCCACCGTCGGGACCTGGTGAGCCCCGGGTGCGCCCGAGGCCCGCGGGGCGCATCCTACTCGTCGCCATGCGAGACCCCGAGCCCCTCGACGCCGAGACCTTTCGCGCGCTCTTCACCGCGACGCCCCTGGACGCCGCGGCCATCGACCGCGTCGCGCCGTACTACACAGACGACGTGGTCTTCATCGACCCCATCCAGACGGTGCGCGGCCGCGACGCGTTTCTCGAGATGAACAAGCGGCTCATCGCGCGCTCGAAGGAGATTCGCTTCGACGTGCACGAGGTGACGCTCGCGGGAGACAACCTCTTCGCGACCTGGACGATGCACCTGCGCATGAAGGGCCCGGCCCCCGCGATGCGCGTCGAGGGCGTGACCCACGCCTCGCTCCGCGACGGCCGCGTGGCGCGTCACCGCGACTACTGGGACCTCCTCGGCTCGACGATGGCGTCGATCCCCTTCGTGGGGGTCGCGTACAAGGCCCTGGTCGCGAAGCTGGGCTGAGCGCGACAAGGCGCCTCGGGGTCGCTCCCCGCGCGGGGATCTGGTCTACCCTCATGCGTCGACGTGCACGCCATGAGAGCGCCGTACCCTCCCCGCACGCCCTTTCGCTCCTTCGCCCGCGGGTGGGTCCTCGGCGCGCTCGCGCTCCTGGGTTGCCTCCCCGCCCCAGAGCCCTTTCGCTGCGACCGCGCGGGCGGCGACCTCGCCTGCGACAGCGTGCCCGGCGGCCGGTGCGTGATGGGATACTGCGCCGAGGCTGCGTCGAAGTCCTTGTGCCCCAGCGGGTTACGATACACCGCGAGCGCCGCGAGCCCCCGCGCGTGCGCGCCCGCGCTCGACGCGTCGAGCCCGCAGGACGCGCTCGATGCGCCCGACGCGACGCTCGACGTCGCGCAGGTCGACGACCGCGGTGACGTGACCGGCGACCTCGGGTCCCTGACCGACCTCCCCGACGCGTCGGGGCTCGTCGACCTCCCCGACCGCGTCGACGCGGTGGACGCGCCCGCGGTGACAGACGCGGTGGACGTACCCGCGGTGACAGACGCGGTGGACGTACCCGCGGTGACAGACGCGGCGGACGCGTCTGCGCCGCCGTCGTCGCTGTCGTGGCTCTCGCCGCTCCCGAACGAGCGCTACCTCTCGGCCACCGTGATCGTGCGTGTGCGCAGGGGCGGGGAGCGGGTGTTCGTGCGAACCGCGCTCGGCAACGCCTGCGCGGGCGCGCAGACCGTGACCGAGATGAGCTCGAACGCGGTCGAGGTGCGCACCGGGAACAACTACCTCTGCGTTCGCCTGGAGGGCCCCGGCGCCGCGTGGGTGACCCCCTGGCGACATATCGTCTCGATGGGCCGAAACTTCGGAGGCTCCCGCGAGGTGCGCTGGGGGCACTGGCCCGACTTCAACGGAGACGGCCGCGCGGAGCTGCTGATGACCACCGCCTCGGCGGTGCGGGTGTTTCACTTCACCGGCGCCGGCGCGGTCACCAGCGGGGCGACGATCCCCGGGCCCATGATGTCGGCGAGCCCCGTGGCGCTCGGGGCGGTGGGGGACGTCGACGGCGACTCCTACGGCGACGCGGTCATCGCGTGGGAGGTCTCGGGTCGGCGCGAGGTCTACCTGCACCGCGGCGGACCGATGGGCCTCGGCGGCCCCGGGCTCCGCGTCGCGCCGAGCGAGTCGGGCTCCGACATGGACCTCACCCTCGGCGCGCGGGTCTTCTCCCTCGGGGATCGCGGCGCCGACGGCCGGTCGAACTTTGGCCTGAGCGCCGTCGGCGGGACCTCGGTGCGCACCTTCGGCGTCGATGAGACGGGGAGTCTCGTCGAGGGCCCGGACTATGCCTCGAGAGCGGCGATCGAGTCCTTCGTGAGCGACGCCGACGCCGACGGCGACGGCCAGCCCGACACGGCCTTCACCACCGGCAGCGGCACCTTTCTCTCGCTCTCGTCGCAGACCAACAACGTGCAGATCGCCGTCGGCTCTGGGAGCAGCACGGGCTTCGGTCGCCGGCTCGCCTTCGTCGGAGACCTGGACAACGACGGCCGGAGCGAGCTCGCGGTGCTCTCGCCCGGGACCCGGGAGGTCGTGATCTTCAGCTGGGTGAACAACGCCCTCGTGACCTATGGCCGCTTTGATCTGCCTGGGGACCCGCCCGTGTCGTTCGCGACGCTGGGCGAGGTCAACCGTGACTTCGCGGACGACTTCGCGCTGTTCGCCGCGCCCCAGCGGGCGCGCCTGGTCCTCGGCGGCTTCACCCGCTACACCGACGTGACGCTGCCCTGGAGGGAGCCCCTCGGGGTGATCCTCGCGGGCGCCGCAGACGCCGACACCGGGGGCCGAGCGTGGGGCGGAGGCACCACCGAGGTCGCCCCGAACGGCCTGTTGATCTACGGCTCCAACGGTTCGACGATGACCTCCCTGATGGTCCCCGACACCCTCGCGGGGCCGGTGATCACCGTCGCGCCCTGAGGTCGTCGCCCCGCGCGGGGCGGTGGCTTCACGCGAGGCGAAACACGGTGCGCGCCCTGGCGGGCTGCGCCTCGCCGCGGAACACCACGCGCTTCGCCGCCTTCACGCGAAACTCCTCGGGGCCCACGCGCACGCCGCGGGGCGCCACCAGCGTGAGCTCGCTCTCCTCGCCGTAGAAATCCAGCCAGAGCGTGAGCGCGGGGGTGGCCTCGTCGAAGGCCATGCGGGTGATGGCGTAGCCCCAGTCTCCGGGCCTCGCGACGCAGCGCTCGGAGACGTACACCGCGCCGCTCTCGCGCAGGAGCTCCCCCGCGGCGAAGCGCCGCGACAGCTCGGCGTAGCCCGCCGCGTCGAGCGCGCCCGAGAACTCCGCGAGGGGGCGCCGCGGGCCCCGCACCGTGACGCGTCGTCGGGGGCGGCGCCGCAGCGCGGCCTCGAGGGCGTCGCGCGCGCGCCAGTCGAGGTCAGCCTCGTCGAGGTCGACCTCGCGCAGCCGCGGGAGCGCGTAGAGCGGCGTGAGGTCGCGGGGCGCGGTGCTCCGAAGGTCCAGCACGGCGAGGGACGTGACCGAGGCGAGGGGCGTGAGGTCGCGCACCCGCGTGCTCGGCGCGCCGAGCTCGGTGAGGGCGGGGAGCGCGGCGAGGGGCGACAGGTCGGCGACCTCGCTGTCGTCGAGGCGCAGCGAGGTCAGCGCCGTGAGCGCGGCGAGGGGCGAGAGGTCGCGCGCCGCGGTGTCTGTGAGGTCGAGCCGGCGCAGCGCGGTCAGGCCGCGCAGGGCCGAGAGGTCGCGCACCTTCGGGCAGCCGAAGAAGGACAGCGTGCGGAGGCGGGTGAGGGCGGCGAGGGGGGAGAGGTCCTCGGCGCGGGTGCAGGAGAGGTCGAGCTCGCGCAGGCGGGTGAGCGGGGCGAGGGGCGCGAGGCTTCGCACCTTCGTGTAGCGAAGGTCGAGGGCCTCGAGGCGGGTGAGCGCCGCGAGGTGGCGCACCTGCTTCACGGGTCCGTCGGACATCACCAGGCGGCGCAGGGCGGGGAGCCGCGCGAGCACCGAGAGGTCGACCTCGGGGCCGTCGAGCACCTCGACCTCGGGCACGCGGAGCCCCGCGAGGGCCTCGGCGTGCGCGGCGAGGGGCGTGAAGGTGAGCCGCGACAGCCCCGGGAGCCGCGCGCCCAGGTCGTCGGGCAGCGCCAGGTCGTCGGTCTGCAGCCGACGGAGCGCGGGCAGCGTGGGCAGGCTCGCGAGGGAGAAGCCCTCGGAGAGCTGCAGCTCCTCGAGGGCGGGAAAGAGCGCGAGGGGCGCGAGGGAGAAGCTCCGCGGCGGGGCCTTGCCGCTCGGGAGGCGGAGAAAGATCGACGCGCTCTCGAAGATCTCTCGCAGCGCCTTCGGGCCAGGAGACTTCGTGTCGAGGTTCGCGGCGTCGAGGAGCACCGAACGCCATGCTGGGGAGAGGGAGTTCCAACGCGCCCGGAGCGATGTCGACATCGACCGCGAGGAGAGCAACAAATCCCGGCCGCGACAATCGCGAAGGGGCGCCCCGCGTCAGTTCGCCCGCGACCAGCCGCCCTGGCCCCCGCGCACCTCCGCGGCGCGCACGGGGGTGTACACCGGGGGATCGCCCAGCGAGAGCCTGCGCCGCACCTCGTCGAGGGGGAGCGCGAGGAGGGCCTCCCAGTCCTGCGCCGGGAGCCACGCCGCCGCGCGGCCGCGCCGAAAGCCCTCGGCGATCACCGCGCCCACGCCGCTCTCGCGGCCCTTCCACAGCGCCGCGCCCACGATGAGCGCGATGCCCGCGTTGAAGTTCTGCGCGAGGTAGAACGCGAGGAGCGCGGCCTCGCCCACCACGTCGCTCTGGTACCCCGTGGCGGCGTGCCAGAGGTCGTGCGTGTCGCGCATCCGCGCGTGGAGGTACTCGAAGCGAGAGGACCGCATCCGCCCCGTGACCCCCGCGTCGCTCGCGTCGCGAATGCCCTTGGGGCCGATGTGCTCGCGCTCCACGAAGTCGAGGTAGGCGCGGCCCAGGCTGCCCTCGGGGAGCGCGCGGAGCGCCTCGCGGTCGTCGAGCCGCGCGACGATGTCGGGGCGCTCGCGGAGGATGCGCGCCCCCGTCGCGTCGCGGCCGAAGCGATGAAAGAGCCGGTGCGGCGCCGTGCCCGAGAGTGACTCGAGGATCGTGAACACCTGCGGCAGGTCGTCAGGGTCACGCACCAGCGCCGTGATCGCGCGCGCCGCGCGGGGGACGTCGAAGACCGGGAGCATCGGGGCGGTGACAGCGTTCATAGACACCTCCAGGGGAGAGCGGGTTACTGACAGCGCTGTACATAGTAAGTGCTGACAAAGTTGTCAATAGCGGCGGGCGCGAGACGCGGCGATCGATCGCTGGTACAGCCGTGGGGTTCGGAGATGACGCGCCCTCGCACGACCCCGCCGCCCCCTCCCCGACGACGGCGCACGGCGCAGGAGGCGCGGGAGGCGATCCTCGACGCGGCGGAGCGGCAGCTCGTGGCCTCGGGGCCCGACGGCATTCGCCTGCAGGACGTCGCGCGGGACGTGGGGGTCTCGCACCCGACGGTGCTGCACCATTTCGGCAGCCGCGAGGCCCTCGTCGAGGCCGTGGCGACCCGCGCCCTCGACAGCCTCCACGACGACGTCCTCGCCGCGCTGCGCCGCGCGCCCGAGGGAGAGGACCAGGTGGCCGCCCTCCTCGACGGGGTCTCCCAGGCCCTCCACGCCCGGGGTCAGGGCCGCGCGCTCATGTGGCTCGCCCTCGCGGCGCCCGCGGGTCACCGCGACGACCTGCGGCTGCGCGAGCAGGCCGAGGCGCTCCACGCGATGCGCGAGGCGCGCTCGCCCTCGGGGGCGACCCTCGAAGACTCGCAGTTCGTGGTGATCCTCGCGGCGTCGGCGCTGCTGACGCAGTCGGTGCTCGGGCCGCACATGCTCCGCGGCGCGGGGGTGAGCGGGGCCCAGGGCGCCGCGCGCTTTCGCGCCTGGCTCGCGCGGCTGCTGCTGGCCCACGTCGGCCGCGAGGGCTGAGCGCGCGCCGGTCCGCGGGTCGCAGTAGACTCCGCCCCGCCATGTCCCACGACCCCTCTACGTCTCCCGGCGTGCGCGTCGAGCGCCGCGGCGCGGTGGCCGTCGTCACCCTCGACGACCCCGCGCGGCGCAACGCGATGACCCCCTCCCTCGGCGACGCCCTGCGCGACGCCGTGACCGCGCTCAAGTCCGACCCCGACGTGCGCGCGGTGGTGCTCACCGGCGCGGGCGCGGCGTTCTCCGGCGGCGGCGACCTCGAGATGCTCAAGCGCCTGCAGGGCGCGCGCTTCATCGAGGCCCGCGACTTCATGCTCGCCTTCTACGCCCGCTACCTCAGCGTGACCGAGCTCGCGGTGCCCACCGTCGCCGCCGTGCGCGGCGCGGCCATCGGCGCGGGGCTCTGCGTGGCCCTCGCCTGCGACCTCTGCGTCTTCGACGAGGACGCGAAGCTCGCGCTGAACTTCACCCAGCTCGGGCTGCACCCGGGCATGGGCGCGACCTACCTCCTCCCGCGCCGCGTCGGCGCGCAGCGCGCCGCGGAGCTCCTGCTCACGGGCCGGCGCTTCAGCGGCCGCGAGGCCGTGGCCATGGGCATGGGCCTCGAGTGCGCCCCCGCCGAGCAGACCCTCGAGCGCGCCCTGGCCCTCGCGTCGAGCATCGCGCGCAACGCGCCCCTCGCGCTGCGCTCGGTGAAGGAGGCCCTCGCCCTCGACCCCGCCGCGCTGCGCCGCGCCCTGGAGCAAGAGGCCTTTCGCCAGGCCGAGAGCTACGCGAGCGAGGACCTCGCCGAGGGCCTCGCCGCCGCCGCCGCGCGGCGCGCCCCTGACTTTCGCGGGCGCTGAGGGAGCCGCCCATGAGCACCCTCTCGTCGCGCCGCTGGAACGCGCTGGTGTACGTGCTCGGCGCGGTGTTCTTCACGGCCCTGGGGCTGGGCGTGCTGCGCGCGTCCATGCGCATGCACCCCGGCCTGGCCTCGCTGCTCAAGGGCTTCATCGGGCTGATGTTCGGGAGCCTGAGCCTCGGCGCGCTCCTCGCGGCCGCGCGCGCGCTGCGCCCCCTGCGCCCGCCCCCCGCGGAGCTCCTCGCGCGGTGCCTCTGCTGCGGCGAGCGCACCCCCGCAGACGCCGCGTGCCCGGCGTGCGGCTACGGGGTCCACCCCCGCGCCGAGCTCATCGCGGCGCGGCCCCCGGAGTGGCCCGAGTCGCTGCTCTTCGCCGGGGGCGCGTGCGCGCTCATCTGCCTGGGACTCTTCGTCGCCGTCGGTCCGTGGATCGACGGCGAGCGGAGGCTCTGGGTGCTCGTGGCGATGGGCGCGCTGGCCCTGCTGCTGCTGCTCGTGGGCGGCGCGGGCGCGCTGGGCAGCGCCATGAGCCTGCTCGCCGCCCTCAGGACCGGCGCGAAGGTCAGCACCTCGGGCGAGCTCGGGGGGCGCTCCCTCTCGGGCGACGGCTTCACCCGCGGCGACCGCCTGGTGCGCTTCGACGGCTTCGGCGTGCAGCGCGCGCCGCTGCCCTCGCGCGCCGCGCTCGCGACCTCGTACCGCCAGGGCGTCGACACCCGCCTCGCGGAGACCCTCGCGACCTTCGAGGCCGCGGGGCTCCTCGAGCTCTCCGAGGAGCGCACCTGGCGCTGGAGCCTCGAGCCCGACGACGACGCCTGGTCGCTGAAGCGCACCGCCGAGCGGCGCCTGTGGGTCGATCTGCTGGAGGGAGACGGGTGGCAGGAGGGCGGCCTCGCCGAGGCGGTGGGGAATTTCCTCCAGGGCTTCATGGGCGAAGCCGTGACCCTGAGCGAGCTGCGCGAGCTCCTCGCCGAGCGCACGCCCCGCCGCGCGCAGTGCGACGCCCACGCCGAGGCGCTGCGCGAGCGCGGCGTGCGGGTGCTCCCCGAGCGCGTGGCCGCGGCGCAGGCCGCCCTCGACGACGACGCCGCCGAGGCGCGAGGGTGACCGCGCGGGCCCTCGTCGCCGCCGCGCTGCTCGCGACCTGCCCGCGGTGCGCGCGCCCCGCGCAGGCGCAGGCAGACGCCGCGGGGCCCGCCCTCTCCGCGGGCTTCGCGCGGGGGGTCTCGTACGCGCACGACTGGTCGCACCGCGGCGCGCGGGGCTACGGCACCGAGAGCGACCGCGCGGAGCTCGCGCGGGTGCGCGCGATGGGCGCGACGTGGGTGAGCGTGATGCCCTTCGGGTACCTCTCGGGGCCGACGTCCACCGCGCTGCGCACGTCGTACGACCGCCCCGGCGCCGAGCGCGACGAGGCGCTGCGCGCGACGATCCGCGGCGCGCACGCGCGGGGCCTGCGGGTGCTGCTCAAGCCGCACCTGTGGGTGCACGGGTCGTGGCCCGGCGCCGTCGACCCGCCGCGCGACGAAGACGCCGCGGCGCTGGTCGACGCCTGGGGCGCGCTCACCCTGCACTACGCCGAGCTCGCCGCGCAGGAGCGCGTCGAGGCGCTCACCGTCGGCGTCGAGATGGACCGCCTCGCGCGCCGCGCGCCCGACCGCTGGCGCGCGATGATCGCCGCGGTGCGCGGGCGCTTTCGGGGGACCGTGACCTACGCCGCGGGGTGGTCCGACGTGGAGCGGGTGCCGTTCTGGGACGCGGTGGATGTCATCGGCGTGGACCACTACGCCCCCCTCGCGACCGCGCCGGGGCGCGTCGACCCCGCGCGCCTCGAGGCCGCCGCGCTGGCCTCGCTCCGGCGCTACGCCGCGGTGTCCGCGCGGGTGGGGCGGCCGGTGTGGCTCACGGAGCTGGGCTTTCGCCGCGACGCCCGCGCGCTCCTCGAGCCCTGGGCCTGGGTCGCGCAGTCGAACGCGCCGGAGATGGACCTGCAGTCCCTGGGCTACGCGGCGACGCTCCGGGCGGTGCGCCGCGTGCCGTGCGTGCAGGGGCTCTTCGCGTGGAAGTGGTTCAGCTCCGGCGGCGCCGAGGAGGAGGGCGCGCGGGGCTTCGCCTTCGAGCACCAGCCCGCCGAGGACGTGCTCCGCGCGGCCTTCCTCGCGCGCTGAGCGCAGGGGCGTTCAATACAAGATCGGCGCCGCCTCGGCGAAGCCGTCCTCGCCGTGCCCGCTCGCGTCGGAGCGGAGCAGGCTGGGCGCGCCGCGGGGGGAGCGGGTGTACTCGCGCATCCAGACCGCGAGGGTGTTCCACACGCGGAGGGTCTGTCGCTGCACGACCTGAACGCCGTTGGGGCCCACGACCCGCGGCGACAGCTCGTCGAGGTTGAGCCGGTCGGCGATGCACTTCTCGAGCACCAGCGGCATCCCGCTGCGCGCGAGCACGCCGAGGTGCCCGCGCAGGTCCTCGAACTCCTCGCCCACGGAGAGCCGCGCGGGTCGAAACGCGGTCGGGAGCTGCATCTCCTGCTCGACCTCGACCTCGGTGAGGGGCACGAGCCCCGACAGGGGGTGGTCGACGCGGAGCAGCACCGTGAGCCGCACGCGCTGGCGCCACCCCGTGGGCGCCTGGAGGTACGCCGTGGCGGTGGTCGGCGCGCGAAAGACCGTGGGCTCGTTGCGGATCGCGTTGCGAAAGCTGCCCATGGCCAGGGTGTCTGGGTCGTCGTGGGTGGCGACGCAGCCGAGGATGCGCCCCGCCGCGATGAAGGACTCGTTCACGTCAAGCCGGCTCATCGTGAGGTCTCCTTGCGCGAGATCGCGAGGCCGGGGAGCAGCGACCAGGGGATCTCGTCGAGGCCGAGGATCTCGACCAGGTGGGGGTAGCCGTCTCGAAAGAGGCGGGCGTCGAGGGCCTTGAGGTCGGAGAGCTCGGGGAGCTCAAAGTCCTCGGGGTCCCAGATCATGCAGCGGTCGCCGAGGGCCCTCTGGTCGTGAAGGATCGCGTTCACCGCGTGCCGCGCCGACTCGTTGGCGGCCTCCATGGTGGTGAGCCGCGTGCGGGTCTTCATGTAGGTCCCCGCGAGCGCCCAGGCCGCGTTCTGCAGCTCGTAGCCCCGCTGCGACGCCTCGGCCGGCGGCAGCTTGCCGGGGCGCATCGCCCACTCGCCGGGGCGGTTGATGAGGTAGGGCGCGAGGTTCTGCGCCACGCCCCCGTCGGGCTTGAAGATCACGTTCTGGTCGAAATGAAAGCACAGCGGCTCCAGCGGCGTCTCGAGCCTCGGGACCACCTCGTGCGGGCTGTTGACGCGGCCCTTGCGCTTCGTCGGCGCGCGGCGGCTCACGGGCACCGAGAAGTTCGGGAACGACTGCTGCACGGGCGAGAACGCGTCGCGCAGGTCGTCTCCGCTCCCGGCGTCGTGGTCGGCCTGGCGACGGCGCGCGAGGGTGTTCACCGCGATGCTGTCGGCGACGTCACGGAACACCTCCTCGGCGATGACCGCCCGCGGGAGGCTCCACGCGAAGGTGGCGGACTCGTCGGTGCTGTCGCGCCCCTCGATGGCGCGGCCCAGCGGGCGGAACATCGCGCCGACGTCGACCGACACGATGCCCCGGTAGCCGTCGCCGCCGGTGGGGCGCCGGTGCCAGAAGTGCACCTGCGAGATCGACGAGAGCCTCCAGCCCGACTCCATGTAGAGCGTGTGCTCCTGCCCGAACTGCAGGTTGGCGGGGAAGAAGAACTGCACCCCGCAGAGGTGACGGAGCGGCCCCGCGCCGCGGGCGGGGTTGGGCGCGCGCTGGTGCTCGGCCTCGATGGCCTCGTCCCAGCGGCGCAGCGCGATGAAGTCGCCGACCTCCCCCGCCGCGGGCCTCGCGAAGGTCTCGAGGCGCGCGCGGAGCTCGGCGTGCCGCGCGAGAAAGCGCGCCGCGAGGTTGGCGCCCACCACCCCGAGCGCGTCGCGGGGCTCGACGCGCTCGGGGTTCTCGCGCACGAACTCCTGGCGCCCGAGCATCGCCGTGATCGGCGTGGCCAGGACGAAGTAGTGCGGGCGCACGGCGGTGGTGAAGCTCCGCGCGTCGAGCACGCGGTGGGTGATCGCCACCCGGGGGAGCAGCACGTCCTGCAGGTGGTCGGGGTTGTCGGGGGAGGGCAGGTCGAAGTCGACCAGGGTGCCTCGAAAGAACTTCACCCCGCGAAAGACCAGGTACTCCCGCCACAAATCGAACCACGCGAGGGAGGTGGGCCCGTTGAGCGTCGCGTCGGTGACGTCCCGACCGATGAGCTGATCGATGAGGAGCTGGGTGACCATGTTCCCCTGGGTGCGCACGTCGCTCTCGGTGGCGGTCATCGCGCCGAGCACCTCGGGGCCCCGCTCCATGTGCGCGCGGCACCGCTCGGAGAACTTCTCGCCCTGGAGAAACTCCCACCAGGTCATGTCCTCGTGCTCCGCGGCGCGGCGCTCCTTGCTCGAGGTCATGTACTGAAAGAGCTTGAGCGAGAGGTGCGCGAGGTCGCCGGTCTCGTAGCCCAGCTCGTGCACGAAGCTCCGCAGCGCCGACATCAGCGCCTGCGGCGTGCGCGGCGGCCTGCGCGGAAAGCGAATGAGACGTCCGCTGGGCGCGCCGGCGTCGGCGTCGTCGCCGGGGGGATCCGCGGGCGCGACCGCCTGCGCGTCCTTCGGCGCGTCCCTCGGGCTGTCAGGGGCGACGGGGAGGTGCAGCCAGGTGGCCTCGGTGCCCACGAGGTTGTCGAAGGCGCTGCGCACCACGGGTCCGTAGCGGTCCTCGCCGGTGCTCAGCACGGCGGTGCGGCGCATGGTGTCAAAGAGGTGGCGATAGAAGCCGGGGAAGTATCGAAAGCCGTGCTCCCCCGGCACCACCCCGTGACCGCGCATCACGAGGGTCACGCTGATGAAGTCTCGCGCGTCGGTCGTCGTGTCGAGCGAGGCGTCTCGCTTGAGGGTGAAGCCGTGGGCCTTCGCGTGCGCGGCCATCTCGTCGACCACCCGCGTGACCGGCGAGTCGTCCCCGTCGGGCGGGTAGCGCTTCGAGTGCGTCACCTGCGCGTACACCGTCGGCGCGCTCTCGCCGTAGACCTCGCGGAGCTTTCTCCCGAAGGCCTCGATCTCCCACTTGTCGTGCGCGCCGAGGTACTCCGGGCCCTCGACGTCGACGAACTCCATCACCGGGTGCCGGAGCATCGGCGTGGTCTCGGTGAGCCCCTCGCTCCCGCCCGCCTTCGGCGTCGGGATCGTCGCCCACTGCGTGCGCGCCACGCCGCCCACCGCGGGCAGGTCGGGCTCCCAGGGGTCGTCGGCGGGCTCGACCACGTAGACCTCGAAGCCGCGCTCGACGAGCTCGTGCGCCGCGGTGAGGCCGGTGATCCCGGCGCCGAAGATCCATGCGATGGGTTGCCCCGTGGGGGCGGTCGTCTCAGCCATGATCGGGTGACTCCTCGGGCGGTGGGCCCGCGTCGCGCGCGCGCTGCCAGGCGCGAAACTCGTCGAGCGTGGGGGCGAAGCTCGGCGCGCGCACCGCCCCCTGCAGAAAGGCCATGAGCGCGGCGTGAAAGGCCGCGAGGTCGCCCGTCGCGCCGCGCAGCACCACCCGCCCCGCGAGCACCGCGTCGAGGAGGGTGTCGTCGCCGTCGGCCAGCGCCACCACGGCGCGGCGAGAGGTGCGCAGGGTGACCGTCGCGGGGAGCTCAGGGGTCTCGCGCACCCGCGCGGCGCCGTCGCGCCAGCGCACCGCGGCGAGCTCGCCGTCGACCACGAGGTGCACCGCGCGCTCGCCCAGCGCCGCGCCCATGCGCTCCGAGGCCCACGGGAGCTCCCGCGCGAGGCTCAGCACCCCGCGGCGGACCCAGTACCCGAAGCTCACCGCCGCGCCCTCCATCCCCGTCACGCTCCCAGGAATTCAAACACGGCGCGGCCCTCCATGGCCACCCGCTCGCCGCGCACCTCGCCCTCGACGCGCACCGCGCCGCCGACCTCGTTGATCAGGGTGTTGCCAGGGTCGTGGTCGTTGGGGATCACCACCTGCGCGAGGTCGTGCGCGGTGAACACGCAGCGCACCCGGTCGCCGCCCCCGCGGGCCTCGACGATGAGTCGCGCGGGCACGTCGGTCGCGGGCGACGGAGACACCAGCGCCATGGCCCTCGGCACCTTCAGCACCCGCGCGGGGCGGAGGAAGCCCTCGCGGGTGATGGTGACCTCGTCGCCCCGCATCACCCGGTGCTGCCACGCGCCGCGCCAGAGAAAGAGCGCCTGCATCCGCGCGAGGGTGTGCGCGCGGTTCGAGAGCCGCACGAAGACCATGCTCCAGGGGTTCTCGCGCCCCGGCGGCAGGCCGAAGCCCCACTCCCACGCGAAGTCACGGCCCCAGGCGAAGTGCCCCCAGTTGTGGTCGTGGTACGCCGGCGCGTCGGTGAGGGCGTGGGTCACGCCCCGGAGGGTGACCGATCCCTCTGCGCGGCAGCGAGGTACGACGAGCCAGTGGATGGGCGGGCCCGCGTCGAGGGGGATGTTGTGCGCCACCGAGGGCAGCACCTCGGGGCGCAGCACGAGGTCGACGGAGATGGGACGTCGCGCGAGCGCGACCTTGAGGTGGTACGCGCCGTCGACGAAGGCCGCGCGGTGCGCGCCGAAGCGCATCGAGAGCCCGCCGCCGGGCGCCTCGACGCGCTCGAGGGGGACGAGCTCGACGTCGCCGTCCCACGCCTCGTCGCGCACGAGCACGGTGACCCGCGCGAACTCCTGCCCCGCGGGGGCGCCGGGGCGGGAGTCGTCGACGAGGGAGAAGTTCACCAGCACGTCGAGGCCCGGCGCGTAGGCCGCGAAGTGCCACCACTCCTTGTGCCCCTGCGCGCCGCCGCGGAGAAAGGGCGAGCGCCGCAGCCAGTCGGAGCCCTCGAGCGCCTCGCGGGGACCCGTCATCGCAGCATCCCCCGCGAGGGCGCCAGCGGCGCGGGGGGCTCTGGGACGGCGGGCGCGGTCGCCGCCGCGCGGTCGAGGTGCGCGTCGAGGCGCGCGAAGAAGGCCGCGAGGCCCAGCGTGGCCGCGATGAGCGCGTCGTCGCCGGGCGCGGCCGCCCCGCGAGCGCCGTCGGGGGGCGCGTAGCGGTCGAGCAGGGCCGAGAGCGCGCGCCCGCGGCTGCGCAGCCCCAACGCGAGGAGCAGCAGCAGGTTGCGCTCGCGGAACTCAGTCTCGTGCTGGTGCAGGGGCATCGTCTTCGCTCAACCCGAAGAGGCGCGCGAGAAAGGGCTCCAGGGCCTCGACCGCGGTGGCGCGGGCGAAGAGGTCGAGCAGCCGCGTGGGGAGCGCCGAGGGGGAGCGCTCTTCGAGGAGGTTGAGCGTGCCGACCTCCCACACCACGCGCCCGCGACGAATGAGCTCCGAGCCCTCCAGCCGCCGCGCGAGGGCCGCGCCCTCGGGGGTCTCGGCGTAGCGCCGTCCCTCCGCGACGAGGGCCGAGAAGAGCCGCTGCGCCGCGGCGGGGTGCTCGAGCAGGAGCCGCTGCGCCTGACGCAGGGGCGCCAGCAGCGCGTCGTCTGCGCGGAGCTCGAAGAGGGGGGCCTCGTCGTCGGCAGGGGGCATCGCGCGCGCTCAGTCGACCAGGAGATCGACGACCAGGCTCAGCACCGGCGCCTCGCCCACGCGCACCGTGTAGCGCCCCTGGAGCCGCGCGCCGGGCGCCGCCGAGGGGCAGTGCAGCGCGAGGTGCAGCAGGGTCACCGCGCCCGCGGGGAGGTGGCCCGAGGCCGGGAGCACCGAGGGGAGCTCGAGGGAGGCCCGGGTCAGGTGGCGGTCGCCCGCGGCGTCGGTGAGGGCGTCGCCCTCGAGCGATCCGCTCACGAGGCCGTCGCGGCCGAGGCTGTTCTTGAGCCGAAAGGCCAGGCGAAAGTCGGGGCCCGCGCCGTGGCCGCGGAGCGACGCGGAGGGCGCGTCGGGGCTGCCGAGCCCCAGCATCGACTCGACCTTGCGCTGCACCGTCTCGGCGTGGCGCCGCTGCAGGCCCAGCAGCCGCGAGAGCATCTCACCCTGGAGCTGCGCGAGCTCGTAGGCCGCGCCCGAGAGCCCCATGACCTCGCTGCGGAGGATCGGGTCGGGGAGCGACAGCCGGTGGAGCGCCGCCGCGCGGAGCCCCGCGTCGCGGGTGTCGTGAATCTTCTTCAGCATCTCGGCCGCGAGGTCGAGGGCCCCGCTCTGCAGCGCGCCGACGAGGTCCGCGTCGTTCTTCCCACCCGTCGCCATGCGGGGAGACTATCCTCATTTCATCGCGGAGTGGGAAGAGTCCGCGAGGCGAAGAGAGAGTCTGATTCGAGATGTCCACCCCCGTCGACCTGGACGCGTACCTGGGCGAGTGCCGCGCGCTCGTGCTGGACGAGATCGCGCGGCGCATTCCGAAGGGCGGCCGCGTCGACGCAGTGCTCTACGACCTGATGATGGACTACCCCCTGCGGCCGGCGAAGGGCCTGCGCCCGGCGCTGTGCATCGCGGCGTGCAGGGCGCTCGGGGGCGGCCTCGAGGCGGTGCTCCCCACGGCCTCGGTGCTCGAGCTCTACCACAACGCGTTTCTCATTCACGACGACGTCGAAGACGGCTCGGAGAAGCGCCGCGACGCCGTCACCCTGCACCGCGCGCACGGGGTGCCCATCGCGGTGAACGTGGGCGACGCGATGCTCGCGATGGCGCTGGGGCCGTTGCTCGAGAACATGCGCGTGCTCGACATGGGCCGGGCGCTGCGGATTCTCGAGGTGGTGGCCACCATGGCCAGGGAGTCGGCCGAGGGCCAGGCCCTGGAGCTCGACTGGGTGCGCCGCGCCCGCTGGGACCTCTCGGACGACGACTACCTCGGCATGGTCGACCAGAAGACCGGCTGGTACAGCTTCGTCGCGCCGCTGGTCATGGGCGCCATCGCCGCCGACGCCCCCGCGTCGCAAGTCGCTGCGCTGGAGGGCTTCGGGCGCGCGCTCGGCGCGGCGTTTCAGATTCAGGACGACGTGCTCAACCTCCTCGCGCGGGAGTCGGACTACGGCAAGGAGATCGGCGGCGACCTCTGGGAGGGCAAGCACACGCTGATGGTGATCCACGCCCTGCGCGCGCTGTCGGGGGACGACCGCGCGCGCGCGTTGGGCATCCTCGCCAAGGCCCGGCCGGCGCCTTCGCACGACGCGTCGCTGCGGCTTCGCGCGATGCTCCCGAGGCTCCGCGCCGAGGGGCAGCTCACCGCCGAGGGCCTCGCGGCGCTGGAGTCGGCGATGCCCCGCGAGGCCGAGGTGAAGACCGCCGAGGAGGTGGCCTGGCTCGACCGGGTGGTGCGCGAGACCGGGGCGATCCCCTACGCGCAGTCGGTGGCGCGGGCGCGGGCCGCCGAGGCCGCCGAGGCGCTGGAGGGCTTCACCTGGATGCGGCCTTCGGCGCACCGCGGCGTGCTCGAGGCCGTGGTCGACTTCGTGATCGCGCGGGACCGCTGACCCCGCCGCGCGCGAGAACCGTTGCGGCTCAAGGACATCGATCGCGCCAGCGCCACACGGTCTCGTCGCGCACGGGCCACGCGGCGCCGAAGCCGTAGCGGTTGCGCGCCTCGCTGCAGTCTGCGTAGACCTCGACCGACTCCCACCCGCCGCGGGCGAACTTGTACTCGAACCAGCGGCCGCGGGGCACGGTGAGGGTCCCCGTGGCGAGGCTCGCGCCGGGCGCGCGGCGCAGGGGGACGTGCGTCCATCCGTTCGCGCTGTGCGCGACGGTGATCGTCGCGTCGCGCGGGGTGTCGTCGGGCAGGCGCACGGTGACGCTCACGCTCACCGTGTCGCGGGCGATCGCCTCGCCGCGCCCGTATCGCGCGTCGAGGCGCAGGCCTGGGCGCTCGGTCAGGCGCACGCGAAGCGCGCGGTCGTTCGAGTCCCACCACCAGAGGTCTGAGCGGTCGCCCGCGTCGGCGGCGCTCGCGACCTGGGTGAGCGCGCGGTCTCCCTCGCGCACGGTCTCTGGCGACGCGTCGACGGGACGAACGCGCAGATTCAGCCGCCGCGGCGCGGGCGGCTCGCGGCCCTCGCGCGCGCCGACCTCAAAGGTCATTCCCTCGCTCGTGCGCTGCAGCGAGAGCGGCGTGCGCGCGCGACCCGCGTCGGGCGGGCCGTCGCCGTCGTCGTCGTAGAGCGTGGTGAGCGAGCGCGCGTCGGCGGGGAAGAGGTCGAGGTCGAGCTGCGTAGGCGCGGGCTCCCCGGCGTGCTGCCGAACGGGCGCCCGCACGAGCACGGCGCCCTCTCGAAGAAAGGTCGGGAGGGCCGCGAGGGTGATGTCCACGGGGATGGTCGCGGGGCCCTCGTACAGCGCGCCGCTGTCGAGCTCGAGCCACCGCCCGCTCGGCAGGACCACCCTTCGCTCGGTGGCGCCCTGGGTCGACACGGGCGCGACCAGGAGCCACGGTCCCAGCATCGCCTGGTCGTCGACGGTCGCGAGCGCGGGCTCGTCGGGGAACTCGTAGATCATCGGGCGCAGCACGGGCGCGCCGGTGCGAGACGCCTCGTCGAAGAGCGATTCGAGGTAGGGGAGCCGTCGGTAGCGCTCCTGAATGTGCGCGCGCGCGATGGCCTCGACCTCGAGCCCGAAGGCCCAGGGCTCCTGGTCGCTCACCCCGTGGGTGACGTGCCCGCGAAAGAACGGCGAGACCGCGCCGAGGGCGATCCAGCGCGCGAAGAGCTCGGGGCTCGCGCCGCCCGAGTATCCCCCGACGTCGCTGCCCACGAAGGGGACCCCCGACAGGCCGAGGCCCAGCAGCGTCGGGAGGGTCTGACGCAGGCCCGCCCAGGTCGAGGGGACATCGCCGGTCCACATGGCGGCGTATCGCTGCACGCCCGCGAAGCCCGCGCGGGTGAGCACGAAGGGGCGGCGGTCGGGGCGGGCGCGGCGCATGCCCTCCCAGGTCGCGCGCGCCTCGAGCAGCGCATAGACGTTGTGCGCCTCGGCCATGTCACCCGCCACGCCGTCGCCCTGCACGGCGAGCTCGTCGGGCACGCTCCCGCCGCCGCTCTCGGGGAACACCGTGGGCTCGTTCACGTCGAGCCACACCCCTGACACCCCGTCTCGCATCAGCGCGGCCACCCGGTCGCCCCACCACGCGCGGGTCATGGGTCGGGTGAAGTCTGGGAAGTGTGAGGGGCCCGGCCAGACCGCGCCGGCGTACACCGCCCCGTCAGGCCGCCGCAGAAAGTGCTCGCCGCGGAGGCCCTCTTCGTACACGTCCCAGCCGGGGTCGACCTTGAGCCCTGGGTCGACGATGTTCACGACATGAAAGCCTTGCGCCGCAAGGCGTTGGGTCATTCCGCGGGGGTCGCTGAAGCGAGACGGGTCCCAGGTGAAGCTGCGAAAGCCGCGCATGTGCTGGATGTCGAGCCAGAGCGCGTCGGCGGGGATGCGCAGCGCGCGGAAGCGCTCGCCGATGGACTCGAGGCGCGCGGCGTCGTCGTACCCCCAGCGCGACTGGTGATAGCCCAGCGCCCAGCGCGGAGGCATCGCGGGGTGGCCGGTGAGCTCGGCGTAGCGCTGGAGCACGTCGGACATGCGAGGGCCGACGAAGACGAACTGGTCGACGACGCCGTCGTAGACCCGCGCGGTGAGCGTGTCGGCGACCTGCACGTCGGTACGATGCGAGTCCGCGAGGAGCGTGCCCCAGGACACGCCGTGGCGGTGGGTGATCCAGAAGGGGATCGATGGGTACAAGGGGTCGGCGCCTGGCGCGACGCCGCCGAAGGCCCGGTCGTAGGGGTCGGTGTTCCAGAACATCGCGCGGGTGCCGCGTCGCTCGAAGGGGCCGTTGCGCTCGCCGAAGCCGTGGAGGCGATCGTCGGGGTCGACCACCCAGCGGCGCACGGCGAGCGAGTGTGTGCGCGCGTCGAGGGTCGTCTGCTCGCGCGACCACCCGCCGTCGCCGTCGGTGAAGAGCGTTCGCCCGTGAGGGTCGCTGAGCGTGACGCGGCACCGCGGATCGATCGAGAGATCGCCGTACGAGGTGCAGAGCACCGCCCGATCGCCCGAGGCGCCGGCGAAGATCTCTGCGATCGGCGAGGGCGCGCCCACCACCGCCCAGGGGCGGGTCGCGGGCTCGCGTCCGTCGTCGCGGTACTGCAGCCGAAAGACGCCGGGGCCCCAGAGGTGAACATGAAGCGTCAGCGCGCCGCACCGCGCGCTCAGCCGACCGCGCTCGGTGGCCCGCGCCCACGACGGCAGCGTCGGGTCGGTGATGCCGCAGTGAGTGAGCGTCGGGAGCGTGTCGGGGCCGTAGGGGCCGCGGCGGTCTTCGGCGGGCGCGTCGAGGGCGACGAGGTCGGGGGCGCGCGACCCGTCGAGGGCGACGAGGTCGGGGGCGCGCGACCCGTCGAGGGCGCTCATCGCGGCGGGCGCGTCGATGCCCTCGCGCGCGGCGGCGTCGTACACCGGCGGGCGCGCCGTGCACGCCGCGAGGGCGAGCAGCGCGAGCGAGGGCGGCAGCGCGCGAGACATCGCCCAGAATACTATCGCTTCGGGCGGCGCGCGTGGCCTCCGCCCCGCCGCCGGAGGTTGCGCCGTCAAGTCCGTCCTCGCGAGGGACCGTTGAACGACCTCGCCC
This sequence comes from Polyangiales bacterium, assembly GCA_041389885.1. GTDB lineage: Bacteria > Myxococcota_A > Polyangia > Polyangiales > JAWKRB01. Next base: position 33,631 of record JAWKRB010000027.1, on the reverse strand, counting down.
GTGTCTTGACAGCGCTGCACAGCGTGGGGTCGGATCGCCGCCCCCGATGAAACGCTGCCCGCGATGCAACGCCCGCTTCGAGGACGATCGGGTCGAGTGCGCCCACGACGGCGCGACCCTCGTCGACGGGTCCGACCCGATGCTGGGCCGCACGCTCGCCGACCGCTACCGCCTCGTGCAGCGCATCGGCGCCGGGGGCATGGGCACGGTCTACCGCGCGCAGCACCTGCTGCTGCGCCGCGACGTCGCGCTCAAGCTCCTCGCGTCGGAGCTCACCCGCGACCCGGTGATGCGCGAGCGCTTTCTTCGCGAGGCGCAGGCCACGCACATGCTCCGGCACCCGAACATCGTCGAGGTGTTCGACGTCGCCCTCGACGGCCGCCGGGTGTTCCTGGTGATGGAGCTGCTCGAGGGAGACAGCCTCGCGAAATGGCTGGGCTCGGGGCCCCTCGAGGTCGTGCGCTCGCTGCGCTTCGTGCGCCCCGTGGTCGCCGCCCTCGCGCGGGCGCACAGCCTGGGCGTGGTGCACCGCGACATCAAGCCCGAGAACGTGTTCATCTCGCAGCAGGACGGCGGAGAGTTCACCGTCAAGGTGCTCGATTTCGGCATCGCGCACCTGCGCCACGAGGCGCGGCTCACGGCGCCGGGCGAGGTCTTCGGCACGCCCGAGTACCTCGCCCCCGAGATCGGCCTGGGCGAAGGCTGCGTGCCCGCGAGCGACCTCTACGCCGTGGGCGTGATGCTCTTCGAGATGCTCACCGGCGCGCTGCCCTTCGACGGCGACCTCGCGCGGCTCATCGAGCAGCACCGCACGGCGCCGCCGCCCTCGGCGCGGGCGCGCAACCCCGAGGTCCCCGAGGAGCTCGACGCGCTGGTCGCGCGGCTGATGCGCAAAGACCCCGCGGCCCGCGCCGAGGGCTCGGCGGAGCTCCTCGCGGAGCTCGACGCGATGATCGAGCGCCTCGACCCGCCGCACTCGGTGATGCGCCCTCGGGTGGAGCGGTCCACGCTGCCGCTCGCGGAGCTCCCAGAGGACGACGACGACCACCGCAAGACGGTCCCGCGCTCGATGGAGACGCCGCCGTCGCTGGCGACGCTGCGGCAGCACCGGGCGAGCTTCGAGGCGGCGGTGGCGGCGTCGTACCCCGACGGCCCGCCGGCGCGGGTGGGGGAGCGCCTGCGCGCGCTCAACACGGCGATGCTCGCCCTCGACACCCTCGAGTCGCAGCGACGGGCCGCGGTGCGCGAAATGACCGACCGCATGAGGCTCGAGCAGGAGCGCAGAGAGGCCCTGCAAGACGCCGTCGCCGAGGGGGCGCGGGGCTGCGAGCTCGCCGAGGCCAGCCTCGCGCTCGCGGCCACGAGGCTCGCCGAGGCGCGAGGCCGCGAGGCCGCCGCGCTCAACGCCATCGCGATGACCTGGAACGACCTCGGCCCCCCGTCGCCCCACCCCGGCGCGATGGACGAGGGCCGCGCCGCGCAGATGGAGGCCCTCGGGGCGAGCGCCGCGCGGTGGCGCGCGGTGCGCGACGAGGTCGCGGGCGCCCGCGCCCGGCACGCGAGCGCCGACGCGGCCCTCGAGGCGGCGAGGGGCGCGGCGCGGGAGGCCAGCGAGGCGCTGCGGGCCCTCGAGGACGCCGAGCGAGCAGGCGACGAGGCGCTGCGGGCCCGCGCCGCCGAGGCCGCGGTGGAGATCGCGACGCTCTACGACCTCGTGCGAGCCCACTCCGACGCGCTGGTCGAGGACTTGCGGGAGGTGCCTCTGGCGAGGGGGCTCCTCTCGTGGATCGCGCCCGCCGCGCGCATCGCGTGAGGGCCTTGACCCTGAGCGCGGGCCGCCGCCACGATCCGTACCGCCATGTTTAGGGGAACGCAGCGATTTCGCATCCTTGAGACCCTGGGCAAGGGCGGGATGGGGGTGATCTACCGCGTTCGCGACGAGGAGATGCAGCGCGACATCGCGCTCAAGACCCTGCGGCGCTTGCTCCCTGACGACGTCTACCGGCTCAAGGAGGAGTTTCGCGCCCTCGCCGAGATCGTGCACCCCAACCTCGTCGAGCTCCACGAGCTCTTCGTCGAGGGTGACCAGGCGTACTTCACCATGGAGGTGGTCGAGGGCGTCGCGCTCCTCGACTGGCTGTGGGCCGACGATCCCGGCGGTCCGGGGCTCTCGGCGGGGGGGCAGGCGCGCTTGAAGGCCGTGCTGCCGCAGCTCGCGGCGGGGCTCATGGCGGTGCACGCCGCGGGGCGGGTGCACCGCGACGTGAAGCCCAGCAACGTGATGGTCACCTGGCAGGGCGAGGCCGTGCTGCTCGATTTCGGGCTCACCCTCGCGCTGCATGGTGAGCAGACCCTCGAGGCCGGCGGAGACACCAGCGGGACGCGGCCGTACATGTCCCCCGAGCAGGCCCAGGGCGCGCCCCTCGGACCGCCCTCGGACTGGTACGCCCTCGGCGTGGTGATCTACGAGGCGCTCACCGGGCGCCTGCCCTTTCCCCTCGCGCGCGACGAGGCCCTGGCGCTGCAGCTCGCCGGTCGCTTCGACGCGCCCCGCGCGCTGCACCCCGCCGCGCCGCCCGAGCTCGACGCGCTGGTGTGCGCGCTCCTCGACCCCGACCCCGCGAGGCGCCCTACGGGGCGAGAGATTCTGCGCCGCCTGGGCGACGCCCCCGCCCCTGCGCCGCAGGTCGACGCGCCGACGTCGGCGCCCTTCGTGGGCCGCGAGGCCGAGCTCGGCGCGCTGCGCGAGGCCCTCCGCGCGTCGGCCGACGGGCTGAGCCTCGCGACGGTCTGGGGGCGCTCGGGGATCGGAAAGTCCGAGCTGCTCCGGCGCCTCGTGGGGGAGCTCGAGGCCGACCCCGAGGCGCTGGTGCTCTGCGGCCGCTGCCGCCCGCAGGAGTGGGTGCCCTTCAGGGCCTTCGACGGCGTGGTCGACGCGCTGCGCCGCGCGCTGGTGCTCCGGCCCGCGCTGCGCGAGGGCGTCGACGCGGCGACGATGGCGACGCTGTCGCGGCTCTTTCCCGTGCTCGCGAGGGTGTTCTCGCCGCGCGCCGACGAGCGCGACGACGAGGCGCCGGTCGACCCTCGCGCGCTGCGAGACAAGGGCTTCGAGGCCCTCCGGGCGCTCCTCGCGCACCTCGGCGCGCGGCGCCCGCTGGCGCTCTGGATCGACGACATCCACTGGGCCGACGCCGACAGCGTGGCCCTCGCGCGCGCGCTCTTGAGCGGACCCGACGCGCCGCGCATGCTCCTGCTCGCGACGTGGCAGTCTGAGCTCGGCGACGAGGCGCCGATGGTGTCGGCCCTGCGGTCCCTGGCCGCCGCGCTCCCGCCCGCGCGCGCGCTGGACCTCCCGCTGCAGCCCCTCGGTGTTGACGACGCCCGCGCCCTCGCGCGCAGGCTGCTGGGGCCCGAAGATACCCGCCGCGCCGACGCCCTCGCGCACGAGAGCGAGGGCTCGCCCTTCTTCGTCGTCGAGCTCGCGCGCTGGGCGCAGGCGTCCGGCGCGCCGACGCCGCAGGACCTCGGCGAGCTCCTCGCGCGCCGCCTCGCCGCGCTCACCGCGCCCGAGCGCACGCTGCTGACCTTCGCGTCGCTCGCGGGACGTCCCCTGGAGCGCGGCCTGCTCCTCGCGGCCTCGGGCCTCGGCGCGACCGGGCGACGCGAGGTCTCGCGGCTGGTCGCGACGCAGGTGCTGCGCATGGGGCGCGTCGACGGGCAGCCCGCCGTCGAGCCCCGGCACGACCGCTTTCGCGCCGCGGTGCTCGCCGAGACCTCCGCCGACGCGCAGCGCGCCGGGCACCTCGCGCTGGCCGAGGCGCTCCTCGCGCGGGGCGCGGCCGAGAGCGACCCCGACTCCCTCGTCGCGCACCTCGTCGCCGCGGACCAGCGCGAGCGCGCCGCGGGCTACGCCCTCTCGGCGGCCGACCGCGCGGCCGAGGCCCTCGCCTTCGACCGCGCCGCGGCGCTCTACCGCGCGGCGCTCGAGGGCGATCACCCGGGCGTGGCTCGTTGGGAGGTGCTGCGCCGCAGGGCCGAGGCGCTCGTGGCCGCGGGGCGCGGGGGCGAGGCCGCCGAGGCCTTCATGGCCGCCGCCGAGGCGCGCGCGCGGGAGCCCGCGGGAGACGCATGGCCCGCGGTCGACCTGCGCCGCATGGCGGCGTCGCAGTACGCGTGCTCGGGCCGCTACGCCGAGGGGATGCGCGTGATGCGCGAGGTGCTCTCCACCCTGGGCCTCGCGCTCCCGCGCTCGCCGCGCCTGGCGACGGCGGAGGGCGTGGTGGGGCGCCTGGGACTGCTGCTCCGCGCGCCGCGACGTCCCTCCGCGCGCGAGGTGAAGCCCGCGGAGCTGCAGCGCCTCGACGCGCTGTGGTCCGCGGTGGTGAGCTGCTCGATGGTGCAGCCCGCGCTGGCCGACGCGCTGGGCGTGCGGCACCTCAGCGCGTGCCTCGACCAGGGCGACCGCTCGCGGGTGGTGCGCGCGCTGGGCTACGAGGCGACGTGCCGGGCGTCGGTGGGCACGGGGCTCTTGCGCCGCAGCGCCCGCGCGATGCTCGAAGAGGCCGACGCCGAGGCGGTGCGCACGGGGGGCGCCTACGACCGCGCGTGGGTGCTCATGGCGCGCGGCGCCATCGCGTGGTTCGAGTCGCGCTGGCCGCAGGCGTTCACCGCCTGCGACGAGGCCCTGCGGGGCTACCGCGAGCGCTGCCGCGGCGTGGCCTGGGAGGTCGCCACGACGGAGATCTACGCGCTCTCGTCGCTGGCCCTGATGGGACGTCTGCGCGAGCTCGCTCAGCGGCTCCCGCGCACCCTGCGCGACGCCGAAGACCGCGCCGACCTCTTCGCCGCGGACGGGTACGTGCTGGGCCAGCAGGCCGTGCACTGGCTGGCCCTCGACCGGGTGGACGAGTGGCGCGCGCGCGCCGACCGCGCGGCCTCGGGGTGGGAGCCCGGCGCGTGGCACCTCCAGCGCTACCAGCACCTCGTGGCGAAGCTCCAGGCGAAGCTCTACGAGCGCCGCGGCGCCGAGGCCTTCGAGCTCGCGACGCGCGAGTGGCCCGCGCTCGAGCGCGCGCAGCTGCTGCGGCTCGAGAGCCCGCGGGTGGAGCTCTTGCAGCTCCGCGCGCGCGCCGCGCTGGGCGCCCTCGCCGAGGGGGGCGCGGCGGTCGACCGTCGTCGCGTGACGGCGCAGTGCGCGCGCGACGCGGACGTGATCGCGCGGAGCGAGCTCGCCTGGGCCGCGCCGCTGGCGGCGATGCTCCGGGGCGCCCTGGCCGCGCGCGAGGGAGACGACGCGAAGGCCGCGCGGCTGTGGTCCGCGGCGGTGGCGGGCTTCGACGAGGCGGCGATGGGGCTCTTCGGCAACGTGACGCGCGAGGCCCTCGCGGCGGTGACGGGCGGCGGTGACGGGCGGCGCGCGCGCGAGGCCGCGGGCCGATGGATGGCCGCCGAGGGCGTGCGCGACCCCGCGGCGCTGTCGTGGTGCATCCTCCCGCGGTGACGTCGGGTCAGCGCCGCCGTCGCCGCAGCGCGTCCGCCGCGAGGGCGCCCGCCGCGACGAGCGCCGCGCCCCACGCGAGCAGGGTCACGCCGTTCGCAACGCGCTGCGCCGCAGACATCTCGAACGCGAACGGACGTCGCGACGCGAAGCGCAGCATCGCCTCGCGCTGCGACGCGCGAAAGTGGTCGCCGGGCGCGCAGCGGTTCGCCGCGGGCCAGAGGTAGCACGCGGGGTTCTTGAGGTTCAGCGCGCCGTCGGTCACGTCGGTGATGGGTCCCGGGTGCAGCGTGCGCCGGGGGAAGCGCTCCAGCGCGTAGCCGAACGACGGCTCGTAGCAGTACCGCTGCGACTCGCCCCGGAGCAGCGCGGTGTTGCGCAGCAGCGTGCGCGCCGCGAAGGCCGACACCGCCGTGATGGGGGGAGGCGGGAGCCCGCGGTGGGAGATCTCCCAGGCGCGGCGCACGGGCGCGGTGGGGTATCCGCCGCGGGCGAAGCGCGCGAGGTCGAGGCGCGAGAAGGCCACCGCGCAGAGCGCCACCCCCGCCAGCGCGACCATCCGGCGTGTGCGCGGCGGGAGCGCCTCGAAGCCCAGCACCCCGAGCGGCGCGACGAAGACGTACGCGAGCCACCAGCGCACCACGTTGCTGCTCGACGACACCACCGGCAGGCGCTTCAGGAGCGCGTTGAAGCCGGGGGTGTACACGTTCACCACCAACGGAACCGCCAGGATCGTCGTAACGCACAGCAGCGCAAGGCGATCGGCGCGGGACCACCGGGGGCGACGGCGCGCGCGGAGGGCGACGCCGAGGGCGAAGAGCATCCCCAGCGCCGGGAGCGGCCCCACCGCGTAGGACCACTCGTGGGGCTCCAGCACCCAGCGGCTGTTGGCCAGCGACGCGCCCTCGAAGGTGAGCGGGAACGAGAACACCGCGCGCAGCCCCGCGAGGATGGTTCCCCCCAGGCCGGGGATGCCCGGGAGCGGGTACGCGTCCCGGCGAAACTGCGAGAAGAACGCGATGAACGCGGTGAACTTCGCGAGGCCCAGCAGCAGCGCGAGCACCCCCGACGAGATCACCCGCAGCGCGATGTCGCGGTAGCCCCCGCGCATCACCCCGCGCAGCAGCGCCACCGCGAAGATCGCGAGGAGCATCGGGAGCAAGAGGTTCAGCAGCCCCGACCACGCGATGTACGCGAGGGCGACGCCCGCGAGGAGCGTGTCAGCGACGAGGCGTCGGCGCCGCGCGGCGGCCTCGTCGGGGAGCGGCGCGGTGACCCCGAGGCACACCCAGGGCACGAACATCATCCCGTGGTACGCGAGGTGCCCCGAGAGGGTGCGCGCGAGGTGCGCGCCGTTGAAGAGCACCACCGTCGCGCCGAGGAGGGAGGTCCAGCCGCTCGCGCCGAAGGAGCGGGAGAGCAGCCGCGCGAAGCCCGCGGCGGCGACGACGGGGGCGATGACCCCGGTGAGCTCCATGGCGCGCAGCGGGTCGACGAAGCGCGTGAGCGCCTCGGGGATGGACCAGGTGAGGTCCTGCCCGTCGACGGCGCGGGGGATGCCGCCGCAGAACGCCGGGGTGAACCACGGGACCGCGAAGGCCCCATTGACCTGCCGCCACCAGCGCCCGTCGAGGAGCCGCGGGAGAAAGTACGAGAAATCGCTGGAGAGCGCGGGCTGCGCGTAGGCCTCGCCGACGCGCGCGGCGTAGAGCGCGACGCAGAGCGCGAAGAGCGCGAAGGCCGCCGCGCGCTCGCGGGGAGAGAGGCGCTCAGGCACCGGGAGACTCTCCCAGCGAGCGCTCCCCCGCGATGAAGTGCGCGTGGTCGCGAATGGGCAGAAACCCGTGCTGGTTGCGCGACTGCAGCACGATGAACGCGAAGGCCACCGAGAGCAGCATCGCCTGGAGGATCACCACCAGCAGGATCCCCGCGACGCTCGTGGCCCAGCCGGGGATCGCGAGGTCGGTGAGCAGGCGCACGGCGGTCGCCGCCGCGATGCCCAGCGCCGCGAGGAGCATCAGCGCGCCCGAGGCCACCAGCAGGCGCATCCCGACCACGTCGGAGAACACCGAGATCGCGCTGAGCCCGTGCGCGAGGAGCGAGGTGAAGTTCATGCGCGACGCGCCGGCGATGCGGTGGCCCCGGTCGATGGGCACCGTCGCCACGGGGAGCCGCGCGCGAAACACGCTGGCGGCGTAGTGGTTCCACATCTCGGCGACGGCGACGAGGCAGTCGAGGTGCGCGCGGGGCACGACGCTGAAGTTCCCCACCCGCACGCCGCGGCCGGTGAGCGTGCGGTGGAGCACCCGGTAGAGCCAGTAGAACACCCGGAACGTGAGGGACTCGGTGCGGCGTCGGCGCTCGGCGAAGACCGTCCTCGCGGCGCCCTCCTCGGCGAAGCGCCGGAGCAGGGTGACCACGCCCGCGGGGGTGTCTTCTCCGTCGCCGTCCATCACCACCACGCCGTCGAGGTCGCGGGTGGCGTAGAGGTGGCAGAGCCCCACGGCGATGGCCCGCTGGTGCCCGAGGTTGCGCCGCAGCGAGAGCACGTCACACCGCCAGGAACCCTTGTCTCCCAGGGAGATCGACGCGGGCGGGGGCAGCGTCGAGCCGTCGTTCACGAGGAGGTACTCCACCCGCGCGACCTCGCCCTCCAGCGCGGCCTGGAGGCGCTCGAGGAGCACCACGGCCGACTCCCAGTCGTCGTAGATGGGCATGAGCACGGCGTAGGTCCCGCGCCCCGTCGCGCGCGTCGCTCCCTGGGGGTCGGTGGTCATCGCTCCGGGGGGGGAGGGTATCCCGTCTCTATCCCTCGCGGAGAGGGATCTGCATCGAGAACACGGTCCCGCCCGCGTCGGGGCACTCGGCCCAGAGCGCGCCGCCGTGGGCCTCGACGATGCGGCGCACCACCGCGAGGCCCAGCCCCGTGCCCGTGGCCTTGGTGGTGAAGAAGGGCTCGAAGAGCCTCGCCCGGACTTCTTCTGCGATGCCCGGGCCGCTGTCGGCCACGTCGATGCGCAAGGCCTCGTCCTCGACGCAGGCGCGCACGCGCAGGCTCCCGGCGCCGCCCATGGCCTGCATCGCGTTGGAGCAGAGGTTCACCAGGGCCTGCCGCAGCAGCCTCGCGTCGAGGAGCACCATGGGGATGCCCGCCTGGACCTCTACCCGCACGTCGACCCCGCCGGCCTGGTTGTCGGTGACCTGCGCCGCGCGCGCCGACTCCTCGACGAGGTCTCCCACGGCCACGGGCTCGGTGACCAGCGCGCGGGGGCGGGCGAAGTCGAGCAGGTCGCCCACGATGCGGTTCAGCCGGTCGGCCTCTTCGCGCAGGATCGCGAGGATCACCTGGGCGTCTGGCACGGGCTTCACCAGGCGGTTGAGCGCGCCGAGGGAGTTGAAGATCACCCCGAGGGGGTTTCGCACCTCGTGGGCCATGACCGCGGCGAGCTCGCCGAGGGCCGCGAGGCGCTCCTTCTGCACCACCTGCGCCTGGGCCTCGGAGAGCTCGACCACCCGCTGCCTGGCCTCGACGTGCAGCGTGGCGTTCTCGAGGGCGACGTCGACCACGCTCCCCATCGCGTGGGCGAGGGCGATCTCGTCGCCGCGAAAGCGCCGCCCCACCTCGTCGCTGAGGGTGACCAGGCCCCGGCAGCCCCGGGGCGACGAGACCGGCACCAGGAGCACGGCGAGGGAGCGCTCCTCGCGGTCGAGGCGACCCGCGCGGGGGTCGAGGGAGGTGTCGCTGATCGTCGCGGCCTCGCCGCGCGACAGCACGTCCCGCGCGAGGGGGGCCTCGTCCAGCGGGACCTCACCCCGGCTGCCGGGGGCGCGGAGCGCGGCGCCGTCCTCGTCGAGGAGCAGCACCTCGGCGGAGCGCGCGGAGAGGGCGCGGGCCATGTGCTCCGACGCGACCTCGAGCACCCGCGCGGTGGACTCGGACGCGGCCTCGAGCAGCGCCCGCGCGAGGTGGGTCACGGCCTCGGCCTCGCGCTCCTTGCGGCGCGCGGCGTCGAGGGCGCGCACGTTGTCCAGGGCCGTGGTGAGCTGCGACACGAGCAGGCGCACCACGGCCAGGTCGTCCTCGCAGATCCACGCGCCGAGCACCGCGAGCACCGAGCGCCCGCCGCCCTCCCGGTCGAGGCGCGCGAGCACCGCCCGGGGGGGCACCGCGGGGCCCAGGGAGCGCAGCAGCTCGCCCACCGCGTCGCCCGCGATCACCGCCGCCTCGGCCGGCACGTCGTCGACGTACGACTCGCCCCAGCGCATCGCGTCTTCGAGCCCCGGGGACCACCGCCCGCGCAGGGTCAGAAGCTCCGCCCCGAGCTGCCCGGCGAGGGCGTCTCGCACCGCGCCGGGGATGTCTACGAAGACCGCGCTGGGGCGCGACTCGGAGGTGTCGAGGAGCGCGCACGACAGCCCGATGTCGGCGATGCCGCCCCGGAGCGCCTGGTACACGGCCTCTTCGTGGTCGCGCAGGTGGAGCGAGGCGCCGAGGTGCGCGAGGGCCAGCCGCCGGTCGCGGTCGACGGTGCGCTCGGTGATGTCGCGCAGGGCGACGAAGGCCCGGACGCCGCGGAGGGTCACGGTGACCTCCGCGCGGCGGTGCCTCCCGTCGGGGCGCAGCACGGTGCACTCGTACTCCGCGGGCACGGCCTCGCCGCGCACCCGACGCCGGTAGCGGTCGAGCAGACGCGCGGCCTCTTGCGGCGGGAGAAAGCTGTTGAGCCCCCGCCCGACGATGCGCTCGGCGTCGGCGCCGAGGATCTCCTGCGCCCGCGCGTTCACCCGCTCGATGACACCGCCGACGTGCACCAGCACGCCCACGGGCAGGGCGTCGAGGTCGCAGGAGTCGTCAGCGGGATCGGACATCGCGTCGGCGCGGGTGAAGGTCTAGCACGAACGCCGTGCGCGCCGTGGCCCGAGCGCCCCTTCACCCTCGCGACTTGAAGCGCTGCCCGCCCTTCTCAAATCGCTTGCGGGGGTCGCCCTTCTTCGCGGGCTTCTCGTCTCGCGCCTTGGGCTTCGGCGCCGGAGCCGCCGGGGCGCCGCCCTCGAGCGCCCGCACCCGGTCTCGGAGCTCGGCGGCGCGCTCGAAGTCCAGCGCCTCGGCGGCCTCGAGCATCTCGCCCTTGAGCGCCTCGAGCAGCGCGGCCCGCGCGTCGGCGTCGGCGGGGGCGGAGAGCTCTTTCTCCTTGGCGCCCTTGCGCTTCGAGACGGTCACCCAGTCGTTGCCGCCCGCCGCGGGGTTGAGGTCGGAGATCGCGCGGCGCACCGAGGCGGGGGTGATCCCGTGCTCGACGTTGTACTTGTGCTGAAGGGCGCGGCGGCGGTTGGTCTCGTCGATGGCGTTGCGCATCGCGTCGGTGACCCGGTCGGCGTACATGATCACCCGCCCGTCGAGGTTGCGCGCCGCGCGGCCGATGGTCTGAATGAGCGAGCGCGGAGAGCGCAGAAAGCCCTCCTTGTCGGCGTCGAGAATGGCCACGAGGGCGACCTCGGGCAGGTCGAGGCCCTCGCGCAGGAGGTTGATCCCCACGAGCACGTCGAACTCGCCGCGGCGCAGGTCGCGAAGGATCTCCACGCGCTCGAGGGTGTCGATGTCGGAGTGCAGGTAGCGCACCCGCACGCCGAGGTCTTCGTAGTACTCGGTGAGGTCCTCGGCCATGCGCTTGGTGAGGGTGGTGACGAGCACGCGCTGCTCGCGCTCGACGCGCAGGCGGATCTCGCCCAGCAGGTCGTCGACCTGTCCGGTGACCGGGCGCACCTCGACCTCGGGGTCGATGAGCCCGGTGGGGCGAATGATCTGCTCGACGAATTCGCCGCCGCTCTTGCCCAGCTCGTAGTCGCCGGGGGTGGCGGAGATGAAGATCGCCTGGCCCACGCGCTCCTCCCACTCATCGAACTTGAGCGGACGGTTGTCGAGGGCGCTGGGGAGCCGAAAGCCGAACTCGACCAGGGTCTCTTTGCGCGCGCGGTCGCCGCGGAACATCGCGCCCACCTGCGGCACCGACTGGTGGCTCTCGTCGACGAGGAGCAGGTAGTCGGGGGGAAAGTAGTCGACGAGGGTGGGCGGCGCCTGCCCCGGCGCGCGGCCCGTGAGGTGCCGGGAGTAGTTCTCGATGCCGTGGCAGAAGCCGGCCTGCTCGAGCATCTCGAGGTCGTAGCTGCAGCGCTGCTCGAGGCGCTCTCGCTCGATGAGCTTGCCGTTGGCCTGCAGCTCCACGAGGCGCTCGCGGAGCTCCTCGCGGATGGCGTTGATCGCGCGCGAGAGGGCCTGCTTGGGCGTGACGTAGTGCGAGCCGGGGAAGATCTCGACGCCCTTGAGCTTGCGCAGGACCTTGCCGCGCAGCGGGTCGATCTCGGCGATGTCGTCGACGGTGTCGCCGAAGAACGCGATGCGCAGCGCGACGTTCTCTTCGTACGCGGGAAAGACCTCGACGACATCACCGCGCACGCGGAAGGTCCCGCGGTGAAAGTCGATGTCGTTGCGGTCGTACTGCATCTCGACGAGACGTCGCAGCAGGTGGTCGCGGGGGTACTCCTCGTCCACGCCGAAGGAGGCGACCATGCCGCCGTAGGCGTCGCGGGAGCCGATGCCGTAGATGCACGAGACCGACGCGACGATGATCACGTCCCTGCGCGAGAGCAGCGAGCGCGTGGCGGAGTGCCGCATGCGGTCGATGGCCTCGTTGATCATCGCGTCCTTCTCGATGAAGGTGTCGCTCGACGGGATGTACGCCTCGGGCTGGTAGTAGTCGTAGTACGAGACGAAGTACTCCACCGCGTTGTCGGGAAAGAGCTCCTTCATCTCGCCGTAGAGCTGCGCCGCGAGGGTCTTGTTCGGCGCGAGGATCAGCGCCGGGCGCCCGCTCGCGGCGATCACCTGCGCGGCGGTGAAGGTCTTGCCCGAGCCGGTGACCCCCAGCAACACCTGGTGCTTCTTGCCCGCGCGCAGCCCCTCGAGGAGCGCCGCGATGGCCTGGGGCTGGTCGCCCTGAGGCGAGAACTCAGAGACGAGCTTGAAGGGCGGGGACTCGGTCTTCGCCATGGGGCGCGGATGCTACCCCCGCGCGGGAGGCGGCGCATGGGCGGCGGGCGCCGCGGGCTTCACCAGCGGTGGTACGCGGGATGTCCTTCGCGCACGGCGACGAAGGTGCCGAGGCAGGTCGCGGTGATCTTTCCGCCCGCCTCCAGCGTGGCCTCGACCGTGACCTTGTCGCCCTCGGCGCGGAGCACCCGCGCGAGGAGGGTGAGCTCGGCGTTCATGGGCGTCGGGCGCTTGAGCGTGACGTGAAAGTCCGCGGTGACCGTGCACGGCGGCGCGTCGAGGGCGCGGGCGCGCATGAGGTGGTGCGCGGCGGTCCAGTTGGAGTGGCAGTCGAGGAGGGCGCCGGTGATGCCGCCGTTGAGCATGCCGGGGAAGGCCTCGTGGTGCGCCTCGGGGCGCCACACGCAGCGCAGCTCGTCCCCGGCGCCTCCCGTGGGGAACGACTCCAGCCGCAGCCCCTTCTCGTTCGCCGGGCCGCATCCGAAGCAGGTGTTGTGCGGCGCGTAGCGGGCCTGCACGCTGAGGTCGTCACCGCTCATCGACTGCGACGGTAATACGTTTCCCGCGCCGGGCGATAGCCTCATGCAATCATGCGAATTCTTGATTGTTTTCAGTGATTTGTGTTCGCAGTGAGTCGCGTCCCCACGCGCCGGCGGGTTCAACACCCGGGGCTGCCTCTCATGCTGAGCGCCGCTCTCGAACCGGGGTTCGCCTGCCGCTCGCAGCTCGGGGTACGAGGCTCACCCCGCGCACCACAAGGGGTCACACCGCCTCCGCGGTGTGCAGGGGACCACGACGGGCCGTGATCGAAGGGGCAGGCGGGAGAGCCGTTGACGGGGGGGCGTGCCAGGGCGAGGCGCATCATTCCTCATTGGTTTCCATGGAGACCTTGCTCACCGCTTTCAGCTGCCCCCTTCGCTCGCAGGGAGCGCCCGGCGAGCGAAGGGGGCAGCCTCTCCGCCCGCGACAAATCCATTGAACCCATTGAGGAATTGATGCGCTCGCCCTGGGGGCGTGCGTGCCTCATCCCGCGGGTTGCAGGTCTTACTGCACACCGCGAAGGCGGTGTGACCCCTTGTGGTGCACGGGGTGAGCCTCGTACCCCGAGCTGCGAGCGGCAGGCGAACCCCGGTTCGAGAGCGGCGCTCAGCATGAGAGGCAGACCCGTTCAACACCCGGGGCAGGCGAGCGCATCGATTCATCCCTGGTTTCAGCGAATGGGTCGCTCTCCGCGTGAAGGGGGAAAGGGCACGCGGCAGCGCGGATAGGGAGCAGACGAGAGGCGCATCACGCTTGTTTCCAGACGGATTCCTGACTTGTGTGTCGAACGCAGCGCAGCGCGGGGTACGCCATAGTTCCCAAGAATGAAAACACGCGTTCGCGCCGGCCGATCGAACGCGACTACGCGCCGAACAACCCCGCGCACGCCTCCAGGCCGACGAGGGAGATGTCGTCGCGCCGCACGCGCAGCCACCCCTCGCGCTCCAGACGAAAGCGCCGCTCGCGCACGGGCGCGCCCCGCGGAGACACCACGCGCTCGCCGTGGGGGGCGTAACCCAGACGCTCGGTCACCCGCAGCGACGCGGCGTTGCCCTCCAGCGCGCCGGTCTCGGCGAAGAGGGCCCCGAGGCCCTCAAAGGCCAGGTGCAGCACCGCGCGGCGCATCTCGGCGCCGAGGCCCCGGCCCTGGTAGGCGCGTCCCAGCCAGCTCCCGGTGTCGACGGTGCGTCGCTCGGAGAAGCGCACCGCGCCCACCGACTGCACGCCCACCGCGGCGCCCTCGACCACCACCGCCAGCGGGAGGCTCCATCGCTCGGGGGACCACGTCTCGCGCGCGTGTTGGTAGTACCCCATGAAGCCCTCGTCGAAGGCGGAGCCGGTGAGGTCGGTCCACGGCACGACGAAGGGCATCACCGCGGGGTCGTGCACGCCCGCGCGGGCCACCGCGAGGAGCGCGTCGAGGTCGTCGTCGGTGGGAGCGCGCAGCTCCAGCCGCGGCGTGCGAACCCGGAGCGCGAAGAGGGCGTCGTACGAGCGAGACATCGGGCGAGAATGTGCCTCAAGCGCGCCCGCCACGCCGCGAGGACCGCGCGGCACCGGAGCCACGCGAGTTCGCGAGACAACACCCGCGCGTCGTGTGGTCTCCTCGTCGGCGAAGGAGCATTGATGAAACGATCCCCACCCTGGCTTCGCCTCTTCGCCGTCACCGCCGCGCTCGCCCTGGGCTGCGCGGGAAACCCCGTCGTCGGGCTCACCAACGACGGCGGCATGGACGCCTCGACCGACGTGTCGTGCTCCGCCGAGCAGCAGGTGTGCGGCGGCCGCTGCGCCGACCTGCAGACCGACCCCGACCACTGCGGCGCCTGCGGCACGGCGTGTCAGCGCATCGAGGCCTGCGTCGCCGGGCGCTGCCAGCTCCAGTGCCCCAGCGGGCAGACCGCGTGCAACGGCCGCTGCGTCGACCTCGCCACCGACCGCGCGAACTGCGGCGCCTGCGGCGCGGCCTGCGGCGCGGGGCTCGTGTGCGCCAACAGCGCCTGCGGCCTCGAGTGCGGCGCGGGGCTCGCGACCTGCGGCGGCGGCGACGCCGGGGTCGCGGGCTCGGAGCGCTACTGCGCCAACGTCGCCACCGACGCGCGCAACTGCGGCGCCTGCGGCAACGTCTGCCCCGCGGGTCAGCGCTGCGAGGCCAGCGCCTGCGTCACCACCTGCTCCGCCGGGACCACCGCGTGCGGCGACCGCTGCGCCGACCTCTCCACCGACACCGCCAACTGCGGCGCCTGCGGCAACCGTTGCCCCGCGGGGCGCGTGTGCACCGCCGGCGCGTGCGACGTCGCCTGCGCGATGGGGCAGGCCGCCTGCGACGGCGCGTGCCGCGACCTCGACACCGACGCGCGCAACTGCGGCGCCTGCGGGCGGACGTGCCCCGCGGGGCAGCTCTGCTCCAACGGCGCGTGCAGCGTGTCGTGCGCGGCGGGCTACTCCGACTGCATGGGCGCGTGCCGCGACCTCGACACCGACAACGTCAACTGCGGCGCCTGCGGCAACGTCTGCCCCGCGGGCAACCGCTGCGTGAGCGGCGCGTGCCAGCTCTCCTGCGCCGGCGGCACCACCGACTGCTCCGGCGCCTGCCGCGACACGCAGTCTGACGTCGCCAACTGCGGCGCCTGCGGACGCGCGTGCCCCGCGGGGCAGCTCTGCGCCAACGGCGCCTGCGCCGTGTCGTGCGGCGCCGACCTCACGAACTGCTCGGGGGTCTGCCGCGACACGCAGTCCGACGTCGCCAACTGCGGCGCCTGCGGCAACGCGTGCCCCGCGGGCAACCGCTGCGTGAGCGGCGCGTGCCAGCTCTCCTGCGGGGGCGACACCACCGCCTGCTCGGGCGTGTGCCGGCAGCTCGCGTCAGACAACGCCCACTGCGGCGCGTGCGGGAACGCGTGCGCGGGCGGCCAGGTGTGCTCCAACGGCGTGTGCAACGTCTCGTGCGGCGCGGGCTTCACCGTCTGCGCGGGCGCCTGCCGCGACCTGCAGAGCGACAACAACCACTGCGGCGCGTGCGGAAACGCTTGCGGCGCAGGGCAGTTCTGCATCGCCGGGGCCTGCCAGCTCTCCTGCGCGTCGGGGCTCAGCGCGTGCTCGGGCGCGTGCCGAGACCTCCAGAGCGACCGGCTCAACTGCGGCACCTGCGGCCGCGCCTGCCCGAGCGGGCAGATCTGCGAGGCCGGCGCCTGCGCGGTGTCGTGCGCGAGCGGGCAGACCGCCTGCGGCAGCGCCTGCCGCGACCTCGCGACCGACAACGCCCACTGCGGCGCGTGCGGGAACGCGTGCGCGAGCGGTCGGGTGTGCTCCAACGGCACCTGCACCGTGTCGTGCACCGCGGGGCTGAGCGTGTGCAGCGGCGTCTGCCGTGACCTGCAGAACGACCGGCTCCACTGCGGCGCCTGCGGCAACGCGTGCCCCAGCGGCCAGGTGTGCTCCAGCGGCGCCTGCGCGGTGTCGTGCGCCGCGGGCCTCTCGACCTGCGGCTCGGTGTGCCGCGACCTCCAGACCGACCGGCTCAACTGCGGCGCGTGCGGGAACGCGTGCGCGAGCGGGCAGGTGTGCTCCAACGGCGCGTGCGGGCTCTCCTGCGCGACGGGGCAGACGGCGTGCTCCGGCGCGTGCCGCGACCTCCAGAGCGACCGGCTCAACTGCGGCGCCTGCGGCAACGCGTGCGCGAGCGGGCAGGTGTGCTCCAACGGCGCCTGCGCGGTGTCGTGCGGCAGCGGGCTCACGAGCTGCTCGGGCGCGTGCACCAACCTCCAGATCGACCCCTCGAACTGCGGCGCCTGCGGAGGCGCCTGCAACCTCGCGAACGCGACGCCCTTCTGCGCGGGCGGGAGCTGCGGAGTCGCGACGTGCAGCGCGGGCTTCGGCAACTGCGACAACAGCGCGAGCAACGGCTGCGAGACCTCGCTGCTCGCGAACAACAGCCACTGCGGTGCGTGCGGAAACGTCTGCGCCACAGGGCTTTTGTGCAGCAACGGGCGGTGCACCGCGACGGTGACCTTCAACCCCTCGGGCACCGGCCCCACCGGGACCATCCAGACCTACACGATCCCGACCACGGGCACCTACGTGATCGACGCGCACGGCGCGCAGGGCGGCAACCGCGCCAACCCCGGCGGCCTCGGCGCGCACATCGTCGGGACCTTCGCGCTCAGCGCGGGCACGCAGCTCCGCATCCTCGTGGGGCAGACCCCCGCGACCAACGGCGGCGGCGGCGGCACCTTCGTGACCCTCGCCAACAACACGCCCCTGCTCGTGGCGGGCGGCGGCGGGGGCGGCTGGGGGGGCGGCTCGGGCGTGCCGAGCCGCAACGCCTCGCTCACCACCTCGGGCACCGCGGGCGACGGCTCGTTCGGCGGCCCCGGCGGCACCAACGGCCAGGGCGGCGCCGGACCGACGAGCTCGTCCTGGGCGGGCGGCGGCGGCGGCGGCGGGCTCCTCGGCGACGGCGGCCGCGGCTCGAACCCCACGGCGGCGCCGGGCGGACTCGCGTTCGTCAACGGCGGCACCGGCGGCACCGGGGTCAACGGCAGCGGCGGCTTCGGCGGCGGCGGCGGCGTGGGCGGATTCGCCAACGCGGCCGGCGGCGGCGGCGGCTACTCCGGCGGCGGCGGCAGCGACGCCTACACCGGCGGCGGCGGCGGCTCGTTCAACAGCGGGACCAACCCGTCTGCCAGCGTCTCGAACCGCACGGGCGGTGGCCTGGTCACCATCAGCGGCGGCTGACCCCTCCTCGCGGCGCGCGTACCCTGCGCGCGCCGCGCCCCCTCCCGATCTCGTGGTACGCCTGCGCGACTCGCATGGAGCCGCCCGCCCACTACCGTGCGTCCCCCGCCGAGCGCTCGCGCGTCGAGCTGCGCGCGCTCACCGCGCCCCTCGCCGGGCGCAAAGAGGCGCTCTCTCTCCTGGCGTTCGGGGCCCTCGCCGCGTCGCTCCCGCAGGCCGCTGAGCTCCGCTGCGCGCGGGGTTCCGCGTGTGTGCTCGAGGTGCACCGGGGCTTCGGCGTCGCCGAGCGCGCCCTCGAGCTCCGCGCGCTCGGTCAGGTCGTGCCGGGGCCCGAGAACCTGCGGCTCCTTCGCAGCGCGCGGCTGCTGGAGGGGCAGCGCGAGCCCTTGATCCTGCGGCTCCCTGCACGGGGGATCTACCGCGGCGCCGACGGCGTCTGGCGCAACGACGACGGCCTGGTCGAGGCCGCGCGGGGGTTCTTTCTGCGCGGCGCCGGCGACTCCTTCGCGGTGCGGCAGCGCGCGGCGGGGGGGCCCGAGCGCATCGCGTTGGGGGTGAGCCTCGTCGCGCCGCTGCTGGGCCTCGCGGCGCTCGCGTGGTCCGAGCGAAAGACGCGGTGGATCCGGCTCTCCCTCGACCCCAACCTCCGCACCGCGCGGGCGCGCTCGGTGGGCTTCGGCGGCGCGACCCTCGATCGCACCTGCGCGCTCGGCCCCGACGCGTCGCTCCAGCGCGTCGACGACCTGGGGACCTATCTCCCCCTCGTGCGCGCGGTGGGCGGCGACGCCGCGACGCTCCCGCTGCTCACGGGTCACGCCTTCGCGCACCGCGCCGACCTCGACCGCCTCGTCGACCGCGCGAACCGCGCGCTGCGCGAGGGCTCCGCGGGTGACCCCAGCGCCCGCGCCCTCTCGCGCGTCGCAGGGACCGCGCTGATCGCGCTGGGCCTCGCGGCGCTCGTGGCGCGCGTGCTGGAGGCGCGGGCGGAGCAGCCGTCGACCCGCGGCACCCTCGAGGTGTCGTGCTCCATCGCGCGCTGCGCCTTCGGCGGGGTGACCCTGACTCGAGGCGCGCGCATGGAGTGGGGCGCGGCGGTGGGCCGCACGACGCAGCGCTTCTCGGTCGACGGTGACGAGGTGCCGGTGACCTTCGAGGTGCAGCCCGGCGCGCGCACGCGCTTCGACTGCGCGGCGCTTGAGCGCATCCCAGGGCGGCCGCTGCTCGCGACGCCCGCGGGGGTCACGCCGTCGCGCTGAGGCGCGAGGCGCGGGCGAAGCCGGTGCGGGCGTTCGCGCGGGCGGCGAGGCGGCGCTCGGGCTCGGTGGCGTAATCACGGTCCCAGGCGAGGACCTTCGGGGTCATCAGGTGGTGCCAGAGCGGCGGGATCATCGCGACCACCAGGGTCGTGAGGTATCCGTTGATCATCATCGGCGCGTCTTCGTAGGGGCGGAGGTCCTGATACGCGACCTCCCCCTGCGCGTGGTGGTGCGAGTGCCGCGTGAGGTTGAACATGCTCCACGAGCTGATGCGGCGGTTGGTGTTCCACGAGTGCCGCGGCTGCACCGGCGTCGCGGGGTCGCGGACCATCCCGTAGTGCTCCATGTAGTTCACGATCTCGAGCAGCGCCTTGCCCCAGAGCGCGCACGCGATGAAGAAGCCCGCGCCGACCGCGCCCCCGAGCGCGTACGCGAGCGCCACCAGCGCCGCGCTCATCGCGTACCCGCGGAGCACCGCGTTGTGGATGGAGAGCGTGGAGAGACCGCGCTTCGCGAGGCGCGCGCGCTCGATCCTCCACGCGCTCACGTTGCCCCGCACCGTCGAGATCACCACGTGCGCGTAGACGTTGCGGCCGCGGGGGGCGGTGGCCGGGTCCTCCTCGGTGGAGACGTAGCGGTGGTGCCCGTAGACGTGCTCGACCGCGAAGCTCGCGTCGAAGCTGAAGGCCAGCAGCCAGCGGCCGAGGAGCATCGAGACCGGGTCCCAGGTGCGGTGCGTGAGCTCGTGGGCGGGGATGGTCCCCACCATGCCGATCATCAAGCCCGTGAGGATCCACCCCGAGACGTGGTGTCCGAAGGCCGTCGCCTCGCGCGCGGCGAGGAGGTCGTAGCCGGTGATCCCCGTGAGCCACGCGCCGAAGCCCAGGGGATCGCCCGCGCTCACGCTCCACACCGCGGAGAACGCGATGAGCGCGAGCAGCGGGAGGGCCATCCAGAGCTGCGCGGTGAGGATCCCAGGGCGGCGATACACCGGCGTGGACGTGTCATCGCCGCACACCGCGTCGCCCACCATGTAGAGCGCGAGCACCGCGAGGAGCCCGCCCGTCACGAAGCGCCCGCCGATGAGCAGCGCCACCGCCGAGAGCAGCCCCACGCCGTGGAACATGAAGAACTTGAGGTAGTGCAGCGCCCCCGCGGGACGGTCCTGGCGCGCGGGGGAGGGCGCGACGTCGGCCTGCGTGGTGAAGCGGTCGGCGTGCACGTGGGCGGGTGAGATCCCTTGCGCCGCAAGGGTTTGCGCCGCGGCGTCGACCATCGCGGGGGGGCCGCAGAGGTAGGCGTGCGCGCCCTCGTCGAGGAGCGCGGGGATGTGCGCGGTGACGAGACCTCGCGCGCCCTCCCAGGCGCCCTCGGAGAGCACCGGCACGAAGCGAAAGGCGCCCTTCCAGCGACGGGCGATCTCGTCGATCTCGTCGAGGGCGTAGAGGTCGTCCTCGGTGCGCGCGCCGAAGAGCAGCGTGGCGGGGCGCGAGACCCCCGCGTCGGCGGCCTCACGCAAGAGCGCGAGGATGGGCGCGAGGCCGCTCCCGCCCGCGACGAGGAGCATCGGCGCGTCGCTGGGGCGGAGCCAGAAGTCCCCCGAGGGGCCTTCGACCTCGAGGGCGCGGCCCGTGAGGTCTTCGTCGACGAGGCGCGGCGAGAGCGCGCCGCCGGGCACCCTGCGCACGATGAAGCTCACCTCGCCGTCGCCTCGCGGAGGCGTCGCGAAGGAGTAGCTCCGTGACACCCCGTCGAGGTGCAGCGTCGCGAACTGGCCCGACTTGTAGTCCAGCGCCTCGTCGAGCTGCACGCGGAGCCTCGCGGTGTCGTGGGTGAGCCGCTCCTGCGAGAGCACCCGCCCCGCCACGCGGCGGCGCGCGGTCGCGTCGAGCTCGATGCGCACGTCGCCCCGCGGGACGCTCTGGCACGCGAGGATCGTCCCCGCCGCGATCTCCTCCTCGCTGAGCAGGTACGCGGTCTCGGTGAGCTCGCGCACCGAGCCCTCGACGAGGCGGCACTTGCACGCCCCGCAGCCGCCCACGCGACAGCTGTTCGGAAAGTCCACCCCCGCGCGCAGGGCGGCCTGGAGCACCGTCTCCCGCGGCTCGACGAGCACGGGCAGGGCGTTGATGCGCGCGGTGGTCGTTCGGGGGCGAGAGAGCAGGCTGGCCATGGGGCGCTCCGTGGGCAGAGGGGTCGTGGTGAACAGGTCCCACGCTAGGCCCGAGGGAGATCCCCGTGGAGGTCATTTCTTGACAGCGGGGGGTCAATTGTAGACAAGTTCTCTCGTGCACGACGTCGGCATCACCGTGCCCGGGATCTACCTGCGTCACCTCGCGGAGCACATCGGGCGCCGGGGCGTCGACGTGGGGCGCTGGCTGAGCCGCGGCGGCCTCCGTGAGGGGCAGCTCGACAGGCCGTCGTTCGCCGTGTCGCTCCCGGTGTTCGAGCGCTTGATCCTGGGCGCGTTGGAGCTCACGCGGGAGCCCGCGCTGGGGCTCTTCGTGGGCGAGGGGCTGGTGCTGGGCTCGCACGGGATCCTGGGCTTCGCGGCGATGAGCAGCGGCACCGTGCGCGAGGCGATGGAGCTGCTGGTGCGCTTCGCGGAGCTCCGCCTCGCGGCGCTGTCGATCTCCGCCGAGGTCACCGAGGCCGAGGTGCGGGTGCGCTTCGAGGAGCGTCACCCGCTGGGCGAGATTCGGCGTCCGTTGTTGGAGGCGGCGCTGCTGAGCGTGAAGAACATCCTCGACGCGATCTCGCGGGGGCAGTGCCGGGTGGGCGCGGTGTCGTTCCCCTTCGAGGCGCCGGGGTACGCGGCGGTGGCGCGGGAGCTCTTCGGCTGCGAGGTGCGCTGGGGGGCGGGGTGGGCGGGCTTCACCCTGCCGCCGCAGAGCCTCGACGTGCCGCTGCGCATGGCCGACGCCGAGGCCTTTCGCGAGGCGGCGCGCATCTGCCAGAGAGAGCTCGACACGCTCCGCGCGAAGGAGTCCACCGCGACGCGGGTGCAGCGGCTGTTGCTCGAAGGGAGCGGGGGCTTCCCCTCGCTGCAGATCATGGCCCGGCGGCTCCACACCACGCCCCGCACCCTGCACCGCCGCCTCGTCGCCGAGGGGACCTCGTACCGACGGCTGGTCGAAGAGGTGCGGCGCGCCCTCGCGGCGGAGCAGATGCGCTCGGGGAGGTTCACCCTCGAAGAGATCGCGTACACCCTCGGGTACTCCGACCTCGCGAACTTTCGCCGGGCCTTCAAGCGCTGGGAGTCGATGCCTCCCTCGGCCTGGCGGGCCGCGGCGCGCGCGAAGGAGTGACAGGGTGTGTCCACACCCCCCTTGCGGGGACATATGCAATGTTGCATATTCATCCCGTGGGCCGCGGCGCCCTCCCGGTGGTGGGGAGGCGCGGCGCGGCGCGCGAGGTGAAGGCGGCGATGATGATGCTCTTGCGCGCGCTGCGGATCGAGGCGGACTGGCCGGAGCCCCCGGGCTCTACGCCCCTTCGAGCGACTGGAGGAACGCCTGAGCCTCCTCCAGCTCCGCGTCCTCCGAGAGCGCCTTGCGGGCGAGGAACGCGGCCTTGCGGGGATCGCCCTGCCGTTGCGCGATCTGTCCCTGCCGGAGGAACGCCTGCGCGCGCGACAGCGGCCCGGGGGTCTTCATCAGGGTGACCGCGCGGAGGGCCTTGATGGCCACCTCGTAGTTCTCGGTCTCCATCGCCACCTCGGCGAGCTCGGAGGCGACCTGACCGTTCTGCATATCGCTGTCGAGGGCGGCGTTGAGCCAGGCGAGCTCGACGGCTTGATCGCCCGCGGCGTAGGCCAGGCGTCCCATGCGGTGCTGGAGCACCGCGAGCTCCTTGGAGCGCCGACCCCGGTGGCCGTTGATCGCGTCGTTGAGCACCTGCGAGGCCTCTTCGAGGCGGTCGGCGCCCGCGAGGGCGTCGGCGTAGAGCACCAGGGCGTCGTGGTCCGCCGGGCGGAGCTCGTGGGCCACGGCGAGGACCCGCGCGGCCTCGGCGGGCGCCGACGCCGCGTCGAGCAGGATCTCCCCCGCCCTGCGCAGGCGCTCAAAGCGCGCCCCCTCGTCTTCTTGACGGAGCGCGTCGGCCTCCCAGAGCGCCGCGGCCTCCCGCGCCATGCCCATGGACTCGTACAGCGCCCGCAGCCGTCCCTGCAGCGCGTCGTCGTCGGGGCGCTCGTGGGCCACCCGCGCCAGCGCGGGCATCGCGTCGCCGGGGCGGCCCGCGCGCTCGCAGGCGTCGGCGAGGCGGGTGGTGGCCTCGGCGCGGGCGTCGCCGTCGGTGTGCTCCGCGAGGCGCGAGAGGGTGGCCGCGGCCTCGTCCCAGCGCTCCCCGGCGGCCTGCGCGTCGGCCAGGAGCCGCAGGGCGTCGACGTCGTCGGGCGCCCGCTGCACCCACTCATGCAACAATGCATACGCCGCCTCGGGCTCGCCCGCGTACGGCAGCACCTCGATGAGCCGAAGGGTCAGCGCGCGCTCGCCCAGGGCGTCGCCCGCGCCCGCGGCGAGGAGCCGGGTGCGGTCGAGGGCGCCCACGAGCTCCGCCGCCACGGGCTCTCCCGCGAGGGCGAAGGCCTGCTCGAGGTCCTGCACCGCGGCGGCGTCGTCGCCCGCGGCGCTGTTCACCGCGGCCCGTAGGCGCCGGAGGTCTGCCTCGGCGGAGTCTCCCCCGGCCTTGCGCTCGATCGCCTCGGTGACCACCCCGGCGGCGTCGGCGTGGCGCCCGGCCATGGCCAGCGCCCGCACCTGCTCGTCGAGGAGCGTGAGGTCGTCGGGGAGAGACTCCCGGGCGCGCGCGAGGAGCGCGGCGGCGGTGTCGGCGTCGCCCAGGCGGTCGCGGCGCAGGGCCGCGGCGTGGCGGTAGCCCCCCGCGCGGGCGCCAGGGTCCACCTGCGCCTCGGCCCAGGTGGCCGAGAGGTCGGCCAGCGCGGCGGCGTCGTCGCGGGCGTTGAAGCGGTGCTCCAGCGCGCCCCGCAGCTCGTCGTCGAGGGGCTGCGCGCGAAACCCGAGGACCAGCGCGCGCTCGACCCCGGCGTCGTCGTAGAGCGCCCCGCGCAGCGCGGCCAGGGAGCGCGAGAGGGCCCCGGCCTCGGCGCCGGTCTCCACCGCGAGGAGGTGCTCCATGATGTCGGCGCGCTCGCGCTGGTCGTCGGTGTCTTGAAAGAGCGCCACGGCCGCGCGGAGCAGCCCGCGGTCCTTCGGGGCGACCTCGAGGGCGAGGCGGAGCACGTCGAGGGCGCCCTCCCGCCGCGTGGGCGCGAGGAGCGCCGCGAGGCGCGTGCCCATGGCCGCGGTGCCCACGACGTCGTTGCGGTCCCGCGCGGCGTCGAACTGACGCATCAGCAGGTCGGCGAGGTCCTCGTTGCGACCCTCGCGGGCGAAGAGATCCGCGAGGGCCGCCGTGGCGGAGTTGTCCTCGGGGTCCTCGTCGAGCACGTCGCGCAGCGCGCGGATCGCCTCCTCGGTGCGCGACGGGTCCCTGAGGATCAGCGGCACCCACTGCATCCGCAGCGCGTTGCGCGTCTCGCGGTCGTACACGTTCGAGACCGTGCCCTCGATGAGCCGCTCCATCGCCTCGAAATCACCCTGCGCGCGGTAGACCCCGAGCAGCGGCTCCCACACCTCGCGGTCGGTGAAGTCCTGCGCGTGCAGCCGCTGGTAGATCTCCGCCGCGAGGCGATGATCCCCCACCGGGCCCGCCGCCAGCGCCGCGGTCTCCAGCGCCAGCCGCCGCGCCTCGTCGGGGTCGGCCGAGCGCTCGGCCTCCTGCAGCCACGCCAGCGCGTCGCCGAAGCTCTCCGCCGCGCGCGCCTGGCCCGCGAGCGCCACCATCGCCCACACCGCTTCGCCGGGGGTCTCCCGCGACCGGGCGACCTCCACCGCGCGGAGCAGCAGCGCGCGCGCCGCGGCCTCGTCCCCCGCGCCCCGCGCGAGCTCGACGCCCTCGCGCAGCAGCTCCATCGAGACGTCGGGCTGCGACGCGCGGAGGTTCAGCGCGTCGAGCACCCGCGCCGAGTCTCCCTGCTCCCGCGCCAGGCGCTCGTAGAGCGACAGCGCCGAGTCGAGCAGCGGAGGCGTGTTGAGGCACGCCCGAAGGAGCCCCAGGGCCCGCTCCGCGTCGGGCGCGCGCTCGAGCACCCACGACAGCCAGTCGACGCCCTCGTCGCGGTCGCGCTCGTCGCTCGACGCGAGGTCCAGCGCCGCCAGGCGCCAGGCGTGACCCTCGCGGTCCTCTCCCTCGTGGTCGACCAGGTTGCGCAGCGCCGCGCGCTGACCCGCGGCGTCGCCGATGGCCCCGCACACCCGGTCCATCGCGTGCCACGCCTCGACCCGCGCGTCGCCCTCCGCCGCCGCCTCCGCGGAGACGTAGGCCGCCGCCGCGCGGGGGAGGTCTTCGGTCTCGGGCTCCTCGAGGAGCCTGCCCAGGCGCAGCCACAGCGTCGTCGCCATCGGCAGGTCGCCCTCGTCTCGCAGCTTCGCCGCGACCTCGCTCAGCGTGTCGAGGTAGCGCGACGTCGCCTTGAGCTCGCGGGCGAGGTTGAGCACGGCGTTGTGCAGGTCCATGTCGGTGGGCGTGCACGCGAGGGCGCGCAGCCGCGCCGAGAGCGCCTCCTCGGGCTGGTCGAGCGCGAGCTCCAGCACCATCGCCATGCTCTTGAGGATCTCCGCGGCCTCCTCGGGCGTGTGCTCGAGGTTCAGCCGCGCGGACTGGCACCGCAGCAGCAGGTCGAAGCGCCCCGCGGCGCGCAGCGCGCGGCCGAAGCGAACGCTCTCGAGGTCGCTCCGCGCGGCGGTGTCGAAGGCGCTCTCGAGGGTCTCGCTCGCGCGGTCGGCCTGACCGAGGGTCGTCGCGATGCCGTGCAGCTCCCACAGCACCTCGCTGGGCCCGGTGGCCTCGGGGTCGCTGGAGGCGTGGCGGCGCACGATCATCAGCAGCGCGCGGTAGGCGCGCTCGGCGCGGTCGAGCATCCCCGCGTCGCGGGCGAGGTCGCCCAGGAGCTTGAAGATCCCCGCGTGCGCCATGTCGATCTTCGACGCGAGGTCGAGCTGCGCGAGGGCCTCCGAGGTCTCGCCCCGGGCCTGCGCGATGAGGGCGAGCTGGTAGTGAACCCCCGCGCGCTCCGCGGGTCGGTGCCGCCCGAAGCCCGCGAGCAGCTCGTCGAGGATCGCCCGCGCCGCGTCGAGCTGGCCGCCGCTGCGCAGCGCCTCGGCGAGGCAGGTGCGCACCCCGCGGTCGTCGGGCGCGAGCGCCGCCGCGCGCTCGAGCACGGCCACCGCGCGGGACGGGTCATCGAGGCGGTGGACCAGCACCTCCGCGGCCTCGCGCAGCGCGGCGAGGGTCGCGGGGGGGGTCTCGGCCGAGAGCAGCTCCGCGAGGGCGTCCCACTGCTCCGCCGCGCGGTAGCGCTCCGCGAGGAGCTCGCGCACCTCTTCGGCCTCGGGGTCGGCCCCGAGGGCCTCTTCGAGCACGGCCTTCGCCGACGCCGCCTGCTGCGTCGCCACGAGGGCCTTGGCGAGGGCCACCACCGTCGCCCGCCGCGCGTCGCCCTCGGCGCTCGCGAGACGTCGCCGGAGGTACCCCGCCGCGGGCCCCTGCTCGCCCCGCGCCGCGTGCAGCCGCGCGAGGGCGTCGAGGGCCTCGGGGTCGTCGCCGGCCTCGGCGACCTTCTCCCACGCCGCGATGGCCTGGGCGGTGTCTTTGAGCCCCTCTTCGGCCACCCGCGCGGCGCGCGCCCAGAGGGAGGTCCCGAAGGCGGCGTCGTCTCCCTGCGCCGCGACCGCCTCGGCCTGGACGGAGAGCAGCGCGTGGAGCTCGGTGAAGCGCTCGGCCCCCTCGAGCACCTCGGCCAGCGCCTCCACCGAGGGCGCGTGCCCGGGGGACTCTTCGATGTTCGCCTCGAGCGCCTCGACGCGGCCCTCGTCGTCGCCGGTCTCGGCGAGGATGCGCGCGATCTCGAGCCGAAGCCCGAGGCGCTCGGGGGTCTCGCGGGCGAGGGAGAGCTCGTGGCGGCGGAGCTCGAGGAGCTCCTCGCGCAGCCCCGCGGCCTCGTAGAGCGAGGCGAGGGCGGCGATGGCCCGCGCGTCGGAGGGCGCGGCGTCGATCACCTCGCGGTAGATCTCCATCGCGCGCTCGGCGCCGTCGAGGTGCTCGGTGAGCAGCTCCGCCGCGCGGTGCCGCAGCGCGCGCGCGTCGGCGCCCAGGAACGACCGCGCGGCCGCGGCGGACTCGAGGGCCTCCACGGCGTCGGCGTAGCGCGCGTCGCGCTCCAGGAGCGCCACCCGCTGCTGCAGCGCCCAGGCGATGTGCTCGCGGGCGATGAGGTCGTCTTCGCCGTCGTCGACCGCGGCGTTCCAGCGCGCGAGGGCCTCGCGCTGGAGCCGCTCGAGGATGCCCAGCGACACCGAGGTCTCGGCGCTGCGCGTGAGGGTCACCCCCGCGGCCTCGTGGAGCACGTTGAGCGCGTCGAGGGAGACGCGCGGCGCCTCGCGGGCGAACTCGGCGTCGGCGAGCACCAGGAGGGTCTCGACCAGCGACTCCGAGCGCCCGTCGCGCTGAATGCCCACGAGCATGCGGAGCGTGTCGATGTCGCTGCGGTCGTGCGCGACGGCGCGGCGCAGGGCGGCCTCGGCGGCGTCCATGTCCTCGCGGCGGTCGCGGTGCCACGCGGCGACCTGCGCCTCGAGGGCGCGGGCGAGCTCAGGCGCGAGCTCGGCGGACTGGATGCGCGCCTCGATCGCCTGGAGCGCGCTGTCCCACCGCGCGGGGGTAGACTCGGCGGCGGTCGAGAGCGCGTCGTCGGCGGTGCGCGCGAGGGAGCGCGGGAGCGCGCCCACCTGCGTCGCCGTGGCCACGAGGGTGTCGGCGAGGGACGCGTCGTCGCCCGACAGCGCGGCGACGCGGGCGGCGGCGCGGGCGGCGTCGAGGTCGCCGCGGTCGGCGGCGGCGACGACCGAGAAGGCCGCGAGGGCGCCCGAGAGGTCGTCGACCTTCTGCTCCAGCACGAGGCCGAGCACGTAGGTCAGCCGCACGCTCCGGGCCGGGTCGTCGGCGAGCCCCTCGATGGCCGCGCGGTACGCCTCGACCACGGGGGACCACTCGCCCGTCACCTCCCCGAGACGCTCGAGCTCGTCTCTCGACCTCGTGCGCGAGGTCGGCGTTACCGCCGCGAGGGAGGCCGCGCGGCGAGGAGGGCCGCCGAGGGTCTCGCGCGGCGCTCGTGCAGCGAGGCCGCCTCGAGCATGAGCCGCGCGCGGTCGACGTTCGGTCTCGGCGGCGGCGAGCCGGTGCTCCAGCAGGCCCAGGCGCAGGGCCCAGTCGTCGGTCTGCGCGTAGGCCTCCGCGAGCAGCGCCACGGCGGCGTCGCGCACGGACGCGTCGTCGAGGAGCCCGGCGGCGCCCGCCCGCGCGGTGGCGTTGGCCGGGTCGTCGCCGAGGGCCTCGCGGTACCGCGCGAGGGCGCCCTGCGCGTCGCCCACGCGGTCGCGCACGACGTCGCCCATGAGCGCGCGGAGCTGCGCGCGGCGCGCGGGCTCCTCGGCCGCGTCGGCGGTGCGGGAGAGCAGCGCGAGGAGGTCGTCCCAGCGCTCGGCGCGGGCGAAGAGGTCGCCGAGGGCGTCGATGGTCTCGTCGTCTTCGCCGAAGCGGTCGCGCACCGACTCCCACTCGGCGATGGCGCCGTCGACGCGGCCCAGTCGATCGGAGAAGGCCCTCGCGGCGGCCACGAGGTCGGCGCGCTGCAGGGCGGGGTCTTCGCGGTGCGCGGCGCGGTCGCGGAGCGCGGCGACGAGCTCCTCCCAGCGAGCTTCGGTCTCGAGCAGGGTCACCCGCGCGTCGAGGGCCTCGGCGTCGGCCGGATCCTCGCGCAGCACCGCGGACCAGAGCGACAGCGCCCGCTCGCCCTCGCCCCTGCGCGCGGCGAGCTCGGCGGCCTGCCCTCGCACGCTGCGCCGCAGCGACGCGTCGGGCTCGAGGGACGCGCGGCGGATGAGCACGTCGAGGAGCTCGGCCTCGCGCCCCGACTCTTCGAGGAGCCGCGAGAGCCTGCGCGACACGGTGAGCGCGAGGTCGTCGCGGGCCTCGGGGGTCGCGAGCACCCGCGCGTAGAGCGAGATGGCGCCGGGGGCGTCTTCGAGCACGTCGCAGTGCGCGTCGGCGGCCTGCACGAGGAGCGCGAGGCGCAGGTCTTGATCGCCGTCGTCGCGCTGCGCGAGGCCGTCCGCCGCGGCGGCGAGGGCGGCGGCGAAATCGCGGTGACGTCCCGTGCGGTCGGTGACCTCTTGCAGGCGCTCGAGGTCGTCGCGGCGGTGCGGGTCGAGGGCGAGGAGCGCCGCGAGGTGCGGCACCGCGGCGTCGTCGTCGCCCGCGGCGAGGAGCCGGTCGGCGAGCTCCCGGCGGATGGCCGCGCGGGCGCCGTCGTCTCCGGCCACCTCGAGGCCGCGGAGGAGCAGGCGCATGGCGTCGGCGTCGCGCCCCGCGGCGTCGTAGCGCGCGCGCAGCTGCCGCACGGCGCCGTGCGCGGCGGCGGGGTCGTCGCCCGCGGCGACGCGCTCCAGGAGCTGCTCGACGGACTCGTCGTCGCCGCCGTGCTGGATGAGGTCTTCGATGGCCGCGAGGGCGCTGGCGAAGTCGCCGATGGGCTCGAGCCAGAGCGCGGCGATGCGCCCGCGGGTCTCGAGGGCCTCGGCCTCCGAGCCGAAGTCAATGCGCTTGGACCACAGCGCGATCAGGTCGCGGTGCCGCTCGGCGCGCTCGTAGAGCCGCTCGAGGGAGCGCGCGACGTTGACGTCGCCGGGCTCCATCTCGAGCTGCGCCTCGAGGTACTTGATCGAGCGCTCGGGCTTGCCCGCGAAGTCCTTCGCGACGTCCGAGGCCTCGTCGAGGAGCTCGCGCCGGCGCGCGGTGTCGTCGGGCGAGAGGGCCTCGAGGGCGCGGTCGTAGAGCTCGAGCAGGGAGTCCCAGCGCTCGCCCACGGTGTAGAGCATCGAGAGGCGCTCGAAGGCCCAGTCGGTGTGCGGCGCCGCGAGGAGCACCCGGTCGAGCAGCCACGCCAGCGCGTCGCTGTCGGCGGACCACTCGTCATGGAACGCGATCGCGCGCTGCCCGAGGAGCACGGCGCTGTCGGCGTCGGCGGCGCCCAGCAGCGCGGCGCGGTAGGCCGCGAAGACCTCCTCGGGGCGCTCCTCCGCGCGGGCGATCTCCTCCGCCGCGTCCCAGAGGGACTCGTCGTGAGGCGTTGCAGAGGCTTCCTGAAGGCGGCTCGTGAGGTCGTCCATCGGCGTCTCGTCGTCCATCCGTGTGTCGCGTCCCAGTGGGGCGGGGAGGATAACAAAGGCCGCCGCCGTGTTGGACTACGAATGTTCGAGGTCCCTCGCTCGGAACCTCTTCGCCTGAATCACCGCGAGAATCGCGCCCAGCGCGACGAAGCCCGCGGTCACCCGCGGCGCGCTCGCGGCCACGGCGAGCAGCGAGAGCGCCGAGAGCCCCATCGCCGCCCCCGGGACCCACGGAAAGCCCGGCACGCGAAAGGGCCGCTCCATCTCGGGGTCGCTGCGGCGCAGGCGAAAGAGCGCGGCCATGCTGATCAGGTACAGCGCCACCGCGCCCAGCACCGCCGCGGTGATCAGGTCGTCGGTGCGCCCCGAGAACACCGCCGCCGTGCCCAGCGCCCAGGGGACCAGCACCGCCCGCGCGGGCGCGCGAAAGCGCGGGTGCAGCGCGGCGAAGTACCCGGGGAGGTACCCGTCGCGGGCGAGGGCGAACACCTGCCGCGCCGCGCCCATGAGGATCCCGTGAAACGACGCGATGAGCCCGAAGAGCCCGAGGTACACCATCAGGTGCGTCATCGGGTGCGAGGGCGAGAGCACCCGCGCGAGCACCCGGGGGAGCGGCGAGTCGTCCGCGACCAGCTCCGTCGGCGTGAGCACCCCCGCGGAGCACAGCAGCGTGCCCACCGCGAGGACCACCAGCGTGAGCACCCCCGCGACGTAGCCCCGGGGGATGTCCCTGCGCGGGTCGCGGGCCTCTTCGGCGCTCATCGCCACGCCCTCGATGCCGAGGAAGAACCAGATCGCGAAGGGCACCGCGGCGAGCACCCCCGCGAGGCCGTGGGGCAGCGTCGGCGCGGCGGTCAACCTCGCCATCGACGCGTGCGGCGCGGCGAGGAAGAAGAACAGCACCAGCTCGAAGGTCGCCGCGAGGGTCACCACCAGCTCGAAGGTCGCCGCGAGGGAGGTCCCCAGCGCGTTGAGCGCGCAGAACACCGCGAAGGCCCCCACCGCCACGCCCTCGACCGAGAGCGAGGGGACCCGAAAATGCACGTACGACCCCACCGCCCGCGCGATGGCCGGCGGCGCGAGGAGGAACTCCACCAGCGTCGCGTAGCCCGCGAGGAATCCGCCCCAGCGCCCGAAGGCCCGCGCGGCGTACGTCGACGGGCCGCCCGAGCGCGGCATCGCCGTCGAGAGCTCGGTGTACGAGAAGATGAAGCACACGTAGAGCGCCGACATCAGCAGCGTCGCCGCGAGCATCCCCAGCGCGCCGCCCTTCTCGACGCCGTAGTTCCACCCGAAATAGTCGCCCGAGATCACCAGGCCGACGGCGATGCCCCAGAGGTGCAGCGGCGTGAGCACCTTGCGCATATGCGCTTGCGCCGCAGGGGCTTCGCTCACGCCATCACCCTCTGCGGGGGGCGGCGACGACGTCTTCGACGGCGCTGGTGAAGGCCCTCGCGGCGGCCTCGACGGCGTGGAGCTCGCCGCGGAGGTAGGCGCCGGCGAAGTTCGTCTCCGAGGGCGGCCCGAAGAAGCGCGCGAGGGCGACGTCGCTGCACTTCAGCGCGGCGTCGAGGCCGATCATCGCCTCGATGGGCGGCGCGATGAGGTACGCGAGGGCGCTGCCCTCGGGCACCTCGGCCTGCGCGGCGAGGTAGCTCCCCACGCGGCCGATGACCGTGGGAAAGATCGACACGCCCGAGTCGCCCACGGCGTAGAACGCGAAGAGCTCGGCGAGGGCGCGCTCGACCGCGGCGAGGCCCTGGGTCACGGCCTCGGGCTCGTCGCCCGCGAGGACCCCGAGGATCTCCCCCGACAGCGGCCCCGACGCGTGCGCCGAGCCCGCGTAGAAGCTCTTCGCGTAGATCACCTCGACGGGGCTGAGCTTCGTCGCGTGGTCGAGGGCGGCGTAGAGCGAGTCGTCTTGGTCGCAGGTCACGAGGCCCAGCGAGCGCCCCGCGGCGCCGCGGGGGAGCCCCAGCGCCTCGCAGAGCCTGGGGTCTGCGTGGGGGAGGGACCGGCACGAGAGCAGGCGCGCGGGCACGCGTCGGAGCTCGCTCACTGGCGCCCCCATCCCAGGCCCAGGGCCACGCCGCCGACGCCCGCCTCGAAGCCGCGCTGGAGGATCTGCGTCGCGAGGGCGGCGGCCTCGTGGGGGCGAATGCCGATGGGGCGCACGTTGGAGATGCAGTTCTTCTCGGCGTTGTCTTGATCGAGCCGGGGGTTGATCGCGAGGTAGAGCGAGAGCGAGTCGCCCGCGCCGAGGCCGGGGCGCTCGCCCACGAGCATCACCGTCGCGCGGGCCTCGGTGACCACGCCGATCTCGTCGGCCACGCCGATGCGCGCGAAGCGCACGAAGACCGGCCGTCCGCAGCGCATCCCCGCGCCGCGGAGCGCGGCGGTGACGGCCTCGAGGGCGGCGGCGCCGTTCTGCACGATCGCGTTGGGGGACAAGCCGTCGCCCACCACGATCTGCACGTCGGGGCGCGTCGCGGCGATGGCGTCGAGGGCGCCGCGGGAGGCGTCGTCGAGACGTCGCCCGAGGTTGGGGTTCAGGAGGTACTCCCCGCGGTCGGCGCAGCGGGTGCGCAGCGGGAGGCAGTCGTGCTCCGCGGCCCAGGCGTCGGGGACCTCGGAGTGCACCGCGTCGCGGGCGTCGGCGTGGCCCTCGCGGAGGCGGAGGTAGAGGTCGGTGCGAAAGCGCCCGCCCGTGTGGCCCACGGCGATGAGCGAGGGCGTGTTGGCGACGAGGCGGGGGAGGGCCTCGGGGTACACCGGGCGCTCGATCGAATGCACCGGCCGAGGGTCGGCGGTGCAGCTGTGCCCCTCGGCCCCGCCGCAGGGCGCGGCGAAGCGATCCCCTTGCGGCGCTTCAGCTTCGATGCGCGCGAGGACCGCCGCGACGATCTGGTCGAGGTCGCTCTCGGAGATCCTCACGGGCTCACCTCCGCGGGGCGAGGGTCGGCGTCGGCGCGGCGCATCGGATGGGTGTTGTACCCGCATTCACCGTGCACGGACCAATCCCTCCCTCACGCGCCGAAGACCACGGGCCGCAGGGCCTCGCGTCGAAGAAACTGCGAAGGGTCTCCGGCCTTCTCGGTGAGCCTGCCCTCGTGGAGGATGCCGTTGCGCTCCAACCAGGCCTCGAACTCGGGGGCGGGGCGCAGCCCGTAGATCTCTCGCAGCGTGGCGTTGTTGTGAAACGACGTGGTCTCGTAGTTGAGCATCACGTCGTCGCCCACGGGGATGCCCATGAGGTAGTTCACCCCGG
>JAWKRB010000026.1:0-120977 GCA_041389885.1 Polyangiales bacterium | reverse complement strand
GGCGAGGCCCTCGACGCGACGCCGCACGCGGAGGTGCGGGGGGCCCTCGCGCTCTTTCCGGACGGCAGCGCGATTCGCAGGGACTACGGCGCCTCGGGGCGCATCGTGCCTCGGCTGAGCCTCGACGCGCTCCTCGTCGACGCCGCGCGACGCGCGGGCGCCGAGGTCGTCGAGGGCGTGCGCGTGCGCGAGGCGATCGTCGAGGGCGGCCGCGCCGTGGGCGTGCGCACCGACGCGGGCGAGCGCGACGCGCGGGCGATCCTCGCGGCCGACGGCCCCGGCTCCATCGCGTGGCGCGCGGCGGGGGGGGCGCACCCGCGGGGACGCGGCCTGGCGATCTCGGCCACGGCGTACTTTGAAGGGGTCTCACCGGGCCCCGACGCGCGGTGCAGCGAGCACTGGTTCGACCCGTCGCTCCCCGACGGCTACGGCTGGATCTTTCCCGAGGTCGAGGGCGTGCAGAACGTCGGGGTGTACCTCCGCATGGACGGCTATCACGCGGCGGGTCTCCCGCTGCGGCGGCTCTTCGACGACTTTCTCGCGAGGCACCCCGAGCGCTTCGCGCGGGCGCGGCGGGTCGGCGCCGTGCGGAGCTGGCAGCTCCCGCTCAGCGCGCTGCGGTCGCCGTCGCTCCCCGTCGGGATGCTGGCCCTGGGCGACGCGGGCCGTCACGTCGACCCGCTCACCGGCGAGGGGATCTGGCAGGCGCTGCGCAGCGGCGTCGTCGCGGCGGAGCTCTGCGAGGCGGCGCTCCGCTCGGGCGGGATGACCGCGGCGGTGGGCCCGCGGTGGCGCGCCCGCATGCTCCGCGAGATCGACGGGCCGGCCCTCGCGCGGGGGGTCATCCAGGACGGCGTGCGCGCGATGGTCTCATCGGGGCTGTACCGCGCGGGGCCGGTTCGCGCGGCGCTGCGCTGGGGCTACGGGAGCAGCGCGCTCGAGGTGTCGAAGCGCGTGGGCTGATCACCCTCGTCGCCGCGGCCGTCGAGGGATAGTCTCCGCCGCAGCGATGCGCTCACTCCTCGCGTTCACCCTGGTCTCGACCCTGTCGTGCGTCACCGCCGCGCCCGGGCCCGCCGACACGGCGCGCGCCTACGCCGAGGCGCTGCGGGAGGGTCGCGCGGTCGAGGCCTGGCGGCTGCTCTCTCGAGCCGCGCGCGAGGGCATGTCCTTCGAGCGCTTCGAGGCGTCGCTGCGAGCGCGACCCGACGAGGTGCGCGCCCTCGCGTCGACCTTCGGCGCGGTGAGCTCCGACGACGGCGTGACCGCGCGCCTCGAGCTCCCCGACGGCGAGGCGATCACCCTGCGGAGCGAGGGCGGGCGCTGGAGGCTCGACCCCGCGGCGCTCGATTTCTACCCCCAGCACACGCCGCGGCAGACGCTGCGATCGTTCGTGCGGGCGTTTCGGCGATCGCGCTGGGAGGTGCTCCTGGGGCTCGCGTCGCGGGACGTGCGGGCGCGGCTCGCGGGCATGGCCGCGCCGGCGGAGGGCGGCGAGCCCCGCACCGCGGCGGACGTGCTGCGGGAGGAGTGGTCCGGCGCGGGCGCGGATCAGGTCGCGCAGCGGGTCGACGCGATGGATCAGGCCGTGACCCGGGGCTTTCCCATCGAGGTCATGGGCGACCGCGCGACGATGACGTACGGCCCCGGCGCGAGCCTGATCGCGAGGCTCGTGCGCGAAGACGGCCGCTGGTTCATTCAGCACACCGACTGACCCCGCGCGCTACTGCGCCAGGGCCCAGCGCGCGGTCGGCGCGAGCTCGGGCGCGCAGGCGACGAAGCCGACGCCGAGCGCGCGCGCCGCGCGGAGGGTCTCGACGGGGCTGACGTTCCCGACCCGCACGCCGCAGAGCACGTCGGCCTCGAGGCCGCTGGGGCAGCGGTCGAAGAGCACCGAGTCGGCGACCAGCCGAGCGTCTCCCGGGAGGTCGGGCCACGAGATCACCGAGGTGAACGCGCGCGTCGACTTCAGCGACTCGAGCTCGCGGCGGGTGACTCCGCGCGGGAGCAGCACCCTGGGCGTCGTCGCTCCCTCGCCGAGCTCCGCGATGAGCCCGCCCAGCGCCTCGGCGTCGAGGGCGTCGAGCACGAGGATGGCCCCGTCGGCGCCGAGCTCGGTCGCGGTCGCGAGCTCGGCGCGGCTGCTCACGAGCGCGTAGACCCGCGTCGATCGCCGCGAGTCGGCGATGCGCAGGAGCTCCGTGAGGTCAGGGTCGTTGAGCACGCTGCGGGAGCGAAGGCTGCCCTCGAAGACCCTCCCCCGGGTGCCGTCGAGGGTGATCACCGCGCCGCTCGGGATCGTGCGCCGCGGGGCCGCGCGCGTGCGAATCACCTGCGCGTTGAGGTCGAGCTCGAGGCTGGTGCACGCCGTGATGCAACAGCGGCCCAGGGAGCGCGCCACGACCGCGGCGTGGCTGGTGAGCCCACCCGCGGTGGTGAGCACGCCCTCGGCGGCGCGAATGCCCGCGACGTCCTCGGCGAGGCTCTCGCGCCGCACGAGGATCACCGCCTCGCCTCGCTGCGCGCGGGTGACGGCCTCGTCGGGGTCGAGCACGAGCACGCCCGTCGCGTGACCGGGCGACGCGGGGAGGCCCGTGGCGATGAGGCGCCCCGCCTTCTCGGCCACGAGGGCCTCGTCGGGGTCGGTGCGCCGGTGCATGCGCTGGAGCAGCGCCCAGGGGTCGATGCGGCGGAGGGCCTCCTCGGGCGAGAGAAAGCCGCGCTGCACGAGCTCGCGGGTGACCCTCGCCGCCGCGCGCAGGGTCAGCGCCGCGGGGCGGGTCTGGAGGAACCACAGCGTGCCCTCCTCGACGGTGAACTCGACGTTGGGCACCTGCCCGAAGTGCGACTCCAGCTGGAGCACGTCGCTCGCGAGGGCGGCGTAGAGCTCGGGGAAGAGCCTCGCGAAGCTGGGAGCCTCGGGCTCCAGGGGATCGACGCTCAGCGAGATCCCTCCCCGGCGGCCGCCCACGAGCTCGGGCCCCCGCGCGAGGGCGAGGAACTCGCCGGTGATGCGAGGCTCGCCGGTGCGCGGGTCGCGGCTGTAGGCCACGCCCGTGCCGCTCGCCGCGCCCCGGTCCCCGTAGACCATGCGCTGCACGACGATCGCGGGGGCGACGTCGGGGATGGAGAATTCCTCCCGCCAGCGGCGCGCGCGCTCGCGGTCCCAGCTCGCGAGCACCCGCTCGACCGCGTCGGGGACCTCGCTGTCGGCCAGGTCGAGGACGGTGTCGAGCATCCCGGGCATGCTGTGCACCGGCGAGGCGCGCACGCTCACGCGCCTCGGACCGCCGGGGACCGCCGCCAGCCGCGCGAGCGCCGCCTCGATCACGCCCCGGCTCTCCTCGTCGAGCGCGCCGCCCCGGGCGCGGAGCGCGGCCGTGAAGCCGGTGTCGAGGGTGAAGCCCGGCGGCACCGCGAAGCCCCGACGCACCATCACCGAGAGCCCGAATCCCTTGCCGCCCAAGGACTCTTGCGTCGGGTCAGCGTCGTCGTCGTCCAGGAGCGGGCCGAAGAATCTGGCCTGAGCGGTCATCGTCTCTCCCCCCCCAGGGTGACACGGTTGGGCCGTCGAAGTCGCCGCATCGGCAGGTGCTCGATGCCGTCTTCGAGGTAGTCGTCGCCGCAGCGCGCGAAGCCGAAGCTCGCGTAGAACCGCTCGAGGTACTTCTGCGCGCCGAGGGCGATGTCGCCCTCGAAGTCCGCCTCGCACCGCCGCACGGCCTCTGCCACGAGGGTCCGGCCGAAGCCCTCACCGCGCACCGACGGCGCGCTGACCACCCGCCCGAGGACCGCGCAGTCGTCGCGCGCGCCTGGGGGAAAGATTCGGGTGTAGGCGAGCGGGCGGCCATCTTCGCCGGGGATCCACAGGTGGGACGCGTGGGGGTCACCGCCGTCGGGGTCGAGGTACGGGCACCGCTGCTCGACGACGAAGACCTCCGCGCGCAGCGCCAGCACGGCGTACAGCTCATCGATGGTGAGGGCGGACCACCGCCTGTGCACGAATTCCATGGATGCGGCTGAGGGTGCTTTCGTTCCACAATCCCGCGCAAGGGTCCCCGATGTCGTCTCCGCCGCCGGCTCGCGTGGAGTTCCCCGAAGCGCGGGTGCTCCCGCAGCGACTCCGCCTCCCGGCCGCGCTGGGGCTCTCGCTGCTCATGCTGCTCTTCGCGCTGCTCCCCATCGCGACGCTGGGCACCTCGGGGGCGCTGCTGTGCCTGGCGGCGCTGGTCCCGCTGCTGGTGCAGCGCCACTGGTCGAGGCGCGGCGGCTCGAGGGTCAGCGTCGCGCGCCACCGGCTCTTCGTTCACGGCCGCGAGGCGCTCCGGCGCAGCGAGCTCTCCTTCGTCTACCTCACCACCGGCCCCGACGGCGCGACCGTTCACTTTCTTCGCGGCGCCGAGAGCCCGCTGGAGGTCCTGCTCCCCGACGCGCACGCCGCCCGCGCGCTCCTCGAGCGCATGGAGGTCACGCCCCTGCCCCTGGCGCGCTTTCGCGTCGACTCGCCGGCCTCGTCCAGGCTGCCGCCGTGGCTCGCCTGGGGCTTCGCGGGCATCGTCGTGATCTCCAACGCCGCGGGGCTCCAGCGCGTCGTCTCCCCCGCCGAGGTGTTCGCGCTGCTCATGGCCTGGGCGGCCTTCGCGGTCTTCATGGGGAGCGTCGGCGCCGAGCTCGCGGTGGGCGACGACGCCCTGGTCTTTCGGTGGTTCGGCCGCGAGCGGGTGATCCCCCTGGCGCGCGTCGCGGAGGTGAAGCCCGTGGTCGAGGGCGTGCGGGTGAACCTCGTCGACGGCGAGTCGCTGGAGTTTCACGTCCGCTTCGCGCCGCCGCGGCACGCGGGCTCGATGAGCGCGCGGGAGTCTCGCGCGGCCTGGCAGCGAGAGATCATCGCCCGCATCGAGGCCGCGCGGGAGCGACTCTCCGCGAGCGACGTCCAGCTCTCCCTGCCCGCCCTCGCCGACGGCGACGCCGAGGCCTGGGTCGACGCCGTGCGCGAGGCCGCCCGCAGCCGCGACGCGCACTACCGCGAGCAC
The DNA here is from genome assembly GCA_041389885.1 of Polyangiales bacterium. Lineage (GTDB taxonomy): Bacteria > Myxococcota_A > Polyangia > Polyangiales > JAWKRB01. The sequence continues at coordinate 115,944 of JAWKRB010000026.1, read as the reverse complement.
GCGCTCACCGAGGAGCGGCTCTGGCAGGCCGTCGAGAGCCCGCGCACCCACGGCGCGCGCCGCGCGGCGGCGGCGATCGCCCTCGGCGCCTCCCTCGACGAGCCGGGGCGCGCGCGGATGCGCATCGCCGCCGAGGGCGTCGCGACGCCGCGGGTGCGCATCGCGCTGGAGGCCGTGGCGCGAGGCGACGACGAGGCGCTGCTCGAGGCCGCCCAGGGCCTCGCCGAGGCGGAGCGGCGCGCGGGGGATTGAGGGTCAGTCGAGGGTGTCGAAGCGCGCGAAGGCGCCGACCGAGCCCGCGATGCGGCCGAGGAGCTTGAGCCGCGAGGCGCGGAGCGCGGGGTCTTCGGCCATCACGAAGACCTCCGTGAAGAGCCGGTCGACGGGGCCGCGCAGGGAGCGCGCGATGAGCTCCAGGGCCTCGGCGTAGCGCCGCGCGGCGAAGAGCGCGTCCATCTGCGCGCGGGTCGAGGCGAAGGCCTCGAGGAGCGCGAGCTCGGCGGGCTCGGTGAGCCGCGCGAGGTCGTCGGCGTCGAGCTCTCCCTCGGGGGCCTCGCGGGAGATCTTGAACACGCGCTTGAAGGCCACGGCGAGGTCTTCGGCCGCGGGGGTCTGCCAGAAGGCGCCGAGGGCCTCGGCGCGCTCGACCACGTCGACGGGCTCCTCGCGGCGCGCGGCCATGCACGCGGTGATGGCGTCCTTCGCGAAGCGCTCTTCCAGAATGCCCTTGAGGCGCTCGTTGCAGAAATCGCGCGCCGACGCGACGGCCTGCTCGCGGGTGACGCCGTCCTTCTGCGAGGCCGCGAGCATCGCGCCGCCCTCGTCGCGGAACACGTCGTAGGTGAAGGCCGCGGCCTCGCTGAGGCCCACCCGCGCGCGGTGCTGGAGGAGCGTGCGCAGCGCGCCGATGGCGATGCGCCGCAGGCCGAAGGGGTCTTCGCTCCCGGTGGGGCGCAGGCCCACGCCGAGGCAGCCCACGAGGGTGTCGAAGCGGTCGGCCAGCGCCAGGGCCGCGGCGACGGCGCCATTCGCGACGTCGTCGCTCGCGCCCTTGGGCTGGTAGTGCGCCGCGATGGCGTCGCAGACCTGGGCGTCTTCGCCGTCGTGCGCGGCGTAGTGCGCCCCCATGATCCCCTGGAGCTCCGGGAATTCTCCGACGGCGAGGCTGACGAGGTCGGCCTTGGCGAGGGTCGCCGCGCGGCGGGCCTTCTCGGGGTCGGCGCCGAGGCGCTCGGCGAACCAGGGCGCGAGGCGCTCGAGGCGCCGCACCTTGTCACCGTACGACCCCAGCTTCGCGTGGAACGCGACGGCGTCGAGGGAGGCGACGCGGTCGCTCAGGGTGGAGTGGCGGTCCTGCTCGACGAAGAACGCGGCGTCGGAGAGGCGCGCGCGCATCACGCGCTCGTTGCCGCGGCGGATCAGCGCGGGGTCCTCGGCGGTGTTCACCACCGTGAGGAACACCGGGAGCAGCGCGCTCGCGTCGCCCTTCTTGGAGACGGCGAAGTACCGCTGGTGCCCGCGCATCACGCTCTCGATGAGCAGCGCGGGGAGCGAGAGGAACCGCTCGTCGAAGCGCCCGACGAGGACGTGAGGGAGCTCGACCAGCCCCAGCACCTCGCCCTCGAGGAACGCGTCGCGCTTCAGCGCGCCGCCCTCGGCCTCGGCGGCCGCCAGCAGCGCCCGCAGCAGCGCGTCCCGGCGCTGCGCCGGGTCGACGAGCACGCGCGCGCGGAGCATCGCGTCGGCGTAGCCGTCGGCGCTCTCGAGTTCGAAGGTTTCTGGGGCGAGAAAGCGGTGGCCGCGGGTGGCGCGCGCCGCGGTGTGCCCCGCGAAGCTGAAGGGGACCACGTCGCGGCCGTAGAGCGCCGCGAGCCACTGCACCGGGCGCCCAAAGGTCGCGTCGAGGTCTGCCCAGCGCATGCTCTTGGAGAACGAGATCCGGCGGCAGGCCGCGGCGAGCACCTCGGGGAGCAGGTCGACGGTCTTCGCGCCGGGGGTGCGCTTCAGGGCGCGGAGGTAGCGCCCCTTGGGGGTGTCGACGATCTCGAGCGCGTCGGTCTCGACGCCGCTCTTCTTCGCGAAGCCCTCCGCGGCCCTGGACCAGGCGCCGGCGGGGGTCTTCGCGGCGCTCTCGGGGGGGCCGAGGAGCTCCTCTTCGCGCGCCTCGACCTCGCCCTGCACGTCGTCGACGACCACCGCCAGGCGCCTCGCGGTGCCGAGCGCGCGCGCCGCGCCGTGGCCGACGCGGGCGCGCCGCAGCTCTTCGGGGAGGAGCGCGAGGAGCTGCTCCAGCGCGCCGTCGAGAAAGGAGGTGGGCAGCTCTTCGCAGCCGATTTCGAGGAGGAGTTTCGCGGTCATCGGGGTCACGGCACCTTTCGGGCGCGACGGCTCTATCAGAGAACGTGCGCGGTGATAAGCGATGGCGTTGTGCGGCCGCGCTCGGCGACGTTACGCTCGGGATCGCATGACGCCGCAGACGCTCAAGGGCATCGCCAACGACGCGATCATCGGTCCGGGCGCCGTCGTGGGCGGTCGCTTCGAGGTGAAGGACCTCGCGACCACCCTCGGCTCGATCCCCGTCTACGTCGCCAAGGACCAGAAGACCCAGCGTCCGGTCGCGCTCTGGATGATCCCCCGCGGCGCCCTCGACGACCGCGCCGCCGACGCGACGCGGCAGGCCGTGCGCGGCGCCGCCTCGGTGGTGCACCGCGACCTCGTGGCCGCCTACGGCAGCGCGGTGCTCCCGTCGGGGGTCATCGCCGTCGCGACCGAGAGTCTCCCCCCTGACTGCCTCGCCGACCGCATCCGCGCGCGCCGGGCGCAGGGCGCGGCGTTCACCCTCGAAGAGGCCTGGCCCACCGTGACCCGGCTCTGTCAGGCCCTGACCTCGGCCCACGCCTCCCTCGCCCACGGCGCGGTGAGCCCGGTGATGGTGCGCCTCGACCAGGGCGCCGTGCGCCTCGCCGGCACGGGGCTGGTGGCGCCCCTGGTCGCCCTGGGCGCCGTGGAGCTCGAGTACATCGCCCCAGAGGTCCGCCGCGGCGAGACCCCCACGGCGCGGTCGGACATCTACTCGGTCGGAGCGATCTTGTACGCGCTGCTCTCGGGCGTCGCGCCGACGCCCGACGTGGCGCTCTCGTCGCGCGTCGAGGGCATCTCCGCGACCCTCGACATCATCCTCGAGAGCTGCCTCTCCGACGACCCCTCCGAGCGCTTCGAGTCGACCGAGCACCTCCGCGCCGCCCTCGAGGCGCTGGTGGCGCCCGCCGCGCGCGTACCCCGCGACGAGGCCGACGCGATCCCCGTGGAGTTCGACCTCGGCGACGACCGTCTGAGCGAGGTGGCGGGCGACGTGCCCGTGGTCTTCGACCTCAACGACGACCCCCTCGCGGGCGACGGCGCGGCCCCTGACAACGCCGAGAGCACCGCGGAGCTCGCGGCGATCATCGACGCCGCCACCGCGAACGACTCCGACCGCTGGATCTTCTCGCACGGCGGGCTCGACCACGGCCCCCTCACCGCGCGGGAGCTCATCGCGGCGATCCTCCGCCACGAGCTGCTCGACACCGACGCGGTCGTGAACATGGAGACCGACGAGCGTCGCCCGCTGAGCGAGTGGCCGCAGTACCGCGAGTTCGTCGAGGCCGCGCACGCGACCCGCACCGGCGCCGCCCGGAGCGCCGCGACCCGCGTGGCGATCGCGCACGACCAGGCCGCGCGGAGGGGGCGCTTCGTGATCGCGGGCGCCGCCGTCGCCGCCCTCGCGGCCCTGGGCGGGGTGTATTTCTTCACCATCGGCGCGGGCTCTCGGCGCCACCGCACCGCGGCCGACATCGACTCCCTCATCGCGCGCGGGGAGCTCAGGGTGCAGACCTCGAGCGTGCGGCTCCTGCCCCCGCCGCCGCCCTCGCAGCGGCGCGCCCGCAGCGGCGGAGGGGGCGGAGGCGGCGGAGGGTCGAGCTACGAGTCGGCGATGAACGCGCCCATCGAGTTCAACATGGGCGCTGGCGGCACCGCCACGGGCGTCGGCACCCTGCGCGACGACGAGATCAACCGTCCGCTCAACGCGGCGCTCCCGCGCTTCGCGCGCTGCCTCGGCGACGGCAGCGCGCGGCAGGTGCGCCTGCGCATCGCCATCGCGGGCACGGGCCGCGCGGCCGGGGTGAGCGTCGACAACGGGTCGTCGGCGCTGAAGTCCTGCGTCGCGGGGGTCGCGCGGTCGATTCAGTGGAGGAGCTTCGGGGGTCCGCGCATCGGCCTGTCATGGTCCTTCGGGTTCTAGTTCCCGTCGTGGTCCTGGGCTGCGAGGGCGTCACCGTCGCGCGGGGGCGCGACCCGGCCCGCGTCGAAGCCGCGGCGTCCGCGCTCCACGGCGCGGGGGTCCCGGCGGTGCGCGTGAGCGACGGCGCGGGGGCGTCGCGGCTCGTGGTGAGCCCCGACCGCGTGGGCGCAGCCGTCGAGGCGCTCACCGCGGGCTGCACCCCCGGGGCCGAGGCCCCCGACGCCCCCAGCGCGCCGCTGCTGAGCGCCGAGTCTGACGCGCGCTCGCGGCGGGAGCGCGTGCTCTCGACGCGGGTCGCCGCGGCGCTGCTGAGCCTCCCCGGCGTGCACCGCGCGCGGGTGGTGGTGTCGCTCCCCGCGCCGGCGCCCTTCGACGCCGACGCTTCGCCTGGCCCTCAGGCGCTGGTGGTGCTCCTCGCGCGGGGCGACCTCGACGAGGCCGAGCGGCGCGCGCGCCGGGTGACCCTCGCGGCGGTGCCGGGGCTGCGAGGCGAGGCGCTCCGCGTCGAGATCCACCCCGCACCCACCGCAGCCCCGGCGGCGCTCCACGCCGTGGGTCCCTTCGCCGTGGCCGCCGCGAGCGCGCGACCGCTGCGGCTCACCCTGGCCGCCCTCCTGACCGCCCTGGCCGCGCTCTCGGGGGCGCTGCTCCGTCGCACCCTCCGCGACGCGGCGGGGTCCAGGTGACGCTTCGTCGCGTCGAGCCCGTGCGCGCCTGGGACGACGGCGACGCGGTGGTGATCCTCGGCCGCCGCGGGCGCACGCTGCGCTTCGAGGGCGAGGGCGCGGCGCTCGCGCGAGAGGCCCTCGCGACCCTGGCGACGCCGCGCTCGGTCGACGAGCTCGCCGCGTGCCTGCTCGCGCGCAGCGAAGGCGCGAGCGACGACGCGGCGCGCGCGGCGGCGGGGGCCCTCACACGCGCGCTCCTCCGACACGGTGTGTTGACCGAATCGCCTGCGCCGCAAGAGGTTATGCCGCATCCGCGGCGCGTGCTCCTCGCGGTGAGCGGCGCGGTGGCGGCGGTCGACGCGCCCGCCCTCGCCCGGCTGCTCCTCGCGCGGGGCCACGAGGTGCGGGTCGCGCTCACGCGCAGCGCGCGGCGCTTCGTCTCGACGCGGGCGCTGGAGGCGATCACCCACGCGCCCGTGCACCGCTCGCTCTGGGGCGGCGCGCCGGGGGAGCCCGCGCCGCACGTCTCGATCGCGCGCTGGGCCGAGCTCGTCGCGGTCTACCCGTGCTCGGCGTCGACGCTCGCGCGCATCGCGGCGGGCGACGCCTCGGAGCTCGTCTCCGCCGCGGTGTGCGCGACCCGCGCGCGGGTGGTCGTGGCCCCGTCGATGAACGCGTCGATGTGGTCCTCGGACGGCGTGCAGGAGAACGTCGCGCGGCTGAGGGAGCGAGGCGCGGCGGTGGTGCACCCCGCGCTGGGCGTCGAGGTGGCCGACGCGCCCTGGCGGCGCCGCGACATGCTGGGCCCGGCCCTCCAGCCCGAGGCCTTCGCCGCGGTGCTCGAAGAGATCGCGGCCTCGCTGCCGCTGGAGGGCGCCGCGTGGGACCGCGTCTACGCGGCGGGCGACGGCGCGGCGCGCGGCTGGTCCGTGGCGCGCGACGAGGAGGTCGCCTCGCTCCTCGCGGAGGCCGCGCCGCCCGCGACGCACCCCCGCCTGCTCGACGCGGGCTGCGGCGCGGGCGCCCTGGCGCGCGGCTTCGCGGCGGCGGGCTACCAGGTCACGGGCCTCGACGTCTCCGACGCCGCGGTCGAGCGCGCGAGCGAAGCCGACGCGGGCGCGGGCGTGACCTGGCTGCGCGACGACGTGCGCGCCTCGCGGCTGCGCGCGCGCTTCGACGTGATCACCGACCGCGGGTGCTTTCACGGCCTCGACCGCGAGGGGCGCGAGCGGTACGTGCGGCAGGCGGCGGCGTGGCTGAGGTCGGGGGGGCGCTGGGTGCTCAAGGTGCACGCGCCGGGCGGCGCGCCCTGCGGCACCGAGCGCTTCACGCTCGAGGCGCTCGACGCCGAGCTCGCGCCGTGCTTCGAGCGGCTGTCGGCCCGGCGGTGCGAGTTCGGCGGCGAGGCCCTTCAGCCGGCCATCGCGGCGGCGTACGCGCGCCGCTGATCAGAGCAGCTCGAGGCCGGCGAAGAAGTACGCGAGCTCGCGGGCGGCGGAGGCGGGGGAGTCGGAGCCGTGCGTGGCGTTCTCGCCCTTGCTCGTGCCGAAGAGCTTGCGGATGGTGCCGGCGTCGGCGGCGGCGGGGTCGGTCGCGCCCATGACCTCGCGCCAGCGGGCCACGGCGTTCTCGCCGTCGAGGGCCATCACGAAGACCGGCCCGCGCGACATGAACGCGCAGAGCTCGCCGAAGAAGCCGCGGGCGCTGTGCTCGGCGTAGAAGCCCTCGGCCTGCGCGCGCGACAGGTGGATGCGCTTGATCGCGCGCACGTTGAAGCCCGCGCCCGCGATGTGCGCGAGGATCGCAGCGGCCTTGCCCTGCTCCACGGCGTCGGGCTTGATGATCGCGAAGGTCGTCTCGATGGCCATGTTCTCTCTCCGTGGGGACCACGTTGCGGGAAGTGCGTAGGGTCCGCCGTTGACGCGGCGGCGTATGCCACAGCGCCCGCGAGGCGGAAGAACCATCGAGGAGAGAAGGGATTTTTCGGGGCGCGGGGAGACGGGCGGGGGAGCCGGAGGCTCACATCATCGAGACGAGGGTCTCGGCCATCTGCGCGGGGGTCGCGGCGACCTTGATCCCCGCGGCCTCGAAGGCCTCGATCTTGTCGATCGCGCGGCCCTTGCCGCCGGAGATCACGGCGCCGGCGTGGCCCATGCGCTTGCCGGGGGGCGCGGTGGTGCCGGCGATGAAGCCCGCGACGGGCTTCTTCATGTTCGCCTTGACCCACTCCGCGGCGCGCTCCTCGGCGCCGCCGCCGATCTTGCTGATCATGATGACCCCGTGGGTGTCGGGGTCTTCGTTGAAGAGCTGGAGCACGTCGATGAAGTCGGTGCCGTTGACGGGGTCGCCGCCGATGCCGACGCAGGTCGACTGACCGATGCCCAGGGCCGAGAGCTGCCCCACGGCCTCGTAGGTCAGCGTGCCCGAGCGGGAGACCACGCCGATGTGACCCACCTGGTGGATGTGCCCGGGCATGATCCCGATCTTGCACTGGCCGGGGGTGATCACCCCAGGGCAGTTGGGGCCGATGAGCCGGAGGTCCTTGTTGAGGCGGTGCTCGAGGGCGCGGCGCACCTTGAGCATGTCCATCACGGGGATGCCCTCGGTGATGCACACGATGAGGCCGACGCCGGAGTCGGCGGCCTCGAGGATGGCGTCGAGCTCGCGCCAGAGGGCGGCACGAAGATCACCGTGGCGTTGGCCCCGGTGTTGCGCACGGCGTCGTGCATGGTGTCGTAGACCGGCACGCTCTGCTCGAAGGTCTTTCCGCCGTGACCGGGTCACGCCGGCGACGAGCTTCGTGCCGTACGCGAGCATCTGCTTCGCGTGAAAGGAGCCGAACTTGCCGGTGATGCCCTGCACCACGAGGCGCGTGTCGTTGTTGACGATGATCGACATGGACGGTGTCTCCTCAGGCGCCCTTCGCCACGAGCCCGCAGATTTTCTGCGCGCCGTCGAGCATCGTGCTCGCGGGGGTGATGGCCAGTCCGCTGTCAGAGAGGAGCCTGCGCCCCTCCTCCACGTTGGTCCCTTCGAGGCGGACGACCAGGGGGACCTTGAGGCCGAGCTTCTTCGTCGCGTTGATCACGCCGGCGGCGATGACGTCGCACTTCATGATCCCGCCGAAGATGTTCACGAAGATCCCCTTCACCTCGGGGTCCTTCAGGATCATCTCGAAGGCCTTGGTCACGGCCTCTTCGGTCGCGCCGCCGCCCACGTCGAGGAAGTTCGCGGGCCTGCCGCCGCAGTGCGCGATGATGTCCATCGTGGCCATCGCGAGGCCCGCGCCGTTCACCAGGCAGCCGATGTTGCCCTCGAGGGAGACGTACGAGAGCCCGAAGCTCTTCGCCTCGAGCTCCGTGGGGTCCTCCTCGTGCGCGTCGCGCAGCGACTCCCACTCCTTGTGGCGAAAGTCGGCGTTGTCGTCGAAGTTGATCTTCGCGTCGAGGGCGATCACGTCGCCGCCCTCGGTGACCACGAGCGGGTTCACCTCGAGCAGCGAGCAGTCCTCCGCGGTGAAGAGCGCGTAGAGCGCGCTCAGCAGCACGTGAAACTTCGCGACCTGGTCCTTGGTGAACCCGAGCTGAAAGCCCAGCTTGCGCGACTCGTAGGGCATGAGCCCCGCCACCGGGTCGACCCACACCTTGAGGATCTTCTCCGGCGTCTCCTCGGCGACCTTCTCGATGTCCATGCCGCCTTCGACGGAGGCCATCACCACCACCCGGCGGGTGTCGCGGTCGACGAGCATCCCGAGGTAGAGCTCCCGGGCGATCGCCATCCCCTGCTCGACGAGCACGGTGTGCACGACCTTGCCCTCGGGGCCCGACTGGTTCGTCACGAGACGTCCGCCGAGCATGCGCCAGGCCGCGTCGCGCACCGCGTCGGCGCCGCCCTTCACGACCTCGACGCCGCGGGCCACGACGTTGCTGTTCTTGGTCACCTGACCCTTGCCGCGGCCGCCGGCGTGGATCTGCGACTTCACCACCACGACGGGGGAGCCCGTCTCGGCGATCAGCGCCTCGGCCGCCGCGCGCGCCTCTTCGGGGGTCGTGGCGGCGATGTTGCGGGGCACGGGAACGCCGTAGCGCCGAAAGAGCTCCTTGCCCTGGTACTCGTGGATCTTCATCTCACGCGCCCTGGGTCGACAGGCGCTTCGCGATCTCGACCACGCCGGTCACGCTGGCCACGCTCTTGGCGAGCATCGCCTTCTCGGCGTCGCTGAGGGTGATCTCGACGATGCGCTCGACGCCGCCGCCGCCGATGATCACGGGCACGCCGAGGAAGAGGTCGCTGTAGCCGTACTCACCCGAGAGGTGCGCGGCCGCGGGGAGCAGGCGCTTCTGGTCCTTGAGGTAGGCCTCGGCCATCTCGATCGCGGCGCTCGCGGGGGCGTAGTACGCGCTGGTGCCCATGAGCTTGACGATCTCGCCGCCGCCGCCGCGGGTGCGCTGCTCGATGGCGTCGAGGCGCTCGCCCTCGATGACCTGCGCCACGGGCACCCCGTTGATGGTGCAGTACCCGCGAACCGGGACCATGTCGTCGCCGTGGCCGCCGAGGACCATCGCCCGCACGTCCTTGACCGACACCTTCGCCGCCTCGGCGAGGAAGCAGACGAGGCGCGCCGAGTCGAGCACGCCCGCCATGCCGGCGATCTTCTTCGGGTCCCACCCGGTGTACTCGCAGAACGCCCAGACCATGACGTCGAGGGGGTTCGAGATCACGATCACGAAGGCGTCGGGGCAGTGCTTCTTCGCGCCCTCGGCGACGTTCTTGATGATCGGGAGGTTGATCCCCACCAGGTCGTCGCGGCTCTGGCCGGGCTTGCGCGGCACGCCCGCCGTGATGATCAGCACGTCGCAGCCCGCGCAGTCGGCCCAGTCGCTGGTGCCCACCACGTTCGCGTCGTAGCCGAGGATCGCGCTGTTCTGGTTGAGGTCGAGCGCCTTGCCCTTGGCGAAGTCTGTCTTCGAGGGGATGTCGAAGAGCACGACGTCGCCGAGCTGGCGACGCGCGATCATCGCCGCGAGCTCGCCGCCGATGTTGCCGGCGCCGATGAGACCGATCTTGTTCCGCTTGGCCATCGAGACGTTCTCCTGTGGAGGGTCGTGGGTGGAAGTGCCAGTCGCGTCGCCGCGAGAACGGGCGCGCCGTGCGCGCTCGGGCGGTTCGCGAGGGGCGGGACTCTGCCCTCCGACGGAGCTTTCGTAAAGGGCGAAGAACCCCACGCTCCGACCGCGGGAGCGCTCCGGCGAAGCCGCGGGCGAACGCCCCCCGCGAGGAGCGCGCCCGGCGATCGAACGCCGTCCGGTCGAGGCGGTCAGCCCGCGGCGGGCTCAGGGGTCGGCGCGAGCACAGCCTGCGCCTCGGACGAGTCGGACTGCTGCCGCACGGTGAGCACCGGCACCGGCGAGCGACGCACGATGCGCTCCGCCACCGAGCCGAGCACGAAGTGCGCGAACCCCGTGCGCCCGTGGGTCCCCACGACGATCAGGTCGGCGCGCACGCGCTCGGCGGTGTCGAGCACCGTGTCGACCACGGAGCCGACCTCGATGCTGATGTCGGCGTCGAGGCCCTGGGTGACGAAGTGCTCACGGTCCTGGTTCATCCAGGCGAGGGCCTGCTCGCGGGCGAAATCCACGATGGTCACGGGGATGCCGCCGGGCGCCGGCGCGATCATGGTGCCGGTGTCGAGCCCCGGGGGGAGCTCGGTGACGTGGAGGATGTGGAGCTTCGCCGAGTGGGCCTGCGCCAGCTCCGACGCGATGCGGAGCGCCTGACGCGAGCCCTCGGAGAAATCGGTGGGGACGAGAATGGTCTTCCAGTTCAGCATTGGGGGTGTGCCTCCGGGCGGGGAGAGTGCACCACCAATGCCAGACCTGGGGACGCATTTCACATGTGCGAGATGACCGCGGTGCCGAACTCGGAGCACTTCACCTTCTTCGCGCCCTCCATGAGACGCGCGAAGTCGTAGGTCACGGTCTTCGCGCCGATGGCGCCGTCCATGCCCTTGATCACGAGGTCCGCGGCCTCCTTCCAGCCGAGGTGACGGAGCATCATCTCGCCCGAGAGGATCACCGACCCGGGGTTCACCTGGTCGAGGTTGGCGTACTTCGGCGCGGTGCCGTGGGTGGCCTCGAAGATGGCGTGGCCGGTCACGTAGTTGATGTTGCCGCCGGGCGCGATGCCGATGCCGCCGACCTGCGCCGCGAGCGCGTCGGACAGGTAGTCACCGTTGAGGTTCAGCGTCGCGATGACGTCGAACTCCTCGGGGCGCGTGAGCACCTGCTGGAGCGTGATGTCGGCGATGGAGTCCTTGATCATCAGCTTCGACTTCCACTTGCCCGCGCCGTGGGTCTCCCAGAGCGCGAGCGCCGCCTCGACCTCGGCGACGAGCTCGGCCTGCATGTCGGCCGGCGCCATGTCGAAGCCCGGCTCGACCATCTTCGCGTTCTCCAGCGCGGAGAGGTTCGGGTTCGACTCCTTGTTGCCGAGGATCCACGACTCGCGCTGGGTGACCACCGCGCCGCGGAACTCCCGCGTCGCGAGGCCGTAGCCCCAGTCGCGGAAGGCGCCCTCGGTGAACTTCATGATGTTGCCCTTGTGCACGAAGGTCACGCTCTTGCGCTTCTCGGCCAGGGCGTAGTCGATCGCCCCGCGCACGAGGCGCTCGCTGCCCTCGCGGGACACGGGCTTGATGCCGATGCCCGAGGTGCCCGGGAAGCGGATCTTCTTCACGCCCATCTCGCTCTGGAGGAAGCCGATCAGCTTCTTGGCGCCGTCGCTCTCGGCCTCCCACTCGATGCCGGCGTAGATGTCCTCGGTGTTCTCGCGAAAGATCACCATGTCGACCTTCGAGGGGTTGCGCACCGGCGAGGGCACGCCCGTGAACCAGCGCACCGGGCGCAGGCACACGTAGAGGTCGAGCATCTGCCGCAGCGCCACGTTGAGCGAGCGAATGCCCTTGCCCACGGGGGTGGTCAGGGGCCCCTTGATGCCGACGAGGTACTCCTTGAAGTCCTCCACGGTCTCGTCGGGGAGCCAGCTGTCGAAGAGCTTCTTGGACTTCTCGCCGGCGTAGACCTCGTGCCAGGCGATCTTGCGCTCGCCGCCGTAGGCCTTCTCGACCGCCGCGTCGAGCACGCGAACGCTCGAGCGCCAGATGTCCGGGCCCGTGCCGTCGCCTTCGATGAAGGGCACGATGGGGTTGTTCGGAACGTTGAGGTGACCGTCCGCGCCGCGGGTGATGACCTCGCCGTGGGTGGGCTTGGGAAATGCTCTGCTCATGCTTCGGCTCCTTCGACCGTGCGCGCTCTACGCGATGCGGGCCGCGCCGCGCGCCGGGGCGCGGGGTTGTACCAAGGGCGACCCACGTCGTCGATAGCGCCGCGGCGACCTCTGATATGGTCCGCGGCGTTGATGACCAAGCGAAGCGACGACGAGATCGCCGCCGACCGGGCGGCCGAGCAGGCGACCTGGGCCGCGCGATTTGGCTGGCTGGGCGGCGGCGCGGCGGGGGTGCTCCTCGGCTTCGTGCTCACCTGGTGGATCGAGACCCGCGTGCTCCACGGCCGCGTGCGAGACGCCACGGCCACGGCGACCACGGCCTCGGGACTCATCGTCCCCGCGCTCTTCCTCGTGGGCGCCCTCGCGGGTCAGGGCTTCGGGAGCAGGGGCGGCGCCGCGCGGCTGAGGTTCCTCGGCAGCGCCGCGGGGTTGCTCCTGGCCGTGCTCGCCTGGGCCTTTCTCGTCGTCACCCGCTGAGCGTCAGGTGTCCGCCGCCCAGCGGAGAAAGAGCGCCTCGGTGCGCGCGTGCTCCGGGATCCCCTGGAGGAAGCGCACCCTCGCCGACTCGTCCGCGAAGCGCGCGGCCCGCCGCTGGAGCCGCTCCCACGCCGAGCTGATCGCGCGGCGCGCGTCGTCCCAGCGGTCGACCAGCGCCAGCGCCTCGGCGTGCGCGAGGAGGATGAAGCCCTCGTCCTCGGTCACCCCGTCGACCGCCCGCAGCGCCCGCAGCGCGTCCTTCGCCGCGCTCAGCGCCTCCGCCGCCTCGCCGCGGGCCGCCCGCACCGACGACAGCGTCGCGAAGGAGAAGGCCCGCACCGAAGCCACCGAGCCCGCGCCCGCCGCCTCCAGCGCCAGGTCCGCGCGGCGTCCAGCCGCCGCGAGGCTCCCGCGCGCACACCGCCGCGGCCTGCGCGGTCAACGCCGTGTCCCCCTGGCGCTGGCGCCCAGCGCCCGCTGTCCCGTCTCGCGCGCGTCGTCCACGCGCCCCAGGGCCATCAGCGCGCGGGCGAGCCCGCACTCCGCCAGGGCGGCGACCTGCGCGAGCCCGAGCCGCGTCGCCGCCGCGCGCGCCTCGCGCAGCGCCCCCTCGGCCTTGTCGAAGCGCCCCGCCGCGCACCGCGACGAGCCCACGCCCACGCGCAGCACGCACATGCTCCGGAGGTCGCCCGCCCGCTCGTAGCGGCGCGCGGCCTCGTCGAGGAGCCAGCCGTGCGTCACCACGTCGCCGTCGAATTCCGCGAGCAGCGCGCGCGCGTGGAGGGCGCGGGCGATCACCCGCGGGTCGTCGACGTCACCCGCGCCGGGGATCTCGTCGACCAGCCCCCGCGCGAGCTCGATCTCCCCCGTGCTCACGCACTCCACCGCCGCCCGCGCGCTGGCCTCGGCCTTGGCGGGCACGGCCTCGGCCCCGCACGGGGCCACCCTCAATCGACGGAGCAGCTCGCGCAGGAGCTCCCCCTCGCCCACGCGCGCCGCGGCCATCGCGGCCTCGCCGACCGCGCCGAACCACTGCGGCTCCCCCGGCGCGAGCGCCTCGAGGGCCGCCCGCGCCGCGCGGAGCGCCTCGGCGTGCTCGCCCCGCCAGCGTCGCAGCTCCGCGGCGATGACGTGCAGGCGGCCCAGCGCCGCGCCGTCGGCGCCGCAGGCCACGCCGCGCTCCACGCGGGCCAGCGCGAGGCCGAAGTCGTTGCCCCCCAACGCGTCCTCCGCGGCGGAGAGGTACCAGGGGACGGCGCGCACCAGGAGCCCGCCGCGCTCGTAGTGGTCCGCCAGCTCGACGCCGTCGCGCACGCCGACCGACTCGAGCCAGGGCGCCGCGAGGCGGTGCCCGAGGGTGCGGTCGGCCTCGGTCAGCGTGGCGTAGGCCGCGTCGCGGAGCTGCGTGCTCGCGAACGCGAACTCCCGCAGCGCGCCCAGGCGCGAGGTCGGCCGCGGCGAGACGAGCTCGCGGGCGACGAGCGCGTCCAGCGACGAGGCGACCCAGGCCGCGGCGGCGCCCCCGCCCAGCAGCGCGCACAGCCCCTCCGCCCAGAACGACTCGCCGAACACGCTCGCCGCGCGCAGCACCCGGCGCACGCCCGGCTCCAGCGCGTCGAGGCGCGCCTGGAGCATCGCGAGCACGGTCCCGGGCAGCGCGAGCCCCCGCCCCTGCGCCGCGCCGCGCACCAGCTCTTCGAGGAAGTACGGCGAGCCGCCCGAGCGCTCGACGATGCGCTCCGAGAGCTCGTCGCCGAGGCCCTGCGCCATCGCCGCCACGAGCTCTCCGCAGGCGCGCGGGGTCAGCGGGCCGAGCTCGATGCGCTGGGGCGCGCGCTCGCCCCAGAGCGCGGGAAAGACCTCGTCGAGCTCGGAGCGCGCCGTGCCCAGCACGAGGAGCGGCGCCGCCGCGAGGCTCCGCATCGCGCCGTCGACCAGGCGAATCGACGGAGGGTCGGCCCACTGGAGGTCCTCGAGCACGAGCAGCACCGGCCGCGCGCCGCACTCCCCCGCGAGGAGGGTCTCCCAGGCGCGGGCGATCTGGTCCGCCAGGAGCACGGGGTCTTGCCGCGCCGCGCGCAGCTCGCTGGAGCCCTCGTCGAGAAAGGGCGTGCCGATGAGCTCGCCGAGAAACTCCCACACGAGCCGCTGCTCCGCGGGGGGCACGTGCCACGCGACGCGGCGCTGGATCTTCTCCCGCCGCACCGCCAGCGCGTCGTGCGGCGAGAGTTCGAAGAGCCTGCGCAGCAGCGGGATCACGAGGGCGTAGGGCGACCCCGCGCGGAGCGGGTCGGCGCGAGAGATCCACGCGGCGAGGGTGGGATGACGCTGGAGCGCGAGGCGCTCGAATTCGACCCGGATGCGCGTCTTGCCCATGCCCGCGGGCGCCGTCACGATCACGGCGCGCGCGATGGGCTCCTCGACGCACTCGTCCATCGCGGCGAGCAGGGTCGAGAGCTCTCGCCGCCTCCCGACGAAGGGCGCCTCGCGGCCGAGGAGCGTGCGGGGGCCGTCGGCGGCGCGCTCGCCGAAGAGCACGAAGGTGCCGCCCTGGTCGCGCACGTCGAAGCGGGCGTCGAGGAGGCCGGCGGCGATTTCGCCCAGCGCGATCTGCGCGCCCTGCCCCGCGCCCGCCCCAGGCCGCGAGCCCTGCAGGAGCCTCGTGGCCCGGTCGATGACCTCTCCCACCGCGCCTCGCCCGGCGACCTCCCCGAGCCCCGTCGCGATCGCCATGGGGACCGTCGGCGCGAAGTGACGCAGCGCGAGGGCGCAGCGCGCGGCCTGGGCGGCCTGGTCGGTCGCGGCGCCCTGGGTGCGGAGCATCGCGAGGGCCACGCCCTCCATGAGCACCTCGAAGTCGGCGCCGCTCGCCGCGGCGGCGCGGGCGAGGATCCCGAGGTTGGCGTCGAACTCGCGGTCGCCGACCTCAGCCGACAGGATCACCACCGAGAGCAGCTTGCGCTCCCCCGCCGTGATCGCCGCCACCGCCCGCGCCACGTCGGGGGGCGCCGTGGGCGCCTCGTCGAAGGCGACGCGGGCGTCGTCGCCCTCGCCGGGGGACCAGGTCGCGCGCAGCGCGTCGACCCGCGCCGCGACGGCGCTGCCGTCGCGAGGTCGCTGCGCGGCGTCGCGCGAGAGCATCTGGGCGACGAGCTCGTCTAGGGCGGCGGGGACCTCCGGGCGCAGGCTACGGACCCGCGGCGCGTCTTCCAGGAGCGTGTTGCCGAGGAGCGCCTGCACCGAGTCGCCCTGGATGGGGCCGACGCCGACGAGGCACTCGAAGAGCACGGCCCCCAGCGCGAAGACGTCGGACCGCGCGTCGAGGTCACGCTGACCGCGCACCTGCTCGGGCGACATGTACCCCGGCGTGCCGAGGATCGATCCGCTCCGGGTGGTGCTCCGGGTGATGCGGGTGCGCCGCGCGAGGCCGAGGTCGAGCACGCGGAGCCTCGCGAAGTCACCGTCGCGCACGAGGAGGTTCGCGGGCTTGATGTCGCGGTGCACGATGCCGCGCGCGTGCATCGCCGCGAGCGCCGCGGCGACGCCCGACGCGACGTCGAGTGACTCGGCGACGGTGAGCGCGCCGCGGTCGAGGCGCTGCCCGAGGTCTTCGCCCTCGAGCCACTCGGTGGCGAGGAACCGCGCCCCCTGCGCCGACACCCCGTGGGCGATGTAGCGCACGATGTTCGGGTGCTTGAGCTCAGAGAGCACCACGCTCTCACGCTCGAAGCGGCGGATGTCTCCGTCGATGTCGGGGCGCAGCACCTTGATGGCGACGGCGCCGCCGGTCCGACGGTCGGCGCCGCGGTAGAGCGTCGCGACGGGCCCCTCGAAGACCACCTCGCGCACGACGAAGCGACCGCCGAGCTCGTCCCCCTCACGCATCGCGCTCACCCGGGCGGCAGCCCGCCGCCGCGAGACGGCACCACGATGTACACGGGCCTGCGGTCGACCTCGCTCCCCGCCCTGCCCCGCACCACGATGGTCGCGGAGAACACCCGCGCGACGTCTCCCCCCTCGAGGAAGTCGTTGAGGAACTCCACGCGGAACACCACCTGCGTCGAGGGGAGCACGTCGTAGAACGCGGTCGCGTCCCTGCGCTCGTAGCCCATCGGCGCCTCGGGGGTGCCGCGCACGGGGACCACCGCGCGCAGAAAATCCGCGGTGCTCCTCCCCGTAGGGAGGCGCGTCTCCGCGGGGTCGCCGACGCGCTCGGTGCGAATGTCTTGCCGGGTCTCGTTGGCGAGGGTCGCGATGGCCTGGGTGATGATGCCCGCGGCGGCGCTGATGCCACCCAGGGGCTGCGTCGCGAAGACCAGCTCGGAGCGCGCGGCGTTGAAGGTGCGGGTGAAGCGGGCGACGTAGGCCGAGTTCGTGTACGTGAAGCCCGACCGCCCGGCGCTCGACACGTCGACCCCCAGAAAGAGCGCGCCCCGGCGCTGCATCTCGGGCGCGAGGTGCGCGCCCCAGCGGTGACCGTTCACGCTCTGCGGCGAGCGCTCCGGCGTCATCGGGTTCGCGAGCGGGCCGTCGTACCAGTCCGAGTCGCTCACGAGGACGAGGATCGGCACGCGCCCAGGCTGAAAGCAGCCCCAACCGAACGCGCCGTCGACCCCCGCGCAGTCTCGCGAGGGGACCATCCGCGGCACCCAGCCGTTGCCCATCGGGTCTCGCGCGTCGCGCACGCTCCGCAGCGCGGCCTCGGAGTCCTCGAAGCGAAACGAGCCTTCGCCCGAGAGGATCTGATAGAGCGCCTCGGTCTGGCACTCGGGCGCGTCGCCGCCGACGAAGCGCCCCATGGTGTCCTGGGTGATGGTGCGCATCTCGTTGAACGCGCGCTGGGTCTGCGCGGGGTCGGCCGCGAGCCTCTGTCGCATCCAGAGGGTGTAGTCGCCGGGCATCCCCGCGCGCCCGCCCACTCCCCCGAGCACGTCGTCGGGCATGCTGTCGAAGCTCGCGACCCCCACCCGCACGTTGGGGATCTGCGCGTTGATCCCCGGCACGATGGTGGTCGAGAAGCTCGAGCGCAGCGCCTCGATGGTGGGCTCCATGCTCGCGGAGTTGTCGACGACGAACATCACGTCGGCCTCGCGGATGCGCGTCTGGAACGTGAACTCGCGGGTCTCGGGCGCGGCGCCGGACATGGGCGGCGCGTAGGGGAGGGTCACGTAGAGGGAGTTCTCGGGCGGCCGCGACATCGCGTCGCGGGGGTTCGACCGCGCGACGACCTCGACGAGGTCCACCGCGCCGTCGCCGTCGGTGTCGACCACGCAGGGGTTGGTCATCGCCGCGCGCTCTTCGGCGTCGGTGAGCCCGTCGTTGTCGCTGTCGAGGTCGATGTGGTTCGGCAGCCCGTCGGTGGTGGCGTCGCAGTCATCGGCGGGGGCGCCGCACATGAAGAGGCGCGCGCGGTCCTCGATGCCGGGGTAGCTCCTGCGCGACTCGTCGCGGTCGAGGAACCCGTCGTTGTCGGAGTCGTCGTCGCGATAGTCGGGCGTGCCGTCGCCGTCGGTGTCTCGCGAGGGCGCGCCCTCGTCGGCGTCGCTGATGCCGTCGCCGTCCTGGTCCTCGCAGGGAGGCGGCGGAGCGTCGACGACATCGGCGGCTGAGGGCGCATCGCGCGCGCCCGCGTCGACGACGCCGAGGTCGGTCACGACGACCGAGCCGTCAGGCTCGACGACGCCGCTCGGGGTGCCGTCGCAGCCCGAGGCGAGGAGGGTCCCGAGCGCGCCCGAGAGGCAGATCCTACGAAGCGATCCCAGCCGATACACCCCGTGAGGATACTCGACCGAGGGGTGCTAGACCCCTCCCATGTTCGACCCCGAGGGACCGACCTTTCTGGAACTCGCGCGGCAGGCCCTGAGCTCGGTCGAGGAGGGCTACGACCTCCTCGCGCCCAAATTCGACCGAACGCCGTACCGCACCCCCGAGGAGATCCTCGGCCCGGCCCTCGCCGAGGCGGGTGGACCCGAGAGCGTCGACGACGCGATGGACCTCTGCTGCGGCACCGGCGCAGCGCTCTGGCACCTCCGCGCCCTGTGCAGGCGCGAGTGCGTGGGCGTCGACCTCTCCGCGGGGATGCTCCGCGTGGCCGAGTCGGCGCTCCGCGACGCGCCGGGCTCGGCGGCGGTGCGTCTCGTGCGGGCAGACGCCCTCGACCTCCCCTTCGCGTCGCGCTTCGACCTGATCACCAGCTTCGGCGCCTTCGGCCACATCCTGGAGGCCGACGAGCCGCGGCTGGTGCGCTCGATCGCCCGCGCGCTGCGGCCCGGCGGCCGCTTCGTGTTCGTCACCGCGGGGGAGCCTCCCCCCTTCGCCCTCTCGACGCTCTACGCGCGGGCCTTCAACGCGGCGATTCGGCTACGAAACGCGGTCTGGCACCCGCCCTTCGTCATGTACTACCTGACCTTTCTGCTGCCCCGCGCCGTCGCGCTGCTGGAGGCCGAGGGCTTCGAGGTGCGGGTGCGCTCGGGCGTGTTCCCCCCGCCCCTGCAGCGGCTCTCGGTGGTGATCGCGCAGAAGTCGTCGGCCAGAGGCGACGCGGCTTGACCGACGCGGCACACCCGCGGGACCGTGCGCGCCATGAGCACTGAATCCGAGGCTCCCCTCGTCGGCGTGATCATGGGGAGCGCGTCGGACCTCGAGACGATGACCCCGGCGCGCGACGTGCTCACCGAGCTGGGCGTGCCGCACGAGGTCAGGGTGGTCTCCGCGCACCGCACGCCTGACTGGATGTTCGAGTACGCCCAGACCGCCGCGGGCCGCGGGCTCGAGGTGATCATCGCCGCGGCCGGGGGCGCCGCGCACCTGCCGGGCATGGTCGCGGCCAAGACCACGCTCCCCGTCCTCGGCGTGCCGGTTTCGGCGACGGTGCTGCAGGGGGTCGACGCGCTGCTCTCGATCGTTCAGATGCCGCGGGGGGTCCCCGTGGGCACGCTCGCCATCGGCAAGCCGGGCGCGGCCAACGCGGCGCTGCTGGCGGCGCGGATCCTCGCGACCAGCCGCCCCGAGCTCCGCGAGCGGCTCCTCGCGTGGCAGACCGCACGGCGCGACGAAGTGCTCGCGCGAACGGAGCTCTAGCGATGTCACGCATCCTCCCCGGCGCGACGCTGGGCATCCTGGGCGGCGGGCAGCTGGGTCGCATGACGGCGATGGCCGCGCGCGCCCTCGGGTACCACATCCACGCCCTCGACCCCGACCCGAGCTGCGCGGCTCGCTTCGTCGTGGAGCGCTGCATCCACGCGGCCTTCGACGACGATTTCGCCGCCGCCGACCTCGCGCGGCACTGCGCGGTGGTGACGCTCGAGATCGAGTCGGTCGCCCTCGCGTCGCTCGACGCCGCGCGGAGGTACGCGCCGGTGCGCCCGAGCCGCGAGGTGCTGGCGGTGGTGCAGAACCGCACGCGGCAGAAGCAGTGGCTCGCGTCGCGGGGATACCCGCTCGGCCCCTGGCGCGCGGTGACCACCGTCGAGGAGCTCGAGGCCGCTGCGAGGGAGCTCGGCGCGGAGCTCTTCGTCAAGCACAACACCGGCGGCTACGACGGCCGCGGGCAGGCGCGCCTCGGGTCGCCCGCGGGCGCGCGCGCCGTGTGGGAGCTGCTCGGCGCGTCGCCCTGCGTCGCGGAGCGCCCCCTCGACATCGCCGCGGAGCTGTCGGTGCTGGTGGCGCGCTCGCCCTCGGGCGAGACGGCGGTGTACCCCGCGGCGCTGAACCACCACGAAGACCGGATCCTCGCCTGGTCGGTGCTGCCCGCGCCGGTCCCGCTGGAGCTCACCCGCCGCGCGGAGGAGATCGCGCGGAGCGTCGCGCAGGACCTCCAGGTCGAGGGCCTGCTGGTCGTCGAGCTGTTCCACACCCGCGGCGGCGAGCTCTTCGTGAACGAGCTCGCGCCTCTACCGCACAACAGCTTTCACGCGACGGAGGTGGCCTGCCTGACGAGTCAGTTCGAGCAGTGCGTGCGCGCGGTGTGCGACCTGCCGCTGGGGAGCACCGAGGTGCTGCGGCCCGCGGCCATTCGCAACCTGCTGGGCGACCTCTGGCTCGGCGCCGCGCCCCCGCGCTTCGCCGACGCGCTCGCGCTGCCGGGGGTTCGGGTTCACCTCTACGGCAAGCGGGTCGCGCGCCCGGGGCGAAAGATGGGGCACCTCTCCGCGGTGGGCCCGACCTCCGCCGAGGCGGTCGCGCGCGTCGAAGAGGCCTACGCCCGGCTCACCGACACCGCGTGACCCCGTCGCGTTCAGTCCTCGCGGGAGCGTTGGCTCGCGGGGTCGCGAAGGCGATATCGTGGGCGCCTTGATGAGCGCGCGTCGCACCGCCACCCTGCTCCTCGCGCTCGCCCTCCGCGCCGCGCCCGCGCTCGCCGAGCCCCTCGACATCGACCCCTCGCTGCGGCTGGGCCCGGCGCCGTCCACGCCCGGCCGCGGCGTGCCGGTGCGGTGGGTTCACGGGTACTTCGCCGGCTTTCCCTTTCACATCGAAGACGCGCGAGACCTCCTCGACGAGCGCGCCCTGATCCCCGCGTTCGAGACCTGGTGCGGCGCGCTCCCGTACATCGACGTCGGCAACCGCTCCAACGCAGACTCCCTCGGCCGCGCGGCGCCGACGCTCCTCTGCGCGCCCTTCTTGAACGCAGACGAGACCGCGCCGATCGAGTGCCGGCGGCTCCCCGGCGTGCCCTCTGGGAACTACTGGCGCAACGGCGGCGCGGCGATGCGCGCGCGCGGCGCCCTCGCGGTGCGCGCGCCGGGGGTCTACACCTTCGCGTGGGGACACGACGACGGCGTGAGCTTTCGCATCGGTCCGACGCGGGTGTACGAGTTCCCCGACGGCACCGGCGCGAGGGTCGACGTGGCGACGGTGCGCTTCGAGGCCGCCGGGCTCTACCCCTTCACCCTCGAGTGGTTCGACGGCATCGGAGGCGCGATCCTCGACTGGTACGTCACCCCGGGCGAGCGCCGCGCCGACGAGTTCTCGAACTTCACCTTCGCGCTCGTTCCGACCGCGGACCTCTATCCCCTCGACGGCCGCGACTGCACCGCCGACTGTCGGTCGTGCTCGGGGCTCCGACCGCTCTGCGACCGGGCCACGAGCACCTGCGTCGCGTGCCTCGACGACGCGAGCTGCGGGCCCTGCGGGCGATGCGAGCAGGGCGCCTGCGTGACCGACCCCGCGGTCGCGCGCTGCCCGCGCGACGCCGGCCCCGAAGACGCGCAGCCAGCAGACGCGGGGGAGCCGAGCGACGCGAGCGCGCCCTCAGACGCCTCGACGCCGGCGACGACCCCGGCGGGGTGCGGCTGCGCGACGGCGCCACGCGCGAAGCGCCCGCCGCTCCTCGCCATCGTGTGGGCGCTGTGCCTAGGATGGCGGAGGGTCAAGCGATGACGGAGGCTCCCCCACACCCCGACGCCGGGTCGAGCGACGAAGTCTCAGGGAGCTTTCTTCGCAACATCCTGGAGCACGTCGCGCACCCGATCTTCGTGAAAGATCGATCGTTCCGGTTCGTGCTGGTGAACGACGCGCTCGTGCGCATGGTCTCGATCCCCAAGGAGCGGCTGCTCGGAGCCACCGACTACGACCTCTTCCCCGCGCACGAAGCCGACCACTTTCGCGCGAAGGACCAGGAGATCTTCGACCGGGGCGAGATCATCGAGGTGGTCGAGGAGCGGCTCACAGACTCCGTCGGGACGGTGCACGTCCTCGCGACCACGAAGGTGCCGCTGCGCACCGAGAACGGCGCCATCACCCACCTCGTCGGGATCGTTCACGACATCACGGCCCTGACCCGCGCCCGCGAGGACCTCCGGCAGCGCAACGAGCTCCTCGAGAGCTACCTCTCCGAACGCGCGTCGGCCCTCGAGCTCGCGCAGCAGGAGCTGCTGCGGCGGCAGCGCCTCGCGCTGATCGGGCACCTCTCCGGCGGATTCGCCCACCAGGTGCGCAACCCCCTCGCGACCATCAGCAACGCGACCTACCTCCTCCGCCTCGCGCTCGGAAAGAACCCCGACCCCGACGTGCAGCGGTCCCTCGCCATCATCGACGACGAGGTGCGCCGCGCGAACCGCATCGTGACCGACCTGGTCGACTACGCGAGGGTGGGCCCCGCGCGGCGGAGGTCCTGCGCGCTTGGGTACACGGTGGGACAAGCGCAAGGCGGCGTCGCCGTGCCCGAAGGCGTCGAGGTCGAGTACGACGTCCCCGAGACCTGCGAGGTGTGCGTCGACGCCGAGCAGGTGCAGCGCGCGATCTGCAACCTGCTCCGCAACGCCGTGATGGCCGCGCAGCCCGCGGGGCGCGTGAGCGTCAGCGCCCGCGAAGACGGCGACTGGGTGCTCCTCGAGGTCACCGACAGCGGCGAAGGCCTCCCAGAAGACGTGCGTATGCAGTTCGACCACCCCGACGAAGAGACCCGGCCGACCGGGGTCGGGATCGGCCTGCTCACGGCGCGTGCGCTGCTGGAGAACCAGGGCGGCGCCCTCCGCTACGAGCGCGCGCCCGCCGGAGGCTCCCGCTTCATCGCCACCCTGCCCCGCCGCTGATCATGGTTGTGACCGCTCGAGCCTCCCACCCGGGTCCGAGGGGCGCCTGAATCTAGGGGCTCCGACGGGGCACGCAACTTGTATCTCCGAGCGGCATGGACGCCGCGACGCTTCGAAGGAGGGCTCTCCCCTGGTCCATCGTGGGTCTGGCCGCCGCGGTGCTGGCCTCCCCCGCGTGCGTCGGCGACCCCGACGAGGTCAACTTCGACGACCCGTGGGAGAACTACTCGGTCGAGGCGCTGACCTCGGCGTGCACGGCGAGCGCGATTCGTGCGGGCACGCCGTCGTCGCGCCGGGCGATCATCGACCGGGCGCTGAACTGGGTCGAGCGAAGGGTGATGTACAGCCAGACGCCGCAGGCGTCGGTGGGGGGCTACCGCACCGACTGCTCGGGGCTGGTCTCGATGGCGTGGGGCCTGCCGACGCCGGGCAACACCACCCACAGCTTCGCGGGGGGCCCGTGGGACAACGGCCGCTCCCGGCGGATTCAGTGGAGCGAGCTCGAGCCGGGTGACGCGCTGAATTACCCCGCGCACCACATCATGCTCTTCGCGGGGTGGCTCGACGAGAACCGCACGCGGTTCTGCACGATCGAGGAGTACAACTGGGGTCGCCCCGCGTCGATCCTGCATCACACCATCTATGACCGCTCGCGCGGGCGCCCATACCGCGACGTCTACCTCCCCACGCGCTTCGCCAACGCGCCTCCGGGCGTCAGCGCGGCGTCCACGGGCTCGTCGGGCGGATCCTCTGGGGGGGCGTCGGGCGGATCCTCCGGCGGGACCTCGGGCCCGACGTGCTTCTCGCACACGCTCTCGCGCTCGATGGCCTCGATGTCGTGCGTGCAGAGCCGCTTCGACGGCCAGTGGTACCAGTGCGTCAGCGGCGCGTGGCGCTCCGGCAACGGGACCTTCGGGGCCTGCTCCAGCAGCGCGCCGCTCAACCGCGGGGGCGCCGCGGTGTGCTTCTCGGGCACCTACGGGCGCGAGATGCGCGAGGGCGCCTGCGTCGAGAGCCGCTTCGACGAGGTCTGGTACCAATGCACCGACACCGGCTGGGTGCACAACCCCTCGATCGAGAGCAACCGCCGCGGCACGGCGGGGGCCTGCACAGAGTACCATCCCCTGCGCTGACCCGCGACGGTCGATGCGCGCGCCGCGGTCGGTGGTGCTACCGTGCCCGACCCTTCGATGCGTCACGACCTGGAGCCCTGTGTCGGCGAACCGCGCCCCCGCTCCCCCGCCCGGGGTTGGAGTAATCCTCGCCGCGACGGGGTTGTGGGAGCACGCCCATGCTGTGCCCTCCGCTCGCCCCGCGCCGCGCGCCGACGCGAACCTTCGCGCCGACGCGGTGTCACTCAAGCCGCAGCGCGCCGACGCGTATGCTCCCTGGCGCCTACGCGCCCGCAGGATGATTCGAGGACCCGCCGAGTGACCCCCCTCCATCGCGAACCACGCCTCGCGCCACCCCGCAGGCCGCCGTCATGAGCGCGAAGTCTCGGCTCCGCGCGCTGGGCTCGCGCGCGCGCGGCGCGGCGCGGCTCGCGCAGGACGTGTTTCCGGTGACCCCGCTCGGCCTGCTCGCCATGTCCGGGTGCGCGTTCGCCCTGGTGCGCTACGGTCTGCGACGGGTCGACCTGGTGCTGCTCGTTGTGGGCGGCGTGGGGCTCGCGGTGGGCGCGCTGAGCGCGCTCCTCACGACGGCCACGGCCCTCGCCCTCTGGGCGCGCCTGCGCCGCCCCACCGACGCCGCGCCGCTGAGCCTCGAGTGCGGGTACGCGGCCCGCACGGGCTTCTCGCTCCCTTCGCTCTGGTACCTCCCCTTCGTGAAGGTGTCGTGGAGCTGGGAGTCGCCCGCGGCCGAGGTGCGCGCGGTCGCGCTGAAGCGCAGGCTCCACGAGGAGGTCACGCCGAGGCGCCGCGCGCACGTCGAAGAGATCGCCCGTCGGGTCGAGGTCAGCGACGCCTTCGGCCTCACCCGGGTGCGCTTCATCGCGCGCGAGCGCCGCGACGTGAGGGTCTCGCCGTCCATCGGCGCGCTGCGGCAGATGCACGTCGTCCGCTCCATCGCCGGCGGCGACCACGTCTCGCACCCCGCGGGCCCCCCCGAGGGAGAGCGCGCGGACATGAGGCACTACGCCCCGGGAGACCCCATCAAGTTCGTGCTCTGGAAGGTCTTCGCCCGCACCCGCCAGCTCGTCGTGCGCACGCCCGAGCGCGCGATCTCGCCGGTGCGGCAGACCGTGGCCTACCTCGTGACCGGCGAACACGACGAGCCCGCCGCCGGCGCCGCGCGCGTCGCGGTCGACAGCGGCGCGCTCGGGGGGGAGTGGTCCCTCGGGGCAGACGGGCAAGACACCGTGGCGAAGACGCCGACGCAGGCCCTCGAGGTGCTGGCGCGCTCGTCGAACACTCCGCCTTCCCTGGGAGGCAGCGGGCTCACCCGCTTCCTCGCGAACGCCGCGCTCGGAGGCGCCGCGAGGGCGGTGGTCTTCGTCCCCGCGCGACCCGGCCCCTGGCTCGCTCGGGCCGTCGCCGCGGCGACGGCGCGCACCTCCCCGACGGAGCGCTACTCCTCCCTCGAATTCGTGGTCTGCACCGACGGCGTGCGCCGGGCGCCCAAGCGCTCCTGGCTCGCGCGCGTCGCCACCGAAGACCGCCGCGACGACGCCGACGTCGCCACGCCGAACGAAGACCTCAACGCCGTGCTGAGCGCCCTGGGCGCCGCGCGCTCTCGGGTGATGGTCGTCGACCGCGCCGCGGGCAGGGTCTTTGGCGCCGAGCACCAGCGCGCGCGGGAGGCCGCGTGATCCGGCGGGCGCTCAGGGGCTGGCGGCACCCGCTGCGCGTCGTCGCCATGGCCATGGCGGCGCTCTCGCTCTCCTGGGGCGTGGCCCCCACCGAGGGCATCGTCGCGGCGATGCTCGGCGCGGTGCTCGGGGTCATCGCGGGCGAACTGCTCGGGCGCTCGCGCCTGCGCACCTCGGTCCTTCAAGGCGCCGCGCTCACCCTGCTGATCGCGACCTGGCAGGTCGCGTCGTTGGCCACCTCGACCGAATTCCTCGCGGCCACCGTGGGCCCCGGCAACGCGCTGGTGACCGC
This sequence comes from Polyangiales bacterium, assembly GCA_041389885.1. Taxonomy (GTDB): domain Bacteria; phylum Myxococcota_A; class Polyangia; order Polyangiales; genus JAWKRB01. The sequence goes on along the minus strand of JAWKRB010000026.1, from coordinate 89,597 downwards.
GTCGGTGCTGCGCTTCGCCTCGCTCGCGCTGTTCTCGAGCCTGGGGCTGCGGGCGCTCGCCGTGCGCAGGCCCTGGGCCCTCGCCCTGGAGCTCGGCGCCGTGGCGGCCGCGTTCACCGCCGCCTTCGCGTCGCACCGCGAGGGCGTCATCGCGCGTCCGCTGTGGCTGAGCGACTGGGCGTGGCAGCAGGGGATCGATCCGACGACGATCCTGCTGGGCATCGGCGGCGTGGCCGTGGTGCTGCTCGCGGTGCTGCTGGTGGCCGAGTCGAAGTCGGGGCGCGCGCTCTCGTCCCTGCTCACGCTCCTGACGCTCGCGACCTCGGCGGTGCTGCTGATCAACGTGGTGGGCGCCCCGACGCCGCCGCCGATGAGCGAGATCGCCATGGACGACGCGGGCCGGGGACAACCCCCGAGGCCCACGGACGGCGGAGACGGGCGCGACCCGCGCCAGGGCGACGGCGGGCGCGGACGCGACCCGAACGGCGACGACGGAGGCCGGGGAGGCACCCCCGACGGCGGCGGCGACGGCGGCGGCGCCTCGCGCTCCGACGGCGGCGACGGCGGCGGGAGCGGAGGCTTCGACGCCGGCGAGGGCGGGCTGCCGCCCCCCACGATGAGCGACGGAGGCGTCGGCATGGCGCCGCCCCCGCAAGACGCCGGGCCGCGTCGACCGCCACCCAGCGAGCGCCTCAGCGAGGACCAGGCGCCGAGCAACTCCCCCGCGCCCATGGCGGTGGTGATCCTCGACGACGACTACTCGCCGCCGTCGGGCGCGTACTACTTCCGCCAGGAGGTCTGGTCGCAGTTCAACGGCACGCGGCTGATCTCGACGCGACGCAGCGACGTCGACCACGACATCGTCCTGGATTTTCCGACGCTGACCACCCGCGCGCAAGACATCCCGCCCGCGTCGGGGCGCACCCGGGTGCACGCGATGGTCGCGCTGCTCGTCGAGCACTCGCACCCCTTCGCGCTCGAGAGCCCGGTGAGCTACCAGCCCGTCCCGAACCCCAACCCCCAGCGCTTCGCGCGGGCCTGGCGCTTCGAGTCGCTCTCGCAGACCCTCGACTACCGTCGCCTGCTCAACCAGCGAGCCGGGGCGACGGCGTGGTCCCCCGAGGTGCGCGCGTACTACCTCGAGGGCCCCAGCGACCCGCGCTTTCACGAGCTCGCGGAGCGCATCGTGCGCGAGCGGCTCCCCTCGCGCCTGCGCCGTGACCCCTTCGCCCGCGCCCTCGCGGTCAAGCTCTGGATGGACCACGAGTTCACCTACTCGACGCGCCACCGGCACGCGGGCGTGCCCGACCCCACGGCGGATTTTCTCTTCGGCAACCGCACCGGGTACTGCGTGCACTTCGCGCACTCGGCGGTGTTCCTCTGGCGCAGCCTGGGCATCCCCTCGCGGATCTCGACGGGCTACCACAGCGACGAGTCGAACCGACGCGGCGGCTCGACCATCCTGCTGCGCGGCGGCGACGCGCACGCCTGGCCCGAGCTCTACCTCGACGGATACGGCTGGATCGTGCTCGACATCGCCCCGGAGCGAAACCTCGATCCCCCCGGCAACGCGCCCGACGAGGACCTCCAGCGCATCCTCGGCGAGATGGCGCGGCAGCAGCCCCCCGACCCCACCCAGACGCCGCAGGAGTCGCAGCGTCGGCCCCAGCGGCGGGTGAATTACGGTCGGATGGTGGGCCTGGGCGCCCTCGCGCTCGTGGCGGCGACGCTGGCCCTGCTGTACGCGATCAAGCTGTGGCGCAGGCTCATCCCGCGCTTCGCGTCGTCGCGGCAGCTCCCTCGGGTGGGCTACCGCAGGGCCCTCGACATGCTCGCCGAGGCGGGGATCTCTCGCGAGGAGGGTGAGTCTCGCGAGGCCTTCGCGAGGCGCGTCGGCGACCGCGCGCCCACGCTCGCGAAGCTCACCGAGTGGCACCTCTCGGCGAGGCTGGGCGACCCCTCGCGCCCCATCGCAGACCGCGAAGAGTTCTCCCGCTCGGCCTGGCAGAGCGCGCTGCGCGCGCTGGCTCGCGAGCTCCCCGCGACCACCCGGCGCTGGCGCCGCGCGCTCGGATTCATCAACCCCGCGTCGTTCCTCGACGCCCGCTGAGAGACCGTCAACCCGTGGACAACGACCTCATCCAGTCAGAGCACGTCACCCACTCCCTGGCGCCGCCCATCACCGACCTCAACGGCGCGTACGGCGTCGTGCAGCGCCTGCGCAACCGGCTCCAGCTCGCGGTGCGGGGGCGCGACGAGGTGATCGAGCTGCTGATCATCGCGCTCCTCGCCGACGGCCACATGCTGCTCGAGGACTACCCCGGCTCGGGCAAGACCACCCTCGCCAAGGCCCTGGGCGACTGCATCATCGACGACAAGCCCGACGACGACATCGTCTCCTTTCGCCGCATCCAGTTCACCCCCGACCTGCTGCCCTCGGACGTCACGGGCACCACGATCTTCGACCCGAACACCAACCGCTTCTTCTTTCGCGCGGGGCCGATCTTCGCGCACGTGGTGCTCGCCGACGAGATCAACCGCACGTCGCCGAAGGTCCAGTCGGCCATGCTCGAGGCGATGGCCGAGAAGCAGGTGACCGTCGACAACCGCACGCGGAGCCTCGACGAGCTCTTCTTCGTCATCGCGACGCAGAACCCCCTCGACCTCGCCGGGACCTTCCCGCTGCCCTCGGCCCAGCTCGACCGCTTCTTGTTCAAGGTGAAGATGCGGCACATCCACCGCGAGGCCGAGCTCGAGATCCTCGCGAGTTTGAAGTCTCGCCGGGAGGGCGCCGGCGCCGAGCTCCCCCGCGCGACCCGCACGGAGATGATCGACTCGCGGCGGGTGGTCGAGAACCAGATCCACGTCTCGCCCGAGGTGCGTGAGTGCCTCGTCGACGTCGCCACGCGCACCCGCGAGGACGCGCGGATCCTCCAGGGCGCCTCGACCCGCTCGCTGGTGCTGATGCTCCCGGCGCTGCAGGCCCGCGCGCTCACCCGCGTGCGCGACTACGTCAACGCCGAGGACGTCGAGGCGCTGGCGCCGTACATCTTCGGGCACCGCCTCGAGCTCGCGCCCGGCGCCGAGTCCCCCGAGGAGGTGGTGAAGGAGTGCCTCGTGCAACCCCTGGAGCGCCTGGCGCGGGCGACGCTGCGACGATGAGCGCCCGACGTCACCTCGCCGCGGTCCCCCTGCTGCTCGCAGCGACGGTGGCCCTCTCGTCGCCGAGGGACGTCGTCGCCCAGCCCACCCCCTCGGCGCAGGCCACCGCGCTCGAGCAGGAGGCGCTGCGGCTCTACAACGAGAACCACCTGCTCACGGCCCGCACGAGGGCCGAGCGTGCCCTGCGGCTCAACCCCGACTCCATCGTCGCGAACTACGTCGTGGGCGCCGTGCTGCGCGAGGCCGAGGGCTCCCTCGCCCGCGCGATGACGCACCTCGCCCGCGCGCGCGAGCTCTACGAGACCCGCTACGCGCAGCCGCGTCAGCCGGGCGCCCCGTGGCAGCTGCACCGCGACATCCTCTTCGCGCTCCAGGGCACGGCGGGGGAGCTCGAGGAGTTCGAGTACCAGCTCCAGGTGCAGGAGTATTACGACTTCCTCTACGACCCCGACCTGCTCGCCGAGCACGCCTGGCCGCTGATTCACCTCCACCGCTACCGCGAGGCGCGCACCTGGGCGCAGCGCGCCATCGCGAGCCGCGACCGCTGGCAGGGGTCCGCCGGGCGCAACGCGCTCTGCGCCGTCGAGGGCGCGGCGCGGCAGCGGCAGGCGCAGTTCGAGGCCTGCCGCGACGCGCTGCAGAACGCGCAGCGGGCGGCGGCGAGCGGCGCCGGCGCGGGCACCGCGAACGCCCAGCAGGTGACGGTGCACGCGTACAACGCCGCCCTGGGCGCGCTGGCCGTGCTGCGGCACGACGAGGCCGAGCGCCTCGCGGTGGAGGGCACGCGGCGCCTGGAGTTCACCACGGCGAACCCCTGGCGCCTCCTCGCGCGGCTCTACCTCGACGAGGGGCGCGCGGCGCAGGCCGTCGACGCGCTGCGCGAGATGCAGCGGTGGCGCGTGCGCCAACCCGCGAACCTCCGTGACCAGGACCGCGCCGAGACCGACGTGGCCGTCGCCACGACGCTGCTGCTCGCGGGCGAGGCCGGGGCGGGGCTACGCTTCGTCGACCGCGCCATCGAGCGGCCCGATCGACGCGGGCTCGTGGCCTCCGACGAGGAGCAGGCCCTCGGCGCCCACGCGCTGCTCCGCAGGGCCCTGCAGCGGCTGCGGGCCGAGCTCGAGGCCGAGCGCGGGAGCTGGTCGAACACCACGGCGCGCGTCGACGGCGCGCTCTCGAGCGTCGCGATGCGGGTCGCGGCGTGGCCCGACGACGAGCGCGTCACGAACGTGCTGACCGACGAAGACCGGCTCGACTCGACCCTGCGGATGTACGTGCGCGGCGGCATCGAGCCGATGCCCGTGTGGCTCGTCGGGGACCTCGTGAGCGTGCTCGGCGCGGGGGTGGTGGCCGTGGCGCTGCGCGACGCGCGGCGCGAGGAGGCGGCGTTCCCCGCGATCCGCCCCTACCACGACGCGCTCGAGGCCGAGGTGCGCCTCGCGCAGGGCGACGCCGACGGCGCGCTCGCGCTCGCCCGCAGGTCCCTCGACGCGCTGCCCGCGCCCGAGGCGATCCTCCAGGCGAGGGTCGCGCTGGTGGGCGCCCGCGCGGCCCGCGAGGTGGGCAACGTCACCGTGATGCTCGGGCTCTACGAGCGCGCGATGCAGCGAGACCCCGGCGCGCTGCGCCGCATGGGCGAGTCGCTCCCCGCGCGCATCTCCGTCGGCAGCGGGGGCGGCGCGATGAGCAGCGAGATCGTCGACCGGCTCGCGCGCTCCCCGCGGCTGCAGCGCGCCGAGCGCGGCTTCGGCCTGCAGGTCACCGCGAACGACCGCGCGGCGCGGCTGTGCATGAGCTCCCCCCTGGGCAACCAGCTCGGCTGCACCGACGTGACCCGCGACCGCGGCGAGGCCGAGGACCACTTCGCCGCCCGCGTCGTCGAGCAGTTTCACCGCGAGACCTTCGCGATGCGCCTGGGCCTCTCGACGCAAGACCTCCGCTCCCTCGACGGCACCACCGTCGCCAACGACGCCGCGGCGCGCGAGCAGATGAACAACGTGCTCAGGGACATCGCCGGCCCCGAGGGGACGCCCCCGCGATGAGCGCTCGGCGCGCGGTGCTGGGCACCCTCCTCGCGAGCGGCGCGGCGCTGGTGCTGCTCCCGTCGCTGGCGCCCGCCACGGTCGAGGAGCAGCGCGCGCGGCTCCCTCCCCCCGCCGACTGTCAGGACCCCGTCGAGGGCCTCTGGATGTCCCACAAGTACGAGCAGGAGTGGGACGAGTGGATGATCTTCTCGCTGCACGTGCGCCGCGACCCGCGCGGCGCGGCGGCGCCGCTGAGCCAGGGCGCGCCCGGGCGCGAGGGCCTCGTGGGGAACATCGAAGCCCACGCCTGGCTCGGCGCCGGTCCCCACGCCGCCGAGCCCCCCGTGTGCACGCCGGGCCTGCATCACTGGACCGTGGCGATGACCGCCGAGGGCTACGCGCGCGACCGGCACATCGAGTTCTGGGGCACGCGCTGGGCCGTGCAGAGCGTGTTCTGCGGGCCGAGGAGCTTCGGCTACAACCTCGATCACTTCACGGGCTCCATCGACCCGCGGATCCAAGAGTTCCAGTCGGTCAACAACGACGGCGGCCGCGCGGTGAACGACCCCACGGTCTTTCGCCGCGTGCGGTGCTTCGAGCCCGTGTCGCCGCCCCACCCCTACGTCGCGCCCCCGGCGATGCGCCCTCCCCGACGCGCAGGATGCTCCCGACGATGAAGCCCCTCCCCCGTAGAGTCGCGCACGCCGTCCCCGTTGCCCTGGTGGTCGCCGCCGTGGTGCTGCTGCCGTCGCTCGCGCCCGCCACGGTCGAGGAGCAGCGCGCGAGGCTCCCGCCGCCGGCGCAGCCCGACTCGTGCCAGAACCCCGTCGAGGGCGTCTGGAAGTCCCTGCGTTGGTACGAGGGCAACGGCGCCTGGTACTCCTTCGAGCTGGAGATCCGACAGAGCGGCAACACCCTCTCGGGCTCGATCCGCGCGCACTCCTGGGACACGAGCGAGCGCGAGGTCGAGCCAGGCCCTTGCCGCGCAGGGCTCTCGCACTGGATCGTCTACCAGACCGCGCTGGGCTCGGTGGACCGCAACCTCCGCATCGACTTCGCCGCGACGCGCTGGGCGGTCGAGCGGACCTTCTGCGGCGTCGCGCCGGCCGGGTACAACCTCGACCACTTTCGCGGGGTGATCGACACGCGGCTGCAGGAGTTCCAGTCGGTGAACAACGACGGCGGCGCGCAGATCGACGAGCCCACGGTGTTCCGCCGCATCCGGTGCTTCGAGCCGCAGCAGCCGCCCCACCCCTACGTCGCGCCGCCCCCGATGCAGCCGCCGAGGCGCGGCTGGGGCTGCAACAACCGGCGGTGAAGTTCCCGTCGCCCCGGTAGGACCGTGACATCACGCGGGACGCTGGTAGTTTCCGCGCCCGTGTCCGACCCCGAAGCCCCGTCCGTCGACGTCTCCCAGCGCGCCCCCCGCGTGTCCGCCTGGGTGATCCCCTTCCTGTGCTTCTTCCTCTCGGGCGCGTCAGGGCTCGTGTTCGAGGTCATCTGGACCCGAATGCTCACCCTCGTGTTCGGCGCGAGCACGCCCGCCATCTCGACGGTCCTCTCGGCGTTCATGGGAGGCCTGGCGCTGGGCTCGTTCCTCTTCGGCCGCCTGGCCGATCGGCTGCGCTTCCCGATCCTGAGCTACGCCGCCATCGAGGCCGGCGTCGGCGTCTTCGCGCTGCTCATCCCGCTCATCGTGCACGGGGTCTACCCGCCCTTCTCGCACTGGGTCACCAACCACGGCGGCAACCGCTTCGACGTCTTCACCCTCCTGCGCTTCGGCGTGGTCGCGCTGCTCCTGCTCCCGCCCACCACGCTGATGGGCGCGACGCTCCCCCTGCTCGCGCGGCACTTCGTGAAGCAGGGCGGCAGCGTCGGCCAGCGCGTCGGCGCGCTCTACGCGGTCAACACCTTCGGCGCGGTGGCAGGCACCTTCGGCGCGGGCTTCTTTCTCCTGCCCCACATCGGCCTCGCGTGGACCAACGCCGTGGCCGGCGCCACCAACGTCACCCTCGCGCTGCTCATCGTGCTCTTTCGCAAGCAGCTCCTGGGCGGCGCGATGCCCACGTCCTGGCGCGACCTCCTCCCGATGTCGGCGGACAAGGCCGAGGCCGAGGCCGACGTCCAGTCGAAGAAGGACGCCGCCGAGGCCGAGGCCGACGATGAGGACGACGGCGTCGACGAGGTCATCGCCCGGCCCGCGCGCGTCGCCGTGCTCCTCGCCGCGGGGGGCTCGGGCTTCGCGGCGCTGGCCTACGAGGTCATCCTCAGCCGCGCCCTCGACATGGTGATCGGCTCGTCGATCTACTCGTTCACCATCATCCTGATGGGGTTCTTGATCGGCATCGGCGGGGGCTCGGCGATGGCGTCGTGGATCCTGCGGGTGAAGCCCACCCCGGCCGCGACGGCGGCGGTCGCGGGCACCATCGAGGCCCTCGCGCTCTTCTACTTCGTGTCGCAGCAGACCAACCTGTCGCGGCTGGTGTGGGCCATCACGACGGTGGTGGTGATGCTCGGCACGGCCATCGCGGCGGCGCGCCGAAAGCCCGTGCTCGCGCTCGGGATCACCCAGCTGCTCATCGCCGTCGGCGCGATCGTCACGTACTTCTTTCAGGACCGCATCCCGAGGATGTTCGTCTACCTCGCGATGACCGCGACGACGAACTGCAACGCCGCAGACGCCGTGCGCTTCAGCGAGCACGTGGGCACGATCCAGTGGCTGTCGTTCGTGGTCGCGCTGCTCTGCGCGCTGCCCGCGGCGATCGGCATGGGCGCGGCGTTCCCCCTCGGCGTGCGGGCCTACGCGCAGGGCGCGGCGCACATCGGCGGCGACACCAGCCGCGTGTACGCGGTGAACACCGTCGGGTCGATCCTCGGCTCGCTGCTCACGGGCTTCGCGATCATGCCCGCCGTGGGCATGGAGACCGCGATGTACATCGCCGTGGCGATGAACCTCGCCCTCGCCCTCGCGCTCTTCCTCGCCAGCACCGGCGAGGAGCCGGTGAAGTACGTGCTCGTGCCCCTCGCGGCGATGCTCCTCGCGGTGACGTCGGTGGGCGCCGTGCTCGGCCGCGACGGGCGCATCGCGCGCTCGCGGGGCACCGTGCGGGTCTTTCCCCGCGCGTGGGATCAGGCCGAGATGACCACCGGCGTCTTTCGCCTCTCCCTCGCCGACGGGATGATCCACCGCCGCGACGGGCGCTGCATCGAAGACGCCGCGGGCGACCGCAGCTCGCGCCTGGGGCCCGAGAACCCGATCTATTACCGCGACGGCGTGACCACGACGGTCACCGTCGAGCGCTGGGCCGTGGGCGGCGACCGCATTCACTTCGCGCTGAAGAACAACGGCAAGGTCGACGCGAGCAACGGCGACGACATGCCCACGCAGGTGCTCGTCGCGGGCTATCCGCTGCTGCTGCACCCGCGCGGTCCTGAGAACCTCGACGTCGCGGTGGTGGGCTTCGGCAGCGGCGTGACCATCGGCACGGCCCTGCAGTTCCCCGTGCGGCGGGTAGACGTGATCGAGCTCGAGCGCTGGATCCCCGACGCGTCGCGGTACTTCGCCGACGTGAACCACCTCACGTACACCCGCGACCGCACCTTCCCCTTCGTGCAGATGCCGCGGCTGAACCTGATCAACAACGACGGGCGCAATTACCTCGCGACCACCGACCGCCGCTACGACGTGGTGATCTCCGAGCCGTCGAACCCCTGGATCACCGGCGTCTCCAACCTCTTCACCGAGGACCACTGGCGCGCGGCGCTCCAGAGCATGCGGCCCGACGGGCTCTTCGTGCAGTGGGTGCAGCTCTACGAGATGCACCCCGACAACATCAAGACGCTCTACCGCACCTTCGCGCGGGTGTTCCCGCACGTGCGGGTCTTCGCGGCCGACGCGTACAGCTCCGACACCATCCTCCTGGGCGCGATGCGGCCCATCGTGCTCGACCCCGACCTCATCGACGCGCGGATGCACCTGCCGCGCGTGGCCGAGGCCCTCGAGCCCTCGCACGCCGAGCGGGCGACCGACGTGCTCGCGCGGATGCTCTTCGCCAGCCGCGGCGAGCTCAACGCCTTCACCGTGCTCGAGGAGCGGCTGGAGCGCGGCGAGTGGGTGGCCGTGCCCCGCGCGACGGGCTCGGGCGAGTGCTCTCCGTCGATCTGCCGGCGGCGGCCCGCGCCCATCAACACCGACGACAACGCGCACATCGAGTTCGCCGCGCCCCGCGACCTCATCGGCTTCGACGCGTTCTCGGGCTACGTCGAGACGATGTACGCCGACGAGTGGCGCTACGGCGTGGTCGAGCGCGAGCTGGCGATGCCCGCAGACCCCGCGGCGCGCATCCGCGTGCTCTCGAACCTCGGCGTCTCGCTGCTCTCTGCGGGCCGTCCCCGGCGCGCGGGGGAGCTCCTCGAGCAGGCCGCGGCGGTGCGAGACCGCTCGGCGCCCAACGCGCGCGTGCCCGAGCTCGCCCGCGCCGCGGGGATCTGGGACGCCATCACCACGCCGCGCGAGCCGACCATCCGGCTCGACCCGCCGGTGCCCGGCCCCGATATGAGCGTCGAGGGCGCGCGGCAGCTCGAGGAGACCTTCAACCGCGCGAGGGTCGCGGTCGAGCGGGGGCAGCACCGCGCGGCCCTCGAGGCCCTGGCGTCGCTCCCGACCGCGGTGCGCGACCACTCCGGGCCGGGGCTCAGGCTGCTCTTCGGATACCTGCTCTACAAGACGAGCATGGAGCCGCACATCGAGCCGCGCTTCAGCGAGGCCGCGGAGATGCTCGAGGTCCTCGTGCGCGAAGAGGCGCAGTGGACGCGGGCGCACCCCGAGGTCCATTACCTCATCGGGCGGGCGCGCTTTCGCAGCGGAGACTTCGCCCGCTCCGTGGCGGCGATGGGCCGCTTCGTCGACGCCTCGCGCGACCCGGTGCGCGGCGCGCACGAAATGCCCGCCGTGCCGAGGGACCTCGACGAGCCCCCCGCCGGCGCCGCCCCCGTCACCGACTCCCCCGGCGAGAGCCCGAAGGACCTTCGGCCCGGCGCGTGACATCACAGCGTGCGCGGGGCGACGAGATGGTCCAGACTCCGCGCGTGTCCATGCGCGCGTCGACCCTCGCCTGCTCGCTCTATGCCCTGGTCGGCGCGGGCTGCGGCGCCGACCCCAGGCCGTCGTCGCTCCCGGTGAACAACCCCGACGTGGTCCTCGCGCCGAGCGACCTCCCGTCCTCGCGCGACGTGGTGTCCGCCCTCGACGCCGCGACGCCGTCCGACCTGGGCCGCGACGACGCCAGCGCCCCCCCTCGCGACGCGCCCTTCGACCTCGGCGTGAACCGCCCCTACCCCATGGGCCCCTACGCGGGCGCGGTGGGCGCGGCGCCGCCTCCCTTCACGCTCCCCGACTGCTCGGGCGCGCCCTACGCGTTCTCGGGCCCCGCCTTTCAGCAGAGCCGCGCCACGGTGCTGGCGCTGTTCACGGGCTCCTGCGCGACCTGCGAGGCCGACGCCGTGAGCCTCCAGGGCATCCACTCCGAGGCCGCCTCGCGCGGCGTTCGCGTGGTCTCGGTGCTGCTCGAAGGCGCCGCGCCGATGGAGCAGCCTGGGGGCGACTTCTGCGTCTCCTGGCGCACCCGCGCGGGCGCCACGCACCCCGTGCTCATCGACATCTCGCGCATGCTCGACGTGCTCAACCCCGCGCCGCGCGCGTTCCCGCTCGTGCTCGTCGCCGACGCGTCAGGCTTCATCCGGGGGCGCTTCGCGATGCAGGCCGGCTGGCCGGCGGCGGTGCGCGCGCTCCTCGCCACCATGGCGCCCTGACCCTCGACCGCGGGCGCCGATCGCGGGTATGTTCCCGCCGCACGAGATGGCGAAGGATCCCGTAGAGAAGGTGCCTGGTCGCCTCGTTCGTACGCTCAAGGCGGGACTTCTCGGGAGCAGCGTGGCGTCGAGCTACCTCGGGGCGAAGATCTTCGACCGATTTCGCGGCGAGGGAGGGCGCGCGGAGCACGAGCTTCAGCGGCACCTGCACAACGCGCGGCGCATCGCCGACACGATGAAGGAGCTGCGCGGCCCGTTGATGAAGGTCGGGCAGCTCCTCTCGACGCACGCCGAGGCGCTGCCGGGAGAGTACGGCGAGATGCTGCGCTCGCTGCAGAGCGCGGCGCCGCCCATGAGCTACTCGACGATCCGCGGGGTGATCGAGCGAGACCTCGGCGCGACCCCCGAGGAGCTCTTCGCGGAGTTCTCGCGCGAGGCCGTGGCGGCCGCGTCGCTGGGGCAGGTGCACAAGGCGAAGCTCAAGGACGGCACCGTCGTCGCGGTGAAGGTGCAGTACCCCGGAGCCGCCGCGAGCGTCGACGGGGACCTGAAGAACCTCAAGCTCGGCGCGGCGATGGTGAAGGGGCTGCTCGCGGACGTCGTGCGCAACGACCGCCTCGACTTCACGCCGGTCGCCGAGGAGATCGCCGAGATCCTCGCGCAAGAGACCGACTATTGCCGCGAGGCCTACAACGCGCAGCTCCTCGCGAGGCTCTTCGCCGACGAGCCCTGGATCTTGATCCCCAGGGTGCACCCGCAGTTCTCGGGGCTTCGCACGGTGACCTACGACTGGGTCGAGGGCGTCGACCTCGGCGAGGCCCTGGCGTCCCCCGACCCCGAGGCCCGCGCCAACGTCGTGACGCGGCTGAGCGACGCGTTCTGGTTTCAGATGGTGAAGGGGGGGCTGCTCCACGCCGACCCGCACCCCGGCAATTACCGGGTGCTCCCCGACGGGCGACTCGCCCTGCTGGATTTCGGGTGCGTGAAGATCTTCGACGAGCGCTTTCTGCGCCCCTTCGTCGACATGGTGCGCGCGCGCATGCAGGGCGACGAGGAGGCCCTCAAAGACTCGATGGTCGCCCTCGAGCTCCTGGTCGACCGCGACGACCCCAGGGAGCTCGCGGACATCAGCCGCATCTCGGACTACTTCTCGATGGGTCTGCTGCGGGATGAGCCCTTCGACTACGCGGAGTACAGCTACGTGCGCGGCGCCAAGGAGCTGGTGCTGTACTTCCTCCAGGCGAAGCGCGTGCCCCCGTCGCAGCGCGAGATGATCTTCATGACCCGGGTGGTGCTGGGCTACTACGAGTATTTCAGCCGCGCGCGGGCCCGCATGAACTTTCACCAGATGGTGAAGCGCTGGGTCGACGAGCCCTGGCCCGGGCGCACCCTCTCCATCCCGCCCTACGGGGAGTGACGCGAGCCCATGGGACGAACCATCATCGTGGGCGACCTCCACGGCTGCGCCCAGGAATTCGACGACCTGCTGACGCTCCTGCGCTACGCCCAGGGCGTCGATCGCCTGGTGCTCGTGGGCGACCTCGTCGCGCGGGGCCCCGACTCCGCGGGCGCGGTCGAGCGCGCGGCCTCGTACGGCGCCGAGGCGGTGCGCGGAAACCACGACGAGAAGGTGCTCACCTGGTGGCGCACCTCCCAGCGCGTGGGTCGCCGCCGCGCCTCGCAGCTCGTGCCGCTCTCCGAGCGACATGAACAGGTGGTTCGCACCCTGCGCCCCGAGCACTTCGAGCTCCTCGACTCGCTCCACTGGACGCTCCCGCTGCCCACCCACGGCATCCTGGTCGTGCACGCGGGCCTCGACCCCTCGCGGGCGCCCGAGGAGAGCTCCCGCGACATCATGGTGTCGATCCGCAGCGTAGACGACGACGGGGTCGCGACGCGCAAGCTCACGGGCACCCCCTGGGCGCGCGTGTGGCCCGGCCCCGCGCACGTGGTCTTCGGCCATGACGCCCGGCGTAACCTCCAGCTCGAGGCCCACGCCACGGGCCTCGACACAGGCTGCTGCTACGGCCGCGCCCTCTCGGCGCTGGTGCTCGACGAGAACGAGCCGATCCCCGCGTCCATCGCCGAGCGGCGAAAGCGGATTCACTCCGTGCCAGCCCGCGCCGCCTGGTGCCCGATGGGCACGGGCGACGGACCGGAGTGACCCGCGCGCGGTGCGAATCCCCCAGAGGGCACGACGGCGCTCCCGCACGCACAACCCGCACGGACAAAAGCGAAAAGCCCCCGGATCAGGAGATCCGAGGGCTTTTTCTTGGTTGCGGGGGCAGGATTTGAACCTACGACCTTCGGGTTATGAGCCCGACGAGCTACCAGGCTGCTCCACCCCGCGTTCGGTGTGAGCGGAGTTGTAGTCAGGTCGTCGGGGCGGGTCAAGAAAAAATCTCAGCGTCCCTTCGGCGGACGTCGCTTTGTCCCTGACGCGCCTCCCTCGCCCTCAGGCTTCGCGCCGCGGGGTGCCCGGGGTGCCCGGGGCGCGGGCCCTGCGCCCGACGAGCCCGGCGAGCGGGGCGGTCGTCGCGCGCCCTCGCCCCCCGGCGCTTCAGATCCCCGAGGACCGCCCGGACGCGACCGGGGCGCGCCGACGCCCTCGGGCCTCGGGCCGCGGCCTCCAGGCGCGCGTTGAAAGCCCCCGTGCGGCCGGGGCGAGCGCGCGGTGCCCTCGTGGCTGGGCGCGTCGGGCCCCCTGGAGCCCCGACGGTCGCCCTCGCGCCGGGGCGCGCCGCGGCCACGCTCGCGCTCGAGGTGACCTGGGGGCGGCGCGCGGCCTGGCGTTCTGGGTGCTCTCGGGGCCTCCCTCGCGCCCTGCGCCTCCTGCCGGGGGCCCTTGCCTCCTCCAGGCGCCCTGGCGGGGGCGCCGCGCCCCTTGGGGCCTCGGGAGGGCGCTTCTCGACGAGGCGGCTCGGCCCTCGCGTCGACGGGGTCTTCTGGCGCGAGGCCCACGAGCTTCTTGAGCGTCGTGACCTCCTTGTCGTTGAGCGCGCGGCGGTCGCCCGGTCGCAGCCGCGAGGTCGAGAGGCCCGCGAAGGCGATCCGCGCGAGGCGCATCACGAAGAGCCCCGTCGCCTCGGCCATGCGGTGAATCTGGCGGGTGCGTCCCTCGCGGAGGGTGACCTCCAGCCACGTCGAGCCGCTCGCCTCGTCGTTCGACGGGGGCGTGACGCGGAGCACCTTCACCCCGCGGGCGCGGTCGGCACCTGCCGCTCGTCGGGATCGCTCTCTGACGGCGGCAGCATCATCCCGGTGCGCCACGGCTCGAGCTGCAGGTCGGTGACCACGCCGCGGACCTTCGCGACGTAGACCTTCGCGACGTGGTGACGCGGGTGCGTGAGGGCATTGGCGAGGGCGCCGTCGTTGGTGACCAGCAGCGCGCCCGAGGTCTGATAGTCGAGGCGCCCCACCGGGAAGACCCTCGCGTCGACGTCCTTGAAGTGGTCGGAGATGGTCGGTCGGCCCTCGGGGTCGACGAGGGTCGTGACCGTCCCGCGGGGCTTGTGAAAGAGAAAGTAGACCGGCGCCTCCATCACGAGGCGGCGCCCGTCGAGCTCCACCTTGTCGCGGTGAGCGTCGACGCGGGTGCCGAGCTCGGTCACCACCCGACCGTTGACCCGCACCCGGCCGGCGGCGATGAGCTCCTCGGCGTGGCGGCGCGACGCGACGCCCGCGCGGGCGAGCACCTTCTGAAGACGTTCTCCGTGTTGTTCCATGACCTTGTCCTGCAATGGGATCGGGATACGAGACGCGGCCGCAGAGAGGGCGCGGCGCGACGGGTCGGCGGGGCGCTTCGGGCTCAGTTCGCGGGCGCCGCGGGCGCGGCGGGGGCCGCTGCGGGGGGGGCGGGCTCAGACGGGGGGGCCGCGGCGCCGGCGTCGGCGTCGTCGGGCGCGACGGTCACGCTGCGGGAGGGCGCGACGCGATCGACGCGGTCCCATCGGTCGGCGCGGCCGTCGTGGTCGTAGTCCCAGCCGATGCGCACGACGTGGCCGCGCGCGTCGTAGAACTCCCAGTAGTCCGCGCGAAAGTCGGGCGAGTTGTCGTGCTGCAGCTCGCGCTCGGCGCGAAACACCCGGTGGTCTCGAAAGAACTGCCGCATGTCGACCATGCCGTCGCGGTTCGTGTCGTACTCCTGGCGCACGATCTCTCCGGCCTCGAAGTACGAGATCACGTCGATGTGGCCGTCGAAGTCTCGATCGGCCTCCTCCCGCGTCGTGCGCCCCTCGTCGTTGTAGAAGCGAAAGACGTCCTTGGTCCCGTCGTGGTTCAGGTCGACCTCGCGGCAGACGAGCACCGAGTGCCCCTCGGTGCCCTCCCCCACGGTCTGGTAGACCTTGCGCACGTCGGGCACGCCGTCGCGGTTGGTGTCGTACTCGCTCACCGTGCGGCCGGGGCGCGTGGCGTCGCAGCGCGAGCGATCCTCACGGCTCGTGGGCGAGGTCACCGCCGCCCGGCGCGTGGTCGCGCGGGTCGAAGTCGGGGTGCTCGAGGCGCAGGCGCTCGCCGCGGCGAGGCAGAGACCGAACATCGCGTAGCGCATCACGGCGCACCTCCATCCGCGCTCGACTCGGCGCCGACCAGCACCGGCGGGCTCGGCGGCGGGCTCGGCGGCGGCGTCGCCGGAGCGCCCGCGTCTTCGTTGCGAGTCGCGCTGTTCTCCGTGGTCGACGGGCGGGCCCCGGCGTCGCGCTCCTCGTCGGGGAGGCCGTCGTGGTTCGCGTCGACCGCCGCGTAGGTGAGGCGACCCTCGGCGTCGAAGCGCTCCCAGGTGTCGACCCGCGCGTCGCCGTCGGCGTCGCGGCGGAGCTCAGCCACGCGCCCCCCCGCGTAGGTCCGCCACGTGTCGGTGATCCCGTCGAAGTTCGTGTCGAGCACGTCGCGCACCACGACGCCGTTCTCGTAGGTCGCCACGACGTCCATGCGACCGTCGAAATCGTAGTCGTCCTCGACCCGGGTCACCGCGCCGCCGGAGTCGTACCAGCGAATGATGTCCACCCGGCCGTCGAAGTTCGCGTCGACCTCGCGGCAGCGCGGGCGGCCGCCCTCCATCATCGTGCGCACGTCGGGCTGGCCGTCGTTGTTCACGTCGACCGAGACCGCGCCGGTGCCCACCACGCACTCTTCGTGCGGCATGGGCTCGCCCCGCGGCTCCTGCGAGCCCTGCGCAGACGCGGCGCGCCTCGCGTTGTTCGACGCCGCATCGCTCGAGCTGCACCCCCAGAGTGCGAGTCCCAGCACCACCACGAACCTCAAGCCAGTCATGAACGCTCCTTCGCGCTGCGCCCCGAACACCAGCTCGGCGGCACACCCGCGGCGCGAGTACCTTAGCGACCCCCTTTCCCTCCGCGCAAGCGCCGCTCCGCCGCCGCAGGCCCCCTGACCCGCCGTTCTCCGCCGAGGACCCGCCTGGGAGACACCCAAACAGCTGAAAACACATCAAATTCCCTCGATCGCCACGAACGTATGGGTCACGAAGTGTATTGACAATGCACATATCGGCATCTAGGGTAACTCCATCACCTCGCCGAAGGGTCTTGTCATGAACTCGATCGTGGACGAAAAGGTCGGTCACGCCGCGGTCGCGCTCAGCGACGAACCGCCCCTCGCAAAGTCCCATCGCCCGGCGATGGCACCCACGTCGTCACCTGGACGGAGAACGATGCCTCGCAAGAAGGTCTCCACGACCATCTACGTCGAACCGGAGCAGCTCGAGCTCCTCAAGGTGCTCAACGAGCGCACGAAGGTCCCCATGGCGGAGTACATCCGCGAGGGGATCGACCTCGTTCTCCAGAAGCACGCCGACAAGCTCCCGGGGCAGCTGCCGCTCGACGCGGTCACGCCGCACCGCCGCACGCCCTGACGCCCTCGCGTCGCGCACTCCGCTCCCCCTCCGCGCGGATCTCTGCTAGATCCGCAGCCCACTCCTCATGTCCACCGACCCGACGCTCATTCGTAACTTCTCGATCATCGCGCACATCGACCACGGCAAGAGCACCCTGGCGGACCGGATCCTCCAGTTCACGGGCGCCCTCAGCAATCGGGAGATGGTCGATCAATTCCTCGACAAGATGGACATTGAGCGGGAGCGCGGGATCACCATCAAGGCCCAGCACGTGCGCCTGCGCTACACCGCGAAGGACAAGCGCACCTACCAGCTCAACCTGATCGACACGCCCGGACACGTCGACTTCACCTACGAGGTCTCGCGCAGCCTCCAGGCCTGCGAGGGCGCGCTCCTCGTCGTCGACGCGACGCAGGGGGTCGAGGCGCAGACCGTCGCGAACGTCTACCTGGCCGTGGAGGCGAACCTCCAGGTCATCCCGGTGCTCAACAAGATCGACCTGCCCAGCGCCGACACCGACCGCGCGCGCCACGAGATCGAAGACGTCGTGGGCATCGACGCCAGCGAGGCCATCCCCGCGAGCGGCAAGAGCGGCATCGGGATCGAAGAGATCCTCGAGGCCGTCGTCGCCAAGGTCCCGCCGCCCCAGGGCGACCCCCAGGCCCCCCTCCGGGCGCTGCTCTTCGACAGCTGGTACGACCCCTACCGCGGCGCGGTGGTGGTGGTGCGCGTCATCGACGGCACCCTGCGCAAGGGCGACAAGGTCTACCTCATGGCCACGCAGCGCGAGTACGAGATCACCGAGATCGGCGTGTTCACGCCGCACCCCGTGGCCCTCGATGAGCTGTCCGTCGGCGAGGTGGGCTTTCTCGCGGCGAACATCCGCTCGGTGCACGACACCAAGATCGGCGACACCGTCACCCACGCGAAGCGACGGGCCACCGAGGCCCTCCCGGGCTTCAAAGACGTGAAGCCCATGGTCTTCGCGGGGATCTTCCCCACCGACAGCTCAGACTACACGGCGCTGCGCGACGCCCTCGACAAGCTCAAGCTCAACGACGCCAGCTTCCAGTTCGAGCCCGACACCTCCGAGGCCCTCGGCTTCGGGTTCCGCTGCGGCTTCCTCGGCCTGCTGCACATGGAGATCATCCAGGAGCGGCTCGAGCGCGAGTACAACCTCGACCTGATCACCACGGCGCCGAGCGTGGTGTACCGCGTGAAGGTCCGCGACGGCGACGTGCTCAACGTCGAGAACCCCGCGCGCCTCCCTGACGCCGGCCGCATCGAGTACATCGAGGAGCCCTTCCTCAAGCTCACGCTGCACATGCCCGCGAGCTGCGTCGGCGCCATCATGCAGCTCTGCATCGACCGCCGAGGCGCGCAGACGGGGATGCAGTACGTGGGCACCGACCGCGTGATCCTCACCTACGAGATGCCCCTCAACGAGGTGCTCTTCGACTTCTTCGACCGGCTCAAGAGCGCGTCCAAGGGCTACGCCTCGATGGACTACGAGCTCATCGGCTACCGCCAGGGCACCCTCGTGCGCGTCGACATGCTCGTGAACGGCGAGCAGGTCGACGCGCTGTCCGTGATCCTCCACCGGGAGAAGGCGCAGCGCCGCGGCCGGGAGCTCGCCTCGAAGCTCAAGGAGGTGATCCACCGGCAGCAGTACGAGGTCGCGATCCAGGCGGCCATCGGCGGCAAGATCATCGCCCGCGAGTCGATCGGCGCGCTGAGAAAGAACGTCACCGCGAAGTGCTACGGTGGCGACATCTCCCGAAAGCGAAAGCTCCTGGAGAAGCAGAGAGAGGGTAAGAAGCGCATGAAGTCCGTCGGCTCGGTGGAGATTCCTCAGGAAGCCTTCCTCGCCATCCTGAAGGTCGACTAGTGGCAGTGACCCGCCAACCCCGCGAGGCCTCACGATGACGGATCCCACCTGGCAAGACCGTCTCTGGAGCGCCGCCTGGTACTTCATCATCCCCGCCTCGCTCTCGGTCGCCCTGGTGCTCGGCCTCGCCACCGTCTGCGCGGGCCAGAGCTGCGGGCAGACCTTCGACGGCGCGCCGTGGCAGTACCTCCTGGCCTTCGCCGTCCTCGAGGTGCTCGTGCTGGGCGTGCGCGACCGGCTCTACGGCTCGCACCGGCTGGGCGCCGCGCGTGACATCCGCACCGTGCGCGCCGAGGCCCTGGAGCTCCGGCGCGAGGCCGAGCGCCTGCTCGCCGCGGCGAAGCCCAAGCAAGAGGTCCGCGACGAGGTGCAGGGCGCCATCTCGACCCTCGACGAGGCCGTCGAGGCGCGCGACGCCAACGCCGCCGCCGACGGCGTGAGGCGGCTCGACGAGCTGCTCACGAAGCACCTCTCCCACGTTCGCAAGGGGACCACCCGGGAGTACGTCGAGGCCATCGGCTTCGCGGTGCTCGTCGCGCTGGGCATCAGGGCCTTCGTCGTCGAGGCCTTCAAGATCCCCTCGCCGTCGATGTATCCGACCCTCAGCGTCGGCGACAACATCTTCGTCAACAAGTTCATCTACGGCCCGCTCGTGCCCGGCCGCTCGACGCGGCTCTTTCACGGTCGGGACGTCCAGCGCGGCGAGGTCGTCGTCTTCGTCTTCCCGACCGACCCGAGCAAGGACTTCATCAAGCGCGTCATCGGCCTCCCAGGCGACCGCGTCTGGGTGCGCGAAGACGGCTCGGTCGAGGTCAACGGGCGCGCGCTCCCACGCTGCGAGATCGGGCCCTGGCGCGGTGACGACGGCGAGGGCGTCGCGCGCATCGAGCAGGTGCCGAGACGTCTCTTCCTCGAGTGGCACGGGGGCTACCACTACCTCACGCTGCAGAATCAGGCCGACGACATGACCCACGGCGAGCACTGCGTGCGCGAGCCGTGCACCGTGCCTCCCGGTCAGCTCTTCGTGATGGGAGACAACCGAGACAACAGCTACGACAGCCGGTTCTGGGGCTTCGTGCCGCAGGAGAACGTCAAGGGTCGGGCGCTGTGGATCTGGTGGTCCAACCTCCCTGGCGCAGGCTGCGGGCTGCGGTACGAGCGCTTCGGTCAGAGCATCCTCGGCGAGCCCAGGGTGCCGCAGGAGCTCGCCGGGCCCATGCGCGCGTGCATGCGACGCGGGGCCACGAGCTCGTCGCCCGCCGCGAGCCCCCCCGCGGCGAGCCCCCCCGCGGCGAGCGCGCCCGCCGCGAGCGACGCCGCGCCTACGCCCCCGCCCTGATCTCCGAGAAGCGCTCCTTGAGGAGCGAGGCCAGCGCGTCGCGGGCGCTGCGGTCCTCGTAGCCGCGCTGCGACTTCAGCGCGGCGAGGACCTCCTCGGCGCGCGCGAGGGCGTCGGCCTCGAGCCCCACGCCCTCGTCGGTGATCCGCGCGATGACGTCCCGGGCGATGCCCGCGACCTGGCGTCGCCGGTCTTGGAAGAACGCGTCGCGAATCGCCTGAAGGTGCTGCGGAAAGAGCGACGCGTACGGCACGGGCTCGCCCGAGTGGTCGATGGCCCAGGCCGCGACGCGGGAGATGAGGTTGCGCCGAAAATCCGCCGCGTCAGTCGCCCCGAGGACCGTCTCGATCGCGCGCATCATCCCCTCGTCGGCGGGCTCGTCGCGCCCCGAGAGCCGGTTGAGCACCCGCTCGCCCTTGAGGCTGGCGGAGACGTGCAGCACGTAGCGCTCGAAGTTCTCGGTCGTGCGCACGTCGTCCGCCAGGCCCGAGGCCGCGCGCAGGTCCTCCTCCACGCGGTCGAGCAGGCGCTCGCGGAGCGCCTCGATGAACGACGCGGGCTCGTGGTACCCGCCCTCGGCGGGCTGACGGAGCCACTCGAAGTCGTCGTGGTGACGACACAGGTCCGCGATCTTCTCCAGCACCGCGAAGGGCGACAGGCCGAAGTACCCGGGGTGCTGCGCGGCGTCGAGGAGCAGCGCGCGAATCTCTCGCGGCGACGCGCCCACGCGGCCCTCGTAGACGCCGTCGGCGCGCGCCTGCCGGTAGATCGTCTCGACGCCCGCGCGGAGCTCCTTGGTCTGGTCGTCGCTGTACCGCGCGGGCACCGAGCCGAGGGCGAAGAGGTCGGCGCGCTCGATGGGCGAGAGCTGCGCGGCGAGCACGCCGAGGGGCTTGGGGAGCCCCTCCGCCCCCGCTCGTCGCAGCCGCGTCAGCACCGCGAAGACCGCCGCGAGCTCGGTCGCGTGCGGCGCCACGTGCACCCTCAGCCCCGGCACCACCTGCTGGTCGTAGATCGCCTTCTCTTGCTTCCAGTCGACGAGGTAGCCCGCGCGCACGAGCTCGAGCCGCCCGCGAAACGACGCGAATTCCGGGTGCTCGCGAAACGCGTCGAGGTGCGCCTCGTTCGAGCTCCCGATGAGCATGACGTTGGGCACGAGGTTCGACGTGGTGAGCGAGACCTCGCCGGTCTCGATCATCAGCAGCAGGTACTTCCACGCCTCGAGCGGGCGCTTGAGCAGGTCGGAGTACTCGATGAGGCCCCCCGCGGCGTCGACGAGGTCGCCGTAGGGCTCGAAGAGCGCCACGTTCTGCAGGGACGGGGGCAGCGCCGAGAGCGAGCGGTCGGCGGTCACCTGCCGCTCCTTCGCGTCCACCGCCATCTGCGGACCGAGGGTGACCGCCCCCTGACGGTATCGGCGCGAGACGTACCAGCGCTCGACCTGCACGTGCGCCAGCACCTTCGAGAGGTCGCCGCGGTACGCCGTGAACAGCGCGTCGAAGATCAGCTGAAACTTGTGCGAGAGCGAGCCCTTCCAGAGCTGCGCGGGGATGGCCTCGGCGCGGCCCTCGAAGCACCGGGCGAGCACCGCTTGGCGCACGTCTCGCGGGAGCGCCAGCAGGGGGTGGTCGCGCACCTCGCTCTGGATCTTCGCGTCGATCGCGGACTCGTCCAGGTGCGCGAAGCTGTCGCCGGGCTTGGCCCCGTCTCCCTCCACCACGCCGCCGAAGCCGATGCGCGAGCCGTCCCGCCCGCGAGACTTGGGGAACACCCAGTTGAAGCGGTACAGCGCGCCCTCGTCGAGGGTCGAGTAATTCTCCATCGCCCGGAGCAGGCAGCTCACGAAGGTGGATTTCGCGCTGCCGTTGGGGCCGTGCAGGAGCACCAGGCGGTTGACCCTCCCGATGCGCGCGAAGTTCGCCAGCGCGCGGTAGACCTCGCGCTGGAGCTGCTCGTGGCCGATGAGCGCCTCGCGCTGACCGCTCGCGTCCTCCCACGGGAGGTCGAAGAGGCGCCAGCGGGTGAAGCGGCCGTAGGGCTTGTGGATCGTCTCCGAGCCGTAGAAGTCGAAGAGGTCGCGGAGCCAGGTCGCGACGTCGCGTCCGTGGCGCTGCGGCTCAGAGGCGAACATGGCGAGGTACTCGTCCATGCTCATCACGCGCCGAGAGGCCTCGAACTGCACGCGCTCGCGGTCGAAGAGCGCGCGGATCTCCTGAAGGTCCATTGCCATCGCGAGCAGCATACCCCCAGAGCGCCGACCGGAAAGTCTCCCGTCGGCGCTCTAGCGAGGCCGCGGCGGTCCCTCGATCACGCCGCGGGAGGCCGCGCGCACCAGGCGCTCGACCCGCGCGCCCTGTCCGCGCGCGCGCACCTGCCGCCGCGCCTCGTCGACGATCTCGAGCTCCAGCCAGAGCGCGTCGTCGGGGATGCGCTCGGGGAAGCGATCCGCCCACTCGATCAGCATCGCCGCGTCGGCGCCGCGGTCGAGGAGCCCGATCTCGTCGAGCTCCTCGGGGCAGCCGAGCCGGTAGAGGTCCGCGTGGTGCACCGGGAGGCGCCCGAGGTACTCCTGCACCACCGTGAACGTGGGCGACGCCACCCGCACGCGCTCGCTCACGCCGGCGCCGTACACCGCCGCCCGCGCCAGGGCGCTCTTGCCGGCCCCCAGCGGCCCCGACAGCGCCACGACGTCACCCACGGCGAGCGCCGAGCCCAGCGCGGCGCCGAGGCCCCGCACGCCGTCTTCATCGAGGCTCCAGCAGCGAAGGGTGGACATCGTCGAGCTACCTTGACAGGGGTGTCTCGTCCCCTACCATTCCGCGCCCCGCGCTGCGAGCGGGAGAACCGGGCAGCCGTCGACGCGATGCGAATCCTCATCCTCTCGCGAAAGAGCACCATCTACTCGACGCGACGGCTGATGGAGGCCGCCCAGACCCGTGGGCACGAGGTCTCCGTGGTCGACCCGCTGGAGATCTCCCTGGTGGTCAGCCGCGGTCGCCCCTCGCTCTACCTCCACGGCGCCGAGGTCGGCGGCTTCGACGTGGTGATCCCGCGCATCGGCACGTCGATCACGTCGTACGGCCTCGCGGTCGTCCGGCAGTTCGACATGATGGGCGCGACGGTGCTCAACCACGCGATCGCGATCGCGAGGTCGCGCGACAAGCTCCGCGCGATGCAACTCCTCACCCGCAAAGACCTCGACATCCCCACCACGGTCTGCACGAAGTCCTCGACGCACCTCGACGTCGCCCTCGCGCTCGTGGGAGGCCCCCCCGCGGTGGTGAAGCTCCACCAGGGCACGCAGGGCGTCGGCGTGATGCTTGCCGAGTCCCGGCAGAGCATCGAGAGCACCCTCGAGGCCTTCTGGACCCTCGGGCAAGACATCATCCTCCAGGAGTTCGTCAGCGAGTCGCGGGGCCGAGACATTCGCGCCGTCGTGGTGGGGCGCAAGGTCGTCGCCGCCATGCGACGACGCGCGGCCAAGGGCGAGTTTCGCTCGAACCTCCACCGCGGCGGCGAGCCCGAGGCGATCGAGTCCCTCGACCCGCGCTACGTCAAGGCCGCGCTCCAGGCGAGCCGGGTGATGGGCCTCGAGGTCGCCGGCGTCGACATGCTCGAGACCCGCACGGGGCCGAAGATCCTTGAGATCAACAGCTCCCCCGGGCTCGAGGGCATCGAGCGCGCGACCGGGGTCGACGTCGCCGACGCGATCGTGCGACACGCCGAGCGCTTTCGCCAGCGCGGCAAGCGGCCGCGCCGACGGGGCGCCGACGCGGCGGCCGAGGGCGAGCAGCGACCTCGCAGGAGGGCCTGAGGCCCCATGACCGTGCGTCTCGAACCCGAGGGCGACGCCAGGGTCGTGGTGGTCGACCGCCCCGAGCGCCGCCACGCGCTCGACCTCGCCTCGCTCCGCGAAATCGCGGCCATCGCCCGAGAGCTGCGCGCCGACCGCGCCGCGCGGGGCGTGGTGCTCGCGAGCACCCCCGGCGTGGGGGTGTTCCTCTCGGGGGGAGACCTTCAAGAGCTCGCGGAGGTGAAGACCGCGCGAGGCGCGAGGGAGTTCGCAGCGCTCGCCGCGAGGGCCTGGGACGGGCTGCTCGCCCTGGGCGTCCCGGTCGTGGCCGCCGTGAGCGGAGACACCTTCGGCGGAGGATGCGAGGCCGCGGCGGCGTGTGACTACCGCGTGGTCGACCGCACCTCTCGCTTTCAGTGGGTGCAGTCCCGCTTCGCCATCACCACGGGATGGGGCGGCGCGGCGAACCTCCTCGGGCTCGTCCCGCGGGGCGTCGCGACGCGCTGGCTCCTCGCGGCGACGCCGGTGAGCGCCCAGGAGGCGCTCGACGCGGGCTTCGCCGACGAGCTGGTCGACGAGGGCCACGCGAGGGCGCGCGCCGTGGCCTTCGTCCACGAGGTCGCGCGCTCTCCCCGGTCCGGGGTGACGCGCATGCTCAGGCTCCTTCGCGAGTCTCAGGGCCTCAGCCGCAACGACGCGAGGCGCCTGGAGCGCAAGCACTTCGCGCGCTCCTGGGCGTCGTCCGAGCACCACGAGGCCGTGCGCAGGTTCTTGACCCGGCGCTGAGGGCGGCGAGGCCCCCCCGAGGCGGCGAACGAAGGCCGCCGCGGGGGGAGCGCGACGTCAGTAGCCCGCCGCGGACTGGAAGTTGATCCCGAGGGCCTCACGGAGCGCGAAATAGTTCTCCGAGATGGAGAACAGGATCACGTCCTTGAGCTTCTCGTTCGGCGAGAGGTCGCCGGGGAGGCCCGGCTCCATGTGGATCATCTTGCGCGCGACCTCGTGGTCGCCGCACACGAGGAAGCCCGCGCGCGCGGCGGTGAGCTCCACCGACTGGTACCAGCGCTTGATGTTCGACGCGCCGCCCTGGTCGAAGAAGACCCTGACGACCTTGCGCAGACCCTCGCTGGCCACGGGGTCACCCCCCACCAGCGGCGCGAGCTGCTGAGCGGTCTGGAGGGCCTCCGGGGGCACGTCTTGGTCGGGCTTCACGAGCTTGATCGCGGCGAGGAGAATCGCCGTGAGCTCCTGCACCGTGGGAAAGAGCACGCGGACGTAGTGCTCGTTGCGGTAGTACGACATGTGCTTCGCGGCGACGAAGGACAGCTCCTCGGGACGAAGCCCCGAGAGCAGGCTCTGACCGGCCACCGACGCGATGGGGTCGCTGGGCACGTAGCCCAGGCCGCCGGGCTGCTGCGGCCGCACGAACACCTGCGGCAGCGGGAGGTTGAGCGCGCTCGCGACGGTCCCCATGGACTTCACCAGCGCGACGCTCGAGGTCGCGGGGTTGTGCAGCTCCGCGGCGGTGAAGCCGAAGCGCGCGAGGGGCTGCACCTTGGCGTTGCGCAGCGGCCCGACGATCGACGCGTAGATCTTCCCGACGACGGGGTCCTCGTTGGGGTGAAAGAGCTGCTTGACCCAGTTCTCCTCGGTCAGCCGCCCCGTCGGCTGCACCGGTCGGCGGGGCTTGTACTGCTCGTAGAAGGCCCGCAGGTCCTCCCGCACCTTGTCGCGGAGCAAGAACGCGCAGGCCGCCGCGACGCACCACGCCTTGTCGTACTGCCGCGACTGGTAATACAGGTCGAACACCGCGGTGATCGCCTCGGCGTTGCCGAGGTCCTGCTCCAGAATGGCGCGCCAGTGGGTGATCGCGTCGTCGACGCGGTTGTTCCGCGCGTTGAGCTCCGCGAGGATCTTGCGCTCGGTCAGGTCGTCGGGCTTGCGCTCGACGGCCATGTCGAAGGCCTTGATCGCCGCCTCGGGCTGCCCGAGCCGGTCGCGGTAGATGATCCCGAGGTTGTGCAGGAGGTTGAACTCCAGGTCCCGGTCCCCCTTGCCCGCCACGCGGTGGAGCATCTTGCGGAAGTTGCGCTCGAGCTCCTTGAAATCGCGGCGCCCGGTGAGCACCTCGTTGATCTTCGCGAAGGGCTTGAGCTCCGAGGGGTTCAGGTCGAGCGCCTTGTTGTAGTGCTCCAGCGCGCTCTCCGAGTCCTTGATCTCCGAGTTGTAGATCGTCGCGATGGTGTACGCGTACCGCGCCTTGCGCACCGGGTCGCTCTCGAGGTCCGCGATGCGCGCGATCACGTCGATGAGCTTCGACCACTGCCGGGTCTCCTGGTAGAGCGCCAGGAGCTTGTGCAGCGTGACGTGGTCCTGCGGCTTGATCTCCGTCGCCGCGGCGTACGACTGGATCGCCTTCTGCGCGTTGCGCGCCTTCTCCTGCCAGAGCCCGCCGATCTCGATGAACGCGCGGTAGCGAACCTCCTCGTCGTCTTCGAGCTCGAGGAGCTGCTCCTTGTACGCGATCACCTGATCCCACTCGCCCGCGGCCTCGTAGGTGCTCACCAGCGCGTCGAGGGCCGGGCGATATCCCGGGTACTCCTCGAGCGCCTTCTCGAGGAAGTTCACCGCGCGGCGGTGGTCCCCCTGCTCGCGCTTGACCACCCCGAGGCGGTGGTACAGGTCCGCGCGGGCGTCGGCGCCGAGCTCGTCTTTGTGGTGCACCAGCAGGAGCTGGTAGTGCTTGAACGCGCCCTCCCAGTCGCGCTTCTCGTAGTGCGCCACGGCGAGGGCGCTGATCACCTCGACGTTGGCGCGGTCGAGGGTGTGCGCCGCGGAGAACGCCTTGATCGCGCGGTCGTGCTTCTGCAGCGCCGCGGCGATCCTGCCCATGGTGATCTGGATCTCCAGCTGCTCGCTGGGGTCGCGACGCGACGCCCGACGCACGAGCAGCTCGCTCAGCGGCTCGGCCTCTTCGTAGCGGCCCTCGGAGACGAGGTACATACAGAGCGGCCAGGCGGCCTCCTCGAGCTCGGGGTCGTTGCGGAGCGCCTCCTCGTACGCGCCGATCGCGCGGGGCGGCTCGTCGAGGTACGTCGCGTTCACCCGCCCGAGCTCCGCGAGGAGCCTCGCGCGCTGCCGCGGCTGCTCCGTGGCGGCCTGCTCCCGGTCGAGCACCGCCGCGACCTCCCACCAGTCCTCGCGGCGGGTGAAGATCCCACGGAGCGCCGTGAGCGCCGGGAGGTACGTCGGGCTCGCGTCGAGCGCGGCCTGGTACTGCTCCATCGCGCGGGCCTCGTCCTGGAGGTGCTCCTCGGCGAGGCGACCGATGCGGTGACGCAGGTCGAGCGAGCGAGCGAGGTCGTCGGCGTAGATCGCCGCGAGCTGCTCCATCACGTCGAGCGCGCGGTCCCACTCCCCGCGGCCCTCGTAGATCTTCGTGAGCGCCTCCATCGCCACCACGTTCGCGGGGTCGATCTGCAGCGCGTTGACGAACGAGTCCTCGGCCCGCTCCATGTCGCGGAGCTCGTCGATGTACACCCGCCCCTGCGCGAGGAAGATCGGCGCGCGGTCGCGCCGGTCGGGGATCGCCACGAGGTGCTTCTCGTAGGTCTCGACGAGCTCGCTCCACCGCGAGGTGTTGCGGTAGAGCCGCTCGAGCCCGCGCAGGGCGGGGTCGTTCGCGGGGTCGATGTCGAGCACCTGCTCGAAGCGCTGGATCGCGAGGTCCGGCTTGACGAACTCCTCCTCGAGCATCTCGGCGAGGCGCGTCAGGATCTTGATCTGCTCGCGCTCCGTGCTCGCGATGTCGAGCTGAAGCTCGAGCACCCGAAGGAGCTCGGGGCTGTTGCCGGTCTCGGCGTAGAGGCGCTCCAGGCCGCGGAGCGCGTCGAGGTTGGTGACGTCGGTCTCGAGCACCCCGAGGTACTCCGAGATCGCCGCGGGGTAGTCGCGGAGCCGGTCCTCGAGGATCGACGCGACCCGGAGTCGCTGCGCGTGGGCCTGCGTCGGGTCACCCACGACCTCGATCGAGCGCCGGAGCACCCCGACGAGCTCGTCCCAGGCCCCGCGGGCCTCGTACACCCGACCGAGGGCGTCCATCGCCTCGAGCGACACCGGGTCGATCGAGAGCGCGGCGTTGTACTGCGCCGCGGCGTCGTGCAGCGCGTCGAGGTGCTGCTCGTGCACCTCGCCGAGCGAGAGGTGCGCGTCGCGCCGGTCCTCGGGCGTCCTCGCCGCGCTCACGCAGCGCTCGAGGATCTTCGCCAGCTGGGTCCACTGCCCCAGCTTTCGGTAGAGCTCGGCGAGCGCGCGCAGCGCGTGGAGGTTGTCGGGCTCCGCGCCGAGGATCTGGTTGTAGATCGGGATCGCCCACTCGGGGTGTCCCAGCTCGATGCCGTACCACCGCGCGACGTGGAGCCCGAGCTGCGTCTTGCGCGGCCCCGCGGGCTCCGAGTTGTACGACGCGAGGGTCTCCTGGAGGAGCTCGTTCCACTTCTGCGTGGCCGCCGCCAGCCGCTCGAGGGAGCGCACCGCGTCGGGGTTCTCGACGTCTTCCTGGAAGGCGATCTGCGCCGCCGCGAAGGCCTGCTCGCGGTCGCCCACGAGCTCGTCGTAGGCGTTCGCGGCCTTGACCATGAAGCCCACCGCGCTCGCGGTGTCGCCCGCGTCGGCGAGCTGGTCGTGTCGATTGACGTACAGCGTCGCGAGGTCGTCGCCGCGAGACGCCTGCGTGTGCAGCGCCTCGAGCGCCAGGAACGCCCGCTCGTGCAGCGGATCGAGCTCCAGCACCTGCTCGTACGCGGCGCGCGCGCCCTCCCCGTCTTCGATGCGCTGCTCCCACACGTCGGCGATCTGCAGCAGCACCGCGACCTTCGAGGCCTCATCCGGCTGCAGCCCGGCCTTGCGCTGCAGCACCTCCACCACGTCGGGCCACTCGCCCTGCGCGCTGTGAATGACCAGCAGCGCCTCAATGGCCTCGGAGTCCGCGGGGTCGAGGTCGAGCACCTGGCGCCACGCCTCGGCCGACTCGAAGCCCTGCTGCTGCACGCTCCAGAAGATCCGCCCGAGCTCGGCCCAGGCCTCGCGAAGCTCCGCCGCCTCGAGGGTGCCCGACCCGACCTGCAGCAGCGACTGCAGCGTCAGCACGAGCTCGTCCCAGTTCTGCGCGGCGCGGTAGATCCCCGCGAGGGCGCGCATCGCGTCGAAGTTCGCGGTGTCGATGTCGAGCACCCGGCGGTAGCCGTCGATCGCCCGCTCGACGTCTCCCAGGCGGTAGTGAATCACCGCGGCGATGCGGAGCGCCACCTGCACCCTGAGGTCGGGGTCGTTCTCCGCCGCGAACTGACGCTCGAGCACCTCGATCAGCTGAGGCCACCGCCCCGCCTCCTCGTGCAGCGAGGCGATCGCGCCCAGGGTCTCGGGCTCCTCACCGCGCAGCGAGAGCACCTGCTCGTAGAGCTGCACCGCCTCGTCCGGTCGGCCGAGGTAGTGCTGCGCGACCTGCGCCATCTGCGTGTGGATGTCAGCCTGCTCCTCGGGGTCGGTGACGCCCTCGAGCTTGCGACGGCCGTTCTCGTAGAGCTCGGCCCAGCGCTCGGACTGGAGGTAGATCGCCTCGAGGGCGTCGAGGCTGGGGCGGTGCTGCGGGTCGAGGTGATCGACGATCGCCCGGTAGCGCAGCACGGCGTCGTCCACCCGCTCGAGGCTGAGCTGGAGAATCTGCGCGAGCCGGAAGGTGAACTCGGTCTTCAGGTACGCGTCCTCGACGCTGTCGACGCGGCGCGCGAGGACCTCGGCCAGGCGCTCGGCGTCGCCCGACGCCGTGTAGAGCCGGTCGAGCGCGTCGAGCGCGTCGGCGTCGTACGTCGACACCTCGGCGACGAAGGCGTAGGCCCCCTCGGCCGAGGCGAGGTCACCCAGCTCCTCCTCGTGCACCCTCGCGAGGCGCTTGCCGATGACGACCTTCACCTCGTCGCTCGAGTCTTCGGCCTCGACGACGTCGGCGTAGACGTTGGTGAGCTCGGCCCACTGGGAGGTGAGCGCGGCGAGGCGCTCGGCGTCGACGACGCAGAGCTCGTCGAGGGGAGCCTCGCGCACCGCGCGCCCCATCCAGCTGAAGGCCGTCACGCCGTCGACGAGCTTGTCCTCGAAGGTCTCGGCGATCTGCCGAATGAGCGCGATGCGCTCGGCGGGCGCGACGACGAGCTCGAGGAGCTGGGCCTGGAGGTCGGCGAGGCGCTGCCAGTCCTCTCCCAGTCGATAGATCGGCTCGAGGATCGCGGCGATCTCGACGCGCCGCACGTTGTTGGCGAAGAGCTGCTCGAGGGCCGCGATCGAGGGCTCGTGGTCGGACTGCGTGTCGAGGATCTCTCGGTACGCGGCCAGCGCGCCGTCGATGTCGCCGAGCTTCTCGCCCCGCACCTGCGCGAGGCGAAAGCGAAGCGCGGTGAGCTCATCAGGGCTCACGTCGGCGAGCGCGACCTCCTTCGCGAGGGTCTCCGCCATGAGGTCCCAGCGCTCGAGGGACTCATACAGCCGGTCGAGCGAGCGCAGCGCCGGACCGTTCTCGGGGTCGAGGGTCGCCACCGCGGCGTAGCGCGCGACGGCGGTCTCGGCGTCGCCGACCTGCACCTCGTAGATCTGCCCCGTCCGGAGCAGCAGCTCGACCTGCTGGACCGGGTCCTCGGCGAGGCTCGGCAGCGCCTCGTCGTAGGTGCGTGCGACGCGGTCCCACGCGCCGAGCGACTCGCCGAACTGCTCGAAGAGCCCGAGGTCGTCCTCGCCCCGCGGGTCGGCGCGCACGGCGCGGGCCATCGCGTCGAACGCGGCCTCACCGTCGCCGAGCGCCGACGACTGGATCTCCGCGACGCGGCGCAGGAGCTCGATCTTGCGCAGCGGATCCTCGCAGCGCGCGATCTCGACCTCGTGCACCTCGACGACCCGGGCGAACTCGCCCGCGGCGCTGAAGTGCGGCTCAAGCACGGCGGCGGCCAGGAGCGGCGCCCGGTCCCCGCGGAGGATCGCCGTCAACGCGGCGATCGAGGGCTCGTGGTCGGGCACCACGTCGAGGATCTCGCGGTAGATGTCCACCGCGCGCTCGACGCTGTCGATCTTGTGGTCGTAGATCTCACCCACGCGGAAGCGATGGGCGGCGATCTCCGCGGGGTCAGACGAGAGCTCGGCCTCGCGCTCGAGCACCGAGAGCAGCTCCTGCCAGCGCCCCTGCGCGGTGTAGAGCTGGTCGAGGCGCTGGATCGCGACGAGGTCGGTGGGGTCGAGCTCGAGGGCGCGGTTGTACGCGTCGACGGCCTTCGCGCCGTCGTCGAGCTCCGACTCGTAGACCGACGCCATGCCGAAGAACAGCCGCTTCTTCTCCTCCGGGTCTGAGACGACGTCGGCCTTCTTCTCGTACGCGCCGAGGAGCTCGGACCACATCGAGCCGCCGATGTAGAGTCGGATCAGCGCGTCGAGCGCCTGCACCTCGCCGTCGTCGACGGCCACGATGCGCTTGTAGGTCTCGATCGCGGCGGGGGTGTCGTCGAGGGTGGTCTCGTACAGCTCCGCGGCGCGCCAGAGGTGCGCCTTTCGATCGTCGATCGACTCGACCACCTCAGACTTCTTCACCAGCGTCGCCGCGAGCTCCCTCCCCCGGTCGGTGAGCTGGTAGAGCCGCTCGAGGTCGCTGAGGGCGTCGAGGTGACCGGGGTCGAGGGCGACCACCGCGTTGAGCTGCTCGATGGCCTCGTCGACCTGCTCCAGGCGCTCCTCGGCCACGAAGGCCGCGCGACGGTGCAGCAGCACCTTCACCGCAGGGTCTTCGCACGCCGCGATGCGGCCCTTCAGCACGCCCAGGAACGCCTGAGACGCGCCCGTCGACAGCGCGATCCGGTCGAGGGCGTTGAGCGTGTCCTCCCTCGAGGGGTCGGCCTCGAGCGCCCGGGCCAGGGTCTGAAACGCGGTGCCCGCGTCGTCGAGCGCGACCTCTTGGATCTCCGCGATGCGGTGCAGCAGGTCGACGTGCGCCACGACGTCGTCGGTGAAGCGGGCCTGCACCTCCAGCGCGTTCACGAGGCGATCGAAGGAGCCCTGCGCACGGAACACCGGCTCCAGCACCTCGACGATGCCCGCCGTGTACGCGCGCTCGGTGATCATCCCGTCGAGGGCCGTCACCGCCGCCTCGCTCTCGGGGTCGCGATCGAGGATCTGACGGTAGATCTCGATCGCGCCGGCGCGGTCCGCCAGCCGCTGGTCGCGCACCTCGGCGAGGCGCAGCTGCAGCGCCGTCTGCTCCTCGGCCGCGTCGACCAGGGTGAGCCGGAGCTCCAGGTTCTCGGCCAGCTCCGACCAGTCTCCCTGGCGCGTGTAGAGACGGTCGAGCGCCTCGAGCGCGCGCCGGCTGGCCGGGTCGCGGGCGAGCATCTCCCGGTAGGTCGTGACCGCCATCGCGGTGTCGCCGAGCTGCTCGTCGTGAACGCGCGCCACCTCCACGAGGATCGCGTCGTAGGCGTCGGGGTCCTGCGCGTGGTCCAGGCGACGACGCAGCGTCGCGAGCACGTCGGGCCAGCGCGCCGCGGCGCGGTAGGTCCTCTCGAGCACGCGCAGCGCCTCGTCGTCGACGGGGTCGGCCTCGAGCATGCGCTCGAGCGCCTCGACCGCCGCGGAGACGTTGCCCAGTCGCGTCGACTCGATCTCGGCGACGCGCAGGAGCAGCACCCTCGCCACCGGGTCACCCGCGTAGCGAATCGCCGCCTCGCGCAGCAGCGCGACGACCTCGGCCCACGCGTCGATGCTGCCCGCGACCTCGACGAGCTCCTCGACGACCTCGAGGTCGGTCGGGTTCTCGCGAAACGCGCGGCCGAAGGCCTCCATCGCGCGGCGCGCGTCGCCCAGCCCTTGCGCGTGCACCACGCCGATGCGGCGGAGCAGCGTGACGCGCTCGGCGACGTCGTCCTCGTCGACGACGAGGATCTCGAGCGCGCGAACCAGCGCCTCCCAGTCGCCGCCGTGCTCGTAGACGGGCTGAAGGATGCGCGCGGCCTCGGCGCGCCACTCGGGGTCTCGCAGGAGCTGCTCCAGCGACGCCCTCGCGCCGCCGTGCTCGAGGGACTCCGAGAGGATCTCTCGCAGCAGCCGCACGGCGCCGGGCACGTCGCCCATGTGCTCCTGCCGGATCGTCGCGAGCCGGAACTTGAGCGCGCTCGCGGCCTCGACGTCGACGTCCGCGGAGAGGTCCAGCTCCCGCTGGATCACGTCCGCCAGCGCGCCGTGGTTGCCCACCGCCTGGTAGAGCCGATCGAGAATCGCGAGGACCTCGAGGTCGTCTCCACCCTCGGCGACCATCGCCCGCGCGAACTCGATCGCGCGCCCCTGATCGCTGACCTTCGTCTCGGCGATCGACGCCGCCTCCAGCAGCAGCGCCCGACGAGCGCCCGGCTCCTCGGTCAGCGCGAGGCGTCGCTCGAGCACCGAAAGGAGGTCCGACCACTGCTCGCCGCGCCGGTGCAGCCCGTCGAGGGCGTCGAGGGCGCGGAGCTCCCCAGGGTCGATCTCCAGCACCGCCCGAAAGGCCTCCACGGCGGCGTCAGGGCGCCCCACGCGCTCGGCGAGGATCTCCCCCTGCCGCAGGCGGAGCTCGAGCTCCCAGGGCGCTCCAGGCGCTCCCGC
The DNA here is from genome assembly GCA_041389885.1 of Polyangiales bacterium. Classification (GTDB taxonomy): domain Bacteria; phylum Myxococcota_A; class Polyangia; order Polyangiales; genus JAWKRB01. Next base: position 56,060 of record JAWKRB010000026.1, on the reverse strand, counting down.
GAGCGCCCGACCGACGTGCTCGACCACGGTCTCCCAGCGCTCGGCGCCGTCCGAGACCCGCTCGAGGTCTTCGATGGAGCGGGGCTCGCCGGGGTCTTCGTCGAAGGCCGCGAGAAAGCGCACGAAGGCGTGCTCGGGGTCTTTGAGGCTGCCCTCATAGAGCCCGCCGAGCCGACGCAGAGACCCCAGGCGCTCCTCGCCGGGCGCGTCGCCCGGGAGCTTGACCTCGAGGGCCGCGGCGAGCCGGCGGTCGTCCCTCGCGGACTCATAGATCGGCACGAGGCGCAGCGCGGCGCCGCGGTGACCGGGGTCGAGCTCGAGCACCTTCTCGAGGTAGCGCGCCGCGCGCTCGGGCTTCTCCTTGCGGTCCTCCCAGAGCGTGGCGACCTTGAGCAGCAGCGTGACGCGCACCGCCGCGTCGAGCGACTCAGACTCCGCCTCGCGCTCGAGCAGTCGAATGAGCTCGTCCCACTTCTCAGACTCCGCGTAGAAGGCCTCGAGCTCGTCCCACGCGCTCATCGCGAGCAGGCGCTTCTTCAGCGCCTCCTGCGCGCGCCGGTCGTTCGGCTCCAGCGCCAGCACGCCCCGCCACGCCTCGACCGCGAGCTCGTCGTTGTTCAGCCGGTCGCTGGCGATCATCCCCAGCTTGACGAGGATCTGCACCCGCGCCGCCGGCTCGCCGGTCTGCGTCGCCTGCACGCGCAGCACCCCCGCGAGCTTCTCGTAGTCGCGGCTCTTCTCGTACAGCCCGCTGAGCTGGGAGATCGCCTCGGTGTGCTCCGGCGCGCGCGCGAGCACCTGCTCCCACGCCTCGACCGAGGCCTCGACCCGCTTGACCTTCTCCGACACGAAGCGCGCGATCTCGGACCAGCGATCCAGCTGCTCGCCCACGGGGGCGGCCTCGGCGTCGGCGCGGAGCAGCCTCAGCAGCTTGTCCCAGTCCTTGCGCTTCTCGTAGGTCGCGCGAAGAAAGCTGTTCGCGCCCGCGTTCTCGGGGTCGATCTCGAGGATCGTCTCGTTCGCCTTGATGGCCTCCGCGAGGTTCGAGAAGCGCTCGACGTAGAGCCCCGCGACGCGCTCGTAGACGGCCACCCGCTCGGCGGGCTCGACGAGCAGCTCGGCCTTCGCCACGAGCGAGCGGATCACGTCCTGCCAACGCTTCTGCCCCTCGAAGCGCGCGACGGCCTCGTCTAGCTCCTGGATGCGAGCGAGGTCCGGCGCGGGGCGCTGCGTGGGCCGGGCGTCGTCCTCGGGGAGCGTCGTGGTGGTGGTGTTCTCGAGGTTCTCATCGGCGTTGGTCATCGTCGTCCCCGTGGAGCGGCGGATCACCGCGGCCCCGCACTCGAACTTCCTGCGTGGCGGTAATGTCGAATCGTCTGCCGGGCGCTCAGTGAGCGCCGACGGCCTGAAGCTCTGCGAGCTTGTTCTGCGCCATGTCGAGGTACTCCCTGGGAGCGTCCCCGCCTCGGGCCGCGACGAATCGCTGCAGATACAAGATCGCCTGCTGCCTGCGCTCGGGAATCTCCGCGCAGGTGAAGCCCGCGTTGAACAGCGCGACGCTCAGCCGCGGGTCCTCACGGCTCGCGCTCACGAACTCCTCGATCGCCTGTTCGCGGTGGTTCTGCTGCAGCAGCACGTTGCCCAGCGTGTTGCGCATCTCGCCCCGCTCGGTGACCCCCTCGGGGGTCACCCGCAGGCCCTCGCGCAGCACCGAGATCGCGTGATCGAGCTGGTTCACCCGGTAGTACAGCGAGCCGAGGCTCACATACGCGGCGTACGCGCGGGGCGCGCGAGAGATCGTGTCGGTGTACGCGCGCAGCGCCTCCTGCGGCTCGTCGAGGCGCTCGTGCGTCTTGCCCAGGAAGTAGTGCGCCCGGTACATCGACGGCGAGATCTGGATCGCCTGGTTGAAGGCCTGCTTCGCGGCGTCCCAGCGCTCGAGGCGGAAGTTCGCGTAGCCCAGCTCGAACTGGTAGTCGGCGTTGCGCGGCGCGCGGGCGATCGCGCGGGTGAGCGCCGAGACCACGTCGCCCCACGCCTCCTGCTGCTTGTGCACCATCGCGAGGTTGTAGAGCGGCTGGTCGAAGCGGGGGTCCTCGTCCGCCGCGCGCTGAAACTTATCGCGCGCGTCGGAGAAGCGACGGGCACGAAACGCGGTCATGCCCGCGTTGTTGTCCTCGATCGCCTCGCGGTTGTACTCGCTGCACCCGACCGCCGCGACCAAGGCCGCGAGCACGATTCCCTGACGATTCATCCGGATCATTCCCTCGTGCGCGCGGCGATGCCGTCTTGGCCACGCGGGGCGCGATGATAGGCGAGCGCGACGTCGAAGCTCAACACCGAAACGTGTCTTCGCCGCAGAGATCGCAGTTTGTTTCAGGAGAGCAAGCGAGCGCCCGGTCGGGCGACAGGGAGGGGAGACGCGGGCCTCGGCCCGCGCGCGGTCACTGGTCGGCGGGCTGCAGGTTGAACGGGTAGTTCACCGTCACGATGCCGCCGCCCTCGGGCGACGGGAACTGCCAGCGCCGCACGGCGTTCGCGACGCACTCGCCCACGCTCGGCACCGGGATCGAGCTGTCTCCGACGCTCGAAGCCATCACCGTACCCGACGCGCCGATCACGAAGCGAATCACCACGCGGCCCGCGATGTTCGGGTTCGTCGACAGGCCCTGCTCGTAGCAGCGGTTCACCTGCCCGAGGTTTCGAAGCACCACGCGTCGAATCGCCTCGGGAGAGAGCAGACCCGACACCGAGGGCGGCGACGCGCGCACCGTCGGACCGCGCGTGCCGCGGTTGCGCAGACCGCGCCCGGCGCCCGAGCCGTAGCCCTGACCCGAGCCCGTGCCGGAGCCATGGCCCATGGTGCCGATGCCGCCCATGCCGATGGTCCCCTCGCCCGAGCCACCACCGCCCCACCCCGTGCCGGTGGCGCCGAGGCCGCCGTACCCGAAGGCGTCGCCGACGTTGTCGCCGGTCATGTTGCCGTTGGCGTTGCGGTCGTCGTTGCCCGACTCAGTGAGCGCGCCGAAGGGCGACACGATGCCCGACTGGCCGCCCGCCATGCCGCCGCCGGGCGCGCCGAGGGCCGCGAAGACGCCGCGGTTGGCGACCGCGTTGCGAGCCGCCTCGCGCGACAGGTGCGGGGGCTGGTTGTTGTTCTTGATGGCGTAGCGGTTGTTGCGCGTAGGCGCGTCGCGCTTGCCCATCTTGCCCTCGTCACCGCGGTGACGGGTGCCGGTGCCGCCCTCCTGCTGGTCGTTCGCCTGCTGAGGCGGGGGCTGCTCGGGCTGACGCTCCTGCTGACGCTGGATGAAGGCCCGGAGCTCCGCCATGCGATCGTCGTCCGACGACGATGAGAGCAGGCCCGAGTCGTCTGAGATCGCGAAGCGGCCCACGAGCACCATCGCGAGGAGCGCGATGGAGGTGCCGAAGATCGCGCCCGCGAGCGGACGATCGACGCGCACCGCGCCCGTGATCACGCGCCCCGGCGGCACGACCTTGGCGATGAGGGTCAGCCCGCCGACCTCCTGACGGTAGCGACCGTCAGGCTGGAGGTTGACCTCGAAGCCTCCCGAGACGAGCGACGAGGGCCGGGCGTGCCCCTGCTCCTTGAGCTCCTCGAGGGTGCGCTTGGTGCCCTGAATGTCGACCTCGCCCGTCGCGCCGGGGAGGAAGACGAAGCGACCGCTGGCCCCGTTCACCACCACCGGCAGCTCGCCCGCGCCGCCCACGACCTCGGGGCCGACGGTGAAGCGCGCGTCGTCTGCGAGGAGCTCCTCGTTCTTCTTCGAGAGCACGATGCCCGCGCCCGAGCCCGCCATCGCGAGCACGGCGCCGACGCCGCCCCACACGAGGCCCGAGGAGGTCGTCGCCGCGTGCTGCGGGTCGGACTTCGCCGCGCCCACCATCATCAGGAGGCCGCCCGCGCCCCAGAGCCCGCCCATCACGGCGCCCACCGGCTTCTTCACGGCCTCCTTCGCGGAGATCACGAAGCTCTTCGCGCCGTCGAGGTGCGCCACGTGGAGGATGGCGCTCTTCCAGAGCACCGAGACCTCGACCACCTGCGAGCTCGCGTCCTCGACCTCGTGGGTGTTGATGTCGCCGCGCTTGATGAGCTGATAGAGCTCGTCGCCGTCGAGAGACGCCGCAGACGCGACGCCGGGCTCCGCGGCGAGGCCCGCCACGGGCGAGGCTACGGCGGCGACCGGGGCGACGAAGGCCGCGGGCGCGGCGGCCTGGGCGTCGCGCGGGTCGTGGAGCACCACGTGGACCTCGGTCGAGCCGACCACGAAGCGATCGCCCGTGCGCAGCGCGGCCTTGTTGACCGCCTGCCCGTTGACCTGCGTGCCCGAGCCGAGGTCGATGATCTGCACGTCGGCGACGCCGTCGATCACCCTGGCCTCGATGACCGCGTGCCGCCCCTTCACGCCGTCGTCCTCCAGGCGGAGGTGCGACTTCTGATCGCGACCGACCTTGATCACGTCTTGCGTGACAGTCTCCTCGCCGACCTGGACGCCCTGCTGAAAGATCTTGAACGTGATCGGAACCACAAGCTTTTGAGCCATCACAACCCCTGTGCGCGCGGACGGGCGCGCATGTCCTTTCCTGTGTCGCGGCGCGATCGCAGCGTCACCGATCACCTGAGACAGCGATGGGATCCGAAAGGTTCCCGCTCGCGCGTGCGGAATCTACCGACGAGGGTCGGGATCGGTCAATGCTGTAGGAGGGGGAAGCGACGCGTCGAGGAGCGACGCGCCAGAGCGGCGGGGAGGGATCAGAGGTTCTCGACGGACTTCAGCATCTCGGGGACGAAGTGCTCCCGGATGCGGATCAGCGAGATACCCGCCGAGCGACGACGCACGCGGGAGGTCTCGCCGTCGGGGCGCACCAGCTGCCCCTGCACGAGCTCGTCGGTGAAGTTGAACTCCTGCGTGCGCTGAGCGCCCTGCTGTGCGGGCGCCTCCTGCGCGAAGGCCCCCCCGGCGAAGGAGAAAGCCGCCGCAAACACAGATCCCAGAATCAGCTTCTTCATCGTCTTCGCTCCTGAGGCCACAGTCGTACTCTCAATCACGGCGTCGCGCCAGCCGCGGGGGCGGGAGGCGTCGCGCCCCCCGCCGGAGGCGTCGCGCCCTCCGCCGGGGGAGTCGGCGCAGCGGCCGGCGGCGTCGCACCGCCCACGGCCTCGAGCGCCGTGATGGTGTCGCGGATGTTGCGGATGTGCCGCGTCGCCCGCTGGGTGTCTTGCGCGTAGCGCGGCTGCTGCCCGGCGCGCTGCTGGAACTGCGTGAGCAGGTCGAGCGCCTGACGCAGCACAGGCACCGTGTTGCCCATATAGCTCATGTTGAGCAGGCCCTGGTTGTAGTAGCTGTCGGGCCGGTTCTGGTCGAGCGCCTGCGCGCGGGTGTACTCCTGCAGCGCGCGCTGGAGCATCGCCTGCTTCTCGGCGTCGTCGTTCAGGGACTGCGACAGCCCGCGAAAGGCCACGCCGAGGCCGAGGTGCGCGTCGTAGCTGTCGTCGCGCAGGCGCACGGCGGCCTCGAAGGCCTCGCGCGCGTCCTGGTACCCGCGGAACGAGAGGTTGATCGTCCCGTAGTTGACGAAGGCCTCGTACATGTTCGGGTTGAGCTGCGAAGCCCGGCGGAAGTGACCCAACGCCCGGATGATCTCGCCGCGACGAATGTCGACGAGGCCCCAGGTGTTGTGAATATCCGCCACGAAGGAGCTCACCTGCGGGTCGAGGTTCGCCGCCTGCGCCTCGGCCACCTGAATGGCCTGCGCGCACACGAGCCCCGCGAGGAACACGCGCTGCGAGTTGGGGTCGTCGCCCGCCTGCTGCAGGTACGACAGCGCGAGCTCGTTGCGCGCCGGCAGGTAGCGGTCGTCGAGGGCGAGCGCCGCGCGGATGTTGCGCACCACGGGCTGCCACTCGGCGTCCGAGGTCGGGTTGCGCGTGCGGAGCACCATCGCGAGGTTGGTGTAGCCCTCGACGCAGTGCGTAGGATCCTGGCGGATCGCCTCTTCGAACATCTGCTGCGCCTGGGGCACCTCGCGGCGCCGAAACGCCGCGACGCCCAGCTGGACCTTCGAGCGGCAGTGGTTGCCGCCCGAGATCTGAATCGCGCGCTCGAAGGCCTGCCGCGCGGGGTCGGTCTGGTTGCAGCGGTCGAAGACCAGCCCGCGGTTGTACCAGGCCTCAGCGAACTGCCCGTTGTTCTGCTCCTGGGCGGCGCGCTCGAAGAGCCCGGCCACCTCGGCGCACGACTCCGCGGTCCAGTCGCCCAGGCCGTTGTTCGCCGCGTCGTGCGTGCGCATGGCCGCGGCGGCCTCGTTGAAGCGCTGGTTCGCGGTCGCCGTGACCGCCTGTCCATTGCCCGTCGTGACCGCGTTGCCCGAGCCGTCGCGCGCGACGTTCGCCGCGGTGTTCGAGCTCGTCTGCGTGCTGGAGCACGCCGCGAGGAGCCCGAGGGTCAGCCCGATGATCCGTGTGCTTCGCATGGTCCTGTCCTGGTTCGCGCTCACTGCTGCGCTCCCTGAGCCGAAGAGTCACTCGCCTCGGCGCCGGGGTTGCCGCCGCCCTCCTCTTCACCCTCGGCCGAGGTCGAGAGCTGGTAGATCGGCCGGGAATTCGAGGCCCGCGAGTACACCTGGTTGGGCTCCACGCGGATCTCGTCGGCCAGCGGGAAGCGCAGCCGGTCGATGGTGTTCAGGTTGCGCTCGCAGAGCTGCGACCACTCGTTGAACCAGTGCTCGCGCGTCGCGGTCTGGATGCAGAGCTGAAAGCCCGTCGTCGCGTTGTTGATGAAGGGCTGCGTGCGGTTGTCGCGCTCGACGTTGTAGGCGTCGAGGAGCTCGTCGTTGCGCTGGATGTCCGGCGCGACCGGGGCCGTGCGGATCGTCTGCGCAAACTGGAAGTACATGTCCGCGAGGCGGGCGGCCGCCGCGATCTTCCAGTTCGGCGAGTCCCAGCGCATGAGCTCCTGGTAGCGCGCGCTCGCCTCGTCGAGGGTGCGCTGGCGGTTCTGCACGTACGGCCCGAGGGTGCGGGTGACCCAGGTGTCGAACGCGCGTCGGGTCGAGCCGCCGGTGTACCGCGGCATGCGCGCCGCCATGAAGCGGTTGTACAGCACCTCGGCGAGGTGGAACTTCGCCTCGGCGACGGCCTCACGGCTGCGCACCACGGCGTCGCCGGCCTCGTTGCCGAGCTGCTCGCGGATCTCGCGCTCGCCCGAGGTCGGGGTCGCCGGCGCGCCCTGCGCGGGGGGGCGTCGTCGGCCCCCACGAGGTCACGGCCTGGTTGAAGTACTGCTCCGCCTGGCGAAAGTCGCCGATGTTCCAGTAGCCGCGCGCGAGGGCGACGGCGCCCTGGATGCGCTGGTCGAGGGTGCCCTGCTCCGCGTAGGTGCGCATGTAGCCGGAGTAGTGACGAATCAGGTCGTTCCACGCCGTGCGGATCTGCGTGTCGATCTGTCGACGCTGCTCGGAGCTGGCGCCCGCGGCGGTGCGACGCAGGCGGGTCACGCGGTCGGCGTAGATCTGCCCGATGCTGAAGACCACGTTCGCCGCGACGCGACGGCGCTGGGGGTCGGTGCGGTAGTACTGCGCGAACTTGCGCGCGTTCTCGAGGGCGCGGTTGTCCTCGCCCAGGCCGATGCGGAAGATGGTGGCCTGACGGAGCGCGTCCGCGGCCTGCGCCACGGGATCCTCCTCGGGCGCGTCAGAGCCCGACTCGCGCGCCTGCGCCGCGGCGGCGCGCGCGGCGGCCACGGCCTCGGTGCGGTGCGTGTTCACATAGTCCGCGAACTGCTCGTAGAGCTGCGCGGCGCGGCCGAACACCTGGATCGCGTGGTAGTTGCCCGCGAGGCGGTAGAGCGCGCGCTGAGCCCAGGGGCTGTTGCGCGGCAGGAAGATCTGCACGAGGCGCTCGCGAACGCGCATGGCGCGGCCGAGGAGCAGGCCGGCGTCGTACATGATCGCGGCGTTGTAGAGCATCTCGTCCTGGCGGCCGCACTCGCGGTGCTCGCGCACGATCTTGATGTACTCGCGGGCCGCTTCGGGGAAGCGACGGGTGCCGCCGAGCGACTCGGCCTTCTTGCGGAGCACCTGGCACTGGAGCTGCTCGATGCGACCGCAGAACTCCTCGTGCTGCGGCCGCGCCGTGGCGGAGCAGAAGATCCCCATGAGCTGCGGGAGCTCCTCGGCCATCGCGTCGAAGCACGCGGGGCGCTGGGGGTTCCAGAGGTCACCCATGACGTTCAGCGCGTCGAGGTAGAGGTCCGCCGAGATCTCGCGGAGGTTCTCGGGGTCGGGCGTCGCCGCGTCGCTGTGCGCGACCTCGCGGAAGAGCGTCGCGGCCTCCTCGAACTTGTTCGCGTTGTAATACAGGTACGCGCGGCGATACTTGATCGTGAGCATCACCGTGCGGGGGTCTTCACCCTCCTGCGCCTGCGCGTTCTCGACGCGCACGAAGCAGGCGTAGCGGGTGAAGGCGCGGAGCATGCCCTGCTCCTGCTGGTTCAGGTCTCGGGGCACCATGAGGCGCCGACGCTCCGCGCGCTGCTGCGCCGCGGACTGGTTGCGCTGACCCCGGGTGGGCGTCGCGGTGCGCGCGCCGCGCACGTTCGAGCGGTTCTGCAGCTGCTGCGTGAACAGGTCGTTGTAGCAGAGCACCGCCTTGTACGCGGCGTCCTCAGTGAACTCGCCGGTCGGGTTCATCTCGACGACGCGGTCGTAGGCCGGGCCGCACTCGGCGTAGTTCTGCTGATCGCGCAGGATGTCGGCCTGGTAGTACGAGATGCGGTACCGGGTCGGCCAGTCACGGCGGTCGTACTCTGGGAACTCCACCTGGTCGAGCTCGGGGAACTCGTCGAGGAGCTTCTGGTACAGCGTGGCGACGCGGCGCATGGTGTCAGCGTTGCGCGTGCCGCGGGTCTGGACCTGCCCCTCCGTGCTTCGGCCCACGGCCTCGAGGTGCCAATGCGACGCGACGTCGAAGGTGACCCGCGCGGCCTCGTTGCGACAGGCGGTCTTCACCTCGGCGGTTCGGCTCGACTGACGGAACGCGTTGTACACGTCGATCAGGCGCTGCACCTCGACCATCTTGGCCTCGGAGGTCGCCGTCGCGACCACCGCGCGAGAGACCTGCGCCTGCCAGTGGCAGAAGCTGTCGCTCGACGAGCGCTGCTCCATGAGCGCGTGGTACGTCGCGATGCTGTTCGGCCACTGACCGTTGTCGTGGTACAACTCCGCGAGCCGCTCGAACATCGCGAAGGCGTTGTCCTCGTCGGCGCCGTAGCGCCGAAAGGTGTTCAGCGCGTTGGTCGGGTTCAGCGGGCGCTGCGCGGTGCCGTAGACCTGGCCGTAGACCGCCACGAGCTCCATGCGCGCGTTGCGCAGCAGCGGGGTGACCGAGGGCGCGTTCGGGTGGTTGCGCCCGTACTCGATGACCTCGAAGAACTTCTGGAGCGAGCCCTCGTGCTCCTGCAGGTTGTAGAGCACCCACGCCATCTTGTAGAGCGCGTAGCCGTAGACCTGGTTCGACTCGTCCTGCACCGCGAGCACGCGCTCGTAGAACTGCCGCGCGTTCTCCATCTCGCCCTGGTCGAAGAAGTACTCGGCGAAGGAGAGGTAGGCGTTGGGGACGAAGGGCGAGTTCGGGAAGCGCTGGATCAGCGTGCGGTAGACCGTGCGCGCCTCGTTGAAGTTGTGCGCGTCCTGGTAGGCGAAGGCCAGGTAGAACAGCGCCCGGTCCATCTGGGCGTAGTCGGTGTGGTCTTGCACCAGCACGCGAAACGTCTGGATGAGCTGGTCGCGGTACTGCCCGCCCTGCGCGCGCGCCTCCTGCTGCTGCCGCTGGATGTTCGCGACCTCGGCGTCGTTGTGCTCATTGCGGGCGCGAAAGAGGTTCTCCTCGAGGTCCTCCGCGCGGCCGTTGGCCTGCTGCGAGAGCTCCTGGTAGTCCTCCGCGAGGCGCATCAGGGTGTCGGCGCGGTGCGTGTCGGTGCGGGGCATGCGACGAATCAGCGTGCCCGTGAGCTGCGCCTCTCGGAGCAGGAGCTCCTGGCTCCTGCGCTCGAGGTTCTGCCGGCGGAGCAGCGTCGACGTGTCGAGCTGCTGCCCGGGCGCGCGCCGCTGGTTGTTCGCCGCGGGGCGCTGGCTCTGGTCGGGGCGCGCGGCGGCGGGCGGCGCGGTGCTCCCGCGGGAGCCGTACTGCGCGCTGCCCTCGGGGCACGCCGTGGCGGCCGCGCGACGATCGTCCGCGATGCACACGTTCGCCGCGACCGTCGGCACCGTGGGGATCTCCCCCACGTCGGCCGTCTCCTGCTGCTGCTGCTGTTGCGCGGCGCCCCGAGGGGTTCTCCGACGCGGCTGCGCGTCCGCCAGGCTCCCGCCCAACGTCCACACCGCCGCGAGGAACCACGCGGCCCTGGCTTGCTTCACCGGACTCATCACTCGTCTCCTGTGGAACCTCTCCGCGGCGCCACGTCGATCGTGATGCGCCGCAGTGCGTTAGATGAAAGGTCAGCGCCCGCAGCGGGACGTGATCTGCTGACGGTAGAAGCCAAGCTCGTCGCGCCAGTACTCGCCGTTGAACGGCCAGAGGTAGTGCTCCTCGTCGACGGTCACCCGTCGACGCTGAGACTCGGCCGCCGTCACCTGCTGCTGCTGCATCTCCTGAGAGAGCTGGCCCCGGCGCGCGTTCAGGATCTCGATGAGGATCGCGGTGCCCTGGTTGTCGAGGTCGGCGAGCTCTTCGACCGCGCGGGTGTAGCGACCGCGGGCGAGCGTGCCGGCGTTCTCGATCGCGAAGCTCTTGGCGACGGAGATGTCCTGGATGATGCGCGCGCCGACGGAGCTGTTGCGGAAGGCCGCGGGCATGCCGTTGTGGCGGCGCTCCTCCGACTCGAGCTGCGAGACGTACTCGATGTTGCGGAGGAGGGTGCGGTCGCCGAAGGCGCTCTCGACCACCGGGCGCAGTCGGTTCGGGAGGTTCGCGTGCCCCTGCCGCACCTCGCGGAGGAAGCGGAAGAAGCTCGGATCGTCCTGGTACTGCTGGAGGAAGCGCTCGAGCTCCGGACGGAGCACGGCGTAGCGCTCGTTGAACTGCGCGATGACCTCCTCGGCCTCGTCGTAGCGGCAGTTCGAGAAGTAGATCACCGACTTCAGCACCGTCGCCTCGGGGTACCAGGCGTTGGTGAAGAAGGGGCTGTTGAGCGTGTGGATGTTCCCCAGCGCGCGGGGGTAGTCCTGCTGGAGGAAGTACGCCCAGCTCTCCTCGAAGAGGGAGTCGAGCCAGTACTCCGAGTCGACGTCGACGTGGTTCCAGCTCTCGATCGCCGAGTCGTAGTGGCGGGTCGAGTAGTAGATGCGCGCGAGCTCGAGCCACGCGAGGTCCGCCATGCGGTCCTCGTCCTCGATGCCCTCGACGCCCTCCTCGATCGCCCGGAGCACCTCGCGAAACGCGTCGACGGCGGGCTGCGAGCGGCGCGCGTTCACGTGGGAGATGCCCTCGAAGAACTTCGCGTGGATGTAGTACCGGGAATTGCGCTGCACCTGACGAAACAGCGCGATGGCCTCGTCGTAGTTGCCGTCGCGGTACTTGCTGCGACCCATGAGGTAGAGCAGCTGGTTGTAGAGGTTGCGGCTCTCGGCGTTGTTGAACTGGTTGAGGTCCTCGGTGGGGTAGCGACCCACGCGACGGACGATGTCGGCCGGCTCAGGGAGCTGCGACGCGAGCTGCGCGAGCCACTGGAGCGTCGCGCGGAAGTACAGGTGCGCCTGCCCCCGCTCGACGATCTCGTCGAAGACCGCGAGGGCCGACTGGTAGAAGCCCAGGTGAAAGAGGCTCTTGCCGAGGTGGAACTGCGCCTTCTGCTGGTTCGCCGGCGCGTCTTGGGTCTCGCCCTCGACCACGCGCTGAAACTGCACCGACGCCTCCTGGTAGCGCTCCTGCTGGTAGAGCCGCAGGGCGTTCGCGAGCGCCTCGCTGGGCGGCCCCTCCGCGGGGGGAGCCTCGGCCTGCGCCGCGAGGTCGAGTTTTCGAGCGCCACCGGCTGCTGCGCGAACGCGGAACTCAGCGTCACACCCCAACCAGAGCGCCGCGACACCAACGCCCGCCAGCCACTTCGAGGATCCGCCTTCCCGCACCATCGTAGCCTCTGTCCTCTGCGGTGACCTGCGCGCCGTAAGTTGCTGTGAGCGCAGGGTTTGTCAGAACCATCTCCGCGCGGTGAGGGCGATGCGCCATCCCGCGGGCGGGGCGACTCTATGCGAAGTGCCCGGCAGAGAGAAGAGTCTCCGTGACCCTCCCTCGCGAGATCCCCCCGCGCGCTCCCCGTGAGGCGCCAGTCGGCGGAGCCCGCCCGCGTCGCGGCCCGCAGAATCGTACGCGGCTTGCGCGGCCGCGGAGATCATCACGCTTGACGTGGGCTCCACGGCTCCGTTAGCGTCCGGGCGCCCTTCGCGAGGGTCCTGCGACGGCGCAGCGACGGGCGCCGAAGGAGACGGAAGTAGATCCTGTGAAGACGCTCTACCTGCTCATGGGCCTTGCCGCGATCGCGGCGATGGGCTGCAGCGATGATGACGTAGGCTCCCCCTGCGCCCCCTCACGCCCCCAAGGCCAGCGATGTGACGGCGAGTTCTGGGGACGGCGGCACCAGCGGTGCTTCCTCGGCAGCGAGGTCTACATCGAACCCAGTCGCTGCAGTGCCGCTCGCATCACCATAAATTATTGCCACTTCTCCGAGACGACCGACGTGATGGCGCGCGAGGCCGCGGCCGTCTACTGCGATGCCGCTGCGGCGTCCCCGCTCCGCGCGACCACCGACCCGAGCGTGCTCTGCGTCCCCACCGGCTTCACCTGCGTTACCAACCTCGCGGGTGAGCAGTACTCCGAGGGCGTTCGTGGCTCGTACTGCGTCCGCTCAGAGACCCTCACCCCCTGACAGCACCACGGCTCGCGGCAGGCGCGCAGGGCTCCTGGCGCAGCGCTGGCTTTCGAGAGCGCAGCCACGTCGTTGGCCGCGCGCAACGTGCGCGTCAGGACGCGACGAGCTCGACCTGGTCGCGTGGGACGGCGCGACGCTCGTCGTGGTGGAGGTGCGCTCTGCTGCAGGGTAGGCGCGATGGTCAGGCCCTCGGGAGGCAGCGCCAACGCCCGAAAGCGCGCAGGAGCTCATCGACGCGACCTCGGTACGCGCAGTCCCATCTGCGTTGGACGCGGATCGATTTCGTCGCGGTCGTCGGCGACGAGGTCAGACACTTCGTGAACGCCGTCGATTTTAGCGGTCACGGCTGAGGGTCTACTGGCGGCAGGTGCCCGTCGCGCGGTCGCCGGAGTTCGCCGGCCTGGCGCCGAACGTCTGCGATCCGGGCACGCACACGGCGCTCGTGAGCCCCGAGCCGCACGCACGGCGCTGCCCCGCGCGCCAGCGCCACCTGAAGACGGCGGAGCGCGCAGATCGTTGCGCCCAGTGCTCATCGGGTCGAAGCCCGTACGCGTTGCCCTGAACCACCAACCTCCAGCGGAGGCTCCCGATGTCGAGCGCCGTCGTTTGCCGAGCGAAGACGCCGAGCTGAAACGATGCAACTCGGTCGCGCGGCGCGACGTCCGCCGCAACGCTTCGTTTCTGCATCCGACGTTTCCGCAGTGGCGGTCCTCGCGCTGCGGCGCGCGCGGCAGCATCGAAGGCGCGGCGCCCGCTGCTGAAGGAGGCGTCGCCGGCCCGGGCGCCAGGGCGGCGTCGAAGGCAGCCGCGTATGACGTCGCCCGACGTACTCTTCAGCTCCGCAGCGATAGCCCGCGGGGCAGAGGTTGTTCGAGCCGCAGACGATCGCGCCCTGCGTGTCGAGGTCGGGCACCGCGCGGCCAGGCGCGAGGGCCAGCGTGAGGAGGGCGCGCTTCAACTGACCTCCGAAGGCGAGAGAGAGCCCCGAGGAGCGTCACAGAGAGCACGGGCGCGCTGCGCACCTCGCCGGTGCCGGGTCTGACGGGGCCAGAGCGCACCTCCAGCACAGCCGGCGTGCCGCCCACGGCCCCGAGCACCGTCGCGCGGGTGACCGCACCCGAGGCGCCGTTCTGCGCGTCTTGCGCGCTCTGGCTCCAGGGTGTGCTCCCCGCGTTGACGTCGCGCAGGAGCGGACGTCGGCCCCGGCGACGACGCCCTGAACGATCCCCGCGACCCCCGCCAGGGTGCCGAGCCCAGGGTCACCCAGGGCCCGACGGTGGTGAAGCATGCTGTGCTGGTACTCGACGCGGAACCAGCGCGGCTCGATGACCGAGCGCACCACGGGCGGCGCGGGCGGCGACGTTCTGGGCCTGGCCTCGACGCGAGGCGCTCTTGCTCCGCAGCTGCGACTGGAGCCGCTGGATCTGCTCGTCGAGCGCGGCGCAGTCGAAGCCCGGCGCGGCCGGCTGCGAAAGAGGGTGAGCGCCTCGATCGCCGCTACCTGGAGGTTGCTTAAGCGGCCGCGGCCTCCCGCCGCGCCCGACGTTGAACAAGGAAACCAGCACCGGTGCGAGATCGCGTGGGCCTCGCGAAACGCGCTCGCGGCCTCGGAGAAGCGGTAGAAGCCATCGAAGACCTCTACGCGCCCGAGCGGACGGTTCCTGGCCGCGTCCACCACGAGCTGCGCCGACGCGGCGGAGCGAGGAGCAGCATCGCCGCGAGCGCAGCCCGCGACTCACGGCGTCGCCTCGGTGCGGGCGCGCGCGCTTCAGCGGCGGAAACCCGAGCGCCTCACCGCTGCCGCGAGCCGTTTCGCGCACCGGTGCGCCAGGCCGCGCACGCGCTTGATGTAGTCCTGGCGCGCGGTCACCGAGATCGCGCCGCGGGCATCGAGCACGTTGAAGTGGTGAGACGCCTTCACGCAGAAGTCGTAGGCGGGAGGCACAGCCGCTCGAGCGGCGGCGACGAGTAGGCGAGCTCGACGCGCCGCCCCTTCTTCGTCTCCACCAGCTGCTCGACGAGCCCCAACATCCGTCGACACTCGCGCTCGCAGAGGTCGAACTGCGCGCGGTGGTACTCGGGGTCGGCGGCGGTGGAGACGTACGTCGACCACTCCCACTCCGCCCGCTTCGCGATCTCGCCGTAGCGCACGCCGGGCGACCACATGGCGTCGTACACGTTGTCTCGACGTCCTGGAGGTACATCACGATGCGCTCGGGCCGTGGTGAGCTCGCCCGACACGGGGCGGCAGTCGAAGCCGCCGCACTGCTGAAAATACTTGAACTGCGAGATCTCCGGGCCGTCCGAGCCAGGCGCATGGCCCAGGCGCCGAGGGTGGGACTCCCAGTCGTCCTCGACGAAGCGCACGTCGTGCCGGAGCGGATCGGTGCCGAGGGCGCGAAGCGACGCCAGGTACTGAGTCACGGATGTCGAGGGCGACGGCTTCAGGATCACCTGGAACTGGTGAAACTGCTGGAGGCGGTTCAGGGGTTCTCGCCGTAGCGACCGTCGGAGGGGCGGCGCGAGGGCTCGACGAAGGCCACGTTCCGGGGCTCGGGAGCCGAGCGCGCGGAGGAACGTCGACGAGGTTGGTGCCCGCGCCGACCTCGGGATTGTACAGCTGCATCAGCAGGCGAAGCCGCGCTTCGACCAGAAGTCCTGCAGCGTGAGGATCAGTTCTTGAAGGCTCCATCCGCCGCGCGGGGAGAGAACACCCTCCGCCGGGGTGCGTCAGCGACCTCACCTCGCCCTCCTCGAGCGTCGGGATCGGTCGTCGCGGCGGTGCCTCGCCCCTCCCCGGCCTGCGCCTCGGCCTGCGTCGCGCCCTGCTCGCGGGGCCAGCGTCGGCCTCATAAACTTCTCAGAGAGGGTCGCCTCGCTCTCGGGCGACAGCTCGGTGTACTCCAGCAGCGGCAGGTCGCGGAGAACGGGCCGAAGGGCGACTCGGGAACTGCGACGTGGTGCCGTACAGCAGCAGGCGCCCCGGCTCCTCGCGTCGCCCGATGTGCCGCACAGGAGCCGCGCTCGAGCGGGATCTTGAGCGCGGAGCCCGAGTCGACCCCGCGCACCTCGTCGACCTCGGGGCGCGTGATGGGCTGTCGGTACGCGATGATCGACAGCGCCTCGACCTGCGCGCGGCTCAGACGCACGGGCTTCGCCTGCAAGAGCTCGCGCACGAAGGGCGCGTTCGCCACGCTCGAGCGGAACTGCCAGGCGCCCGCGACCTCGTCGAGCTGCACGCCGCGCCCCTGGTACTCGTCGCGCAGCTCGTGGAGCAGCCTGCGCACGTCGCGGAGGTCGGCCCTCGCCACCCTGGCGATGTCGTGCGCCGAGATGGGCTTCTCGGCGACGAAGACCAGGCTCTCGACCACCGTCTTGAGGTGCCGCTCGCTGATCGAGCGCGGCGGCGCGCGGGCCGGGCCCGGGCCTGTGCCCGCGAGCTCCTCGTCGTCTGGCGCGATCGCTTCGTCTTCGGCGCTCATGCGTAGTCTTCTTCGGAGATCTTCATCGCGACGTCCAGCAGCACGAGGGTCACGTGCAGCGGCTCCTCGTGCCCGGACTGGTAGAGCCGGGTCATGCGCAGCCGGGTCATCTCGAGGAGCGCCAGGAAGGTCACGACGAGGTCGAGGGTGGTCTGCGCGTCGTCGAAGAGCTCGTCGAAGCGCGCCGTGCGTCGCTCCCTGAGCCGGTCGACGATCTCGTTGATGCGCTCGGCGATGCTCACGCGCTCCGCGGTGACCTCGTGCGAGATCGTGAGCTTGCGCTTCTTCAGCAGCTTGTCGAAGGCCTCGAGCAGCGCGATCACCGGGAGCTCCGCCAGCGGCGCCTCGCCGAGCTCGTCGACCTGGACCTCGGCCCCCCGCGGGAACACGTCGCGGCCCACCACGCCGCGGCTCGCGAGCTCCTCCGCCGCGGCCTTGTACTTCTGGTACTCGAGGAGGCGCCGCACGAGCTCGGCGCGCGGGTCTTCGCCCTCGTCGCCCTCGGCGCTCGCCTCGCCCTCGTCCGCGGGCGGCGAGGGCAGCAGCATGCGCGACTTGATGTGCGCGAGCGTCGCGGCCATGAGCAGGTACTCGGCGGCGATGTCGAGGTCGAGGAGCCGCATGAGCTCGATCATCTCGAGGTACTTCGTCGTCACGAAGGAGATCGGGATGTCGAGCACGTCGATCTCGTGCTTCTGGATGAGGTGCAGCAGCAGGTCGAGGGGGCCCTCGAATTGCGGCAGGTCGATGCTGAGGAAGGGAGACGGATCGAGCTCGGGGTCCATGGCGTTCTCCCCTGGGACCGCCGCGCTCAGCCGCGGGGGTGAAAGCGCTCGTGGGTCACCCGGAGGTGCTCCGAGGTGACGTGCGTGTACACCTGCGTGGTCGCGATGTCGGCGTGACCGAGCATCGACTGCACGGCGCGCAGGTCGGCGCCGCGCTCGAGGAGGTGCGTCGCGAAGCTGTGCCGGAGCTTGTGCGGCGAGATCGGCTTGGTGACGCCGGAGACCCGGGCGTAGCGCCCGAGGAGCTTCCAGAAGCCCTGACGGGTCATGCCGACGCCCCGCTCGGTGAGGAAGAGGTCGGGGCTCGACGCCCGGGTCGACCACTTCGGGCGCACCTCGCGGAGGTACTTTCGCACCGCGGCCTGCGCGACCTCACCGATGGGCACCCGGCGGCGCTTTCCGCCCTTGCCGAAGGCCGACACGATCCCCTGGTCGAGGTCGATGTCGGCGAGCTTGAGCCCCACGAGCTCTGAGACCCTCAGCCCCGAGGCGTAGAGCAGCTGCAGCATCGCGCCGTCTCGGCAGCCCCGCGGGGTGCCGAAATCGGGCGCGGTGAGCAGCGACTCGACCTCGCTGAAGGTGAGCACCTGCGGGAGCTTTCGGGGCAACCTCGGCCCGCTCACCAGCGCGGTGGGGTCGGCCGCGACGTGGCGCTCGGCCAGGAGGAAGCGAAAGAACCCTCGCAGGGCGGAGAGCTTTCGAGCCTGGGCCCGCGCCGAGATCCCCTCTCGCGAGAGCGAGACGAGCCAGGCCGCGACGTCGGAGGCGTCGATGTTCGAGAAGGTCTTGGTGAGGTCCTGGCGGGAGAAGACGGCGAAGCGAAGGAGGTCACCGGCGTAGGCTTCGACGCTGCGCGCCGCGAGCCCGCGCTCGACGCGCAGGTGAGCGAGGTAGCCGTCGAGGAGGAGATCGTCGTCACGCACGGGCCCCACACTAGGGGAGCTCCGTGCGCGCCGCGAATTTTCCTACCACGCCGGGGCTCGACGGTTCATTGCGTCCGGACCCGCGCGGGGAGTAGAGTCCCGCGTCTCAACGGGCCCATAGCTCAACCGGTGAGAGCACCTGACTTATACTCGGGAGGTTTCGGGTTCGATCCCCGATGGGCCTATCGAAGCAACCGCGCGAAGGCGTGTGTAAGGAGAGCCGACAGGGTGCGTGATCAACTGAATGCGCTTGAAGAGCTGGCCCGGACCGATCTCGCGATCCGCCAGGTCGATGTGGACCTCGCCGAGATTCGCTCACGCCTTGACGAGCTGCGAACGGACGTGGACCGCATTCGAGAGCTGCTCGAGCGCGAGCGCCAGCAGCTGCACGAGGCGGAGAAGCTCCGCACCGAGCACGCGGACGCCCTGCTGCAGATCGACGAGAAGTCCGCCGCGACCAAGCGCAGGGCCGACGTCGCGAGGAACTCCCGGGAGGCTGAGGCCACGCGCTCGGCGCTCGAGGTGCTGCGCCGCGAGAAGGAGGAGCGCTCGCAGGAGACCGGGCGCATCGAGGCGATGATCACCCAGGTGCGCGAGCAGATCGCCCGGCACGAGGCCGACTTCGAGCAGCTCGGCGTGCTCCTGAAGGACGAGGAGGCCGCCGCGCAGGCCCGCTCCGAGGAGCTCGTCGAGCGCAAGCGCGAGGTCGAGGTGGCGCGTCAGTCGATCACCTCGAAGGTGCGCGCCGACATCCTGCGCATCTACACGATGGTGTTCACCCGCAGGGGCAACGGCGTCGCCGAGATCACCAACGGCGTCTGCCGCGGGTGCCACATCTCGCTGCCGCCGCAGCTCTACAACCAGATCTTGAGCGCCGCGCGGGTGCACCAGTGCCCGAACTGCCAGCGCATCCTGATGCCGCCGGCGAGCGCTCGCTGAGCGACGATGCCCACGCGATGCTGAATGCCTGCCCGCGCTGCCAACGCACCTACCCGCTCGAGGGCACCGCCTTCTGCGGCAGCGACGGCACCCGCCTGGTCCCCATCGACTCGATCCCCGCGCCGCGGGACCCGGCCGACCCCATCGTAGGTGCGCTGATCGCGGGGCGCTACGAGGTGCGGCGGGTGATCGCCGACGGCGGCATGGGGCGCGTGTATGAGGCCCGCGACACCGAGCGCCAGCAGCGCGTGGCCCTCAAGGTGCTTCACGCCGACATCGCGACCGACAACGTGAACATCGAGCGCTTTCGGCGCGAGGCCGAGACCTCCAAGGCGCTCACGCACCCTCACGTCGTCGAGGTCTTCGACTTCTCACAGACGCCGACGATACCCGGCCGCCCCGACGGGGGCTGGTACCTCTCGATGGAGTACCTCGACGGCGAGGAGCTCCGAACGGTCATCGACCGCACGAAGATCATGTCGGTGCCGCGGGTGATTCGCGTGGTGTCGCAGCTCGCGCTCGCGCTCGACTCGGCGCACCGAGGCGGCTTCGTGCACCGAGACCTCAAGCCCGACAACGTATTCCTCGTGCGCTCAGAGGCGGGCGATGTGGTGAAGCTCCTCGACTTCGGGTCGGTGAAGTTCACCCAGGGTCAGGATCGCGGCAACAAGCTCACCGTCATGGGCACCACCATCGGCTCGCCCTTCTACATGTCCCCAGAGCAGGCGAAGGGCGCCGACGACCTCGATCACCGCGCGGACGTGTGGGCGGTCGCGGTGATCGTCTACGAGGCGCTCGTGGGCAAGGTCCCCTTCGGCGGCGGCAACGGGCCGCAGATCTTGTTTCGCATCCTGGGCGATGAGCCCATGCCCCCATCGCTGGCCAGCGACTCGGCTCCGATCGAGATCGACGACGTCGTCGTGAAGGGCCTGACCAAGGATCGCGCCAAGCGCTTTCAGTCCGTCGGCGAGATGGCCGACGCGCTCGGACGCGCGTTCAAGCTCGAGGGCGACCACTCCCGCTGGGGGGCGCTGAGCGAGGCCGAGATCGAGGCCGAGATCGCGGAGCATAAGGCCGCCGCGCCGCCGCGCCCCGCGACGCCCCCTCCGCCCCAGCCCGTCGCCGCCCCCTCGCCGGCGGCCCCCGCGGTCTCGCGACCTGCGTCCGAGTATCCGCTGCCCGTGTCGTCCACGCCGACCTGGGTGTACGCCGCGGTGAGCCTCGCGGCCCTCGCCCTCGCGCTCGTGGCGTTCCTCGCGTTTCGCTGAGCGACCCGCGCACGCAGCGCCAACGCGCGCGTGGCCCGCAGGGCGTGAGCGCGTCGACGAGGCTGCGCGGGACGTGGGAGGCGGTCAGAACGCGAGGTTGAGCGACGCGCCGTGACCGAGCGCGGCGGGGCCGACGGTGACCGCCCGCCTGGAAGAGCTGGAGCCCCCCGTCACGAGCAGGATCACCGCGGCGATCGCGGACGCGCCGGCGGCGCCGCCCATGATGATCGCGATGGTTCGATTCTGATCGACCGCGGCGGCGTAGTTGGTCGCCTGCTGAAACAGCAAGTCGCGCTGCTGGCCGGGGGGCGCGACGTTGTGCGCCCGCGCGATCACCTGAAAGTCAGACGCGAGGTTCTCGGCGTACACCGCGAAGCCCGTGGCGGTCGCGCCGAAGCCGACCGTGAGCCCGAGGGTGATCCAGAAGCCCGCGCCCGGGCCGCGGGAGCGGGGCGCCACGACGCCGTCGTTGCCGCGGAGGCTGAGCGTGCCCGACGCCGGCTGCGCGATCACCGTCGCCGGAGGCGCCGCTGGCACCTCGGGAGGCGTGACGACGGCGACCGTCGGCGGGGTCACCACGGCGGCCGGCGGGGGCGTGACCGGCGCAACCGGTGGCGGGGTCACCACGGGCGTCGGCGTCGGGGGCGTCGGGGTCACCGCCGTGGCCACGGCCTGCGAGGGCGCGGTGCCCACATAGCTGCGCCCCTGGAGCAGGTCGAGGGTGACCGTCAGCTGCGAGCCCGCCTCGAGGCGGGCCTGATACTGCTGCGTCGCCGCCCCCGCGCGCCGCGCTTCGACGACGTGGGGCCCCGGACCGAGCTCCACCGGGCGACGGAGCGGCGCGCTCCCGACGAGGTCGCCGTCGACGAAGACCTCCGCCCCAGCGGGGATCACCACGACGTTCACCTGTGCGAGCCGCCGACGCGCCGAGAGCAGAGCCTGCTGGATCTCCTGGCGCTGCTGCGGCGACGCGTTGTTCGTCGGGTCGCTCAGAAAGCGGTCGAAGTAGCTGATCGCCTGGTGGGGATCCTCGAGCGCCAGGTAGCAGTTCGCGATGTTGACGAGCACGCTCGGATGAGGCCGCGTGCGATAGGCGCGACGAAACGCCTCGAGGGCCTCCGCGAAGTGCCGGTCAGAGAACTGGCGAACACCCTCCTGGAACGCGGCGCGCGCCTCTGCGCTGGCGTTTTGAGCGCGAGCGGCGGGTGTCGCCAGGAGCGCGGCGAGGAGAGCAACTGGAACCCAGCGTGTTGACTTCATGAATTCAGCTCAAGCATGCCCTCAGTAGGGATTGTCCGTCACGAATCCTGCCGCGCGCGGCGCCCGAGAGCGCGCCGCGGGGCGCGGCGAGTCGGCGTTCTCACGGGAACCGCGGGAGGCGGGCCGCTCCGCCCTGGGAGCCGCAGGGGCGCGGGGGGCGCGAAGCGCGACGGCGCGAGGCCGCGACGCTTCAGTCGCAGCCACCGCGGGCGCGGGGGGCGGAGGGGGCTCCGGCGCGGCCACCACCGGCGCGGGGGCGGAGGGGGCTCCGGCGCGGCCACCGCAGGAGGCGGAGGGGCTCCGGCGCGGCCACCGCGGGGGCGGAGGGGGCTCCGGCGCGGCCACCGCGGGGCGGAGGAGGCTCCGGCGCGGCCACCGCGGGCGGGGGCTCTGGGGCCGCGGGGGGCTCGACGGCGGGCGCGGCTTGCGGGGCTTGCGCCGTCGAGGTCTCAGGCGCGCTGGAGCCACCGAAGGTGAACGCCAGCCCCCCGAGGATGGCAGCGGCGCCGATCGCCAGACCCACGAAGAGACCGCTTCGGCTCTGCGGGACGACCGGGCGGTCAGGCAGGGACGCTTTCACGTCGCGCAGCGAGGATTTTCTCGCGGGAGGCGCCTCGTCTCGACGGCCTACGGGCACGGGCCGGATGCTCGCCGCGGGAGGCGCGATGCTGGCGCTGGCGAGGGGCGCGGCGACGTCGCTGACCCTGGGCGCGCCGGCTTCGAAGGGCGTCACCAGGGTCTCGACCGGCGGAGGGCTCAGCGAGTCGCTCGCGGCCGGCTGCGTCTGCAGACCCAGCTCCCAGCTTGGCCGAAACGACAGCGCCGCGCGGTCGAAGTCTTCGTCACTCAGGGCGCCACGGCCCCAAGCGGCCTCGGCGGTCACCGGCGTCTCACCGCTCTCAAGCATTGATCGTCGCTCCTCGCACGGGGTCGCAGCAAACTAGCGCCGTCGCCGCGCGATCGCAACGCAACGACACGCGGCTTCGGGGTCACAGGGACCGCGTCGTCCTCCGACAGCGGGCGCGCGGTCGTCCTTGGCAACGGGTGCACAGGGACACTAGATTGCGCCGCCTGTGAGCGAATCGGCCTCGAAACTTGAGCGAGCGGCGATGCGGCGCGCGTTGGACGCGGCGACCCTCGCCTCCCCCTCGCCCAATCCCCCGGTCGGCGCCGTGGTGGTCCGCGACGGCGCCGTCGTCGGAGTCGGTCACCACGCCCGGGTGGGCGCGCCCCACGCCGAGGCCGCCGCGCTGCACGAGGCGGGCGACCGCGCGCGCGGCGCGACGCTGTACGTCACCCTCGAGCCCTGCAATCACCTCGGCCGCACGCCTCCGTGCACCGAGGCGATCGTGCGCGCGGGGGTCGCCCGGGTGGTCTACGCCGTCGACGACCCGAACCCGCACGTCGCGGGGGGCGGCGCGTCGCGGCTGCGAGAGGCCGGCGTCGAGGTGGTGCGCGGGTTCGACGCGCTCCAGGCCGAGGCCGACGCGCTGCTCGCGCCTTGGAAGACCTTCATCACCCTCGGGCGACCGCGGGTCACCCTGAAGCTCGCGATGTCCCTCGATGGCCGCATCGCCACGCGCGGGCGCGAGAGCCGGTGGATCACCAGCGCCGCGTCGCGGGCCGACGGGCACGCGCTCCGCGCGGCGCACGACGCGGTCCTGGTCGGGAGCGGGACGGTGCTCGCGGACGATCCCTCGCTCACCGTGCGAGACGCGCCGGTGCGCAAGGCGCCCGTTCGCGTCGTGGTCGACGGCTCGCTCCGCACGAGCGCCGACGCGCGGATCTACGACACCCGCGACGCGCCGACCTGGCTCGTCACCCGCCGCGGACACGCGCTCTCGCCCTTCACGGACCGCGGCGTCACGGCGATCGAGGTCGAGTCCGACGCGCAGGGGCACACGTCGCTGGGGGCCACCCTGCGCGCCCTCGCCGAGCGCGGCGTCGTGTCGGCGCTGTGCGAAGGCGGCGGCGGGCTTCACGGTGCGCTGGTGGACGGCGGCTTCGTGGACGGGGTCGTGGCCTACCTCGCGCCGACGATCCTCGGCGGCGAGGGCGCCACGATGGCGGTGGGCGGGCTCGGCGCGCTCGGGCTCGGGGACGCGTTGCGCCTGCGCTGGACCGACGTTCGGAGCCTGGGCGACGACGTGAGGCTGGAGGGCACTCGCTGATGTTCACGGGGATCATTCAAGAGGTCGGCGCGCTGCGCGCGACGCGCCGCGTCGGCCCCTCGGCGGAGCTCCAGGTGGAGTGCAGCTTCACCGCACTGGAGCTCGGCGAGAGCGTCGCGGTGAGCGGCGTGTGCCTGACGGTCACGGCGACCTCCGCAGGCGCCTTCACCGCCGACGTGAGCGCCGAGACGCTTGAGCGCACGACGCTGGGCGCGCTGGTCGCGGGCTCGCGGGTGAACCTCGAGCGCGCGCTCAGGCCCCAGGACCGGCTCGGCGGACACATCGTGTCGGGGCACGTCGACGCCGTCGGCTCGGTGCGCGAGCGCAGCATGCGGGGCGAGGCCGAGCTGGTCCGCTTCGACGCGCCGTGGGAGGCGCTGCGCTTCGTCGCGGAGAAGGGGTCGATCACCATCGACGGCGTGAGCCTGACGGTGAACGGCGTCGACGCGCGAGGCTTCGACGTGATGCTGGTACCCTTCACGAGGAGGGTCACGACGCTCGGCGCGAAGGCGCCCGGCGAGCGGGTGAACCTCGAGGCAGACGTGCTCGCGCGCTACGTCGCGCGGGCGCTAGAGGCGTCGAAGACGCCCCGGGGTGACGACGCGATGCGCGCGCTCCTCGACGAGCATGGCTTCACGCGCCGTTGAGCGCGCACACGGAGACGACGACGATGACGCTACCGGGAACGCCAGAGGAGCGCGTGCGACGCGCGGTGGAGGCGATCCGCGAGGGTCGCATGGTGATCCTCACCGACGACGAGGACCGCGAGAACGAGGGCGACATCGTGCTCGCCGCGGAGAAGGTCACCCCCGAGGCGATCAACTTCATGGCGAAGCACGCCCGCGGCCTCATCTGCCTCACCCTCACCGAGGAGCGCTGCGACGAGCTGCGCCTGCCGATGATGGTCGAGAAGAACCGCGCCTCCCTCGGCACCGCGTTCACCGTCAGCATCGAGGCCCGCGAGGGCGTCTCGACCGGAATCTCCGCGGCCGACCGCGCGCACACCATCCGCGTCGCCGTCTCGCCCGACGCGAAGCCCGACGACCTGGTGTCTCCGGGGCATGTGTTTCCGCTCCGCGCGCGCCCCGGCGGCGTGCTGCAGCGCACCGGACAGACCGAGGGCAGCATCGACCTCGCGCAGATGGCCGGCCTGAGCCCCGCGGGCGTGATCTGCGAGATCATGAACGACGACGGCTCCATGGCCCGCATGACCGACCTGCTGCAGTTCTCCGAGGCCCACGACCTCCCCTCGTCACCGTCGAGGACCTCATTCAAACGCGGCTCAAGAGCGACCGGCTCCTGCGCCGGGTGGCCTCGTCGGCCTTCGAGCCCTCGGGCTTCAGCGCGACCTGGCAGGCCCACGTGTACGAGGCCAACGTCGAGTCGGGGCGGCAGTTTCTCGCCCTGGTGCTCGGCTCGCCGACCCCCGACGAGCCCACTCTCGTACGGATGCACCCCGGCGCGATGTTCGCCGACCTCTTCGCGCCCGCGCGGAGCAGCGACGGCGCGCCCACCGTCGGCGGGGGGACCTACCTCTTTGAGGCCATGCGGCGCATCGAGCGCGAGGGCTGCGGCGTCGTGGTGTACGTGCCCCCGCGGCGCATCGACCTGACCGCCGACCTCGCGTGCCTGGCCACCGGCACCGCGCCTCGCAGCCACGACCTCGCGGGCGCGGGCTCCCCCGCCCAGCGGGAGCACGGCCTGGGCGCGCAGCTCCTCGTGGACCTCGGCGTGCGCAAGCTGCGGCTGATGACCAACAACCCCCGGCGCCTCGTCGGCCTCGCGGGCTACGGCCTCGAGGTGGTGGACATGGTGGCGCTCTCGGGCAAGCCTGACGGGCGTTGGCCGGGCGCATGACGGCGTTGTGTTTTCGCCCATGAGGTACTAGGAACCGCCGCGCCATGAGCGACGAGACCTTTCGCACGTCGGTTATCGAAGGCGACCTGATCGCGAGTGGCCTTCGGGTCGCGATCCTCGCCAGCCGATTCAACCACTTCATCGTCGACCGCCTCGTCGAGGGCGCCGTCGATTGCCTCCGTCGCCACGGCGCCGCCGAGGCGGTGATCGTGCGCGCGCCCGGCGCGTGGGAGCTGCCCCTCGCGTGCCGCGCGCTGGTGCGCGGCGGGCGCTTCGACGCGGTGGTGGCGCTCGGCGCCGTGATTCGTGGGTCGACGCCGCATTTCGACTACGTCGCCGCGGAGGTCAGCAAGGGCCTCGCCTCGGTCTCCCTCGACTCGGGCGTCCCCGTGGCCTTCGGCGTGCTCACGACCGACACCATCGAGCAGGCGATCGAGCGCGCGGGCACCAAGGCCGGGAACAAGGGCTGGGAGGCCGCGGTGACGGCCATCGAGATGTGCTCCCTGCAGAAGGCGCTGGAGGCATATGGACCCGCGACGCGCGCGTAGCGCCTCGCCGCGACCGACCGAGCCCGGCGCCCGCCGGCTCTCGCGTGAGGCCGCGCTGCAGATGCTGTACGGCCTCGACTCGCCGACCTTCAGCGCGGACGAGGGGGAGGCGCAGATCCGCGCCTACTGGGAGCACGTCGACGAGGTCACGCGGGCGGAGGGGCGCGCGTACGCCGACGAGCTCGTGCGCGGCGTCTGCGAGGCGCGAGGGGAGCTCGACGACGCGCTGCGCGCCGCCCAGACGAAGTGGCGCGTCGAGCGGATGTCCCGCGTCGACCGGAGCATCCTGCGCATCGCGACCTGGGAGCTGCGCCGGGGCGAGGTGCCCGCCGAGGTGGTGATCAACGAGGCGATCGAGCTGGCGAAGCTCTTCGGGAGCGAAGACTCTTCGGCCTTCGTGAACGGCCTCGTCGAGCGCGTCGCCGTGCGACTCGGCCGGCTCCAACGCTAGCAGGCCGAGGCGATGGACCTGCGCTTCGTGCCCCTGGACCTCGCGCGCATCGACCAGCTGAGGCTCGAGGCCGTCTTTCTCCCCTTCTTCGAAGACGAGCGCCCGCTCCGCGGCGCCGCCGGGCTCCTCGACTGGAGGCTCTGCGGCGCCCTCTCCGCCCTGCTCCAGTCGGGCCGCTGCGTGGGCGCGGAGGGGGAGCTCACGATGCTGCTCGGCCGAGGGAGGCTGCCCTTTGAGAAGGTGCTGCTCGTGGGCGAAGGCCCCGGCGCTTTGTTCTCGCCAGAGGTCGCCGCGCGGGTGGCCGCGCACATCCTCGACGCCGCGAGGGGCCTGCGGCTCAAGTCGTTCGCCTGCGCGCTGCCCGGCCGCAGCCGCTCGGTGGTGCGCGCGAGCGACGCCTCCCGGTGGTTCGTCGACGCGGCCGGCCCTTCAGTCTTCGACGAGGTCGTGGTGATCGACGAGCCCGAGGCGCAGCGGGCGATGCTGCCCATCATCGAGGCCGAGCGCCGCCGCGCGCGGGCCGCCCGCGAGGGAGGCGATTGACAGCACCGACCCTGGACGGCTAACGGAGTCTGCGTGGGACGTCGAGAGAACAGCCGTCGGGCGATCAATCAGTCGGCCATCCTGGGCAGCGCCCTGGGCCTGCTCCCGTTTCGCTTCGCCGCCCCCGCGCTCGCCGCGGTGGGCCTCAAGGTGCTGAGGGACGTTCAGGCGATCTACGAGGTCGAGGCGTCGCCCGTCGAGCAGGCCGCCGCCGCCGCGATTCTAGGCGCCGGTGAGTTCGCGCTGGGTCAGGCGACGCGGGCCATGCGCATCGTCCCCTGGGCGGGCCCGGTGCTCTCCGCGGCCACCACGGGCGTGGCGTTGAAGGCCCTCGGCGAGGGGGCGGTGCTGTACTACCAGTTCACGCGCAACGAGTCCGAGGTCGAGGCGCGGCCCGCGGAGCCCTCCGACGACGCCGAGCGCGTCACGTTCTGATCAGCGCGTGACCACGCCGCCGCGAAGCACCCGCTCGACGCTCTGAGCCCTCCTCCAGCGCCGCGCGCGCTCGGCGCGCACGATCGACACCAGGTCCTGCGTCGCGAGGTCGAGGTCGTCGTTGACCACCACGTGGTCGAAGAGGCCGTAGTGCATCAGCTCGCCGGTCGCGTTGGCGAGCCTGCGGCGAATCGTCGCCTCGTCGTCGGTGCCGCGGCGGCGCAGCCGCGCCTCGAGCTCCTGGAGCGACGGCGGGAGCACGAACACCCCCACCGCCTCGGGGATGCGCGCCTTGATCTGCCGGGCGCCCTGGTGGTCGATCACGAAGATCAACCCCGCGCTCTCGCGCCTCGCCTCGTCGACCCGCGCCATGGAGGTGCCGTAGTGGTTGCCGTGCACCTCGGCCCACTCGGCGAAGACCCCATCGCCGATCATCGCCTCGAAGCGAGCGCGATCGACGAAGTGGTAGTCGCGCCCGTCGACCTCGTTCACCCTCGGCGCGCGGGTGGTGTACGTGACGCTCAGCGCGAGTTCGGGCATCGCCTCGAGCAGCCTGCGCACCAGCGTGGTCTTCCCCGCCCCCGAGGGCGAGGTCAGAATAAGCGCAACGAAATCATTGGGTTCAGTAGATCTCACGAAGGCGTTACTCCACGTTCTGGACCTGCTCCCGCATCCGTTCAAGCTCTGCCTTGAGCTCGACGACCCAACGGGTGACCTCCGCGTCGATCGCCTTGGATCCCAGGGTGTTCGACTCGCGGCACATCTCCTGGAGCACGAAGTCGAGGCGGCGCCCGACGGGCTCGGTGAGCGCGAGGAGCGCCGCGAACTGCTCGGCGTGCAGCCCGAGGCGGGTGAGCTCTTCGGAGACGTCCGCGTGCTCGGCGAGGAGGGCGAGCTCCTGCTCGATGCGTCCTCCGTCGACGCGGCCGTGGGAGTCTTGAACGATGCGCTGCACGCGCTCTCGCACCCGCTCGCGATGCCGCTGGCCGGCGTCGACGGTGACCTCGCCGAGGGTCTGCATGTGCGCGCGCACCGTCTCGACCCGCTGGGTGAGCTCGGCGGCGAGGAGCGCGCCCTCGCGCGCGCGCATCTCGGTGAGCGCGTCGCCGCACCGCTCGGCGGCCGCGGTGAGGGCCTCGCGAAGCGCGCCGCGATCGACGTCCGCGGCGGGCACGAAGAGGTCGGGGACCGACGCGAGGAGCGACAGCGGCACCTCCTCGGTCGAGCCGAGCTCGCGCGACAGCTCGCGAAGCGCGCGGATGGCGGCGTGGGCGCGCTGCCGATCGAGGGCGATGCCGCCGTGACCACCCTCCCAGTGCACCGTGACGTCGACCCGGCCTCGGGAGAGCTTCTTGCGCAGCAGCTGCTCGACGAAGACCGACTGGTCGGAGAGCTCGCGGGGCAGCCGCACGCGAACCTCGAGGAATCGGTGGTTGACCGAGCGGGCCTCGATGCACACGCGGCCCGCGCCGAGGGACGCCTCACCGACGCCGAACCCCGTCATGCTCCGCACGCGATCGCGACCTTTCTTCTAGCGCTGCTGCGCCTGAAACCAGCGGATGGTCTTCTCGAGGCCCGCCTGCACGTCGTAGCGCACCTCGTAGCCCAGGAGCTTCTGCGCCGCGGAGATGTCGGCGAGCGAGTCGCGCACGTCGCCGGGGCGACCGGGGCCGTACACGGCCTTGATGTCGGTGCCGAGGAACGAGTTGATCCTTCGGAGAAGCTCGTTGAGCGAGATGCGCACGCCGCAGGCGACGTTGACGACCTCGCCGCGGGTGGTGGCCTTCGCCGCGAGGAGGTTCGCCGACACGGTGTTCTCGATGAAGCAGAAATCGCGGGTCTGCTCGCCGTCGCCGTTCACCGTGGGCGACTCGCCGTTCAAGATCATCGTGACGAACTTCGGGATCACCGCGGCGTACTCGCTCGCCGGATCCTGCCGCGGGCCGAACACGTTGAAGTACCGGAGCGACACGGTCTCGAAGCCGTAGAGCCGCCCGAACACCGTCACGTAGTGCTCGCCCGTGAGCTTGCTCACCGCGTAGGGCGAGAGCGGCGCGGGGGTCATGGTCTCGACCTTGGGCAGCGTCGGCGTGTCGCCGTAGGCGCTGCTGCTGGCGGCGTAGACCAGCTTACGCACGCCGGCGCGGCGCGCCTGGTCGAGCACCTGCACGGTGCCGCTCACGTTCGCGTGGTTCGACGCCACGGGGTCGCGCACGCTCCTCGCGACGCTGGGGATGGCGGCCTCGTGAAAGACCACCTCGCGGCCGTGCATCGCGCGGGCGCAGGCCTCGGGGTCGGCGATGTCGCCCTCGACGAGCTCGATGCGCGAGAGGTTGCGCTCGAGGTTGGAGCGGCGGCCGGTCGAGAAATTGTCGATCACCCGCACCGACGCGCCCTGCGCGAGCAGCGCGTCGACCAGGTGGCCGCCGATGAATCCGGCTCCGCCAGTAACGAGGACCTTCATGCCCTACCCCTTCACTTCTTGGGCGCGAAGAGCGCCGCGAGCTTCGCCTTGGCGTTCAGCTCTGGTTGGTTGGTGCCCGGCTCGCCGTTCTTGAACAGAAAGAAGGTGCAGAAGTTCGCCTGCTCACGATCAGGGATGAACTCGGTGATCTTCTCGCGGCACTGGTTGTGCGCGCCGGGGTCCCAATACTCGCAGTTCTTGCAGACCTGGAGGTCGGCGCCGCAGTGCGGGCAGTTGTCGCGGCGCTGCATCTTCACCTCGAAGACCAGCTCGTTCTTGCACTTGTGACAGAAGTGCTTCTTCTCTTCGACCTTGGGGATCCACATATCGCGGTCTCGGTGCTCCGTCGGGGGATTAGGGGACGCTCGCGCTCAGCTCACGCCGCGCTTGCGCTTCACCTGCTCCATCATTCGGGCGTACTCGACCTCCCAGGTCTTCGTGCCCTCTTCGAAATTCTTGATCTTGTCGCGGACCTCGCGGTCGAGCTCCTCCTCGGCGGCCATGTGCCGCTCGAGCACCTTGCGGGCCTTGCGACGGATGTCGGCGTCTTCGGAGAAGATCTCGTCGACGTGCGGCGAGCGCATGAGGATCGCGATCAGCTGGTCGAGGATGTACGAGATCGCCTCGCCGCCGAGGCCGATGTTGCGCTGCTCGGCGATGAGCTTCTTGTACTTGGTGATCGCGCTGCGGTCGCCGCCCACCGCCTCGACGCGGTCTTTGGCCTTCTCGGTGATCTCGCGCTCGAGGCGGAGGTACTCCTTGAGGATCGCCTCGATGTCCGCCTCGACCTCGCGAGGGTCCTCCGCCTCGATGTCGTTCTCGGCGATGAGCACCCGAACGATGTCCATCGCGATGACTGGGATCTTTTCCTTGTAGAGACGCATCGGGCTCCGGGGTCGAAGGCGCCCCGCGGAACGAGGGTGCGTGCCGACGACGCGGAGCGAACCCTATGCCCCTGCGGCGAAGCGTGTCAACGCGTCGTCGACGCGGGCGTATCAGGCTGCGCGACCCGGCGCCGCAGCCGCCGCAACAGCTCGGGAAAGCCCTTCGACGGGTCGCGGATGATTCGCGTGTAGGCGTCGTGGTAGCTCTGCACCAGCGAGGCGTTGTTGGTCACGATGTCGTAGACGATCCATCCGCTCCCCCTGCGCTGGAGCCGGTAGACGATGGTGACCGGGCGCTCGCGGGCGTTCGACGGCTGCGCCACCGAGCGCACCGACGCCGAGGTGCCCGCGTCGTCCATCACGGCGTCGTCCCAGCGAATGGTCCACCCCAGGGTGCCGTCGAGGTTGTCGCGGTAGTTGCGCTCGATGAGCTGGCGCAGGAGCGAGGTGAACTCGGTCTGATCTGCGGCGCTCTGCTGCGCCCAGTAGGGCTCGAGGGCCCGGCGCGCCAGCTCGTCGATGTCGAGCATGCCGTTGAGCACGTTCGCCACCGCGCGGTCCCTCGCCGCACGCGCGGGCGTGCCCGCGTCGGGGCGCTGGCTGAGCAGCTGCGTCACCGCCCGGTGCCTGAGGACCACGAACTCCCTCGGCCCCCCCCGCTGCGCGTGCGCCGCGCCCGCGGAGGTCACGGTGAGCAGGGCGGCCAGGGCCATTCGTCGCAACATCATCATCGCTTCACCTCGAACACGGGGCTACGGACGTCCCGATGGGGCAGTGGGATTCAACGCGCCGCCGTCGACGCCCGCGTCGGCCCCGCCTCCGGCCTGCGCCTCGCGGAGAATTCGCGCGAGCTCGTCGTCTTCTTCGGCGCTCGCGTCCGGCGTGGCGGCGCTCGACGCGTCGGCCGCCGCGGCCGCGGCCGCGACCTGCTGCGCGCACCGCGGCGACGGCCTCGCGTCGAACTCCTCCTGCCCGGTGGTCACCGTGAGGTTCAACAGCGCCACGTTGAGGTCGTGCGTCGCCTGGATGTGGCTCGCGCGGGCGGTCAGGAACTGCCGCAGCGGAGAGATCACCTGCTGGAGCTCTCCGCTCCCGCTCTGGTACTCCTGGAGCACGGCGCTGAGCCACTCCTCGGCGGCCGCCTCGCTCTCGCCCCAGGCGTCCTCGCGCTCGGCCGCCTCGCGGGTGCGCTCGTACGCGTCGGTCACCTCGAGGGCGATGCCGCCGAGCGCGAGGCGCTGCTGCTCCTCGGTCATCAGCAGCTCCTCGGACAGGCGGCGAACGCGGAACATGTTCGTGACCGGCTCCAGGTTCCACCGCATCACGATCGCGCCGCCCCACCAGCCGAAATTCGCGTTGCCGGCGGCGAAGGGGTTGGGCTGGTCGGCGATGGTCGGCGCCGCCGACCACGACGCGGTGAGCGCGAGGGCGATGTCGGGCAAGAACGCGCCGCGCTGGATGTCGACCGCGGCGCGGCGCGCCGCCACGCCCTGCCGCAGCATCTCGACCTCGGGGCGGTTGAGCCGCGCGCGGGTGAGGTAGGTCGTGAGCGGGCGGAGGTGCGCCTCGAGCGGGCACAGCGGCACGTCGGGGATCTCGATGCGGTCGCCTACGCCGGTGAGCAGCCCGAGCGTCGCCTTCGCCACGCGCTCGCCCCGCGTCGCCTCGCTGCGCCGCGCGCGGATCTCGGCGCGGTACACCCGGATCTGCCGCATGTCGTTGGCGAGCGTGTCGACCCCGCCGTCGCCGCCGCCCTCGCGCGCGTAGCGCTCGGCGTCGTTGAGGTAGTTCGTCGAGCGGTCGAGGAGGTACAGCAGGTCGCGCGAGAGCTGCAGGCCCCAGTACGCCCGGCGGACGTTGGCGCGGAGCTCGATGCGCGCCTTCGTCATCTCCTCGTGCGAGACGCGGATGCCCGCGCGCGCCGCGTCCCGCACGCGGCCGATGCGCCACCACGACCAGGGGGAGATCGGCACGCCCGTCTCCGCGGTCAGACGCGCGATGTAGCCGGTCTCGTTCGCGAACGGGTTCTGCCCGAAGGCGTCGGGCGAGAACGTGGGGTTGCCGCGGGCCGTCGGCGCGATCGAGAACAGACCCGAGCCGTTGATCGGAAAGAAGGGCGCGGCCCACGCCTCGTCGAGCTGCGCCTCCGCCGCGAGGATCTTGTGCCGCGCAGCGCGCAGGCCGGGGTACGCGCGCTCCGACCGCGCGAGGCACTCTGCGAGGCTGAGCCTCGGCGCCTCCTCGGGTGGGTCTGCGCGACCGACGCGCAGGGCGGTCAGCGCGCTGGCGGCGAAGCAGAGCCCCGCCACCGAAGCGAGCTTGAGTCGACGCGACATGCTCGTCCCGCGACTACGCCGACGGAGCCTCGGCGGCCGGGGCCTCGCCCTCGACGCCCTCGGGCGCGCGCGGACGGGGCCGGGCGGCCTCCACCGGCACGTCGTTGAACTGCGCGTCGGCGAGGCGCAGCAGCACCTCGTCGATGTCGTCGGCCGGCACGCTCACGAAGGTCGAGCGCTCGCGCACGTTGATGCGGCCGATGTCGGCGCGGGCCACGCCGCCCACCTCGCAGAGGAAGCGCAGCACGTCACCCGGGCGAACGCCCTCGCGGCGACCCACGGCGAGGCGGATGTCCCCCTTCGCCCTGGCCTCGATGGGCGCGCCATCGTGCTGCGGCGCAGCGGCTTCGGTCGCGGGGGGGAGGTCGCGCTCGCGGCGCGGGCGCTCGGCGCGCTCGCGGCGCGGGCGGTCATCGCCCGAGGGGTTCGCGGCGGGCTCGCCGGCGACCGGGGCCTCGGGCGCGGCGGCGCGCTCGGGGACCTCGGGGGGCGCGGCGCGGCGGCCGGGGGCGCTCGACGCGCGGACGCTCCGCGCGCGGCGGCGCCTTGCTCTCGGCGGGCGCGTTGGCCTCTTCGAAGAAGAAGCGCGCGAGGAGCGAGGCCACGACGCCCTCGGGGTCCTCGGTGGTGAGCAGGCGGCGGGCGAGGTTGCGAGCCTCTTCGCTCACGCCCCGCTCGGCCACGCGGACGACGGCGGCCAGGCGGGCCTCTTCGCGCTGCGCCACCAGCTCCCGCTCCGACGGGAGGTTTCGCTCGATGGGGCGAATCCCGTAGGTCAGCCGCAGGAAGTACAGGTTGCCCACGTCGTGCGGCCCCACGAGCGACACCGCGCATCCCCTGCGGCCGGCGCGGCCGGTGCGCCCCGAGCGGTGGACGTAGTTCTCGGGCTGCTCCGGGAAGCCGAAGTGGATCACGTGGCTCAGGTGCGGCACGTCGATGCCGCGCGCGGCCACGTCGGTCGCGACCAGGAACTTCACCCGCTCCTCGCGCAGACCCTCGAGCACGCGCTCGCGGTCGCCCTGGGCGAGGTCGCCGTTGAGGTGCTCGGCCATGTACCCCAGGTCGCGCAGACCGCGGGCGACCTGCTCGGTCTCGGCCTTCGTGTTGCAGAAGACGATGGCCGCGTCGGGCTTCTCGAGCTCGATGACCCGCGCGAGGTTCTGCACGCTGGGGCCGGCCGCGCTGAAGTACGCGAGGTGCGTCAGCTCGGAGGGCGCGATGCTGTCGGATGACAGCGCGATGAACTCCGGGTTCTTCAGGTGACGCTGCGCGATGCGCTGAATCGAGTCGGGCATCGTCGCCGACAGGATGATCCCCTGACGGTTCTTCGGGAGCTGCTCGATGATCGCGTTGAGCTCCTCGGCGAAGCCCATGGAGAGCATCTCGTCGCCCTCGTCGAGCACGAAGGCCCTGAGCCCGCTGGGGTTCAGCGTGCGGCGCCGGAGGTGGTCGAGCACCCGGCCCGGCGTGCCCACGATCACCTGCGCGCCGTCTTCGATGGCCTTGATCTGCGCGGGCATCCCCGCGCCGCCGTAGATGGCCGCGACCTTGATGCCGACGTGCCGCCCGAGGCGCTCGAACTCCGTCGCGACCTGGAGGGCCAGCTCGCGGGTGGGGCACAGCGCGAGCACCTGCACGTGCGCGTCGGGGCGGATCACCCGCTCGATGAGCGGGATCGCGAAGGCGGCGGTCTTGCCGCTGCCGGTGCGGCTCTGCACCAGCACGTCGCGGCCCTCGGCGACGTGGGGGAACACGGCGTGCTGCACGCCCGTGGGGTGGGTGTAGCCGGCCTCGTCGAGGGCGCGCTGGAGGCCCTCACGGAGCTGAAGGGTGGCGAAGGCGGGGATCTCGGTCATGGGTTCGCACCGGTGGACGCCGCGGCGCGCTCGGCGCCAGGGGGGTCTGGATGAAGGGTGTCGTGCCAGAGTCGCGCCTGGTTCTCGGCGCGGTAACGCCAGCGCTCTACGCGCTTGAAGCGGGTGAGGGCCGTGTCGCCCTCTCGGAGGCAGCGCGCTCGGAGCGCGCGGAGCTCAAGGTCGAGGCGCCCTAGGGAGGGCGCGTCGACGCCGTCTCGGAGGTTCGCCCACAGGGGGGTGTAGGCCGCTTGGAGGCGAGCGATGCCCGCGTCGCAGTCGCGATCGGCCAGCGGGACGTCGGGCACGTCGAAGACCGACGCCTGGATCACCGCGCCGTCACGGACGATCAGGGCCAGCACGAGGGACACCGCGACGAAGGTGACGACGCGACGACCCATCGGCGATCGCCTCTCGGCGATGGTGGGGGACGCGGCCTCGTTCGACGTCGTTTCGCTCACGCGGTGATTCTAGGACGAGCTCGCTCGAGGGATGCTCGCCGCACAGGCGCGGGGCAAAAGGGAGGGGAGCGACGGCCCGACGGGGGCTTCTACGCCCCGCACGGACGATCGGTCAAGCCGGGGAGTCGCCCGAGGCCTTGGCGCGTGGGCCACGCTTTCGCGGGGCGGCGGGCATGGGTACGAAGCGCTCGGCGCCGCCCTCCGCCCGAAACAGCCACCGCGCCGTCGCGGCGAGGTCTTCGTGCAGCGACGCCAGGAGCGACCACGCGCGGGCGACCGCCTCGCCCCAGGTCTTCTCGGCCTCGCCGCGGGCGGCGTCGAGCAGGGCCTCGATCGAGGCCGCGACGGCGCGGGCCTCGTCGGCGTCTCCCTCGCGCCAGTACTTCGGGTCTCGCTCGACCACCGCGCGCTGCGCGTCGTAGACCTCGGCGAGCTTGCGGAGGTCCGCGGCGAGCGCGGCGTGGCCCTTCTTGCGGCCGAGCCCGCGCACCTCGCCCGCGAGCTGCTCGTCGTCCTCGAAGTAGTGGATCACGACCTTGAGCATCCGCCCCCGGAGGGCGTGGGCGTTGGCCGCCAGCTCCTCAGAGAGGGTGACCTCGCCCTGCGCGCTCATCGCGGCCTCGAGCTCGGACCGCGCGTGCTCGAAGGCCGCGATCGCGCTGCCGAAGGCGGAGAGTCCCGCCGGGTCGAACAGGTCGCGCGGGATCCGCGCGAAGCGGTCGAGCACCGCGGGGTCGGCGAGCGCGGCGGCGAGCGAGCGCGCCGCCTCGAGCGGCGGTCGAAGCTCGGCCGGCGGAGGCGCGACCCGCTCGGGCGGCAGCGCGGCGCGGAGGTTCTCGGTGGACGCGAAGGCGGCGGCGGGGTCGGTCGCGGCGGCGGTCGCGGAGGCGTCGGTGGGTGCGGTCTTCGTTCGAGCCATCGTGGGAGGCGCCGGGTTCTAGCGGACCCCGGGGTTCGCGGTCGAGAAAACTCAGTGCGCGGCGCCCCAGTCGGCGCCCCACCCGCACTCGACCACGAGCGGCACGTCGAGCTTCATCACGCCCTCCATGGTCTCGCGCACCATCGCCGCCAGCGCCTCGCGCTCCTCGGCGGGCACCTCGAAGACCAGCTCGTCGTGCACGGTGAGCAGCATTCGCGCGCGGGAGCCCGACTCGCGGAGCCTGCGGTCGACGGCGATCATCGCGAGCTTGATGATGTCGGCCGAGGTGCCCTGGATGGGCGTGTTCGTCGCCATGCGCTCGGCGGCCAGGCGCAGCGCGCGGTTGGAGCTCCCGAGGTCGGGGAGGAACCTCCGTCGCCCGAGGAGCGTGCGCACGCCCTCCCCCGCCCTCGCCCGCTCGACCTCGCTCTCCATGTAGCGCTTGAGCGTCGCGAAGGTCTCGAAGTACCCCGTGATGAAGGCCGCGGCCTCCTCCCTCGAGATGCCCAGCTGCTTCGAGAGCGAGCCCTCGCCCTGGCCGTAGATCACCGCGAAGTTCACGGTCTTCGCCCGCGCGCGCATCTCGCGGGTGATCTGCTCGCGCGGGAGCTTGAAGACCTCCATCGCGGTGCGCGCGTGCACGTCCTCGCCGCGCTGAAACGCGTCGACGAGGATCGGGTCGTGCGAGAGGTGCGCGAGCACCCGGAGCTCGATCTGCGAGTAGTCCGCCGCGAGGATCTCGAAGCCCTCGGGGGCGATGAAGGCCCCGCGAATCTCGCGGCCGATGGGCGTGCGAATGGGGATGTTCTGCAGGTTGGGGTTGCTCGACGAGAGCCGCCCCGTCGCCGCCACGGCCTGGTTGTAGCTGGTGTGGATCCGACCGTCCCGGCCGACCATCAGGGGCAGCGCGTCGAGGTAGGTGCCCTGGAGCTTCACGAGCCCCCGCACCTCGAGGATCTTCGCGGGCAGCGCGTGCTTGTCCGAGAGCTCCTCGAGCACCTCGGCGTCGGTGGAGCGCCCGGTCTTGGTGCGCTTCACCACCGGGAGCTTCAGGTCGTCGAAGAGGATCACCTCGAGCTGCTTGGGCGAGTTGATGTTGAAGGGCTTGCCCGCGAGGTCGTGCGCCTCCCGCTCGAGCCGCGCGATGTCCTTGCCGACGGAGTTCGACAGGCTCTTGAGCTTCGCCACGTCGAGGAGCACCCCCGCCTCCTCCATGCGTCCGAGGATCTGCGCCAGGGGGAGCTCCACGTCGCGCATGAGCTCCCACATGCCGCCTCCCTCGACCTTGGGGCGCAGTCGCTCGACGAGGCGGCAGACCACCTCGGCGTCCTCGGCGGCGTAGCGGGTGGCGCGCGCGATGTCAACCTGGTCGAAGGTGAGCTGCGGCCCCTTGCCGGTCTTGGTCACGGCCTCGTACGGGATCATCTCGTAGCCGAGCTCGGACTTCGCGATCTCGTCGAGCTTGTGCGAGGGCGCTCGGGGTCGATGAGGTAGCTCGCGATCATCGTGTCGAAGACGAAGCCGCTCACGGGCACCCCGCGCGGCGCAGGATCACGTCGTCGTACTTGATGTTCTGACCGACCTTGGTCACCGAGGCGTCGGCGAGGAGCGGGCGGAGCTTGTCGAGCACCAGCGCCCTCGGGAGCTGCGGGGGGTCGCCGATCACCCGGTGCTCGATGGGGATGTACACGCCGCGCAGGGGCTCCCACGAGAGGCTCACGCCGACGAGCAGCGCCTCGGTCGTGTCGAGGGAGGTGGTCTCGGTGTCGACCGCGAACCACCCCTTCGCGCGGCACGCCGCGATGGCCGCGTCGAGCGCCGCCTCGGTGAGGATCGCCTCGTGCACCACGTCGGGCTGCGGCGGCGCGGCGGCGGCGGGCGCGGCGCTCGCGGCGCCCACGGCGTCGGCGAGGCGCGTGAATTCGAGCTCCTGCAAGAGGGCCTTGAGGCGCCCCTGGTCGTACCCGCCGTAGCGGAGCGCCGCGAGGTCGAAGGCCATGGGCACGTCGTCTTTGAGCGCGACGAGCTCCCGAGACAGCCGCGCGTCGGCCTCGTGGAGCGTGAGGTTCTCCTTGACCTTGCCCTTGAGCTTGTCGAGGGAGCGGTAGATCCCGTCGAGGGAGCCGAACTCCGCGAGGAGCTTCGCCGCGGTCTTCTCGCCGACGTGCGCGACGCCGGGGATGTTGTCGCTGCTGTCGCCCATGAGCGCGAGGAGGTCGCCCACGAGCGCCGGCGCGACGCCCCACTTCTCCTTGACCTCGTCGACGCCGAAGATCCGCGAGCGCATCGCGTCCCAGACCATCACGTCGTCGTCGACGAGCTGCATCAGGTCCTTGTCGCCCGTGGCGACGACCACCTTGAGCCCGGCGGCCTTCGCGAGCTTCACGCTCGACGCGATGAGGTCGTCGGCCTCGACGCCCTCGCGCTGAAACACCGGGATCGCGTAGGCCTCCGCCACCTCGCGGCACCGCGCCATCTGCTGCGAGAGGTCCGGCGGGGGCGGCGGGCGGTTGGCCTTGTACGCGGGGTAGCGCTCGTGGCGAAACGTCGGCCCCTTGCTGTCCATCGCGACGGCCAGGTAGGCCGGGCGCTGGTTGCGCACGAGGCTGTTCAGCATGTTCGTCACGCCGAAGGTGGCGTTGGTGGGCTCGCCCTTCGACGAGGAGAGCGGACCGACCCCGTGGTACGCGCGAAACACGTACCCCGAGAGGTCGATCACGTAGAGGGTGCGGTCGTCGCCGGGAGGTGGGAGCGTCGTGGGCATGGCGTCCCCCCGGGTGTAGCCCCAGGGCCGCGGAGGGAGAAAGAACCCGCACAAGATCCGCCGCGGGTGCGTGGTACAACCTCGGGCCTCATGCAACTTTGGGAGTCGGTCCTCCTGGGATTGGTCGAGGGCCTGACGGAGTTCCTCCCGGTGAGCTCCACCGCGCACCTGCTGCTGACCCAGCGCGCCCTGGGGATGCGGGGGGAGGCCGCGAACGCCTTCGCCATCGCGATCCAGGCCGGCGCCATCGTCGCCGTGCTCGCGCTCTACCGCGCGCGCATCGAGGGGATGGTGCGCGGCGCGCTCGGCCGAGACCCCGAGGGATGCGCCCTCGCGCTGAACGTCGTCGCCGCGTTCGTCCCCGCGGCGATCCTCGGCAAGCTCTTCGACAAGAAGATCGAGGCGTACCTCCTCGGGCTCTGGCCGGTGGTGTTCGCGTGGTTCGTCGGGGGCGCGGTGATCCTCTGGCTCGACCGCCGGCTGCGCGCGCGCACCGAGGGGCGCGGCCTGGCCTCGCTCACGACCCGCGACGCCCTGACCATCGGGCTGGCGCAGTGCGTCGCCATGTGGCCTGGCACCTCGCGGAGCCTCGCCACCATCGTCGCGGGGCTGGTGATCGGGCTCTCGATGGCCGCCGCGGTGGAGTTCTCGTTCCTGTTGGGCGTCGTAACCCTCAGCGCCGCAGCGGCTTACAAGACGGTCAAGGGCGGCGCGGCGATGCTCAGCGACTACGGCGCGGCGAACCTCCTGGTGGGCCTGCTCGTCGCCACGGTGTCGGCGTGGGTCTCGGCGCGGTGGATGGTCTCGTGGCTCCAACGCCGAGGACTCACGGTCTTCGGGGTGTACCGCGTCGGCCTCGC
Source organism: Polyangiales bacterium (assembly GCA_041389885.1). GTDB lineage: Bacteria > Myxococcota_A > Polyangia > Polyangiales > JAWKRB01. The sequence goes on along the minus strand of JAWKRB010000026.1, from coordinate 15,913 downwards.
GGTGGTCGTCGCCGCCCTCCTCTCGACCGGGCGACTCTCCCCGTGAGGCTGCCGCTCCTCGCCGCGACGCTGGCCCTCACCGCCGCCGCCCCCGCCGCCGAGGCGCAGGATCGGTACCGGTTCCCGAGGGCGAACGCCCGCGTCGAGGAGCCTCACCGCACCGACGAGCTGGTGACGCTGATGATCCTGTCGAGCACCTACGGTCTCCGCCTGGGCTCGTCGATCAACCTCCTCGCGGGGCGCCGCCCCGACGACGGGGAGCCCGAGACCTTCTGGATCCTCCCGAGCGCCCTCGCGGCCACCCTCCCCGCGGCCGCCTTCGCGATCGACCGCCGCTGGCCCGCGCGGCGCGGCAGGCTGCTCACCGCGGGCAGCACCCTGCTGCTCGGGTACATCGGGACCATCGCGGGCACGGCGTGGGCTCGGAGAGAGTCGTTCCCCTCGAGCGACACCATCGCGGGTCTGAACACGTTCTACGGATCCACCGCGGGGCTGGCGCTGGGCGTGCTCATCGGGCACCTCACCGACGCCACGCCCGGCGACGCGATGTACATCGCCGTGGGCGGCGTGGGGGGTTCGCTCATCGGCGCCCTCGCGTGCGGGATCACGCGCTGCGGCCCCGACCTCGGCCCCTGGGCCCTCGCGGGAGAGGTCGCCGGCATCGGGCTCACCCTCGCGACGCGCGGCATCGTGCGACCCCAGGGACGCGGGATGCGCTTCATCACGATGGGCGCGGTGTTGGGCCTCGTCCCCGCCGCGAGCGTGATGCTCGCGTACGGGCTCCGCGATGGGGAGATCCGCGACGACGCGGTGCCGAGAATCTCCTGGGCGGCCCTCGCGGGCGTCGTGGTCGGCGCGGCGTCGTTCTACGCGATCTCGCGCGTGACGCCCGACCCCAACGCGGGCGCCGCCCCCGCGAGCGGACGGCGCTCGTCGCTCGTCTCGCCCACCCTCGACCTCCGCCCCGGCGGCTTCACCCTCGGCCTGCGGATCGATGAAGGCTGAAGGCTTTTGTGCGTTCCCCGCGGGTGCTGATAGCGTCCTTCGCCGATCATGGTGATGGCCGCTCAGGGCAACACGCGCAACGAGATTCGTGTGTGCCCCAATTGCGGCGCGGTGGCGCCGACGGGGCTCGCGCAGTGCGGTGCGTGCGGCGAGGCGCTCGGGCTCCGCGGGCTCCCCTCGGCCTGCGCGCTGCCGGGCCGGCCCTGGGCGCGGGTCGAGGTGGTGCTCCCCTGCCCGCGCTGCAGCTCGGCGATGCACCCCCGCCCCGAGGCCATCGACGGCGCCGTCACCTGCCCGCGCTGCAACGAGTCGTCGTCGATCGACGTCTCGACGTGGGACGAGGTGATTCAGCTCGCGCACGCGGTGGTCGACCTTTCGTTCCCCGACCTGCTCGGTCAGAACGCGCCCCTCGGCGCCTGGAACCCCTTCGGCGAGGTCGGCGCGACGCAGTCCTGCATCGACCTCCCGAGCGAGCGCGTGACCCCGCAGAGCCGCGTCGCGTTGCGGGTCGGGCCTGGCGCCCCGCTCTGCCCTCGCTGCCGCGCCGTGCTCTCGGTGCACTTCCTCCACAACGGGCGGCAGACCACCGAGTGCCCGTCATGCGGCGACCGCGAGGCCTTCGCGCTCCCCCAGGGGCTCGCCTCCCGCGCGCCCGCGCTGCGTGCCCTGCTGGGCTTCTCGCCCCACGCGGCGAGCGCGAGCGGGCGGGTCGAGCCCTGGTGGGTGCTCCTCGACGGGCCGAGCACGATGCGCGAGGTGGTGATCGCGCAGCGCGCCGAGGCCGAGCGCGCCGAGGCCGAGCGCGCGCAGTGGCAGGCGTGGGAGCTCCAGGAGCGCGAGCGCAAGGAGCGTGAGGCGCAGCTCGAGGCCGCCTCGGCGCGGCGTGCGCAAGAGGAGCGCGAGCGCAAGGCGAGGGAGGCCCGGGCGGCCGCCGAGTCTGCGCGCATGGGCCAGGAGCTTCAGCAGGCGAACGCGCGGGCCGAGGCCCTGGAGGCGTCGCTCAACGAGGCCAGGGCTCGCGTCGAGCAGCTGACGGCCCAGTCCCTCGACGCGCGCGCGTCGGCGGAGTCGCAGCGCCTCGCCGCGGCGCAGGAGCTGGAGCGGGTGCGTCAAGAGGGCGCGTACCACCTCGACCAGGCGAGGCTCTCGATGGCGCAGCGCGACGCGAGCTGGCAGGCGCAGGAGTCGAAGCTCCGCGAGGAGATGGCCGCGCAGTCGAAGCGCTTCAAGCTCCGCTGGGGCATCGCGATCGCGCTGTGGCTGCTCGTCGCGATCGGCGTCGCGGCAGACCTCGCCCTCGCCTTCGGGCGCTGAGCGTCGCCAGAGCGACGTCCTGAACGTCGGACCGAACTGCGCCCGCGTCGCCAGGCGCGGGGGCCGCGCTGGATGCCCGTCGAGGCACCACGACGCAGCGCGGTGACGGGAGGCGTTCGGGTTGGCGCTCGTTCGTTTTCACCGGGGAGGTGACGGGTTCGAGGAGAGCCATCCTCGGAGGCCCGCGTGACCTCGCCCCCAGTCATCCGGCGCTGCCGCGCCTGTCGGCAACACTCCATCACGCTGAACCCTTCACGTCCCCTGTGGAAAGGGACTAGAGCGTGCCCGGTTCAGTCTCGACGAGCCGCCGTCGCTCGAACCACGACCGCCGGTTCGAAGCGAGACCGAAGTACACGACGAAGAGCGCCGCGACCGAGAAGACCGCGGCGACGGCGTGCTGCTGAAAGATCCCGACCTCTCCCACGCCGACCTGCGCCGCGCGCCCGCCGCGCGCGATGGTGAAGGGCACCGTGACGCTCCGCGACGCAGCGGTCCACGCGGCCCTCGACACCTCATCGCGGACGGCGGTGCCGTCGTCGAGCTGCGCCATGATCACGAAGTGACGCTGGGAGCCCGACTTGTTGTGCGTGGTGTACTGCGAGAGCCCCGTGACGACGGCCTGCACCGGCGTGCCGCGGGTGCGCAGCGCGCGATACTCGTCGAACACCAGGAGCTGACAGACGCTCAGGATCGTCAGCCCCAGCGCCGCGAAGGTCAGGTCAAAGGCCGCGCGTCGGCGGTGCAGGTGATCGACCGGGCGCGACGAGATCAGCAGCCCCTCAGGACCGGGGCGCATCACCAGCGAGGGCGCGCCGACGTCGCGGTAGCCCTGCCGCTCGCCGTGCGGGTCCACCGCGCGCTGCACCTCGCCGCGCACGTAGACCTCCTGCCCGGGGTCGACGCTGACCGCGCGGCTTCGCTCGCTGGCGCCAGGCGCCCGCTGCGACACCGTGAGCTCGTCGACGAGCTGGAGCCGCTCGGCGTCAGGCTCGACGCGCAGGCGGTCGCCTCCGGGCAGCGAGAGGTAGAACGGGCGCGCGCGGGTCTCGCGGCGCACCTCACGCCACACGACGTAGCTGCCCTCGCGGCCGCGGCGAGCCTCGCCGACCTGATGAATCGAGAGCAACACCGGCGAGCCGTCGGCGCCCGGCTCGAGCTGCGCGCGGCCGTGAACGGTGATCACCCCGGGTCGCAGGCGCGTGGCCAGGTTCGCCGCGGCCTCCCTCCCCCGCGCCAGCCCCCGAACCGCGCGAGCCACCAACGCCACGACCCACAGGGCGAGCAGGGCGCCGCACACGACGTCTGCGATGACGGCCGAGGCGTGCGGGGACAAGCGGTCGAAGGGGGCGAAGATCATGGGATCGCCTCGTAGAGTCTCGTCGAGGGGGCGCTCACGTCCATCGTAGCCCCAGACGGCGCCTGGACGTGTCGATCCAGGCCGGCGAGAGCGTGACGGGGCCACCCACTACGCATAAAGATCCGCCATGCGTTTCAACGACCCCTTTCATTGGCTTCTCGCGGCCTCCCTCGCGCTCGGCGCGTGCGGCACGCCCGCCGCGACCGGCGTCAACCCGCCGACCCCCGACGCGGCCGCCGACGTTCAGGGCGACGACGCCCTCGCGACGATGGACGCGTCGCCCCTCCCCGACGTCGTCGCCTCGCCGGATGTCGTCGGGGACGATCAACCGACGACCCCCGACGTGCAGGCCGCGCCCGACGTGCAGGTCGCCCTCGATGTGCAGGTCGGCCCCGACGCGCCCCCCGCCGACGCCCCGTCCACGGCAGACACGCCGCCGTCGTGCCCGGAGCTCTCGACGATCTGTGGCGGCGCCTGCGTCGACACCCGCAGCGACCCCAGGCACTGCGGCGCCTGCGGGAACCAGTGCGCCGCGGGGCAGAGCTGCTCCGCGGGGTCGTGCCAGACGGTGTGTCCCGCGGGTCAGACCGCGTGCGAGGGCGTGTGCCGGGCGACGATGACCGACCCCGACGCGTGCGGCGGCTGCGGCATGGCGTGCCCGACGCCGACGAACGCCACGCGGTACTGCGCCGCGGGCGCCTGCGGCAGCGCGTGCATGTCGGGCTTCGGCGACTGCGACGGCGACGCGGCGAACGGGTGTGAGGCCTCCCTCGGCACCGTGCTCCACTGCGGCGGCTGCGGCCGCTCGTGCAACGTCGCCAACGCCAGCGCGTCGTGCGAGGCCGGCGCCTGCCGCATCGGGACGTGCTCCGCCGGCTACTCCGACTGCAACCTCTCCGCGACCGACGGGTGCGAGGTCAACACCTTGAGCGACCCGGCGAACTGCGGCGCGTGCGGCCGCGCGTGCGCGTCGGGCCAGCTGTGCCTCGGCGGCGCGTGCGTCGAGCAGTGCCCCTCGGGGCAGACCTCGTGCGGAGGCGGCTGCACGAGCACCTCCTTCGACCCCAACCACTGCGGCGGCTGCGGTCGCGCGTGCCCGCTGGTGCCCAACACCTTGCGCGCCTGCGCGAGCGGCGTGTGCGTGCCCGGCGTGTGCGCGCCCGGGTTCGCCGACTGCAACCGCAACGCCGTCGACGGCTGCGAGGTCGCGGTGGGCACCGACATCAACAACTGCGGCGCCTGCGGGTCGGTGTGCAACGTGTCGAACGGCACCGCGGTGTGCCGAGACGGCGCGTGCGGCTTCGGCGCCTGCAACGCGGGCTTCGCGAGCTGCGACGGGAACGACGCGAACGGCTGCGAGACCAACCTCCAGACCTCGAGCGCGCACTGCGGCGCCTGCGGAAGCGCGTGCGGGGCGGGGCAGATCTGCCGCGACAGCGCCTGCGTGATGGCGGGAGGCTTCTCGACGGACTGGACGCTGCAGATGGGCACGCGCGGTCAGTACACGCGCTGCCTGTCGGTCACCGCCAGCGGCTCGCAGGTGACCTGCGTGAACCCCGAGATCCGCTACGGCACCGTCACCGGCGGCATCCCGTACACGCACTCGGGCAACAACTACAACGCGTGGTGCATGCAGCTCGGGTACCGCGCGTACGTGCGCAGCACCACGGCCACGCGCAGCGTGGCGGCCCCCCTGGGCAGGCTCTTCGGGTGCACGAGCTACGACGAGACCGTGTGGCACTGGTGCGACTGGAGTGACGGCACCTGGTACAACCAGCGCCTCGACTACCACACGAGCGCGTCCGACGGCATCGCGTCGGTCACCTGCACCCTCTGAGACCTCGCGGGCGGCGCTCCCTCCCCTCCCTTGGGGGGCGCGCCGCCGCCGCGCTCAGCGGAAGGTCAAGCCCACCGAGAAGTTCGAGGTCCACTGGCCGTAGTCAGCCAGCTGCAGCGGCGCGCGCTGAATCGCGCCGCCCGCGGCGCCCGTCGTGAGCGGCCGCCCCGCGTCGGACGAGGGCGTGGAGATGAACGCTGGCTCCGTGAGGTCGGCCGAGACCTGAACGCCGAAGGTGAGGATCTGCCACTGCACCTGCAGGCCGAAGAAGCCGCGCACCCGCCGGATGCGCATGGGCGCGAAGACGCCGTTGTTGCGGGTGTCGTTGAGCTCTCCGGGGATCGCCTGGCCGCCCGCCGTCGGCAGCGTGCCCCCGGCGCCGCACTGGAGCTGCCCCGCGAGCATGCTCGGCGAGCTCGAGTCGGCGACGTACCGAATCTGCTGCCTCGGGCACTCGGCGTACGCGCTGCGCGTGGGCGTGAGGTCGATGACGCCGCTGTCGCCGAAGATGAACAGCATCTGCGCGCCGAGCACCGGCGTGATGCGCACCGATCCGCCGACGGTGAAGCGCTTCGAGAGGGTCACGTCGACGTCGACCACGGTGAGGTTGAGCTGCGCCTGCCCGACCAGCGTGTTCACCGCCCCGCGAATCGCGAGGTCGGGGATGTACCCGACGCCGCGGCGAAACCCCTCGAAGGGCGACCACCGCAGGTCGAGGCCGATGGCCCAGATCGACGACGAGTGCATGTAGCTCGCCTGCGTGCCGAGCTCGAAGCCGAAGGGCAGCCCCTTGCGCACGTGCAAGCGGGAGATGATCGCCGCCGCGTCGCCGCGGTCACGAATCGAGCTCGTGCCGCTGCCCACGTTGCTCGTGGCGGAGCCCTCGGAGCCCCGGGTCCAGTACTCGGAGTGGCGGTTGAGGTTGGTCACGCCCAGCTCGTAGCCGACGTACACGCCCGCGAGCCCGAGCGTCATCGCCGGGGTCGAGGTCGACGGCGCGAACGCGCCGCCGAGCTCGTTGACGAGGTTCGCCCACAGCTGGTTGTCAGGGAGGCACTGCGCGAACGCCTGCCCGCCTCCCGCCCCCGCGGTGGCGGTGCCGGCGAGGCCGCAGCCCCCGCGAAACTGCCAACGCGCAGGGTCGTAGCTCACCCCGCCCCCGACCACGGCGTGTTGTTGAAGAAGCTCAGACGATTCAGGGCGAGGTCCATCGGGTCGGCCTGCGCGGATGAAGCCGCGAGGACACCGAGGAGCGCGACCGACGCTGTGGTGGGGATACGAGACATCGTCGAAGGTCGCGAAGGTATCCGCGCGCCGCACGGAGCGTCAACGGCGCGTTGCGCTCCACGGCGCTTCGTGCGAGTGCCCGCGACGCAGCCATGCTCAGAAAGCTCCGCGCGCCCCCGCTGGCCTCCCCCTTCAACGTCTGCCTGGTCGACCCTGAGATCCCGCAGAACACTGGCAACATCGCGCGGCTGTGCGCCGCGACGCAGTCGCGGCTCCACCTGGTCGGCCGCCTGGGATTTCGCGTCGACCAGCGCTCCGTGCGCCGCGCCGGCATCGACTACTGGCACCTCGTCGAGCTCGCGCTCCACCCTGATTTCGGCACCTTCGCGCTCCAGCACGAGCGGCTCGCGCCCGGTCGAGCCGTGCGGATCTTCTCCGCGGGCGGCCGCCGCAGCTACCTCGACTGCCCCTTCGCGCCGGGCGACGCGCTGGTCTTCGGGCGCGAGAGCACTGGGGTCCCGTCGGAGGTGATCGACCGCTACCCCGACGAGGTCTACGGCATCCCGACCCTGGGCGCGGTGCGCTCGCTCAACCTCGCGAGCGCGGCGGCGATCGTGCTGTACGAGGCGCTCCGCCGCAGCGGCGCCCTCGACGCGCCCACGGCGGAGCTCGCGCCAGAGTACGCGCTGCCCGAGCCGGACGATTTCGTGGGGTGAAGGAGGCGGCGCGCGATCAGGCGCGCCCGAGCTCGCGCGCGGCGTCGAGCTGGGCCTGGAGCCACTGCATGGAGTTGGAGAGCTCGTCGTAGGCAGGGCCCTCGGCGGCCTCGCCCCAGGCCTCGACCTTGCGCACCGCGGCCTCGAGCTGCGCGCGCACCTCGGCGACGTCGACGTCCTTTCCGTCGACGCAGCGGTCGGTCAGGATCGCCATGCGGTCGGCGCCGGCCTCGGCGAAGCCGGGGCCCACCGCGGCCGCGAGCGTCTTGCCCGCGCTGCGGTAGCGCACCACGCCCGGGCGCATCGCCGCCAGCAGCGGGAGGTGGCCCGGGAGCACGCCGAACTCGCCGTTGACGCTGGGCGCCTCGACCTGATCGACATCGACCCGAATCGCCGCGCCCTCGGGGGTGACGACCTCGAGGCGGACGATGCCCCCGCGTGAGGTCGTAGCCAGCTCGTTCTCGTTCGCCATCGGTGAATCGCTCTCGTTCTCGCCGGTGTCTCGGCGATCAGGCCTTGGCGAGCTCGGCGGCGCGCTTCTTCACGTCGTTGATGTCGCCCTGGAGGTAGAAGGCCTGCTCGGGGAGGTCGTCGAGGGTGCCCGACAGGATCTCCTCGAAGGCCGCGATGGTGTCTTCGAGCTTCACGAAGCGGCCCTCAAGGCCGGTGAACTGAAAGGCCACGAAGAAGGGCTGCGAGAGAAAGCGCTCGATGCGGCGGGCGCGGGCGACGACGCGGCGGTCGTCCTCCGAGAGCTCGTCCATGCCGAGGATCGCGATGATGTCCTGCAGCGACTTGTACTTCTGCAGGGTCTCCTGCACGCCGCGGGCGACGCGGTAGTGCCGCTCGCCGACGTACTGCGGCGAGAGCATGCGCGAGGTCGAGTCGAGCGGGTCGACCGCGGGGTAGATGCCCTTCTCGGAGATCGCGCGGGAGAGCACCGTGGTGGCGTCGAGGTGGGCGAAGGTCGTGGCCGGCGCCGGGTCGGTGAGGTCGTCGGCGGGCACGTACACGGCCTGCACCGAGGTGATCGAGCCGTTCTTCGTCGAGGTGATGCGCTCCTGGAGGGTGCCCATCTCCGTCGACAGCGTGGGCTGGTAACCCACGGCGCTGGGGATACGACCGAGGAGCGCCGACACCTCAGAGCCCGCCTGCGTGAAGCGGAAGATGTTGTCGACGAAGAGCAGCACGTCCTGGTTCTGCTCGTCGCGGAAGAACTCGGCCACGGTGAGCGCCGAGAGCGCGACGCGGGCGCGGGCCCCGGGGGGCTCGTTCATCTGGCCGAAGACCAGCGCCGTCTTCGAGATGACCGACTCGCCCGTCTGGAGCTTCGACTCGGTCATCTCGACGAAGAGGTCGTTGCCCTCGCGGGTGCGCTCGCCCACGCCGGCGAACACCGACACGCCGCCGTGCTCCTTGGCGACGTTGTTGATCAGCTCCTGGATGAGCACGGTCTTGCCCACGCCGGCGCCGCCGAAGAGGCCGATCTTGCCGCCCTTCTTGTAGGGCGCGAGCAGGTCGATGACCTTGATGCCCGTGATGAACACCTCTTCCTTGGTGTTCTGGTCGACGAAGCGCGGCGGCTCGCGGTGAATCGGCAGGCTGCGCTGCGCGTTCACGGGACCGGCGTTGTCGACCGGCGCGCCGATGACGTTCAGGATGCGCCCGAGCGCCTCGGGGCCCACGGGCATCATGATCGGCTGGCCGGTGGGGAGCACCTCCTGGCCGCGCACGAGGCCGTCGGTGGAGTCCATCGCGATGGCGCGCACGGTGTTCTCACCGAGGTGCTGCGCGACCTCGACGACGAGGTTCCACGCCTCGTCGTTGATGGACTTGTTCGTGACCTTCAGCGCCGAATAGATCGCGGGGACCTGCCCGGGAGGAAACTCCACGTCGACGACGGGACCAATGACCTGCGTGATGCGCCCAGTAACCTGCTCGGACATCGTCGATCTACCTCGGTTGCGGTAGTGGAGGGTGAAGCGCCCGGCGCGCCCCTTCGGGCTGCGCCCTCTCGGCGGCGGCGGCTAGTATCACGAGTCGTGTCATGGGGTCAAAGCGCTCGGAGGCAACCGCTCAGCGCCTACCGCCCCACGACGCCGCGGGCCCCGCAGTCCTCGCGAAACGCCGAGATCATCGCCGCGAGCCGCTCCTTCGCGCGCGCCGCGGCGAGGTGCATCGCCTCGCCCTCGCCGACCGGCTCGCGGTGGTCGAAGTAGTACTTGATCTTCGGCTCGGTGCCGCTCGGGCGGAGCATCACCCTGGATCCGTCTTCGAGAGCGAGGCTGATCACGTTCGAGGGCGGCAGGCCGGTGGGCCTCGTCGCGCCGTCGAGCCCGCGGCGAATCCCCGTCTGGTAGTCCGAGACCTCGACCACCGCGCGCTCGCCCACGCGGCCCGGCGGTGCGTCTCGAAAGGAGCGCATCGCCGCGTCGATGGCCGCCCTTCCCTGGGCCCCCGCGGCGGTCACGGCGTGCTGCCCCGAGGCGTAGAGCCCGTAGCTCCGCGCGACCTCGTTCAGCCGATCGCGCAGCGACTGACCGGAGCTCTTGAGCTCGCCCGCGAGGGCGGCGAGGGCGTAGGCGGCGCTGACCCCGTCCTTGTCGCGCACCAGGTCGCCGACGCTGTACCCGAGGGCCTCTTCGTAGCCGAAGACGAAGCGCGCGCCGGTCTCGGCCTCGACCTGCATCGCCCGGTTGGCGATCCACTTGAAGCCCGTGAGGGTCTCGGCGCAGCGCGCGCCCATCGCCTCGGCGATGCGGGGCAGCAGGGGTGACGAGACGATCGAGAGCGCGACCAGCAGCCCGTCGGCGGAGGCGCCCTCGGCGAGGGCCTTGCGCAGCCGCTCGTGCCCCAGCAGCACGCCGACCTCGTTCCCCGTGAGCTGGGTCCACCCGTCGCCCTCGGGGATGGCCACCGCCAGCCGGTCGGCGTCGGGGTCGTTCGCGAGGACCAGGTCGGCGCCGGTGGAGCGGGCCAGCGCGAGGGCGAGGTCCATCGCTCCCGGCTCCTCGGGGTTGGGGAAGCGCACGGTGGGGAATCGTCCGTCGGGCGCCGACTGCTCCGGCACGCCGTGCACCTCGCCCCATCGCGAGAGCACCTCGAGCGCCAGGCCGCTCCCGACCCCGTGGAGCGCCGTGTAGACCATCTTGAGCGGCGCCCGCGGCCGCGACTCGTCGCAGAGCGCCCGCACCCCCGCGAGGTAGTCGTCGGTGATCGACGACGGCACCGCGCGCAGCGCTCCGCTCGCTCGCGCCTCCTGGAGCTCTGGCAGCCTGATCTCCGACGCGGCTTCGACCTGGTCGATGGCCGAGGCGATCCCCGCGTCCTGCGGGGGGATGATCTGCGCGCCGTTGCCCCAGTAGACCTTGTACCCGTTGTACTCGGGCGGGTTGTGGCTCGCGGTCACCATCACCCCCGCCGCCGCGCCGAGGGACTTCACCGCGAACGCCGTCAGCGGCGTCGGCGCGAGGTCGTCGAAGAGGTGGCAGCGGATCCCCTCGCCCGCGACCACCCGCGCCGCGGCCTCGGCGAATTCCCGCGACATGATCCTGCCGTCGTAGCCGATCACCACGCCGCGCGCGGCGGCGTCGCCGACCGTGGACTTGAGGTAGCGGCAGAGCCCCGCGGTCGTGCGAAGGACCACGGCGAGGTTCATGCGGTTGCTCCCCGCGCCGAGCACGCCGCGGAGGCCCGCGGTGCCGAACTCGAGCGACGCTCCGAGCCGGTCGCGGAGCCCGTCGAGGTCGCTCGCGTCGACGAGGCGCTGCATCTCGTCGCGGGTGTTGGGGTCGGGGTCGGCGGCGATCCATCTCCGCGCCTGCTCGATGAGTTCGGTGTTCATCACGGTGGGGCGGATATATCGAATCAGCCGCTGGCGTGATAGCGGCCCCGTCGCTCGTCGACGCGCCCGCGCTTGCGCAGCCTCGCGAGGTGCGCCCGCGCCGCCCGCGCGGCGAGGGGCCAGACCGCGACCGGCGTGTCGTCGTAGGCCGCGGCCACGATGGCGCCGAGCTCGTCCGCGCCCGCGCGCACCGCGTCGAAGATCTTCTCTTCGCGCTGGTTGCGGTGGCGCACGTAGAACTGCAGGCGCGCGACGCCGTCGTCGATGGGGTCGCCGTGCGCCGGGAGGAGGCGCGACGGCGCGAGCCCGGCCAGGCGGCCCAGCTGCGCGACGTAGTCGTCCATGTCGCCGTCGTCGTCGACGTCGACGAGGATCGTGCCCACCGACGCGACCATGTCGCCCACGATCATCCAGCCGTGCGAGGGGGCGAAGAGGCAGAGGTGACCTGGGGCGTGCCCCGGCGTGTGGAGCACGCGCAGCCCGAGTTCCCGCAGCGCGTCGTCCACCTCGTCGCCCTCGCGCAGCGCGCGGTCGACGCCCCCGTGGCGCGCGAGGCGAGCGCCGGTCTCGGCGTGGGCCATGACGGGCACGCGGTACCTCTCCCGGAGCGCCCAGGCGCCGGACACGTGGTCGGCGTGGTGGTGCGTCAGCAGCGCGCCCAGGAGGCGGTGCCCCTCGGCGAGGCGCGCGTCGATGGCCGCGTGCAACAGAGCCTGCTCGGGGGCGTACGGCGAGGCCGGCTCGACCACGATGAAGTCGCCGTCCCCGACGAGGTACGAGTTCGTGTGGGTCGCCGGAGGGAGCGTGGGGGTGCGCAGCGCGATGCGCCGCAGCCCGACGCCGACGTTCTCGAGGGGGAGCTCCGCGGTCTGCACGGAGACCACCCTACAACGGAGCTCCCCGTTCGGTGATAGCCTGCGAGGGATGCGACTCCACTTGCTGCTCGCCACGACCCTCGCCTCGGCGTGCGTCGGAGCACCGGTCTATCAGGTCGGCCCCGACGCCGGGGGCGCAGACACCCCGCGGCCCGACGCCGCCGTCGTCGATGCGGGCCCGGCGCTCGACCGCCCGCAGCCAATGGACGCGCCCGCGCCGAACGACGTCGCGCCCCCCAGCGATCGGGTCGCGCCCGAGGACCTCGCGTCGCCCATGGACGTGCGGGTCGCCATGGACGCCCCCGCGCCCCTGGACGCCCCCGCGCCCGCCGACGTGCAACGCGACGGACCGCCCCCCGACCTGGTGCTGGGCGACGTGCTGCGCGGCGACGCCCCCGCGGGCATCGGCGCCGGGCTCTCGCCAGACGCCATCCCCGAGCGCCGGGTGGTCTGCGACCCCGCCGTGAGCGCGCGCACGCCCTCGGTCACCCCCGGCGCAGAGGATCGTATCGTGTTGCGCGGCAGGGTGATCGCGTCGACCGGGGTGATCCCTCAGGGCGAGGTCCTGATCACGGTGACCGGCACGGGCACGAGCCGCGTGGGGCGTATCACTTGCGTCGCCGCGAGCTGCGCGGGCCGGCCGGGCTACGTGGGCGCGACGGTGATCTCGACGGCGGGGGTGATCTCTCCTGGGCTCGTCGATACGCACAACCACCCGCAGTACAACTGGCTCCCGCCGTGGCCGCCCCCGCGGCTGTTCTTGAACTCCGACCAGTGGCAGGGCGTGGCGGAGTACCGCGCGTTCACCCAGCCGCTCCGCGACAACGAGGGGATGTACACCTGCGAGATGGTGAAGTGGGGCGAGCTGCGCTCGCTCTACGCGGGCACGACGACGCTGCAGGGCGTGCCCAACCGCAACTGCGTGACCCGCACGCTCGTGCGCGACATCGAGTACGGCGCGAACTTCGAGGGCATCGACCGTCACCGCCCGAACACCCTCGGCATCGGAACGGTCAGCGCGAGCACGGCGATGGGGCTCCGCGCCGACATGGACTCGGGCGCCCTCACCGCCTACATCCTCCACCTCGGCGAGGGCATCAACGAGTCGTCGCGCCGCGAGTTCGACCTGATGCTCCAGCGCAACCTGCTGACCTCAGCGATGGTGATCATTCACGGCACCGCGCTCGGCGCGCCCGAGTTCGACCTCATGGGCCGAGCCGGCGCGAAGCTGGTCTGGTCGCCCCGCTCGAACGTGATCCTCTACGGTCGGACCACCGACGTGGGCGCGGCCATGGACGCGGGCATCCTCATGGCCCTCGCGCCTGACTGGTCGCCCTCGGGGGGGCCGAACCTGCTCTCTGAGATGCGCTACGCGCGCTACGTCTCCCGCACGGCGCTCAACAACCGCCTCACCGACCGGATGATCTTCGACATGGCCACCCGCAACGCGGCCCTCGTCGTCGACCGCCCTCAGGTGGGAGAGATCGCCGAGGGGCGCTACGCCGACATCATGGTCGTGCCCGACCGGGGCTGCGACGGCTACTCGACCATCGTCGACGCCCCTGCCGCCGACGTGCGGCTGGTGCTGGTGAACGGCCAGCCGCTCTACGGCGACTCGATGGTGATGACCGCGCTCCCGGCGGGGCTGCGCGCGCGCTGCGAGGCCGTCACGACCTGCGGGCTCGCCAAGAACGCCTGCGTCGCCCTCGACGACACGACCAACCTGCTCAACCAGACGGCGGCCGAGATCGAGCAGCGGCTGCGAACCTTCACCACGCCGTATCCGCTGGTCCCGCTCTGCCCTTGACCCCACCCCCGACCGGGGGATAACTCGCCGCGATGAAGCACGAGAGCCTCCGCGCGATGATCTCCTCCCTCGATGACGCTCGCGAGGAGGGCGACACCTTTCACATGGGCGACGCGTGGGACGTGACGCTGCACGCCGCACATCGGAGTGGCGGCATGCAGATCACCCACGTCACCTCGGTGTCGATCCACAACGAGCACATCGTGGTGATGACCTCGAAGGGCTCGCGCTTCGTGCTCGATGTCGAGGGGGTCTTCGGGTTTGGTCAGGAGCCGACGAAGGGCGATCGAACTGGACGCCGCGCAGGCTTCGCCTGAGCCCAGGCCCCGCGCGGCGCGCCGGCGTGGTCGGGGATCAGCGGACGATCACGGTCCCACCGACGCCGCCGCCGTAGGGCCCCCGAACGCCGCCGTTCACCACCACGCCCGGGCGGCGGTAGTACTGCGGCTGCTGCTGCACGACCACCTGCTGGCCGTACCCCGGCTGCACGTAGGTCGGCTGCACATAGCCCGGCTGCACGTAGGTCGGCTGGGTGTAGACCGCCTGGGTGAAGAAGGGCGCGGTGCGCGCATAGTAGCCGGGGCGGTAGTAGACGCCGCCGTAGGTGCCGCCCTGGTAGTACACCGTGCTCGGCGCGGCGACGGTGGTGTAGCCGTACTGGCCGTAGACCGCGGGGGTGCGCGCGGCGACGACGCAGCCGCCCAGCGAGAGCGCCAGGGTCGAGGCGACGATCGAGGAGACGAGCCTGCGCATGGACTGGTTCTTCATGGTGGAAAGCCTCGCATCCCCTCCGACGAAGTGATCGATGTCGAGCCGACGACCGTGCGCGGGAGGGATCGCGTGCGGTTGTGAAAGGGTGGGTGTGACTTTCGCACCGACCGGGGCTCTGTGCGAGCCTCGGGTCGGCGGATAGATACGCGAGCCGCGGAGATTTCTTTCAGCGTCGTTCTTCGCGGGTCGCGCTTGCCCGCGCAATTTGTCAGGTGCTATCAACCGAAGCTCGATGCGGACGACGGGATCCGACACCGACCTGGGGTCACTTCGACGACGCGCCGAGCAGGCGCTCGCCGCCGCCAGGCCGAGGGACCAGGTCGAGGGGCTCCTTCGCTCCCTCGCCGCGCGCGCCGAAGACGGCTCCGAAGACTCGATCTTCGCCCATCGTCAGCTCGCCGAGCTGGTGCTTGAAGACAGCCCCTGGTCGGCCGCGCTTCACCTCCGCAGGGTGTTGAAGCACGACGACTGCGACGACATCGCCCACGCCCTCATGGGGCTCTGCCAGGCGCTTCAGGGCAACTACCGCATGGCCGTCGGCGCCTACCGCCGGGCGGTCGCGATCTGCCCGGCGAACCCCTGGTACAACCACAACCTGGGGCACCTCCTCGACGTCGCGGTCGGCGCGCCCGCCGAGGCGCTCGGGTACCTGCGCAAGGCGCACCGCGCGCAGCCCCTTCAAGAGGAGGTCGGAGCGTCGCTGGCCCACTGCCTGGGCCGCGTCGGACTGGCCGCCGAGGGCGCCGACCTGACCCGCGCGCTCCTCGCCAAGCACCCGCGTCATGACGACCTGAGACGGCTCCTGGCGTGGCTCGAGAAGGGCGCGCCCGAGAAGGGCGACGTGGTGGCGGGCCCGCAGCTCGGCATGTCGGCGATCACCGCGCCGCCGCGCGCGGCGCCCCCGGCTCCCGAGGCCCCGACCCCCGACGCGGCGATCCAGTCGGCCGTGCGAAAGTCGCTGCGCAGCGCGGGGATGCACGACTCGCTCCTCGACCGCGCGCTGCGGCTGTGGAGCGACCTCCGCCTGGTCGCCCGCCGCGAGCGTGACCCCGTGCCCTCCAACGCGTGGATCGCCGCCATCGAGTACGCCCTCGCGCGCATCGACGGTCGCGCGCTGTCCCAGCGGGAGCTGGCGCAGAGGTACAGCATTCATCCCAGCA
>JAWKRB010000025.1:0-124260 GCA_041389885.1 Polyangiales bacterium | reverse complement strand
GCCTGCGCGAGTCTGCGAAGTCGCGCTCGAATTCCCGGAGCCTCGCGTCGAGGCTCAGGTTCTCCGCGAGCAGCCCGACGGCCACCCGCGGCGCGCGCAGGAGAAACGGCCCCCAGCGCCCCGGCGCGACCTGCCGCTCGATCTCCTCGGCGCCTCCCCCGCCGCCGAACTCGAGGAGCATTCGCGCGTTGAACGCCGGCACCTGCCGCGCGATCTGCATGAAGTGGGTGAGGTTCAGGTAGATCCGACCGTCGAAGCTCCCGACGAGCTCCGCGCCGGCGGGGACCTCGCACCCCAACGAGCGAAACGCGCTGCGAAACCCGTGGTCGCTGAACTTCGAGGCCACCGACCAGGTCAGCGGCGTCGCCACCCCAGGCAGCGCCTCCCCGACGTTGACGTTGCTCCAGACCCACTGCGTGCGGTCGCCCGAGAGGCCGCGGCCCACGCGCTCGGCCTGCCGACGCACGATGGGGCGCGACTGCAGCAGCCAGAGCCTGCCCTGAGCGAAGCACCACTCGATGTCTCGGGGCGCCCCCGCGGCGCGCTCGACCGAGGTCGCCGCGGCGAGCAGCGCGCGCACGTCTTCGTCAGAGAGCACCGGCTCGACCTCGCGCGCGCCGGCCTCGCGCACCACGCCGCCCTCCGCCGACATCCGCACGATGACCGGCGCGAGGGCCTCCTGCCGGCTCAGCACCCCGCCGCTCGCGCGGTCTACCCTCAGCACCTCGGGCACGACGACGCCGTCGACCACGGCGCAGCCGAGCCCTCGGGTGGCCTCGATCACGGCGGTGCCCGGGTCGTCGCGGAGCGGGTCTGACGTGAACAGCACCCCCGCGCGGTCGGCGTCGAGCATGCGCTGCACGACCAGCGCGACGCCCACCCGCGCGCCCTGCGACGACAGCGAGCGGGCGAGGTAGGTCATGGCGCGCTCGCTGTAGATCGACGACCAGCAGCGCTTCACCGCGCGGCGCAGCGCGTCCTCGCCCCGCACGCCCAGCTCGGTCTCTTGCAGCCCCGCCGCGGAGCCCCCCGCGGCGTCTTCGTGCAGCGCGCTCGAGCGCACCGCCACGGGGGAGGCCCCGAGCGCGCGCCACGCCGCGAGGAGCTCGGCCTCGAAGGCGGGGTCGAGGGCGGCGGCGTCGAGGCGCGCGCGGATCGCCTCGAGGCGGTCGGCGCGGCGGGCGCTCGCGTCGCCGGCGGCGATGCGCTCGGGCCACTGCCCCGCGGGGAGCACGGACCTCACGTGCTGCGCGAAGGCCGCGGCGTCGATGGCGAAGCCCTGGGGCACGCGCACGTCGGGCACCTGCAGCAGCGCCGCCAGGCCGGCGGCCTTGTGGCCGTAGCGAGACGCGTCGCGGGCGGAGTCGAGGGAGACCAGAGAAGACATCCCAGCCCCGAACGTAGCACCGCAGCCGGAGGCGCCGCCGCAGAGCTCTCAGCGAATCGGCGGCGGGAACTACGGCCCGCCCCTCGAACATGCTTTAACCGCTCTGCTGTGCGCGACGACCTCGACGACCACTTCCATGACCAGTGCGGCGTGTTCGGTGTCTACGGGCACGACGAGGCCGCGAACCTCACGTACCTGGGCCTGCACGCGCTGCAGCACCGCGGCCAGGAGTCGGCGGGCATCGCCACCGTCGAGCCGCCGCGCGCGATGCACTCGCACCGCGCGATGGGGCTGGTGCAGGACGTCTTCGCGCCCGAGGTGTTCTCTCGGCTGCCCGGCTCGATCGCCATCGGCCACGTGCGCTACAGCACCGCGGGCGCGTCGCACGTGCGCAACGCGCAGCCCCTGGTGGTCGAGCACGGCGGGGTGCCGCTCGCCGTCGCGCACAACGGCAACTTCACCAACACCGACGCCCTGCGCGCCTCGCTCGACGCGGCGGGGGCGATCTTTCAGACGGCGACCGACACCGAGGCGCTGCTCCACCTCATCGCCCGGGCCCCGGCGGGGCCGATCGAAGACCGCGTGGTGCACGCGCTGCTTCAGGTGCGCGGCGCGTTCTCGATGCTCGTGCTCGCGGGCGACACCCTCATCGCCGCGAGGGACCCGAACGGCTTTCGCCCGCTCTCGCTCGGGATGATCAAGGGCGCGCACGTCGTCGCCAGCGAGCCCACCGCCTTCGACCTCATCGCCGCGGAGTTCGTGCGCGACGTCGAGCCCGGCGAGGTGCTGGTGATCGACCCGCGGGGGCTGCGGTCGCTCCGGCCCTTCCCGCCCTCGGAGCCGAGGTCGTGCGTGTTCGAGCTGGTGTACTTCGCGCGCCCCGACAGCGTGCTCGCGGGCCGCGGGGTCTACGCGACGCGGCGTCGCATGGGGCAGGTGCTCGCCGCAGAGCGCCCCGCCGACGTCGACGTGGTGATCCCCGTGCCCGACTCGGGCGTGCCCGCGGCCATCGGCTTCGCGCAGGCCAGCGGCGTGCCCTTTGAGATGGGGCTCATTCGCTCGCACTACGTCGGCCGCACCTTCATCGAGCCGGCCGACAGCATCCGGCACTTCGGCGTGCGGCTGAAGCTCAACCCCGTGCGCGAGGTGCTCGCAGGCAAGCGCGTGGCCGTGGTCGACGACTCCATCGTGCGGGGCACGACCTCGCGCAAGATCGTGAAGCTGCTGCGCGACGCGGGCGCGAAGGAGGTGCACCTGCGCGTGTCATCGCCGCCGACGCGCTGGCCGTGCTTCTACGGCATCGACACGCCCAACCGCCGGGAGCTCATCGCGGCGAGCCACAGCGTCGAGGAGATCGCGCAGTACATCACCCCCGACTCGCTGGGCTACCTCTCCCTCGAGGGGCTGCGGCGCTCGGTGGGCTACGACGGCGGGGGCTTCTGCGAGGCGTGCTTCACCGGCGACTACCCCATCGACGTGGTGCCGACCGACCGGCTCAGGTCGCGCTGACGCGGGCGACGAGGGCGGCGACCTGGGGGTCTTCGCGAACGTCGTCGCGGAGCCTTCGCGCCACGTCGCGGGCCGCGCTGAGCTCGCGCCGCTCGAGCAGCCGCGAGAGGAGCTGCGCGTAGCGGTGCACCGCGGCCTCGCGGTCGATCTGCTGGAGCTCGAATTCGGCGATCGCGAGGTGCGCCGAGAAGTCGTCGGGGTGCGCGCTCACCCAGCGCTCGGTCTCCTCCGCCGCCTGCTGCGCGTGCCCGTACTTCACCAGGACCGACATCTCCTGAACGAGCTGCGACACGGGCATCACCTCCGGCGCCGCGGCCGTCGCGGGGCGCAGCATCTCGCTCATGCGGTGGAGCAGCACGCGGCCGAACTCGGGGTCGGTGAGGGTGTCGTCGTCGACGATGATCGACCGCTCCTCGACGGCGGTCTGCACCTCTGGGGAGAGGATGCCCGGCGTCGTGTCGGGGTGCGCCGCGCCGCCCTGCACCATCGCGCGCACGACGTCGGGGCGCTCGCGGGTCGGCTCCTCCCACGGGGTCACCGCGGTGCTCACCTCGGTGAGCGCGGGGTGCACGCTGGGCGCCGGGGGCGGCGGCGTCGGCGCGGCGGCGGGCGCCGAGGCCGCGCGAGAGAACGCGAGAAAGCGGTCGAAGACCGCCAGGGCCCGGGCGTGCTCGGTCACCAGCGTCACGGCGGCTACTGTCCCGCGGCGGGGCGCGTCGCGCAACGCTGCTCGCACCACGAGGGCGGCGGGCCGGGGGCGTCCCAGCGGTCGATGTCGTAGTCGCCGTCGTCGTCGTGCGCGACGCGCGCGTCGCCCGCGCCCACGGCGAAGCGCCACTCCTCGAACCAACCGTCGCCGTCGCGGTCGAAGCCCTCCTTGCGCACCCTGCCGTCGGGGTGGAACAAGATCAGGTGGTCGCGGCTCCCGTCGTGGTCGGTGTCTTCGTTCACCGAGCGGAGCACGCCCTCGCGGGAGTAGGTCTCGCGTCGCTCGTAGAGCGCGTCGCGGTCGTCGTCGCGCTCCACGCGCACGGCGTGGTCGGTGGGCGACCACCGGGTGTTGTAGACCGTGTTGACCTCGAAGAGCCCGTCGCCGTCGCGGTCCTGCGCGTCTTCGGTGAGGCGCCCGCCGGGGTCGAAGGCGCGAAACCGCTCGGGCACCGCGTCCTGGTTGGCGTCGATCCACTCGCCCGTGATCTGCCCGCGCCGGTTGAGCTGCACCCAGCGCTCGGGGATGGAGTTCCAGTCGCGGTCCCAGAGCGTCATGTTCACGCGTCCGTCGGCGCCGTACTGATCGGTCGCGTCGAGGCGATGGTCCCGGTCGCTGTCGTAGTCGGTGCGGTTGAGCCGCCCGTCGACGTAGATCTCCACGCGATCGGGCGCGCCGTCGCGGTCCTCGTCGAGGGAGACCTTCGCGAGGCGACCCCGCGCGTCGCGCTCCACCCAGCGGTCTACGCGGCCGTCGTGGTCTCGGTCCTGCGTGGTGACCCTGCTCGCCGCCGCGGGCCTCGCGCGCCGCGCGACGAAGACGCCCGCGCCCCCGAGCAACGCCCCCAGCGCGAAGCCGAGGGCGACGTGCCTACGCGTCATCGTCGCCGCCGACGGAGCGAAGCCCGTAGAGCTTCTCGAGGAGCTCCATCCCGGCGCCCGCGCGCACCAGCGACGGCTCGCGGGCCGTGAGGTCGAGCACCGTGCTCGGGTGCAGCGCGCCGAGCCCCGCGTCGAGCACGACCTCCAGTCCGGGGAAGCGCGAGGCGATCTCGTCAGGGTCCTGCAGCGCCTCGGGCCCGTCGGCCGGGTGCGACGCCGTCGTCGAGAGGATCGGCTCGCCCAGCGCCCGCGCCAGCGCGAGCGGCACCTCGTGGCCGGGCACGCGGATGCCCACGCTCTTGCGCTTCATCATCAGGATCTTCGGCACCTCGCGCGTCGCGGCGAGGATGAACACGTACGGTCCTGGCACCAGGCGCTTGATGAAGCGGTAGTGAAAGTCTTCGACGACGGCGAACTGAGTGATCCCCGAGAGGTCGGGGACCACCAGCGCGAGCGCGTGGTCCTTCGGCATGCGCTTCATCGCGTAGAGCGAGTCGACGGCGCGCTTGTCGCTCATGGCGCAGCCGAGGCCGTACACGGTGTCGGTGGGGTACGCGATGCAGCCGCCGCGGCGCAGCGCGTCGACGGCGCGCGCGATCTTGCGAGGCTCGGGGTGGTCGGGGTGGATCTCGATCCGCATAGGGGCGGCGGAGGGTATCACCACTCCGCGCGCGGTCCGGGCCCGGCTGGACTATACTCCCGCCCCATGACCCTCATCGGCTGCTCCGGCTTCCCGGTCCCCGCGACGCGGTACCTCAAGGAATTCGTGCTCGCCGAGGTCGCCGACACGTTCCTCGGGGTCCCGGGTCCGGCCATCGTGCGCCGCTGGCGCCGGGAGTCTCCCGAGGGCTTCGTGTTCACCGCCCTCGCGCCGCGTGAGATCAGCGCCGATCACTTCAAGCCCAGCGCCGCTTCCGACGCCGCGTGGGAGGCCTTTCTGCCCGTCGCGCGCGACCTCGAGGCGCGCGCCATCGTCGTGCTCTCTGCCCCCGAAATGACGGCGTCGAAGCCGAACCGCGCGGCCGTTCACGCCTTCTTCGAGCGCGCCGCGGCGACGACCGACAAGCCCTTCGTCTGGGAGCCCCCCGCGTCGTGGGAGCTCAAAGAGGCCGAGGCCACCGTGAAGGACCTCGGCGTGCTCGTCGCGCGCGACCCCTCGCGGCACCCAGCCTTCGGCAAGGTCCCCCGCGGGTACTACCGCCTCACGGGGCCCGCCGGGTACAAGTCGCGCTACGAAGACCCGCCCCTCGCCGCCGCCGCCGAGGTCATCGCGCGCACCCAGGCCGCGGAGTGCATCGCGGTCTTCGCCAACGTCGACATGTACGCCGACGCCAAGCGCATGCGTAAGCTCCTCGACCGCTGACGCCGTGACCGAAGAGCTCGCCGTTCTGCTCATCGGAGGCGCCGCGGCCGCCGTCGCCGCCGCGAGGTCCTTCGCCGCGCAGGTCCAGAAGAACCGCGCGATCGTCGCCCTCGACCCGGTGTGGCAGGCGTGGGCCGCGAGGCGCGGGCTGAGCTTCGAGCCGTCGCGCCCCTTCGGCTTCGAGCTCACCGCGCCCAGGGTCAACGGCGAGGTCGACGGCGTGCACGTGAGCGTCGACGGCATGGAGCTCGACCCCGAGCAGCTCGTCGCCCCCTCGGCCACGGCGAAGGAGCGTAGGAAGATGCCGCACACCTCCGTCGCCGCGCGCGCGCTCGGCGCCGCGACCGGGTCGATGATCGTGGTCTCCCGCGCGCGCGTCGAGCACCGCGAGCCCGTCGCGGGCTATCGCCAGATGGACCTCTCCGACGCGCGCTTCGACGACGCGTGCGCCGTGTGGGCCGACCCGTGGTCCCCCGCGCGCCACCTCGACGACCGGCGCGTGCGCGCGGGCCTGGCGCAGCTCGCCCAGCGCCCCTTCGTGCTGTGCGCGCAGTCAGGAACGCTCTGGATCCGATGGCCCGGCTACGAGCCCGACCCCGCGATGCTCGACCTCGCGGTGAACGCCCTCGTCGCCTTCGCGCGGCACCGCGGATAGCGACGCGGTCACCCCCGCAGCGCGGCGAGCGCGGCGGCGAAATCGTCGGGGAGCGGAGACGTGAAGCGCAGCGTCTCGGCCGTCACGGGGTGCACGAAGCCCAGCTCCGCGGCGTGCAGGGCCTGCCGGCCCAGCGCGCGAGACACCGCCTCGACCCGAGCGTCGCGCGCCCGCCGCCCGTACACGGGATCGCCCAGGATCGGGCTCCCGTGCTCCCCGAGGTGCACGCGAATCTGGTGGGTGCGCCCGGTCTCGAGGGTGCATCGCAGCAGCGACGCCGCGCCGTCGAGCAGGCGCTCGAGGGTCTCGACGTGCGTCACCGCGCGACGCCCCGTCTCGACCCGCGAGGTGAAGCGCTGGCGGTGTGCGGGGTGACGGTCGTGGAGCGTGTCGAAGGTGCGGGTGCCAGGGTCGCGCTCGGCGAGCGCGAGGTACACCCGATGAATGTCGTGGAGCTTGAAGCGCGCCGCGAGCCCCTGGTGCGCGCGCACGGTCTTCGCGACCACGAGGAGGCCCGAGGTGAGTCGGTCGATGCGATGCACGATGCCCGGCCGGAGCGGGTCGTCTCCCTCGTCAGACTCGACCTCGGCGTGGTGCAGCACGGCGTTCACCAGGGTGCCGCCGGCGTGCCCCTTGGATGGGTGCACCACCATCCCCGCGGGCTTGTCGATCACCAGGAGGTGCTCGTCCTCGAAGACGATGACGAGGGGGATGTCCTCGGCCACCGCGTCGAGGGCCTCGGGCGCGGGGACCTCGACCCGCACCTCGTCGCCCGCGCGGAGCTTCGCGCTGGGCCGCACCGCGACCTCGCCGACGCGCACGCGTCCCTCGTCGCACAGCCGGGTGGCGGCGCTGCGCGTGACCCCCTCCGACGCCAGGCGCGCGGCGAGCCAACGGTCCGCGCGCTCGCCGACCTCGCTCGGGTGCACCGAGAGGCGAAAGGCGCGGGTCGCGCTCACCACACCTTGGATTTGATGTGCCGCTTCGACTTCACGAGGATGTCCACGATGGCGCGGCCGTAGAAATTCCGCTCGTAGAGCGGCGGCGACACGCGGGACTTGTAGAGCTGCCGCCCCTCCTCGATCTCCTCGGCGATCTGCTCGAAGAGGGTGTCGTTCTGAATGCCATGGGTGATCTTCTCCTCGTTGTAGAGGGAGAGGTCGCTGGCGATGGCGCGCGCGAGGCGGCGCGCCGCCTCCTCGGTCTCGATGAGCGGCATGGCAGGGACGCTATCACTCCCCTTGAGGCCCCCTCAATGTTTCGCGACCCGGGTCGTCGCCCCGAACGGTGGTATGTTCCCGGCGCCCGTACCCCCTGTGAGAGGACCCTTTATGCGCTCGCTTCGCCTCGCGATTCTCTTCGGCGCCCTCGCCGCCTGCTCAGGCTCCACCACCTCCACCGCGCGCGACGGCTCCGTGGTCGACTCGGGCGTCGCGCCGGGCGACGTCCCCGCCGCGGGGGACAGCGGCTTCGCGGGCAGCCTCCCAGGGGACGACTACTGCAACACCCCCGCGGGCACGTGCATGGGCTCCGAGGTCTCGACCTGCGGCGTGTGCATCGCGCCCCCGACCCGCCGACAGGCCGTGCGGCGCACGAACTGCGACGACACGCAGCGTAGGGAGTACTGCCGCACGGGCGACGTCGGCCCGGCGAACCTCTCGTGCTTCGAGCGCGCGAACTGGCCCGTCGCGGGCGCCTCAGAGCGCGTCACGATGTGGGGCTACGTGCGCGTCTTCGGCAACGGCAACGACTCGCAGCACATCCGCGTGACGGTCTACCGCCCCAACGCCGACGGGACGCCGGGCGAGATGATCGGCACCGCGGTCTCAGACCTCGCGCACCCCGCGAACGGCACCGAAGACGTGCTGTCGCCGACCCGCGACCGCGTGCTGTTCACCCGCAACCTCGGCGGGTACCACATCGAGAACGTGCCCACCGAGACCGAGCTCCTGGTCGTGACCGAGGCCGACGCCGCCGACAGCACCGCGCGCATGCTCTGGTCGCACAAGATCTACGACTTCAACGTCATGCTGCGCAACGCCGAGGTGAACGCCGAGGCGCTGCCGATGAACGTCCCCGGCGCCCGGCACGTGCGCTTCAACGCGCGGGTGATCTCCAACGGAGACTGGCAGTCGATCCCGGCGACCTCGGCGCTCACCGAGGGCATCGGCGCGGGCCGCGGCGCGCTCGCGGGCGAGGTCCACGACTGCGACGACGTGCGCCTCGCCAACGCCACCGTCGAGAGCCGCCCCCGACGGGTCTGGGACGGGCCCACCGTGTACTTCTCGGACAACGACACCAACCCCCTCCCCGACCTCTCCCGCGGGGGCATCGGCACCTCGCTGCTGGGCACCTACGCCCTCCTCGACCTAAACGCCGGGCCCGTCACCGTGGTCGCGACCGGCTACGACGCGAACATGCGCCTGGTGCACCTCGGGAGCTACCGGGCCAGGGTCTTTCCTGATTCGGTGACGATCGTGACCTTCCGCGGGCTGCGCCCGTGGCAGGTGCCCATGCGCTGACAAGCCGCAGGGTGAACGCCCTGCGTTCCATGCTATGAACACGCCTCGCGGGGTTAAGGGAGCTTCCTGACCGCGCGAGAACCTGCGCAGGAGAATCGGCAGCGTGGACAGCGAACCCGTCGGCGTCCCCAAGGGCGACGGCACCACCAAGTACGCCATCATCGGCCTGCTGCTCCTGATCGGCGGCGGCGGTGCGATCTACACCCTCACCCGCAACCCCGATCCTCCGCCCCCGCCGAGAACGGCGATGGTCGTCGACGCGGGCACCCCGTCGCTGCCCCTCGCCGCTCCGCAGGTGGGCGAGCAGATCGAGCTGCCCCCCGAGGCGCCCGACGCGGGGCCGCCGCCCGACGTGCAGAACGCGGCGCCGCGCATTCGGTACGTGACCCGCTACGTCGACGCCTGCCCCGGCACCGTCGACATCGCGCAGGTCCAGCGCGTCGCGCAGATGAACTACGGCTCGCTGCGCGCCTGCTACGAGCGCGAGCTCCGCTCGAACAACACCCTGCGCGGCCCGCTCACCGCGCAGCTCAAGATCAACACCAGCGGTCACGTCGAAGACGTGCAGGTGTCGACCCCGATGCGTAGCCGCGCGCTGGTCGACTGCGTGAAGACCGCGATGCGACGCCTCCGCGTGCCCGCCTCGCGCGGGGGCTGCGCGCTCGCGCAGGTCCGCTTCAACTTCTCCCCCTCGAACTGACCCCGCCGCGTGCGAAGCCCCCTCGCCGCCCTCGCGCTCGCCTCGGCCCTCCACGCGTGCGCGCGCTCGCCGACGCCCACGGCGCGCGGAGCGGCGACCCTGGCCACCGCCGGGCTCGCGCGTTGGCGCGGCGTCGCGACCTACGACGCGCGACACCCGACGCCCAGCGGGGCGAGCGCGGCGCTCGAGCGACGACCCGCGCGCTTCGTCGAGGTCGTGGCGCTCTCGCCCGAGGGCGCGGCGCTGGCGTCGACGCGCACCGACGACGCCGGGAGGTACAGCCTCGACGCCCCCGCTCAGACGGCGTTCCTCGCGCTGCGCGCCGACGTCTCCCGCGACGGCTTCGAGTCGCGCGTGAGCGTCGACGGCGAGTGGTCGAACCCCCACGAGGTGCGCGTCCCCGCCGCGTCGCCGGGCGCCCTCGACCTGCACGCGTCAGACACGGCGCCGCTCGGCCCCGCGGGCGCGTTTCACATCGCCGACTCCGTGCTCCGCGGCGCGGAGGCCGTGCGCGAGTGGACCGGGCGTCCGCTGCCGCCCCTCGCGGTGTACTGGGGCCGCGGCGTGACCACGGAGTGGAGCTACTACCGCGGAGAGCGCCCCGCGCGCAGCGGGAGGTACATGCTCGAGCTCATGGGGGGCAACCGCGGGCGGCAGCACACCACCGACTGCGACGAGCACGACGAGGGGATCATCCTCCACGAGTTCGGTCACTTCGTGATGGACAGGCTCTCGACCAATTCGTCGCCGGGCGGGTCGCACCCGAGCGGGCACCTCGTCGATCCCGGCCTGGCGTGGGAGGAGGGGCGCGCGACCTGGCTCTCCGCCGCCGTGCGCCGCGAGGCCCGGTACCAGGACACCATCGGCATCGAACCGCAGGGCTCGCTCCGCGTCGACCACGCCATCGAGCGGGGCGACCAGGGGCCTCGGGGCCTGGGCGCCGAGTCCTCGGTCATCGACATCCTCTGGGACCTCACGGACGGCGTCGACGGGTACCCCGACGAGGACCAGGACGGCGTCGCGCTGGGCCCGGCGCCGCTGCTCCGCGCGATGATGGAGCTCTCGGACGAGCCCGGCGCGTACCCGTGCCTCGCCTCGTTTCTCCGCCGCATCACCCGCGCCGAGGGAGGGCGCGCGCCGCTCCTGAGCCCTGACGCCCTGCGCGACATGCTCCGTCGCACGGGTCAGCCCGAGTCGCTCCTCACCGCCGAGTGGCCCACCGACCTCGCGGTGCCCGGTCAGGTGCGCGACCGGGTCGACGGACTCACGAACCCATCGCCCTCGGGCGGTCCCCCTCGCGGCGGCAACGGCTTTGACGCGCTGCGGGTCTATCGCGTGCACCTCACGCAGCGGGGCTGGCTGCGCCTCGAGCTCCGCATCGACGGCAGCGGCAGCCCGAGCGACCACACCGACGTCGACCTCGAGCTGCGCGACATGCGCGGCGAGACGATCGTCGCCTCGGCGGGCACGAGCCAGGAGGAGCGCCTCGCGAGGCTGCTGGAGCCCGGCTGGTACATGATCTACGTGCGAGACGGCGGAGACGGCGCCAGGGGCAACCGCGCGAGCTACACGCTCCGCGTCACCCAGCGCGTGCTTCCGCCCTCAGGCTGAACGCGGGTCAGCGCCCGAGGAGCAGCCGCAGGAGCCCCTGCGCCACGGCGCCGAAGGGCGGGCGGAGCAGCGCCGAGCCGTTGACCCGCGCCTGATGGAACACGGGCTTCATCTTCGAGAGCGCCTCGAAGCCCTCTCGCCCGTGGTAGTGCCCCACGCCGCTCGGACCGACTCCGCCGAAGGGCAGGTCGTCGACGCCGACGTGCAGCAGCGTCTCGTTGACGCACACGCCGCCCGACACCGTCTCGTCGAGCACGCGCGAGACGTCCCCAGGGTCGTGGCCGAAGTAGTACAGCGCGAGGGGCCGCGGGCGGTCGTTGACGTGGTCGATGGCCTCGTCGAGGGAGTCGTAGGGCAGCACCGGGAGCACCGGGCCGAAGAGCTCCTCCTGGAGCACGGTCATCTCGTCGGTGGCGCCCAGCACGAGCGTCGGCGCGAGCTTGTTCGTGCCCTCGAGGGACTCCGACGCGGGGTTGAGCTCGACGAGCTCCGCCCCCTTCGCGCGGGCGTCTTCGAGCCACGCGCGCAGGCGATCGCGGTGCCCGGCGCTGATGAGCGAGGTGTAGTCGGGGTTGCTCCGCAGCGTGGGGTACATCGCCGCGACGCTCTCTCGCGCGCCCGCGACGAAGGCGTCGAGGCGCGCGCGGGGCACGAGCGCGTAGTCGGGCGCGACGCAGGTCTGCCCGGCGTTCACGAGCTTGCCGAGCATCACCTTCGCGGCCGCCGCGCGGGGCTCGACGTCCCGGCCGACGATCACCGGGGACTTGCCGCCGAGCTCGAGGGTGACCGGGGTGAGGTTCTCAGCGGCCGCGCGCATCACCTTGCGGCCAACGCGCGTCGAGCCGGTGAAGATGAGGTGATCGAAGGGGAGCGACGAGAAGGCCTCGGCGAAGCGCGCGTCGCCGGGGAGCACCGCGACGTGGTCTTCCGCGAAGCACTCGGAGATCATCGCGCGGAGCAGCTCGGACGTGGCCGGCGTGTGCTCCGAGGGCTTGATCATCGCACGGTCGCCGGCGGCGAGGGCGCCCGTGAGGGGCGCGAGGGCGAGCTGCACGGGGTAGTTCCACGGCGAGATGATCCCGACCACGCCGAGGGGCTGCGGGACGAGCTCGGCCCGCGCGGGCTGAAAGGCCCAGGGGACCTCCCGGCGCTGCGGCTCCATCCAGCGCGCGACGTGCGCCCGCGCGTGGCGGATGCCGTTCACCGTGACCCACACCTCGGCGAGGAGGGTCTCGTGCCGGGAGCGGCTCCCGAAGTCTGCGCTCACCGCGTCGGCGAGGGCCTCTCGCCGCGCGAGGAGCACGTCGGCCAGGCGCTCGAGGTGCCGCCGCCGCGTCTCGGCGTCGCTGAAGGGCGCCGCGCGGTGCGCCCGGCGCATGCGCGCGAGGAGCGTCTGCGCGGCCGCCGCGGGGTCGTGCCCGCGCGCCTCGTCTTGCGCGTGCTCGGTCGTCATGACGCGCTCAGCGCGGCGGAGATCGCGCCGCGCAGCTCGGCCGACTCGGGCGAGACGTTCGAGCGAAAGCGCCCGACCACCGCGCCGTCTCGACCGATCAGGAACTTCTCGAAGTTCCAGCTCACGTCGCCCGCGGGGTCGGCGGCGGAGGTGAGCCAGGCGTAGAGCGGGTGCTGCCCCTCGCCCTTGACCACGACCTTCGAGCACATCGGAAAGGTCACGCCGTAGTTCGTCTCGCAGAAGCCCTTGATCTCCTCGTCGCTGCCGGGCTCCTGCGCGCCGAACTCGTTGGCCGGCACGCCGAGCACCACGAGCCCGTCGCCCGCGCGCTCGGCCCAGAGCGCCTGCAGCCCCGCGTACTGCCTGGTGAACCCGCAGCGCGACGCGACGTTCACCACGAGCACGACCTTGCCCTTGAAGCGATCGAGGGGGAGCGCCGAGCCGTCGAGGGACTTCATCGAAAAATCATGGAGCGTAGACATGGTGCGGTTCCTTCGGTGATCCGTGGCTCATTCGATGCCCCAGAAGCTACCGGGATTCTCGAACGAAGCGAACCGTGCGGCGCTGCCCGTCGCGCTCCAGCTCGAGCACGACCTCGTCGCCCGGGGGGCCCGTCATGCGTCGCTCGGCGTCGCGCAGCGAGCGCACCGCGGCGGCGCCCGCGCTCACCACGCGGTCGCCTGGTCTCACGCCCGCGCGCTCGGCGGTCGAGTTCGTCGCGACCGACCGCACGAGCACCTCGCCCCGCGCGGCGCCCTCCTCCAGCGTGACCGACTCCGCGGAGACCGCCCGCGACCCGTCCCGCGCCGTGCGCTGCATGCGCAGGAGCGCGCCCCTGGCGGTGGTCCCGCGGAGGATGCGCACCGTCGCCGTGAGCGACGTGCCCAGGGAGGGGTGCCTCGCGACGAGGCCGACGTCCCCCTCCGGCAGCGGCGCGATCGTGAACTCCCCGCGGCGCCCCGAGCGCGCGGTCAGTCCTGCCTCGTCACCCTCGCGAGAGATCACCGCGCCCGCCACGGGCTCGCCGTCGCCGTCGAGCACCTCGCCCGTCGCGCCGCCTCCGCCGCGCAGCTCGAGGCGCCCGAGGGACAGCTCGCCCGAGCTCGGGACCTGCGCCGTGCGCTGCGCGTCGAGGCAGCCGGGCGCCTCGACCACGAGCGTCGCACGCCCCGCGCAGAGCCGCTCGAAGCGCGTGGGCTCGCCCTCCACGAGGGGCACCCGCGAGGGCCCGCAGGGGGTGCGCAGCTCGGCGCGGCCGCCCCCGGTGGCGCACCCGTCGTGCTCGACCTGGACCACGAGCGCCGCGCCCTCGGCGAGCTCGATGCGAATGGGGCGGGCTGGGTTCTCGACGCGGAGGCCGCGGGGCGCGTGCTCGGGGTGACGCACCTCGATGCTCACGCCGCGGGTGCCGCCGAGGACCGTGTCGAAGGTGCCGTCGGCCTCAGAGAACGTCTGCACCGTGCCCAGGGCCGCGCGCTCGAGGCTCGTGATCGAGATCGTCGCGCCCGACACCGGGAAGCCGCGCGCGTCGAGCACGCGGCCCTCGACGCGGCGCAGCGAGCCGGGCACCGTGAGGTTCACCACCTGCGACGCGCCGTCGGCGACCTCGGTCTCGGCCCGCGCGGCGACGCGCCCCTGCACCCACGCGACGAGCGTCGTGCGGCCGAGGAGCGACGCCGCGCGAAACGACCCGTCGCGGGAGGTGAAGACCCGGCGCGGCGCGACCTCTCGCTCGGCCCGGAGCTCCACCTGCACCCCCGCCATCGGAAAGCCCCGGTCGGTGAGCACGCGCCCCTCGACCGCGCCGCCCTCGTGCGCGACCAGCTCGAGCGTCACGGTCTCGCCAGGCCGAGCCGTCTGGGGGTCAGACTGCGCCCGCACGTACGCGACGTGGCTGACCGCCACCCGGATCACCCCCGGCGGCACGTCGACGAGGTGAAAGCGCCCCGCGTCGTCGGTGGTCCACCCCGGCGTCGCGCGCTCGGCCTCGACGCCCATCGGCACCGCCTCGAGCGGGACGAGCGGCACCCGGCCCCGCGTGACGCCCAGCTCTCCGCGCGGCTCCAGCGGCCGCGGGCCGCGCGCCTGCTCGGAGAAGAGCGCGTCACGAAACGCGACGGTGGCGCCGTTCCACCACACCGCGTGGCCGTCGAGGTCTTCGGAGAGCAGCTCGACCCGAGCGCTTCGAATGGGCGCGCCGCGGGAGTCGACCAGGCGTCCCTCGACGGTCACCCCGCGGTCCAGTCGCAGCTCGAGGGGGGCGCCCGCGAGGGCCAGCGCGCCCTGCACCGGCGCGTAGCCCGGCGCGTACACCGCCACGCGGTGGGGTCGGCGCACGAGGCCCCGCAGGGCGAAGCGCCCGCCCTCGTCGGTGCGGAGCGCGTGCGGGGCCATCGACAGCGAGTCTTCGGTGACCACCACCCGCGCGCCCACGACGCCGCCGCCCGACACCGCGTCGCGCACGACCCCCGCGACCGCGCCGCCGGGCGCGAGGCGCATCGAGACCTCCTCGCGCCCGCCCGGCTCGAGGATCAGCGGCGCCACGGGGTCGGCCACGTCGTCGTCCCGCGACGCCCGGAGCTCGTACACGCCCGCGGGCACGTCGCTGATCAAGAACCGCCCGTCGTGCAGCAGCGGGATCGCGCGCGACGGCCAGATGCCGGAGCCCGAGATGCTCACGCGCGCCGTCGGCGCGGGCTCGCCGTGCGCGTCGCGCACGACGCCCTCGAGGGTCGCAAGGGCGCGGGCCACGAGGCTGAGGGAGGTCGACGGCGCCAGCACGCCGAGGCGCCGGGTTCGCTCGTGCCCCGGCGCGTCGAGCTCGACCCGCCAGGTGCCGCCCGGGGGCAGACCGTCGAGGGTGTAGCGACCGTTCGCGTCGGTGCGCGCGACGAAGGGCCAGGCGCCGTCGCCGCCCTCAGAGACCGCGCGCACCACCGCGCCCGCGAGCGGGGTCAGCGCGTCGCCTCGCCGCTCCGACACCACCCCCGCGATGCGGCTCGACGGCGCGAGCACGAGCGTCGGCGCCACCGCGTCGCCCTGCACCGGCAGTCGAATCAACGCCCGGGTGCGCCCCGCGGCAGAGACCACCAGCTGGATCTCACCGGGCGGGATCGGTCCCGTCGAGAACCACCCCCGCGCGTCGCTGCGCACGTCGGCGACGTGCCAGCTCAGCCCGTCGCGCACCAGCGCCGCGAGCACCCGAGCGCCCTGCACCGGCGCGCCGTCTTCGCCCTTCACCGCGCCGCGGAGCGTGGCCTCGCGCCTGCCCGCCGCGGGGGCGACCGCGGCCTCGCCGCGCCTCGTCCCGAGCAGCGCGCGCAGGGAGTCCGACACGGGCAGGACCGCGACGACCAGCAGCACGAGCGCCCAGACGCGAAGCACCGCAGCGGGATCGCTCGGCCGGGCCGTGCTATTCCCACCGCTCTCGGTCATCGCAGAGACCTTCGCACAGATGCGCCACCGGCAGCCAACCAGCCCGAGGGAGAGACGGCCTCCCAAGCCCGACTACCGGCGCCCCGCCTCGGTGCCCGACGACGCCCTCGCGTCGGTCTTCACGGTGCGCCCCGAGCACGCGGGCCTGCGGCTCGATCGCTGGCTCGCCACCGAGATGCCGCGGCTCACGCGCAGCCGCGCGCAGCGCATCGTCGACGACTGGGCCTTCGACGCCGAGGCCCGGCAGCTGAGCCCTTCCCGACGCGTGCGCGCCCTCGAGGTGATCGTGGTCTTTCGCCCGATGTGGGAGGAGCCCGACGCGCCCCGCGACGTGAGCCTCCTGCACGTCGACGACGACCTCATCGCCGTCGACAAGCCCCCCGGTCTCCCGGTGCACCCCACGGCGAAGTACCACCGCAACACCCTCACCACGGTGCTGTCCGAGCGCTTCCCGGGGGAGCACGTCGCGCTGGCGCACCGCCTCGACCGCGAGACCTCGGGGGTGCTCCTCGCGGCGCGCAACTACGCCGCCGAGCGCCACCTCAAGGCGGCCTTCGCGGGACGCGACGTCGAGAAGACCTACCAGGCCGTGGTGCACGGCGAGCTCGCCGACGACCGCTTCGAGGTCGACGCGCCCCTCTGCCTCGAGGGGGGCGCGGTGGGCGTTCGCATGTGCGTGCGCCCCGTCGCGCAGGGCGGCCTGGCCTCGCGCACGCGCTTCGAGGTGCTCGAGCGAATGCCAGGCTTCACCCGCGTCGCGTGCCACCCCGAGACCGGTCGGCAGCACCAGATCCGCGTGCACCTGGCCCACGCCGGCGCGCCCATCGTGGGCGACAAGCTCTACGCGCACGGCGACGAGGTCTTTCTCCGCTGCCTCGAGGGGCCCCTCGACGACGAGCTCCTGGCGCTCCTGCTGCTCCCGCGGCAGGCCCTCCACGCGCACTCGATTCGCTTCACCCACCCGCGGGGCGAGGCGCTGACGGTCACCGCGCCCCTCGCCGCCGATCTCGCCGCGTTCTGCGCGTCTCGACGCGATCCCTCGACGGCGCTGCCGCCCGGTGGTACCCGATTTTCATGACTCGACCGGCCTTCGCCAGGAGCCTCCCCCTCGCCCTCGCGCTGCTCGCGGGGGCCTGCTCGTCGACGACCGGCCGAGGCGCCGTCGAGACGGCCCCGTTCACCGCAGAGAACGCGCGGTTCTTCGACGACGCCGTCGACTACATCGAGAACCCCGAGGAGCTCGGCGGGCGCCTCGCCTCCGACTGGCGCGCGCAGATCGACCACCTCTCGCGCGAGAGCGACCTCATCGTGCCGGTGCGGGTCGAGACCGTGAGCGAGGGCACCGAGGCCAGCTCGTCGTCGTCGTTCACCCTCACCGCCGTGGGCACCGGCGACGCCCTCAAGGGTCGCCTCACCGGCGATCGCCGCGTGAGCCTGAGGGTCACCGAGGGCAGCGTCGGGTTTCAGACCGTGCGCAACAACATCGCGCGGGTGCAGTCGCGGGAGTACCTGCTCTTCGCCCGCAGCCACACCGACCCCGAGGGGGGCGTCAGGCCCCGCTGGCACCTCTCGCCCCACACCCCGCGCCTCGTCGAGCGCGTGCGCGACGTCGTGGGCTCCCCTGACTCGAGCGGCTCCGAGCGGATCATTCGGCAGCGCTGACGGCGCTCGAGGGCGCGACCGGCTCCTGCGCGAGCGCCTCGCCGAACTGAAGGCGGTGCAGCCGGGCGTAGAACCCGCCGCGCTTGAGCAGCGCGTCGTGCGAGCCCCGCTCCACCGCGGTGCCGCGGTGAAACACCAGGATCTCATCGGCCTCACGGATCGTGCTGAGCCGGTGCGCGATGACGATCGCCGTGCGCCCCTTCAGCGCCGTGGCGATGGCCGACTGCACCGCGGCCTCGCTCTCGGAGTCCATGCTGGAGGTCGCCTCGTCGAGCACGAGGATCTGCGGGTCGCGGTAGAGCGCGCGGGCTAGCGCGACGAGCTGTCGCTCGCCCACGGAGAGGTTCGCCCCGCGGTCGCTCACGGACATGCGCAGGCCGAGCCCCCGCGCCTCGAGCACCCGCGCGAGTCCCAGCGAGTCGACCAGCGACTGCACCCGGGCCTCGTCGGGGCTGGGGTCGCCCAGCGCGATGTTCGAGAGGATGTCGCCGGGGAACAGCACGACGTCCTGCGGCACGACCACCAGGCGGCTGCGCAGGGCGTCGCGCTCCATGTCGCGCACGTCGACGCCGTCGACGAGGATCGCGCCCGCGTCGACCTCGTAGAGCCGCTGCAGCAGCGAGATCACCGTGGTCTTTCCCGCGCCGGTGGCGCCGACGATGGCGGTGGTGGCGCCCCGCGGCACGGCGAAGCTCACGTCGGTCAGCGCGACGCGGTCGCCGCCGTAGCTGAATCCGACGTCGCGAAACTCCACGGCGGGCGCGCCCTCGACGGGCTCGCGCGACGCGCCTCCGGCCCGCGCGGGCGCGTCGGGCTCGGGCGCGTCGAGCAGCGCGAACACCCGCTCCGCGCCGCTCATCGCCGACTGCATGACGGTGTACTTCGACGAGATCTCCCGCAGCGGCTCGAAGAAGCGCTGGATGTACTGCACGAAGGCCACCAGCACGCCGATGGAGGCCGCGGGCTCCCCGGCCCCGAGGGCGCGCGCGCCGACGAAGAGCATCACCGCGACGCACACCGACGAGAAGGCCTCGACGATGGCGTAGATCATCGCGTCGTACCGGATCGAGTCGAGGTTCGCGAGCTTGTACGCCTCGTTGATCTCGTCGAACTCGGCCTGGCACCGCGGCTCCTTGCCGAAGGCCTGCACCACGGCGACGCCCGTCACCTGCTCGTTGAGGTACGAGTTGAGCCGCGCGGTCTTCGCGCGAATCGCGCGAAAGGCCTCGCGGGCGCGGCGGCGAATGACCTCCACGACGACGAGCAGCGGGGGCACCGCGGCGAAGGTCCAGAGCGAGAGGTGGGGCGAGAAGACGAACATCGCGACGATGATCCGCGCGAGGGTCACGAAGTCGCCGATGGCGGTGACCGCGCCCGACGCGAAGACCTCTCCGAAGGCGTCGATGTCGTTGGTCACGCGGGTCACGAGGCGCCCCACCGGCTGCCGGTCGAAGAACGCCATCCGCTGGCCCTGCAGGAACCTGAACACGTGCCGCCGCAGGTCGGCCATCGTGCGCTGCCCCGCCACCTGCAGGAGGTACGAGAGCAGCACGCGCACGACCTGCTCGACCACCACCAGCGCCGCCAGCGTCGCGGCGCCGCGCTCGACCACCGAGAGGTCGCCGCGGGCGACGCCGTCGTCGATGATCCGCTGCATGACCCGGGGCTGAGCCACCAGGAGCTCCGAGGTCAGCGGCATCATCAGCAGCGCGGAGAACAGCGCGAGGCGGTACGGCCGAAGAAAGGGCCAGAGCCGCGCGAGCATTCGCCCGTCGTACGACTTCGCGAAGACCTCCTCCTCGTGAAACGCCCGCTCCGCCGCGGCGCCGCGGCCCCCCCTGGCCTTCTGCTCCTCGCCGCTCACATCGCCTCCAGCTCGGCCTCGATGCGCTGCCGCTCGGCGATCCGCGCGTAGAACCCGCCGCGCTCGAGGAGCGACGCGTGGGTGCCCTCCTCGACCACGCGCCCCCCTTCGAGGACGACGACGCGATCGCAGCGCGCCGCCGCGGCGACCCGGTGCGTGATGAGCAGCGTCGTGCGGCCGTGCGACGCGCGGTCGATGGCGTCGAGGATCGCGGCCTCGGTGCGCGCGTCGACGGCGCTGAGCGGGTCGTCGAGCACGAGCACGCGAGGCGACGCGAGCAGCGCCCGGGCCAGCGCCACGCGCTGCTTCTGCCCGCCCGAGAGCTGCACCCCGCGCTCGCCGACGATGGTGTCGAGCCCCTGGGGCATGGCGTGGGCCTCGGCGGTGAGCTGGGTCTCCGCCAGCCCCCGCCGCGCCTCGGCCTCGGCGCCCTCGGAGTCGGGGTCGGCGAGGGCGAAGCTCGCGTTGCGGAGGATCGTCGTCGAGAACAGAAACGGCTCCTGCTGCGCGAGCACGACCGACGCGCGAAAGGTCTGGAGCGGGATCCGGGTGACGTCGACGCCGTCGAAGAACACCTGCCCCGCGGGCGTAGGGAGCGCGCGGGCGATCAGCCGGGCGAGCACGCTCTTGCCGGCGCCGGTGCGCCCCACGATGGCGAGGCGCTCCCCCGCGCGCACCGACAGCGTCACGCCGTCGAGGACCCTCTGCCCGTCGCCGAAGGAGAAGCGCAGGTCTCGCACCTCGACCGCGCCCTCGAGGGGAGCGGCCAGCGGCGAGGCGTCGCGGTCATCGATGTCGGGCTCGGCGTCGAGGATCGCCGAGACGCGCTCCATCGAGACCTTTCCTCGCTGGAGAATCGCGGCGATGTAGCCGAGCGCGATGGTGGGCCAGGTGACCAGCGCGAGGTGGCCCTGAAACGCGAGGATGTCCCCCACGCTGAACGAACCGGGGTCCTCGACGATCGCCCTGGCGCCGAGCCAGACCACCAGCATCGACGAGACGGCGGCGCCGAACCCGAGCACCGGAAAGAGCACCCCGCGCAGCCGCGCGAGCGCGAGGTTGGCCTCCCTCGCCCGCTCGACGGCCTCGACGAAGGCGCTCTCTTCGACCGCCTCGAGGCTGTAGGCGCGCACCAGGCGCATGGAGCTCAGCGAGCGCTGCGCCAGCTCGCTCATCGAGCCCAGCGCCTCCTGCGCCGCGCGGCTGCGCTGAAAGAACCCCTTCGACGAGAAGCGGGTGAGCAGCACGACGAAGGGCAGCGGCAGCAGCGACACCATCGCCAGCCGCGGCGAGCGCGCGAACATGAGCGGCAGGTTCACCGCGTAGGCGAAGAGCACGTTCACCAGGTTGAGCGCGCCGAAGCCCAGGAGCAGTCGGATCTGCCCCAGGTCGTTGGTCGCGCGGCTCATCACCTCGCCCGAGCTCATCGAGACGGCGAAGCTCGGGCCCAGGCGGTGCACCGCGCGCAGGATCTGCCCCCGCAGCACGTACTCGATCTCTCGGCCGCCGTTGAAGATGTGCACGCGCGAGCGCACGCGGCTCCACGCGGCCACCGCCGCCGTCACGGCGATGAAGGCGCTCGCGCGGGTCGCGGTGTGCGCGTCGCCCGCGGCGAGGGCGTTGGACGCGCGCCGCACCGCCTGCGGCACGCTCCCCGCCGCCACGCTGCTCAGCGCGAGGAACCCGGCGCCCCACACGAAATCGCGGGCGCGGGTGCGCGCGAGCGCGAGGAGCGCGGCCCAGGGGGAGCGCGAGGCGGGCCGTTCGGCTTGGGGTTTATCCATCGGTTGTCGCGGTCGATACCGAACGTCTCACAGGCGCCGAGGCGGTTCGGGGGCGGAGGGGAGCGGAGGCGACCGCGGGGCGCGGCGGGGGCCGCGTGGCGCGAGCCTCACCGGCATCGCGACCTTGTTGTCACCGCCCCGCGTCGTCGTCAAGGCGCGTCGGGGCAGCCCGCGCCCGCGTCGCTCCCGGCGATGGGGAGGCACTGCCCGTGCCCCCGCGCGTCGAGGGCGCGCACGTCGCACAGATACCCCGCGGGGCACTCCGCGATCGCGTCGCACGGGGGCGCGCACCGCCGCTCGCCGCAGGAGAGCTCCACGCAGTCGCGCCCCCCGCAGTCGGCCGCGCGGTCGCAGCCCGGCGAGCACACGCCCTCGACGCCGCCGAAGCATCCCTCCCCCGCGCCGCAGCCTCCCTGACAGGGGGCGTTGAGCGGCGGACGGCACACGCGCACGACGTCCTGCAGGTCGCCCGCGGGCACCCCCGCCTCGTCGAGGCCACGGAGGTCGAAGCGACCGCAGAGGGTCCCCTGGGGGCACTGGGTCGAGTCGTCGCAGCGGGCGACGCAGCGGCCCTCTCCGCTCGGGGAGCGCAGACACAGGCCAGACGCGCAGCGCGCGGCGGTGGTGCAGGGGGCGCCTTCAGGCGACGTGGCGGTGCAGGCGAGGAGCGCGAGGAGCGCGAGGCCCGCGCCGCGGAGGCTCACTAGCGCGGTTCGTGCCGCGGTCGCGAGCGTCCTTGAGGCGGGCCGCCTTGCCCTCGAGGCCGCGGAGGAAGTACAGCTTCGAGCGACGGACGAGGCCGCGCGCGACGACCTCGATCTTGTCGATGCGGGGGCTGTGGCGGGGGAAGATCCGCTCGACGCCGACGCTGTACGAGATCTTGCGCACGGTGAAGGTCGAGCCGATGCCGCCGTTGCGCTCGCGGATGACCTGACCCTGAAACACCTGGATGCGCTCCTTGTCGCCCTCCACGACCTTGTAGTGAACGCGCACGGTGTCACCGACGCGGAAGGGAGCGAGAGTGTTCCCCGCGAGGGTCTTCGCGTGGAGAGCCTGGATCTTCGGATGCTGCGTGCCCATGAGTCGACCTTGTTCTTTGTCCCGGGTTGAACGGGGGGCGGCAAGACATCACGCGCCGGGGGTGATGTCAAGGCGTAGGATCGGCGCCGTCGTCGCCGAAGAGACGATCGAGGATGATCGCGACGGCCGAGCGCACCGGGAGGTGGTTGTACCCCCGGGGCCGCACCGGCGCGAGGTGCACGTCGGTGCGAGCGACGACCTCGTCGGCGAGCCCATACCCCGTGCCGAAGACCAGCACAACGGGTCGCGCTCGCGAGGCCACGCGGAGCCTCGCCTCGGCGTAGCCCAGGGCCGCTCCCCGGTCGCGGGCGCAGGTGGTGTAGAGCTCGGGCTCGAGGCCCTCGGCCTCACGAATCTCGGCCAGGGCCGCGTCGAGGTGCTTCGCCGCGCGCACGATCGAGAGCGCCTCGGCCCGCTGGGGCACGCGCTCGCCGCCGCGCCCTTCGTTCCAGTACGAGAGCACGTGGTCGATCAGCGCGTGCTGCGCCTCGATGGGCGTGACGACGTAGTACCCGCGGAGGCCGTAGGTGCGCCCGGTGCGCGCGATGTCGTGGAGGTCGAGGTTGGTCACCGAGGTGGTGATCGTGCCGCCCGTCTTGCTCCGAATCGGGTAGTGCAGCAGCGCGAGGTAGACACCGGGGAGGCTCACGGCTCGTCTCCGTCGATCGACGCGCGCTCCGACGCGCTGAGGTGGAGCGACTCGAACAGGTCGGGGCGGCGCGCGCGCGTGCGCCGCAGCGCGTGCCAGCGCCTCCAGCGGGCGATGCGGGCGTGGTCGCCGGAGATCAGCGTCGGGGGCACGGGCTCGCCGCGAAAGACCGCCGGGCGGGTGTAGTGGGGGTACTCGAGCACGCCCTCCTCGGCGTGCGACTCGCTCGACGCGCTCTCGGCGTTGCCCAGCACCCCCGGCAGCAGCCGGACCACCGCGTCGAGCACCGCCACCGCCGCGGCCTCGCCGCCCGTGAGCACGAAGTCTCCGAGCGACAGCTCCTCGTCGACGTGGGCGCGCACGCGCTCG
Organism: Polyangiales bacterium; assembly: GCA_041389885.1. GTDB lineage: Bacteria > Myxococcota_A > Polyangia > Polyangiales > JAWKRB01. Next base: position 100,627 of record JAWKRB010000025.1, on the reverse strand, counting down.
TCGAAGCCCTCGTAGCGCCCGCAGACCAAGGCGAGCGAGGGCAGCGCCGCGAGCCTCGCCGCGGCGCGCTGGTTGAACACGCTCCCCTGCGGCGTGAGCAGCACGCGGTGCACCCGCCGCCCCGTCGCGGGCTCGAGCGGGATCGACTCCATCGCCGCCACGACCGGCGGGGCCATCATCACCATGCCGCTGCCGCCGCCGTAGGGCGTGTCGTCGACGGTGCGGTGCTTGTTCGTCGAGAAGTCGCGAATCTGCACGGCGTGGTGCCGCACCCGGCCCTCGGCGACGGCGCGGCCGACGATGCTCGTCGACCAGAGCCCGTCCAGGAGCTCTGGGAAGAGCGCGACGATCCAGACGTTCATCGGGTCACTCCGCGCGCAGCGCGTCGAGGTCGACGGTGACGCGCATCGCGTCGACGTCGAGGTCGGTCACGTACGGGTCGGCGATGGGCACCTCGAGCTCGTCGTCGCCGACCTTCACCCGCAGCGCGTCGACCGTGGGGTAGGCCTCGACGCCGACGACCTCGCCGAGGGCCTCGCCCTCGGGGCCGACGACCTCCATGCCCACGAGGTCGCAGTGGTAGTACTCGCCCTCTTCGATCGGAGGAAAGTCCTTGCGCCGCAGCGCGACGCGCGCGTTGACCAGCGCCTCGGCGGCCTCGCGGCCGTCGACCTCGGCGAAGCGCAGCACGATGCCCTTGGGCTCGATGTCCATGTCAGACACCAGCAGGCTGCGCTCGACGCCCGCGGCGTCGGTGACGCGCAGGCGACGACCGGGGGTCACCGCCTCGGTCTGGTCGTTGTAGGAGCGGAACCAGATCGCCCCCGAGAGGCCCCTGGGGCGCCCGAGCACCCCCAGGTCGATCCAGCGTTCGCCGCGTTCTTTCTGCATGACAGTCAGTCTTCGAGGATGTTGAGGACGCAGCGCCGCTGGCCGTGCGCAGCGGCGTGGAGGACGGTGCGGAGCGCGCGCGCGGTCTGGCCGCTGCGGCCGATGACCCTGCCGAGGTCTTCGCGCGCGACGCGGAGCTCGATGACGTGGACGCCGCCGTCCTCGCGCGACGTGACCGACACCTCGTGCTCGCGGTCGACGAGCGATCGCGCCAGGTGTTCGATGAGCGACTCGGGCGACACGGAGCCGGCGTACGCCGCGTTACTGAGCCGCGGGCGCGGGGTGGCGGCGGAGCAGGCGGCCCAGCTCGTCGCTGGTCTGCGCGCCGACGCCGAGCCAGTACTGGACGCGGGCGTAGTTCACGGTGAACGCGCCGTCGACGCGGGGATCGTAGGTCCCCAGGCGCTCGAGGTGGCGACCGTCACGAAACGCGCGGGAGTCCGCGGCGACGATGCGGTAGACGGGGGTCTTCTTGGTGCCAATGCGGGCGAGGCGGAGCTTAACCATCGTGCAGTCCTTGAAAGGCGTCAGGTAACGTTCAGGGCCGCGGACGCTACGACCGGAGCCGTCGAATCGTCAAGCCCGTCCCGCCGAGGGCGCGCGGCGCCTTGACGTCGGCGGGGGTGATGTCTCAGAAACCCCGGCGTCTCATGGCAGAAACTCAGCGGCGTCTGTGGGGATTCCTGGGCTTGTCCCTGCTGGCGTTGAGCGCCCTCGGCGCCTCATGCAAGGGCCAGCGCCCGGCGCCCAGCGTCCGGCCCGTCGCCGCCTCGGGCCCCTCCCTGCGGCTGTTCTTCCTCACCGACCTCGACGGCTACCTCGAGCCCTGCGGGTGCCAGTCGCGCCCCCTCGGCGGCATCGACCGCCTCGCCCAGGAGCTGCAGCGGGCGCGCCGGTCGGGCCGCAGGCCTCTTCGTGGCCGCCGGCGACCTCTTCGAAGAGCCCCACCTCGACGCCGCCATGGCCTGGCGGGAGCGCCAGAAGGCCACCTCGCTCACGGGCATCCTCAACGGGCTGGGCTCTCGGCCTGGGCTCCCGGCCCCGCCGACTACGCCCTCGGCGGCCAAGGAGTTCACCCCGCCTCCGCGGCGCCCTCCGCGGCGCGGCGCTCGGCGCGAACGTAGGGCTCGCCGCGTCGACCCCTTCGCGAGGTCGGCGGCGTGCGGGTCGGGCTCGTGGGCGTGAGCGATTTTCGCGGCGGCGTCGCCTCGCCCGCCGCCGACGCGCCCCAGGGCTCCGACCCGGTCGCCGCAACGCGCCGCGAGGTCGCCGCGGTTCGCGCGAGGGCGCGCAGGTGGTCGTAGGTGCTCGCGTCGGTGCCGCGGCGTCAGGCCGAGCCCTCGCGGGCGACGTGCCCGGCGTCGATTTCGTCATCGCCGCGCGCAACGACTGCGCCGCCGCCGCGCCGCCCCCCGAGCGCGTCGGTAGCGCGTACCTCCTGACCGCCGGCAGCCAGGGGCGCGGGCTCGGCGTCGTCGATGTTTCTTCGAGGCGACGGCGAGTTCGTCGACGCCTCGGAGGCGACGCGCCGCGCGGAGCGCGCCCGCCTCGACGCGCGGGTGCGAGACCTCGAGGCGCGCGTCGCGGCGTGGTCGCGCGACCCGAGCACCGAGGCGTCGGCCCTCGCCACCCAGCGCGCTCGGCTCGAGGCGATGCGCGCGCAGCGCGCGGCCCTCGCGAGCGCGACGACGCCGACGCGCGGGCGGTGGTTCGACGCGCGCGCCGTCGAGGTGTCGCCCGACGTGCCCCGGCTGGCCACCATCGAGCAGCAGATCGCGCGGTACTTTCGCGAGGTCAACGAGCACAACCGCGTCGAGCTCGCGGACCGCCGCGCGCCCGCCCCGGCGCCCGGCGCGGCGAGCTACTCGGGCACCGAGAGCTGCCGGGAGTGCCACGAGGACGCGTACCAGGTCTGGACCCACACGCGGCACTCCCACGCGTACCGAACGCTCGAGGTGGTCTCGAAGAATTTCAACCTCTCGTGCGTGGGCTGCCACGTGACGGGCTACCGCGCCAGCCGGGTGGGAGCGAGGTCGTGCAGAACGGGGGCCTCCGCGACGTGCAGTGCGAGTCGTGCCACGGGCCGGGCAGCCTGCACATCGAGGCCCGCGGGCGGGCGGCGCGCGCGGCGACGATCCGGCGCACCGTCGACGGGCAGTTCTGCGCGACGCAGTGCCACACGCCCGAGCACTCCGACCGCTTCAACTACGACCGGTACACTCCCCTTCATCCTCGGGCCGGGCCACGGTCGCCCCGAGGGCTCGCCGATACCCGACCCCGACGCGAGCGCCGCGCACCTGGGCGAGGTCGACGCCGCCGCGGACTGAGCGCGCGCCGCAGGTGGAGCGGGGGCCGCGAGGCGGCGCACCATGGTCGCGATGAGAGCGCTCCTCCCGATCGTCGCGCTGGCCACGGCCTGCGCGAGCACGCCGTCCTACACCCTGCGCGGAGGCTCGACGCGCGCGACCGCGCGAACAAGCTCGGTCGCGTCGACCGCAGGAGCGTCGACCACGCCCGACGACGCCGTCGAGCGCGGCGTCGCGAGCTACTACGGCGACAGCCTCGCGGGGAACACCACGGCCAACGGCGAGCGCTACGACCCCTCCGCGCGCACCGCCGCCCACCGCGCTGCGGTTCGGCACGAGGGTGCGCGTCACCCGCGACGACGGACATAGCGTCGAGGTCTCCTGCGTGAACGACCGCGGCCCGTTCGTGCGCGGCAGGGTCATCGACCTCGCGCGCCGCCGCGGAGGCCTCGGGGTCGATCCCGCGCGGGGATCACCGAGGTGACCGTGCGCGTCGTGGGGCACTCAGGACGACGGCGCTGCGAGTGACCTCGCGCAGAGACCGAATGAACCCGCGCTCCAAAGGAGCCCGCAGACGCCACATGAGAAGAATGAATCTTGTTTGAAAATAATTCCAAGGCGCTTGACACCCGTGTTTGATGCACGTAGACATGGTCACACGAAGGGAGCCCTTGGGGCTCTCTGACCGCGGGCCTCCCTGGCTCGCTCCTCAAGCAGCCTCCAAACCCACGCTCTCCACCCCTACGACCCACGAGGCGCTGACAGCGAACCCCACGATGAACTCCCCCATGTGCCACATCCAACCCGCCCTCCTCGCCTGGCCAGCGCGCGTCGTCGCGTCCGTCGGCGGTGAGACGGCGTTCGGGTATCGGCGCTGCGGTTCGATCGACGCGCTGGGTACACTGAAAGCGGGCGCGCATGGCAGGTCTCGCCCCCGCGGCCTTGATCAGGATCACGGAACCAAGCGCCCGGAGAATTTTCCGGGGCGGAAGGAGCAGAGGCTGTCGTAGGGCTACACCCACACAGCTTCACGGTCGACGAAGGCCGGCTCCGCCCCACCAGGTAGAGTCGGCCTTCTGCATTTGGGGCCTCGCCGCCCCCTCCTCCCCCTGCAGGGCCTCCGGGCCCGGCGAGCGCCCGGGCGGGCGCCCAGGGGCCCACGCAGAGCGCCCCTGGCGCGCGGCGCGGCGTTCGCCCCCGACGGCGCCGCCCCGATCGAACGCGGTCCGCGTCTGGCGCGCGCTCACCCGCGCCCAGACAGACAGAATACCTGCGTCTTTCAAACGCGATTGTTGTGCGATTTTTTGACTGCTTAAACACGATACTCAGTGGATGTTGTTGGCGGCATTCTGGGAGCGAGGCGGCACCGCGGGCGGCGGCGTCGTCCGCAGACGGGCTCGGATCTCGAGCGGCAGAGAGGGTGGCTCTTACCCACCACGGTGAGGGTTCAAGTCCCTCCGGGCCCACCGGCGGAGCACGCGCCACGGCCGACGTCCCCAGGCGTCCGCACGAGCCGAGCTCCGCCTGCAACGACGCTCCCAGACGGGTCTAGAACTCGAGCGGCAGAGGAGGCGGCTTTTACCCGCCGGGTGAGGGTTCAAGTCCCTCTGGACCCACCGACACCACTTGCCAGTTGGTCCAGCGGAAGGATCTCCGGCTTTGAACCGGAAGGGCCCTGGTTCGAATCCAGGACTGGCAGCTCGACCTGCGCTTCGCAGGGCCCCGCGCCACGGCGCGATCGCGCCCTCACGCTCTCTGAAAACCGAATTGTCCGACGCGCACCGGGGCATCCCAACGCCCGGGTGGCGCGTCTTGAATCGAGTCCTCGCGGCGTCGACCCGACACCGCGGGGCGATTGCGAGGCCGCCTGAAGGTCAGGCACCCGGCCGTTAACCGGACACCCCGTGGGTTCGATTCCCACCCTCGCAGCTCCGGCCATGCCGCCCGTAAGTACCTTGATCTAATGAATAATCATGCTCTTATCCAAGATGTCTCAGCGCGGGTGTGGTGTAGCGGCTGCATCGCGGAGCGCCACTCCGAAGGAGCGGGTTCGACCCCCGCCACCCGCTTCTCGGGTCCCGTCGTCCAGCGGTCAGGACGGCCGATTGTCGATCGGCAAACACGGGTTCGATTCCCGTCGGGACCGCCTCGCCTCGCATATGGCCCTGTCGTCCAACGGTACAGGATCGCGGCCTTTCAATCCGCGGACACGGGTTCGACTCCCGTCAGGGCTGCTTTGTCTACGGCGCCGTCGTCTAACGCGTGAGGACGGTTGGCTCTCGACCAACAGACGAGGGTTCGACTCCCTCCGGCGCTGCTCTCGTTACCTTATCCGTGTCCGCCGAGGCTGTTGGAAGACCGCTGGGCTACGAACCCGGAGGGCGTGGTTCGATTCCACGGGCGGACGCTCTACCTTGACGGCCTTCATGGGGATCTCGCGTAAGCGGGTGTGCGCGCCTGGCTGAAGACCAGGAGGTCTCGGTTCGACTCCGGGGGTCCCTGCCGCGTTCTCGCGTGTCGCCTTCTTCGGGATCATCGTCCAACGGGAGGACACCGGCTCCGCACGCCGGGGATGGGGGTTCAAGTCCCTCTGATTCCAACGCCTTCTCGTCGCCTCGTCAGGCAGATGGTCCAGCAGTCAGGACGCTCGGCCGATACCCGAGAGATCGGGGGTGCGATTCCCCCTCTGCCTATCTCCCCCTCTTGCATCAACCCATGACGCCGTTCGCCAGCGCGGCGGCGAGGCTGCAACCCTCGCCTCCCGGGGGCAGCACCCGGCGGCGTCTCCACCCCGCGGGGAAGCCTCCTCGACGCCGCCAGGCGCCGCGGAGCGCCCCGCTTCACCCGGACGGTCTCGTGGCATGAGCGCGCCCCGGCGGCTGTAACCCGTTCGCCCTCTCCGAGGGGTTGGAGGTGCAAATCCTCCACCGTCCACCCTTTCCCGCCCCACCGCGACCCGGCGACGACCCACGCCGCGCCGCGAAGGCCCCTGCGCGCCCGGGAGCATCCTCCTCCCGCTCGGCGCGCGGGGGCCCTCCCCTCCCTCCCGCCAGGAGCGGAAGAGCGGGCGGCTCGATGTCGTCTCTCAGCGTGTAGCTCAGTCAGGAGAGCGCCTGCCTTGGGAGCAGGAGGCCGGGGGAGCGAAGCCCTCCACGCTGACCCTTCATCCCTGTCGGTTATCGAAGCGCGCGTAGTCTAACTGGAAACGACGTCGGCCCGAGATGCCGGGATTGCGGGTTCGAATCCCGCCGCGCGCACTCCCTTGAGACCCCGCCGAGGCTGCCGGATCGACCGTCTCGCTCCTATCGAGAAAGACCCGGTTCGACTCCGGGGGCGGGGACCACGGCCCGACCACGCGGCGCTTCGAGCGAAGGGCCGGGGCTCATATCCCCAGCTCGCGGGTGCGACTCCCGCCGCCGCGACCCCACGTTAGCCATTAAATATCAGGAACTTATCAACCCTTGTTGTGACGATGGTCCAACGGCAGGACGCCTGGTTGTGCCCCAGGAAGTGGGGGTTCAAGTCCCCCTCGCCACCCGCTGCATCGCCAGGGAGGTCAAACGGCGAGACGCCGCGTCGACATCGCGGAGACACGGGGTTCGACACCCCGCCCTGGCACCGTGCCATGAAAGTAAAGCCGTCGCAGCACACCGCCGCGACGGGCTGCCCACCCGGCGGCCCCGTCGCCTGACCCCAACACCCCAAACACCCCGGATCGATCCCTCGGAGGTCTCCCTTGATGACACGTCGAAAACCCTCGGTCTGTCTCCCTGCGCCGGTCACCGTGGCCGAACGCGTCGACGGACCCTCCTCCCCGACGCGCCGCTGGTTCGACTCCAGCTCGGCGCACCCCCTCACCCACGCGCACCGATGAGGCGACCATGGCCAGCACCCTCCTCCTCAACGCCACCTTCGAGCCTATGAAGGTGATCTCCTGGCAGCGCGCGCTCGTCCTCGTCTTTCTCGACAAGGCCGAGCTCGTCGAGGCCTACGACGAGGTCATTCGAAGCATCAACCTCGCCGTGCAGAAGCCCTCGGTGGTGCGCCTGCGCCGCTACGCGCGGCACGACCGCCGGGTGAAGTTCTCGCGGGTGAACGTCTACCGCCGCGACGGCTTCGCGTGCCAGTACTGCGGCGCGCAGCCCGGCGGCGGCGACCTCACCCTCGACCACGTCGTGCCCCGCGCCCGCGGCGGCCGCACGGAGTGGACGAACATCGTCGCGGCCTGCGCGCGCTGCAACGCCGCGAAGGCCGACCGCACCCCCGAGCAGGCCTCGATGCCCCTGCGCCGCAGGCCCTTCAAGCCCAACTCCATGCCCATGGTGAGCCCGCAGGAGTGCGCCCACCCCGGCTGGATCGACTACCTCGGCGGGTCGGCCTGAGACCCGCCTCCCTGCACCCGCGGGGCGCCGCCCCTCCGCACGCGAGCGGCGGCGCCCCCGCGACGATCGAATGACAACCCCGGACGCGGGCGCGACGTCTGCGCGCAGCGCACCGCCACCGACGGTTTCACGGCGACGACGGAGCGCAACCCCGTCGCCGCCGCCTGGAGGAGAGGGCATCAGGTCTGCCAAGCACCCCGCTAAGGTGCCGTTCTCGCATGGGAACAGCCGGTTCGAGTCCGGCCTCCTCCGCCCTCAGGGCGGGACCACGGCCGCGGCGGCCGCGCAGGTTCGAAGACTGCGGCGCGCCGCCTCCCGCGAGCGATCGCGGGGGGTGGGCGTATGGGTTCGACTCCCATCCCGCCCTGATGTCTTCTCTCGAGTTCTATCCCGAGTTCGCGGCGCCCTCGAGGCGCGCGCGCACGGCGTGGTAGATCGCCTCGTGCGTCGCGGGGCACGCCAGCGGCACGTCTCCGCCGCCCTCGCCGAAGGCCGCCACGGCGTCGCGGAGCGCCTCGCGCACCGAGAGCGCGAGCATCAGCGGAGGCTCGCCCACGGCCTTGCTGCCGTGAATGGTCCCCGGCTGCGGGGCGTGCGGGAGCAGGGTCACGCGCAGGTCCCTCGGCGCGTCGGAGATCGCGGGGATCTGGTAGGTGCTGACGCTGTGGGTGAGCAGCCTGCCCTTCGCGTCCCAGGCGAGGGCCTCGCCAGTGAGCCAGCCCAGTCCCTGCACGAAGCCCCCCTCCACCTGTCCGCGGTCGATGGACGGGTTCAGCGAGTCGCCCACGTCGTGCACGATGTCGGTGCGGAGCACGCGCTTCATCCCGCTGTACCCGTCGACCTCGACCTCGGTCACGGCCGCGCCGAAGGCGAAGTAATAGAAGGGCTTTCCCCTGCCCGCGGCCTTGTCCCAGGCCAGGCCGGGGGTGCGGTAGAAGCCGGTCGCCGACAGCGGGACCTGGCTGAAGTACGCCCGCTCCACCACGTCTTCAAAGCGCGCCGAGGCGCCGTCGGCGGTGAACAGGTCGTTCTCCACGGTGATCCCCTCGACGGGGCGCTGGAGCATCCCCGCGGCGACCTCGACGAGGCGCGCGCGCAGCTTCGCGCAGGCGTCGCGCACGGCGGCGCCGTTGAGGTCGGCCCCCGCCGACGCGGCGGTCGCGCTGGTGTTCGGGACCTTGTCGGTCTGCGTGCGCATCATCCGCAGCCTCCCCGCCGTCACGCCCAGCTCGCGCATCGCGACGCCGAGCACCTTGGCGTGGAGCCCCTGCCCCATCTCGGTGCCGCCGTGGTTCACCTGCACGCTGCCGTCGCGGTAGATCACCACCAGGGCGCCGGCCTGGTTCAAGAAGGTCGCGGTGAACGAGATGCCGAACTTCACCGGCGTCACCGCGAGGCCGCGCTTGATCCTCGGGTGCGCGGCGTTCCACGCGTCGACCTCGCGTCGGCGCGCGTCGTAGCCGCTCGACGCGAGCACGCCCTGCCACACCTCGGGGAGGCGGTTGTTCTCGACGGGCTGACCGTAGTGCGTGGTGTCTCGCCCGCCCTCGGCGCGGTAGAAGTTGCGCGCCCGCACGAGCTCCGGGGCGAGGCCGAGGCGACGGGCGACGCGGTCCATGACCTCTTCGATGACCACCATGCCCTGGGGGCCGCCGAAGCCGCGAAAGGCCGTGTGCGACACGGTGTTCGTGCGCGCCACGCGCCCCACGAAGCGCGCGTTGGGGATGAAGTACGCGTTGTCGAGGTGAAAGAGCGCGCGGTCGAGGATCGACTCCGACAGGTCCAGCGCCCAGCCGCCGTCGGAGACCAGCGAGACGTCGGCGCCCACGATCATCCCCTCGGCGTCGAAGCCCACCTTGTAGCGCGCGAACATCGGGTGCCGCTTGCCCGTGAGCGCCATGTCGACGTCGCGGTCGAGCTGCACCCGCACGGGCCTGCCGGTCTTCACCGCGGCGAGGGCCGTGAGCGCCGCCCAGGTGTTGCCCTGGGTCTCCTTGCCCCCGAACCCGCCGCCCATGCGCGGCGACTGCACCACCACCCTCGCCCGCGGCAGGCCGAGCACGTGCGCGACCACCGCCTGGATCTCGCTCGGGTGCTGCGTCGACGAGAGCACGGTGACGCCGCCGTCCTCGTCGACCTCGGCGAAGGCCGCCTGGGTCTCAAGGTAGAGGTGCTCCTGCCCTCCGATGTCGATCTCGCCCTCGAGGGTGTGCGGCGCGCCCGCGAGGGCCGCGTCGACGTCGCCCCGCGCGATGCAGCTCGCGCCCGTGTGGTAGCTCTCGGCCTCCATCGCCGCGGCGATGCCGAGCACCGCGGGGAGGGCCTCGTAGGTGACCACGACCTTCGCGGCGGCCGCGCGGCAGAGCACCGGGTCGGTCCCCACCACGATGGCCACGGCGTGGCCGTGAAAGAGCGCCTCCCCCGAGGCGAGGAGCGTCTCGTCGTGGCGCACAGCGCCGACGTCGTTGACGCCGGGGATGTCGGCCGCCGTGAGCACCGCGACGACGCCCTCGTGGGCCAGCGCCTCGCGCGCGTCGATGGAGACGATCCTCGCCCGCGCGTGCGGCGAGGTGACCGGCCAGAGCGTGAGGGCCCCGCGGCGCGAGCCCGTGTCGTCGACGTAGCGGGCCGCGCCGGTGACGTGCTCCCGCGCGTTGTCGTGGCGCAGCGCGCGGCTGGGGTCGCTCGCGGCGGGCGCCGTCGACTCGACGAAGTCCAGGGGGAGGTCCTGCGAGGCCGAGGCGTCGCCCGAGAAGAACTTCTCGAAGAGGCTGCCGCACAAGCCCTTGCGATACGCCGCGCCGGCGCGCACGTCGTCGATGGGACGCACCGTCTCGCGGAGCAGCGCGGCGACCTCGAGGGCGGTCTCGCGGGTCCACGGGCGCCCGAGCAGGGCCGCCTCGGCCGCGGCGACCTTGAGCGGCGTCGCGGCGACGCCCCCGAGGCCGACGCCCGCGCCGCGCACGACGCCCTCGGCGTCGAGGTCCACGCGAAAGCACGCGGCGACGATGGAGATGTCGAGCTCCCTGCGCTTGCTCACCTTGTAGCTCTCGACCACCCTCCGCAGCGATGAGTCGCTGGGGCGCAAGGGGATCGTCACGCGCTCGAGCACCTCGTCGGCGGCGGTCGCGGTGGCCCTGTACCCGGTGAAGAACGCGGCGAGGGGCAGTTCGCGGCGGCCTCGGCGCGAGGCGAGCGTCACCGTCGCGTCGAGGGCGAGGAGCACGGGCGCGAGGTCGCCGATGGGCGACGCGGTGACGAGGTTGCCCGCGAGGGTGGCGCGGTGTCGAATCTGCCGCGAGGCGAAGACGCGCAGCATCTTGGTCAGCGCGGGGAGCGCGTCGCCGAGGGCGTCTTCGACGGCGGTGAGGGTCGCGGCCCCGCCCACGCGCAGCGCGTCGTCGTCGCGGGTCACGGCGCGCAGCGAGGCCACGCCCTCGGTCGAGATCAGGTGCGCGAAGGCGCGGGCCTTCTTGTTGACCTCGACGGCCACCTCGGTCGCCCCGGCGACCAGCGTGGCCTCGGGGAACTGCGCCCGCAGCGCCAGCAGGGCGTCGAGGGAGTCGGGCCGGTCGAAGCGCGCCGCGCGGTGCTCGTAGCGCGACGCGGGGAGCGGCTGCTCGTCGGCGAGGGGCAGCCGAAAGCGCGCGTCGGCCGCGGCGTCCCGGGCCTTCAGACAGCCGCGCATCGCGTCGCGGATGGGTCGATAGCCGGTGCAGCGGCAGAGGTTGCCGCAGAGCTGGTCGGCGAGGTCGGCGTCGCTGAGCGCCCCGTCGCGGTGGTAGCCCTCGAACATCGACATGACGAAGCCGGGCGTGCAGTAGCCGCACTGCGAGCCGAGCTGCTCGATCATCGCCGACTGCACCGGGTGCAGGGCCTCTTCGCCGATGCCCTCGACGGTGCGCACCTCGCGGCCTTCGAGCATGGGCAGCAGCAGGAGGCAGCTGTTCACCGCCTGCCACTGGGGCGCGCCGGCGTGGTTCACCTCGCGCAGGGCCACGGTGCAGGCGCCGCAGTCGCCCTCGGCGCACCCCTCCTTGGTCCCGGTGCGCCCGGAGGCGCGGAGCCACTGGAGCAGGGTGGTCGTGGTGCGCTCGCCGCGAATCTCTACCGGGCGCCCGTCGAGAACGAATCGAATGCCGTCTCCCATCGCGGCGGTGACGCTATCACGACCCGCGCGGAGCAAAACGCCTGCGCGGGCCGTCGATCAGGCGATGGTCTGGGGCACGAAGATCACGTCGCCGGGCTCGAGCTCGAAGTCGGCGACGCGGCCCTCGGCGATGTCTTCGACGCGGAGCACGAAGGTGCGACGTCGGCCGGAGCGGTCGTGGCGGGTGACGCGCACCTGGTTCTTCTCGGCGAGCTGGGTGAAGCCGCCGGCGAGGGAGATCGCCTGCGTCACCGTGATGCACTGCTGGTGCGGGAACACCCCGGGGTGCTGCACCTCGCCGAACACCGACACGCGGCGGCTGTTGACCTCTTGCATCTCGACGCGCACCGCGGGGTCTCGCAGCACGTCTTGCCCATCGGGGTTCTCGGGCGTGCGGGCGCCGAGGCGGCGGCGAATGAGCTCGCTGACCTCGCCGTCGCGCATCCCCTCGACGCGCACGCGCCCGACGTAGGGGTAGTCGATGAAGCCGTCTTCGCTCACCCGAAACTGAGCGGTGAGGTTGGTCTCGTTGAAGACCGTCACCGAGAGCACGTCGCGCGGGCCGATGGTCGGCGTCTGCGTGCGGCACTGCGAGGGCGGGAGCGGCGCGCCGACCGGGCGACGGCACCCGACGATCAGGGCGAAGAGGAGGAGGACGGTGAGGTGCGCGCTGCGGGTCACGGTGTTGCGGTCTTGTTGCGGGGGCGCCTGCGTCACATTCATCCCGGCGCGTCGGCCGCCGTCGTACCGTCTCGCCGCGCCCGACGCAATCGCCGTCGAGTTTGGGCATCGCGCGGGGACGTGTTAGCCCCCACTCCGTGGTGCGTCCTGTCTGGCTGAGAGCGCGACTCGCCGCGGCCCTCCTCGCCGCGCTGCCCCTGAGCTGCCGTCGGGGAGACCGCCCGACGGCGGCCGCATCGCGCGACGACGCGGGCGCCGGGGCGCGCCCGGGCGAGCCTCCCAGGGCGCCGATTCCGCTTCGGGTGCGCGCCGACGCGGGGCCGACGCCGCCGTCGTCGATGCCCCTGCCGCGCGCGGGCGCGACGGCGCAGATGCCCGCGGGGGTCTACCACCTCGGGAGCGTGCCGGGAGACCCCGGGCGCGACCCCGCGACCGAGGCCGACCACCTCGAGCTCCGCGTCCCCGCCCTGGACATCGACGCGCTGCCCTACCCCAACGACCCCGCGCAGCCCTTCGCCATGGGCCTCACCCGCGATCAGGCCGCGCGGGCCTGCGCGTCGCGCGGGCGTCGGCTCTGCACCGAGGTCGAGTGGGAGCGCGCGTGCCGGGGGCCGTCGGAGACCGTCTTTCCCGGCGGCGCGACCTGGTCGCCGGCCTGCGGCACCGGCTCGCTGGGCGCGTGCGCCTCGCGCAGCGGCGCCTTCGCGATGGGCACCCGCTCGGCCGAGTGGACCTCCGACGACCTCGACACCCGCGCGGTCATTCGCGGCGGCGGCGCGACCTCGCCCGAGGCGCAGCACCGGTGCGCGTCGAGGCGCACCGCGATCGCGGCGACGCCGGGGCTCGAGATCGCCTTCCGCTGCTGCGGCGGACCACCTCCCAACACACCGTATCCACGCGAGAATTCTCGCCGCGCGTTTCGCGAAGACGCGATGACCGCGGCGCAGATCGCGGAGATCATCCGCGCCGTGCCCGAGCTCGAGCGGCTACGTCTCCGCGAGGGCCTCGCGCTCTTCGGTCCAGGCGCGATCACCGAGGTGCTCAACCACGGGTCGACCACCGCCGAGTTGCACCCCGAGTACACCTTCACCGTCAACCCCGTGCGGTGGAGCCCCACCTTCGGCGAGGAGATCCTGGTGCTCACCGCGCGCTCCACGGTGGGGAGCTGGGTCGCGGCGCTGTGGGTCCTCGCAGACGGCCGCTACCGCCACGCCGGGTCGTTCCTGCTGCGCAACGACCCCGTCGCGATCGCCCTGGCCTACGGCCCCGCGCGTCGGGTGGTGACCTGGTCGACGTGCTGGAACTGCGGCGGCGAGCACGGCGCGGTGACCTACACCGACGACGGCCGCGCGGTGCTCACCCAGCACTGAAGACTCACATCGGCATCGGCGGCTCGGCCTCGAGGCCCAGCAGCGCGGCCCGCGCCTCGGCCACGACGAAGATGCTCCCGCACACCACCGTGAGCTCTCCGGGCGCGCACAGGGCCCGGGCGCGCGCCAACGCCGCGGCGCAGCCCTCGATCGCCACGCCGCCGAGGGCGGTCGCGACCTCCTCGGCTCGCGCGGCGCGCGCCATCGCCGCCGCCGTCGCCACCCGGCGCGAGGGCTCGACCAGCGACGCCGCGAGGGCGGCCATCGCGCGGAGGTCCTTGTCGGAAGACGCGCCGAAGACCACCGCGCCCACGGGCTGACCTTCGAGGGCCTGGCGCAGCGCGACGAGCCCGTCGACGTTGTGCGCGGCGTCGAAGAGCACGTCGCCCACGCGCTCCATGCGACCGGGCCACCGCGCGCCCGAGAGCGCCGCCGAGAGCGCCGCCGGCTCGACGCGCACCCCCCTGGGGCGCAGCGACTCCACGATCGAGACGGCCACGCTGGCGTTCTCTCGCTGGTGCGCGCCCTGGAGCGAGAGCGCCGCCGCGACCTCGCCGCCGAGGTACGGCCAGCGCGCCTCGCCGCTCGCGTCGAGCGACGGCGCCGCGGCGTCGACGAGGGGCGCGCCCGCGGCCCGCGCGACCGCGGCGATGACCTCGCGCGCCTCGCCCTCGCGCAGCGCGGGGCCCAGCACGCACGGAACGCCCGGCTTGCAGACGCCCGCCTTGGCGGCGGCGATGCGGGCGATGGAGCCGCCGAGCCAGGCGGTGTGGTCCATCGCGATGCGGGTGATCGCGGTGACGTAGGGCGCGCAGAGGTTGGTGGCGTCGAGGCCGCCGCCCACGCCCACCTCCATCACGGCGACCGCGACCCCGCGCCGCGCGAACACGCGCCACGCGACCAGCGTGAGGCACTCGAACAGGCTCAGCGGCGGCACCTCGCCGCGCTCGATCTCGCCGAGCGCGCGCTCGACCTCGTCGCAGAGCTCGTCGTCGGAGGCCGGCTCGCCGTCGATCACCACGCGCTCGGCCACGCGGTGGAGGTGCGGCGAGGTGTACCGCCCGACGCGGATCCCGCTCTCTCGCAGCGCGTCGTGCACCATGACCGCCACGCTGCCCTTGCCGTTGGTGCCCGCGACGTGCACCGCGGGGATCGCGAGGTGGGGGTCCCCCGCGTGTCGCAGCGCGGCGCGCATCGCGTCGAGGGAGAGGTTCACCCCGCGGGAGGCCATGGGCGCGAGGAGCGCCGAGGGCGAGCGGGTCATTCCGTGAGCAGCCGCAGGAGGCGGACCACCGTGGCGCGCATCGACGCTCGCGGCACCACCGCGTCGATCATCCCGTGCTCCTGGAGGAACTCGCTGCGTTGAAAGCCCTCGGGGAGCGTCTGCCGGATCGTCTGCTCGATGACCCTCGGCCCGGCGAAGCCGATGAGCGCGCCGGGCTCGGCGAGGTTCACGTCGCCCAGCAGCGCGTACGACGCCGCGACGCCGCCTGTCGTCGGGTCGGTGAGGATCGAGACGAAGGGCGTGTTCGTGTCGCGCAGCCGCCCGAGGGCCGCGACGGTCTTGGCCATCTGCATCAGCGAGAGGATCCCCTCCTGCATCCTCGCCCCGCCGCTCGACGAGACCACGACCGCCGGCGCCCGCGCGCTCGCCGCGCGCTCGAAGACCCGCGCGAGCCGCTCGCCCACCACGCTGCCCATGGACCCGCCCATGAACGCGAAGGCGAAGACCCCGAGGCAGATCGGCATGCCGTCGGCCCGGCCCTCGCCCGCGAGGAGCGCCTCGCTGACCCCCGAGCGGCGCGCGGCGCGGAGGCGCTCGACGTAGGCGCGCCCGTCGGAGAACTCCAGGGGATCACACGGCTCGAGGTCCTCCCCGAAGGGCGCGAAGCTGCCCTGGTCGCAGAGCAGGTCGACCCACCGTCGGGCGCCCAGCCGCGCGTGGTGCCCGCACTGCGGGCAGACCTCGAAGGCCGCCTCCCAGGCCTCGGCGAGCTCGGTGCCGCCGCAGGCGCCGCAGCGGCGAAACACGCCCTCGCCGATGGAGCGCCGCTCCTCGCTCGTGTCTACCCCAGGCCGACCTCGCTGGAACCAGTTCATTCGTAGAGCGACGGGCGATAGCACACCGCCGCGGCGCGTGTCAGCGACGCGGCGCGTTGCGCCCGGTGAGCGTGGGCGAGTGCATCGACGCCGCGGCGCGAAGCTCCATGTTGTCACGGGCGGGGAGCACGGAGATCTCGTCGACCTCGAGCTCGAGCGTGGGGTGCCACGTCGGCGGCGGGGCGAAATGCCCGCCGAAGGGCAGCGGGCCGTGGTGGCGCACGCACTGCTCGAAGAGGTCGGTGGCGAGGAAGCGCGCGGGCTCCATCGCGACGAGGCCGAGCCACTCGCTGAAGCTCGCGGCGATGGGCTCGATGCGCGCCTCGAAGACCCGCAGTCGCACGACCTTTCGCTGGCGGTACGCGAACTGGTCGCCGAAGGCGTTCTCGGCGAAGAACCACACGCCGTCGAGGATCGGACCGAAGCCCGAGCGCCAGCCGTCGGGGCGGTTCCACGCGTCGAGGGACTGGTTGGGCGGCGACGCGCAGGCGCCGAAGATGTGCAAGGCGCCTCCGAGGGCGTAGCACCCGTTCCATCGGCGGAGGAACCGCTCGTGCTCGGCGGCGCTGCCCGCGGCGGCCTGGAGCGTCGCCTGCGCGTGCTCGGGCTCGAAGGGGGACGTCGAGAAGCCGGTGCTGACGAGCGGCTCGATCCAGCCGAGGAGTCTTTCGATGGGCATCGCCCGCGGACAATACCGGAGAATCTCCCCGCGCCGCGTGAGAGCGGGACTGAATCTCTCGCTCAGAGCACGAAGCGCTCGCCGAGGGAGAGGAGCTCGAGCGAGCTGCGGTGCAGCGCCGCGAGCTCCCGCTCGACGCGGGCCTGAAACGCCGGCTTGATGTGATACAGCAGCCAGGGGATGTCTCTTCGGGGGAGCTTGGCCATCTCGCGCCCCAGGGTGCTCGGCGTGTGGTGCCCGGAGAGCTTGGCGAGCCACTCCAGCTCGTCGGGAAAGCTCACCTCCTGGAGCAGGGCGCGGAGGTCGGGGACCGCCGCGAGCACCTCCCAGAAGCGCTCGGTCGGCCCGGTGTCGCCCGAGAACGCGACGCTGGCGCCGTCGCGCGAGATCACGAAGCCCGCGCTCTCGATGGTGTGCGTGACCAGCACCGCGGTCGCCGTGAAGCCGCACACCTCGGTGGGCACCTCGGGCTCGAGCTCGCGCAGCAGCACCGTGGGGCCGCCGCCGTGGACCAGCGGGATGGACGTGAAGTCAGGCCACAAGACGTTGTTGAAGAAATGCTGTTTGAGCGCGCGGATCGTGAAGGCCGTGCCCGCGATGACCAGGGGCGTGGTCGCGCCCTGCGCGCGGTTGTCGGCGAGGGTCGCGAGGTCGCGGACGTGATCGAGGTGCGCGTGCGAGACGATCACCGCCTCGAGGCGCAGCTGCTCCTCGAGGGTGAGCATGCTGGTGGTGGCGCCGGCGTCGAGGCCCACGCGGTCGTCCAGCACGAAGCTCGTCGAGCGGTGGTGCGCCGACTCGCCGCCGTGACACCCGAGGACCCGGAGTTCCATGCTCAGTCCCCCTCCGGCGACGAGCCGTCGACGAGCTCGACGAAGGCCCTGAGCCGCTGCGGCTCGGAGACGATCCAACGACCCTCGACGTCGGTGAGCAGCACGCGCACGCGGATCAGCCCCGCGACGACCTCGGTCACCAGCTCCAGGGGGAGCCCGAGCTCGCGCGCGAGCAGGGCGACGTCGCCCCGAACCCGAACGCCCTGCGCCACGCGGTCGCGAGACTCTTCAGCCGAGCGCGCGATGGCGAGGATCACCCGCGCGCGGGGGTCGTGGTGGAGCAGGATCTCGACGAGGCTGTTGGACGAGTCGAGGCGCTGCGCCAGGCGCCGCACGAGGCGCATCGCGACCTCGCCGCGACGGGACACCATCCCGTTCAACGTCGGCGCGTCGAGCTCCAGGGCGCGCACGTCGCCCACCGCCACCGCGGAGGCCGAGCGCGCTTTGCCGTTCAGGATCGCCATTTCCCCGAAGAATTCCCCCGGTCCCAGCGTCGCGAGGGTACGCTCGCCGCTCGAGAACCTGCGCGAGAGAGTCACCTGACCCTGCTGGATGACATACATCAGGGCGCCCTCATCGGCCTCGCGAAAGATCACCTCTCCTGCGCGAAATTCCCGAACGAAGCGCGCATCGAAGGGGTCCTGAGCCATGCACCGGGAACTGTATCTTCGCATCGCGCGGCGGGTCAAAACGCTGCAGACGCCGACACCGCGACGAGGCCCGCGGCGAGCCGTCGCGTGGCTGTCGTCGACGCTCGCGCTCGCCGCGGGCTGCGACAGCCCCACGCCGCGCCGACCGCCGGCCCCGCCCCCGCGCCCGGCCGCGCCTCGCGTCGAGGGCTCCGGCCCTCCCGCGGAGGGGCCCGCGGCGGCCCTCGACGCCGGCGTGCCTGAGGTCGTCGCCCGGTGCGTCGCCCGCGCGCGGGGGTCGACGCCCGACACGCTCCGCGCGGCGCTGGAGCTGCTCGACGAGCCCGCCCTCCTCGACGCCGCGTGCCGCCTGGAGCTCGCGCCGAGGCTGCACGCGCCGGAGCTCTGCGACGGGGCCTCGTTGAGCTCGCTGCGCGACGCCTGCGTGTCCCGCGCGGCGATGGCCGCGGGCGCGCCGGACCGCTGCCCCCCCGCCTCGGGCGCCCGGGTGCGCGACCCCGTGTGCGTCGCCGTCGCCGCGAGGGACCGCGCGCTCTGCGCGGCGGCGAGCTCGTCGGACCGCCCGCGCTGCGAGGCCGTCGCCGCGGGCGACCCTCGCCGCTGCGGGCGCCTTGACCCGCTGCTTCGCGGCCCCTGCGAGCGCGACGTGCGCGCGATGCGAGGGCTCATCCCGACGGTGCGCGCGGTGACCGACGCGGCGTCCCGACCGTCGACCGCGGCGCTCCGCTGCGGCGACGACGCGGGGGTCTGGGCGCTCTCCTTCGCGCGTCGCGGGGTCTACCTCGACGCGGCCTCGCGGCTCATCGCCGTGCCCCTCGACGGCCGCTGGCCCCCGCCCTGGCTCGCGGGTCAGGACGAGCCGGTCTTCGCCCTCCGGGCGCCCCTCGCGGGGGCGAGGCCGCGCGCGCGGGTGCGGGCCGAGGCGGTGCTGATCCTCCCCGGGCTCGGGGCGATGCGCACCGACGACGGGACCCTCGACGCGGAGGTCACCGTGGTCGCCGCCCCTCGCGGCCGGGGCGGGCGCGCGAGGCTCGAGGTGGCGCTGCGCGGGAGCTCCACGGGGCTCGCCCGGCGATGCACGCTCACCCTCGACGCGTTTGTGCGAGACCTCGTGCCCGAGGGCTCCTTCGTGCACCCTCTCCCGCGATGACCGAATGGATCGAGGACCCTGACACCCTCGCGCGCGCCGTCGACGAGCGCTTCGACGCGCCGCTCCTCGCCGTGGACTGCGAGAGCAACGCGATGCACGCCCACCGCGCCCGGGTCTGCGTCGTGCAGATCGCCGTGGCCGACCCCGAGGTCACCTCGCCGCGGGTGGTCCTCGTCGACACGCTGCGCCTCGGCGTGGGAGGCCCCCTCGGCGCGCTGCTCTCGGCGAGCGGCCCCAAGAAGGTCTTTCACGACCTGGGGTACGACGCGCGCATCCTCGCCGCCGAGGGCGTGGTGCTGGGCAACTCCGTCGACACCGCGGTGCAGGCGAGGATGCTGGGAGAGCCCGCGACGGGCCTCGCGAGCCTGCTCTCGAAGCGCTTCGGGCTGAGCCTCGACAAGCGGTTTCAGCACCACGACTGGGCGCTTCGTCCGCTGCGCCCCGACGCGCTGCGCTACCTCGCGGGGGACGTCGCGGATCTGGGCCGGCTCTACGCGAGCCTGCGCGACGAGGTCGAGGCGCTGGGGATCCGCGACGAGGTCGAGTGCGAGACGGCGTGGGCCCTGCGCCGCGCCCTCGACGACGCCCTCGACGAGGCGAAGCGCGCGCGCCCGCCCTTCGCGAAGATCAAGGGCTACCGCGAGATGCGCGGCGCCTCGCGCGCGGCGCTGCGGGAGCTGGCCGACGCCAGGGAGCGCCTCGCCGCCGCCCGGGACGTGCCCATCGGGAGGATCCTGCCGAACGCGGTCGCGCTGAACATCGCCCGGGAGCGCCCCGTCGACCGCGCGAGGCTCCTCGACGTCGCCGGGGCGCAGCACGTGAACGCGCCCTGGAGCGCGGCGTGGATCGACGCCGTCGCGCGCGCCCTGGCGTCGCCCTCGCTGAGCGACGCCGAGCGGGAGCTCTTCGCGAGGGAGGAGGCCCCGAGGGACCGCGCCGAGCGCAAGGAGCGCGCCGCGAGGCTCACCGCCTGGCGCCGCGAGGAGGCCGCGCGACGCGGCGTCGACGTGCAGGTGGTGCTCCCCGGGCACTGCGTCGAGGCGCTCTCGGGCTTCGCCGACCCTACGCACGACGACCTCGCCTCCCTCGAGGGCCTGGGAGAGTCCCGGCGTCGGCGCTACGGCGCGCAGATCATCGCCGCGATCACCGCGGCTCCTCCCGCGAGCGAATGAGCCCCGCCCAGCGCGCCGCCACCCGGATCATCGCGCCCCGCAGCGCGGAGTCAGGGACCGTGCGGATGATCCTCGCGATCTCGTAGGGGATCGGCGCGGGCGACACCGGCGTCGGCCGCTCGGGCGCGAACTCCTGCGCCTGCTCCCTGGGCGCCACGCGCAGCCGGAGCTCCCGCACGCTGGCGCCGCCGGGGAGCGCCTGCACGCGGCGGAGCAGCGCGGCCTTCTGCTGCTGGAGCTCTTGCAGCCACACCGAGTGCTTCACGTGCACCGTCAGCACGCCCTCGCGGAGCTGCACCGGCCGCGCCGCCGCGGCGACCTCAGGGCCCACGGCCTGCTCCCACGCCGGCCACACGCCCAGCGCCGCGCGAATCTTCGCGGGGTCGCGGAGCGCCTCGGCGAGCAGGGTGCCGACGTGCGCCACCCCGATGGGCTCGTAGTCGTTCTTTCGTCGGCGCGCCATCGTCTCGCAGCGTAGGGCTATCCGCGCGAATTCGCGAAGGCCGTCGCCCGGTCGAGGTCGATGGGGCCCCCCGCCCGGCCGTCGGCGCGGAGGGCGGAGCCCACGATCACGGCGTCGGCCCGCTCGAGCCAGCGCGGCAGGGTCTCGGGGCGCGCGCCGCTGCCGACCCAGAGAGGGGTGCTGGGGAGGCTCTCTCGGAGCGCCGCGAGGAGCGTCTCGTCTGGGGCGTCGCCAGTGTGCGCGCCCGTGACCACCACGGCGTCTGCCATGGCCCTTTCGACGGCGTCGCGGGCCTCTTCGAGGGTGCGCTCGAGCGAGCCCACGCCCAGCGGCGACGAGTGCTTCACGTCGACGTTCTGGCCACGATCTTCACGTCGAGCGCGCCGAGCTGCCGCCGCGCGCGGAGCAGCGTCGCGGCGGCGCCCTCGATGATCCCCTGATCGGTGACGCGGGCACCGACGAGGATGTTCACGCGGACGAAGCGCGCCTCGGTGGCGACGGCCACGGCGAGGGCGCCGAGCGCGTCGTTGCGCAGCACGTTGACGCCCAGGGGCAGGCCGCTCTCCTTGCGGGCGATCTCGGCGAGCACGGCCATGCACGCGATGGTCTCGGGCCCCGCGGGCCCCTGGAGGAAGGGCGCGTCGCCGTAGTTCTCGATGAGCGCCGCGTCGAAGCCGGCGGCGGCGAGGGCGCTCGCGTCCCTCGCGACGCGGTCTCGCAGCTCGCGCATGCCGAGCTCCGAGAGGGGCGCGCCCGGCAGCGCAGGGAGGTGGATCACGCCGATGAGTGCCTTCGCGCCGATGAGCATCGCCTCTGGGCATCGCACGGCGAGGCGCGGCGCAGCAACTCTCGGGTCAGGAGTGGTAGCCTCCGGCGCGACATGGCCCTCCGCACCGCCCGGATCGCGACCACGCTCGCCCTCCTCGCCTCGCTCGTCCCTGGCGCCGCGCTCGCGCAGCAGGACCCTCCCCCGCCCGATGCCCCGGCTCAGGCGTCCCCGCCTCCGGCCGGCGAGGCCCCGCAGCCCGCAGCGCCCGCGGAGAGCCCCGCCGTGCCGCCCCCTCCGCCCTCCGACCCGGCGCTGCCGCCCGCCGCCGGCCAACCGACCTCGCGCCGCCGCCTCCGCCGCCCGCGGCGCCCGCGGCGCAGGGACCTCGCACGGCGGTGGTCGACGCCGCGCCGGTGGGGGTCGACCCCGCGGCCGCGCGCTTCGTCACCGAGACCCTCCGAGCGCGGGTGGCGGAGCTGGGGTTTCAGGTGATCCCGACCGGCGAGCTCTACGCGGCGGCGGGGCAGCTGCGCCTGCCCTTCCCGGTGCCGCCCGAGGGGATCTACGAGCTCGAGCGCGCGCTGCAGGCCCCCGTGGCGGTGCACGCCGAGCTCCGCGCGGCCCGAGGGCAGTACGTCGTGCGCCTGCGCGTGCGCATCGCCGTCGAGGGCGCCGAGCGCGTGCAGGAGCTCTCCGCGACGCAGTTTCAGCTCGCAGAGGCGATTCGTCAGGCGATGCCCGCGCTGCTCGTTCCGCCGCGACCGGAGCTCGCCGCGGCGGCGGCGGCGCGCATGGAGCCCGCGGTGGCGGATCAGGCGGCGGAGTCCGCCCCGCGTCCGCGACGGCAGCGCGCGGTGCGCGCGCACACGAGGCGCTTCGAGCTGGGGATCGGGGGCATCGCGGCGATCGGTCCGGGGCAGGATCCCTTCGTGAACGGCCTGATCATGGCGCGCTTTCGGTGGTTCCCGCTCGATCGCTTCGGGATCTCCGCGAGCTTCTCGTACGCGAACCTGCGGGGGCGCGACGAGCGCGTGTCGAACGTCCTGCCGATGGTGGGGGTCGAGACCTCGGTCGACCTGATCCCCTCGCGCCGGGTGTTCATCCCGCTGCGCTTCGAGGCGGGTTACCTCCCGAACAACGGCCCGGTGTTTCGGCTCACCGCGGGCGTCGCCTTCAGCCTCACGCGGCGCATTCGCATGGAGATCGACATCGTGTCGCCGACGGTCTGGGTGCTCCCAGAGACCTCGCCGGTGACCCTCGACCTCGGCGCTCACCTCTCGTTTCAGCTGTAGCCCCGCGCCGCGCGCTCAGGGCTCCTTCGCGAGGCGCGCCAGGTGTCGCCAGGCGAGCGGGATCGCCGCGACGATGCCCACGGAGATGAGCTGCGAGGTGCTCAGGCCGAGGGCGCCGCCGCGGTCGTCGTTGCGCAGCCCCTCGATGACGAAGCGCAGCGCGGAGTACGCGCCGAGGAAGATCAGAAAGAGCTGCCCGTCGAAGCGCTTGCGGGGAGCCACGACGAGGTAGGCGAAGGCCGCGATCGCGAGGCAGCCGATGGACTCGTACAGCTGCGTCGGGTGCACCGGCAGCGAGGGCAGGTGCTCGCTGCGGAGCAGCCCCTCGCGAAACTGGGTCTCGCTCGCGGGCGACCACGCAGGAAAGCTCACCGCCCACGCCGCGTCGGAGCGCACGCCGAAGCAGCAGCCCGCGAGGAAGCAGCCCATGCGGCCCCAGGCGAGGCCCAGCGAGATGGCGAAGCCGCCCATGTCGGCTGCCTTCCAGAACGGGAACGACTCGCGCCGCAGGAACCACCACGCGTAGCCGGTCGCGCCGATGAGACCTCCGTAGTACGTCAGCCCCCCGGCCCAGAACGCGGCCCAGGCGAAGCAGTTGGCCTCCTTGGGGTGGCACACGCGGTGCGCCGCGTCCCAGATGCCGTCGACCGCCGGGGCGCGGCAGTGCGCCTCGGAGATGCGCCAGGCGACCTTCGAGGGGTCGGTGCAGAGGTGCACGTAGTCCCAGAAGTACCCGTCGGCGAGCACGTGCAGCACGCGCCCGCCCAGCACCCCCGCGATCACCATCGCGAGGCCCAGGTCGACCACGACCTCGCGGTCGTAGCCCAGGCGGCCGAGCCAGCGCGCGCCGATCCACGTCGCGAGCGAGAACCCGATGGCGAGCATCGCGAAATACGCCGGTACCTCAAGGCCGAACAGCGAGAAGAGGACCGGTCGCATCGCCCGCTCAGCTCGCCGTCGTCGCGGTCTCGACGACCGGGGCCGCGGCGGCCTTGCGCGCGCGGGCGCGCCGCGGCTCGAGGATGTACTCCAGCAGCATCAGCCCGATGCCCACCGTGATGGCGATGTCGGCGACGTTGTAGGTCGGCCAGTGGGAGCGGTGGCGCCAGTGCATGTGAATGAAGTCGACGACGTAGCCCAGGCGCACGCGGTCGACGAGGTTGCCGATGGCGCCGCCGAGCACGAGGGGGAGGGCGACCTTCATCACCCGCTGGCCCTGCTCGAGGGTGCGGTACAGGTGAACGATGTAGGCCACCGCGGCGACCGTCACGAGCAGAAAGAACGGCCTGCGGAGGGTCTCGCGCGCGCCGTGGAGCAGGCCCCAGGCGCCGCCGCAATTCTCGGCGTAGGTGAGGTCGAGGTAGTCGCGAATGAGCGTGAGGGTCTCGCTCGGCTGGCGCTGCATCAGGTAGTCGATGCCGGGGCGGCCGGGGGGCGGCGCGCACAGCGGAGGCGGGTTCGCGATGGGGCGCGACAGGCGGTTGAGCGCCCAGGCCTTGCTCCAGAGGTCGAGCCCCGCGGTGCCCGCCGAGAGCGCGAAGAAGAACGCCCAGTCGCCGGCGGAGAGCTGCGGCTTCGCGGGCGCCTTGGCGGCCGTCTCGTCGGCGGAGGCGGGGGCCTCGCGGGCCTCGGGGGCCTCGGCCGCTTCAGGGATCTCGGTGTTCTCGTCGCTCATCGTCGGTGCTCGAGGTGGGGATTGAGTGCCGCGAACGCTCTCGCGAGGGCGCGCATTCCGCGTCGTGAGCGGGTATCACAGCCGGGGGGTCGTTGCCACACCGCGCGCTTGACGACGCGGCGCGCGCGACGTGAGGTCAGCGCGTGTCGCGCGCGCGCCGACGCGGGGCCATGGCCCTGCTGCTGATGCTGGGCTGCGGCGGGCCGACCCGCCGCCCGCAGCCGCCGCGCTTCGCCATCGTGTGTGGCCGCGGCCCCACCGTCGAGGGCGTCGACGTCTCGGAGTACCAGGGCGAGGTCGACTGGTCCGCCGTGCGCGCGAGCGGCAGGCGCTTCGCCATCGCGCGCATCGCCCACGCCCCGCGCGTCGACGCGCGCTTCGAGGGGCACTGGCGCGGGATCCGCGAGGCCGGGATGATCCGCGGCGCGTACCTGTATTTCAGCCCCGCGCACGACGTCGCCGCGCAGGCTGACGCGATCGCGCGCGCGGTGGGGCGCCTCGGCCCCGGCGATCTCCCGGTGGCGCTCGACATCGAGAAGCCCCCGCCGGGCCTGCCCTCCCCCGCAGACTACGCCGCGCGCATCGCCGAGCTCGTCTCTCGGGTCACGCAGAGCACCGGGCGCGCGCCGATGATCTACACCGGGGCGTACTACTGGCGCCTCCGGGTGCGGAGCGACGCGTTCAAGTCGCTGCCCCTCGGGCACCCGCAGTACGCCCCGGTGCGGTGCCCGAGCATCGCGCCGCCGTGGTCGGAGTGGACGTTCTGGCAATACAGCAACACCGGGCGCGTGCCGGGCGTGCGCGGCGACGTCGACCTCGACCGCTTCAACGGCGACCTCGCGGCGCTCGAGCGCCTGGCGGGGGGCCCGGCGCCGACGCCCGACGCCGGCGCGCCCGACGCGATCAGCCTCGACGCGCTTCCAGCGCCTCCCAGCGCGCCAGCAGCGCCTCGACCGCGGCCTTCGCCTGCTCCATCGACGCCATGAGCGCGGGCACCTCGCCGCCCGCGCTGGCGTAGAGCGCGGGGTCGGCGAGCTTCGCCTCGAGCGCCTGCACCTCAGCCTCGGCGGCGTCGACGCGGTCGGGGAGGGCATCGAGCTCCTTCTGCTCGGACATCGTGAGCTTCTTCTTCGCGGGCTCCGGCGCCCGCGCCACCGGCGCCGCGCGCACCTCGGCCTTGGCGACCCTGGCGCGCTCGGCCTCGGCGTACGCGCGCTGCGCTCGGTAGTCGGACCAGCCTCCGGCGTAGCGCACGGCCTTGCCCTCCCCCTCGAACGCCAGGATCGAGGTCGCCACGCGGTCGAGAAAGGCGCGGTCGTGGGTGACGATCACGGCGCAGCCGGGCCAGCTCACGAGCAGCTCCTCGAGCACCCCGAGCGTCGCCACGTCGAGGTCGTTGGTGGGCTCGTCGAGCACCAGCAGGTTGCTCTCGCCCCGGAGGATCCTCGCGAGCGCCAGACGCGCGCGCTCGCCCCCGGAGAGCAGGGCGACCTTCTGCCGCTGCCGCGCGCTCTCGAAGAGAAAGTCTTCGAGGTAGCCGTGGAGGTTCATCCAGCGCCCGGCGACGTAGACCCGGTCGCTGCCCTCGAAGAGGTTGTCGTAGACCGACTTCTCGGGGTCGAGGCCCTCGCGGCTCTGGTCGAAGTAGGCGACCTTCGCGCTCGGCGCGAGGGTCACGCGCCCCGCCGCGGGCGGGTCTTCGCCGAGCATCGCGCGGATCAGGGTGGTCTTGCCGGCGCCGTTGGGGCCGATGACCCCCAGGCGATCGCCCGGACCGAGCACGAGGTCGAGGCCCTGGAGCAGCGTGCGCCCACCCCGCTCGAGCGCGACCCCTTCGAGCTCGACGATGCGCTTGCCCGACGCCGCCGCGCCCGCCGCGAGCTCCACCGTCTCTTCACGCCTGCGCGCCTCGCGCACGGTTCCGTCGAGGGCCTCGGCGCGCTGGATGCGCGCCTTCTGCTTCGTCGTGCGCGCCGCGGGCCCCCGCGAGAGCCACTCCTGCTCGCGGCGCAGCAGGTTCAGCCGCCGAGACTCGACCTTCGCCTCGTGCGCGAGGCGCTCGGCCTTGGCGGCGACGTAGGCGCTCCAGGCGCCCTCGTAGGCGTGCGCGACGCCGCGGTCGAGCTCGAGGATCCGCGTCACCACGCGGTCGAGGAAGAAGCGGTCGTGGGTGATCACCAGCAGCGCGCCGCGGAACGTGTCGCGGAGGTACTCCTCGAGCCACTCGATGGTGTCGGCGTCGAGGTGGTTGGTGGGCTCGTCGAGGATCGCGAGGTCGGGCGACGCGACGAGCACCTGCGCGAGGGCCACGCGTCGCCGCTCCCCTCCCGAGAGCGAGGCGACGCGCTGCTCGGGTCGGCGCAGGCCGAGGTGCGCGAGGATCTCGTCGATGCGGTGCGCCTGCTCCCAGCCCCCGAGGCGCTCGATCTCGGCGGCGCAGGCGGTCTGCGCCTCGACCAGCTTGAGGGCGTCGCCCTCGCCGCGCTGGAGCCGCTCGCTGATGGACTCGTACTCCGCGCGGGCGTCGCGCCAGGGGCCCAGCGCCGACTCGACGGACTCGAAGACCGTGTGCGCGTCGTCGAGCTCGGGCTCCTGCGAGAGGTAGCGGAGGTGCAGGCCGCGACGGCGCGCGACGACGCCCTGCTCGGGGGCGTCGAGGCCCGCGAGGACCTTCGCCAGCGTGCTCTTTCCGCTGCCGTTGACGCCGACGAGGCCCACGCGCTCGCCGTCGTCGATGGCCAGGGAGACATCCTTCAGGATCGTGGTGAGCCCGTGGGAGCGAACGACGTGATCGGCGGTCAGGCAGGTCATCTGGGGGCGCGGGAGTGTAGTCGCCTTCGCGCGGGACGTCGGGGAGATTCCAAGCCGCGCGCCGAGGGCGCCTCAGCGCGTGCGCTTGATGACGTGGTAGCCGAACTCGGTCTCGACGATGTCGGAGATGGCCCCCACGGCGAGCGCGAAGGCCGCGCGCTCGAAGGGCGGCACCATCGCGCCCCGGCCGAAGGTGCCGAGGTCGCCGCGGCGCGTCTCGTGGCCCGGCTCGTCAGAGAACCGCGCGGCGAGGCCGCCGAAGTCTTCTCCGGCGCGGGCGCGTCGGAGCACCTCCTCGGCGCGGGTGCGCGCCTCGGCCTGCGTGCGGGTGAGCTCCGCGCCGGCCCGGCTGCCGCGCCAGCCGATGAGCACGTGCTGCGCGGCGATCTGCGCGGCGCCGCCGCCGCCGTCGGGCTGCGGGGGCGGCGGCAGCGCGCCGGGGCCGGGGGTGAGGCGGAGCTCGTCGGGCTGTCGGTTGCACGCCGCGGCCAGGGCCGCCGCGAGGGAGAAGGCAACGAGGGGACGCATGCCGCGCGGAGTATGACCGCGAGCGGGCGTCGTCAATCCCGCGTGACGCCCCGGGCGCGGATCTTCTTGTGCAGGTTCGTGCGCTCGACCCCGAGCAGGCTCGCGGCGCGGGAGATGTTCCAGTCGTTCTCGCGGAGCGTGCGGAGGATGTACGCGCGCTCGGCCTCGTCGCGGTACTCGCGCAGGCTGGGGCGGTCGCTGGCCTCTCGAGGCAGCGCCGGGAGGTCGTCGTCGTCGTCGGGCGAAGGCGGCGGCGTCGAGTCACCCTGCGCGCCCCGCGCCTTCGCCCGGAGCTCTTTGGAGTGACGTCCCTCCTCGGGGAGGTCGAGGAGCGTGACCTCGTCGCCCGATAGGATCACCAGGCGCTCGACGAGGTTCTTGAGCTCGCGCACGTTGCCCGGAAAGCCCCTGCGCTGGAGCTCGTCGAGCACCTCGGCGTCGAAGGGCTTCTGGCGCAGCCCGTTCTCTC
This sequence comes from Polyangiales bacterium, assembly GCA_041389885.1. Classification (GTDB taxonomy): domain Bacteria; phylum Myxococcota_A; class Polyangia; order Polyangiales; genus JAWKRB01. The sequence continues at coordinate 72,256 of JAWKRB010000025.1, read as the reverse complement.
GACAGAACTCCCGCGCGAAGGCCGTGACCAGCAGCGGGATGTCGCTCGCGCGCTCGCGCAGCGCCGGGCTGCGCAGCGGGAGCACGTTGAGTCGGAAATAGAGGTCCTCGCGAAAGCGCCCCTCGGCGACCTCGCGCTCGAGGTCCTTGTTCGTCGCGGCGATGACGCGCACGTCGACGGTGATCACCTGGTCTCCGCCGACGCGGGTGAGCTCGCCCTGCTGGAGCGCGCGGAGCACCTTGGCCTGCGCCGACAGCGGCATGTCGCCGATCTCGTCGAGCAGCAGCGTGCCGTTGTGCGCGACCTCGAAGTGCCCGCGCTTGCGCGCCACCGCGCCCGTGAACGCCCCTCGCTCGTGGCCGAAGAGCTCGCTCTCGACCAGCTCCGCGGGGATCGCCGCGCAGTTCACCTTCACGAAGGGGCCGGCTCGACGCGGCGAGAGCCGGTGGATCGCGCGGGCGATGAGCTCCTTGCCCGTGCCGCTCTCGCCGGTGATCAGCACGCGCCCCCGCGTCGGCGCGACCTTCTCGACCTCGCTGAAGAGCCGCCGCATCGCGGCCGACTCGCCCACCATCTCCTCGCGCGCGCCCACCTTCGAGCGGAGCTCGCGCACCTCGCGCTCGAGGCCCGCGGCGCGCACGGCGTTGCGCACGCTCACGAGCACGCGCTCGCGGTCGAGGGGCTTCTCGAAGAAGTCGGCGGCGCCGAGCTTCACGGCGTCGACGGCCTCGGAGACCGACGCGTGGCCCGAGATCACCACCACGGGCATCGACGCCGTCGCGGGGTCGCGCTTGACCCGCTCGAGGAGCTCGACGCCCGACATGCCCGGCAGGCGGATGTCGGTCACCAGCACGTCGATGGGCTCGTCGGCCAGGATCGCGAGGGCGTCCTCGGCGCGCTCGGCGTCTCGCACCTCCATGCCCTCGCCCTCGAGGACCATGCGGAGCGTGCGTCGGATGTTTCGTTCGTCGTCGACGACGAGGATCGTGCCGGTCATCGGGGGGTCGCCTCGGGGTCAGCGGAGGGCGGCGTCGAAGCGGCCGCGGAGCTCGATGGGGATGCGCCCCTGGGGGAAGGTCGCCTCGAAGGTGCCCGCGACCCGCGACGGGTCGGCGATGTCGACCTGCACCCACGCCCTGCCCTCGGCGGGCGCCCGCTCGTTGCCCGACGCGAAGCGCACCGTCAGCGTGGCGCCCTCGCCCACCGCGTAGCGCTCGCCCGCGACGGGGTTCGAGAGGGTGAGGGTGATCCGCCGGAGCGAGGAGCGCGAGCTGCCCGCGACGATCTGCACGACGCCGTCGCGCGCGGTGACATCGCTCGCGCGCACCGGGAGCCGCGACTCACCCACGACGCCCGTGGTGCCGCCCGACGTGCCCAGGCCCGTGAGCGAGAACGAGACGAACCCCGGCGCCTGGGCGGAGGCCGCCGACGAGGCCGCGAGGAAGGCACACGCGAAGAGGGAGCGACGCATGGCGCGAACGCTAGCACGGTCCCACGAAGCGATCGTGCAGCGCGCGGGTGAGCGAGTCGACGGCCTCGCGGGCCACGCGCAGGGTCACGCGCAGCGGCGCCGTCGACGCGCCCAGCACCTCGGCGCCCTCGCGCCGCGCCACGTCGCGGGCGTCGAGGAGCGCGCGGCGGTCGGCGGAGACCCCCGCGCCGACCAGCGAGACCTCGCCCACCGCCCCGTCGCCCTCGGCGTCGCGCACGGTCATCCCGCGCTCCCGCAGCAGGGCGCGGGCGCGTGAGAAATCCAGCACCCGGAGGGTGGGGATCACCACCGAGAGGGAGTCTCCGTGCGCGCTCGCCTCCCTCACCGGCACCTCCAGCGCGTCGAGGGCCTCGAGGAGGCTCCAGGCGCCGCCTCGGGGCGCGCCGTAGGCCCACGCGACGTTGAGGTCGCCCACCACGGCGCGCACGCCGCGATTCGCCGGCGGGGGGTCGCGGCGCACGACGGTCTCCCGGCTGCCGGCGTCGCCCGCGTCGACGGTGCGTCGGGCGAAGAGCGTGATGCGCTCGCGCCGCGCGAACTCGACGGCCTCGGCGTTGAGCACCTTGGCGCCGGCCTCGGCCATCTCCTGCAGCTCCTCGTACCCGAGCTCGCCCAGGTGCCGCGCCGAGGGGACCACCCTCGGGTCGGCGGAGTACACCCCGTCGACGTCGCTGTAGATCTCGCAGCGCTCGGCGTTGAGCGCCGCGGCGAGGGCCACGGCGGTGGTGTCGCTCCCGCCGCGGCCGAGGGTGGTGATCTCGCGGCGGTAGCTCATGCCCTGGTAGCCCGCGACGATGACCACGCGGTCGCGCGCGAGCTCGTCCTCGATGCGAAAGGGCCGGACCTCGATGATGCGCGCGTCGAAGTGCCGGTCGTTGGTGATGATGCCGCTCTGCGACCCCGTGAACGAGATGGCGTCGATGTCCCTGGCGTGCAGCGCGATCGCGAGGAGGGCCATCGACGTGCGCTCGCCCACCGAGAGCAGCATGTCGAGCTCGCGGCGGTGGGGAGAGGGCGTGATCTGCCGCGCGAGGCCGAGGAGCTGGTCGGTGGTCTTTCCCATCGCGCTGACCACCACCACCACGCGGTCGCCCGCGCGCTGCGCGGCGGCGACGCGGTCGGCGACGACGCCCAGCCGCGCGAGGTCTGCCACCGACGAGCCGCCATATTTCTGAACGATGACCGCCATGTACGCTCCGGCGCGGACTCTAGCGCGATCGGTGTAGACTCGCGCGGTGCTCGCGGCCCTCGCGATGACCGCGCTCCTGCAGGTTCGAGGGGCGGCCCCGCCGCGCCCGAACACGGAGCCCCCCCTCGCCGCCCAGGTCGCGGCGCTCCGCGCGCGCTGGTACGCGGGCCTCGACGCCGCGGGGTGGAACGTCGACGCGCCCGAGGCCCGCGGCCTCGCCGACGAGCTCACCGCCGAGGCCGTGGCCCTGCTCTCGCGCGAAGACGCCCCGCGGAGCGGGCTCGACCGGGTGCTGCTCCACCGCCTCGTCGCGCAGATGGGGGGCGAGGCGTCGTACCTCCCGCTCCTCGAGCGCCCCATCGAGAACGCCCGCTGGCTCTCGGGGTGGCTGCGCTGGAGCGGCGCCGACCGCGAGGCCCGCGCCGACGTGCTCGCGCAGGCCGCCCTCGAGTCGCAGACGCCCGACAGGGTGGCGATGTGGTCGCCGTCGAGCGCGGGGCCGCCCCTGCGCGCGGCCTTCGCGGCGGGGCAGCGGCCGAGCGTGTGCGGCGCCGTGCTGCGGCTCCCCGCGAGCCAGCGAGACGCCTTCACCGACCTCGTGCTGCAGGGCTTGAGCGTGGGCCCGGGGACGGCGCCGCCCGCGCCCTGCGTCGCCGCGGCGATGGTGCTGCCTCGCGCACAGGCCGCTGCGGCACAAGCGCTTCGAGAGCGTCGCGGCATGGCCATGGCGGTGTTCTCCTCCCGCCGCTGGCTCGGGAACGCCTGGCTCGCCGCCACGCCCCTCACCCTCGCCTTCGGTCTCTCGGGCGCCGCGCGGGGCGCGGAGGCCGAGGGGATCCTCGCGGCCATCCTCGACCGCCGCGCGCCGGGCCGCGACGGCGTGTTGGTCCTGGCGCTGAACCTCGCCGCGCGCTACGCGCCGTGGCTCCAGGCCTCGCCGGGGCTCTCGCGCTCGGCGCGGCGGCTCGCGACGGCCGCGGGCGCGCGGGGGTGGCCGCTCATCACCGCGCGCCTGAGGTGGCGCGACCCCACGCTCTTCGACGACAGCGTCGCGGCCCTCGCGGCGCCTGGGTCTCGCGACGCGCTGGTGCTCTACTCCGCGCGCGTCGTCGGCGCGTTCGCGCCCTCGACCCCCGACGGGCGGCGGCGCGCGGTGCAGGCGCTTCGGGGCTTCGCCGCCGCCACCGCGTCGACCGCGCACCCGACCGTGAGCGGCGACGACGCCGCGCGCTGGGTCGAGGCCCTCGACGCGACGCCGTGCGCCGACTCGCCCTGCCTCGACGACGTGTTCGAGCGCGGCAGCGACGAGCGCGCGGCGAGGGAGGTCGCGTCGCTCGGCGGAGCCGGCCTCGCGGCGCTCCCGACCGACGCCGCGCGGGCGCTCGTCGCGCGGGTGGTGCGACGAGGGCGGTCTGGCGCCGAGCCGGTGCGCGCCGAGCGTGGGCTCGCGTGGTCCGCGACGGCGTGGGCGACCTTCGCCACCGTCGAGGGTTGCCCCGACGCGCTGCGCGGCCTGCGGGAGGCGGGGCTCGAGGGCGCCGACGACGACGACGTGGTGAGCCCCTGGCGCGACGCGTTCGAGCGCGCCTGCCGCGACCACGACCTTCGAGGCGGACGGTGAGCGCCGCGGCGCGCGCCTGGCCCCTGCTCGCGCTCCTCGCCGCCGCCTGCGCGCGAACCCCGGCGCCTCGCGCCGCCCCTCGGGTCGCGCCGCTCGCCGCGCCGGCCCGCGCCGCGGCGCCGTGGCGAGCGCTCGTGCGCGACGCGCTCCCCTCCCCGGTGCGCGCCCTCGCGGCGCGGCGCGCCGACTCCGTCGCCGTGGTCGCGGGCGAGCGCGGATACCTCGTCGACGACGAGGGCGTCTGGCCGCTCTGCGCGGGGGAGATCGGCGAGGGCGACGCCGCGCTCGACGTGGCCGTGTCGCCCACGCACGTGCTGCTCTTCGGCTACAGCGAGCGACGGCCGACGATCTGGCGCACGACGAGAGACGACGACGACTGCGAGGCCCTCGAGGCCGCGGGCGTGCCCGCGGAGGAGCTCGGCGCCGACGGCAGGATTCGCGCGCACGGACGCGACCTCTGGCTCTGGGGAGGGAGGGGCGTGGTCGCGAGGTCGCGGGACGAGGGGCGCCGCTGGTCCGTGCTCCCGCGGCTTCGAGGCGTGAGCGACGTGTTCTCGGGCCCGGGCGGAGAGACCTGGGCCTCGGCGGTGAACGGCGCCGAGGCGCCCTCGCCCGGCGCGCTGCGGCACAGGGGCAGGCTGCTGCGGCTCGACGAGGGCAACGATCCTCCGCGCTGGCGTGTGGTCGCGCACGACCAGCTGCTGCCCATCGCGTCGACGCCGGGGCAGGCGCAGGGCTGGCGCTTCGCCGACGCGGGGGCGCTGCTGCGGGTCGACGCGCGGGGCGCGCTGGAGCGATCGACCTGGCTCCCGTGGTCGCGCAGCCGCGACGACGCGCCGCAGGAGATCGTGTCGGCGGGGCGCGCGCGCTTCTTCGCCAGCGCGGGACGCGCGCTCTTTCGCGTCGACGACGACGGACTGCACGCGCTCGGCGCCCTCCCGAGCGGCTCGATCCCTCTGCGCATCGACGCGTACGAGGACGGGACGCTGTGGGCGATCGACCTCCAGGGTCTCTGGCGCGGCGGCTTCGACGGCGCGTGGCGCGAGCGGTGGCAACGCCCGTGGTCGGCGACCTCGCTGCTGGCGGTCGCGGCGCGCGGTCGCCGCGTCGCCGTCGCGACCGACACGGCGCGGGTGGTGGTCACCGACGACGACGGCGCGAGCTGGGGGCACGCCGAGGTCCCGCAGGGCGTGGGGCGCGTGATCGCGATGGGGATGAACGACCGCGGGACGGTGCTCGCCCTGAGCGAGCGGGGCGCGGTGATGGGCGACGCCCGGGGGCTCACCACGCTCCCGGCGCCCCTCGGTCGGGGCAGCTTCGAAGAGGCGCCCAGCGTGCACTCCGTGGGCGATCGCTGGATCGTGCTCCGCGGCGGCGTGTGGACCTCAGACGACGACGGCGCGCAGTGGATCCCCCGGCTCGGGACCACCGCGCGGCCCGGCGGCGACGAGGTCGGCGTGACCCACCTCGTGGTGCGCCGCGGTCGCGCGCTCGCGATGGACGGGGAGTTCGGGCTCTGGCGCAGCGACGACGCGGGCGCGAGCTGGCTGCGGGTCGGCGCCGACGCGCCGTGCCCCGTCGTCACCCGTCCGCGATGGAGCGGGGGGCGCACGCTGCTCGCGTGGGACGGCGCCGACCGCGTCGCGGTGCTCGGGCGGAGCCTCTTCGCGCTGAGCGACGACGGCGGCCGACACTGGAGCGCCCGCGTCGTCGCGGCCGCGGGGGGCTCGATGCACGTCGGCGCCACGGGCGAGGTCTTCGTCGTGGCGACCCGGGGCGGCGCGAGCGGGCGGCTCTGCGACGGCGGCGCCGACGGCGTGCTCGCCGCGGGCGGCCTCGGGGGCTTCGCCCTCGCGCGAGACGCTTGCGAGCACCGGGGCGACCTCGTCACCTTCGACGGAGAGGCCGGCGAGGTCGTCACGGTCCAGCGCGGCGGCGCGGCCTGGCGAGGGCGCCTCGACGCGCTCTTCGACCCCGCCGCCCCGACGGCGTTCTGAGGGTCAGCGCCGCCCGCGCATCCAGCGCAGCGGCGCGGGCACCGCCCCGACGAGCCCGTCGGCGAGGGCGATGACCTCGTGCACCGCCGCGGCCTCGTCGTCGACGAAGACCGCGGGCTCGCGAGGCAGCGCTCCCTCCTCCAGGGCCTCGGTGAGCGCCTGCCGCGCGCCCGAGACCACGCAGGCGCACCCGAGCATCCGCGCGCTCGACGCGATGCCCCAGAGCGCCGCGAGCACGTCGAGGCGCGGGGGGCTCAGCGCGTGCAGGTGCAGCAGGATCGCGCGCGCCTCGGCGCGCAGCAGCGACGCGCCCACGCGCTCGGCCACGAGCTCCGCGCCCGCCGCGTCGAGGGGCTCGGCGGCGACGAGCAGGTGCGCGCGCGGCGCGAGGGTGATCAGCGGGATCGACTCCGCGTGGACGCGCAGGTGCTCGGCGCGCGCGCGGTCCTCGCGGCCACGGGCGAAGCCGTCGGTCACGAGGTCGCGCACGCCGGCGAGGGTCGCGGCGGCGGCGGGCTCGGCGCGCTCGGCCCACGCGCGCAGCAGCGCCTCGAGCGAGAGCGCCGTGAGCCCCTGGTCGCCCGCGCGGTACGCGAGGAGCCAGGCGACCGAGCGCAGCTCCCGCGCCGCGCTCTCGTCGTCGTCTCGGGCGCGCCTCGCCGCCGCCTCGGCGAAGGGCTGGATCTCCTCGGCGATGCCGGTCGACGCGTCGGTGTCCTCGCCCGCGGCGCGGAGCGCGCGCTCGACCGCCGCGCGGATCTCTCGGAGATCTGCGTCGGGCAGCGTCATCGGCGACCCGGCGCCGACGCGCCGAGGTCGGCCAGCACGAGCACGAACTTGTTGTTCTCGGCCTCGGTGGTCAGCTCGCGCCCTTCGCCGCCCTGCGCGCGAATCGACGAGAGCAGCCCCCGCACCCGCGAGTGCTCGGTGATGAAGAACATGCGCTGGTTCGGGTGCTCGCGCATGAACTGCGAGGTCGAGCCCGTGCAGTACTTCAGCCCGCACTCCTCCGCGACGACGCGGTTGCCGGTGTAGAAGTTCTCCCCCTTCCAGTTCATCTGGTGCGCGACGATGGGGTCGAAGGGAAAGCGCGGGTCGGCGGTGGAGGGCCGGCGCTCGGCGTAGTAGCGCTCGAAGAGCGGGCGCTGCGACCAGTGCGGCGTCACGTCGATCATGTACACGTCGAGGGACCACGCCGCGAAGAGCGCCGCGACGACGGTGATCCCCCGCGCGGCCCAGGCCTTCGCGCGGGGCGCGGCTAGGCAGGCCAACATCAGCGCGGCGACGACGCCCCAGCCCAGCAGCATCGGCTGGTGGTTGAGGTAGCTCACCGGCCACGCGCGGTCGTAGTTGTAGACGAAGAGGTGAATCAGCCGCTCGGACCCGGGCGGCACCGAGCGGCTCGTCGCCAGGTCTCTCCCGACGATCCCGACCAGGGCCGCGGCGCTGAGCCCGATGGCGCCCAGGTTCGCCGCGCGGAGCCGGGCGGCGTCGTCGGCGGGCCGCTCGTCGCGGGCTCCTCGGAGCGAGGCGAGGAGCGCGGCCAGGCCGAGGGCGAGCATCGCCGCGCCCAGGGCGGGCGCGCCGACGTGCTGCGCGCCAGGGCGCACCCGGCCGCTGAGGTGACCGACGCAGCGCGCCGCCCCCATCGCGACGAGCGCCGCCCCGAGGGCCTGCGCCGCGAGGCGCGCGACGTCTCGCCGGTCGATGCGCAGCTCGGTCTCGGGCGGCAGGATCGAGTGCAGGAGCAGCCCCACCACCAGCGCCGCGCCGGGGATCGCCGGGAAGATGTAGTGGTGAAACTTCGTGGCCATCGCCGAGAACAGCACGAAGGCCATGAGGAACCACAGCACGCCGACGCGCGCGACGTCGCGCTGCGCCCGCGTCGCGTCGGCGGGCAGGAGCCGGAGCGCGCCCATCAGCGCCACGGGCACGAGGCCGGTCCACGGGAACATCGCGTACCCGAGCTGCCACAAGAAGTAGCGCACCGACCCGGTGTCGCCGTGCACGCCCAGCACCGTGCGGTTGATGATGTCGTGCACCACGAAGCGCTGGATGAAATCGTCGCCGAGGCGGCCGTAGATCGCGACGTACCAGGGCATCCCCACCACGAGGAACACCAGCACGCCGAGCCCCAGGCGAATCTCCGTGAGCTCGCGCCAGCGCCGCGTCGCCGCGAAGTGCAGCGCGGCGACGGCGCCGGGGATGGCCAGCCCCGCCGGCCCCTTGCCCATCGTCGACACCGCGCACCCGACGTAGAACAGCACGAAGTAGAGCCCGCGCAGCGAGCGCTCGCGTCGCAGCCCCTCGAGGGCCTGGTGGAGCACCGCGAGCCAGACGACGCCCTGGAGCACCGAGGGGAAGAAGCGCGTGTGGCTGGCGACGCGCTCCCACACCGGCGACCCCTGCACCGAGCTCGCGAGCGTGGCGGCGGAGTTGCCGGCGCTGCCCGACCAGAACATCTCCACCGGCACCTGGATCGAGCCCACGCGGTTGAGCGCGAGCATGCGCCTGCACTGCGCGAGGTTCGCGTCGGCGGGGCACGAGGTGACCATCGAGCGCGTCAGCAGGTACGCGATCTGCGGGAGGGCGAGCACCAGCACCGCGCCGACGGTCAGGTGCCAGAGCGAGACGCGCAGGGTCACGCCCCCGACCCGCACCGCCCGCGCCGTCGAGAGCTGCGCGGGGTCGACGGTCACCGCGAGGATGAACATCGACACCGCGATCACCAGCGGCGCGACGAAGGGCATGTCGGTCATCGCCTGATGCGCGAGGAAGAACCACTGGGGCATCGTCGCGAGCACCAGCGCGGCGAGCACCCCCGCCCGCGCCCCCCACGACTGCGCCACCGCGCGGTACAGCGCGTAGAGGGCCGCGAGCGTCGCGGCGATGATCGGGAGGCGGATGCACCACTCCTGAAAGCTCGGCCCCGCGTCGGCGCCGACCTGCAGGCCGAAGGCGCTGCCCGCGCCCATGCCGAGCGCGCTCATCCAGAAGACCAGGATGGGCTTGGACATGAACCAGCCCTCCTGCGCCCACCAGAGCGTGATCCAGTCGTCGCGAGACAGGATCTCCCGCGCGACCTCGGAGTAGTGGGTCTCCCACGGGTCCCAGAGGCCGAACCCGGCGAACGGGACGTAGAGCGCGACGCCGAAGAGCACCACGAGCCCGCCGCCGGTGCGCCACCAGGCGGGGGCGTTCTCTGGGGCGCGCGCCTCGTCGCCGCGGAGGTCGAGGGGCGAGTCGCCGAGCAGCCCCATCACCCCCAGCGCGAGGCCCAGCGTGAGCGCGAGGCCCACGAGCACGCCGAAGCGCTGGTGCCCAGGGACGCGCATGAGCGCCAGGAGGAGCGCGCCGCACACCGAGGTGATCCAGTAGTCCCGCCGCCGCGCCGGCCTCGCCGAGAGGTCCTGCGGGGGGGCCGCCGTCGCGGGGGCCTCGGCGGCGCCGGGCCCGGTCGGCTCGGTCGTCGAGGGCGCCGCGTCGGGCGCCTCTTCTACCGCCGGCGACGCCGGCCCCTCGGGGGTCTCGGGGTCCGACATGGCGTCACCGCGTTCCTGAGCCCGCGCCGACGGTGGCCTCGACGAGCACGAATTTGTTCTGGTCCCAGGCGTCGGTGAGCTCTCGCGCGGTGCCGCCCGAGGCGCGCACGTGCGCCATGATCGAGCTCCCGTGCGAGCGCTCGGTCACGAAGAACACCCGCTGCCCCCGGTGGTTCTCCATCCACTGACGCGCGTGGTTCGAGCAGAACGGCAGGTCGCCGCAGTCGAGCATCGCGCAGCGTCCGCCGGTGTAGAAGTTCTCGCCCTTCCAATTCATCATGTACGCGCCGCAGATGTCGTGCGTGTACCGCGCGTCGTCGCCGCCGCGGGGCTCAGAGGTGCGGGGCTGCCTCATGCGGTAGTACCGCTCGAAGAGCGTTCTCTGCGACCAGTGCCTCGACACGTCGACCATGTAGAAATCGAGGGCCCAGGCGCACCAGACCGCCGCCAGCGCCACCATCGCCCGCGTCGCGTGGGCGCGCCAGCGGTGCACCGCGAGGCCGCAGGCGGTGATCGACGCCACCACCGCGAAGCCCGCCATGATGGGCGCGTAGTCGAACGACTCGCTCGGCCACATCCGCTCGTACTGGTACGTGAAGAGCTGCAGCAGGCGCTGGTACCCCGGAGGACGGACCTCGCCGCGGTACATCAGGTCGCGGCCCACGAAGGCCACGACCGCCGCCGCCCCCAGCGCCATCGCGCCGAACGACACCGCGCTGTAGCGCTCCGCGTTCGCCGAGGACAGGTGCCCGCGCGCGTCGACGGCGGCGTCGTCGGGGCGAAAGAAGCCCGCCAGCGACGCGCCCTGCTCCGGCGCCGGGGAGGGCTTCTCGCCGTCGATCTTCTCCAGCGTGTCTTCGCCCAGGGAGAGCCACCACGAGAGCGCGATGAGCCCGACGCCCACCGCGAGCAGCCCGACGCCGAGGGGGATCGACCCCGCGGGAAGCTCCGACGCGCCGTGGGGGATCGCGCCGCGGGGCGAGCCCCGAAAGTTCGCGACGCCGACGACCGCCGCCGCGAGGCCCGCGGTGAGCGACGCGATGGCGCCGGCGGGGTGCCGCGCGTACCGGAGCGTGTGGGCGCCGAGCATCCGGTCGAGCAGGAGCCCCACCATCACCGCCGCGCCAGGGATCGCCGGGAAGATGTAGTGGTGAAACTTCGTGATCATCGCGGAGAAGAGCACGAAGGAGGTCAGGAACCACAGCACGCCGATGCGCGCCACGTGGCGCTGCTCGGGCGTCGACGTGCTCGGCACGACCTGACGCCAGCCCAGCAGGGCGACGGGCACGAGGCCCGACCACGGGAACATCGCGTAGCCGAGCTGCCACAGGAAGTACCGCACCGAGCCCGTGTCGCCGTGCACGCCGACGACGGTGCGGTTGATGATGTCGTGCACCACGAAGCGGTCGATGAACTCGTTGCCGAGCCGGCCGACGATCGCGATGTACCAGGGCATGCCCACGGCGAAGAACACCAGAAAGCCCGTGAGGAGCCGCGCGTGACGCAGGAGCCGCCACTCGCCCGACACGATCAGCCAGGTGCCCGCCACCGCGACCGGGATCGCGAGGCCCGCGGGCCCCTTGCCCATCGTCGAGATGGCGCACCAGAAGAACACGAGCACGAAGTACAGGTCGCGCGCCCGTCGCACGCGGCGCAGCAGCCAGAGGGCCGCCGCCCCCACCACGAGCCAGAGCAGCCCCTGCACCGCGCTCGGAAAGAACGGGACCACGCTCGCCAGGCGCTCCCACGCGGGGGAGCCCGGGACGCTGCTCGCGAGGGTCTCGGCGCTGTTGCCGAAGGAGCCATAGAAATACGTCTCGACCGGGAACTGCGCGCCGCCGATGCGGTTCATGCGCAGCATCTCCTGGCACTGCTGCATCCGCGCGTCGTCGGGGCACGCGACGACCATCGGCCGCGTCAGGAGGTAGGTCAGCTGCGGGATCCAGGTGACCAGCACGGCGCCCAGCGTGAGGTGCCAGAGCGAGAAGCGCAGGCGCCGGCCCAGCAGCGTCACGAGGTGCGGGGTGACGCCGCCCTCTCCCACCGTGACCGCGCGCATCAGCGCCGCGATCGACAGGGTCAGCGGCGCCACGAAGGGCATGTCGGTCATCGCCTGATGCGCGAGGAAGAACCAGTGCGGCATCGTCGCGAGGACCATCGCCACCAGCACGCCCGCGCGCCTGGTCCACACCGCGGCCACGGCGCGGTAGAGCGCGAAGAGCGCGCCCATCGAGAGCAGCACGATGGGCAGGCGGATGCACCACTCCTGAAACTGCGGCCCCGAGTCGGCGACCACGCGCAGACCGAAGGTCGAGCCCAGACCCATGCCCAGGGCGCTCATCCAGAAGATCAGGATGGGCTTGGACATGAACCAGCCCTCCTGACCCCACCAGGTGGTGATCCAGTCGTCGCGAGACAGGATCTCCCGCGCGACCTCGGAGTAGTGGGTCTCCCACGGGTCCCAGAGCCCGTAGGCCCCCGCGAGGGGGATGTAGAGCGCGCCCGAGAACAGCAGCACCCACCAGCCCTCGCGGAGGTACCAGGGCTTCGACGGCTCGCTCGGCGCCGCCTCATCCCCGCGAAGGTCGAGGGGCGAGTCGCCCAGCAGGCCCAGCACGCCGAGCGCCGCGGCGAAGGCCAGCGCGATGCCCAGCGGGACGCCGACGCGGGTGTGCCCCTCGTGGTGGTGCAGCGCGGCCAGCCCCACCACGCTCCCCAGCGTGAGCAGCACGTCGCGGAGACCGACCTTGTTCGGCGTCGCGCGCACGGGCCGGGGCGCCTCGGGCGCGGGGGCCGACGCGTCGGCCTCGCCTTCGGACGCGGCAGGCTCGGCCTCGACCCCGGGCGAGCCCTCGTCCGCGGGGGACGCGCTCGCCTCACCCTCCTCGTGCGACGCGGCCTCTGGCGAGCCAGACTCGTCAGGAGACTCCCGATCGTCAGACGTCTCTGCCGGCTCGACCGCGGCGGCCCCTCCCTCCGCGGGCTCGGTGACCGTCGACGCTGCTTCCTGCTGCGATGACGTCTCGGCCTCTTCGCGCGTCGACGTCTCTGAAGGATCCTTCATGGCGCGGTGCTCATACCAGAATCCCCCGCGGCTGACCTCACCCGTCCGCGCCGATGCACACTCGCGGCTCGCCCCCGAAGCCCGCCGAAGCGTGCTAGGTCTTCTCCCGCTCGCGAGGCTGGCGGAATGGCAGACGCGCCGGACTTAGGATCCGGTGCCCTTCGGGCGTAAGGGTTCAAGTCCCTTGCCTCGCACCCTACCGGGCGTCGGTCGATGGCCCGCGCACGACCACCCCACCCTCGGGGGATTTTCCCCAGCGGTGAAGGTATCGTGCGGTGCATGGCTGTCGCTCGGCACCGAAGGAGACCGCGCCGATGTCCCTGAGCCTCCACGCCGAATACCTCCTGGGATACCTCTCGGGCGCGCGCTCGATGCCCGTCAGCGAGGTCGTGCCCCTGGCCCTCGCGGGCACCGAGGAGTCGCCGCAGAACCGCGCGCTGCTGAAGGCGCTGGCGCTCGGCATGTCGGACGGCCGGCGCGACCGGAGCCTGCGCGAAGCCCACGAGGTGCGCATCCACGTGCTCGCGATGCTCACCCGCGAGTCGGGGCCCTCGCGCCTCGGCGTCGGCGCGTCGTCTGAGGCGCCGCCCAGCGCCACCTCGTCGAACTTCCCCGCCAGCGACGGGCTCAGCGACCCCAACATCCAGATCGAAGCCTTCATCGAGCAGGCGAGCCAGATCCGGTAGCGCCCGCGCTCGACCCGGGGGGCTCCGCTCCCTCGCGGCGCGGCGGCCCCGCCGGCTCAGTCGCTCGATCACCCTGCGGCGCAGCGAGTTGCGCCGGGCGTCGCTCGAGCTCGCACGACCACATCTCGATGTCGGTGTGCGCGCTCCGCGGCGTCTCCACCGCGTCGGACCACGGCACCCACGGGAGCCATCGCCACGCCGCCCCATCGAGCACGAGCCCCTCGACCCAGAGCCCCCAGCGCCCGCGCGCGCCTTCGACCACCACCAGCAGCCGGTCGACGGTGAGGGCCCGCTGCGCGAAGCCCAGGGCGTCGTTCGCCTCGTGCACCGACAGGCCCCGCGCGCACCAGCCCACCACGCGGTCGCCCGCGAGCCGACGCAGCACCGACCAGCGCCGCTCGCCCTCGCGCGGACGCAGGCCCGAGATCGAGCGCTCGGCCCGACCGCGGCCCGCGTCGCTGAGCACCCCGTCGTCGTCGACACGAATTCGCCTGCGGCGCAGCGCGCTGAGCCCGTTGCGGGAGAGCGCGAGGAACAGCTCCTCGGTGGCGGCGTCGACGCGGCGCTGCAGCCAGGGCGAGGCGAGCTCGCCGTCGGGCAGGGGCGTGAGCGCGCGCCCCCGCGAGGGGGCCTGCGACGCGCACGACACGACCGCGCAGAGCGCGAGGAGCTCAGGGCGCAGGCGCCGGGGGCGTCGCGTGCTCATCCCACACCATCCAGAGCCCGTCGACGGCGCCTGCGGTCGCGGGCGCCGTGGCGAGCTCGACCCGCAGCGACTCCGCCGCGTCGCCGCACCGGCTGAGCTGCACGGCGCCCTCGCCGACGCTCCGGTTCACGAACGCGCCGCCGACGGTGCGGGCGCTGAGGGTGAGCGAGGGCATCGCCGTCGCGGCCACGAGGGCCGCGCGCGCGCACCGTCCCCCCTCGCGCTCGAGGCTCTGCATCGGCCGCGCCCCCGCGCCGACGCGCACGCGCGCCGGGGAGCCCCGGAGGACCCAGCGCGGCGAGGGGTTGCGCCAGAGCGCCGCCCAGGCCTCGCTGCGGTTCGCGGCGTCGAGCCCGTTCATCCACGCGGGCGCGGCGCCCTCGAACGAGCGCACCGACAGCTCGCCGCCCCCGGCCTCGAGCGACACCCGGAGGGAGAGGGACTCGACGCCCGGCGCGCAGACCACCGCGAGGGTGCCGCCGTCCGACGCCTCTCCCCTCGCCGCCAGCGCGCCGTCGGCGCCGTGCAGGGAGACGTCGACGCGCCCCGCGCCCCGCCCCGCCGACGCGAGGACGGCGGTGCACCCGGCGGCCCGCACGCGAAGGGCGCGCTCGACCAGGTCGCCCGCGGCGAGGGTCAGCCTCTCGGGCGCTCCCTCCGAAGGTCGCAGGCCCAGCGCGGCGAGGCGCTCCCCGCCCCGCCGGGCGGTCTCGTCGAGGTCGGTCGCGCTGCCCTGCCAGTCGAGGCGCTCGCCGAGCCAGAGGGCGCTCCCCCCGCCGATCGCGGCGGCGTCTGCCGACCAGGCCTGAAACACCACCGCGCCTTCGCCTCGAACCCCCTCGGCCTCGACCGCGAGGGTGGTCGACGCGCGAGGGCAGACCTGCGCGAGCCCGTCCCGCTCGCCGCGGCGATCGCGGGCGAGCTCGGCGCCCGCGGCGTCGACGATCGAGAGGCGAAGCGCCGCGAGCCCGCCGTCGGCGAAGGCGCCGAAGGTGAAGCACCGGTCGCCGGTCACGGGGAAGGGCGCCCGCACCCGCCCGCCCGCGCTGAGGGCGAAGCGCGCGGGGTCGCCCGTGGGCTGAAAGCCCCGCCGCGCGATGCCGTCCCGCAGCGCGCTCACGCGGCGCTCGAGCTCGCTGCGCGCGGGCCCGGCGACGCCCGCGGTGCCGGGGTGGCCGCCGACGACCCGCGCGATCGCCTCGAGCCGCTCACGCTCGGTCACGAAGCTCGCGACCACGTAGGCGCCCTGCCCCTCGTAGGCGCTGATCATATGAAACACCCGCCGGGCTCGGTCGCGCAGATCTGCACGGTCGGGTGCCGAGTCGATCTCGACGTCTTCGACGAGCATGTCGCCGTCGGGGTCGTAGAGCTGCGCGTCGGAGTCGTGCACCCCGCTCGACGCGAGGAGAGCACCGAGAGGCAGCGGCGGCCGGAGCACGTCGAAGGCCGTGACCACGTGCGCGTTGTGGGCGATGAAGCCCGCGGCGGCGATGTTGCCCTGAAACGTCACGCCGCGAGGCGCGAGGGCCTCGCGCACCTCTCGGAGCCGCGCGGCGAGGGGGGCGGCGACGGCGGGCTCCGAGGCGCGCGGGGCCTCGGCGCGCGGAGCGACGGGCGCCGCGGCGGCGTGGGCGCACGCGCTCGCCAGGGCGCACAGGACCAGGGACCTCACGACCGACCTCCCACGACGAACGACTGCATCACCCAGGTCCCTCTCGCATTCGCGGTGCGCACGTGCACGGTCAGCGCCTCGTCCCGGCGCGCGCAGTGAAACACCGCGGCGCGCTCACGCTCGTTGGTGTCGCTGGCGAGCACCGCGCCGAGCGGGTCGGCGATCCAGAGGTCGAGGCCCGCCACCGCGGCGTCGGCCGCCGCGCCGACGAGGTAGCAGCGACCGGCCTCGACCCGCAGCGGCGCGGTCGTCACGAGGCTGCCCCACGGGGCGCCACGGAGCGCGGCGCCCATCGAGGACATCCCGCGCGACTCGGCGTCGAGCACGAGCTCCCGGTGGCGCGCGCGCCCCACGGGGTCGAGGTCGCGCACCTCCGCGCGATCGACCGGCGCGGGCATCTCCAGCGCGCGCAGGGCCCAGCGCCCGGCGCCCGCGTACATCCGAACCTCCACCCCGTGCGCCCCCGACGCCGCCGGGCAGAAGCGCACCGCGGGCGTCGAGTCGAGCGCGACGTCCTGCGCGACGATGCTGCCGTCGGGGGCGTGCACGACCAGGTCGAGGTCGTCGACCCCCTCCCCGCCGACCCCCTGGAGCAGGTAGCAGCGACCGGCCTCGGCGAGGAGCGTCCACCGCGCGATCTCCTGGTGATGCAGCGCCCCTTCGCCCGGCGCGCCGACGGGTCGCCACCCCTGCGCGGCGTAGGGCGCGAGCAGGCGCGTGAGCAGCACCCCGGCCTCGGGGCGCGAACGGTCTGCCCCGATGGCGCCGCGGGGCGTTCGCGGACCGGTGACGAGGCCCGTCGGGACCCCTCCCAGGGCCTCGTCGAGGGGCGGCGGCACGAGGGGCGGCGAGACCGCGGTGAGCACCGCGACCTGCCCGCTGCCGCTCGAGACCGTGGCGAACACGTGGAGTTCTCCAGGCCGCCGGAGGCAGACGCGCGCGTAGGGGTGCGCGTCGGCGCGCTCGTCGCGCGCGAGCTCGGTGCCCGCGGCGTCGACGACGACGAGGTTGAGGTCGGCCACGCCCTGGGGGCTCACGCCGAGGAAGGCCACGCACTGCGGGCGATCCACCGCGATCGAGAAGCCGCGCGAAGCGCCCCGCTCGATGAAGCCGCTCCAGCGCTCCGCGAGCACCGTCGCGCCGCGCCCCCGCAGCACGTCGGTGACCCGCTCGACCCTCGCCGCGAGCTCCTCGGAAAGGGGCTCCGCCCCGGCCGACGCGGTGCGGGGAGGCGCCAGGCGCGCGACCCGTCGCGGCATCGGCGCGTGCGCGCAGCCGAGGACCCCGATGACGAGCGCCGCGCCCGCGCGAGCCGTCCGCGTCATCTGGAACGACGACATAGGCGCGAACGATACCCCGCTTCGCGCCGCCCCGCGCCGTTTTCTCCGAGGGCGTCGCGCGGGCCTTCGACACGCCTCCCCGAGGCCCCTCCAAGACGCCCGCGGTCGCCGGTTGACACGCGGCGGGCCCTTCGCGCATGGCATCGGGCGGCGTGGTGAAGCGACGAGCGAGGAGGCGTGGCGATGCGTGAGGTCGACGTGGCGCTGGTGGGCCTCGGAGGTCTCGGCTGCCCCGCGGCCTGGGCGCTGCGCCGCGACGTCCGCTCCATGCGCCTCATCGACGAAGACCGCGTCGAGCGCTCGAACCTCCACCGCCAGGTCCTCTTCGGCGAAGCGGACGTCGGGAGGCTCAAGGTCGAGGCCGCCGCCGACGCGCTGCGAGGGTTCGTCGAGGTCGAGGTCGTGCCCGCGCACCTCGCGCCCGAGAACGCCCACGCGCTGCTCCGCGGCGCGCGGGTGGTGCTCGAGGGGAGCGACAACCTGCCGACGAAGTTCCTGGTGTCTGACGTCACGAGCGAGGGAGCGATCCCCGTGGTGCACGGCGCCTGCCTCGGCTGGCAGGCCACGGTGCTGCCGGTGATTCAGGGCGCGGGCGCCTGCTACCGCTGCGTCTTTGAAGAGCTCCCCGAGGGCGAGGCAGGGAGCTGCGTGACCGCCGGGGTGTTCGGCCCCGTGACCAGCGTGGCGGGGGCGATCATGGCCGCCGACGCCGTCCGCGTCCTGCGCGGCGAGCTCGAGGTCGCGGGCACCCTCGCCCGCTACGACGGCTGGGCGCAGACCTTTCGCGCCACGCGCTTCGGGCGCCGCGAGGGCTGCCGCTGCCCCCGCGAGGAGCCGCCGCGATGAAGCCCGACTACGAGCGCTTCGGTCGACAGATCGCCCTCGCGCAGATCGGCGCCGAGGGACAGGTCGCCCTCGCGGGCTCGCCCGTGTTCGCGCCACCCGCGGTCTCTCACCTCGCGCGCTCGCTGTGGCAGCGCGCGGGGGGCGGCGGCGAGGCGATCGAGTGCGAGGGGCCGGCCTGCGAGGGAGACCCGGCGCTGGAGCTGGGCCTCGCGGCGTGGAGCTGCGTCGAGTCGGCGCGTCGCGCGCTCGGAGGCGCCCCCCCGGCGACGATGCCCGACGCGCTGCTGGCGCGACTCACGACGCGGCGCTGAGCCTCGCGCGCAGCACCGCCGCCGTCGCGGTGTCTCCCAGGGCGACCTGGTCGGGCGTGCCCTCGGCGACGACGCGTCCCCCGAGGTGTCCCCCCTCGGGGCCCAGCTCGATGAGCCAGTCGGCCGCGCCGAGCACCGTGGGGTGGTGCTCGATGACCACGAGCGAGTCGCCGCGGTCGACGAGCTGCTGCATCACGCGCACGAGCCGGGCGACGTCGCCGACGTGGAGCCCCGTGGTGGGCTCGTCGAGCACGTAGAGCGTCGAGGCGCCGCCGGTCTGGAGCTCGGTCGCGAGCTTCACCCGCTGCGCCTCGCCGCCGCTGAGGGTGTGCGACCCCTGGCCCAGGGTGAGGTAGCCCACGCCGAGGTCATGCAAGAGCTCCAGGGCGCGCGAGACCTTGGGGATCTGCCGAAAGACCTCCCTCGCCTCGTCGACGGTGAGCGCCAGCACGTCGCCGACGTCGTACCCGTGCACCTTGACCTCGCGGGTCTCGCGCGAGAATCGCCGCCCCTGGCAGACCTCGCAGGGCACCACGACGTCGGCGAGAAAGGCCATCTCGACGTCGCGCGCGCCGGCGCCGTCGCAGGCCTCGCAGCGGTTCGCCCCGCGCTCGGGCGACGTATTGAACGAGAAGGTACTGATGGACCACGCCCGCAGCCGCGCGAGCTCGGTGCCCGCGAAGACCTTGCGCAGCTCGTCCCAGATCCCGACGTAGGTCGCGGGGACCGACCGCGGCGTGCGCCCGATGGGCGACTGGTCGACGGCGACGGCGCGCTTGAGGCCCTCCCACCCCTCGATGCGGCGGTGCGCGAGGGGCGCCTCGGTCTGCAGCCCGAGCCTCTCGCGCACGCCCCGGAGCAGCACCTTCTCGACCAGGGTGCTCTTGCCCGAGCCCGAGACCCCGGCGACGCACACGAAGCGCCCCATGGGGATCTTCACCGTCGTGCGCTTGAGGTTGTGCCCCTCGGCGTCGCGCACGGTGAGCCACTGCGCGTCGCGCACGCTCCTGCCGCGGCGCAGCTCGCCCCGCTCGGCGCGCATCGCCGTGGCCGTCGGGCCGTCCCCCGCGAGGACCACCGACGGCGCCCCCTCGCCCACCACCCTGCCTCCGCCGAGGCCGCCGCCGGGGCCGAGGTCGATGACGTGGTCCGCCGCGCGAATGACCTCCTCGTCGTGCTCCACGACCACCACCGAGGCGCCGCGGTCGACCAGCCGTCGCATCGCGTCGATGAGCCGGCCGGTGTCTCGCGCGTGCAGCCCGATGGTGGGCTCGTCGAGCACGTACAGCACCCCGGTGAGCCCCGCGCCGATCTGCGCGGCGAGGCGCAGCCGCTGCATCTCACCGCCGCTGAGGGTGTTCGCGCGACGGTCGAGGGCGAGGTAATCGAGGCCGAGCTCCAGCAGCGTCTGGAGCCGCGCGTCGAGCTGCGACACGGGCGCCTCGGCGACGAGGGCGTCCCTCGGCGAGAGCGCGAGGCCCGCCACCGCGTCTCGCAGCGCGCCGGGGCTCATCGCGAGGGCCTCGTGGTAGCGCATCCCGCCGAGGCGCACGGCCCTGGGCACCGCCGCGAGCCGCGCGCCGTCGCAGTCGCCGCACACGTCGCCGTCGGCGTCGACGCCGCGCCCCTCGCAGCCCCCGCAGCGGCCCTGCGGGGTGTTGAAGCTGAAGTGCCTCGGGTCGAGCTCGGGCACGCCCCGACCGCAATTCGGGCACGCGCGACGGGTGCTCACCAGCCGCGGCTCGCCGACGCGCCCGCTGCGCTCGTCGCGCTCGACGACGGCGCTGCCCTCGGCCAGCGCGACGGCCTTGCGCAGCAGCTCGACGAGCGCGGCGCGGTCACCGTTCGACGCCGCGCCGAGCCAGAGCCACACGTCGTGCGTCACGCTCTTCTTGAGCGCGGGGACCTTGCGGATGTCGTAGTCCACGCCGTCGACGCGCACGGCCTCGACGCCCGCGCGCCGCGCGCGGTCGATGACCTCGGCGTGGAGCCCCTTCCTCGCGCGCACCACCGGCGCGAAGACCGAGACGTTGGCGCCCGGGGGCCAGTCGCGCGCGAGCTCTTCGACGATGGAGTCGGGGGTGCGCGCGCCGATGGGCAGGTCGCACTTCGGGCAGTGCGCCGTGGCCACCCGCGCGAAGAGCAGCCGTAGATAGTGCGCGACCTCGGTGACGGTCGCGACGGTGCTCATCGCCCCCGCGCGCGCCGTGCGCTGCTCGAGGGAGATCGCGGGAGGGATCCCGGTGATCGAGTCGACCTCGGCGCGCCCGAGCGAGGGGAGGTACTGCCGCGCGTAGGGCGAGAGCGTCTCGAGAAATCGCCTCTGCCCCTCGGCGTAGACGACGTCGAAGGCCAGCGAGCTCTTGCCCGACCCCGAGGGCCCGGTCATCGCGACGAGCCTCTCGCGCGGCACGCGCAGCGACGGGACGTTGAGGTTGTGCTCGCGCGCGCCTCGGATCTCGATGGAGTCAGGCGCCCCGCTGCCCCGCGCGCCCCGCGGCGACGGCAGCCGCAGCGCGCGCGACGAGGTCGGGGCGAGGGCGGCGCGGAGAAAGGGCGCGAAGCGCGAGCGCTCGACCCGCGCGACCTCCTCGGGCGTGCCCGCCGCGACGACCTCACCGCCCTGCGCGGCGGCCTCGGGGCCGAGGTCGATGACGTGGTCGGCGCGCGCGGCGACCCAGGGGTCGTGCTCGACGACGATCACCGTGGCGCCCTGGTCGACCAGCGCGTCGAGGGTGTCGAAGACCTGGGCGACGTCCCTGCGGTGCAGGCCGGTGGTGGGCTCGTCGAGGAGGATCAGGCTCCCCGCTCGCACCTCGGCCAGCGCCGCCGCGAGCTTGAGCCGCTGCGCCTCGCCGCCGCTGAGCGCCGAGAGCGACTGGCCGATGCGCAGGTATCCCAGGCCCACGGCGCACATCGGCTGCACGGCCCTGGCGATGGCGTCGTCGCCCTCGAAGAGCGCGAGCGTGGCCTCGGCCGAGAGGTCGAGCACCTCGGCGACGCTGAGGCCCCTCAGCCGCACCTCGAGCACCTCGTCGCGAAAGCGTCGGCCCTTGCAGTCGGGGCACACGAAGCTCACGTCGGCGAGGAACTGCATCTCCACCGTCTCGCTCCCCGCCCCCTCGCAGGTCGGGCAGCGGCCGCCCTCGACGTTGAACGAGAACATCCTCGGGGTGTAGCCCCGGGCCTTCGCCTCGGGCGTCGCCGCAAAGAGCGCGCGGATGCGGTCGTACACCTTGAGGTACGTCGCCGCGTTGCCGCGGGTCGTGCGGCCCATGGGCCCCTGGTCGACGTAGACCACGTCGCGCAGCGACTCGGCGCCCAGCAGGGCGTCGTAGGGGAGCACGTCCTCCGAGCGCACCGGCAGCGCGCGCGCCGCGAGGGCGCGGGTCACGGCGGGGTACAGGGTCTCGCCGACCAGCGAGCTCTTGCCCGAGCCCGACACGCCCGTGACCACCGTGAGCGCGCCGAGGGGAAAATCGACGTCGACGTCGCGGAGGTTGTTCCCGCGAGCGCCCCGGAGGCTCAGGTGCCCACGCGCCGCGCGGCGAAGCGTGCGCGCGGGCCCCGCCGCCCTCAGCGCCTCGCCCGTCGCGGTGGCCGCGGCGAAGAGCTCGCTCGGCGCGCCGTCGAAGGTGATCGCGCCGCCCCGCTCCCCCGCGTCGGGGCCGAGCTCGATCACGCGATCCGCCGCCGCCACCACCTCGAGGTCGTGCTCGATCACGAGCGCGACGTTGCCCAACGCCGCGATGCCCCGGGCGACCTCGATCAGCCTCGCGGCGTCGCGCGGGTGAAGCCCCGCCGTGGGCTCGTCGAGGACCATCAGCGTGCCCGTGAGCGAGGTGCCCAGCGCCGCCGTGAGCGCCACGCGCTGCACCTCGCCCCCCGACAGCGTGCGCGACGCGCGGTCGAGCGAGAGGTACCCCACCCCCACCGCGTCGAGGTAGCCGAGCCGGGTCAAGATCTCACCCGCGACGCGATCGGTCGGCTCATCGAGGGAGCGCAGGCCCCGGAGCCGCGCGGCGAGCTCGACCACCGGCAGCGCGCTCGCTTCGGTGATCGAGAGGCCCTCGACCTTGTAGCGCCCGGTCTCGGGGCGAAGGCGGGCCCCGCCGCAGCTCGGGCACTGCGTATACTTCCGAAATCGCGAGAGAAAGACCCTCACGTGCATCTGGTAGGTCTTGGTCTCCAGCCACTGAAACCACCGCCGCACGCCGTCGAAGCCCTCAGCGCCCTCGAGGATCGCGCGTCGGTGCGCCTCGCTCAGCTGTCGCCACGGGGTCTTCGTCGAGACCTTGTGCTTCGTCGCCCACGATTTGAGCTCCTTGCGCTCCCTCGCGGCGGCCTTGCCCGACCAGGGCTTGATCGCGCCCTCGTCGAGGCTGCGCTCGGGGTCGGGGACCACCCTCTCCCAGTCGATGTCGATGACCCGACCGAAGCCCTTGCACTCGGCGCACGCGCCCGTGGGGCTGTGAAACGAGAACAGCCCCGGCGTCGGCTCGGGGTAGCTCCGCTCGCACCACGCGCACTCGAGGCCGCGCGCGAATCGCCGCACGACGCCCGCGTCGAGCAGGTGCGCGTCGGCGCGACCGCCGCGGGTCATCGCGGTGGCCACGGCCTCGGAGAGCCTCCCCCGGTCGCCCTCGCGGAGCGTGAGCCGGTCGACGATCACGTCGAGGCCGCCCCACGCGACGGCGTCCGACGGAGGCACCTCGTCGAGGTCCCTCGCGGCGCCGTCGACGAAGACGCGCCGGTAGCCCTCCTCGACCAGGCGCTCTCGCACGCCGAGAAAGCGCGCCGGGTCTTCGGCGCGAACGCGGTACGTCACCACCGCCCTTGAGCCGCTCCCGTCGTCGGCGAGGAGCGCGTCGGTGGCGTCGGCCACGGAGCCGCGGCGCACCGCGCGACCGCAGGTCGAGCACTCGATCTCCGACGCGCGCGACCACAGCAGCCGCAGAAAGTCCGCGAGCTCGGTCATCGTGCCGACGGTCGATCGCGAGGTGCGAACGGGCGCGCCGCGGTCGACAGCGATCGCGGGGGGCACCGGGTCGAGGGAGCCCACCGGCGGGCGGTCTCGGCGCTCGAGGAACTGCCGCGCGTAGGCCGAGAAGCTCTCGACGAAGCGTCGCTGCCCCTCGGCGTAGAGCGTGTCGAGGCAGAGCGAGCTCTTGCCCGCGCCCGACACCCCGGCCACCACGGTGAGCTCTCCAGGGTAGAGGTCGAGGTCGACGTGCTGGAGGTTGTGCGTCGTCGCGTCTCGAAGTCGTGTCGGTTCCATCACGCTCGTGTCGTCAGGGGGAGAGTCGCCGCTGCGGGGACCCGCGCGCCGTGCTACGTCGACGGGGTGCGGCGCCTCCAGACGTGGACCTTCTTGCTGTGCTGCGCCGCGGGGTCAACCTCGTCGGCGCAGGCGCCGTCTTCGCCCGGCCAGGCGGCGCCCGTCGCGCGGAGCAATGTACGTCCGTTCAGTGCCGCCGTCGAGGCCGCGCGCGCGCACCTCGACGGCGACCGCGGCGTCGAGGCCCTACGCGCGCTCGCCGCGGTTCGCGGCCGCGCGGCGCGTGACCTCGCGGTCGCGGCGCACCGGGCGATGGCGCGGCTCGCGGAGCTGGGCGTCCCCCTGGAGCCCGACGCCGCGCGACGCGCGTCCCCGCCGCAGCAGCGCGGCCTCGCGGCGAGCCTCGCGACCCTCCGCACCTGGACCGCGGCGCACCCCGACGACGCCCTCGCGCTGCTGATCGAGGGCCGCGCGCTGCTGATCTCAGGCCAGATCGAGGAGGCCGAGCGAGCGTTGGGCGCCGCCGCGTCGGCGCGGCCGGGAGATCCCCGCGCGTGGAACGACCGGGCCATGGTGCTCGTCGCGCTGCGCCGGCTCCCCGAGGCCGAGCGATGCCTCGAGGCGGCTTCGCGGCTCGCGCCGGGAGACCCGGAGCCCTGGAGCAACCTGGGCGCGGTTCGCCTCGCCCGAGGCGACGCCGCCGCCGCCGCCGAGGCCTTCGAGCACGCGGTCGAGCGAGCGCCCGACGTCGCGCGACACCACTCGGACCTCGGCTCTGCGCGGCTCTCCCAGAGCGACGCCGCCGGCGCGATCCGAAGCTACCGCCGCGCCAGCGCCCTCGCGCCGAGCGACGGGGTGATCCTGTCGAACCTGGGCTTCGCGCTCTCGCTCGCCGATCGCCTCGACGAGGCCGAGTCGACGCTGCGTCGGGCCGTCGCCGCCGCGCCGCAGAGCGTGAGCGCGTGGAACAACCTCGGCGCGGTCCTCGCCCGCCGCGGTCAACGCGACGAGGCGCGCGCGTGCTTCGAGCGCGCCCTCGGACTCGACGCCGCTGACCCGCGCGCGCGCGCAAACCTCCAGGGGCTCTGACCCCCGGGGAGGCCCTCAGCCGCTCCGAGGATCTCGCCGTCGAACTCGCTCGCCGGCGACCTCGACGATCGCGCGGTCGGGCAGGGAACCTCGGCGCATTCGGGGCTCAGCCTCGACGATGGGGCCCGAAGACCTCGCGTCGCGGCTCGCGGCCGGCGCCGGCGCGCGCGCGGGCGTGCGCCTCGCGTCGAGGGCCGAGCGCGTCGACTCGACCAGCTCGCCCCACGCCGCCTTCGCGCCCTCGGTGGACTCGACCAGCCGAATGCCCAGCCTCCCGGCGCCCCCCCACACCACCACGAACTGCACCGCGAAGGTGCGCGCGCCCACGGCCCACTCGCAGCGGCCCTGCTCGCCCGGACCCAGGCGGTGGTTCGCCGTGAGGCACGCGCCCCCCGTGGAGACATCCACCATGGTGCAGGGGTAGATCCGCGTGCTCCCCCGCGGCGCGGTCACCAGGATCACCGCCATGCGCAGCGGCAGCCGCGCGGCGCCGCGTCGCTCGCTGGGCGCGGTCTGCATCGAGAGCTCCCGCAGAAAGGCCCAGCGCGCGAGCGAGTGCGCCATGACCCGAAGGCCGACGCCCTCGCGGAGGTCGCGCGAGGGGCTCGAGCGCCTCCACTGCACGATGCCCTCGATGAACACCCCGTCTTGCGCGCCCGCGCAGCGAACCCTCACGAGCACGGTCTCGCCGAGGGGAATGTCGTAGCGGGCCGACACGATGATCCACGCGTCCGCCCCCCCGTCGCCCGAAATGGCGGCGCGGAGCTCGTGCTGCGGAAGCGTCAGGTCTAGGTACAGCATCCCGATCGCTCCATTGTAGCCCTCACGGGCTGGATGTGACGAGCGCGCACGAATGCCGCAGCGCGTGTTTGTCGATGACGGCCCAGAAGTTCTGATATCGTCCCACGCTGACCATGGCTCGTTACAGATCGTTCGGTAAGACCGATGTGGGGCGTGTGCGTAAGCACAACGAGGACGCGTTTCTCTGCGACGACGAGCTCGGGCTCTACGTGGTCGCGGACGGGCTCGGCGGTCACGCCGCGGGCGAGGTCGCGTCCGAGGAGGCGGTCTACACGATCCGCGCCTGGGTGCGCCGCGAGCGGCCGCGCATCGTGTCTCTCCTCGAAGACCCCTACGACGCCGATCAGCAGTCCGCGGCGGAGCAGATCCTCCGAGGCGCGATCCAGGCGGCGACGTACTTCGTCCACTCGATGGCCGAGTTCGACGACTCCAAGGCCGGCATGGGCACCACGGCGTCGGTGCTGCTGCTCATGGGGCGCGTGGCGATCATCGGCCAGGTGGGCGACAGCAGGATCTACCTCACCCGCGACGACCAGATCGCGCAGATCACCGACGACCACACGCTGATCGCCGCGCAGATCCGCGAGGGGATGATCACCGAGGAGGAGGCCCGCTTCGCGCCGCACCGCAACGTGATCACCCGCGCGGTGGGCAGCCATGAGTACGTCGAGGTCGACACGCGCGTCGTCGAGGCGCTCCCCGGCGACCGCTTTCTGCTCTGCACCGACGGGCTCCACGGGTACCTCGAGAGCGACGACGAGGTGCTGAACTTCCTCTCGCTCCCGGGCGAAGAGGCGGCCACCGACCTCATCGAGCTGGCCAACAGCCGCGGGGGCCGGGACAACATCACCACCATCGTCGTCGAGGTCCTGGACGTGTGAGCGCCTGGCTCCGGCGAGGCGCGGCGCTCGCGCTCGCCGTCGGATGCGGGGCGCGGTCCGAGCTCTCGCTCGAGCGTGAGGCGCAGCGCTCCATCGCGTGCGGCGCGGCGCCCGTCGATGTCCGCGCGGGCCGGGGCGCTCCCATCATCGCCTCGGTCCCCGCGAGCTTCGCCGGCGCGCTGCGGTGGGAGGTGCTCGACGGCGGCGCGGCGACGGTGACCGCCGCGGGGCGTGGCCGCGCGACGTTCTTCACCGAACTCGAGGGGGTCTACCGGGTGCGCGCCTCGTCCGCCGACCCCGCGGTGGACATCGGCGCCTGCGTGCAGACGGTGCGGGCGCGAGGCACCGCCCCAGGGGTCACCTGCGGCCCGGGGGTCACGACGCTGGCCTCAGAGACCGCGGAGCTCTTCGCCTCGGTGCGCAGCGCGGAGCCGATCGAGCGGAGCGCGTGGAGCCTGCTCGAGGCCCCCGAGGGGAGCGCGCGCCCCGCGCCCCTGGGGTCGCGCTTCGTGCCCGACGTCGTCGGAGATTTCGTGACGCGCTTCGAGGCCGTCGACGCCCAGGGCGAGCGAGACGCGTGTGAGCTGACGGTGACGGCCGAGCCGGGGCCCGGTCTGCGCGTCGAGCTGTGGTGGGACCCTCCCGGCGTGAGCTGCGCAGACCGCGAGGGGGCGGCCTGCGACCGCGCCGACCTCGACCTGCACGTGCTCCGCGCGGGACGCGATGGGTGGGGCAGCTCGGACGACTGCCACTTCGCGAACTGCAACGCCTCCGCGGGCACGTCGCTCTCGTGGGACGGCGGCGACGGCCAGGGCGACCCCCGCCTGCTCCGCGACGACGTGAGCGGCCACGGCCCCGAGGTCGTCGGGATCCGTCGTCCCGCCTCGGGGACCTACCGCGTCGGCGCGCATTATTTCGAGTCGCACGCGTCGGGCGCGCAGCGGGCGCGCCTCGCGGTGCACTGCGGCGGGGTGACCACCGCCGTCGGCCCGAGGCTCCTCCCCCCAGACGCCGACGACCGCGGCGCGTTCTGGCTCGCGGCCGAGGTCGTCGTCGACGGCGCGAGCTGCGCGGTGCGGGCCCTCACCCCCAGCGACGACGCCGCGCTCCCAGGGTGGAATCGCGTCCGCGGGCGCGACGGGCCGTGACACCAGGGGTCGGTCGGAGCGACAATCCAACCGTGCGGTTCTTGCGCGGTGTGCTGCTTCTCGCGCCGACGATGCTCGGATGCAAGGTGTACGACGAGTCTCTGCTGCTGCGTCGCGACGCGGCCCCCGCAGAGCTTCAGGACGTCGGGCCGTCCCTCGACCTCGTCGCGAACGACGTGGCCGACGCGCCCGACGCGTCGAGGATGGACGTCGCCGACGCGAGCGGCCCTGACGTCGCCGACGTGAGCGCGGCCGACCTCGTCGACGCCCCCGCGCCGCCCCCCGACCTCGTCGTGGCCGCAGACGTGGTCGACGTGCCGCCGCCCGACGTGCCCCCGAGCTGCGACGACGTGCTCCGCGCGGGCAACGCGTGCATCGAGCCGCTCACCGGTCACCTCTGGCCGGCAGACGACCCGCGGCTGGTGGCGCCGCGGGCGCTCTCGTTCGCGTCGAACCGGGTGCTCGTCAGCGACGTCGGCTCGGGCCGCGTGCTCGGATACGACCTCGCCCTCGGCGCCCGGGCGTCGGTGATCCTCGGTTCGGGCGTGGTGGGCGCGACCCCTCCCTCGGGCGCTGACACGAGCGCGCCCCTCGGCGCGGTGGTGGCGATGGCGCCTCTCCCCGGCGGCGCCCTCGCCCTCGCCGACGCCACCACGCGGCAGGTGCTCCTCGCCGCGGGAGGGCGCGTCGACGCGCTCCCCATGCTCGCCTTCCAGCGCGCGCCGGCGGGCCTCGCGTGGGACTCCGCGGGGCGCGCCCTCTACGTGAGCGCCGACAACCGCATCCTCCGCGTGCCCTTCGACGCCGACGCCGGCGCGGGCGCTCCCGAGGCCGTGGTGGGCCTGCCCTGCGGCACGAATTGCCCGTCCTCGTTCAACGGCGACGGGCTCCCTGGCGTGGCGACGGCCCTGAACAACCCCGCGGGGGTCGACCTCGACGCGACGCACGTCTACTTCGCCGACCGCGACAACTGCCGCGTCCGCAGGTTTCGCCGCGACGACCCCGACCGGGTCGTCACGACCTACGCGGGCAGCGTGTGCGACGAGGTCAATGACCCCTTCGTCGGGCTGAGCACCTTCGCGACGCCGACGCAGCTCCGCCTCGGGCGGGTCTCCGACGTTCGCGTGGGCTCCGACGGGTCGGTGTACTTCATCGACGCGTCGCGCTGCGCGATCTTCGGGATCACCCCCGCCCGGATGATGGGGGGCGACCCGATCCCGCGCGTGGTCGCCGGCTCCGCCGACGGCTGCGGCCGCGTCGCGAACTCCGGTCCGCCGCTCGGCCCCCTCGGAGGCCTCGGCGTCAGCGGAGATCGCTCGGCGGTGTTCTTCGTCGACCTCCGCGGCCAGCGCGTCGGACGCATCGTCGGCACCTCCAACGGCGGCTCTCCCAGCCTCGATTTCCCGATCGCTCCGGGCACGATCCCCGCCACCAGCGACGCCCTCGGCACCGCGCGGCTCGGCGAGCCCAACGGCCTCGCGCTGAGTGACGACGGGAGCAGCGTGTTCGTCACCGGATCCGCCGAAGGCCGAGTCTATGAGCTCGTCGGCGGCTCGCTCCGCGCGCTCACCGGCGACGGCGCCTCGGCCCCGAACGAGCGAGACCTGAGCGTCAGCCTCGCGGCCCTGCCCCCCACCGCGTTCTCCGGGCTGTCCCGGTCGACGTCGCGCACGCTGGTCAGCCTCGCGCCCCTCGGCGCCGTCACCGAGCTCCGAGACGGCGCGCTGCACCGCGTGGCCGGCCGCTTTCCTTCGGCGCTCTCGGCCCCGCCGCCCCTCGACGGCGGCGTGGGCGACGCGAGCGCCGACGCGTCGCTCGCCGCCGACGCGCTCGACGTGACCGACGGCGGGCCGCCCACCGCGCTCGAGCGACAGTTCGCGCTGCCCGCCCAGGCCCTCGCGACCCCCTCTGGGGTGATCTTCGGCGACGCGAACGGCCGCGTCTGGCGGGTGTCGCCGACCGGCGAGACCACGAACTTCGCCGGCGCCGGGAGCCTCGTCACGGGCATGGTCCCTCCCCCAGGCGGCACCGGCGTCGCGGCGACGATCGCGGCGATCGGCAGCGTGCGCGGCCTCGCCGTCGACGGCACGGGGCGCACCTTCATCTCCGACGGCGCGCGCAACGTCGTGTGGAGCGTGGGCCTCGAGTCGCCCCCTCGCGCGCGCATCGTCGTGGGCTCCATCGACCGCCGCGCGCCCCTCTCCGACGCGCCGGCCTTCGGCCCGGATTTCGTCCTCGCGTCCCCCGCGGGCCTCGCCTTTGACGGGGGGACCACGCTCTACATCGCCGACACCGACGCGAACCGCGTGCTCTCGCTCAACGTGCTCTCGGGGCAGGTCAGCGTCGTCGCCGGGAGCGGCCCGGCCACGTCGATCACCCCCGCGGGAGACTTCGGCGCCGCCCGCGCGGCCACGCTCTCGCGACCCGCCGCGGTCGCGTACCTCAACCGTCGGATCTACATCGCCGAAGCGGGCTCTGGGCGCGTGCGCATCGTGCGCCTGCCCTGACCCTCAGACCCCCCCCGCGAGCGCCTCCGCCGGGTCGACCCGCGACGCTCGAACCGCCGGGAGCAGCGAGGCGAGCACGCACGCGCCGACCCCGAACAGCAGCACGCCCAGCAGCGTCTGCGGCGCGAACACGAACCACGTGTCTGGCTTGAACGGAAAGGGCGGGATCCCGGTGCGGGCGTAGCGCTCGGCCAGCGCGGCCGCGACGCGCGCGAGGGCGATGCCCGCGGCCGTCGAGACCGCCCCCAGCACCGCGGCCTGCGCGACGATGAGCACGGCGATGTCGGAGCGACGGGCGCCCAGCGCGCGCATGAGGCCGATCTCTCCCCGGCGCTCGGCGATGAGCGAGAGAAAGACGTGCGCGATGTTCAGCGACGCGACGAGCACCGTCACGATCGACGCGAGGGCGAGGATCCACGTGATCGCCTTCACGAGCACGCCCATCTGCTCGGCGCCGGTGGTCTTCACCTCGAGGCCCTCGGCGCGCACGGCGGCGGAGACGTCGGTCATCGCCGAGGGGTCGCGGAGGTAGAGCACGACGCTCGAGAAGCGGCTCGCGGCGCTCGCGCCCGCGAATTCTGTGTTCAGCCGACGGGCGACCGCGAGGGGGGCGGTGACGCCCAGGTCCATCGCGTGCCGAGACACGCCGACGAGGCGCGCGTGCACTCGCCGGGGCGTGCCCTGACGCGCGCCGCCGAGGCCCGCGCGACCGAGGTCCCACTCCAGCACGATGCCCGTGGCGCGGCGGATGAGGACCTCACCGACGCGAGGCAGGTTGTGCGCCGGCGCGATGGTGCCGTTGAAGATCTCGACGAGGTAGGGCGAGACCACCACCGGGATCGGCAGGGCGCAGCGCCCCCCCGCGGGGGGCGGCGCGTTGGCCCGGGGGATCTCTCGAAACTCACAGAACTCCCCCGAGGCGCACTCCGCGTCGAGCGCGCAGGACCGCCCGCTGCCACGGCCCTCGGGGTCGCGAAACTCCACCCCCGCGCCGAGCTCGGCCTGCACCAGCGCGTCCTCGACGCCGTCGGCGGGGATCTCGCCCGCGCCCACGTCGCGGCCAAAGAGGGCCCGGCCCCCGCGCCCCGACGAGGGGAACGCGAAGCGCATCCTGGGGTGCGCCTCGCGCACGCCCGCCACGCCCCGGAGCCGCGCCACCTGCGCCTCGTCGATGCCCGCGGGCGCCGCGCCGAGGAGCGAGAGCACCGAACCCACCCCCGTCTCCGGCGCGATCACCTCGACCCGGTCGATGGGAAAGATCCTCCCGAGCACCACCACCCGCATCCCCTCAGAGAGCCCCAAGAAGAACGCCAGCACCGCGACGCCCGCGACGATGCCGAGCGCCGCGACGGAGAAGGTCCGCAGCGAGCGACGCAGGTCGCGCGCCACGAGGTCGGCCACCGCCGCGAGCCTCACGCCTCACCCCCGGCGCGGTCTTCGACGACGCGCCCCGACTCCAGGCGCACCACCCGCGTCGCGCCCTCGGTCGCCCGCGCGTCGTGCGTCACGATCACCACCGTGAGCCCCTTCTCGCGGTGCAGCGACTCGAAGAGCTCGAGCACCGACCGCCCGGTCTCGACGTCGAGACTCCCCGTCGGCTCATCGCACAGCAGCAGAGGGGGATCGAGCACGAGCGCGCGGGCGATGGCCACGCGCTGCCGCTGCCCGCCCGAGAGGGCCGTGGGGAGGTCGTCCCCCGTCCCTCCAGGCCCACCCGCTGGAGCAGGGCGTCGGCCTTCGCGGCGAGGTCGGGCACGACCTTCGACGAGAAGCTCGCCGGCAGGCACACGTTCTGCCGCACCGACCACGTCGGCACGAGGTGAAAGCTCTGGAACACGTAGCCCACCGTTCGGTGCCGCAGCGCGGCGAGTTCGGCGTCGCGCAGCGCGTGGAGCTCGCGCCCGTCGAGCTCCACCACGCCCTCGTAGGCCAGGTCGAGCCCCCCCAACACGTGCAGCAGGGTGCTCTTTCCGCTCCCCGAGGTGCCCAGCACCGCCACGAGCTCGCCGCGGCGCACGTCGAGGCTCAGGCCGTCGAGGGCCAGCCTGCCGCCCGGCTGATACCGCCGCGTGACCGCGCGCAGGGAGATCAGCGGGCGATCAGCGGGAGCCGCCGAGGCCGCCCGCGAAGGGGAGGATGCTCTTGATGTCGTCATCGTTGAAGCGCAGCTGCGCGCCGAGGAAGTAGTCGAAGCGGTCGCCGTTGAGGATGTCGTCGACCCCCGCGATGATCCACGCCCGCTGGAGGATGTTGAACGCCGCCGCGATGCGCAGCCTGGGGTTCGCGCTCTCGCCGAAGCCGAAGAGGTCGTTGCGGATCTCGAGCGAGTCGTTGAAGAGGTGCAGGTCGAGGCCCACGCCGCCGGTCGACTCCTTGATGCCGAAGCGAAACGTCGCCGGCCCGTAGCGCCGCGCGAACATGATGCTGAATCGAAAGGCGTCGGTGGTGATCCGCTGCGTGGTGCGCACGTGCGCGGTCTCGCGGGGATCGGTGGTGTCGGTCACCGTCGACACGACGCGCGTGGCGCCCCGGGGGTCGTCGACGAACTCGAGGAGGTAGTACTTGTCCTCGCGGGGCTGGAGCCGCAGCTCGACGTAGCTCCGCAGCGTGTTCGAGATGAAGTTGTACTCGCTCCGCAGGCCGACGATGGTCTGGAGCCGCGCGATGCCCCCGACGAGGTCGTTCACCCCCTCGGCGGCGCCCTGCACCTCGTCGATGAGGGCCTCGTCGCGCACCAGCCGGCCGAGGGTCCCCTCGCCCCGGTCGATGGCGCCGGTGGTGTGGTTCACGTGCTCGAGGGTCTCGCGCAGCTCCCTCGACGCCGAGGCGACGTTGCGGGTGGCCTCTCGCACCTGCGTGACCGTGTTGTCCTCCCGCGGCTGCCCGCGACCGAGGATCTGCGCGAGGCGGTCGGTGGCCTCGCGCACGTTGTTCAGCGCGAGGCGCACGTCGGGCGACGACTCGGTGGTGAGCCGGTCGATGTTCGCGAGCGTGTGGGTGACCACCTGGCCGTTCTGTTGCACGGTGCGGTTCACCGACGCGGTGAGCTCGGCGACGTTGCGCAGGATCTCGCGCATCTCCCGCGCGGCCTCCTGGTTGCCCAGCGACTCCGACAGCCGGTCGGTGACGCGGCGCACGTTCTCCGTGATCGCCGCGGCGTTGTTCATGATCTCGTCGGTGCTCGATCCCTCGAAGACCTGGGTGATTCTCCCGCCCGACGAGAGCCTCGCGCGGTCGGGCGTGCCCGGCGTGAGCGTGAGCAGAAACTCGCCGAGCAGCGACACCGCGCGTCGACTCACCGTCGCGTTGGCGTAGAGCTGCACCCCCTGGTTGAGGCGAATGTCGATGCGCGCCTTGCCGCCCTGCAGCCGAATGCGCTCGATCTCGCCGACCGCGATGCCCGCGGTGAGCACCCTCGACCGCGGCACGAGGCCCGTCGCGTCGTTGAAGAGCGCGTAGACCGTGTAGCTGCCGCTGCCGCCCTGCTGCCGAAAGAGCACGCGCCAGAGGGTCACCGAGGCCGCGACCGCCGCGATGAGCAGCAGGCCGACCTTCAGCGAGCGGGAGAGGTTTCGCATGCGCGGCGGCAGCATACACGCGCCGCCTGGGTAGACCGAGGGTCCGCTACGAGCTGGTCGCCGCGGGGGCCGCCGCGGCGGGCGCGGGCGGAGCGGCGGGTGACGTCGTGGGCGCGGCGCGGCGCTCGATGGAGACCGAGACCGTGCCGGGCCGGGGCACCCTCACGCCAGGCGCCGGGAGCACGCGGGACTGCGCGCGGCTCGTGATGGTGCGGGCCGAGATGCGCAGACCGATGAGCGCGTCTCCGACCACCTCGGCCTGACGCCCGGCCTCGCTCTGCCCCGCGACGCCGGGTCCGGGCGCCACCTCGACGACCACGCGCGCGACCTCCGAACCTCGCGCGCGGAGGCGCTGCGCGAGCTGCCGCACCACCGCCAGCTGCGCCGCGGTGAGCACCTGCGCCCTCGGCGCGACGACCAGCGCAGACGAGAAGCGCACGCTCATGCCGTCCGGCGCCCAGGTCACCGCCTCGGCGCCCTGGTCGGGGCAGCCGTCGTCGTCGGTCACGCCGTTGACCGTCTCGGGCTGGTCGGGGCAGCGGTCATCGGCGCCCAACACGCCGTCGCGGTCGACGTCGTTGTCGGGGCAGCCCGGACGCCAGCGGTCGGCGGTGGTCCCCGCGGCGTCGTCGGGGCACTGGTCGTCGCCGTCGGCCACGCCGTCGCGGTCGCGGTCGGGCAGCGGGCAGCCCGCGCGCGCGGGATCAGGGCGCTCGCCCTGGGCGACGTCGACGCAGCGGTCGTCGGGGTCGAGCACGCCGTCCGAGTCCGTGTCGGGGATCGGGCAGCCCCGCCGCGCCTCGTCGGGGTGATCTCCGCTCGCGAGGGAGGGGCACTCGTCGTCGACGTCGTCGACGCCGTCGCCGTCGTTGTCGGCGTCGACGCAGCCGTCCTCGTCCTGAAAGTTGTCGGCGTCTTCGGGGTCGTCGGGGCAGCGATCCTGCGCGTCGGGGATGCCGTCCTGGTCGTTGTCACGATCGGGGCACCCGTCGTCGTCCTCGAAGTCGTCGCGGTCCTCGGGCTCGGTGCGGCAGCGGTCGCTGGCGTCGACGACGCCGTCCCCGTCCGAGTCGATGCCCTGAGGCGCGTACGAGACCCCCGCCACCAGCCGCCAATTGGGCATCAGCGGCCCCGAGCCCAGCGGCATCGCGCCGCCCGCGAAGAGCTCGATGTCCCTCGCCGCGTCGGTCGCGTAGCGCACGCTGTAGAACAGCTCCTGCGTGGTCGCGCTGCTGAAGCCGTTCTCCGTGCCGAACGCGAAGGTGGTGAGGTAATCGAAGGTGAAGCTCAGCGGGATCTCGCTGCGAAACAGCGGGCGAATCGACGCGCCCACGCCCACGACGCCCACGCTGCCGACCTCGAGGTCGCCGATGCGCGAGGTGCCGCGCACGCGACCGCCGACGTTCGCGGTGAGCGTGAGCGCGGGGATGCGCCAGTCGAAGTCGATCATCGGCGAGAAGGTGAAGCCTCGCCGCCCCGGAAAGCCCTTGTCGTCGCCCAGGGGGAGCGGGCGAGGCGCCGAGGTCGAGGCGCAGACCTGCGCCCTGCGCGTCGCCGGCGCGCGCGCTGCACGATCGCCCACGAGACCTCGACCCGGAGGTCACGGATGGAGGTGTCGGGAGCTGCGCGCCCTGGCGGCGCCGAGCACGGGCACGGTGCCCTCCCCGCCTGGGAGAGCACCATGGGGACCGCCGCGGAGATTCGAAACCGCTGCGCGAAGCCCACACGGCGAACAAGAAGTCAGAGGTGAGCGCGTTGTCGACGGCGAACTGGTGGCTGCGTCGACCCCGTCGGCGTGAGCAGCGTGAGGGGGACGGCTCATGAGGTTGAAGGTCAGCCCGGAAGCCGACGTCGCCCGAAGGCTGCACCACGCTCCCCGCAGGGCGAGGTGCTCGGACGGACCCGCCACCGGCCAGAACGTCTGCACGTCCACCGACCCGTCGGTTCCGACGACCTGCGCGCCCGCCTCGGCCCCTGCGAGGACGGTACTCCCGCCGCCAGCATCCAAACTCGCTTCACCGCTGTCATCGCCTCTGACCTCGCCGCGCCGAACCGACGCCGCGAGGCGAGATGCCTCAACGCGCCGGATAGACCGCGTCGACGCCAATTCGAGTTGCTGCGCCGGCCCCTCGCCGCGCTCGACGGTGAGCGAGACCGCGCGGAGCGAGGCGCGATCCATGGCTCGCCGCGCGCCCATCGCCGCCGAGCGCCTCGACCCGCGTCCCGTCGATGGCCGTGATCCGTCGCCCGCCCTGAGGCCCGCCGTGTTCGCGGGCGAGACCGCCTCGACCCGAGCACGCCCAGGTGAGCGCCGCGGCCCTCGTAGGTCACGCCCATGCTCAGGAGCGGCCCGCGCGTCGACCGGAGCGTGAGCTCCGCCCCGCCCCTCGAGCCGCATCAGGTGCTCGCCCCTGCCTACCGCGCCCAGCGGCACGCCACGAAACTCAGCGCTCCCCGCGGGGTCGCGAAGGCGCCGTCGTCGTCCCAGAGCCTCGACCCGCACCTGCGCCGACGCCGGGAGGTAGATCGTCGCCTCGCCCCCGCCCACTCCGCCTGCGCCATGGCACCCGGGCCAACGGGCTGCAGACCTCGACGCCGTTGCGGTACACCGCACGTAGAGGTCGGCGGGCCGTCGTCGTCCCACGTGGTACCGTCGGTGCGCTGCGGGGCAGCGTCGCCGAGACGAAGGCCACCCGCGCGGCTCGGGCGGCGGCGAGAGCCGTCTGCCTGGACGTACCCCCGCGGCGGCGGGCGCTGTCGCCGTGGTGTAGCGCGCGGAGAGCGCCGCACCCGCGAGCGCGGCGAGACCGAACGCGGCGAGCACCACCGGGCGGTAGTCATGGGCGCGCGGAGGATAGCGCGAACTCCGACCCGCGAGGTACCGATTTTTCGGTCGAGCTCGCATCGCGGCCAGCAGGGCCTCGCCCTCCACCACGAGCCTATCTCCGCGGGAGCGAGACCCGCGCGATCCCGCCTTGACTTCAGCGCGCCGAAGAGCAGCAGCTCGGCGAGGGCTTTGATCTTCAGCGCTGACTCCACGAGGCGGGCCATGGGCCTCGCGCCGAAGGCCGGGTCGTACCCGTGCTCGCCGAGCTGCGCCCTGCGCCTCGGCGCCTGCTCAGGGTGACGCGCTTCTCGTCGAGGGTCGCCTGGTAGCGCCTGCAGCCTCGGTCGACCACCCGCAGGATCACCTCCGCCGAGAGCTGTCCGAAGAGCACGGTGGCGTCGAGGCGGTTGCGAAACTCGGGGTGAAGAGCCGCCCAGGGCGCCTCCTTGGCCTTCGACTGGTCGAGGTTGGCCTTCACGCCGAAGCCCAATACACCTTCCGCCATCTCGCGCGCGCCGACGTTGGCTGTCGCGATCAGCACGACGTTGCGAAAATCGGCCTTCTTGCCGTTGTTGTCGGTGAGCGTGGCGTGGTCCATCACCTGCAGCAGGATGTTGAACAGGTCGGGGTGCGCCTTCTCGATCTCGTCGAGGAGCAGCACCGCGTAGGGGTGCTTGTTGATCTGGTCGGTGAGCATCCCGCCCTGGTCGCAGCTCACGTACCCCGGCGGCGCGCCGATGAGCCGCGAGACCGTGTGTCGCTCGGAGTACTCGCTCATGTCGAAGCGGAGAAACTGCACCCCGAGCACCCTCGCGAGCTGCTTGGCGAGCTCGGTCTTGCCGACGCCCGTGGGACCCGCAAAGAGAAAGCTCCCGATGGGCTTGTCGCCCGTGCGGAGCCCCGAGCGCGCGAGCTTGATCGAGGCCGTGAGCGAGCCAGACGGCGTCGTCCTGCCCGAAGATCAGCGACTTGAGCTCCCCCTCGAGGTTGCGGAGCTGGTCGCCCTCGGCGGCGCTCACGCTCTTCTCGGGGATCTTCGCCATCTTCGCGACGATCGCCTCGACGTCCGCGAGGGTCAACGGCGCGCGCGGGCGTCTTCGCCGCGCACGTGGTCCTGCGCGCCGGCCTCGTCGATGACGTCGATGGCCTTGTCGGCAGGAGCCTGTCGTTGACGTACTTCGCCGTGAGGCGCACCGTCGCCTCGATGGCGTCGGCGTCGTAGCGCACGTCGTGGTGCGCCTCGTACTGCGGCTGGAGCCCTGGAGGATCTTGATCGAGTCGTCGATCGAGGCTCGGCGATCTCGATCTTCCGAAACCGCCTTCGCCAGGGCGGTCGCGCTCGAAGGCGCCCACTCCTGGTGGTCGTCGAGCCGATGCACCGCAGCCGCCTCGAGGCGAGCGCGGGCTTGAGGAGGTTCGACGCGTCCATCGACCTTGCCCATGGTGGCGCCGCCGGCGCCGACGATGGTGTGGATCTCGTCGATGAACAGCACGGCGTGGGGGATCTTCTTGAGCGCGCCGAGCACGGCCTTCAGCCGCTCGAACTGCTCCTCGAAACTGGTGCTCGCGAGCAGCGCGCCCATGCCGAGGAGTAGATCACCGCGTCGGCGAGCACCTCGGGCACCTTCTCTCGAAGATCGCCTGGCGAGCCCCTGGCGATGGCGGTCTTGCCCACGCCGGGGTCGCGACGAAGAGCGGGCTGTTCTTGCGGCGGCGGCAGGAGCACGCGGATCGTGCGCTCGAGGCTCGGCCTCGCACCGATGAGCGGGTCGACGCGCCCTCGGCGGCCTGTTGAGGTCGGCGCAGTACTTCTTCAGCGGGCTCGTGGTGCGTCTCGCCGTCCTCGTTCTCGCCGCCGGTGGCTCTGCGCCGGGGGCCCTCGGGCGCGGCGTCGCTGGCGTCTTCGCCGATCCCGTGCGACACGCAGTTCACGAGGTGACGCGGGTCACGCCCTCGCGCTGCAGTGGAGGTCGACCGCGTGGCTCTCACGCTCGCAAAACATCGCGACGAGCACCGAGCCCACGTCGACGTGCGTTTCTGCTCCGACGACACGGCGTGGATGGTCGCGCGCTGGAGCACCCGCGAGACCGCGAGGGTCTCCTGGATCTCCATCGGGTGGTCCTCGGGCACGGCCTCCATCGCGTCGTCGAGGAACTCGCGCAGCGCCTTGTCGAGCCGCGCGAGGTCGGCGCCGCAGGCGCGCAGGGCCTTCTTGGCCCACTCGTCACGGAGAAACGCCAGGAGCAGGTGCTCCAGCGTCACGTACTCGTGGCGCAGGTCGGTGGCGAGCTCGAGCGCGTGCTGAAAGGCCGCCTTGAGCTCCGTCGTCGCTGGGGGCGTCTGTGCCATCGGTCAGTCATCCTCCGGTTCCATCGAGAGCTTCAGCGGGTACTCGTAGTCCCGCGCGAGCCGATGAACCTTGTCGATCTTCGTCTGCGCGACGTCGTGGGTGTACACCCCCGCGACGCCGAGCCCCTTCTGATGCACGTGCAGCATGATCTGCACCGCGTCGGTCTCGGACTTGTGAAACACCCCCATCAGCACCGCGACCACGAACTCCCGCGTCGTGTAGTGGTCGTTGTGCAGCAGCACCTTCCACATCTTCGGCCTGGCCACCTTTCGATCGGTGCGGGTGACCACCGCCGTATCGAAGTCCTCCTCGGTTCGTCGCGCCATACGTCCGCCATTCCTACAGCAGTTCAGCCCTCGCCGGGAGCCGGGCGAAGCCCCGCGGCGGCGCGCAGTTCGGGGAGCTCGACCGAGATCGCCTCCCACTCCCGCGCGACGAAATCTCGCACGCCGCGGTCGAGGGCCGGGTGGCGAATCCAGTGGGCCGAGGCGGTCACGCTGGGCGCGAAGCCCCGGCTCAGCTTGTGCCCGCCCCCGGCGCCTCCCTCGAAGCGAGAGACCCCCCGCGCGATGCACTGCTCGATCGAGTGGTAGTAGCAGACCGCGAAGTGCAGAAAGGGGTGCTCCTCGAAGCAACCCCAGTAGCGACCGTAGAGGTGCGTGGGCGACGCGACGTTCACCGCGCCGGCGATGACCGCGCCGTCGCGCAGCGCCTCGACGAGCTCGAGGTGGTCGCGAAACCGCGTGAGCACGTCGACGAAGAACGCGCGGGTGAGGTAGCGCCGACCCCAGACGAACTTGTCGGCGGTGGCGATGTAGAGGGCCCAGAGGGCGTCGGCGTCGGCGGGGGACAGATCGTCGCCGCGGCGGGTGCGCAGGGTGATCCCCGCCTCGGCCACGAACCGACGCTCGCGGCGCAGCTGGTGCCGACGCTTGCTGTCGAAGCGAGAGAGAAACGCGTCGAAGCTGGCGAAGCCCTCGTTGTCCCAGTGAAACTGCACGCCGCGCCGAATCGCCCAGCCCGCGGCCTCCAGGCTCGCGAGGTCTCGATCATCGGGGAACAGCACGTGGATCGACGACAGGCGCTCGGCGTCGGCGAGCGCCCTCGCGGCCTCGAGGAGCGTCGCCACGAGCGGCTCCCTGGGCTCCCCCGCGGCGACGAGAAAGCGCGGGCCGGCGCAGGGAGTGAAGGGCACCGCGAGGGTGAGCTTGGGGTAGTACCGCAGCCCCACCCGCGCGGCGGCCTGCGCCCAGCTGTGGTCGAAGACGAACTCCCCCGAGCTCTCGTCGCGGAGGTACGCGGGCGCGGCGGCCACGATGCGATCGCCCCGCCAGAGCGTGAGGTGCCGGGGATGCCACCCCTTCGCGGGAGTCGCGCAGTCGTTGACCTCCATCGCGTCGAGCCAGGCCCAGCGCTGAAAGGGCGTCGACCGGGCGTCGAGGAGCGCGTCCCACGCAGACTCATCGACCTCCGAGACGCGCTCGAGCACGCGCAGCGAGGGAGGGGGTTCTTCTTGGGTCATGCGGAGGCCGGGCACGGGGTATACGGCGCGCGAGGGCCGGGTGCCACCCCCCCAAACGGACAGCGCCGACGACGCGGGGAGGGCGCGTCGGCGCGA
Source organism: Polyangiales bacterium (assembly GCA_041389885.1). Lineage (GTDB taxonomy): Bacteria > Myxococcota_A > Polyangia > Polyangiales > JAWKRB01. The sequence continues at coordinate 31,713 of JAWKRB010000025.1, read as the reverse complement.
CGGGCTACCAGATCTGGCGGGCCCCGGCGAACTGCAGGGTGAGGCCGATGGTCGCGTCGCCCGAGAGCGCGAAGCCAGGGGACGCGAACTCGTTGCCCATGGCGTCGCGGGGAGAGAACACCTGGCGACCGTAGAGGTCGTAGCCGAAGGTGAGCTTGAGCGGCGCGAAGAGCGGAACCGACAGCCGCAGGCCGGCGCGAAGGATCAGGTCCTGCGTCCCGGCGGGGTCACGGAAGGCGACCTCGACGTTGAAGCCGCCGTCGATGGGGCGGTCGCCGAGGGTGAAGAGCGTGCCCGGGCGGAGCACCAGGCGACCCAGCATGTTGAACTGCCCTGAGCGTCGCGCGTCGCCCGACGGGGCGAAGAGCTCCGCCCAGTCGGCGCCGGCGCCGAGGTCGAGGGTCATTCGGGGCAGCAGCTCGAAGGTCGCGCCCGCGGTGGGGCGCACCTGGAGGTGGTGAAAGTCGCGGGGCACGACGCCGTTCGCGTCCGCCGGCGGGAGGTCGAACTCCGACTCGACGTAGCCCTCGATGAAGGGCAGCGGGTGATACCAGCGGCGGTTGTTGCGAAAGTACCGCCAGGTGAACTTGGTGGTCAGCGCGATGAGGTCGAGGTTCTCGACGAAGCCCGTGCTCGCGCCGCCCGTCGCGATGGTCTCCTGAGCGCCGTAGCGGATGCGCAGGCCGTTGAGCCAGGTGTACGCCGGGTGCTCGGCGTCGGCCCGCGCCTCGCTGTCGACGCGCAGCGCGACCGCCTGCGCTCGGGTGAGCTGCGCGTCGCTGTAGAGGGTCGTGTTGGCGTTGTCGATGGTGGTGTTCGAGAACTGGCCGTCGACGGTCCATCGGAACTGCCACCGCGCCTCGTTCGCCGGATCGGTCGGCACCCGCGCGTTGCCGTCGGGGCCGGCGCTCTGGAGCCACGCGGTGAGCAGCGACTGCAGCGACTCGGTGCCCTCGCGGGCCCACGCGACCTCGGCGCCCACGCCGTCGGCGCCCGCCTCGGCGACGAAGCCGGTGGTCACCACGGAGTAGTTCTGCGCGTCGTCGATCGCGCGGCCGTTGACGAACACCGAGCCGTTGCGCACCTCGAGGCCGCGCACGTAGAAGCCCGCGCTCCGTCCCGCGGTGATGAAGGCCTTGAGCTTCGCCCCGGTCACCCGCGCCACCTGGAGGGTGTCGAGGAAGGGCAGCGCCGACTGGATCGTCAGCGCCGAGATCCCCGTCTGGAGCGGGAAGAGCGAGGGCATCTTCACCGCGCGCCGGTTGATCAGCGCGACCTCGGAGCGCGTCACGTCGCGGGCGACGTCGAGGGCGTAGTTCGCGAAGTCAGCCTGCGACATCGGCCGCGAGAGTCGGCCGCCGGGGAGCGTGCTCCCGTAGCTGGAGCAGAGCCAGCGCGTCGTCGACTCGACGTAGCTCGCCACCGGCGCGGGCGGCGCGCCGACGGCGGAGGGACGCGCGTGGGCCCCGTCGGTGAGGTCGACCGCCATCGAGCCGCCGTCGCGCGCCGCGACGAGCAGCGTGCCGGAGCGATCGGCGCGCAGCGAGCGGAGCCCGTTCGCGAGGGAGTGCACGATCATCGCGTCGGGGCCCGCGCCGGGCTCGAAGCTGTTCGCCAGGCTCAGGGCGTCGTCCATCGAGCTCGACGAGGTCGGGTCGAGGGTCACGATGACCCGGGTCGCGCCGGCCGCGCGCGCCTCGGCGACCTCGCGGGTGATCGCCTCGTCGAGGGGGTCGAGGGTCAGCCCCGTGCGGTGATCCGCCGCCGCGTCCGTCAACGCCGAGGGGGCCACGAGGGCCACGATCGCCACGCGCTGCCCCGCGTGCTCGAGGATCACCGGCGGGTCGTTCGCGTCCTGCACCGTCGCGCACAGGCTCTGCCCCTCGCCCTCGCAGCGCAGGTTCGAGAGCACGTATCGCCCCCCCTGCGCCGTAATCGCCTGCGCCGCAGAGAGAAACGCCGCGCGATGCCCGGCGATGTCGCGGTGGCCCACCGCGAGCGCGCGGTAGCCCATGGCGTTCACCGCGGCGGCGAGCCCGGCGGCGTCATGCTCGACGGTGAGTCGGCTCACGGCGGCGTTGCCCACGAGGTCCCCCGCGTCGATGCGGAGCGCGCCGGCCTCCCCCGCGAACTGCCCCGCGACGGTGCTGAGCGACACGGGGCCGCGGTCGCCCTGGCTGCAGGTGACATCGGCGTACGAGCCGTTGATCGCGGCCGACACCGAGACCACCAGCGGGGTCGGCGGCGCCGGCGGCGGCGGAGGAGGAGGGGGGCACGTCGGGCAGTCGGGGCACGCCGGCGCGGCCGGGGCCGTCTGCGCCGCGGGGCGCGCGCCGGGTCGGGCAACGCCTGGACGCGCGGGCTGCGCCGCGGCGACCCCCGAGGCGCCCACCAGGGCTGAGACGACCCCACCGACCAGCCACCGCTTTCCCAATCGATCGTTCACTTGGCTCTTCTCCATCAAGGGCCCGAACTTCGGGCCGAAAACACAGCGCAAGACGCGCCGACGCGCGGCGTTGTACGCCGCTCCCTACGGGGTATTCAAGCGCCCGGCCCACGCCGCCCGGGCGCCCCGAGCGTCACTTCATGATGAGGTTCAGGATGCGCCCGGCTTTGTAGATCACCTTCGCCAGCGCGCGGCCCTCGCTCGCGCGGGCGACCCCGGGGAGCGCCTTCGCGGCCTCGACGGCGAGGGCCTCGTCGGCGTCGCGGGGGAGCTCGACGGTGCCGACGGTCTTGCCGTTCACCTGCACGCCGATGGTGACCTGCGCGTCGATCGCGTACCGCTCGTCGAGGGTCGGCCACGGCTCGTAGGCCAGGCCTCCTGGCGTGGCGGGGTGTCCGAGGGCGCGGGTCCAGAGCTCTTCGGCGAGGTGCGGCGCGAAGGGCGCGAGGATCTTCACGAAGACCTCGAGCACCTCTCGCGCGCGGCAGGCGCTCGCGGTGAGCTCGCGGGTGGCGACGTGCATCGCGCTGATCGCGGTGTTCAGGTCGAGGCCCTCGATGTCGCCGGTGACCTTCTTCAGGGCCTTGTGCACCACGCGGAGGTCGGCCTCCTGCGCGGCGTCGTCGGAGACCCTCGCCTGGTCGTCGTCGCCCTCGAAGAAGAGCCGCCAGACGCGCTTGAGCCACACGAACTGCGACTCGAGACCGGCGGTCTGCCAGGGCTTGTCGCTCTCCAGCGGACCGAGGAAGCACAGGTAGACCCGCAGCGCGTCGGCGCCGTACTCGCGAATGACCTCGTCGGGGTTCACCACGTTGCCGTAGCGCTTCGACATCTTCTCGAAGCGGCGGTTGGCCACGACCTCGCGCCCGTCCTTGAGGCGCACGCGCGCGGTGTCTTCGCTGCGCTCGAGCACCTCGGCGGGCACGACGCGCCCCGACTCGGGGAAGCGCTCCCGCTCCGTCGGCACGAAGAAGGTCTCTCCGAGGACCATCCCCTGGTGGCGCAGCTTCGCGAAGGGCTCGGCGTCGCGCACCACGCCGAGGTCGTGGAGAAAGCGCTGCCACATGCGCGCGTAGAGCAGGTGCCCCACCGCGTGCTCGTCGCCTCCGACGTAGAGGTCCACCGGCATCCAGTAGTCGCTCTTCTCGCGGTCACAGAGCGCCTCGGAGTTGTGGGGGTCGCAGTAGCGCAAGAAGTACCAGCTCGACCCCGCGCTGCCGGGCATGGTGTCGGTCTCGCGGCGCAGCGCGCGGCCCGTGACCGGGTCGTCGTAGCGCACCCACGCCGGGTTGTTGGCGAGGGAGACTCCCGGTGCCCCGCGGGCGGTAGTCGTCCACCGAGGGCAGCTCCAACGGCAGCTCGTCTTCGTTCAGGGCGCGCACGAAGTCGCCGGCCTCGTCCTTGAGCGCCGGGATGGGCTCGCCCCAGTACCTCTGCCGCGCGAAGGCCCAGTCGCGCAGGGAGTACGTGATGGTCCCCCGCCCGTGCCCGCCGGCTTCGAGCCACGCGATGGCCTGCGCGACGGCCGCGCCCCCCGCGGTGGAGGCGCCGGTGAGGGGCCCGCTGTTCACCATCGTGCCCTCGCCCGCGTACGCCGCCGCGTCGACATCGCCGCCCGACACCACCTCGCGCACCGGGAGCGACATGGCCTTCGCGAAGGCCCAGTCGCGCTCGTCGTGCCCCGGCACGGCCCTGATCGCGCCGGTGCCGTATCCGTGCAGCACGTAGTCGGCGACCCACACCGGCACGAGCTCGCCCGTGCCGGGGTTGCGCGCGTAGGCGCCGGTCCACACGCCGGTCTTCTCCCGCGACGAGCGGCGCTCGAGCTCACTTCGCCCCGCGGTGCGCTTGAGGTACGCGTCGACCTCCGCGCGCTGCGCGTCGGTGGTGATCTGCGCGACCAGGGCGTGCTCCGGCGCGAGCACCATGTAGGTCACGCCCCAGAGCGTGTCGGGGCGGGTGGTGAACACCGTGACGCTGGCGTCGTGGCCCTCGAGGGCGAAGGTGATCGACGCGCCGCGCGACCGCCCGATGCGCTCGCGCTGCATCGTCTTGGTCGCCTCGGGCCAGTCGACCCCGTCGAGCCCCTCGAGGAGCGCGTCGGCGTAGGCCGTGATGCGGATCATCCACTGCCGCATCTGCCGCTGCTCGACGGGGTGACCGCCGCGCTCGGACCGGCCGTCGATGACCTCGTCGTTCGCGAGCACCGTGCCCAGCGCCTCGCACCAGTTCACCGTGCTCGTGCCCAGGTACGCGCGGTCGCAGGCGACGAGCTTCGTGAAGATCCACTGCGTCCACTTGTAGTACTCGGGCGACGCGGTCGAGACCTCGCGGGTCCAGTCGTACGAGAGCCCCAGCATCTTGAGCTGACGTCGAAAATTGGCGATCGCCTCCTCGGTCGAGACCTGCGGGGCGACGCCCTCTTCGATGGCGCGCTGCTCGGCCGGGAGCCCGAAGGCGTCGTACCCGATGGGGTGCAGCACGTTGAAGCCCCTGGCGCGCTTGTACCTGCACACCACGTCGCCGGGCGTGTACGAGGCGGGGTGCCCGACGTGGAGCCCCTTGCCGCTGGGGTACGGGAACATGTCGAGGGCGTAGAACTTCGGGAGGCTCCGGTCTTCGCGGGCGACGTAGCTCCCGTGTTGATCCCAGTGCGACTGCCAGCGCGGCTCGATCTCGTTGGGGCGGTAGGGCATAGCGCCGAAGCACCTACCAGCGCGCGCCCCCCGCTCGCAAGCGCCCTCGGCGCCCAGGCGCCCTCAGCGCGCGGGCGGGTCGACGTAGGTCACGACCTCGTTGCGAAACGTGCGCAGCAGGGTCTCGCCCGGCGCGTGCGAGAGCACGTAGTTCGGCCCCACGGGGACCTTGCCCATGCCGTTGGGCGTGTCGACGATGAACTTCGGCAGCGCGATGCCCGTGAGCCGCCCCTGGAGCTTCTCCATGATCGAGATGCCCGTCGCGAGGGGCGTGCGCAGGTGCCCGGTGCCCTTCACGGGATCGGTCTGGAGCAGGTAGTAGGGCCGCACCCTCGCCCGCACCAGCCCGCGAAAGAGGGCCGCCAGCGTCTCGGCGTCGTCGTTCACCCCGCGCAGCAGCACCGACTGGTTCATCACGGGGATGCCGTGATCGACCAGGCGCTCGCACGCGGCGATGGCCTGAGGGGTGAGCTCCTTGGGGTGGTTGAAGTGGGTCATCAGCCACACCGGCGCGAAGCGTCGCAGCGCGCGGCAGAGCGACTTCGTGACCCGCGACGGCAGCACCACGGGCGCCCGGGTCGCCAGCCGGATCGTCTCGACGCTCGGCACCTCACGCACGAGCGCCAGCACCCGCGAGAGCCGCGCCGTCGACATCACGAGGGGGTCGCCGCCCGACACGATGACGTCCCGCACCTCGGGGTGCGCGCGGAGCCACTCGATGGCGGGGCGCAGGCGCTCGACCGAGCGAGCGCCGCCGTCTTGCCCCACCATGCGCGAGCGGGTGCAGAAGCGGCAGTACACCGAGCAGCGGTCGGTCGCGAGGAGCAGCGCGCGATCGGGGTAGCGCTGCACGAGGTTCGGCGCGACCTCGTGCGCCTCTTCACCCAGCGGGTCGCGGAGGTCGCCGGGGACCTCGGTCGCCTCCTGCGCCTGCGGCACGCACTGGAGCCGCACGGGGCACGAGGGGTCGTCGGGGTCGCAGAGCGAGAGGTAGTAGGGCGTGATCGACATCGGAAAGCCCGACGCGATCGAGCGCCGCGCGCCCTCTCGCTCAGACTCCGTGAGCCTGAGGCTCCGCTCGAGGCCCGGCAGGTCGGTGACCGCCTCCCGCGCCTCGTCGCGCCAGGTGCGGCGCGCGGGTCGGGCGGGAACGATCGGGAGTCGTGCGTGGTGCTCCATGTGCGCGCCCGCCCACTACCCGATGCGGGGCGCCCCTGTCACGGAGGAGGGCTCGAACTGGGCTTGAGGGTGAGCTCGCCGGGGTTCGGCGAGTAGTCGTAGCGGCCGTAGTAGTAGCCCGGCGAGTCGTCGCGGCCGTCGTAGGCGTTGAGCACGCAGCCCACCACCCGGCTCCCGAGGCTCTTGAGCTGACGCACCACCATCGCGGCCTGGTCGCGGCGGGTCTTGCGCGCGCGCACCACCAGCACCACGCCGTCGAGCTGCGCGCCCAGCGCGAGCGCGTCGTTGACGGCGTTGATGGGCGGCGAGTCGAAGATCACCCGGTCGTACCGACGACGGAGCTCGGCGAGGATGTCGGCCGCCTTCTGGCTGTGCAGCAGCTCCGCGGGGTTGGGCGGGAGCGGCCCGCACGGCAGCACCTGAAGGTTGGGCACCGGCGTGTCGAGGATGCACTCGTCGAGGGTGGCCTCGTTGATCAGCACGCTGGTGAAGCCCACGGGAGGACGCAGGCGAAACACCCGGTGGATGCGAGGTCGGCGCAGGTCGCCGTCGACCAGCAGCACCCTCTTGCCCGAGTGCGCGAGGGTGGTCGCGAGGCTCACGGCGGTGAAGGTCTTGCCCTCGCGCGGCGAGGCGCTGGCGACCATCAGCATCTGAAACGGCGTGTCGGGCGACATGAACAAGAGGTTCGTGCGAATGCCACGCGCCATCTCGGCCACCATCGACGCGGGGTGCGAGTGCACCACGAGGTCGAGGTTGTCGATGGGCTCGTGCGACGCCGGCCGGTCGCTGTACTGGTACTTCGCGCCGTCGCGCACGGTGCGGTCGGTGATCTTCGGGAGGAAGCCGAGGTTCGGCACCCCGAGCACCTCCTCGACGTCCTCGCGAGAGCGCACGGTGCGGTCGGCCAGGGCCGCGAGCAGCGCCGCGAAGATGCCCAGCACCAGCCCCAGCACCGCGCCCACCACCAGGCTCACGAACACCCGGGGCTTGATGGGGCTGACCGGAACCAGCGCGTAGTCGAGCACCGAGATGTTGTTCACCTGCAGGTCGCGCATGAGGTTCACCTCGGTGGAGCGCTCCAGCACGATGCCGTAGATCTTCGCGTGGTTGTCTCGCTCCCGCGTCAGCCGGGAGTACTCCATCTCGTGCTGGTTCAGCTCCACCGCGAGGCGCTGGGAGGCCGACAGCTCGCCGCGGATGTTCCCCTCGGCGCGGGTGACGCCCCGGAGCTCGGCCTCGGCCGCGCCGCGGATGTTCGCGACCTCCGCGCGAAAGAGGTTCATCACCGAGTTCGTGCGCGCCCGCGCGGTGCGCAGCTCGACCGCGCGCGGCAGGTAGCGCGGCTCGAGCGCGGCCTCGTCTCGGCTCGCCTGCTCGAACTGCGTGCGCAGCGCGGTCAGGATCGTCGACGAGAGAAACTCCGGCGCCGTGAGCGACGACATCGCCGCCGAGACCTGCTGGTGCCAGGCCCCGCGGGCCTCGCTCGACGCGTCGAGCGCGCCGCCGGTCGCCGCCTCGGCCAGCGCCCGGGAGATGTCTCGCTCGGCGCGCTGCACCTCGGTCACCCGCGCCGCGAGGGTGAAGCGTCGGGTCTGCGCGTCGGTGAGCGCGTCGGAGAGGCGCGCCATCCGATTGCCCAGGATGTTCCGCTGGTCCTGAAAGTTCTCCGAGACGATGCCGTGCGCGCGGCGGTAGGTCTGCAGCGCGTCCTCGGCGCTCGAGAGGTGGTCCCGAAGGTCGTCGAGCTGGTTGGTCAGCCAGCGCACCGCGTCGCGGGTGCTCGCGAGACGTCGGTCGAGGTTGCGCTGGATGTACACGTCCGCGAGGGTGTTCGCGAGCAGCTGCGCGCGCCGTGGGGAGGTGTCTTCGACGGTGATGTTCATCAGCCGCGACTCCTTCACCGGCTCCACCCGCATGCGGCTCAGGAGCACGTTCGCGGCGTCGGCCACCGTGAACGAGCGAAAGCTCGCGCGCCGCGCGGTGGGCACGCGCAGAAAGTCGGGGTCGTGCTGCAGCCCGAGCCGCCGCACCGCGCCCTCCGCCACCCCGCGGCTCTTCGCCACCCGGTACTGCGTCTCGTAGTACTCCCGGAGGTTCCAGTACGAGCCCGCGCCTCCGGTCTCGACCTCTTCGACCTGCCGCCCCAGCGGGCGCGGCGGGTTCGGGTCGAACTGCACCGAGGTGCTCGCCGCGTAGATCTTCGGCTGCCGCAGCACCCACAGGGCGTCGACGCACAGCGCGACCGCGATGCCGCTCAGGATGATCCAGCGGTGCTTCCACAGCAGCCGCAGCTGGTCCATCGACGGGTTTTGACTCTCCGTCATGGTTGGGATGGCTCGCTCCCTCGGGTTCACGCGTCGCTCCAATGCATCTCTACGGCTGCGACCTTCTATCAGATGAAGCAACGCGACCAAAGCCGCCCGCCTCGGGGGTTGCGCTCGATCCGTTGCCCGAGCGCCGAGCCAGATTCATCGCCGGGGCGCGCCCGCGTCCGACGCCCGCTCGCAGAGGTCTCGCACGAGCCGGTCGGTCGGCGAAGACTCCATCAGCACGGAGCACGCGTTCGAGACGGCGACGCGGTCCCGCTGCCGCGACGCGACCTGCAGCATGTCGCGGAGGTACGGGTGCTCCGGGAGCGCGAGCGACTCCGCGGCCTCGAAGGCCGACCACGCCGCCGCGTCGTTGCCCAGCTCGACCTCCAGCCGACCGTGGAGCCCGTGCGCCGCGACCCGCCGGTCCAGGTCGGCCCCCGCCGCGTCGAGCATCGAGGCGACCTCGCGTCGCATCGACGTCGCGTCGCGCCGGCGCGCGTAGAGCCGCGCCCGCCCGGCGTAGAGCTCGTACCGCGAGCTCACCCTCGGCAGGCCCTCGGTGAGCACCCTCAGCGCGCCGTCGAGGTCGTCCCGCTGCGCCAGCATCGCCGCCCGGCAGTCGTACCCCTGGGGGCTCGTGGGGTGCGCCACGCTCAGCCTCGCGCAGAGCCGCTCGGCGCGCTCGATCTCCCCCGCCGCCCGCGCCGCGCCCGACCTGCGCAGCAGCGCGCCGCGCTGGTTCGGATCCCGGCGGAGCTGCACCTCGTCGGCGATCGCGGCGATCTCGGGCGTCGTCCCCTGCCGCGTCGCGAGGTAGTCGAGAAACACGATGCCCGAGGGGTCGCGAGGCGCGATGTGCTCCATCTCCGCTTCGTCGAGCGGGGGCGAGAGGCGCAGCGCGATGTCGGCCACGGCCCACGCGTTCTGCGGCGCCCGCCGCAGGGCCTCGCGGATCTCGACCTTGGCCTGCCCCCGACGCCCCTGCGCGACGAAGACCCTCGCGAGCAGCAGGTGCGGGGCGTGCCAGTTCGGCGAGAGCGCGAGCGACCTGGCGACGAAGCGTAGCCCCGCGGCGTCGCCCTGCGTCACCGCGAAGGAGCCGACGAGGAGCTGCAGGTACGCGTCCGAGGGGTGCCGCGTGAGCGCCGACCGCGTCGACGGGTCGCTCCACGCGCTGGGGTTCACGCGGAGCGTGCGCTCCATCGCGTCGCGCTCGGCCTCCAGCGGCGACCGCCAGGCCACCGCGCCGAGCCCCGCGATCAGCACCAGCAGCACGCCGCCGGGAGACCGCCTGAGGTTCGAGAAGCGCTCGAGGGGCCGGCGCCACTCGATCGCCCGCCCCGCCGAGAGCAAGCCCCCGATGGCCGCGAGCACGTAGCCGTTCGCGCCCAGAAAGAGCGAGAAATCGACGAAGTCGTGAAGGACCAGCGCCAGCGCGGCCGACCAGGCCGCCACCGCGGTGGGCGGCGCAGAGCCCGGCGGGAGCAGCCGACGAAACGCCGCGACCACGCAGTACAGCGTGAAGGCCGCGGCGGGGATCCCGAAGGCCAGCGCGAGGTCGAGGGGCAGCGACTCGGCCCGGAGAAAGGTCCACGAGGGGTCGAGGTGACCCGCCGAGGCGACGGTCACGGGGAGCGCGCCGCTGCCCGAGCCCAGCAGAGCGTGTCCCCGGAGCGCGCCGGCCGCGCGGCGAATGATCTCCACCTTCGACGAGTCGCCCTGGAGAAACTCCTGGCGCAGCCCCGTCGCGGCGACGTAGATCCCGCCGCCGAAGACCAGGGAGCCCAGGCCCACGGCGGTGAGGTTCTGACCGCGCACGTCGGTGCGCTCGCGGCGGCGCTCGGCCTCGCCGCGGCTGCGCGCGTTGAGGGCCACGAAGACCGCCACGCCGCCGACGGCGGCCGCCACGCCGCCCCGGCTCATCGAGAGCGCGCAGACGGCGCCGCAGAGCACGGCCGCGACGCCGTCGAGCACCCGCAAAAGCCCGTTGCGCGCGTCGGAGGCAGCGCCGATCCACAAGATCGCCCCGGTGCCCGTGAGCGCGGCGAGGTGGTTGGCGTTGAGCAGCGGCGAGAGCACGGGCGGCGCGGCCTGGTGCGGGCGGTAGAAGCCGTAAAGCAGCTCCTGCCCGGTCACCAGGTGCGCCAGCGCGACCGCTGAGATGACCAGCGCGGTCGTGGCGCAGGCGAAGTAGATCCGAAGCAGGTGGCCCCGCATCGAGGCCGTGAACGCCGCGGCGTACATCGCCCCGAGGCCGAGGAGGTACACCAGGTCCGCGATGCCGCTCCCAGGGTCGCGGTGCAGCGCGCGCCAGTCGCCAGCGCGGTTCACGCCGAAGGCCGCGAGCGCCCGCGCCGACGCCTCGGCCCCAGCCGGGTCGAGGACCCGCAGCAGCCCGGGAGGCAGCGGCACGAGCTGGAGCACGAGCACGAGCACGAGCGCGAACCACGCCCTCGGCAGGGGATCGCGGCGCAGCGTGTGCGGCGCGACGCCCGTGATCCACAGCGCGATCGCGGCGGCCGCGGCGGAGAGCGGGACAGACGGAGCGAGGGCGCCGCCGAGCATGAGGGGCGTGAGCGTGAGCACGCCCACGATCAGGGGCACGGCGTAGCGCGTGCGGATCCGCTGGCGATCGAGGCTCATCGACGCGTCCAGGCGAGCCCCGCGCCCCATCGGATGTGCGGGTGGGCCTCGCGCGAGGCGAACGGGTGGGGTCTGGAAAACATGGCTCTTCGCGTCCTCGCCTACGGTCCCGGGACTCTGGGTCTCTCTCGTTGCAGGGGCGTCCGTCATCCATTCAGACGACGGGCGTCCGCCCGAGGCGTCACCCGGGAGCCCGTCGCGCTCAGCGCGACGAGCGCATCGCGCGGAGCACCCTCAGCGCCGCGCAGGCCGCGCCGAATCCGTTGTCGATGTTCACCGCGAGCAAACCCTGGGCGCAACTGGTGAGCACCGAACTAAGCGCCGCGGCCCCCCCCTGCCCCACCCCGTAGCCCACGGAGGTCGGAACCGCGATCAGCACGCCGCCCACCAATCCCCCGAGCACGGTGGGCAGCGCCGCCTCCATGCCCGCGATCACGATCACCACCGGGAACGACTGGATCTCGTCGATGCGCTCCATGAGCCGCCACATCCCCGCGGCGCCGACGTCGGTGATGCGCACGCAGCCATGACCGTGAAATCGGAGCGTTCGCTCGACCTCCCGGCTGACCGCGGCGTCGCTCGTGCCCGCCGCGACGACCACCACCTGCCGCTCGCTCTCCAGCGGGCCCAGCGGGCCGACGATGGCCGTGCGGCTCAGGGGGTCGTAGTCCACGCCCTCTCGGAGCTCCGGCGGAAGCGCCTCGAGCTGCGACGGCGCCATGCGCGTGAGCAGCATGGCCCCGCCCGCGACGGCGTTCTGCCGAAGGATCTCCGCGATGTGCGCGTCAGACTTTCCGGCGCAGTAGACCGCCTCGTGGAGTCCGATGCGCTCGCCGCGGCGCAGGTCGAGCTTGATGTCGTCTTCGATTCCCATCGGAGCGCTCTCATAGTGCGGCGTCGGCCGCGGCGCCATGCCTCGTACCCGCGGAAATTCGCCCCGTTCGCGCGGATTGAGCGCCTGGTGCGAATGGAGTAATCCCCACCCCCTCGCAGGCGAACCCATCTGATGATCCTCGGCATCGACGCATCCAACATTCGCTCGGGCGGAGGGCTCACCCACCTGGCGCAGCTGCTGCGCGCGGCGCGTCCAGGGGCTCAAGGCTTTCGGGAGGTGCGGGTGTGGTGCGGCGAGGCCACGGGGCGCGAGCTCCCCCGGCCGCCCTGGCTCCACGTCGCGCACGAGCCCCTGCTCGACGGCCCCCTGCCGGCGCGCCTCGCGTGGCAGCGCGTCGTGCTCCCTCGCCTCGCGCGCGAGGTCGACATGCTGCTGTCACCCGCCGCCACCTCGCCCCCGTCGATTCACCCGCAGGTGGTGATCTCGCAGAACATGCTGCCCTTCGAGGCGGCTGAGCGCCAGCGCTACGGCGCCTCGCTCGCGCGCCTGCGGCTCATGGCGCTGCGCTCGATGCACGGGCGCGCCTTCTCGAGCGCCGACGGCGTGATCTTTCTCACGGAGTACGCCCGCGAGCGCATCTGCGCCGCCCTCGGGCCCGCGGCGCCCAGGCGGACGTGCATCGTGCCGCACGGCGTCGAGCCGCGGTTCAGGCGCCCCCCGCGGCCCGCGCGCCCGCTCTCGGAGTGCACCGCGAGCGACCCCCTGCGCGTGCTGTACGTGTCCATCGTCTCTCCCTACAAGCACCAGTGGCGGGTCGCCGAGGCCGTCGGCGCGCTGCGCCGCGCGGGGCTCTTCGTGTCGGCGGAATTCATCGGAGCCGAAGAAGACCCGCGCTCGGTCGCCCGCCTGCGCGAGTCGCTGCGACGCGTCGACCCCGCGGGAGGGTTCCTCACGATGCGCGGCCCCGTGCGGTTCGACGAGCTGCACCGGCACTACGACCGCGCCGAGCTCTTCGTGTTCGCGTCGAGCTGCGAGAACCTGCCGAACATCCTGCTCGAGGCGATGGCCGCGGGGCTGCCCATCGCCTGCTCCGACCGGGGGCCCATGCCCGAGGTGCTCGGCGACGCCGGCGCGTACTTCGACCCCGAAGACCCCGACGACATCGCCCGCGCCCTGCGCGAGCTCGGCGACGACCCCGGGCGCAGAGAGCGCCTCGCCGCCGCGGCCTCAGACCGCGCCGAGCGCTTCACCTGGACCCGCTGCGCCGACGAGACCTTCGGATTTCTCTCCGAGGTCGCGCGGAACCCGACGCGGCGATGAATGCCAGCGCGCGCCGCGACACGAACAGCGTCGATGCCCCACCGCTCCCCTCGAAGGTCCGCGCGGCCCGCGCGAACGGTCGCGAGGCCGCCGACCACTGTGCTAGGGTCCCAGACCGCAATGCTCTGGGGCTCGGCATGATCGTTGGCATCGATGCGTCGAATTTGCGGGCGGGTGGGGGCGTCACCCACCTGCGGGAGATCCTGGGCGCGGCGTCGCCGGGGCGCTTCGGGTTTCGCAAGGTGATCGTCTGGTGCGGCGCGGAGACGGCCGCGCAGCTCCCCGCGCGGCCCTGGCTCGAGGTGGGGCACGAGCCGCTCCTGGACGGGCCGCTGCCCTCGCGGGTGCTCTGGCAGCAGGCGGTGCTCCGGCGCAAGGCGCCGCGGAGCTGCGACGTGCTGCTCGTGCCCGGGGGCAACGCGCAGGTGCCCTTTCGCCCGCGGGTGGTGATGTCTCGCAACATGCTCCCCTTCGACCGCATCGAGCGACGCCGCTACGGCGCGTCTTGGACCGGCGCGCGCCTCCTCGCGCTCCGGCAGCTCCAGGCCCGCTCGCTGTCGCGGGCCGACGGCGTGATCTTTCTCACCGAGTTCGCGTTCCAGTCGATTCGCCCCGCGCTCGGGGCGCGCGCGCCGCGCCGCACCTCGATCATCCCGCACGGCGTCGACGCGCGGTTTCGCGCCGACCCCCGGCCCCAGCGCGCGCTCTCCGCGTGCGGCGCCGACGACCCGCTCCGGCTGACGTACGTCTCGGTCGTCGCGCCCTACAAGCACCAGTGGGTCGTCGCCGAGGCCGTGGCCAGGCTCCGCCGCGAGGGCCTGCCGCTGAGCATTGATTTCGTCGGCGGCCTCGAAGACTCGGTCTCCGCCGAGCGGCTGCGCGCGGCGGTGCGGCGCCTCGACCCCGACGGCGAGTTCCTGAGGCTGCGGGGCGCGGTGCGCTTTCAGGAGGTGCACGAGTTCTACCTCCGCTCCGAGCTCTTCGTGTTCGCCTCGAGCTGCGAGAACATGCCGAACATCCTGCTCGAGGCGATGGCCGCGGGGCTGCCCATCGCCTGCTCCGACCGGGGGCCCATGCCCGAGGTGCTCGACGACGCTGGGGTCTACTTCGACCCCGAAGACGCCGACGACACCGCCCGCGCCCTCCGCGCGCTCGCCTCGGACCACGAGCTGCGCGCGCGCTGCGCCGCCCTCGCGAGCGAGCGCGCCTCGAGCTTCTCCTGGCGTCGGTGCGCCGACGAGACCTTCGCCTTCCTCGCCGAGCTCGCCCGGCGACCCGCCGCGGAGGCGTAGACCCGATGTGTGGCATCGCCGGCGTCTTCGGAGACCTCAGGGGCGTTCAGACCCGCGCGATGCTGCGCGCGATCGCCCACCGCGGCCCCGACGACGAGGGTGAGCTGACCCTCGCGACCGCGTCGGGGCGCCCCCTGTGGCTCGGGCACCGACGTCTCTCGATCCAAGACCTGTCGCCGGCGGGGCACCAGCCCATGCGCTCCCTCGACGGGCGGCGGCACATCGTCTTCAACGGCGAGATCTACAACTTCAAGGCGCTGCGCGCCGAGCTAGAGTCCCAGGGTCACCGGTTTCGCTCGGGCTCCGACACCGAGGTGATCCTCGAGGGGTTTCTGCGCTGGGGCGAGGGCTGCGTCGACCGCCTGCGCGGCATGTTCGCCTTCGCGCTCTACGACGAGGCCCGCGACACGCTCACCCTGGCCCGCGACCGCCTCGGAGAGAAGCCCCTGTATGTCCATCGGGGCCGCGAGCGTACGGTCTTCGCCTCGGAGGTGCGCGCGCTGCTCGCGAGCGAGGCGGTCCCGCGCGAGCTCGACGACGAGGGTCTCGACGCGTTTCTTACCTTCGGCGGCGCCGCCGACCCCTTCACCCTGGTCGACGGAGTGCGGGCGCTGCTGCCCGGCGAGATCATGACCCTACGCGGGGGCGACGCGTCGCGGCGGCGATACTGGTCGCTCCGCGGCATCGAGCCCCAGCCCGCGCCCGACCGCGCCCGGGCGGTGCGCGCGACGCGCGAGCGGCTCGTCGAGTCGCTGCGGGGCGCGATGGTGTCCGACGTGCCCGTCGCGGTGCTGCTCAGCGGGGGCATCGACTCGTCCGCGAACGTCACGCTCCTGCACGGCGAGGGCTTCCATGACCTCCACACCTTCTCGGTGACCTTCGGCGACGCCGACGCCAGGTACTCGGAGAAGCCCTGGTCCGACCTCGTGGCGCGCACGTTCTCGACGCGGCACGAGAGCGTCGAGGTCGGCCTCGAAGACGCACGGCGCCTGGTGCGCGACGCCGTCGACGCGCAGGACCAACCCTCCGTCGACGGCGTGAACACCTACCTGGTGTGCGACGCGATCCGCCGCGCGGGGATCAAGGTCGCGGTCTCGGGTCAGGGCGCCGACGAGCTCTTCCTGGGCTACCCCCAGCGGAGGCTCTTCTCCACCCTGCTCCGGCTCAGCTCGGCGATGCCGTCGCCGGCGAAATCCCTGCTGGCGAGCGCGCGGCACCTGCTCCCGACGCCCCCTGACTCGTCGTACGAGAAGGCCGCGCAGGCGCTCTTCGCGCACGACCCGGTGGCGGGCGCCTACCTCGCGCAGCACTCGATGTTCGCCCACCCGGCCATCGACCGGCTCCGGGCGGCGCGGCGCCCCTCCCCCGCGCGCTTCGTCGAAGACGTGGGCGGGGTCGAACCCCTCGACCGGCTGTCCCGCCTCGAGCTCGGGCACTACCTGCGAAACACCCTCCTCCGCGACGGCGACCAGATGAGCATGGCGCACTCCCTCGAGGTGCGCGCGCCCTACCTCGACGCCGAGCTGATCCGCGAGGTCGTCTCGCTGCCGCCCGCGTTCAAGCTGGCCAGCGACCGCAACAAGCCCCTGCTCCTCGACGCCGTGGGCGACGCGCTGCCCCGCGCCGTCTGGGACCGACCGAAGATGGGCTTCGCGCTGCCGTACGAGCGTTGGCTCCGCGAGGGCCTCGACCTCGGCGTCGCCGAGGGGCCCGAGATCGGCCTCGACCCCGGCGCCGTGGGCGACGTGCGAGCGCGCTTCGCGGCGGGCAAGAACTACACGCGCCACTGGGCGCTCACTGTGCTATCGAGGTGGGCGAGGCGAGAGCGAATGGGGAGCTCGAGGCTTCGGCGCTGAATCGATGCGCGCCGCCGCGCATCGGATCCCCGGCGGCGATCGTCGGCGCTTGAAGCGACGCGGCATGTGGATTAGCAACGGCGCGCGCGCGGCGCGTACGACCGGGAGATGGCGATGCAGCAGGTGGTCCAGGAGGTTCGCTCAGGGCGAACGACGGTGAGGGAGATCCCCGACCCGGTGGCGGGTGCGGGGCAGGTCGTGGTCGCGTCGGCGGCGTCCCTGGTGTCGGCTGGCACCGAGCGCTACGTCGTCGAGCTCGCCAGAAAGTCCCTCATCGGCAAGGCCCGCGAGCGGCCCGACCACGTGCGGCGGGTGCTCCAGAAGATCAAGCAGGAGGGCCTGCTGATGACCGCGCAGCAGGTGCAGGCCAAGCTCGATGAGCCGATGCCTAGAGGTACTCCTCGGTAGAAGCGTCGTGCTCGGAGAGTGCGAAATGCGCGGCGTGCAGGAGTTCAAGCCCGGCGACCGCGTCGCCACCGCCGGCCCCCACGCGGGCATCGTGAGCGTCGGGAGAAACCTCTGCGCGCGCATCCCCGACGGGGTGAGCTTCGAGCAGGCGGCGTACACCTCCGTCGCGTCGATCGCCCTCGAGGGCGTGCGCCTCGCCCGCGCCACCCTGGGCGAGCGGGTGCTGGTCATCGGCCTCGGGCTCATCGGGCAGATCGCCGTCGCGCTGCTCAAGGCCCAGGGCTGCAGGGTGTTCGGCACCGACGTCGACCCCGCCAAGCTCGAGCTCGCGAAGCAGTTCGGCGCCGACGAGGTCGGCGTCGGCTCGCCCCGCGACGCGGTGAGAAACTTCGCCGGTCCGCACGGCGTCGACGCCGTGGTGATCACCGCGGCCACGCCCTCGAACGAGCCCATCGAATTCGCCGCCGACGTCGCGCGGGTGAAGGGGCGCGTGGTGCTCGTGGGCGTCGTCGGGCTGAACCTCCCCCGCGCGCCCTTCTTCCTCAAGGAGCTCGAGTTCACCGTCTCGTCGTCGCTCGGCCCGGGGCGCATGGACCCGCAGTACGAAGACAAGGGCGTCGACTACCCCTTCGGCCAGGTGCGCTGGACCGCGCAGCGCAACATGGAGGCCGTGCTCGACATGATCGCCATGGGGCGCCTGCCCGTCGAGAAGCTCACGTCGCACCGCTTCAGCATCGACCGCGCCGCCGAGGTGTACGACCTCATCACCCAGGGCGCGCCGGTGCTCGGCGCCATCATCGAGTACCCCGCCGCGCCCGCCGCGCGCGCCCGCCGGCTCGACCTCAAGGTGCCCCGCCGGTCACGATCGGGCGAGCTCGGGGTCAGCCTCGTCGGCGCGGGCAATTACGCGCGGCTGATCATGATGCCGGCCCTCGCCAAGGTGAGCGGGATCTCGTGGCGCGGCCTCGCCACCGCCCGCGGGATGAACGCCGAGCACTCGGGGCGTCGCATGGACTTCGCCTTCGCGACCACCGAGGTCGACGAGCTGCTCCGCGACCCCGACACCCACTCGGTCTTCGTCGCGACGCGCCACGACCTGCACGCCGACATCGTCGTGCGCTGCCTGCGCGCGGGCAAGAACGTCTTCGTCGAGAAGCCGCTGTGCCTCACGCTGGCGGAGCTCGCGCGCATCGAGGAGACCGTGCGAGAGCTCGGCGATCGGTGCCCGCTGCTCATGGTCGGGCTCAACCGCCGCTTCGCGCCCGCCACGGCGATGGTGCGCGATTTCTTCCGCGGGGTGACCCCGCGCACGGTGAGCTTTCGCTTCGCGTCGGGGTACATCCCCGGCGGCGCGTGGCCGCAGGACGAGGACATCGGCGGCGGACGCATCGTCGGCGAGGCGTGCCACGCCATCGACACCTGCGTCGCGCTCACGGGCTCGGCCCCGGTGCGGGTCTACGCCGAGAGCATCGGCATGGCGAAGGGCCTCGAGACCACCGACGACCAGGTGTTCATCACCCTGCGCCACGAGAACGGATCGATCTCGAACGTGTCGTACCAGGCCGGCGGCGACCGCGCCGCGCCCACCGAGCGCGTCGAGGTCTTCGGCGGCGGTCGCACCGCGTTCATCGACGAGTGGGACACGGTGTCGATGTGGCGCTCCGAGCGCCTCACCGAGAAGCGCACCGGCAAGGACCGTGGCAACGCCGCGGGCTTCGGCGCCTTCATCGACGCGTGCCGCGGCGGAGGCGCCTGGCCGATCCCTGGGCCGAGCTCGGGGCACGGCGCTCGCGTCGATCCTCGCCGTGCGCTCGCTGCACCGAGGCGCGCCCCTCGACCTCGACGACGACCTCCCGAGCGACGCCGCCGTCGGCGACGCCGAGTAGGTCGAGCCCCACGCATGTGCGGCATCGCCGGGATCTTTCACTACGCAGACCCCGCGGCGCGGGTCGATCGCCGCGCGCTCACGCGCATGACCCGCGCGCTCGCGCACCGCGGCCCTGACTCGGAGGGCTTCTTCTACGACGGCAACCTGGGCCTCGGGCACCGGCGGCTGTCCATCGTCGACCTCTCGCCCAGCGGCGCGCAGCCCATGCTCCTCGGCGACGGCGCGCACGCGCTGTCGTACAACGGCGAGCTCTACAACCACGGATCGTTCCGCGAGGGCCTCAAGGCGCGGGGCCATGAGTTTCGCGGCACCAGCGACACCGAGACCCTCCTGCGGCTGCTGTCAGAGAGGGGCGCGTCGTGCCTCGATCAGCTCGCGGGCATCTTCGCCTTCGCGTGGTGGGAGCGCGCCACGCGCACGCTCACCCTCGTGCGCGACCCGCTCGGGGTGAAGCAGCTCTACGTGCACGACGACGGGCGCCGCGTGGTCTTCGCGAGCGAGGTCAAGGCGCTGCTCACCTGCGCCGACGTGCCGCGCGAGCTCGACGGCGAGGCGCTCAACCAGTACCTGCACTTTCACACCCCGCTCTTCGAGAGGACCTTTCTGCGCGACGTGAAGGTGCTCCGCGCGGGCGAGCTCGCGCGCTACAACGCGGGGGGCACCTCGCGCCGGGCGTACTGGGCCATCACCGACTTCACGCCCAGGGGAGGCTCCCCCGACGAGAACGTCGCGGCGCTCTCGGAGCAGCTCGAGTCGGTCGTGCGCGAGCAGCTCATGAGCGACGTGCCCGTGGGCTCGTTCTTCTCCGGCGGCATCGACTCCACCGCGATCGCGGCCTACGCGATGCGCGCGGGGCTGCGGCCGCAGTGCTTCGGCGTTCACTTCACCGGCCAGGGGGTGATCGACGAGCGGCCCTACCAGGAGTCCGCCGCGAAGGCCCTCGGGCTCGACCTCGACCTCATCACCCTCACCGGCGAGAGCCTCCCCGAAGACCTCCCGCGGCTCCTGTGGTCCCAGGATCAGCCCGTGATCGGCGCGGCGATGATCCCGATGGACGCCGTCGCGCGCCTCGCGTCCCAGAAGGTGAAGGTCTGCGTCGGAGGCCAGGCCGCCGACGAGGTCTTCGGCGGGTACGCCCGCTACGCGCTCACCCATCCCCTGGACGTGGCCTCGCAGTGGGCGCGCGCCCCCCTGCGCAGGGCCCTCGCGCGGAGGGGACGCGCCGCCGCCCCGCGCGACGAGGCCCCCGCCGCCGTCGGCGGGAACGTCTGGAAGCAGTTCGCCGAGCGCAAGACCCTCTGGCGCCTCGCGCACAACGTCCGGCAGAACCTCTCGGGGCTGGGCGACTGGCAGGAGAGGTACTTTCATCACTTCGCGAAGGTCCCCGAGTCGATGTGGACCGGGCTGCTCGCGGCGCCCGAGCTGGTGAGCCGCGCGCGCTGCCGCGCGGTGTTTCGCGAGACCCTCGCGAAGAGCGCCGCCGTCGACCCCGCAGACAAGGTCATGCACTGGGACGCGCAGACCTACCTCACCGGCCTCTTTCAGCAGGACGACCGGATGAGCATGGCGCACTCCCTCGAGTCTCGGGTGCCCATGGCCGACCCGCGCCTCGTGCGCTTCGCGTTTCGCTCGGGCTTCTCGATGAAATTCCGCGACGGCGCCTCGAAGTGGATCCTTCGTAGAGCCGTCGCCGACGTGATCCCCGAGCGCGTGCTCAACCGCCGCAAGGTGGGCTTCGACACCCCGGCCGAGCGGTGGATGCGCGGACCCCACGCGGGCTGGGTGCGCGACACCCTCACCGGCGGCAGGGCGCGATCCCGCGGGCTCTGGAACACCGCCGCCCTCGGGCGGCTCCTCGACGAGCCTGACCACCCGCTCTGGTTCGACGCCGTGTGGAAGGCCCTCTGCGTCGAGACCTGGGCGCGCCTCGTGCTCGACCGCGACGGCGACCGCGCCTTCGACGCCACCTCCTCCGAAGAGGTCCCCGCGTGACCGCGAGGGACGCGGCGCAAGAGCTCATCGAGCTTGGCCCCTGGCGCACGCTCTACCGCATCGGCCGCGAGACCCGCCAGCGCAGCGGCCTCGCGGCGCGCCCCCGCGCGTACCCTTCGCACCCCGCGCCCGCGCGAGACTGGCTCGGCGAGCTCCCCTTCGGAGACGCCCGCGAGGTCGCGCGCGCGGTCACGCCGCGCCTCGACGCCTCCCAGCGCGACGGGCTCCTCGAGACCGCCGACGACGCCCTGCGAGGCCGCATCCTGTGCTTCGGCCGCTGGCGCGCCGACTACGGCGCCCCCCTCGACTGGTACCTCAACCCCCTCACCGGCGCACGCTGGCCCGCCGACGCGCACTGGTCCCGCGCGCTCGTTCCGGCGCCGGGCCGCGACGACGTGAAGCTCGCGTGGGAGCCCGCGCGCTTCCCCCAGGCCCTGCACCTGGCCCGCGCCGCCGCCGTCGACGAGGCCCGCGCGCCCCGGCTCTTCGCGGGCTTCACGGGCATGGTGCGGGCCTTCCTCGACGCCTCGCCCTTCCCCCGAGGGATCCACTGGGCCTCGAGCCAGGAGTGCGCGATTCGCCTGGTCGCCTGGCTCTTCGCGACCCGCGCCTTCGCCGACCTCGGCCTCCGCGACGAGGCGCACGAGCGCGCGATCACCGCCTACGCGCGCGTCTGCGGCCACCACCTCCTCGACGAGATCGGGTACGCGCGGCACGCGGTCTACAACAACCACCTGATCTCCGAGGCCCTCGGGCTCTGCGTGACGGCGTGGCTCTGCCCCGACGACCCCGCGGCGGCGAGCTGGCGCGCCCTCGGCCTGCGGCTGCTCTCTGACGAGAGCCGCGCGCAGGTCTTCGAAGACGGCGCGTACATCAACCAGTCGCACAACTACCACCGCACGGTGGTGCAAGAGCTCCTGTTCGCCTCGCGGTGGCACCGCAGCGCCCTCGGCGCCGACGAGCCCGCGAGCTGGCGCGAGGCGCTCGAGCGCTCGCTGACCTTCCTCTACGCGCACCAGAACCCCCTCGACGGGCGCCTCCCGAACTTCGGGCCGAACGACGGCTCGATGCCCAGGCCCTTGTCGCAGTGCGACTTCAGCGATTTTCGGCCCACGCTCCAGGCGCTCTCGCTGCACCTGCACGGCGAGCGGCTCTACCCGCCCGGCCCCTGGGACGAGGAGGCGGCGTGGTCCCTCGGCGCGGCCTCCCTCGACGCGCCCGTGACATCGCGCGCGCGGCCCTCGGTGAGCTTCGCCGCCACGGGGTACCATGTGCTGCGCGGCGAAGACCCGTCGAGCTTCGCCTGCTTTCGCTGCGGCAGCGTGCGCGAGCGCTTCGGCCAGCTCGACCTGCTGCACGTCGACCTCTGGTGGCGCGGGCAGAACGTGCTCGTTGACGGCGGCACCTGGCTCTACAGCGGCCCCGAGGTGTGGCACGCGCACTTCCTCCGCACGGGCAGCCACAACACCGTCACCGTCGACGGGCGCGACCAGATGCTCCACTACCGGCGCTTCAAGTTCCTGTATTGGGCCGAGGCCGCGCTGCTGCGCTTCATCGACCGGGGGGCGTGCTCCCTGGTCGTCGGCGAGCACCGGGGCTACGCGCGGCACCCGGGTGGGGTGATCCACCGCCGCAGCGTGCTGCGCGTCGGAGACGACCTCTGGATCATCGCCGACGCCCTCGTGGGCGAAGGTCGTCACGACGCGCGGCTGCACTGGCTCTGCGGAGAGTTCGAGACCGAGCTGGTCGACGGCGCGCTCGCGCTGCGCACCCCCGCGGGGGCGCTGGGCCTGAGGGTCTACGACGGCGACGGCTCGGCCGTCGAGATCGACGTCGCGCGTGGGGTCGAGAGCCCGCCGCGGGGCTGGCTCTCGCGCTACTTCGGCGAGCGCGTCCCGGTGACCTCGGCGGCGGTCGCGTCGGCGCGCGCCGCGCTCCCGTGGACGCGGGTCACGGTGGTGAGCGCGTCTGCTCCCGAGGTCGGCGTGAACGGCGAGGCGTGGACGGTCCACACACCCGAAGCCGTCGCGCGATTTCGCCTCCGCGACGGAGCCATCACCCTGGAGGAGACCTCATGAAGCAGCGCGGCTGGCGACGGATGGTGAAGCGGGGCGTCGACCGCGCGGCGGGCGCCGCGGGGCTCGTGGCGCTCTCGCCGGTGCTCGCGGCCACCGCCGTCGCGGTGCGGGTCTCCATGGGCGCGCCGGTGCTGTTTCGACAGAGGCGCCCGGGGTTGCACGGAGAGATCTTCGAGGTGGTGAAGTTCCGCACGATGCGCGAGGCGCTGGGCGCCGACGGCAAGCCGCTGCCCGACGAGAGGCGACTCACCCGCGTCGGGAGCTTCTTGCGCAAGACCAGCCTCGACGAGCTCCCGCAGCTCTGGAACGTGCTGCGCGGAGAGCTCTCCCTCGTGGGTCCGCGCCCGCTGCTCGTGCGTTACCTGGAGCGGTACTCCCCCGAGCAGATGCGGCGCCACGACGTGCTGCCTGGCATCACGGGCTGGGCACAGGTCAACGGGCGCAACGACATCCCCTGGGACGAGAAGTTTCGCCTCGACCTCTGGTACGTCGACCACTGGAGCCTGGGCCTCGACGCGAAGATCCTCGCGATGACGGCGCTCAAGGTCCTGCGCCGCGACGGCATCGCGCGCGAGGGCCACGTCACGATGCCGGAGTTCATGGGAAACGAGGGAGCGATCGCATGATGTCTGAGGTGGTCTTCGTCGCGGGCGCGCGCCCTAATTTCATGAAGGTCGCCCCCATGCTCCGCGCCGCGCGGGGCGCGCCCTTCGCGAGCCGGCTGGTGCACACGGGCCAGCACTACGACGCCGCGATGAGCGGGGTGTTCTTCGAGGAGCTCGGCATCCCCGCGCCCGACGCGCACCTCAACGTCGGCAGCGGCACCCACGGCGCGCAGACCGCGCGGGTACTCGAGGGCTTCGAGGCCTGGCTCCTCGAGCGCGGCGGCGCCGTGCGCGGCGTGGTCGTCGTGGGAGACGTGAATTCCACCATGGCGTGCACCCTCGCCGCGGCGAAGCTCGGCGTCCCCGTCGCGCACGTCGAGGCGGGGCTTCGCAGCTTCGACCGCGCCATGCCCGAAGAGATCAACCGCATGGTCACCGACTCCATCGCCGACCTGCTGCTCCCGAGCGAGCCCGCGGGCGTCGAGAACCTCGCGCGCGAGGGCGTCGCCGCGTCGCGGGTGGAGTTCGTGGGCAACACGATGATCGACACCCTGGCGCACCAGCTGCCCCACGCGAGGTCGCTGGGCGTGCCCGCGTCGCTCGGGCTCTCGCCGGGGGGCTACGCGCTGGTCACCCTCCACCGCCCGTCCAACGTCGACGCGCCCGCGCGCCTGGCCGAGCTCGTGGCGCTCCTCGACCGGGTCTCCCAGCGCGCGCCCGTGGTCTTTCCCGCGCACCCCCGCACCCGCGCGAGGCTCGAGTCCGCGGGGCTCCTCGACGCGCTGCGGGCCAGCGGGCGGGTGAGGCTCCTCGAGCCCCTGGCCTATCGGCAGAACCTCGGGCTCATGGCCGACGCGAGGCTCGTGCTGACCGACAGCGGCGGAATTCAAGAAGAGACGACCTATCTTGGTGTACCCTGCCTCACGCTACGGGGGAACACAGAGCGACCCGTCACGGTCGAGCGGGGCACGAACACGCTGGTGGGTGACGATCTTGCGCTGGCCGAGCGGCTGGTGAACGAAGTCCTCGAGGGGCGCTACAAAGCGGGGGGAGCCATCGAGGGTTGGGACGGTCGAGCGGCGGAGAGGGTGATCAAGGTGCTGACGGAGCGATGGGCTTGAAGCGCTTGTACCTATCGGTGCCCCACATGGGCGACCGCGAGGAGGGGTACGTCGCCGAGGCGTTCCGGTCGAACTGGCTGTCGACGGTGGGGCCGAACCTCGACGCCTTCGAGGCGGCGTTCTCGGCGCGCGTCGGGCTCCCCTGCGTGGCGCTGGGCTCGGGCACGGCGGCGATTCACCTCGCGCTGAGGCTCCTGGGCGTGGGCCCCGGCGACGAGGTCTTCGTGCCGACGCTGACCTTCATCGCGAGCGTGAACCCGGTGCGTTGGCTCGGCGCCGAGCCCGTTCTCCTCGACAGCGAGCGCGAGAGCTGGAACCTCGACCCCCAGCGCCTCGCCGACGCCCTCGCGGCGCGGGCCTCGAAGGGGCGGGCGCTGCCGAAGGCCGTGATGCCCGTGCACCTCTACGGACAGACCGCCGACATGGACGCGATCATGGAGGTCTGCGCCCGCTACGACGTCGCGGTGGTCGAAGACGCCGCCGAGGCGGTGGGCAGCCGCTACAAGGGCCGCCCCGCGGGGAGCATCGCGCCGGTCTCGGCCTTCAGCTTCAACGGCAACAAGATCATCACCACCACCGGCGGCGGGATGCTCGCCGCGCGTGACCCCGCGTGGGTCGAGAAGGCGCGCTTCTGGTCGCAGCAGGCGCGAGACCCCGGCGTGGCGTACGAGCACACCGACACGGGCTACAACTACCGCCTGTCGAACGTGCTCGCGGGCATCGGGCGCGGGCAGCTCGAGGTGCTCGACGCGCGCGTCGCCCGCCGCCGCGAGGTCGCCTTCACCTACCGCGACGCGTTCGCCGACCTCGCCGGGCTCGCGCTGATGCCCCAGGCGCCCTGGGGGCTGCACACCAACTGGCTCTCGGTGTTCTTGATCGAGCCGTCGCTGGGCGTGAGCCGTGACGCGCTCATCGAGTCGCTCGCCGCCGAGAACATCGAGTCTCGCCCCGTGTGGAAGCCGATGCACCTCCAGCCCGTCTTCGCGGGCGTCGAGTCGATCGGGGGCGAGGTCGCCGCCGACCTCTTCGCGCGAGGCATCTGCCTCCCCTCGAGTTCGAACCTGACCGCCGACGACCAGCAGCGCGTGATCGACGCGGTGCGGCGAGCCTGCGGGAGGTAATCAGACCCCGCCACGGGTCACGACGGAGTTCATGCCATGAACGCCCCCAAGAATCCGCCCTCGATCCCCTCGCTAGTGTTCTCGTACCGGCGACTCCTGGTCATCGGCGTGCACCTCACGCTCTGGGCGACGGCCTTCGTCGGCGCGTTTCTGCTGCGCTTCGACCTGCACATCCCCCGCGACTACTGGCGCCTCATGGGGCTGTGGCTCCCGCTGCTCCTCGCGATCCGCACCGTCACGTATTTCTCCTTCGGGCTGTTTCACGGCCTCTGGCGCTACACCGGCCTGCGCGACCTGATCTCGCTCCTCAAGGCCGCGGGCACCTCCACGGCGGCCTTCGTGCTCTGGGTGCACTTCATCGGCCCGCAGGGCTTTCCGCGCTCGGTGTACGCGATCGACTTCCTGCTCTCGATCTTCGCCGTGGGCGGCCTGCGCGTGAGCATCCGAACCCTGCGCGAGATGACGCGGCACATCGCCAGCGCGTCTGACGAGGGCGAGCGCCGCAAGATCCTCATCGTCGGCGCGGGCGACGCCGGCGAGATGCTCATGCGCGAGATCGGCAAGAACCACGCGGGTCGCTACGAGGTCGTGGGCTTCGTCGACGACGACCCGAAGAAGCAGCGGGAGCTGATCCACGGCACGCCGGTGCTGGGGCCCCTCGACTCGGTCGCCGAGATCGTGAAGCGCGAGGCGGTCGAGGAGGTCATCGTCGCGATCCCCTCGGCGAAGGGGCGCGACATGCGGAGGATCGTCGAGGTCTGCCGCGCGGGGGGCGCGCGCATCCGCACGATCCCCGGCATGGATCACCTCATCGAGGGCCGCGTGCAGATCTCGCAGATCCGCAACGTCGCCATCGAAGACCTCCTCGGCCGCGCGCCGGTGAGCCTCGACACGCAGCTCATCGCCGAGCACCTCAACGGGAGCGTGGTGATGGTCACCGGCGCCGGCGGCTCCATCGGCTCGGAGCTGTGTCGCCAGGTGGCGCGCTTCGGCCCCGCGCGGCTGGTGATGGTCGAGCAGGCGGAGAACGCGCTCTTTCAGATCCACCGGGAGCTCCAGAACACCACGCGCAACGTCTCGCTGGTGCCGGTGATCGGCGACATCTGCGACACGCGGCGCATGGAGGGCGTGTTCTCGCAGCACAAGCCCTCGGTGATCTTTCACGCCGCGGCGCACAAGCACGTGCCGATGATGGAGTGGAACCCCGGCGAGGCGATCAAGAACAACGCCTTCGGCACGAAGAAGCTCGCCGACCTCGCCGACCGCTTCGGCGCGCGCGAGTTCGTGATGATCTCGACCGACAAGGCCGTGAACCCGACCTCGATCATGGGGGTCTCGAAGCGCGTCGCGGAGATCTACTGCCAGGCGCTCTCGCAGCGCAGCAAGACGCGGTTCATCACCGTTCGCTTCGGCAACGTGCTCGGGTCGAACGGGTCGGTGGTGCCGATCTTCCAGGAGCAGATCGCGCGAGGCGGCCCGGTCACGGTCACCCACCCGGAGATGAAGCGGTACTTCATGACCATCCCCGAGGCGTGCCAGCTCGTGATGCAGGCCGGGACCATGGGCACCGGCGGCGAGATCTTCGTGCTCGACATGGGCGAGCCGGTGAAGATCGTCGACCTCGCGAAGGACCTGATCACGCTCTCGGGGCTGCGCCCCGGCGAGGACATCGAGGTGCAGTTCACGGGCATCCGCCCCGGCGAGAAGCTCTTCGAAGAGCTCGCGGCCGATGAGGAGCGCGCCGACAAGACCCGGCACCCCAAGATCTTCGTCGGCCGCTTTCGCCCCTACGAGTGGGAGGCCGTGCAGGCGGGCATGAGCGCCCTCCACGAGCACAGCGAGGGTCACGATGACCGCACGATCCGCGAGGCGTTCATGCAGCTCGTGCCCGAGTACCGCCCCATGGTGCTCCCGAACGCCGCGCCGGGCCGAGAGCGCTCCAACACCGGGTCGGGCAACGTCATCGCGCTCAAGCGATGATCGGCCCCAGGAGCGCGCTCCCCGAGGCGCTGTGGCGGGAGAAGCTCGCGCCGCCCCGCCCCCTCGTCGAGATCCCAGGGGGGCTGTACGGGCCGCCGCGCAGCCCCGCCGGCCCCGCCTGGCTCGCCTGGGTCTTCGATGACCCCGAGGCCGTCGTCGAAGACGCCGCGCGCCGCGCCACCCGCGACGGCGCCGGGCGACTGCTGCTCGGCGGCCCGCCGGGCAACTACGTCGTCTCGGGCGTCGACGACGCGCACCGCCCCCGCTTCTGCGAGCTCGGGTTCACGTCGATCGCGGAGCACCTCGACCTCGTCGTCGACCCTCGCGTCGAGGGCGGCTGCCCCGGGATCGAGGCCGTCGACGACGAGGCCGCGCTCTGCGCGTGGGTCGGGTCGCGCTTCGGCGCGGCGTGGTCGGAGGAGTGCGCCCGCGCGGGTCGAGGCGGGCTCTTCGTCGCGCGCGTCGGGGGTGAGGTGGTCGGGTTCTCCGCCGCCGGCGGCAACAACGCCGCGCTGGGCACCTTCGGGCCCGTCGGCGTGATCCCCGAGGCGCGCGGGCGGGGGCTCGGCGCCGCGCTCACCCGCGCCGCGATGCGAGCCCTTGCGGCGCAAGGCTTTCAAGAGGTCACGGTGCCCTGGGTCTCGCCCCAGACGGCGGCGTTCTATCAGGGCCTCGCGACGGTGCTCCGCTCCCGCCGTCGCGCGACGCTCGCGCGCCCGCTGCGTACAGGCTCGGCCTGAGCTCGTCGACGCCGCGGGCCGTGGCCCCGGCGCCCGCGTCCCGCGGCGGGTCCGCGGTCGCCGGCTCGCCCCGCGCGGGGCGGCGCGCGCGCGTCGAGGGGCCGCGCGCGGCGCCGAGGGCGGCGACCACGTCAGGCGCGGACCCTGCGTCCGTGGTGGCGAGCTCGCGCGAGGGGGACGTCGCCGGTCGGGCCGGCGGCGCGGGTCGAGGAGGGCCGGCGAGGCGTGCGGGGGTCGGCGCGGCGCGCGACGGGCAGTCGGCCCCGCGACGCTCCACGCGAGGATCGAGGTCGCCCCCAGCGCCGCCGCGAGGCCGCGAGGGCCCGACGACGCGAGGCGCGCGCTCGGGCACCGCGAGGGCGGCGAGGAGCGCGTCGGCGTCGGCGAAGCGGTCCTCGGGGCGCTTCGCCAGCAGGGTGCGGAGGATCGCGTCGAGCCGCGCGCCGACCGAAACCCACGACGACGGCGGGGGCAGCGGCGCGTGGACGTGCTGGTAGAGCACCTCGACCGCGCTGCGGCCGGTGAAGGGCAGGCGGCCCGTGAGCGACTCGTAGGCGATGCACCCGAGGGAGTAGAGGTCCACCCGGTGGTCGAGGCGGGCCGCGGGGTCGGCGGCCTCGGGGGCCATGTAGTGCGGCGTGCCCAGGAGCACGTCCCGCGCTGTCATCGCCGTCTGCTCCGGGTCTTCGAGCACCTTCGAGATGCCGAAGTCGACCACCTTCGAGACCTCGCGGCCCCCACGCGCCACGAGCAAGACGTTCTCGCTCTTGAGGTCGCGGTGCACGATCCCCTTGGCGTGCGCCTCTCGCAGCGCGGCCCCGATGTCGCCGAGCAGCGCGCGCACGAACGCCTCGCCGAGCGGCCCCTCCCGGCGAATGCGCGCGCGGAGGTCCTCTCCCTCGAGGAGCTCCATCACCATCCACGCCTCGCCCGACGCCTCGCGCCCGAAGTCGAGGACCTCGACGATGTGCGGCGAGCCGAGCGCCGCCGCCGCGCGCGCCTCGCGCTCGAAGCGCACCAGCGCGTCTTCAGAGCGCGCGAATTCAGGGCGGAGCACCTTCACCGCCACGCTCCGTCGCAGCACGACGTGGCGCGCGAGGTACACGATCCCCATGCCCCCGCGGCCGATCTCGCGCACGAGCTCGTAACGCCCGGCGAGCACGCGCCCCGACCAGTCCTGCGCGGCGTCGCCCGGAGGGGTCGAGCCCGGCGAGACCCGTAGGGTCGAGATCCGACCGAGGTCCGGTGGGCCGTCGCGCTCGCTCATGCGATCAGAGGTACAGGCTGACGGAGAATCCCAGCGAGCTCAAGAGCGACTCCGAGCGCGTGATCTCGAGGTTCAGCCACGAGAACCTCGCGAAGAGCCCGACGCCGATGTGCGGGTGAACCACCACGTCGGCGCGCACCGTGCCGCCCGCGACGAGCTCGCGGTTCGAGGTCCCCTCGGGGCACGCCTGCGCGCAGTCGAGCAGCGCGCCCGCGTGGAGAAAGAGGCCGAGGTCGATGTCGTCGGCGGCGTAGACCCAGCCGAGCTCGCCCAACACCGTGAAGGGCGAGCCCGCGTCTTCGATGCGCAGCACGTGGAGCTGCAGCGCCACGATGCGACGCAAGAAGAGCGTGAGGTCCAGCCCGTTGGCGAAGCGCATCGACTGCACGGGCCACGCGACGCCGAAGGTCGCCCCCACGCGCCCGCTGAACCAGCCGAGAAAGCCCGAGCGGCGACGGCTGAAGATCCGCTCGTCGGCGCTCGGCGCGGCGGGCGCCGCGGGGGCAGACGGCGCCGGCGCCTCGGCCTCCAGGCGGAGCGTGAGGTCCAGGGGCGTGCCGACCTCGACCTCGACCCGCTGCACCCGATCTCGAAACCCGGCGCGTCGCGCGATCAACACGTGCGCGCCTGGGCGCAGCCGCACGCGCAGCGGCGTGGTCCCCGCCGGGGCCGACTCGGCGTCGAGCGTCACCTCGGCCTCCAGCGGATCGCTCGCGACGAACACCTCCACCGGCCGAGCCCGCAGCGCCGAGATGCGCGCGTCGGCGGCGCGGCGCTCGTCGGGCGCCGCGACCTCCTCGCGGTACGCCAGCCACTCCCGCAGCGCCCCCGCGAGGTCGCCCGCGCTCTCCAGCGAGCGCGCGAGGTTGTACCGCGTGTCGGGGTGGGGTGAGGCCTCTTGCGCGCGTCGAAACGCCTGCGCGGCAAGGAGATACTCCCCGAGGCGAAAGCGCTCGGCGCCCTCGCGAAAGGCCGCCTCGGCGAGGGCGACGGGGGAGGGCGCCGCGTCCTCCGTCGGCCCCTGCGCGCGAGCGACGGCCGGCGCGGTGAACCCTCCCAGACTCATCGCCGCTGCCAGCAGGGCGCGGCGGGCGCCATTCGGTCGGTGCATCGCCGGGGTCAGAGCGTACCACGTCGGGCGCGCGCCGCGGTGATACCCTCCCGAGGGTGACGCACGTGTTCCGCCCGAGCCTGCGCGCGGTGGTGCTCCAGAGCGTGCTGCTCGCGACCACCACGTGGCTCGCGCTGAGGCTCGCGCTGCAGATCGACAGCCGCGGCGCGACCCTCGCCAGCCTCGGCGCGCTCGGGATGCTCCTGGGCACGCGGGTGCTCTGGCACCGCCCGAGCCATCGGGTGGTCCTCGACGCGCGCGCCGCGCACCTCCAGGGAGAGGGGCTCGAGCGCTCCGTCTCCCTCGACGACATCGCGCGGGTCGAGCTCGACGCGGGCGCGCTCTCCGACGGCGGCCACACCCTGCACGTCGGCTACGCCCTGGTCACCCTCCACGACGGCGCGCGCCTCGCCTTCGCCGACCTCTCTTCGCTCGGCCAGGTCTCGCTGCGCACCCCCGACGCCCGCGCCGAGATCTACGACGTCGGCGACCCCGAGTTTCTGGTCGCGATGCTCTCCAGCCGCGCGCAGCGGCCGCTCGAGCTGAACGACGCGCGCGAGCCACCTCCCCCCAGCGAGGCGGCTCAGTGGGCCGCGCCCGCGCCGGTCACGGCGGCCCGGCTCGTGCTCCTCGTCGTCGCGGGCCGCGCGCTCGCGCATGCGCTCCTCGCGCCCGAGACCGACGCCTCCGCGGCGCTCGCGGGGGTCGCGCTCGCGCTCGCGCCCTACGCCCTCGCGCGCCGCGCCGCGCCGGGCCGCCCCCTCCTCGCCCTCGCCGCCGCGGCGACGACCGCGTCGATCGCGTGCGCGCTGCCGCGGTG
>JAWKRB010000024.1:0-137721 GCA_041389885.1 Polyangiales bacterium | reverse complement strand
CGAGCCCAAGAAGCCCGCCCCGGCGCCGAAGGCGAAGCCCGAGGCCAAGAAGAAGCCCGAGGCCAAGAAGAAGCCCGCCCCGGCGCCGAAGGCGAAGCCCGAGCCCAAGAAGAAGCCCAAGGCGAAGCCCGCGGCCTGACTTCACCCCGCGCGCCCAGAGGGTCTACCCTCCCGCGCCATGATCAGCGCCCGCGCAGTCTGGATCACGCAACCCGGCGATCCCGAGGTCCTCACGCTCCGCGAGGTGGAGGTGCGCGAGCCGGGGTACGGCGAGGTCGCGGTGGACGTCGCCGCCGCCGGGCTCAACCGCGCGGATCTGCTCCAACGCCGCGGGGTCTATGGTCCCCCCGCGGGCTTCTCCGCCGAGATCCCCGGCCTCGAGTTCGCGGGGACCGTGTCGCGGCTCGGCCCCGGCGCGACGCGCTTCGAAGTCGGCGACCGGGTGATGGGCGTGGTGGCCGGCGGCGCCATGTGCACCGCCGTCGTCGCCCACGAGCGCGAGCTGGTGCGCGTGCCCCGCTCCATGAGCCTCGTCGACGCCGCGGCGATCCCCGAGGCGTTCTTCACCGCCTACGACGCGATGGTGCTCCAGGGCGGGCTCTCGGTGGGCGAGGTCGCCCTCGTGCACGCCGCGGCCAGCGGGGTGGGCACCGCGGCGATGCAGATCGCCCGCGCCGTGGGGGCGACGCCCCTGGGCACCGTGCGCACCCCCGCGAAGCAGAAGCGCCTGCAGGACATGGGCTTCGACGTCATCCTCGCCGAGGGAGACGCCTTCGCCGAGGCCGTGCGTCGGCACACCGAGGGGCGCGGCGCGGAGCTCTGCCTCGACGGCGTCGGCGGCCCGTACATCCCCGAGTCGATTCGCGCCCTGGCCCTGCGCGGGAGGATCGTCGCCATCGGCACCGTCGGCGGCGTGCTGAGCGAGCTCCCCCTCGCGCTGCTGCTGCGGCAGCGGGCCACGCTCATCGGCTCGGTGCTGCGCTCGCGGCCCCTCGAGGAGAAGATCGCCCTCGCGCAGAGGTTCTCGCGCGCGCTGCTCCCGCGCTTCGTCGACCGCGCGCTGCGCCCCGTGGTCGACGCGACCATGCCCATGCGCGACATCGTCGAGGCCCACCGCCGCATGGAGCGGAACGAAACCTTCGGAAAGCTGGTTCTCACCTGGCAGCCCGAGTCACCCACCCCTGAGAGCAACTGACATGAACGAGCCCTTCAGCGCCTCGCCCACGCCGCGCGGCGACGCGGCGGTGCGCAGGTCCCTCGACGCGGCCCTGGCCCGCGCGCGCGAGGTCGCCGAGTACGCCGACGCCGTGTACGAGCGCGTGTACAAATCCGAGCTCAACCTCATGAGCGACGGGCAGCGCCTCGTGAAGCCCGCGTCGATCAAGGGCGCCGCGCAGGTGCGCCTCGTGGGCGCCGAAGGACGTCACGTCGGCGTGCGCGTGGGCGACATCGAGCCCGAGCAGCTCGTCGACGCCGTCGACCGCGCCGCCCGCGCCCTCGCCGCCGAGCCCCCGTCCCCCGAGTTCGGCCTCGCGCCCATCCCCAACCCCTCCCGCGAGCGCTACGGGATCGCCGTCGACCTCGACCCCCGCGACGCCGACCCCACCGCGGTCTTCGTCGCCCTCGCCGACGCCGTCGCCGCCCTCGCCGCCGAGGCCAACACCGACGCCGTCACCGTGAAGCCCGAGCTGTGGTCGTGGACCCAGGTCGAAGAGAAATGGGTCGCCGACACCGACGGGGTCTTCAAGACCCAGGTGATGCCCGTGTCGTTCCTCCAGGTGACCTTTCGCGCGCTCCGGGGCCAGAAGCAGACCCGCACTCGCGTGCGCTTCGGCGAGGCCGCGAGCATGACCTTCTACCTCCGCGACGGCGCCCTCACCCCGCACGTCGCGCGCTCCCTCCGCGAGGAGCGCGACCGCGCCGTGGCCCTCCTCGACGCGCGCCCGCTCACCGACGACGAGCGCGCTCGGGTCACCCACTACGTGCTCCACAACTCCTCGCTGGTGTTCATCCACGAGGGCCTCGGGCACCCCATCGAGGCCGACATCATCCGCGCCGACGGCTCCGCGATCGTGGCCCCCGACGGCACCGCTCGGGTCGAGCCCCTGGGCTCCTCGGTGGTGCGCATCGTCGACGGGCCCGCCCCCGACGCCGCGGGCAACCCCTTGCGGGACAAGGGCTTCGGCACCGAGCTGATCGACGACGAGGGCGTCGAGGTGCAGAACACCGTGCTCGTCGAGGGCGGCCGCATCGTGGGGATGATGCACAGCCGCGAGACCGCCCACCGCTACGGCGTCGCGCCCACGGGCAACGGCTTCTCGGACCTCGGCGAGCGGCGCATCGTGCGGATGCGCAACACCACCCTGTGCCCCGCGCCGGGGCCCCACTGGAAGTCGTCCCTCGACGAGCTCTTGCAGGGCGTGGAGCTGGGCGTGCTGCTCTACGGCTCCCTCGGCGGCGCCGTGTCGAAGGACGGGATGAGCTCGTCGACGCAGTACGGCTACCTCGTGCGCGCCGGCAAGGTCACCGACGAGATGATCTCCCCTGGGAACTTCACCGCCCTCACCGCGGGCTGCCTTAAGACCGTCGAGGGCTACGCCGGCGAGGTCGAGGCGCACGGCGTGGGCTTCTGCGGCAAGAGCGGGCAGACCCGCCGGGTCACCGACGGCGGCCCGACCTTCGTGCGCGTGGGCGTCTCCCCCGCGGTCACCCTCACCTTCGAGGCCAACTGATGGACGCGCTGCTCAAGACGGTCACCGACGTGGCCTGCGCGATTCGAGACCGCGTGCTCCCCTCGGTCGACGACGTCGAGGTGATCGCCTCGTGCGCCGACAGCACGGGGTACAGCGTCGAGAACGACCAGGTGATCGCGTCGCTGACCTGCGGGAGCTGGAGCGTCGCGATGCGGGCGATGAAGGGCGGGCGCGTCGCCACGGCGGCCACCACCTCGCGCGACCCCGGCGAGTCGGCCGACGCCCTGCTCCGCGCGCTGGGCGCCGCGCAGGCGCAGGAGCTCGCGGGCTTTCTCTCGCCCCGCGAGGGCACCGACCTGCGCCGCGCCGACGCGGCGACCTGGGCGCTGGTCGATGACCCCGCGGCGCTGCGGTCGATGGCCGTGGCGATGCGCGACGGCGCGTGGGCGCAGCGCAAGGGCGTGGTGGTCGAGGGGGAGGTGTCGGCGAGCCGCTCGCGCCGCGCGCTGGTCACCGGCCGCGGAGGCCCCCTCACGAGCGCCGAGACCTACCACGGCGCCTTCGTGATGCTCGACGGAAACGACTGGGACGCAACGTCTTCGCGCGCGCCGCGGAGCGAGGCGGTGCCCACGCTCGGGAGCGCCCTCGCGGCGTCGCTCCCCGCGCGCGAGGTCACCGTGGCGGAGTTTCTGGGAGGTCCGCGCGAGGTCGACGCGGTGCTGCACCCGAGGATGCTCGAGGGGCTGCTGCGCGCGCTGCTGCTGGAGCGCGTGGGGCTCGACCGGGTGCTCGCGGGGATCTCCCCCGCGAAGCTCGGCGACGCCCTCGCGCACCCGCGCTTCGAGCTCTGGGACGACACCGCGTCCCTCGCCCTCGCGGGCCACGCGAGCGACGACGAGGGGATGGAGGGCGCGCGCAAGGTCATCCTCCGCGCGGGGGTGCTCACCACGCTCCTCGCCGACCAGCGCTCGGCCCTGCGCGCGGGGACGGCGCCTACGGGCAACGGCTTTCGCATCCCGATCCTCGCGGAGGACCGCGCCGAGGCGCCGGTGCGCGTGGGCATGGGCCACCTCGAGGTCGCCGCGGGAGACATCCCCCGCGAGGCGCTCACGAAGGGCCGCGCGCTGCTCATCCCCGACCTGCTCGGGGTGCACTCGGCGAACAAGTCCACCGGGGCCTTCAACAACCCCATCGTGGGCGGCCTCGCCCTCGAAGACGGCGTCCCCGTCGCGCGGCTCAAGGCCGGCGCGTGGTCGGCCACGGGGAGCTTCTACGAGATCCTCAAGGGCGCCGAGCGCCTCTCCCGAGAGCGCATGGACACGGGCACCGCAACCCTCCCCTGGATCGCCGCGCGGGTGCGCGTGGCCTGATCCCCGCGACCCGGTTCACGCACGCGGTGCACGGCACGAACCGGGTGCGCGGGCCTTGTCGTGTGCGCGCCGCGTTTCATCGCAGTACGCGGGCTGGAACGGGTCGTGCGTAGGGCGGCGGGTATGAACGCGCATCACGCTGTCGTCTGGATTGATCACACCGAGGCCCGCATCTTTCGCTTCGTCGGCGAGGACACCATCGAGAAGCTCGACGTGCACAGCAGCCTCCACGGGCACTTTCGCAACAAGCACGCGAGCACGGCCCACCGCAGCGAGGACCACCCCTTTCACCACGAGGTGATCGACGCCGTGAAGGACGCCGAGGAGTTCCTGGTGGTGGGTCCGGGCAAGGCGAAGCTCGAGCTCGTGCGCGCGATTCACAAGCAGCACAAGGAGATGGACGCGCGGCTGGTCGGCGTCGAGACCGTGGACCACCCCACCGACAACCAGCTCCTCGCCTTCGCGCGGGGCTACTTTCGCAGGGTCGACGCCCTGCGTTGAGGCACCCCGCGTGCGAGTGCGGCGGCGCGCCCCACAGCGCCCGACGGGTGGCCATCACGGGGGGGCCCGGCGCGGGCAAGACCGCCGTGCTGGAGTTCGTGCAGCGCTTCTTGTGCGAGCACGTGGTGGTGCTCCCTGAGTCGGCGGGGATTCTCTACGGCGGGGGCTTTCCCCGCCGCGACGCCCTGGGGGCGCGGCGCGCGGCGCAGCTCGCGATCTACCACGTGCAGGTGCAGCTCGAGCGCTTCGGGCTCAGCGAGGGCGACCCCGCGCTGGTGCTCTGCGACCGCGGCGTGCTCGACGGGCTCGCGTACTGGCCGGGGGAGCCCGACGAGTTCTTTCGCGAAGCCGGGACCACCCGCGAGGCGGCCCTCGCGCGCTACGACGCGGTGATCCACCTGCGCACGCCGAGCGACGCGGGCGGGTACAACCGCCGCAACCCCTTGCGCATCGAGAGCGCGTCGGAGGCCCTGCGCCTCGACGAGCGCCTGCTCGAGGTGTGGCGCGAGCACCCCCGGCGCGTGGTGATCGACTCGACCTCGGACTTTCGAGAGAAGCTCGATCGCACCCTCGACGCGCTGCGCGCGGAGATCCCCGACTGCTGCCGCACCCGGCGCTGACCGGCCGCGCGATGGGTTCTGGCGCTCGGGCCCGCGCGGACTTACCCTCCGCCCCACGACAGAGGGGCAGCGCAGTGCCGCAAGACCACATGACTCTCGATGAATTCCAGACCCCCGGCGCCGCGGCGACGGAGGGATCACCCTCGGCGGCGACGCACCTGCGCGAGCTGAGGTCCCGTGGCGCTCCCTGACAGCCTCGTCTCGCTGCTCGAAGACGGGGTGATCGACACCGTCGAGCGCAGGCTCCTCAGCGGCAAGGAGGCGTCGGTGTACGTCGTCAGCCGCCGGGGGGAGCTCCTCGCGGCGAAGGTCTACAAGGCCGTCGAGCGCAGGACCTTCAAGGCCACCGCGAGCTACACCGAGGGGCGCAACCAGACGCGCAACTCTCGGGACCAGCGGGCGATGAGCAAGCGCTCGAACTACGGCCGAGAGCTCGCCGAGGAGAGCTGGCGCGACATGGAGTTTCGCGCGCTCTACAACGCCGACGCGGCGGGCGTGCGGGTGCCGAAGCCGATCTTGCTCTACGGCGACGTGCTGCTGATGGAGCTGCTGGTCGACGAGCACGGCGAGCCCGCGCCCCGCCTTGCCGACACCGAGCTCGACCCGCACGACGCGGAGCCGATGTTTCGCGAGGTGTTCCGCCAGGTGCGGCTGCTCCTGGGCACGGGCAAGGTCCACGGAGACCTCTCGGCCTTCAACATCCTGCTGACGAAGGCCGGGCCCACGATCATCGACATGCCCCAGGTGGTCGACGCGCCGGGGAACAACCTCGCGCGGGACATTCTCACCCGCGACCTGCAGAACGTCGTCGGCCACCTCGCCCGCTTCGACGCGCGGCTGCTGCGCTTCAGGCACTGCGGCGAGGCCCTCTGGCGGCACTACCAGATGGGATCCCTCGACGACGCGACGCAGCCGCAGGAGGGCTCCGTGCGCGGAGAGCGCCACGCGGGCGGTCGCCGGGAGCAGCTCGCGGAGCGCGGTCGCATGGGCCGCGCCGACAGCGAGTTTCGACAGAACCAGCGGCCCCCGGGGAGCCACTCGCCGTCGCACCACGAGCCGCGACGAGAGGGGGTGGCGGTGCGTCAGGGCCACAATCCGCCGCGTCGTGAGGGGCCGCCGCCGCCGCAGTCGCGTCGTGACGGGCCGCCGCCGCAACAACGTCGCGACGGCCCTCCGCCGCAGTCGCGTCGCGATGGCCCTCCGCCGCAGTCGCGTCGTGACGGACCTCCGCCGCCGCGTCGTGCCGGACCTCCGCCGCCGCGTCGCGATGGCCCTCCGCCGCCGCGTCGCGATGGCCCTCCGCCGCCGCGTCGCGATGGCCCTCCGCCGCCGCAAGGCCATCGCAACGAAGCGCCGCGTCGCAAGAACTCGCCGGACTATCCGCCTGTGCAGATCGACCTCTCGCGTCGAGACGGTCGACGCCCGTCGTGATCACGCGCGCGAGCGGTTGACGCGACGCCGCGCGGGCGCGACCGTGCGGCGGTGAACGCCCTCAACGCGACGCTTCGCACGCAGAAGATCCTCTGGAGCGCGCTGACCCTCGCTCCCCTCGCGTACCTCGGCGTGGCCCTCTCGGCGCCGCAGACCGACGCGGCGGCGCCTCCGCTGATCCTCCCGGTCCTCGGGGCGGTCGCCGCGATGACGGCGGCGCTGAGCTTCATCCTGCCCGAGAAGCTCTTCGCCAGCGCCCTCCACCGTCGCGTCGGTCACGACCTCCGAATCACCCAGGTCGCGTCGTCCGCCCCCGTGCTCGCCGAGGGGGGCTTTCGCGACGCCTCGCCCAGCG
Organism: Polyangiales bacterium; assembly: GCA_041389885.1. Taxonomy (GTDB): domain Bacteria; phylum Myxococcota_A; class Polyangia; order Polyangiales; genus JAWKRB01. The sequence goes on along the minus strand of JAWKRB010000024.1, from coordinate 130,751 downwards.
TGAACGCGGTCGAAGACCCCGTCGCCGCGCTCACCCTCGCGGCGCAGCTCGACATGAGCCCCTTGATCATCACCCTCGCGCTCCGCGAGTCCATCGCGATCCACGGGCTCGTGCTCGCGATGTTGGGCTTCTCGATGCGCGTCGCCTTCGGATTCATCGCCGTGAGCGTCGCGTTGATGATCCTGCGGCGCCCGTCGCTCGAGGCGCTGCGCGCGCGGGTCGAGCAGGCGATCGACGCGAGGGTGCCCTCCCCGCAGGGCTGAGGGAGCGAGTCGAAGCGGGCGGGATCGTTCGCCATGCGCCCGCCGAGCGGCGCTTCGCTCCACGGATCTCGGGGCTCCAAGAGGGCACTCGCCGAACGATCCCAAGCGGGCTCAGGCGCTACGGCGACGCGGCCGCGTCGGGCGCAGGGGCCGCGGCTTCGCTCGGCGCGGGGAGCGGGATGGGATGGATCCCCGGCGTCACCATGAGCGGGTGCCGCGCCTCGGAGGGCTCGTGCCCCGCGGGCGCCCAGCGCAGGGTGAGCTCGCTCGGGCCGGCCTGCGCGGCGCACTCGAACACCAGGCGCCCCTCGAGCGCCGTCTGGGGGGCCATGGGCGCCGCGCGGAGGGTGCTGTCGAGCGTCGGGGTGAGCGCGGGGCTGGAGCCCGCGTCGCCCAGAGAGAGGGCGGCCCGGAGCTCGGAGAGCGAGAAGCTCAGCGGCGCAGGGGTGGAGTTCTGGAGCGTGAGGTCCACCGTGACGCGCCAGCGACCCTGCGGGAGCTCTTCGACCACGGGGATCGAGCTGGCGAGGGTGATGTGCGGCGGCGCCGGCGGAGGCCCTGGGGCCGGGGCAGGCGTCGCCGTGGTCGCGGGCGCCGTCGCGGGCGCCGCCGCGGGGGACGTCGCCGCGCGGCGGGCGGCGGGCGCGCGGGTCTCGCTGCGGCACGCCGCGAGGAGCGCCGCGACGACGAAGAGGCGTTGGGTCATGGAGGGCATCGCGGCGGAGAGGGTACGTCGGGATCCCCCCGACGGGCGACATCGTTGCGCCGCGCGAGGGGGATCAGAACGGGATCTCGCTGTCGTCGCCGCCGTCGAACGAGTCGACGGACCTCGACGGGGCGGGGCGACGCGGGCGGTCGGCGGGCGCGGCGCGGGGGCGGCGGGGCGACGCGGTCTCCCCGTCGCGCCCCCGGAGGCGCGCGGCCCAGGCGCGGGCGCGGGCGGCGTCGAGGCGGCTCCAGCGGCTCTTGGGCGAGCCGTTCTTGTCCAGGGCGCCGGTCTCGTCGTCGCGCTGCGCGAACCACTCGTAGGCCTCGGCGAGCAGGTCGAGGAACTCCGGCTCGCAGCTCGAGAACGTCTGGCCCTTGTGGTCAGGACCCGTCCAGCGCTTCGGCATGAAGCGCACCTCGGGGTCGCCGCGCGGCCCGTCGATGTCGACGTCGATCTCCGCCGTCGCGCCCACGCCCTGCGCGCCCTGCTGCCGGGCGAGCAGCGCGTCGAGCTTCTTCTCGATCCGTTCGAGGCGATCTTCGAGGCTGTTCATGAACTTCTGCTCCTGTGTGTCTCCGACGCGAACCCACGCGCCGCGGGGAGCAGCGACCCTAGCGCAGCCACGCCACGACGCACCTGATCCAGTGACATATTCTGTCACGCGTTTAGGGCGTGACCGCGCGCGGGGATCAGTGCTCTTCGGCGGCCTTGCGGCCGGTCTCGCCGGCCCGCGCGAGGCCGTACCGGAGCAGCAGCGGGCCGACGACGACGTTCACGGTCATCACCGAGAGCACCAGCGCCCGCGTGCCCGCGCCCCAGTCTGGAAAGTGCCTGCCGAGCAGCTCCGCGAGCCCCACGCTCACGCCGGCCTGGGGGATGAGCGCGAGGGGCATCCACCGCTCGACCATCTCCCCCGCGCCGGTGAGCTTCGCGCCGGCGCGGGCGCTGCCGAGGAGGGCCCCGGCGCGGACCACGGAGAAGAGCAGCGCGAGGGGCCAGAGCACCGCGAGCTCGGCCAGCTGCAGGTTGGCCCCGGCGAGGGCGAAGAACACGGCGTAGATGGGCAGCCCCGCGGGGGCGAGCACCTTCGCGAGCACCTCGCCGCGGAGCCCCAGCACGTTCTGCAGGAGCAGCCCCGCGACGAGGCACACCAGCAGCGCGTCGAGGTGCAGCCGCGAGCCCACCTCGGTGGCGATGATGCACACGGCGAGGATGAACAGCGACAGGTGCTCCCGCACGATGCGGTGCCACGCGAGGATCGCGAGGGCGACCAGGGCGCCCACCACGGCGCTGCCGCCGATCTCGATGCTGAGCTTCAGGAGGGGCGAGAGCTCGCCGCCGCCGTGGAGGTGAAACACGCTCGCGTCGAGGGCGTGCACCGCCGTGAAGGCCACGATGATCAAGATGTCGGCGAGGACCACCACGCCCAGCGAGGTCTCGCTCACGGGCCCGTCGGAGCCGGTCTCGGAGAAGATCGCGATGGTCACCGCGGGCGAGAGCGACGCGAGGAGCACGCCCAGGGTGAGCGCGACGCTCCACTGCTGCGCGCCGCTGAGCCCGACCATGAAGGGCAGCCGCGACGAGAAGAGGATCGACGTGAGGGTGATGGCGACGATCGCCGAGATCAGCGCGAGCAGCGACGTGACCACCACGCTCCGCAGGCGCGGGCGCAGGGCGCGCAGGTCGAGCTCGCCGCCCGCGGTGAGGGCGATGAGGCTCACGGCGACGCCGTTCACCAGCCGCAGGTCGCCCACCATCGCGCGGGTGAGGAGCCCGAGCGCGTCGGGCCCCGTGAGCACGCCGCAGAGCAGGTAGCCGGTGAGCCGGGGGAGGCGCAGCGCGGCGAAGACGCTCCCGGCCTGCAGCGCGGCGAGCACGAGAAAGCCGAAGCCCAGCACCGTCCCCGCGCCGGGGGAGGCGTGGGCGTCGACGGGCGCGAACGAGCGCCCCGCGGCCATGAGCGCGAGCACCGAGCCCAGCATCAACAGCGCGCGGATCATTGGGGCACCTCGCGCTCGCGCGCCTCGTCGCTCGTCTCGTGGGTGAGGGCGAGGGCGCCGAGGTCGGAGTCGTCGCCGTTGACCCTCCCGCCGAGCACCCAGGCCCCGGCTCGAAACAGCAGCTCCGAGGCCAGCGCGCCGGCGATGACCACGGTCTGGAGCGAGCCGCGCAGCAGCGTGGGGTAGCTCGCCTGGGCGCTCACCACGAGGGCGATGGAGACCGCGCTCGAGGGGAGCAGCGCCACCCAGGTCACCCGCACGTCGGTCTGCGCGAGGCTGGCCCCTGGCGTGGCCCGGACCAGCTCCATGTGCGCCGCGCGCACGCCCAGGAGCTTTCCGGCGATGCGGGCGAAGACGTAGATCGGGAGCAGCAGCCAGCCGTCGCCCACCCGCGGCTCCCACATCGCGCCGACCACGACGAAGAACGCGAGGTACACCGTGCGCTCGATCTCCCGGCGGCGCGACGCCGACGTGATCGACCGCGCCGTCTGCGCGGAGACCTGGAGGTTCTCGACCACCACCCCCGCGAGGCACGCGACCACCAGGGGCGAGAAGCCGACGGCGGTGCCCAGGCCCGCGGTGAAGGCGACCGCGCCGAGGGTCATCGCAAACTCCTCGTTGGGGTTCGCCGCGATGCGCAGCGCCGCCACCGTCAGCCCGCCCAGGACCACCCCCATGCCGATCTGGAGAAAGAGCCAGCCCACCGGCGGGAGGGTCCAGAACGCGCTGGTGAGCGGGCGAAACGTGCTGGTCACGAGGGCGAGCACCAGCAGGGCCATGACATCGTCGAGGGAGGCCACGCGGCGCATCCCCCGCGCCGCCTCGGGGGCGATGAGCCCGGCGTGCGCGAGGGCCCGCACGCCGCTGGGCGCGCTCACCGCCGCGCAGGCGCCGAGGATCAGCGCGTTGCGCACCCAGTGGGGGTCGCCCCACCCCAGGCGCAGCAGCAGCCCGGTGCCCACCGCGACGCCGAGGAACGCGCAGGCGCTCTCGATGAACATCAGCCGCGCGGTGCCCGGCGGCCACTCGTCGATGTGCCGCACGTTGAATTCGGTGCCGACGCGAAAGCCGATCCACGCGAGGCCGAACTCGAGGAAGGGGCGCATGTCGGCGAGGGTCTGGTCGTCGAGGATCCCCACCGCGGGGTGCCTCGCGACGAAGCCCAGGGCGAGGAAGGGCACGCCGCTCCCGGTGAGCATCGCGAGCCCCGCGCGGCGCTCCAGCGCGCGCACCGCGGGCTGCGCCCCGAGGACCACCAGCGCGAGGATCGCGAAGAGCCCCAGCGTGACCCGCGCGAGGGAGCCCGTGCTCCGCGGACGGTCGGTCTGCGTCGTGTGCGCGCCCTGCACCCCCGCGTCGTGGGCGTTCACGTCGTGGGCGTTCACGTCGTGGGCGATCACGTCCCGCGGGGCGATCACGTCGTGGGCGATCACGTCGTGGGCGATCACGTCGTGGGTGATCACGTCCCGCGGGGCGATCACGACGCGGGGGGGCGTCCCCGCGTCGAGGCGGGCGGGGGGCGGGGCGGTGTCCTCCGTGCGCGGCGGGAGGTCGGTGTGGGGCAGCGCGTCGCGGGTCGCGTCCTGGGCGGCGTCGAGCGTCGCGTCGAGCGTCGCGTCCTGGGGGAGCGGCTGCGCGAGCGCCGAGAAACCCGCGAGGAGCAGCGTCACCACGAGCAGCCATGACGGCCAACGCGCCTTGTGCGGGAGGTTCACCCGTCGGGGTCTATCACGCGATCCCGCCCGAACGAACCCTCCGCGCGCGAGGGGCGACGGCGCGGCGTCCAGCTCATCCGTGGCGGGCGCAGCACGGCGAGCCCGGTCGGTGGTCGCAGCGCAGGAGCCGTCCCCGCGCGTCGAGCTCGACCTCGCAGAGCGTCTCCACCATCTCGCGCAGCCGCGCCCGCCCGCGCTGCACCCGGGACTTCACCGTCGAGAGCGAGACCCCTTGTCGCGCAGCGAGATCGGTCTGACTGACCCCTTCGATCTCCGTCGCCCGCACGGCGTCGCGGTAGGGCTCGGGGAGCATCTCGACCAACAGTCCCAGGTGCTGCTCGATGGCGCAGTTGAAGACCCGCGCCTCCTCGGGCGTGTCGGGCTCCTCGGGGGCCTCGCCCGCGGCGAGGGGGTGTCGCCCGCGCGCGCGGTGGTGGTCCGCGATGGCGCTGCGGGCGACGCGGTAGGCCCACGGGCCGAAGCGATCCTCGTCGCGCAGGTCGCCCGCGCTGCGGTGGAGCCGCAGGAGGGTGTCTTGCAGCACGTCGTCGGCGTCCCCCGGCGAGGACACGCGCCGCGCGATGAAGGGACGCAGCGTCGCCGACAGCGCTCCCCAGTCGCGCACCTGCTCGGGCGGTCGCACGCGCTCAGCCGCAGCAGCCCGGAGGGCAACACGCCGAGGCCGCGGCGGGGCGGCGCGCCTCGATCACCGCCGAGGTCACGTAGTCCTCCGCGCCGGTCCCTGGGAACCACTCGCGAATGAACGCGCGGCTCTCGGGCCTGGGCTCGACGCGCACGTCGGTGAAGCCCGCGGCGGCGAGGTGAGACTCGAGCTCCGCGCGCATCGCCGCGCCGGAGATGCACCCCGTGAGCAGGTCGACCTGCGCGCGCATGTCCTCGGGCAGCGCCTGGGTGAGCACCACGTCGGAGATCGCGAGGCGCCCGCCGGGCTTGAGCACCCTGAAGGCCTCGCGAAACGCCCGGGCCTTGTCGGGCACGAGGTTCAGCACGCAGTTCGACAGGATCACGTCGACCGTCCCGTCCTCCACGGGCAGGTGCTCGATCTCGCCGAGGCGAAACTCCACCCCCTCGGCCTGAACACTCGCGGCGTGGGCCCGCGCCTTCTCGATCATCGTCGGGGTCATGTCGACGCCGATCACCCGCCCCGTGGGGCCCACCTGCCGCGCGGCGAGGAGCGCGTCGAAGCCCGCGCCCGAGCCCAGGTCCAGCACGGTCTCGCCGGGTCGCAGCGCCGCGATCGCCTGGGGGTTTCCGCAGCCGAGGCCGAGGTTGGCGCCCTCGGGCACCGCCGCGAGCTCCTCGGCGGAGTACCCCAGCGCCAGCGACGCCTCGGGGTTCGGTCCGCAGCACCCCGCGGGGCCGCAGCCCGTGATGGGGGCCTTCGCGACCTGCCCGTAGTGCGCCCTCACGTTCGCTCGAATCTCGTCTGCGCTCGTCGTCATCTCGATCACCTCTCTAACCACAGACGCCGACCCGCGGCGATGGACGCAGAAAATCGGACCCACCTCACGCCCCCGCGACGGTGCTCGCGCGCGAGCCCTGAGCCTTCGCGGGCGCGGGTGATACGCTCCGCGTCCGCCCATGAACGACGCCTCGCACCTCGCCCTGCTCACCGAAGGCCCTCGCATCGGCGCGTGGCGCGTCGCGCACGTCGCGGGGGGGCTGCGCGGCACGCTCCACCTCAAGCTCACCCGCGACGACGGCGCGTCGGTGCGCTGCATCGTGGGCTCTCGCGGCGAGCAGGGCTTACTCCAGACCCGCGCGGGGAGCGTGTATTACAAAGACTTCGAGGGCTGCTCCGACGCCGAGGCCGCCGACGCGACCCGCGCGCTGGGCGCGGCCCTCGAGCGCGGCGCGCTGCCCCTCGCCGTGCTCTTTCCCCACCTCGCCATGCACGCCACGCCCACCGCCGAGGACCGCAAGCTCCTCGGCGACAGCCTCCGCGCGCAGCGAAAGCTGCTCCCGAGTGGTGCAGACGACGACGCCGACCCGCTGCCCGAGGCGCGGCCGTCGCTGTACTTCGATCCTCCGGGCGTCGCGGAGTTTCTCGCGCCCGAGGTGACCGTCGGCGGCGCGGCGGTGGCGGGGTGCTCCCTGCGCGCGATCTACCTCCCCCCCGTCGGGCGCCGTCAGAGCGTCGATTTCGGCAGCCTCGTGCTGGAGTTCGAGCGCGGCGTCGAGACCCACCGGCTCCGCCTCAGCGTGGGCGGCCGCGAGGGCTTCGGGCGCGTGGGCACGGCCCTCTCCCTCGACCTCATGGGCGTCACGGGCGAGCTCGACGGGATGTCCCTCGGCGCGACCTCCCTCGCCTCGTGGCTGCTCACGCTCCTGCGGCTCAAGGGCGCAGAGTCTCTCGCGGTCACCGTGCCCACCCGCGCCGAGGAGCTCCGCGCGCTGAACCACCCCGCCGACCGCCCTCCGCCCTCCACCGCGTGGTCGGGCACCGCCGCCCCCGGCGAGACGCAGCGCGCGGTGCCTCCGGCGCTCAACCTCGCGATCGACTCCGACTGCCACCAGGCCTGCGCGTTCTGCTCGGTGAAGTCGTACGTGAAGCCCTCCGACGGCGGCGCCGACGAGCTCGCGAACATCCGCTTTCAGCTCCGCAGCGCGCGGGAGCAGGGCGTCGAGGAGGTGCGGCTCAACGGCATCGACCCGCTCACCTTCTCGCGCGTGCTCGACGTGGTGAGCGCGGTGCGCGAGCACGGGTTTCGCCGGCTCACGGTGTACAGCTCGTGCCGACGTCTCGCCGACGACGCGTTTCGCGCGGAGTTCCTCCGACGCGCGCCCGCGGAGCTCACGATCACGGTGCCCCTCTACGGCGTGACCGCGGCGACGCACGACCGGGTCACGGGCGCGCCGGGCTCGTACCTCGAGGCGCGGCGTGCGTTCGACGCGCTCCTCGAGGTGTCGCGGGCGAACCCCAACGTGCGGCTGCACGCGTCGACCGTGGTGGTCACGCACAACGTCGGCGAGCTCTCGGCGCTCGCGGCCTTCGTGCGCGGCCTCGACCTCGACCTGCACCCGCACGTCCCGTACCCCATGCGGCAGACCACGCGAGACCCCTACGCCGAGTCGGCCGTGCGCGAGGGCGACATCGTGCGGACCTTCCTCGACGACCTCGGCCGCTTCGTGCGCACCGACGACAAGCGCTGGGCGATGAACCTCCTGGGCCTCGCGGTGCAGCACCCCTGCCTGCTCGCGCGCGAGGAGCAGAAGCGCAAGCTCCCGGTCTTCGGCTCGGGCGACGGAGACCGGCGCCCGATGCTCCCCGGCACGGAGTACCGCGCGGCCGAGCGCTTCGTGCACGACTCGGGGGGCGCGGCCACCGCCGCGGACGCCTTCGCGGTGACCACGGTGCCCTGCCCCCACGTCGACCGCTGCGCCCTCGCGCCGATCTGCCCGGGCGAGCACTACGCGGTGTACCAGCAGCTCTTCGGCCTCGACGAGTTTCAGCCCGTGTCGCCGCGCGCGCTCTACGCGCTGCGGCGCTGAGGCTCGCGCTCTTGCGCGACCCTTGCCTTGCTGGCCTGCCAAGGTGAACGAGAGGGCAGACATGGACCAGGCGGCACGACCAGAGCGGCTCCGCTCGCTGAGGATCGAGAACCTTCGCGGGATCGATCACCTGGAGCTCGAGCTCCCCGAGACCGACGAGCAGGGCGGCGGGATGCTGGTGCTCGCGGGGGCCAACGGCTGCGGCAAGACCACCGTGCTCGAGGCGGTGCTCATGACGCTGAGGCGCATCGACCTGCTCCCAAGAGACCTCGCCGCGCCCTCGGAGCTCGTGCGGCAGGGAGCCAGAGACTTTGAGATCGCCTCTCACTGGTCGCTGGGCACGGCCAACACCTGGCACGTCGATCGCCGCGAACTCACGAAGATGATGGAGGCGTTCGCGCGAGAGGCCACGGTCACGCAGTCCGTCGAGAGCCTCGCTCGCCCTCTCACAAAGGACCTCCGGACCGCGCTCCATCCCCCTGAGTTCAACGTCGAGTACATCTCGTCGCGACGAGAGCCCGAGGACCTCGGCGAACCTGTTTCGGGGCCCAGAGGACGCAGATCGACACGCGAGGAGCGTCGCCTCGCAGAGCTTCAGCGTCGCCTGGTGAACGCCCACGGTCGCCTGGGGAGCGAGCGAGTCTTTCAGCGCCTCAACCGCTTCTACGGGTCCTTCGTCGGATCACAGTGGCAGTTGGACGTGATCTACCGGAGCGCGGAGCTGGGCTCTGACCGCCTCGTCGTGGTGCGGGACGGCGAGCTGCCCGTGAGCGATCAAGGGGTGGTGAACACCCTCGATGAGGGATCGTTCGGCGAGGGCCGTCTTGGAGCCCCGAGATCCGTGGAGCGCAGCGCCGCCTCGTGGGCCCCTCCGCGTACCGCGCGCCCTCCCCCACGTTGTGGGAGAGGGCTGTTCAGCGTGGCGCAAATTCGGAGATCTTGTCGCCCATGCCAGTCTATCCAAGCGTTCTCCCCGACCGGAGAGCCCTCTCCCACAACGTGGGGAGGGCGCGCGGTAGCGCGGAGAGCCCTGACGAGCGCTGCGCTCCACAGATCTCCGGCAGCTCGGCGGGCGCATGGCGAACGATCCCTCGATGACCTGCGCGCGCGCGCCGCGCAGGGCGAGCCGACGCCTCGGGTGATCCCGGTCGATCGACTGAGCTCCGGGCAAATGGCGTTGCTCGCCATGGCCTCTGCCTCATCGACGAGCCCGAGCAGCACCTGCACCCGACGTGGCAGCGGGTGTTCCTCCGCGCGCTCCGCGAGCTCGCCGAAGACGCAGTTTCTGGTCGCGACGCACTCGCCGCTGGTGCTCGACAGCGTCTACAGCGTCGAGCGCGTGCTCTTGACCGACGACCTCGACGATCGCCCGGCGATTTGCGCGGCTGCTGGAGGTGGTCGGTGGCGCGTCGAGGGGGCCGACGTGAACCACGAGCGGCGCTTGTGACGTGGACCGGGCGCGGGGGAGGCGATCGAGGCCGCCGTCGCGAAGCTCCTGGGCTGAACCGCGAAGCTTCCGCCGCGGCCCTGAAGCCTTCGCCGCGGTGAAAATGCCTTGCTGGACGGGCTTTCGCGGCTCCCTACGCGCGGTGATACGTCGCGCGCGTGGGGGCTGATCTTCGCGAGTTTCGCGAGAATTCTAGACGAACACGAAGGCACTCACGCCCGCGGCGGAAGCTTCAGGACCGCGGCGCAAGCCCTTCAGGCCGTGGGGATGGGCTCGGGCGCCGGCTTCTTGGGGCGTCGACGCGCCACGAGGCCCAGGAGAATAAGATGGTCCCGCCGCGTCACCTCCGCCCGCGCCACGGCGGACCACTCGTCGAACCACGCGCGCAGCGCCGAGAGCGCCTCGCGTCGGGCGTCGTGCGCCGAGGTGTCGGGCGCGGGCAGCGCTTCGGCGGGGCCGAGGGCGTCGTCCACGAGGCCCCGCAGACGCCCGCGCTCGGCGTCGGTGAGGCCGCGGGCCGCCAGCAGCAGCGCGGCCTTGCGCCCGTCGGTGCGAGAGATCCCCGCGGCCCGTCCCGCCTCGACGGCGTCGAGGCGCTGAAGAAAGGTCGCGACGGACTGCACCGCCGCGGCGCCCGTCGCGGCGCTGAGACCGTCGAAGATGTACTCCCCCGAGGGGCGGTGGTGGCGGCGCAGCGCGGCGCGGTAGCGGGCGAAGTTCGGCTCGTCCCAGGCGTCGAGGGCGGCGATGGCGTCACGGCGGCGTCGGGCGTCGGCGGTGTCGCCCGAGGCCGAAGAGGGCGGCGGCGCGAGGCACCGAAAGAGCAGGTCGCGCCCCTCGGTGACATCGACATCGAGCATTCCCCCGCGATGTAGGTGCGTGCGAATCACGGAACTCCGCGCGAGGCCGGTGAGCAGACGGGTGACCCGCATGGGGGTCTCTTCGAGAATCTCGTCGGTGTAGTCGCCAGACATGGGTGTATCCCTCCGTCTCTGCCAAAGTCTGCGTGGCAGAGAAACGCACGTTGGCGCCATGCGACGCGCGGTGGCAAGGCAGAAATGAAGCGCGCGGGCGACGGGGTGCGGGGAGGCTTCGACGCGCCAGGGAGCTTGCGTACAAACGTACCGATGTGGCATCGCGAAGGTTCAGGGGGAGGACGTCGACAGGTTTCTGACCTCGCGTGTTCACCCCGCCAGGAGTCCCACGTCATGACCGCGTCGCAGCCGATGACCAAGGCGCAGAAGTGGGATCGTTGGGAGAGCAGTTCGAGGACCCGTGAAGCCTCCGCCCCGCGGTTTCAACCGCCGGGCTACGCCGGGCTACGCGGGGCTACGCGGGGCTACGCGGGGCTCCGCGGGGCTCCGCGGGGCTCCGCGGGGCTCCATGGATCTCGCGCCTCCAGCAGGGCGCCTGGAGAACGATCCCGCAGAAGTTCTGTGACGAGCATGTGGCGATGTTCGTGGACGGAGACCTCGATGTGCCTCCCCTCGTCGCGCGGCGGCGCTGAGCCGATCCCTTTCAAGGTCGCGACGCCCGGCGCTGGGGTTCGCAACCCTGCCGACGCGCGGGATCGGTGCTCACCCCAGGCAACAATTAAGGGTCACCCGGCTGGCGCCAGGTTGCAGTCAGATCCATTGAACATCAAGTAGTTTCAGGCAATCGCAGCCCGTCGAAGGACGGGCGACCTGTGTTGCCTGGGGTGAGCACCGATCCCGCGCGTCGGCAGGGCTGCGAACCCCAGCGCCGGGCGTCGCGACCTTGAAAGGGATCGCGCTGAGACCTACGGCACCACCACGACGACGCGGCGCGACTCAAACTCGCACTCCTGCCCTCGGCACACGGAGAACAGCAGCTCGGTCACCACGGTCTCGCCCCGCTGCGCGTCGCGAATCGCGACCTCGAAGCGCGCGAGCTGCGGGGTGTACGTGAGCGCGTCGGTGCGCCGCAGGCTGGTCTTGTCGAGCTCGAGGGCGGTGGCCGACGCCTCGATGGTGATCGGGTAGCCCGCGTTCACCGTGAATCCGTCGGCGCCGCGGAGGTTGTACGTCACGCGGCCGCTGGTGGCGTTGCTCGCGCGGGCGACCGCCACGTCGAGGCGAAAGTGTCGCCCGGCGACGCGCACGGAGTCACCCGCGGCGCTGGAGGTCATCTCCTCCTGGGGGCCCGTGTCGATCGGCGCGATCGCCTCGGGCACGTCGACGCGGTTGCGCAGGAGCAGCGCGGGCGCGATGAGGTCCTGCCGAGGGGGCGCGTCGCGCACGACCGCGGCGCCGCCGTCGAGAGCGCGGGGAGGCTGCGCGGGGGTCGAGCGGGTGCAGGCTGCGAGGAGTGACAGCGCGAGGACGCAGCGACGCAGGGACATCACCCGCATGAACTAACCGACTCGCGGGCGCACGGTCAACGCGTCTCCTCGACCTCGAGGCCCAGCTGGACCCGGAGCCGGGCGTCGTGCACGGGGATCTCCAGCGCGTGCACGATGCGCACGATCACCGCGCGCTCCTCGTCGCTGATCGGGTCGCCGAGGCCCAGAAACGACCCCGAGGCGCGGGCGAGGTGCAGCACCAGGCGGAGGATGAAGGCGCGAAACTCCTCGGCGAGGGCCGTGGGCATGAGCCGCACGATGTCGCGCACCCGCATCAGGTGCCCGTGAAACTCCAGGCGGTCGGGGTTGCGCACCATCTCGGGGATCTTCGCGAAGGCCTCCTCCGCCGCCACGGAGTGCCGAAACGACGCGCCGAGCTGGTCGTTGCCCGCGATGAGCTCGTCGATGGCGGCGCTGAGCTCGGCCCGGTCGAAGACGCCGTCGGCGCCTACGACCCAGGCGATGAGCACGGGCACCGTGGCGAAGAGGGTCTCGCGCTCGTCGTCGGTGAGGCGCTCGGCGAAGCGCTCGAAATGGGTGGTCATCGCGGGGGTTCTCTAAGACCGGTCGCGCTTCGACCGCAAGCGCAGCGCGCTCGGGAGGATCAGCAGCGCCGACGAAATGCACGCCAGCTCGCCCACCATCGCGTACCAGCCGAAGGACTGCAGGGCCATGCTGTTCGCGGTGAGCAGCGCGCCGTAGCCCACGATGGTGGTGAACGCGCAGAGGGCCACGGCGCCGCCCACGGAGCGCACGGCCTCGGTCACGTCGCCGCCGGTGAAGCGGATGCGGTCGTAGAGGTTGATCGCGTACTCGACGCCGATGCCGAAGGTGAGCGGCAGTGCGACGAAGTTCAGAAAGTTCAAGCGCACGTCGAGCCAGGCCGCGCCGCCGACGGTGAGCACCACGCCGCAGAGCAGCGAGCCCAGCACCGCGGCGCTCGCGCCGAGACGTCGCGTGGCGAGGGCCACGAGGGCGATGACCGCGAGGGCGGCGAGGAAGGTCGCGCGGGGCCCGTCTCGGCCCATCGACGCCACCATCTCGGCGAACACCGTCGAGCGCGACACCGTGGGGACCACCCTCCCGCCGGGCAGCCGGAGGTTCATGGTCAGCCGCGCGACCTGCATGAGCTGCCGACCGTTGTTGGGCGAGAAATGGGGGTGGTAGTACACGAAGAACGGCGTGCCGAAGGTGCCGTCGCGCTCGGTGAATTGCTCCCGCACGAGGCCCGGGAGCTCGTCGAAGCGCACCGCGCGGAGCGACTCCGGCGGGCGAAAATCCCGCGCCGTGGCGAGGTCGTCGCCCTCGAGGTAGGGGGTGAGCGCGTCGATGTGCGCGCGCACCTGCGCGAGCACCGCGAGCTTGCGCGTGACCAACTCGGGGGCGCCGCCGACGCGGTCGTACACCGTCTCGACGCGGTCGACGTAGGGGTTCCCGGGGAACATCGCCCGGTCCCTCGCCTTGAGCGACTCGATGAGCGGGAGCACCTCCTCGAGGCGGTTCGCGAGGAGCATGTCGGGGGACGATCCGCGGGCGGTGAAGATCCGGTCCTGCGCGTTGTTCCAGGCGTCGGTGGAGACGGCGGTCTTGCGGTTCGAGCCGAGCTTGCCGAAATTGTACTCCCAGGGGTCTCGGAGGTAGTTCGGGAGCTTCCACGCCGCCGCGACGCTCAGCGCGAAGGCCGCGACGAGCACGACCCCTCCGTGCCGCGTGGTGAGCGCGCCCACGAAGCCCGCGACCGGCGCGCGCACGGCCTTCGGCGCCGCGGCGCCCTTGCGAAAGCGCGCGCTGATGTGCTTCTCCCACAGGGTGATCGTCGCGGGGAGGAGGGACATGGTGGCGCCCCAGCACGCGACCATGCCCACGGCGCCGATGAGCCCGAACTGCGAGAAGCCCCGAAAGCTCGTGAGCATCAGCGAGCCGTAGGCCCCGGCGGCGGCGAGGGCCGCGAGCCAGGTGCTCGACCGCACCGTGCGCACGGCGTCGAGGAGCGCGGCCTCGACCGTGTCGCCCTCGCCCCGGCGCTCGCGAAAGCGGGCGAGGTACAAGATCCCGTAGTTGATCCCGTTGCCGGCGATGATGCTGCCGAGGAACGCGGTGGACGCGTTGAGGTAGCCGAAGGCGCCGAAGGCCACGGCGAAGGCCACGCCCACGCCGCTGAACATCGCCATCCCGATGTGCACCAGCGCGCCGAAGGACCTGAAGAACAGCACGATCCCGCCGAGGATCAGGCCCACCGCGGTGCCCGACGAGAGCGCCACGTCCTTCACCAGCGCGTCGCGCTCGGCGATGGCGGTGGGGATGTCTCCCGCGAAGCCCACGCGCACGTTCGGGCCGAAGGAGCTGGGGTTGAGCTCGCGCACGAGCGCCTCGACGCGGGCCATGAGCACGTCGCCGGTCGCGTCGCCCGTGCCCGTCGCGGTGGAGCGCATGACCACGGCGAAGATCGTCCCGTCGGGGGTCTGAAAATACCCGCTGGGGAACTGGTCGGCCTCGCGCACGCGCCCGCTGATCTGCCGACGAAACCGCTCGAAGGCCGACGCGTTCGCCGGGAGCGGCTCCGGGGTTCCGTTCGTGCCCGCGGCGCTCGGGGGCGTGGCGGTCGTGCGGGTCCCATGGTCGCTGCGCAGCTCGCGGCAGGGCTCGTCGTCGAGGTCGATGAAGCCCGGTTGGTGACGTCTCCGCTCGCGCGCGAGCTCGCACTCGACCTCCTCGAGGTCGCCGAGCTCGGCGAAGAGCCAGCGCCGGTCGTAGTAGAACTGCCGGGCCTCTTGCGGGCCGAATTCCACCCGCTTCACGAGGGTCGGCGGCAGCGCGCGGAGCCTCGGGACCAGCGCGTCGATCACCCTGCGGTTCACCGCCGCGTCGGGGGAGCGCACGACCACGGTGAAGGTCGACGAGCCGCCGCCCATGCGCGTGAGCGTCGCGCGAAAGAGCTTCGCGCCGGGGCTCTCGGTGGGCAGCAGCTCCAGAAAGTCTCCGCGGATCTCGAGGTGCGAGGCCGCGAACCACGAGAGCGCGAGCACCACCATCGCGGCGAGGAGGGTGCGCCAGGGGTTGCGGTGCGAGGCCAGGGTGATCCGCGCGAGGGCGGCGTCGATGCGAGGGGGCTTCGGGGGGGCTTCGGTCACCGCGGGGTCGCTCCAGAGGGGTGGAGCGCCGGGTTGTACACGCTCCCCGTGGGGCGCTCTACCACCGGGGCGGTGGCGATCGGAGTGGCCACCTGCCCCCGTGCGCGCGTAGAGGTTGCCCCCGTGCGCGCGTAGAGGTTGCCCCCGTGCGCGCGTTTCCAGCTGCCCCCTTCGCTCGCTGGTCGCTCCCTTCGGTCGCTGTCTCGCTAAAGGGGGAGCCTGATACTGGGCGCCTCCGCCGGGGCGGAGGCTGACCGGGCGATCGTCGCGCGCGTGCCGCGCACGACGGTTTACGGATGATTTTCGGGGTGTTGAATCGTGTCGCGTTCGCGCTGTTGCGTCGCGACGGTCGATCACCCCACCGTCGTGCGCGGCACGCGCGCGACGAACGTCCGGTCCGCCCCCGCCGGAGGCCTTCGTCGCGGCTCCCCTTTAGCGAGACGGCGAAACGCCTCCGGAGTCAAGGCTGCGAAGGAGCGCCCCGGCGAGCGAAGGGGCAGTCGAACGCGAAGGAGCGCCCGGCGAGCGAAGGGGGGCAGTCCGAACGCGAAGGGAGCGCCCGGCGAGCGAAGGGAAAGCCTGAGAACGATGGGGCTCAGTTGAACGCGCGCATCGAATTCCTTGAAATCAATCAAGAATAGACGCGCACCACCCCCGCGGCCGCCGGGTGCCTCAGGTCGGGCGACGCTCGCGGTGGATCAGGGGCACGGGCATCTCCCAGATGTCCCGGTCGAGGAGCTTCGCGGCGAGCATCACCTCGATCACGAGGGCCGGCATGAGCACGTAGTAGAGCAGCTGCGTGAGCACGACGACGAGGTCGGCGCGGATGTACTGCGCGGTCTGCGCGGTCATCAGCAGCATGATCACGCAGCGCCACAGCCGCGCCCCGCCCTTGCCGCTCAACCCCCAGCGGACCATCAGTCCCAGGATCACCCCGAGCACCACGCCCAGGGCCACCACGCCGTAGTCGCCGCCCAGGAGCAGGCCGTCGCCCACGATGGTCCCGGCGACGCCGGCGCCCTGGCGACGGTGACCCAGGAGCTCGTCGGAGAGGAACTCCGCGGTGGTGCGAATGAAGGCCTTGCTCGGCGCGATCTGCGCGGGGAGGAGGAGGATGATCGAGTCGGAGAATAGCCGAATGCCGCGCTGGTTGTGCCCGTGCATCGAGAGCAGGAGGCAGTAGGCCTCCTTGGTGAGCATGATCCCGTCCTCGGTGTTGAGCACGTTCGACTGGCTCTGGATCGTCTCGATGGAGGCGTTGATGGCGCCGGTGGGGCTGTCGGTCTGAAACCCCCGGAGGATCCCGTAGAAGTTGAAGGCCTGCACGGCGGCGGCGGCGGCGGGGAGGGCGCGAATCCAGCGGAGCTGCACCGTAGCGCGTCCACGAGGATCAGCGCGATGAGAAACGGGAACACCGTGTAGCTGCGACCGCCGTTGCCGAGAAAGAGCAGCACGGGGATCTGCGCGAAGAAGAGCGCAGAGGGCGACGCGACGGTCTTCTCGGAGGTAGCGCGCGAGGAGCGCGAAGTACCCCACGCCCAGCGCCATGATCGGGAAGTACCAGACCTTCGACATGATCTGCGTGAGCAGGTACCCCGCGCCGCCCTCGCTGCGGGACGCCTGGAGCTCGGCCGCGCCGGTGGCCGTGAGGTCTCCGTAGCTCGCCGAGGCGAAGATGCTGCCCGTCGTGACGAGGCGCTCGAGGATGTTCGACGCGTAGGGCAGCAGCCCCAGCGCGATGAACCACGTCGGGCGAATCTCAGGCCCCGACTTCGCGAAGATCGCCCGCGGCACGCTCGTCGGCGCGGCGAGGAAGTACCGCGAAGAGCGCCATCGCGAGGTAGCAGTGCGCGTGCTGCACCTGCGCGAACACCGACACGTCGAGGACCACCGTGCCCGGCGACTCGAGGGCCATGCGGCTGCCCTGCAGCCAGGCGATCGCAGGCTTGATGAAGTAGTAGAACATCCAGCCCAGGAGCAGCAGCGCGGGGTTCGAGAGCCGCAGCCGCCCCTCGGGGTCGCGGAGCACCAGCGCGCCCGCGAGGCCCGAAGAGCAAGAAGACCTCGACCATCACCGAGTTCGTCGCGGTCACCCGGCTCTCCTCTGCGGTGAAGCGCGCCACCATCGCCAGCGCGAGCGCCGAGACGAACAACAGCCCCGAGCAGCGGGAGGCCGCTCAGACCCGCGGGCCGTGAGGGCGCGCGCGCGTCGCTCATCGCACCCGCGTCGAAGCGACGGTGGAGGCGCTCCGAGGGGCGGCGCGACTCCGGGGTGCTGTGGGCGAAGAAAGCTCATGGTCTCAGGTGTCGTGCGGCGCATCGGTGGCGGCGGTGTCGACTCCCACAGGTACGCGCGACGGGGCGCGTCGGATGGTCTGCGAAGGTGGACGTGGGTTCTTGCCACGGGAGGGCGACGCGCGAGCACGCCAGCCGCGCGTGTGTGTGACCCTCGATCTTCGCTCCCGGCCCCGCGGGACGATCAACGCGCTCGGGCGCACGCTCTGCGCGCATCTGGCGCCCCGCGCGACAATGGGATAGACGCCGCGGCGCGTCACCGCCCCCCACCCGTGCCGAGAGGATCCTCCGCCATGCCGCCTGCGCCCGCCGCGTCCCCCGAGCTCGCGCGCCTCTGCGTGAACACCCTGAAGTTCCTCGCGATCGACGCGATCGAGGCGGCGAACTCGGGCCACCCCGGGCTCCCGCTGGGCGCCGCAGACTTCACCTACGTCCTCTGGTCGCGCTTTCTGCGCCACGACCCGAGCGACCCCGCGTGGCCTGACCGCGACCGCTTCATCCTCTCCGCGGGGCACGGCTCGATGCTGCTCTACGGGATGCTCCACCTCGCGGGCTACGACCTCCCCCTCGACGAGCTCAAGCGCTTTCGCCAGTGGGGCTCGAAGACCCCCGGCCACCCCGAGGTGCACCTCACCCCCGGCGTCGAGGTCACCACCGGGCCGCTCGGTCAGGGCTTCGCCAACGGCGTGGGCATGGCCCTCGCGGCGAAGATGGCCGCCGCGCGCTTTCCCGGTCTCTTCGCGCACCGCGTGTGGGCGCTGGTCTCCGACGGCGACGTGATGGAGGGCGTGGCCTACGAGGCCGCGAGCCTCGCGGGGCACCTCCAGCTCAACAACCTGATCTACGTCTACGACGACAACCGGATCACCCTCGACGGCGCCATCGACGAGGCCTTCAGCGAAGACGTCGCCGCGCGCTTCGCCTCCGCGGGCTGGCGCACCGAGCGCGTCGACGGGCACGACCACGAGGCCCTCGCCGCCGCCTACGAGCGCGCGACGCAGAGCGAGACGCAGCCCACGCTGATCCTCGCGCGCACCATCATCGGCCACGGCGCGCCGAACAAGAGCGACTCGCACAAGGTCCACGGCGAGCCCCTGGGCAAGGCCGAGGCCGCGGCGACCCGCGCGGCGCTGGGGTGGCCCGAAGAGACCTTCGTGGTCCCCGACGCGGTGCGCGCGCACTTCGCCGCCCGCGCCGCCGAGGGCGCGGCCGCCCGCGCCGCGTGGACGCAGCACGAGGCCGCCTGGCTCGCCGCGCACCCCGAGCTCGCGGAGACCTACCGCGCGATGCGCGATCGCGCTGTGCCGCAAGGGCTCCTGAGCGAGCTCCTCGCGGCGGTGCCCGCGGCGGCCGACGCCACGCGCGGCCTCGCGAGCGTGATGGAGCAGCGGGTCGCGGCCCTCATGCCCTCCCTCGTGGGCGGCGACGCCGACCTCGGCGGATCGACCAAGACCCCCATCAAGGGCTCCGTCAAGGTCACCGCGACGAGCTTCGAGGGGCGCAACCTGCGCTTCGGCATTCGTGAGCACGCGATGGGCTCCCTCGCCAACGGCATGGCGCTCTACGGGATGTTCGTGCCCTTCACGGCGACCTTTCTGACCTTCAGCGACTACATGCGCCCTGCGATTCGCCTCGCGGCGCTGTCGGAGCTGCCCGTGGTGCATGTGTTCACGCACGACTCGATCTTTCTCGGAGAGGACGGGCCCACGCACCAGTCGGTGGAGCACGTGAGCGCGCTGCGGCTCATCCCCAACACGCACGTCTGGCGCCCGGCCGACGGCGTCGAGTGCGCGGCGGCGTGGGCCTCGGCGGCCTCGCGCCGCGACGGACCGACCGAGCTGATCCTCACGCGGCAGAAGGTCGACCTGCTCCCCGAGTCGGAGGGGCGCGGCGAGGCCGCGGCGAAGGGCGCGTACGTGCTCGTGCGCGAGGAGGGCGGAGCGCCGACGGTGGTGATCCTCGCGACGGGCAGCGAGGTGGGCCTCGCGGTGGGCGCGGCGCAGGCCCTCGCGGCGCAGGGCGAGCGCGTGCGGGTGGTCTCGGTGCCGTGCATGGAGGTCTTCGCCGCGCAGCCCTGGGAGTACCGCGCGTCGGTGCTCCCCGCGGGCACCCGCCGCGTCTCCATCGAGGCGGGCCGCACGGACCTCTGGAAGGGCTGGGTGGGTCTCGACGGGCTCTGCATCGGCGTCGACGGCTTCGGCGCCTCGGCGCCCGCGCCGGTGCTGGCGGAGAAGTACGGGCTCACGGTGCCCGCGGTGACCGAGAAGGTGCGGGCGCTGCTGCAGGGGGTGACCCTCCTCCCTGCCCCTCCTCCATGGGCTTCGCCGATGGAGGAGGGGATGCGACCCATCGGATGGATCGTCGCATCGAGCGCGCCTCGGGATGCTGCGTACATCACAACGGTCGCGTCGCGGTGGGTTCAGACGACGCCGTCTCCCTCCTCCATCGGCGAAGCCATGGAGGAGGGGCCCGGGGTGGAGGGCGTGGAGCGATGCGTACGCGTCGGTGAGTTCCAGCCGCGCGATCCCGCCCCGACGCTTCAAATCCCCTGGGGGAAGGGTCTAGTCTTCGCCCCGCCGTGAACAGCCCAGTCATCCCCGCCTACAAGCCCGTCCACCACGTCCGCGTCGTCACCGCGGCGTCGCTCTTCGACGGCCACGACGCCGCGATCAACGTCATGCGACGGATCATGCAGGCGAGCGGCGCCGAGGTGATCCACCTCGGGCACAACCGCGCCGTGTCAGAGATCGTCGACTGCGCGATTCAAGAGGACGTGCAGGGCATCGCGATCACCTCGTACCAGGGCGGTCACGTCGAGTTCTTCAAGTACATGATCGACCTGCTCCGCGACCGCGGCGCGAACATCAAGGTCTTCGGCGGCGGCGGCGGGACCATCCTCCCCAGCGAGATCGACGAGCTCCACGCCTACGGCGTCGCGCGGATCTACTCCCCCGACGACGGCCGCGCGATGGGCCTCCAGGGGATGATCAACGACCTCCTGCGCCAGTGCGACTTCGCCAAGGCCACCCCCTCCGTCGCCGACGCCGTGCGCGCGCTCCCCGCGCGGGACCCCGCGGTGCTCGGGCGGCTCATCACCGCGGCCGAAGACGACCCCGACGCGAGCGAGCGCCTGCGCGCCGCGCTCCCCGACGCCGTCGCCGCGGGGCCGCGCGTGCCCGTGCTCGGCGTGACCGGCACCGGAGGCGCGGGAAAGTCCAGCCTGGTCGACGAGCTCGTTCGTCGATTCCTCAGTGATTTCAGCGACAAGACCGTCGCGGTGCTCTCGGTCGACCCCTCGCGTCGGCGCACCGGCGGCGCGCTGCTGGGCGACCGCATTCGCATGAACGCGATCGACTCGCCGCGGGTGTACATGCGCTCCCTCGCGACGCGGCAGTCGAACCTCGCGCTCTCGCGGCACCTGCGCGAGAGCATCGACGTCTGCCGCGCGGCGCGCTTCGACCTGGTGATCGTCGAGACCTCGGGCATCGGACAGTCCGACACGGCCGTCACCGACCTGGTCGACCTCTCGCTCTACGTGATGACCGCGGAGTACGGCGCGGCGACGCAGCTCGAGAAGATCGACATGATCGACTACGCCGACGTCATCGCGATCAACAAGTTCGACAAGCGCGGCTCCCTCGACGCGCTGCGCGACGTGCGCAAGCAGGTGAAGCGCAACCGCAACGCCTTCGACGCCAGCGACGAGAGCCTCGCGGTCTTCGGGACCATGGCCTCGCAGTTCAACGACCCCGGCACCAACGCCCTCTACCGCAGGCTCATGGACCTCGTCGCCGACCGCACCGGCGCGCCCCTGCGATCGAGCTTCGAGCTCACGCAGGGAATGTCCGAGAAGAAGTGGATCATCCCCCCCGACCGCACGCGCTACCTCGCGGAGATCGCCGAGACCTGCGAGGCGGCCGACGGCTTCGTGCGCGCGCAGTCGGCCCTCGCGCGGCGCATGTACCAGCTCACCGGGACCCTCGAGGCCCTGCGCGCGAACGTCGGACGCACGCGCATCGAGGTGGTCGAGCCCCGCGCGGGCGATGACACCGTGCAGGTCACGCAGACCGTCGAGGGCGAGCCGGCCTTTCTCGGCGAGCTCGTCGCGATGGTGCAGGACCTCGAGTCTCGCCTTCACCCCGAGTGCCGCGCCCTGCTCGCGGGGTGGCCGGCGATGAAGCGCCGCTACGAGGCCGCGAAGTACCAGTTTCAGGTGCGCGACAAGGTCATCGAGCAGGACCTCACCACCGCCTCCCTCTCGGGCCTGCGCGTGCCCAAGGTGACCCTGCCGCAGTACGAAGACTGGGGAGACATCCTGCGCTGGCTGTTGAGAGAGGCGCCTCCGGGGCTCTATCCCTTCACCGCGGGGGTCTTTCCCCTCAAGCGAGAGGGCGAAGACCCGGCGCGGATGTTCGCGGGCGAGGGCGGCCCTGCTGGAGCGCACCAAGCGCTTTCATTTCCGTCTCGCGGGGGCTCCCGGCGAAGGCTCTCCACCGCTTTCACCTTCGGTGACCCTCTACTTAGAGAAGACCCCGGACCGCATGCGCCCCGACATCTACGGCAAGGTCGGCAACTCGGGCGAGCCGGTGGCGAGCGTCGACGACGCGAAGAAGCTCTACTCAGGCTTCGATCTGGCTGACCCGGCGACCCGTGTCGATGACTATCAACGGACCAGTCTCGATGGTCCTCGGCTTCTACCTCAACGCCGCGGTGGACCAGCGGTGCGAGAAGACATCCGCGCGCAGGATGATCGATCGAGGTCGAGGCCCGCATCGGTGTTCCCTCACGCCGCGCGGGGATGGTGCTACCGCGGTACCAGGGAGAGATCCCCGAGGGCAACGACGGGCTCGGGCTGATGCTCCTCGGGTGTCGGGCGACGAGGTGCCGTTGCCGGAGGTCTACGCGAAGCCCGGGCCGAGACCCTTGAAGCAGGTGCGCGGCTGTGCAGGCCGACATCTTGAAAGAGGACCAGGCGCAGAACACCTGCATCTTCTCCACCGAGGCCTGCGTTGCGTCTCACGGGAGCATATCCAGCAGTTCTTCTGTCCGAAGAGAAGGTGCGCAACTTCTACTCGGTGTCGATCTCGGCTACCACATCGCTGAGGCCGGGGCGAACCCGATCTCGCAGCTGGCCTTCACCCTCGCCAACGGCTTCACCTTCGTCGAGTACTACCTCTCGCGGGGATGAACATCGACGACTTCGCGCCCAACCCTCTCGTTCTTCTTCTCGAACGGGATGACCCGGAGTACGCCGTGCTCGGCCGCGTCGCCCGGAGGATCTGGCCTGCGCGATGCGCGACAAGTACGGCGGCAACGAGCGCTTGCAGAAGCTGAAGTACCACATCCAGACCTGGCCGCTTCGCCGCACGCGCAGGAGATCGCGTTCAACGACATTCGCACGACGCTCCAGGCGCCGCTGGCGCTCAACGACAACTGCAACTCGCTGCACACCAACGCCTACGACGGCGATCACCACGCCCACCGAAGAGAGCGCGAAGGGCGCTGGCGATTCAGCTGGTGATCAACAAGGAGTTCGGGCTGAGCAAGAACGAAAACCCCTCGCAGGGATCGTCCATCATCGAGCGGCTCACCGACATGGTCGAGGCTGCGGTGCTCGCGGGAGTTTCGCGCGATCTCACAGACCGTGGCGGCGTGCTCGGCGCGATGGAGCGGATGTACCAGCGCTCGAAGATTCAAGAGGAGTCGCTGCACTACGAGACGCTCAGCTATCAACGGCGAGCTGCCCATCGTGGGGGTGAACACCTTTCTCGACCCCAAGGGGAGCCCCACGGTGCAGCCCCCCGAGGTGATTCGCGCGACCGGCGAAGAGAAGGACTACGCCATCGCCGCCCGCGACGCCTCTGGGCATCTGCAACGCCGACCGCGCGCCTGCGGCGCTGGAGGCCGCGCCGCGCGGCCATTCTTTCGACGGCGGCAACGTGTTCAGCGCGCTGATGGAGGCGTGCAAGGTCTGCACGCTGGGCCAGCTCTCGCACGCGCTCTACGGGGTGGGCGGGCAGTACCGCCGCAACATGTGAGCGCCGTGTGCGGGGGGTGCGTTCAGCGCCCCGCCGCGGCGCGGCCGACGGCGCGCAGGATGACATCGCGCGAGCCCGCGGGCTCCGACGCGCGCCATCCCCCGCCGAGCTCCCAGAGGATCACCGCGCGATGCCCATGGGCGCGCGCGTACTCGACCTTGGCGGCGGCCGAGCGCTCGTCGTCGTAGCTGACGAAGCGGTCGTTTCACCGTGCTGGGGTTGTCGATCGAGAGCCAGGGACCCTCGCCGTCGCGTCCCAGCGCGCGCGGTCGGTGCGCCAGAGCGTGCGCATGATCTCGGCGTAGGAGAGGGTCCGCACGGTCACGCCGTCGATGGGGCGTTAGCGCGGGCGCCGCGCCAGTCGTAGCCGTACAGGTCGACGCCCAGGCCGAGCCGCGAGGCGCGCACCCCCGCGTCGGTGAAGCGGGCGAGCGTGGTCTCGACCGAGGGCAGCGGGCCCGAGGTGCTTGGCGCGCGCCCCGCCGTTGTGCAGCGCGGTGTTGTGCCAGGTGATCTACCCCGGCCACGGGCCGGAGAGGTCGTAGGTCATCACGCGTTGATCTGGTCGAAGAGCGCCTGCACGGGGGTAGGCTCCCGGGCGCGTCGCCCGCCGCAGCGGTGAGCATCGCGCCCGGTCGCGCGGCGTCGAGGAGGCGCGGAGCGCGCGCACGAAGGCTTGAAACGCCGCCGCGTCGCCGCGCTGGAGCGGCTCGACGTCGACGTCGACGCCGTCGTACCCGTAGTCCGTCATGAAGCGGGTGATGGCGGCGACGAAGGCGCCGCAGGCGGGGCGGGCTCCAGGCGCCGCGAAAGCCCTCGATGTCCCCGCGCCGCCGATGTTCTGGAGATCGCCAGGGCCCTGCGGTTCGCGGTGCGTGCGCTACCACGAGCGCGGCGCGCGTGCGATCGGGTGAGCACGTTCTCCGCGGCGTCGAGCGTTCCGTCGGCGCGGGGCACGAGCGAAGTGGTGCACCGATCGAGCGACGCGAAGCGGATCGTCGAGGGGGAATGGCGTCCTGCATCCACGCCGGCAGTAAGCCGACGACGATGGCGCGCGGAGGCGCGTCGGGGGTCGCGTCGGGGGCGTCGAGGGGGCGCGTCGGGCGGCGCGTCACGGCGCGGTGCGGGCGTGTCGACCTGCCTCGCGTCGAAGCCCGCGTCCACGAGCGCGTCGGGGGCCGCGTCGGGCATCGGGCGTGCGTCGGCGACGAGCCCCGGCGTCACGTCGCGCGGAGAGCTGCCCTCGGAGGGCGCAGCGCACGAGGCGACCACGCTCAGGCAGACGCACCACGGACCTGGCAGGCATCGCTCCGATCGAATCAACGATTCTGACGAGAAATCAAGGGAGATCCCGCGGGGGCCCGGGAACGGCGTCGAGCGCAAAGCCCCATCCGAGGTTCCACCGCACGGTGCGGCGAACCCCAGGCTGGTCGACGTGCTCGCCCTCGGTGCGCTGCTGGCCTGGCTCGTGTTGTGGTGAAGGGGATCGGGCGGGAGGACGAAGCCGGTGAAAGATCATGCAGTGCACGGGCGCGTACCGATGACTGACGCGCCACGGCGATGGGGGTTCTTCTTCGGGCGTGAGCGCGGGGGCGGCGATCGACGGGGAGGGGGAGAGCTCAGCGATCGAGCGGGCTCACCACCCCGAGCGGGCCGCGGTCGACGACGTGCGTGTAGATCATGGTGGTGCGCACGTCCTTGTGACCGAGAAGCGTCTGGATCGTGCGGATGTCGGTCCCGGCTTCGAGCAGGTGCGTCGCGGTAGCTGTGGCGGAGGGTGTGGCAGCCCACGCGATGGTGGATCTCCGCAGGCACTCGCCGCGTCGTGAATCGCCTTCTGCAGCGACGAATCGTGGAGGTGATATGGAGCACCGGCCTCCTCGCCTGGGGTCACGGCAGGGCGCGACGCGGGGAAGAGGTACCGCCACGCGAGGCTGGTCGCGGCGTAGGCGCCCGTTCGGAGGGCGTGCGGGAGGTCCACCTCGCCGAGTCCGGCGGCGAGGTCGGCGGCGTGGCGGCGGCGAACGAGCCCGAGCTGCGCGATGAGCCCTTCGCGGCGCGGGTGGAGCAGCGCCGCGCGGTCGTGCGCCCCCTTGCCGCGACGGACCATGAGCTGATGGCGCTCCAGGTCGATCGTCCTTCAATCGCAGCGAGAGGGCCTCAGCCGAAGGCCAGAGCCGTAGAGGAGCTCGCCGAGGAGTCGGAAGGGCGGCTCCAACCGATCGAGGAGCGCGAGCACCTCGCGACGGGAGATCACGTTGGGGAGGTGGTGAGGGCGACGCGGCGCGCGCTCCAGGCCTTCGAGCGCGGGCATCTCGATCCTCGGCGTGACCTGTAGATCAGGCGCACAGGGCCTGGTTCTCTATGTCGAGGCCGAGGTATGCCGCCGGGTGGCGAGCTCGTTGAGGAACGCGGTGACCGGCAGCCCCCATCTCGCGGATGGCGCTGGTGAACCGGACGAACTCGCACCCAGTGGAGGTAGCTTCCTCGGTGCGAGGCGAGTAGTGCAGCCTGCGGATCGTCGTCGAAACAGCCTCGTACAGGGTCAGCGGTGTCGCTGCCCCTCGCGCGCCTGTCGGATTGGCGAGGAGTCGTCGAGCCAGGGTGCGGGCAGGCCGCCTCGCGAGGGCAGAAAGTTCGCCGCCGGGTTGTTAGCGTTAGGCTGCCGCGGCCTAACACCACGGTTAGGGAATATGTCGGGTCGCGTGGCGGCCTAACACCACGGTTAGGGG
This sequence comes from Polyangiales bacterium, assembly GCA_041389885.1. Lineage (GTDB taxonomy): Bacteria > Myxococcota_A > Polyangia > Polyangiales > JAWKRB01. The sequence goes on along the minus strand of JAWKRB010000024.1, from coordinate 104,546 downwards.
AATATGTGGTGGTAGAGCGGAAGTCTAATGCGATGTTGGGCAGCTTGGGAGCGGCGGCCAAACTCAACCCTGGATTCGTTGGTCATCGACAGGCAGTTACTTGCAGACTCGGATCGCAGACACTAGCGTAGGGCCAAGAAGTCGCTGACCATGAGCGTGAGAAGCAGACGCAATGGATAGTTCAACAGAATCCACGAAGTTCGCCCAGGTCCATCATCTACCTCACATGAACCAGTTCCGGGGTTTCTACGGAACTTTCCTACCGGTAGAGACTGTAAACTTCTTCGTTGGCGAAAATAGCACCGGAAGACTCCCCCAGTTCTCGTCACTCAACTGATGACGAGCCCCGAATTCCTGGGTAGCCGGACAAGTCAAGTCGGATATCACAGACCTCGGCTCGTTCCGACGTCACACACCCCGGAGAACTATTTTTTCAGCTTATTTCATCTCCATGAGCTAAGGAGTGCTTTGCACGTTTGCTCAAGAGCGGAACGCCCGTTTCTGCAGTCCGTGTGTCTGCTGTTCATAATGGATCGGTAAGACGCTCATTTCGAAAGAATGATGCGCTGTTTATATCGGTTGAGCCACCTATCAACAACGAGTCTCGAGCAGTGAGGCGTTGTGCCGTGAGGTGTTCGCGCGGTGGGCTAATGATCCGCTTTCCGAGTCGGGAATGTGCAAGATGGCGTGGCGGCGCGCTTTTCCCGTTGCTGCTCACGATGCTCGCTACGATGCCGGGACTGGATCGACGCCCTTGAGGATCAAGGAAAGGCTGATCCGGACGATCCCTCCAGGGTTTTTGGGGAGGGGAATCTGCTCCTTGGGATGCCCGTTTGATCGTGACCCGTACGAGCGAAGGCTCGCAGGACCTATGACAGTCCCTCGTTCCGAATACTCTCCCGAAGGCGAACATCTTCCATTTGCTGGCAGATTCGATTTCAAAGCCTGACAGCTCGCCGCGCTCCACAGTTCGAGAATTCTGGCAGGGCGAGTGGGCTTTTTCATGACCCAGATCTTCATCGCTTCGGCACGAAGACTGGGCACCATCACAGATCATGGTCGGTGTTGAAGAAGAATTAGCAGTTCCCATCTACAATACTGGCTACGGCGTGTCCCAAGTGCTTCCCATCGTAAGCGAGTTAGCCCTTGTAGTTCAGGTGCTGTGTTTCTGATTCAGCAACCTGAGGTCCACCTTCATCCGAAGTAAGGCGCAGGCCTCGATTGGTTATCGTCTAATTCGCATCCCGAGAAAACAGCGATTCGTGATCGAGACGCATAGCGACTACGTAGTCGATCGATTTTGCGCGAATGCGCATGCGCAGATGCAAGTCGAGCTCCTCAGGGCGAAAGTCGCGCAAAAAGTCGCGCAAAAAGTCAGTCGAGGAGAAGTTACCCGTCGGCGGACGGTTCCTTCAATGCACAGGTGGTTTTCTTCAGGCAGATCCTCGGGGCGAATCTAAGCTGGTGCCGATGGCCTGAGCGCGACGGAGAGTATCCCCAAAATCAACCGGAAGGAGTTTAGGCAGTTCTTTCTGTGTGAGGAGCTCGTGCTCTGGGGATCCTCGATGTGCATAGTGATTGACACCAATATCCTCTGCGCCGTCTTCGACCCGTTGGCCAGTACGCATCCTGAGTTCGTCGATTTTGGATTTGGTTCGTCAAAGGTCGCGGCAAAATGGTCGTCGGCTACTCGAGTGTACCGAAACGAAATCTGTGCGAGTGGTGCGGGTTTAATAGGGAAGGCTGATATCAGAACTCGGATCGCAAGCGACAGGTTACATGGACTGACGATGATGAAGTAGATGCCGAGTGTGGACGCATCGCAAGGCTGATGCCCGACCCGAACTTTGATGACAAGCACATCGTTGCTTTGCCAGAGCGCGGGTTGAAGGTCTCTGGGCACCAACGATTCGAGGTCGTTCAAGTACGTGAAGAACAAGGCGTTTACAGAAAGCCTCACAAGCCTCCCCGATCTACAAGAACAACAAGTACGGGAAGCGGCTCCTTTGCGAGAAGCACGTTGGGCTGCGTGTTGTCGTTAGATTCTGATTAGAGCCGCGAAGTATTCGAGTGGCACCTTCGGACGAGGGCCCAACAAGCCGATGGTGCCGACCGCCACCGCTGTCCTCGCGGAACCCGGGTGCCGCCCTCGGGCGGCGGTAATATCGGCGCTGTTGGGCAGCAAGAAGACCAACCGCTTGTTTGGGTGCCGCGCCCGCTACGACCGGGATCTGCGCGAAGCGGCGAGGTCCTTACTGTGCGACAGCATCAGGCCCGTTCGCTTTCGTGCTGATCGTCATCGACACCGGGTTCTGTGGCTGTTCTCGCCAGCGAACCGCAGCGTGCCCGCTCATTCGTATCACCGAGGGCGCGTGTTGAGCTTGTGGCAATCGGCGTTTTGGTGCACTGGGAGATCGGGAACGCCATGAGTGCATTCTCAAGCGTCGTCGCGCCACTCTGGGCTGACGCGTTCAGCGATGTCTCGTCGCGTATGCGACCATTCCGCTGCGCCTCTTGGAGGTTGGACATGGCGTTGCATTGGAGATTGCTGCCGAGCACGGCCTGAATGCTTACGATGCGTACTTGTTGACATGGTGCCTTGGCGCAGCGCGCACCGTCAGTGACCGACCGAGTGGCTGGTCCATGCTGCGAAGAACGCAGGTGTTCAACTGGAGGTTCCCCAATGAAGGTTCACGTATTCCGGAGGCCCGTCAGGGGTTCGCTTCTCTTCTGGATCGGGCACGCCGTGAAGGCGCTGTGCCAGAATTCCGTCGGCGCGACGGCCAGACCTTCGTGCTGCGACCGACGACCGGAATGGTATTCGCCCTCGACGTTCCTGGAATCAACCTCGCGCCTGGTGATGACGATCGTATCGCCTGTCCACGAGGGGCGGCGTCCGTGTAAGGCGCCGCGTGCCTAACAAGCCGATGCTCCCGCCCGCCCCCACTTCCCTCATCCCCACCCCCCATAGGCGTTAAGCACAGGAGCCCTGTGGTATCCGGGGGCATGGACGAGAACCTGATGACCCCTCGCCGGCTGGGCGACGATCCAGTCGTTCCTGTCGAAAAACTGACGCAGCGGGCGGAAGAGCTGCGGCTTTGCCGCTCGATCCGCTCGGCCACCGGCGAGGAGAAGCGCTGGCCCGGGATCCCGGGGTGTTTGCAGGACTGGTGCTGCATCACGCAGACCCGTGAGTTCCCTCGACCAGACCGTGGTGCTGGCGGTTGCGTCGAAGCTGGTGGACGTGCCTACTGTCGCGCTCCATTACCGCATGCGCGCGGTCGGTCCCTTGGCTCGGAGCTGGCGGCGTAGATGATCGGTGCGCCGGAGATGTTCGACGCGGCGCGGTGGGCGGGCTTTCGATCTTCTGCACCGATGTACCTCACGGGAACGCGACCGGGCGAGATGGCACAACCTTCCGTGTCCACTACCGCATCCACGCACAAACCCTATGTCCTGAGCAGGCGCACTTCACCGACGACAAGGCGGCGAGACCTTCGAAACTTCGCCATCCAGCCGGGCGACCTGATCTGGTGACCGTGGTTTACAGCACTCGCCGAGCATCGAGCACTCGGTCATCCACGGCGGCGACCTGATCGTCCAGCAACCGCGGGACGTTGCCCGTGCTCGACGCCCGCCGCCGCCAACTGATCGACGTGGAGGCGTGGGTGCTCGCGCGCCGAACGCGAGACCAGGCTCGCAGCTTGAGCGGTGATCGTCGAATGCAGCATGTTGCAGCAGTCTTCGACGGCGATCGCGATTCGCTGCCCAGGCCGCAGGCAAAGAAGGCCCGGCGGCGGTTGCTCAAGGAGAAGGGCAAGGACGCGAGCGCGAGAGGGACCTGCAGCCGTGGTCCGAGTACGTGGTGGTCTTCACGACGGTGCCCGCCGAGATGCTGTCGGACGAAGCAACTCTTGCTCTGTACCGCCTGAGGTGGCAGGTGGAGCCTACATCAAACGTGACAAATCGCTGGGTGGCCTCGGTCGGCTGCCCAACTTCCGGCCCGACACGATCGAGGGCTGGGTCAGCGCCAAGCCCTGCTCGGCGCCCTCGCACGCCGGATGGTAAAAGCGAGGCTTTTCCCCGAAGCCGAGTCCAACGGGCGAGGTCCCGTGCTCGCTGCCTGAGGTGGTCGAGCGTACGCCCAAGCAATGGGCGCTGCTCAAGATCGTGCACCATCTATTTCCTACTTTCGCCCTTATCGCCTCATCACGCTCGACGCGTTCCTGGGGCTCGCTCCGCGAGCATCGCCGAGCGACTCCGATCGAACCCCGCTCCTCGCGGCCCTACTGCCCTCGCCGCGTGCCTCGAATTTTCTCCGCAAATGTGTCGCTTAACGCCGATGTCCCCACTCCTCGCGCAGCGCGTGTCCCACGCGGCCGAGACCCACGCGTCCCGCCCTCGCGTCCCTCCGTCGCGTCCCACGCACCGAGACCCACGCGTCCCGCCCTCGGGTCCCTCTCCGTCGCGTCCCACGTTACTCGAGACCTACGCGTCCCGCCCTCGCGTCCTCTCCGTCGCGTCCCGTTCAACCGAGACCCTTGCGTCCCGCCCTGGCGTCACCTCTCCGTAGCCGTCGCGCCGCGTTCATCGCGTCCTTCCACCCCCTGGCTCTCCGCGTCCCGTTCGGCCCCGACCCTCGCGTCCCACTACGACGATATTTGACCGCGTCCCGTTCGGCCCTGACCTCGCGTCCCTCCGCGACGTCTCGGCGGCTTCCCGGTCGACCGCGACCCTGGCGTCCCCGCATCGCGCCACCTTCCGCAGCACGCGCTACCGTGTTCCGCCCGTCTCGCCACCTCGTCGCGCCCGTCCCGGCTTCCACGCCGCCGCCCGCGATCCTGTCTTCGCGAGGCGATCCGAGTGAACTCGCGGTCGTCTTCTGCGCCGACATCGGCTCCGTCGCGAGGGGGAATCCCGGTTGGGCGCGTCTCCACGAGGGCGCGCCTCCGAGCGGGAGCGATCGCGCGTTCGCAGGGACGCACCGAGGGACCTGAACGCAGGGCGGCGTGTCGCGCTCGGCTCGAGTGTCTGGCGTCGCGCGTAACTTCGGCACGCCGCGGCCCTCCACTTCCTGGGCTCCTCCGCTGGCTTCGCCGATGGAGGAGGGGCTGAGACACAAGGGGATGAAAGACACCGCGCGGTCCGAGAAATCTGACGCATCCTTCAAGGCAGTTCGACGCGGCAGTCGCCCCGAAGGATGCAGCTCCTCCTCCATCGGCGAAGCCTATGGAGGAGGGAGCCAAGGGGTGGAGGGGCCACGCAACGTGTCGAAGTTACGCGCGACGCCGAGTGTCCGCTCTTCGTCCCGATCCCCAAGGACCCGCGCGGACTCACGGCTGCGCGGCCGGGAGAAGGCAACCGCGCATGGAGCGCTGGGGCCGGCGCGGGGTCGCTGGCGACCGGCTTGACCGAGACCGCGTGGATCCTCGATCGCGTCCGCGCGAAGGTCGCAGGGCCCGTGCTGACCACGGCCTCCTGGGATGAGTTCCGAGAGAGCACCACGGCTGCGCTGTTCGTCTGGGAGGCGCTCGTCACGAAGGGCGCCAAGGCGGCGACGCACCAGGGCGACGCGGAGCTCGGTGCTCGCGCCTTCGTCGATGCGCTCCCAGATCCGATGGCGCGCAACGCGGTCCGCTGCACGGGGCCCGTGCGTTCGTTGATCGGCGCCGCGGTGCTGTGGAGCGGACTCTCCTCCGATCTGGCGTGGCTCCGGCGCGCGTGCCTCGTCGTGCGGGTGCTCCCGGCGAGCCCGTTGATCGTCCGATGAGGCGACCGGGGGGCACTGCAGCCACGTGCGACCTGTGGCTCGTCGCGCGTTGCCTGGCTCGGCGCAGCGCCCGGCGGCCTGACGGAGGCTCGCCACCCGCGCCTCGCGCCTGGGGGCGCGTGATAGCCTCTCGTCATGTCGGGTGTCGCGAAGCCGCCGTGGCTCGATCCTGAGTTTCCTGGGCTTCGCCCTGAGGTCGTGGCGGCGTGGCGAGGGGCGCCCGAGCACGCGATCCACGAGGTGATCGACGGCGAGCTCTTCACACAGCCGCGCCCGCGACGACAGCATCTGCGCGCCAGCGGCGAGCTTCACGGGGAGCTACGCGGTCCCTTCGATCGCGGCGTCGGGGGACCTGGGGGATGGGTGATCCTCGACGAGCCCGAGCTTCGCGTGGGGGAGCTGCCCGACATCCTCGTGCCCGACCTCGCGGGATGGCGGCGCGAGCGCATCCCCGAAGACTTTCTCGCCGAGGACGCGCCCGCCTTCATCGCGCTCCCGCCTGATTGGGTCTGCGAGGTCCTCTCGCCGCGCACCGAGGCGAGCGACCGCGGCGGAAAGATGCGGATCTACCGCCGCGAGGGCGTCGCGCACGTGTGGCTCGTCGACCCGCTCCTGAAGACCCTCGAGGTCTATCGATGGGAGCGCGGGCTCTACACCCTCGTCGACACCTGGGAAGGCGACGCGCCCGTGCGCGCCGAGCCCTTCGACGCCATCGCGCTGAACCTCCGCGCGCTCTGGACCTTGTAGCGCTCCCCCCGCGCCGCGCCTCCGCCCTTGCGCGCACGCACCCGCCTGCGATACGCGCTCCGCAGGAGCCGCCATGCACGATGACACCGCGTCCTTCAGCGCCTGGAGGTCCCTCGTCGAGAAGGACCTCCGCGGCGCGTCCTTCGAGAAGGCCCTCGTCGCCGAGAGCCCCGAAGGCCTCGCCCTCGCGCCGCTCTACGCCGACGCGCCCTGCGACCCGGGGCTCCCCGGCGCCGCGCCCTTCACCCGCGGTCCCTCCGAGTCGCCCGCGCCCGTCGCCCTCTGCGTGCGCGTCGAGCCCCCGGCCTCCCGCGCCCCAGGATCGCTCGACGACGACCTCGCCGGCGGCGCCGACGCCCTCTGGATCGACGCCCGCGACCCCGAGGCCCTCCGCGCGGCCCGGGAGAAGGGCCTCGCCCTCGTGGTGGAGTGTGACGGCCGCGCCGCCCGGGAGGTGCTCCGCGAGGCGGGGTCCTCCCTGCGCGTGCTCGCCCTCGACCCGATGCACGCCGCCGCGCGGGCGACGCTCCCCCTCGACGCCCTCGGCGCCGCCCTCCGCGAGCTCGGCGCCCTCGCCCAGGAGCACCCCGGCACCCTCCTCGCGCGGGTCTCGACCCTCGCGGTGCACGAGGCGGGCGGCGACGCCGCCGACGAGCTCGCCTACGCGCTCTCCACCGCCGCCGCGTACCTCCGCGCGATGACCGACGCGGGGGTGTCGGTCACCGACGCGGCCGCCGCGCTCACCGCGCAGGTCGCCGTGGGCCGAGACACCTTCGGCGAGCTCTGCAAGCTCCGCGCGCTGCGGGTGTGCTGGCACAAGCTCCTCGCCGCCGCGGGCGCCCCCGACGCGCCCCTGCGCGGGCTCCACGCCGTGTGCTCCAGCCGCACCCTGAGCCAGCGCGACCCCTGGGTGAACATGCTCCGGGTCACCACCGAGGTGTTCAGCGCCCTCGTCGGCGGCGCCGAGCTCGTGACCCCGCTGCCCTTCGACGAGGCCCTCTCGGCGCGGTCGCCCCTCGGGAGGCGCCTCGCGCGCAACACGCTCCTCGTGCTCCGCGAAGAGAGCCACCTCGGGCGGGTCATCGACCCCGCGGGCGGCGCGTACTACGTCGAGCACCGCACCGACGCCCTCGCCCGCGAGGCCTGGTCGCGCTTCACCGCGCTGGAGCGGGCCGGCGGTGTGCAGAAGTCCCTGGGAGACAAGAGCCTGCGCGCGCACCTGGACGCGTCGTGGGCGCGGCGCGAGACGCTCCTCGCGCGTCGTAGGGAGGCCGTGCTGGGGGTGTCGGAGTTCGCGAACGTGGGCGAGACGCTCCCCGCGGCGGTGTCGCCCGCGCCGTCGACCGCGGAGGGCGCGCTGCCCGCGCACCGCGACGCCGAGGGCTTCGAGGCGCTCCGCGCGGCGGTGGAGTCCCTCGGCGCGCGCGACGTGCTGCTGCTCACCCTGGGGCCCGCCTCGGAGCACCGCGCGCGGCTGGGCTTCGCGCAGAACTTCTTCGCCGTCGCGGGGGTCAAGGCCCGCAGCGCCGACGCCGTGTCGCGCGCCGACGTCGCGTGCCTCTGCGGTGACGACGCCCGCTACGCCGACGAGGCCGCGGGCGCGGCGCGGGCGCTGCGGGAGGCGGGGTGCGAGCGGGTGGTCCTCGCGGGGAGGCCGGGGGCGCTGGAGGCGGCGCTGCGCGAGGCCGGGGTGCGCGATTTCATCTACCTCGGGTGCGAGGTCCTCGCGACGCTGCGGGCGATCTTTGGAGTGAACTCATGAGCCGCATTCCCGACTACGGATCCCTCGGCTTTGACGACATCGCCACCCCCGCGACCGAGCGCGCGCCCGCGCGGGGGGAGGCGTGGGACACGCCCGAGGACATTCCCCACCGCGCGCTCTACACCGCGGCCGATCTCCGCGACGTGCGCCACCTCGGGGGCATGCCGGGCTTCGCGCCCTTCGTGCGCGGCCCGTACCCCACGATGTACGTGCAGCGCCCGTGGACCGTGCGGCAGTACGCGGGCTTCTCCACCGCCGAAGACTCCAACGCGTTCTACCGCCGCAACCTCGCCGCGGGGCAGAAGGGGCTCTCCATCGCCTTCGACCTCGCCACCCACCGGGGCTACGACAGCGATCACCCCAGGGTCGTGGGCGATGTCGGCATGGCCGGCGTGGCCATTGATTCCATTCTCGATATGCGGGTGCTCTTTGACCGCATTCCCCTCGATCAGATGAGCGTGTCGATGACCATGAACGGCGCGGTGCTGCCGATCATGGCCCTCTACGTGGTGGCCGCCGAGGAGCAGGGCGTCTCTCGCGACAAGCTCTCGGGGACCATTCAGAACGACATCCTCAAAGAGTACATGGTGCGGAACACCTACATCTATCCGCCCGCCCCCTCGATGAGGATCATCTCCGACATCTTCGCCTTCACCTCGAAGGAGATGCCGAGGTTCAACTCCATCTCGATCTCGGGCTATCACATGCAAGAGGCCGGCGCGACGGCCGACCTCGAGCTCGCGTACACCCTCGCCGACGGGGTGGAGTACCTCCGCACCGGCGTCGCCGCGGGCCTGGACATCGACGCCTTCGCCCCGCGCCTCTCGTTCTTCTTCGCCGTGGGCATGAACTTCTTCATGGAAGTCGCCAAGCTCCGCGCCGCGAGGCTGCTGTGGGCCGAGGCCGTCGCGAAGTTCTCTCCCCAGAACCCCAAGAGCCTCGCGCTGCGCACGCACTGCCAGACCTCGGGCTGGTCGCTCACCGCGCAGGATGTCTACAACAACGTCGTGCGCACCTGCGTCGAGGCCATGGCCGCGACCCAGGGGCACACCCAGAGCCTGCACACCAACTCCCTCGATGAGGCTCTCGCGCTCCCCACCGATTTCTCCGCGCGCATCGCGAGGAACACCCAGCTCCAGCTCCAGATGGAGTCGGGGACGACGCGTCCTGTCGACCCCTGGGGCGGGAGCTTCTACGTCGAGCGGCTGACCCACGACCTCGCCGAGCGCGCGCGGGCGCACATGGCCGAGATCGAGTCGCTCGGCGGCATGGTGAAGGCCATCGAGGCGGGCGTGCCCAAGCTCCGCATCGAAGAGGCCGCCGCGCGCACGCAAGCGCGCATCGACACGGGCCGCCAGCGCATCGTCGGGGTGAACGCGTGGAAGCCCACCCACGAAGACCCCGTCCCCGTGCTCAAGGTCGACAACGACGCCGTGCGCCGCAATCAGATCGAGCGACTCGCGGTGCTGCGCCGGGAGCGCGACGGGGCCGCCGTGCAGCGCACCCTCGACGCGCTGACCGAGTGCGCGAAGGGGGAGGGCAACCTCCTCGCGGCGGCGATCGAGGCCGCGCGGGCGAGGGCGACGGTGGGCGAGATCTCCCTCGCGCTGGAGAAGGTCTGGGGGCGTCACCGGGCGGAGATTCGCGCCGTCTCGGGGGTGTACCGTGGCGAGGTGGGCGACGACAGCGACGCGGTGAGCAGGGTGCGCGGGCGAACCGACGGGTTCCTCGCGCGCGAGGGACGGCGCCCGAGGATCCTCGTGGCGAAGATGGGTCAAGACGGGCACGACCGCGGGCAGAAGGTCATCGCGTCGGCGTTTGCCGACCTGGGCTTCGATGTCGACATTGGTCCGTTGTTTCAGACGCCGGAGGAGACCGCGCGGGCCGCGGTGGAGAACGACGTGCACATCGTGGGGGCGAGCTCCCTCGCGGCGGGGCACCTCACGCTGGTCCCGGCGCTGCGAGACGCGCTGGCGGCGCTGGGGCGGCCGGACATCCTCGTGGTGGTGGGCGGGGTGATCCCGCCGGACGATGTTCCGACGCTGAAGGCGATGGGCGCGGCGGAGGTCTTCGGTCCGGGCACGGTGATCGCAGAGGCCGCGACGGCGCTGATCGACCGCCTCGAGGACGACGCGTCGCCGTGACCGCGCGTCGCGCGAGGCTCTCGCTCGACGCGTACGTGCAGGGCGTACGCGGCGGCGACCGCACGGTGCTCGCCCGCGCCGTGACCCTCATCGAGAGCGCCTCGCGCGACGACGCCGCCCTCGCGCAGTCGCTGTTGCAAGCGCTCCTGCCGCACACGGGCCGCGCGCTGCGGGTGGGGATCACGGGCGTTCCCGGCGTGGGCAAGAGCACCCTCATCGACGAGCTCGGGATGCGCCTCCTCGCCCAGGGACGCAGGGTCGCCGTGCTCGCGGTGGACCCGTCGAGCCAGCTCACGGGGGGATCGATCCTCGGGGACAAGACCCGCATGGCGCGGCTCTCCCTCGCGCCCGAGGCCTTCATTCGCCCGACGCCGAGCGCGCTGAGCCCCGGTGGGGTCGCGCGTCGCACGCGGGAGACCCTGCTGCTCTGCGAGGCCGCGGGTTTCGACGTGGTGCTGGTCGAGACCGTGGGCGTGGGCCAGGGCGAGACCGCCGTGGCCGACATGGTGGACTTCTTTCTCGTGCTCGTGCTCCCCGGCTCGGGCGATGAGCTTCAGGGGATCAAGAAGGGCGTCTTCGAGCTCGCCGACGCGCTCGCGGTGAACAAGTGCGACGGCGAGAACGCGAACCGCGCGCGCCTCTCGCTCTCCGAACTCAAGAGCGCGCTGCGGTACCTCCCGCGCAAGCGCGCGAGCTGGGAGACCGCGTGTCTCGCGGTGTCGGCGCACACGGGAGAGGGGATCGACGCGCTGTGGTCCGCGGTGGAGTCGCACCGCGCGGCGATGGAGGCGAGCGGAGAGCTTGTGTCGCTGCGCGCGTCGCAGCAGGGGCGGTGGATGTGGTCGCTCATTCGCGAGCGGCTCGAGGGCGCGTTTCGCGCGCACCCCGCGGTGGCCGCCGCGCTGCCCGAGATGGAGCGCGACGTGCGCGAGGGCGCGAGGACCGCGGTGAGCGCCGCCGAGGCCCTGCTGCGCGCGTTCGGCGAGGGGTAGCGCGCCCGGCTCACGCGCGGGCGAGGAGCAGCGCGGCGTTGCGCCCGCCGAAGCCCGCCGAGAGCACGAGGGCGGTGCGGGCCGCCACGCTGCGCGCGTGCGCGGCGACGGGCACCGCGAGGGCGGGGTCGACCGCGTCGAGGTTGGCGGTCGGGGGGACCACCCCGCGCGCGAGGCACGCGAGCGCGATCACGCTCTCGAGCGCGCCGCAGGCGCCGAGGCAGTGCCCCGTGATGGGCTTGGTCGCGGCCGCGGGGGGCGGCGACGCGCAGCCGCCGAAGAGCGCGCCGTAGGCCCGCGCCTCGGCCGCGTCGTTGAGCGTGGTGCCCGTGCCGTGGAGCAGCACCAGGTCGACCTCGTCGACCCCCAGCCCCGCCGCGCGCAGCGCCGCGCGCGCCGCGCGGATCGCGCCGTGGCCGTCGGGGTCGGGGGCGACCGTGTGCGCCCCGCCGTCGGCGGCCGCGCCGTAGCCCAGCACGGCGCCCCGCACCGTCGCGCCCCGCGCCCTGACCGCGGCGTCGCTCTCGAGCAGCAGCGCCGCGGCGCCCTCGCCGAGCTGCGTGCCGCAACGGTTGGGCGAGAAGGGTTTGAGCGCGTCGGGCCCTCCCTCCGCGAGGATCCTCGTGGCGGCGAATTGGGTGAGCACCGCGCGGTGGATCGGCGACTCGGAGGCCACGGCGAGGCAGCGGTCGAGCTGCCCGGTGGCGACCCGCATCCACGCGTCGCCGAGGGCGGTGGCGCCCGAGACGCTCCCGCAGGAGAGGTGGATCGCCGGGCCGAGGGCGCCGAGGGCGTTCGCGGCGATGGCGGCGGCGAGGCCGGGGGCGGTGCGCACGATGTCTCGGGGCGAGGCCGGTCGCCCGGCGGTCCAGCGGGCGTAGGCGTCGAGCTGCGCGGCGACGGCGCCGACGGCCGAGGCCGACACGATCCCCGTGCGCGCGGGGTCTTCGTCGGGGGGGATGGCGGGCGCGAGGCCCGCGTCGCGCCACGCGCCCAGGGCCGCGGCGACCAGCATCGCGCCGACGCGGTCGAGGTCGCGGCGCAGCAGCTCGGGCAGCGTCGCCGCGGGGTCGAAGGGCAGCGTCGCGACGCTCCAGGGGCCGTGCTCCGAGGGCCTCGTGAGGGCCCGCCCCGCGACGACGGCGTCGCCGAGGGCGGAGGCGCCTTCGCCTGCGGCGGTGAGCGCGGCGACGCCCGTGATCCAGACGCGGCCCAGGGCGCTCACCGCAGCACCGCGGTGAGCAGGGTGTGCTGGAGCAGCGTGAGGGAGCGGCGCGAGAGCGCGCCGGGCTCGGCGAGCATGCGCGCGACGGCGGCGGGGTCAGGCTCCGCCGCGGGCGCGACCTCGGGGCGGTACCACCCGGTGCTCACCAGCACCACGGTGCGCGCGCGCCCTGGCACCTCGGGCGGCGCGTCGAAGGTGAGCTCGACGCGGTCGCCCCGCGCGGCGGTGTGCATCTGGCCGTCGACCGCCGCGAGGGTCGCGCGGAGGTCGGCGCCCGAGGCGTGTCGCGCGAGCCGGGGCAGGAGCTCGCGCACCTGCGTCTCGGCCGGCGCGTCGAAGTCCAACGCGACGGCGTCGATCGTCCAGAAGGCCAGCGGCGCGTCGAGGCGCACGCGCACGCGGTCGCCGACGACGCCCTCCAGCGGGAGCTGCATCGCCTGCTCCTTGAGGAGCTCCGGGCCCGACTCCCAGAAGTACCCTCGCGGGCGCCACGCCGCGCCGTCCCAGACCGACACCTGGAGCATGCCCTCGCGGATCATTCCGCGGACCAGACCCTCGCGCGCGGCCGGGTCGGACTCCAGCCGGGCGAAGAAGCCCTCGGCGGCGGAGCCCAGGCGCGCGAGGGTGTCTTCGACCATCCGCTCGGCCCAGGGCGTGGTGGTGCCGCGCATCCACAGGCGCGCGTGGGTCGCGCCCGCGGGGCGCTCGAACTCGAGCACCAGCCCGTCGCGCAGGTCCTCGGCCCGATCGGGGTCACGCGCGTCGATACGACTGCGCCACAAGCGTTCGTCGCGCGTCGCGACCAGCGCGTGCGCGTCGCCTCCGCGGAGGTCGCGGGCCGAGACCGGCGGTCGGGGGTGGGTGAAGGTCAGGAGCGATCCGTCGAGGGCCGGCGCGACTCGCACGCCGGGGTCGTGGTCGACCACGCGCAGCCGCAGCGCGTCGGTGTGGTCGGTCTCGGAGAGCTCATTGAGCATCCGGAGCCGGTACTCCCCGTCGACGGCGACGAGGTGCTCGAGCACGTCGTGGTCGGTGCGGGGCGCGGCCGCGAGGTGCGCGCCGCTGTAGGTGCCCGAGTCGAGCGACCAGCCGCGCCCGTCGAAGCTGTACACCTGCGGGCAGGAGAAGGAGGTGTAGCGCTCTCCGGAGCCGGGGGTCGAGACGACGACGTCGGGCGGCGGCGCGGGCCTCCCGCCGTTCGCGGCGGCGACGACGGCGCCGGTGATCGAGAGCGCGCCCGCGACGAAGCCCAGGGCGAGCGCGACGACCGCGGCCGGGTCGGTCTCGAAGGCCTGCAGGTGGCGCACATGAACGAGGTCGACGCGCTCCTCCGCGCGCACGCGCTCGCACGAGGCGCCTTCGCAGTCGCCGACCTCCCCGGCGATCGCGCGCCGCAGGAGGCGGGGATGGCCGAGCTCGAGCCTGGTGTCGTCGCGGAGCGTGAGCTCGATGCGCGAGGGCGGGACGTTGGGCGCGCGCAGCGCGTCGAGCTCGATCGTCGTGCGGCGAACGCACCCGCTCGCGATGTCGAGCGCGCAGACAGCGGCGAGCGCCGCGGCCCGCGCCGTGGCTCGCCTGGACCGGTGGCGTGATGGCGTGCTCATGCCTCCGCTGGGGAGCAACTGTCGTTCCCCGCCTCGACCTCACGGCGCGCGCGTCTCGCGGGGCGCGCGTCGGCGCGTCTGGCGGTCGCGGGCGGCGACGGACGCGCCCCTCGGCGGCGCACACCTGGGAGGGCGCGGACAGAACCCCGTGCGCGTCGGCGCAGCGTGTGCGGTCTCGGGGCGCGCGACGCCGCGAACTCCCAGCTGGCGTCAGAGATGCACGGGGTGAGAGGTGCCATGAAGAACCTCGCGCGCATCGTGGGATTCTCACTCGCTGTGGCGATCGGCGCGCCCGCCTGGGCGCAGTCGGGTGAGTCGACGCCGAGAGCGCCGACGGTCGACACCGCGATCGGCCTCTCCATCGGGCCCCTGCATCGCGTCATCACGCCGAGCGACCACGACACGCTGAAGCTGGGCGTGGATTTTCGCGTGCTCTACGGCATGGCGCAGGCGGGGGTCCTCGTGGAGGCGACCCTGCCGATCGACTGGGGCAACGTCAACAGCGTGGGCGGGATGCTCGGCGTGCAGTTCGCGCCCGGCGAGCTGCGGATCGACCTGCTCGGGGTGGTGGGGATGCATTGGTACAACGGCGCCGGCGGCAAGATTGTCCTTGGGAGAGGCAGTGAGCCTGGGATCAGCGCCTCCATCCCCTTCGTCGGCACTCGGATCGGTCTCTCGTGGGAGTCGCGGGCCAGGAGACCCTTCGGTCTCGGGGCGCTGTTCCTGATGGAGGTCGACCTCGACCGCTTCGAGTCGACGTACACCTTCACGCATGTGACCTGCGACCGGAACTGCCCGACGGTCCCGCCAACCGACACCGTGACCCGGACGGTCGCCTTCGGCGAGACGCACTTCGGGCTGCTGTTCCGGGTCTACTGGCGATTCTGAGCCGGACGAGGCGTCACGCGCTCCCAGGCGAGGCGCGGAGCTCAGTGGTGGATGTGGCCCGTGTCGGCCGAGATCACCAGGTCGGTGGAGTGGCAGTCGTGAAACTCGGCGTGCCAGGCGTCCTCGTGATCCACAGCAGGACGGCGAGGTGGCCGTTCGGAACGCTCGCCGTCGCGACGCCGTTGTTCGCGATGTGACCGACCTGAATGCCTCCCTCGGGGCTGAGATGGGGATTGGTCGTCCTGGAACACATACACGTCCACGGCGTGGCCTGTGTGGTTCGTGATGTGGAGGGGATGGTTCGCCATCGCCACGGCGCCGAAGGCGAGCGCCGAGAGCATGGTCATCGCGCCGGCGATCTTGAGCTGGAACCGCGTTATCTTATCCCTTCAAGCCATGGGTCTATTAGGAGTTCTGTCCTGGTCGCCGTCCCACGCGCCGTGGCCATGTCGGAAGCTATCTGAGTCCGATGAGACACGGCAATAGATCCTTCGTGTCTAAATGCTCCGCGGGGTTGTCGTAAAAAAGGATCGTCGCATATCGGTTGGCGGGCTCTCGCGACTGGCCGCGGCGTCGGTCGCCCAGGGCGAGCGCATCAATTCCTCATTGGATTCAATGGATTTGTCGCAGGCGGAGAGGCTGCCCCCTTCGCTCGCCGGGCGCTCCCTGCGGTCGCTGGCTCGCTGAAGTGGGAGCCTGAACCTGGGCGCCCCCGCCGGGGCGGGGGCTGACCGGGCGATCGTCGCGCGCGTGCCGCGCACGACGGTGGGGTGATCGATCTTCGCGATGGAACTGCGTCGGCAGCTCACGGCGGAACATCCCGCGAACCCTTCACACACCGTCGGGTGTGGAACACACCCGGCGTGCGCCCGGTCAGCCCCCGCCCCGGCGGGGGCGCCCAGGTTCAGGCTCCCACTTCAGCGAGCCAGCGACCGCAGGGAGCGCCCGGCGAGCGAAGGGGGCAGCTGAAAGCGGTGAGCACCGTTTCCTTTGAAACCAATGAGGAATTGATGCGCTCGCCCTGGTCGGCCGCCGTAGCGCGGGGAGGCGCCGCCCGCGCGCGCCCTGGTCCTCGGCGTCGGCCGCCGTGAGTTTGGGTTGACGAGGGTATAAAATTATACTCTAGTACACCCATGAGCGAGGACGGAGAGAGGCGCGGGGCGGAGCTGGGTCTGCGCGCGCGCAAGGCCGCGGCGACCCGCGGGGCGCTCGCCCGCGCCCTCGACGCGCGGCTGGCGGAGGAGGACCTCGGCGACATCAAGGTCGACGACCTCGCCGCGGCCGCGGGGGTCTCTCGCATGACGTTCTTCAACCATTTCGCCACCAAGGAGCAGGCGCTCGAGCACGTGTTCGTGCGGATGCTCTTCGAGCACGAGGCGCTCGCGGCGCGGCGGGGGATGCGGGGGCGGGCCGCGATCGAGAGCCTCTTCGACGCGATGGGGCGCAGGGTGCAAGAGAGCCCCGCGCGGGCGCGCCGCACGCTGGCGCACTTCTCGACCCGCCCGCTCGACCGCGAGGTCGCGCAGCTCACGCCGGCCGAGCGCGCGCTCCTGGCGCCGGGGCTCGATGTGCCTGGGAGCCCGTCCCTGGGCGCGCTGCTGATGCGCCTCGTCGCCGAGGCCCGCGCCGCGGGAGAGATCGCGGTCGAGAGCACCGACTATGAGCTCGGGCACATGCTCGGCGCGCTGTTCATGGGGGCCGCGCTCGTCGGCCACTCCGCGCCGAAGCAGAACTGGCTCGCGCTCTATCGCCACCACCTGGCCCGCGCCCTCGGGCCGAGCACGGACGCGCCCCCGCAGCGGCGCGCGAAGAACGGGAGAGGCCGATGAGCATGATCCCCGCGACGACTCCGAGAATCGTAGACCTCGCGCACCCCGCGCCGCGGGCCGAGCTCCTGGGCGGCAAGGCCGCGGCGCTCGCGCGGGCCTTCGCTGCGGGGCACCGGGTGCCGCCCGGCGTGGTGGTCACCACCGCGGCGACGTCCCTCACCGCCGAGGAGCTCGACGCGGCCGTCGAGGCGCTGGGCGAGGGGCCCTACGCCGTGCGCTCCAGCGCGGTGTCGGAGGACTCGTCGTCGCGCTCCTTCGCGGGGCAGCTCGAGACGCTGCTGCGCGTGCCGCGCGGCGAGGTCGTCGACGCCGTCGCGCGGTGCAGGTCCTCGGCGAACGCCCTGCGGGCGCTGTGCTACGGAGGGCGCGCGGGGGAGGTCGCGGTGCTCGTGCAGCGCATGGTCCCCGCGGAGTGCGCGGGGGTGGCGTTCTCGGCCGACCCCGCCAGCGGCGCCCGGGGGGTGACGCTCATCGAGGCGGTGCGGGGCCTCGGCGACCGGCTGGTGTCGGGCGAGGCCGATCCCGAGTCGTGGCGCGTCTCGGGCGACGGGCCTCCGCGCCGGGTGCGGACCCTCGGCGAGCGGGTCCTCGACGACGCGCAGGCGATGGAGGTCTCGCGCCTCGCCCGCGCGATGGAGGCGCTCTTCGGGTGCCCGCAGGACATCGAGTGGGCCTTCGCCGACGGCGCGCTGCACCTGCTCCAGTCGCGCCCCATCACCGCGCTCCCGGCCGCGCCCGTGGCGATCCCGGTGGTGGTCCCGCCGGGCGACTGGCGCCGCGACGACCACCACGGGGTGCTCTCGCCCCTCGGGTGGAGGTGGTTTCAGCCCTACGCCGCTGCGATGGCCGACAGCTTTCGCCTGCTCGGAATGCCCTTGAAGGAGATCCGCACCGAGCGCATCGGCGGCCACCTGTACCTCCAGATGGTGATGCCGGGGGGAGCTCCCCCGCCGCGCTGGGTGCTCTGGCTCGCGTCGCGCCTCGTCCCGTCGCTGCGCAAGGCCAACCGCACCGCCGAGGCGCTCCTCGACCGCGAGGGCTTTCAAGCGTCGTTCTCGCTCTGGGAGCGAGAGGTTCGCCCCGAGATGCGCGCGGCCATCGACGCGCTCTTCGTCGAAGACCCCTCGACCCTCGACGACGACGCGCTCCTCGCGCGCATCCGCGACGCCCTCGCGCTCACGGCGCGGGGCCTCGCGCACCACGCGGCGCTGGGAGGCCCTCCCCTCTTCGCCGTCGGCAAGCTCGCGCTCTTCGTCGAAGACGAGCTCCGCTGGCCGATGGACCGCGCCTTCGAGCTCCTGGGCCCGTGCTCCGAGAGCACCTCGGCGCAGCACCGCGCGGTCGAGGCGATGGTGCGCGAGCACGGCGACGAGCTGGGCGACGGCGCGGCCCCCGCGACGTGGGCCGAGCTCCTCGAGCGGGCGCCGACGCTGGGCGCGGCCCTCGCGGCCTGGCAGCGCGAGAGCCGGCTCCGGGTGCTGCACTACGACCCGAAGCACGCGACGGTGGGCGAGCGCCCCGACCTCGCCCTCACGGTGCTCTCGTCGGTGCTCTGGGCGCGGAGGCAGGGCGCGCCCGACCGCGCCGAGGCCGACCCCTCGGGCGCCGCGCTCGAAGAGGCCCGCGCCGCGCTCCCGCCCGAGCGCTTTGAGGAGCTGAAGCGCCTCCTCGGCCTCGCGCGCCGCGCGTACGCGCTGCGGGACGAGAACGGGGTCGAGACGGTGTCGAGGCCCTCGGGGCTGCTGCGGTGGTTCGTGCTGGAGCTCGGGCGCCGCCTCGGGAGCGCGGTCGGGAGCCCTGAGCACGCGGTCTACCTCGACCCCGACGAGCACGGGCCCGCCCTGCGCGGCGAGATCCCCGACCTCGCGGAGCGCGTCGAGCGGCGCCGCGGCGAGGAGAGCTGGGCGATGCGCAACCGCGGCCCGGCGAGCTACGGCGCCGCCCCCCCGGAGATGGACCTGAGCGCGTTCCCCGGGCCGCTCTCTCGGGTCTTTCGGGTGTTGACGTGGATGGAGCGCGCGGAGGCCGTGCGCGAGGAGCCCGTGTCCGACGCGCCGCTGGCGGGCAGCGGGATCGGCGCGCGGGTGGTCACGGGTCGCGCGCGGGTGATCGACCGACCCGAGGGGCTCGCCTCGCTGCGTCCCGGCGAGGTGCTGGTGTGCAGGATCACCTCGCCCGAGTGGTCCATCGCCCACGGCCGCGTGGCGGCGATCGTGACCGACGAGGGCGGCACGCTCTCGCACCCCGCGATCATCGCGAGGGAGTACGGCGTGCCCGCGGTGATCGGCGCGACGGGCGCGACCCGCCGCATCCAGACCGGCGACCGCCTGCGCGTCGACCCCGTCGCGGGCACGGTGAGGGTGATGTCGGCGGGGTAGCCGTCGCTCGTTCAGGGCAGGCGAGCGCCGGCGACGACCCCCGGGCGCGTCTGGAGCGCCTGTCCCTTCGGCCGTGGTCCGTCTGCGGCCGCCTGGGCGGGGCGTTCAAGCGCCGCGGCGCTCGCGGTACGCTCCTCGGCGATGGAGCCCTTCGTCATCGACCGCGCGCACCCGCCGTCTCGCATCGAGCTCCGCGTCGAGGGGCGCGCGGTGGTGCTGCGCCCCTGGGTGCACCGCGACATCGACGCGATGATCCGCGCGGTGACCGAGAGCGCGGCGTCGCTGCGTCCGTTCATGCCCTGGGCCCACGAGGCGCCCACCCGCGAGGGGCAGTACGCGCTCGTGACCCGCTTTCTCGACAGCTACTGGTGCGGCCGTGAGTACGTGCTCGGGATGTTCTCCGAAGAGGGCGAGGTCCTCGGCGGCGTCGGGCTGCACCCGCGCGTTCCGCTCAACCCGCGCGGCCTCGAGGTCGGCTACTGGTGCCACCCCGCCCACACCGGACGCGGCTGGACGACCCTCGCGGTGCGCGCCCTCGCGGTCCTCGCCTTCGACCGCTTCGGCTGCGACCGCTTTCAGGTGATGCACGCCGAGGTCAACACGCGCAGCCAGGGCGTGGTGGAGCGCTGCGGCTTTCGCTACGAGGCGACGCTGCGGGGCCTCGCGGGCGCCGCGAGCGACGCGCTCCGCGCGGGGGGCTACGTGGGAGACGGGCCGCACCGGCTCTACGCGCTCACCCCCGATGACCTCGCCGCGCTCCCCTGGCTCGACGCCGTGCGCGCGGGCCTCACCCTGGTCGACGCGCTGGGGAATCCGTCGCCGCCCAGCGGGTGAGCTCAGCATTGCCGCGCGCTTCGTGGCGCGCCCACGCTCAGTCCTCCACGAGCGTGCCGTCGAATTCGAGGCTGTCGTACAGGCGCGCGAGGGCGCTCAGGCCCATGTGGTCCCTCATCGAAACGGCGCCCGCCTCGTCACCGTCGCGCCAGCGCACCCAGGCGTCATACCGCTCACGGATCATGCGGCGAATCGCCCGTCGGCTCCTCTCGCCGCGATGCAGCGCGATCGACGCTGCGGTGACGATCTCGCGCAGAATCTCCACGACCTCGGGAGGGAGCTCATCGACCGTCCACTCGACGTTCACCGGGCGGTTGTACCCAAGGTACGCGCCGACGCCCTCGCGCCTCGCCGACACGGAGAGCACGTTGCCGCTGTTGCACGCGAAGGCATGAATCCAGCGCGGCCCGACAAGGTGAAGGTTGGCGGCGTCGAGCACGGGCCCCGCGGGGGCGACCAACGCGTCGTCACGACCGTGGCCACAGTACACGACGCCCGTCACCGCGCTGTCTTGAAGCGTCGCTTCGGTGCTCTCTCGGGTGACGGCCTCGCCGCGCAAGACCCGCAGCGGTTCGAGGCTGCGCGCGGTCTGCTCTGCGACCCAGTGGCTGTTCTCCAGCGCCTCGTCGTCGGGCGCGTCGGCGTCGAGGATCACGACGCTCACCGAGGATCGCCCTCGCGTTGCGCCCGAACGCGAAGGGTCGCGAGGGCCGCGGCGTGCATGTCTCGCACGAACTCCATGGCGATCTCGTCGTCCTCGTCGAGGCGGCGGAGCATCTCCGCGGTGCCGATGCGTCGCCCGTCCTTCGAGCGAAAGACGACCTCCTCCCCGAACTGCTCAAGCGCGCTGGCGAGGAGGCGCTTCGCGGGTCCTGGCTCGTAGAGGTGGTGCGCGTACAGCTCGTGCAGCGCGCCTCGACGAATGGCCGTCGCGCCGTCCTTCAGGGAGACATCCCAGTATCCGTGGGGGTCCAGGTCGAACAAGTTGGAGTGGGTCGCGATGAAGAGCTGGTGGAGCAGCCTCGGCGCCCCGTCGGAGGGCTCCACGAGCCCCTTGAGCAAGGCGCGGAGGCTTCGGCCTGTCGTGGGCGCGTGCAGGTGCGCCTCGGGCTCCTCGACGGCGACGATCGCGCTGCGCGAGAACATGATCGACGCGACGATCGCCACGAGCTGCTCGACGCCGAGGCCCGCGCTGCGGAGCGAGATGTCCTCACGGGTGGGGTCGGCGCGGAGCGGCTGACGGAGCTCGATCAGCCCGCTGACGGGGTCGCGACCCACGTCGATCTCGGGGAGGTCGAGCGTCCTCGCGACGAGCGCGCGGAGGTGGTCGAAGCGCGCTCGGTTCTCTCGGTCCCAGTCGTTCTTGGCGTGAAAGATCGCCGTCTGGAGGTGGCCCGCGCGAAGGGCCTCGTAGATCGGAGACGGTGGGGCCGAGGCGGACGGATCGTCGTCGCTCTCCCCGTGATTGCCGGCGGATACCGGCGGCTCCAGGGAGAGGCTCTCGTCGCGCAGCGCCCGGTCTGCGCTGACGGTCCAGAAGAGCCGTCGCACGAGGCGCGCGAGGGTCAGACGCGCGGAGGCGCCAGGCTCGATCGCCTTCGCCGCGCGCTCCGCGTCCTCCCAGGGCTCTCCGTCGAACTCGACGCGGAGGGAGGCGCCGAAGGGGCGAGATCCGTTCCAATCGACCGTGAGCTCAAGCAGGAGCGTGGAGTGAACGATCCGCCCAAGGGCGAGGTCGAGCTCTCGGGGGTCGTCCTGCGCGATCGCCTCCAGCCCGAGCACGGTGCTCGTGACCTCAGGGCGCGCGCCGCGGTGGCGATCGTCTGCGTGAAGCACGTCGCGCCTGGCGAGCGAAGCGGCGAAGCGTGAGGTCCCGGGGCGCTCGTGCTCCGTCCACACCTCGGCGGCGCGCACCAGCGTCTCGACGCCGCGCACCACGTTGCTCTTGCCGCTCCCGTTCGGCCCGTAAAAGACATTGAAATCCCCGAGGGGATCGAGGGTGACATCTCGGAGGCTGCGATATCCGCGCGCCCAGAACCTCGTGAGCTTCACGCGATCACGATACTCCAAAGCCCGCGCGCGAGATCAAGCGCACGCCGCCCAGCGCGTGAGCGCCCGCGCGAGCACCCGCCCCGTCTCGGCGTGGGTCATCTCGCAGGCCAGCGCGCCCTCCGCGTCGACGGCGCAGCGCACCCGAACCCGCTCTCCCGCAACGACTTCGGCGAGGTACTCGACGCTCACGAAGACCGGCGCCGCGCCGCGCCAGAGCGCCTCGGGGGCGGCCTCGAGGGCCCACGACACGTAGTGAACGTGGTTGACGTGGCCGTTCACGTCGATGTCGCCGCGGCGCACGTCGAGCTCGATCGCGGGGGCGTCGGCGGGCACCGCGGGGAGCCGCGAGGTGAACGCGTCGGGCCAGGACCTCCCGCGCTCGCTGTGCCAGCCGAGGGGCGTGCGGGGGGCGCGGGCGAGGCGGCGGGAGGCGAGGTCCATCACGAGCCAGGCGCTGGCGGCCTCGGCGAGCAGCGCGCCGTCGGCGTCGAGGGCGCGGTACTCGCGCACGGTGTAGAGCCGCTCTTTGCCGCAGGGCCACGTCTCGACGCGGACCGCCTCGCGCCAGCGGGGCGCGCGGTGCACGCGCACGGCGAGGCGGTGGAGCACCCAGGTCTCGCCGTGGGCCTGCGCGAGCTGGTCGACGGCGGCGCCGAACTGCGACGCGTGGCGGTCGGCGGCCTCTTGCAGGAGGTCGCAGAGCGCCGGGAGAGACAGCGCCCCGCGGGCGTCGGCCTCGTACGCGCGCACCCGAAAGTCAGAGACGCCGAGGGGGACCTTGAGCTCCATCGCCGCGGTCTCGCACGAAAGCGAC
The DNA here is from genome assembly GCA_041389885.1 of Polyangiales bacterium. GTDB lineage: Bacteria > Myxococcota_A > Polyangia > Polyangiales > JAWKRB01. The sequence continues at coordinate 81,507 of JAWKRB010000024.1, read as the reverse complement.
GGCGCCGGGTAGGCGTGTTGACGAGGGGCGCGCGCGGAGACTATCCCGCGGGTCATGGCGAAGAAGGCGGCGGCGAGCGCGGTGGGGCCGGTGTTTCCGTTGGGCGACCCCGAGGGGGTCGTGCGGTGGACGCCCGCGCTCTTGAAGAAGGTGTTTCCGCGTCGGGAGCTGGGGCTCAAGGCGCCGAAGGTCGAGGCCGCCTCGGCCATCGTCGACGACCTGCGGGCCAACGCCGCCGCGTGGTGGGGGCACTTCGAGGCGGGCGCGCGGGCGCCCGGCGCCGACGCGGCCCTGCACGCCGGCCTCGCCGACGCCCGCGCCTGGCTCGACGGAGACGTCACCGTGCGCCCCTCGGTCGAGGTCGCCGCGCTGGCCTTTCAGCTCGCCGTGCCGGGCGAGATGTTTCGCGCGGAGAGCTTCGCGGCGCGCCTGGTCGACCTGTGGGTGGCGAGCTTCGGCGTCCCCTTCGCCCTCGACGCGCTCGCGGCGGCGTTCACCATCGCGCACGCGCAGGGCGCGCCGATGCTCGCCCTCAGCCCCACCCCGAAGCCCCGCCGGGGATACGGCACCGGGCCGACGAGCGCCTCGGTCCACGCGAACACGCTCACCCTGATTCGCGGGGGGCACGTCGACTGTCGCTACCTCCGGGTCGATCAGATCGCCGAGGCGGTGGCGGGTGAGCGGCACCTCTCGATGCACTTCGTCAACGACGAGTGCCGCGCGTGGCTGCGCCTGCGCGAGCACCTCGCGGCGGCGCCCGAGGCCGCGTGGCGGGAGTGCGTCGGGCGCGCAGAAGCCCTTATGGCGCAAGGCGATCCGCTGGTGTGTCACCTCGTGGCCTTCTCGTTCCCCGAGCGGCCCGAGTGGGCCGAGTCGCTCACGGGGACGAAGGGGCACACGCTCTTTCCCGTGCTCAGCGCGAGCGTGCGCGACCCCTCGCGGCTCACCTACGTCGCGCTGGAGTACTTCTTCACGGAGTTCGAGCGCACGGCGGTCTCGCTCCTCGCCGCGGCGGGTCCCCGCGCGGTGCCCGCGCTGCTCGCGGTGCTGCCTCGCACCCGCGAGACGCCGAAGCAGCGCTACCTGTACAACCTCCTCGCGCAGGTCGACACCGACGAGGCCGTCGACGCGCTGCTCGACGCGACGAAGCCCGCGGCGCAGCCGGCGGTCGCGGCGGTGGAGGCGAACTTCCCCGCGCGCGTGGCCGCGCGTCGCGCCGCGCGGCGCTGAGGGGTCACGCGCGGAGCAGCGGTCCTTCGCGCGAGAGACCCAGCGCGTCGAGGCGAGCGCGCACCTCGGCGTCCCACCGCGCGGCGCCGCCGGGGACCGCGCGCCCCACGCACACCGCGCGGGGCCAGGGGCGGTCGTCAAAGGCCTGGAGGTAGAGCTCGTTCACGCGCGACGTCGGCAGCGGCTGGTTCGCGTCGCTCCGCCGCTGCACCTCGGCGACGACGCCGGCCTGCCTCCCCGGGTCGAGGGCGAAGCGGTCGAAGCGCAGCGCGTTCACCCGGAGCCAGGGGATCGCGACGCCCTCCTCCCGCGCGGCGACGAGGCGGTCGTGGCCGTCGAGCAGCGCGTGCATGTCCAGCGCCGACACGAAGTGCACCAGCACCGGGGGGAGGGTTCCTTCGCGGGCGCGCTTGCGCCATGACTTCACGCGGGCGCGGTCGGGCGGCGACGCCGGGCGCATCGGCAGCAGCGCCTCGGAGCCGTGGAGGCACCAATTCTCGTCCCAGGTCGCCTCGCGCCACGGTGGTCCGTCGACGCGTCGGAGGGCGCGTCGGCTCGAGCTCCACCGAACGGAGGGCGCGCTGCGCGGGCGCGCGCCGTCGAGCACCGGCAGCCAAGGGAGCTCGTCAGACTCGAGGGGTGTGGCCCACCACGCGCCGGGGTGCATCACCGAGCGCGGCGACGCGATCAGCGCGCGGAGAAACCACCTCGACCAGTGCCTCCACCACGCCACCGTGCCCGGCGCGTGGGCGCACGCGCGCAGGTCGCTCGCCCGCACCGGCGGGACCACCGCGGCCTCGGGCGTGAGGGCCTCGCCGCGCAGGAGCGTGATCGAGCGCCAGCGCTGGTCCTGACGCGCCCACCACCGCACCGAGTCTCCCGCGACGACGCGCGCGCGCCCTCCGCGGGCGACCTCGGTGCGCCACGCGGGGCGCGGGGGGAGCTCGTCGCGGTCGACCTCCGCGCGGATCCCGCGCCACGCGCCGTCTTCGATGTCGCTCCAGCGCAAGGAGATTCACTCCGGCGCGGCGAGCTCGGCGAGGGTCTCGCGGCGCAGGGCCTCGAGCTCGACGTCGCTCAGCCCCGCGGCGGCGCCGATGGCGCGCACCGCCACGCGCTCGGCGATGCTCACGCCGTCTGACACCGCCGCGACGGCGAGGAGCACGCGCATCCCGAGCTGCGCGGCGTCGCGCTCGGCCAGGGTGGCGCCCACGGCGAGGCAGCGGGCCTCGAGGCCCTCGCGCAGGAGCATGGCCGCGGCGGCGTCGAGCACGTCGTCGACGTCCTGCGAGGTGAACCCGCCGCGGGTGAGGGCGCTCACGGCGTCGGCGAGGAGGCCCGACTCCGCGCGGTCGACGCTGCCGTCGATGCGGGCCACGAGCCAGGCGCCCTCGATCACCGCCGAGAGCGCGCGCGCGGCCTCGGAGGTGTGTCCCTCTCGCCAGGAGCGCGGGGGATCGCCCGCGGGGGGCGCGGCCTCGAAGAGCTCGGCGGCGAGGGGGGCGACGTGACGCAGGAGGGTGCGGGTTCCCATGACCGCAGAGGGTAGCGGGAAACGCCCGGCGTTGCGCAGGAGACCCGCGCCGGGGTCACCGGGCGGGGATCGCGCGAAACTCCCCGCCGTACCACGCGTCGTCGCTGGTCTCCGCGCGCTGCTCGCAGGCGCGGCAGCGCAGCTCGCGGCGCTCGACGTAGAGCCCCGAGGTGGGGTTCTCGCGCCACGATCTCAGCTCCTCCCACACCGCCTCGAGGCGCTCGACGAGGGCTCGCTCCGCGGGGGAGCGCTCGCGCCCCAGGGTGAGCAGCTCGGGGTGGGCGAAGTAGGGCGCGCAGGTGTCGCAGGACATCGGCGTGATGCTACGCACGGTGGGGTGCGTGGTCGGGTGCGCACGATCATTTTCAGACATTTTCAGGGGAGTCGTCGCAGGCGGAGAGGCTGCCCCCGCCGCGAACGACGCCCCCGTCTCTCCGCGAACGACGAGGCGCTAGAAGCACCCAGGCCTTGAAGTGCGCGGGGGGTCAGCGGTTGGCGCTCTCGAAGTGCACCGTGTCGACGAGCACGGCGACGGCGAGGGCGATGGGCTTCCAGTGCTCGGGGGCGTCGGGCTCGAAGGTCACCGAGTAGTTGTCGGCGTCGGAGAGGGCCTCGGTGAGCAGCCCCGACCACACCTTGCGCACCGTCGCGACGACGCGCTCGTCGCTGCGGATCTCGAAGGTCCACGGTCGGTAGAGCTTTCCGGTGACCTCGCCCATGAGCCGCCCGGCGACGTCGGTGACCTCGTAGCGTCGGTGGATCCAGCTCCAGCGGTTGCGGATGCGCACCAGCGGCCGCCCCTCGGGGTCGCAGAGCGTGAGCTCGGGGAAGAACCACCGCCAGGGACGCACCAGGCGCATCGCGAGGGTGCCCCGCGCCATGTCCTCGACGTGCGCCTCGAAGGGCCGCCAGGGGCCGAGCAGCACGCGCCGCAGGGCGTGCCAGAATCCCTCGGTCTGCTCGACGACGTGAAAGGCCACGCCGCCGGTGCTGCGGAGCACGGCGTACTCGTTGGGCGTCTCCCACCCCGTGAGCATCTCGAGCCAGCGGCGCCGTTGCTTCACGGTGAGCCCGGTGAGCCCGGCGAAGCGCCGCGCCGTCGACGCGAGGTCGTTGGCGCCGCCGCGCGCGAGGGCGCGTGAGGGGCGAAACGCCATCGCCGCGCCGCGCAGCGCCGGGAGCTCAGGGAGGGACGAGAGCGCGCCGCCGCAGAGCGCGCAGGTCGCGACCGTCACGGCCACGCCGCGGGCGTAGGGGATCACCGTGAGCGTCGCGCCGGGGCATCGCGGGCAGGGCAGCGTGCTCGCCGCCGCGTCGGAGTCGGTGTCGGCGAGGGCGGGGAGGTCGTCGGCGGTGCCGAGGGTCGCGGCCATCTCGCCAGCGTCGAACCACACGCTCCGGCAGCGCGCGCAGAGGTCGAGGGTGACGCCCTCCTCGGTGCGAAAGTCTTCCATCGAGGCGGCGCAGCGTGGACAGTGCATCAGCGCGGTGGGGAGAGTACTCCACCGGGCGCGATGGTTCTCACGTGCTCGAGACCGTGGCGCGGTGGCGCGGAGGGGGCGACGCGTGTGAGATCTACGCGAGTGCCTCTCCGCGCGGTCTTCGACACGAACGTGCTGCTCTCGCTCTTCGCCTTCGGGGGAGGGCGCTTCGCCGCGCTGCGCGAGGCGGTCGAGGACGGGCGCGTGCGCTGTGTCACCCGCGGCGACTGCCTCGACGAGTACCGCCGCGTCGTGGCCTCTGCCTCGCTTCGCCTCGACGAAGGCGCCCGGCTCGAAGCTGTCTCGCGCTATGCCCGCCTCGCCGAGGTGATCGCTCACGCCGAGCCTCGCGCCGCGCTCCCGCGCTGCGGGGATCCGGACGACCAGAAGTTCCTCGAGCTCGCGGTGACGGCGGGCGCGGACTACCTCGTGACCCTCGACCGCGCGCTGCTCGCCCTCGCGCCCGCGGTGACCCCGCTGCGCGTGGTGGTCCCGCGGAGGCTCCGCGAGGCGCTGCGAGCGAGCTGACCGCGCCTGCGACGGCTCGCGCCCCAGAGGACCAGCGCGCCGAGGATCCATGACCCGCCTGTCCGGGTCGCGCCCGCGCGACAGCCGCACCCTGGAGTCTCTTCGAGGTCGGGCGTCTCGCCCGCGTCAGGAGCCTCTGCGCGCGAGGCGTCTTCGACGAACTCGGGGATGTCCTCTCTGGGCGCGTCGTCTGCCGGCTCGGGGACGTCATCGCCCGCGTCGATCGCGACGACGTCGAGGCTCGTGAGCACATCGCGCGGGACGTCCGTGAGCGCGTCGCGCGGGACGTCCGTGAGCACGTCGCGCGGGACGTCCGTGAGCGCGTCGCGGGGGACGTCCGTGAGCACGTCGCGGGGGACGTCCGCGGCGGCGTCGCGCACGCCCGCGTCGGGGGCGGGGGGCGTGTAGCAGCTCCCTGGGGCGCGCGGGCGGCCGTTGCTCGATCCGGCGAAGACGCCCCAGTGGTTCGCGACGGAGCGCTCGGCGCCGTCGGAGGGGCGGTTGCGCACGCCGACGCCGCGCTGCCAGAAGGTGCTCGAGCCGCCGCCGTCGAGGTTGAAGGCCTGGTAGGCCCCGAGGAGCTCCATCAGCCGGGCGAGCTCGGTCCCGTACATCCCGGCGCTGCGGGTGCTGCGCCCGTCGACGGTCAGCAGGATGAAGGTGCGACGGTCCTGGGTGAGGCCCATCGCGGTGCGCGGGTGGCGCGCGCGCATGTCGCTCCGGTCGGGGAAGCAACTGCTCGCGGTGGGGCTCGAGCAGGTCACGCGTCGCCCCTCGGTCACGAGCTCGGGAAAGCCGCTCACGAGCGCGGTGATCCCCGGCGGGATGGCCGTGGTCACCGTCGTGGGCCGCCACCCGTCGCGCACCCCCATCGCCGCGGCGCGCTGCTTCACGAACTCGGTGTGCGAGAATTCCACCAGGCCCGGCCCGAAGCCGATCCACCCGTAGCGCCGGTAGTACCACTCGCCCGACACCGCCGGGTCGACCCCCATCTGACGCAGGGGCCAGGGCGCGCCGCCGCCCACGGCGTAGCCGTACACGCGCGGCCCGGTCACGAAGAAGTCTCCGTTCACCGCGAGCTGCACGCCCGCGCCGCTGGCCCAGGCGCTGGTGCGAGAGAGCGCCGACGGCGCGCGCGTCGCCGCGACGTGGACGTAGTTCGTGCAGAGCGACACGTAGGCCGCGACGAAATCCGTGGTGGGAGACGCGGTGCGGCCGGTCACCACGCGCACGCCCGCGAAGGGCGTCGACTCGCTGCGCGACGCGATGGTCTGCGCGTGGAGCGTGGCGGGGGCGAGGCACAGGGCGAGGAGGTGGGCGGCGCGCGTCATGTTCACAGGGGCGATCCGATGGCGCGGGTCGAGGTCGCCGCCGTGCGGTTCGCGGAGATCCATGTCGAGATGCCAGAATCGAGCACCTTCACCACGAAGGGGAGGCCCTTGAGCGGCGACGGGACGATGAACACGTTGTCGGACTTGAGGTCCCTGTGCACCACGCCCGCGGCGTGGGCGCGGCGGAGGGCGTCGTCGAGCTGCTCGAAGAGCGCGGCGGTGTCGCTGGGGCTCCTCGCGCCGTCCCGCGCCACGCGCGCGCCGAGGGTCTCTCCCTGGAGCCGCTCCCTCGCGAGCCACGGGGTGCCCGTCGCGTCGCTCGCCACGCTGGGGAGCAGCACCTTCAGCGCGCGCTCCTTGCCCGTCGAGCGCCGCCGCGCGACGTACACCGCGCCCATGCCGCCCTCGGCGAGGGGGCGCTGGACCACGCAGTCGTTCGCGAAGAGGGTCCCAGGCTGCAGTGGGTCGGGGCTCACGGCGAGGGAGTCTACCCCGCGTCCCGCGGCGATGGGACGGTTCGCGGCGCGCGCCTCAGCCCGCGGCGAGGGTGCCCGCCACGAGCGCGCCGCGCACCCACGGCAGAAACTCGTCGCGGAGCTGCGGGGGCGATCGTCGGCGCGCGCGGGCGTAGGCGATGAGCGCGCGCTCGACGGTGGCGGCGCCCTCGAAGGCGCGCAGGCGCTCGAGCTCGTCGGCGCTGACCTCTCCCTCGACGGCCACGGCGCGGGGGTCGAGGCGCAGGCTCCATCGCTGCGGCGCGTCTCGCGCGACCGACGCGCGCTCGGTGACCACCCGCAGCCCCGCGCCGAGGACGACCCCCGCGCGGAGCAGCGCGACGTCGTCGGCGGCGGAGAGGGCGAGGCGCGCGCGCAGCGCGTCGAGCTCCGCGGCGGTGAGCGCGGCGTGCGCGGAGGGGAGAGACGCCCCGTAGCGACGCGACGACTCGGACGCGGCGTCGGGGCGGGTGAGCACGGCGAAGACCCCCTCGACCTCGCGCGCGTCGAGGGCGGCGAAGTGGTCGAGGTAGCGGCGAACGGCGGCCTCGTAGCGCGCGTCGAACCCATCGCTCTCGTGCGACGCGAAGACCATCGCCTGCAGCGCCGGCGAGCCCCCCTGCATGCGCAGCGCGACCAGGTCGAGGGTCCCGTCGGCGGCGCCGAGGGCCTCGCGAATTCGTGAGAACACCGAGGCGTTCGCGCGGACCGGGGACTGAAAGAGCGCCGTCGCGACGCCACCGGGCGCGAGCGCGCCGGGGCACTCGCCGAGGAGCCGCAGGGCGAGCTCGTCGCCGTAGGTTCCGCCGTGGAGGAAGGTGATCTCGCCGACGCCGGCGGGGCGCGCGACGAAGGGCGGCTGCGCGACCACGCGGTCGAAGCGCTCGCCCGCGGCGGGCGCGGTGAGGTCGCCCGCGCGAAACTCCGCGGCGACGCCGTTGAGCGCGGCGTTGAAGCGCGCGAGCTCGACCGCGCGGGGGTTGATGTCGACGCCGAGGACCCTGCGCGCGCCCCGCATCGCCGCGACGAGCGCCAGGCTCCCCGCGCCGCAGCCCACGTCGAGGAGCGAGCCGTCGAAGGGCCGAGGGATCGTGCGCGCGACGAAGGCCGTGCCCGCGCTGGTCCCCATCACCGCGGCGTCGCCCGCCCAGAGCGGGTCGGAGAGCACCAGGGGGCCGTCCTCCATGGGCGTGAGGAGGTACCGCGCGCGAATCCGATCTCCCTCTCGCGCAAGCACTCCTGCGTCAGACAGGGCCTCGACGAGCTCGTCGGGGAGGGCGGCGCGGAGCGCCTCGGCGGGCACCGCGTCGTCGAAGGCGAAGAGCCGCGCGAGCGTCGCGCCCGCGTCGCCGCGTCGGGTCAGCCACGCGCGGACCACCGGCCCGCTCGCGAGGCGCAGCGGAGAGGGCGCGACCGACTGCGCCTCGTCGAGCCGCGCGGCGGTGTATCCGGCGGCGGCGATCGCCTGGCGAAGGTCCGCGAGCGCGTCGGGCGTGAGGCCCGCGAGGGGCGCGAGGTCGGGGAGGGCCATGGGGCGATCGTGCCTCGTCGCGGGGAGATCGGCGCGGGGGAAATTCACCCGCTCGCCGCGAGGTGCGATGCTGCCCGGCGTGACGCGTTCGCCCAGCAACGCCGAGCGCGAGCAGCGCTGGATCGACGCGTGGAACGATCTCTACGAGGTCTTCGGCGGGCGCGCCTCGGGGGAGTGCCTGCTGCCCGACGGCACCCTGGTGAGCTTCGAAGAGGCCCAGGGCTTTCTCCAGCGCGCCGCGTACGAGGACGACCGCGTGCGCGTCGAGGCGGGGTGGGCCCTCGGGCGCCGGGTCGCGGTGCTCACCCGAGCGTAGCGCCCCTCGCGTTTCACCTCGGCGCGGTGAACACTCGCGCGGTGATCGTCGACAGCCACGCGCACTTCGAGCCTCGCATGCTCGACCTCGACGGCGCGCTCGCGAAGATGGACGCCGCGGGCGTCTCGCGGGTCGCGCTCATCCCCGCGATGAACGACCCCCTGCCGCACACGCCGGAGCGGCTGCTCTCGGCGATGCGCGCGCTGATGTCGTCTCGGGTCACCCGCCCCCTCGCCGAGGCCGTGCACCGCGCGACGCTCACGCGCTCGGGCGACCTGCGGCTGGGCGCGAGGGTGCATCGCATCTACCGCGAGCCCGACAACGCCTCCGTCGCCGAGGTCGTCGCGAGGCACCCCGACCGCTTTCTGGGATGGATCTTTCTCAACCCCCGCGGCGCCACCGACCCCCTCGACGCGCTGGAGCGCTGGCGCGCCGTGCCGGGGATGATCGGGGTCAAGCTCCACCCCCACTGGCACGACTACACGGTCGACGCCCTCGACCCGATCCTCGCGCGGGCGGAGTCGCTGCGGTTGCCGGTGCTGATTCACCTGGGCTTCGGGCGCCGGGGCGACCATCGGGCCATCGCGGCGCGCTTTCCGAAGCTCGTGGTCATCGCCGCGCACGCGGGCTTCCCCTTCTACCAGGACCTCTGGGCGCACGCGCGGAGCTGCCCGAACCTGCACGTCGACCTCTCGAGCCCGTACATCGACGAGCGCCTCGCGCGCGCCGCGGTGGCCGCGATGGGGCCCGAGCGCTGCTTGTACGGCACCGACGCGCCCTACGGCTTTCACGCCGAAGACGGGAGCTACGACTACGGCGCCATCCGGCGATGGGTCGAGCGTATGCCCGTCACCTCCGCGGAGCGCGACGCGATGTTCAGCGGGAATTTTCTGCGCATCGTCGACGGCGCGCGGTGAGCCTCGGCGCTCGTCTTCATCGCCGCCGCGCCTCGGGGTGACGCCGAGGCGGGAGGAGGGGCGCGCGGCCGCGCCGCTCGCGACAAACCGCTCCCATCCCCCGCGAAGAGGTACTACAACCGCGCCTGGAGCGAAGGTCTTATGAAGCAGTCCGCCGCCGAGCGTCCCGATCCCAGCTACCAGCGCAAGGCCGCCATCGCGCGCGGCGCGGCCCTCGATCACACGGGCCGCCTGCGCGTCGAGCCGATCCCGAACTTTGACCTCGACCGCACCATCTTCAAGACCCTCGAGGGGAGCGTCTCGCGCTTCGTGATGGCGGCGCGCGTGGGTCGCGAGGCGCGCTGGCACGCCGCCGCCGCCCGCGCGGTGCAGGCGGAGTACGACGCCGCCCGCGCCGCCCACCCCCTGCCCGAGGTGAGCCCCGAGCTCCTGCGCTTTCTCGTCGACGAGTGCGACTTCGACGTCGAGCACGCCGACGGGTCGTTCCTCGATCACCTGTACTTCTGCTTCGAGTACGGCGTGCAGCACTACTCCGAGCGCTCGCCGCTGGTGCTGCTGCTGCACTCGATCCTGGGCACGGGGACCAACACCTTCGCGATGTCGGCCGACAAGATCCCGACGCTGCGCGCGCTCATGACCCCCTTCGAGTGGACGCACACCGAGGCCTTCCCCTCGATCCTGCGGCTCCTGTGGGTGGGGCGGCTGCGCCAGGAGATTCGCGACAACCTCCACCGCCTCGACGCGCTGCGCTCGATCCGCTTTCACCGCGTGATCGACAACGCGCCCCTCGAAATGAGCGGCGAGGACCTCTGGATCGCCCTCAACTACCAGCTCATTCACCTCGTGGACTTTCTCCCCGCGGCGAACTGGTCGGCGCACCAGAGCGACACCTCGTTCATCCTCTTTCGCGACCTCTACGACCTCTTGGACCGCTGCAAGAAGCGCGAGGCGCGCGTCGAGTACACGCCGGCCTCAGGTCCGCGGCGCCTCGAGGGCGAGCGCCAGGGGGTGGGCGCGTGGCTCGCCTCGCGGGTCCCCGTGGGCGCGAGCGAGCGCATGGCCGCGCGCTCGATCGCCCGCTTCTCCCAGCGCATCGGGCACTCCGTCGACTACGCGATCTCCTGGGCCTGACCGGCCCCGGCCAGGTCGGCGCGGAGGGAGTACGACGACACCAGCCGCGGGTGGCGCGCGCGCAGCGCCTCCAGGAGCTCCTCGCAGGGCTCGTCCTCGTCGAAGACCGGCACGAAGGGGCCGCTCTGCCGCAGCGGCGTCACCCCCGTCACCCGCTCGATCAGGTGCTCGAGCACCGCGAGTCGCCGCGCCTGGCGGCCCTCGACCTCGCGCAGGGGCGCGCCGTCGAGCCAGCAGAGCGACCACATCGCCGCCATGGTGAACGACTGCCGCAGCCCCACCGTGGCCCCGCCGCGAGGCGCTTCGCCCGGGCCGTCGTAGCCCCTCCAGAGCGGGAGCCCCGCGTCGAGGCGCGGGCGCTGCCACACGCCCAGCACCTCGCCCGAGAGCCCGGCGTCGCTGTCGTATCCGCGTCGGTGCGCGAGGTACGCCGCCGCGGCGCGGAGGGCGACGGGGTCTCGCACGACGATCAGCATCGTCATCGGGGGGCACTCCTCGCGCTCGTCTCGCGCCGGGCGCAGGGCGATCGTGCGCCGCAGCCTGCTGGGGTGGGCGTTCATGCGTCCTCTCCTCCTCGCGCCCACCGCCCCCCGCGGAACGCCCGCACGGTGCCTGGGTCGCCTTCGATCTGAAACAGGTCGAGCCACTCGTTCTCGATCAGCGCGCGCACCTTCGGGTGCTTCGCCAGCACGGCCTCGATGGCCTCGCGCGGCGCCTCGAGGAACACGCTCAGCCGCAGGGGCGTGTGCACCCACCGCGCGCCGTCGTGGAGGCACTGCATCGGCAGGCCGACGCGGAGGTCGCCCCCGTTGCCCTCGAAGACCCCGATGCGCCCGCCCACCACGTTGTGCAGCGCCTTGTCGCCGCTGCCGTAGCGCGCGTTGTCGACGGTCGACGCGTAGTACTGGAGGTTGATCCAGTGCGCGACCACCAGGGGCGCGGTCATGATCTGCTCGAGCACCGCGAAGCCCTCGTCCTGGTCGGCGCGGTACTCGTGCAGAAACGCGCGGCCCTCGAGGTCGACGCCGCGGGTGCGCTCCCTCGGCGCGGCGATGAACGCGGCGTTGTTCGCGAGGCCCCACTCCGGCCTGACCTGCGCCCAGTCCCGGCCGCGCGCGCGAAAGGCCGCGTCGGTCGACGCGCCGCCCGCGGGCGCCATGCCGAGCCGCGTCGCCCGCTCGACCCGCGCCGAGGCCCCCGCGTCGGCGAGGCGCTCGCGCATCGCCCGCAGCGCGTCGGCGTGCGTCTCGGGGAGCTCGTCGAGGTCATAGAGCGCGACCTCGTCGGTGGTCGTGTGGTGCATCCCGGCGACGAAGCGCGTGCCTTCGGGCACGTCGATCCCCTTCTCTCGCAGCGCGATACGCACCTCGGGCTCGTTGAGCAGCGCCGCGGCGGCGCGGGCGTTGACGTCGCCCCGCTGGCCGCAGCAGGCGCCGCAGTCGAGGCCCGCGGCGTGGGGGTTGTTGCGCGTCTCGCTCCCGTGCCCGAGGAGCAGCACCAGCGGCGCGAAGCCCCGGGTGAGGCTCATGCCGCGGAGGATCCCCGCGGCCAGCTCAGCCTTCGCCCCCACGCTCAGCGGCGCGCCGCTCGCGTCGTGGGTGAGCCGGGGCTTGCGTCGCGCCCGCGCGTCGCGGCCGAGCCCGGCCTCGTCGCCGTCGCCCGCGCGCGAGAGCCCGAAGCCGTCGGCGAAGAGCTGCGCGAGGTAGGTCAGCCCCATCGACTCGACGAAGGTGAAGGTCGAGACCGCGCCGGTCTTGAACCCGCGCCAGCCCAGCGCGCGCGCGAGGCGACCCCCGCGGGCGCTCGCGTCGCGGTCGTCGACGCCCGCGTCGGTGATGCGCACGCGAGGCGCGAGGAGCCCCGGGAGCTGCGGCCTCGCCCGCGCCGCGCCCAGCGGGAGGTACTCCCCAGGGACGCCGAAGAAGCCTGCGAACCCGAGGGTCTGCACGCCGGGCGCGCGCGCCTCGAGGGCGCGTCGGAGCACCTCGGAGCGCACGTCGATGCAGAGGGCGACCTGGGCCTCGACCTCGCGCGCCGGGGCGGCGGGCGCGGGCGTCGAGAGCGCCTCGCAGGCGCCGCGCTGCCAGGCGACCTCGACGGCGCGCTGGAGGATCCAGTCGTCGCGCAGGGCGGCGCGGGCGAGGCGGTCGACGCGGGGCCAGTCGGCGACGGCGAGCTGCCAGCGCTGGGCGAGGCGCGGGCCGCCGTCTCGGAGCAGCATGCGCTCCCAGGCGAGGCGCATGGCGAGGAGGTCGACGATGAGGTCGTCGTCGCCGCCCTCGAGGCGCGCGGTCCAGCGGCGGTACATGCACCACGAGGCCCAGCCGTTGAGGTCGAGGAGCAGGGTGGAGAGGTACGCGGCGCGCTCGTCGTCGGGCACGTCGAGCTCGGCGAGGCCCTCGGCGATCATCGCCCGCGCGGTCGCGGGCAGCGCGTCGACGAGGGCGCGCCCGTCGCGCAGGCCCATGAGCAGCGCGGGGGAGCGGTCGACCCGCGCGTGGCGGAGCCAGCTCGCGTAGAGCCCGCCCTCGCGGTCGGGGCCCAGCGACGCCTGCCCCTCGTCGAAGAACGCGGCGCAGAACTGGCTCAGGCCGTGGACCACGAATTCGCGCCACGAGAGCGCGTGGCGCAGGTCGCGCCCGGCGTCGACCACGTCCACCACCCTCGCGCGCACGGGCGTCGCGGCGGCGTCCTGGGAGAGCTGGTGCAGCAGCGCGCCGAGGGTGGTGGGCCACCCGGCGCGGGCGAGGGCGGCGCGGAGGTCCTCGTCGCGCAGGCGGCCCTCGTCGCGCTCGCGGCGGTACCAGGCGCGGGGCATGAGCAGCCGGGCGCCCGAGCGCGCGAGGAGCTCCGCGGCGACCTCGGTCATGGGCCGGTCGGTCATCTCCCAGAACGGGTTGACGGCGATGAAGCGGTCGAGGGGCCAGGTCGGCGCCACGCGGGCGCAGGCCGCGGCGATCGCGTCGTCGAGGGTCTCGGTGCGCTGGGCTCGCGGGGGCAGGGCGGTCTCCACGGTCACGCCTCCAGGCTCTCGGCGACGGCGACGCGGGCGTCTGAGGCGTGGGGCCGGAGCCTCGGCGGCCACGCGCGGAAGGTAATTCGGGTGAAGGCCTCGTCGAGGTGCATCCCCGCGAAGAGCCAGGGGTGCAGCGCGCGGGCGAGGCCACCGCGGGGCCGCGCCGCGAGCACCGACTGCACCGCGAAGAGCGCGGTGAAGCCCGCCGCGACGAAGGCCCACCCGAGCGCCGAGGGGGCGCCCGCGGGGGGGAGGGCCCGCGCCGCGAGGGCGTGCCAGGCGAAGTACATCCCCGCCACCCCGGCGGCGCGCAGGAGGAGCGCGCGGTCGGCGCCGAGGGAGGGGGCGAGGGAGAGGGCGAAGAGGAGCGCGCTCGCGGCGACCTCGAGGGGCAGCGCGCGGCCCGCGAGGGCGGCCACGGCGAGCGCGCCCGCGGTCACCGTGAGGGAGATCGCCGCGCCGCGCGCGAGGGCCGCGAGGGTGACCGGCGCCCGCGCGGGGGAGAGGGCGCCCAGGCGCCAGGCCTCGACGGCGCCGCCCGCGCTGAGAAACGCGTGGGCCTTGTAGAGCGAGTGCGCGAGGAGGTGGAGCAGCGCGAGGTGCCACGCGCCCAGGCCGCACTGCGCGAGCATGAAGCCCATCTGCGCGCAGGTGGACCAGGCCAGCGCGACCTTCACGCTCACCCGCGTGGTGGTGATGAGGGCGGCGATGAGGGCGGTGGTCATCCCGACGACGACGAGGAGCGCCTGCGCGCCGGGCGCGTGGGTCATCACCGGCGCGAGGCGGATCATCAGCAGCCCGCCGAGGTTCACCACGCCCGCGTGGAGCAGGGCGGAGACCGGCGTGGGCGCCTCCATGACCTGCGTGAGCCAGCCGTGAAAGGGCAGCATCGCGGACTTCAGGCACGCGGCCAGGGCGAAGAGCCCCGCGGCGAGCTGCATCGCGGGCGAGCGGGCGGCGTGCGTCGCGGACCACGCGTACACCGCGTCGAGGTCGAGGCTGCCGACGCAGCGGTGGGTGAGCGCGATGGCGCCCAGCAGGCACGCGTCGGCGAGCCGGCTCACGAGGAACTTCTTGTGCGCCGCGAGCAGCGCCGCCGGGCGGTCGTAGAAGGTGAGGAGCTGGTGCAGGGCGACGCTCGTCGCCGTCCACGCCGCGGCGAGGAGCAGGAGGTGGTTGGCCACCACCAGCGTGGTGACCGCGCTCAGCGTCGCGAGGAGCGCGCGGGCGTAGCGCGCCGCGCCGGGGTCGCCGTCGAGGTAGCTCCGCGAGAAGCGAGCGATGACCACCGCGAGGGAGGTCACCAGGAGCAGCATCGCGCGGGTCACCAGGTCGAGGCGCAGGGCCGCGCCGCGGGGGAGCGCGTCGGGGGTGACCGCGGCGCTGGCGCCGAGGCACAGGGCGAGGGCGAGGGCCACGGCGCTCGCCGCGGTGGCGGCGCGCAGGGGGGCGCGGGGCGAGGTCGCGAGGGCGCCCGCCGCGAAGACCGCGGGCACGCTCAGCGTCAGCGCCTGCAGCGCCAGGGGCCACTCGAAGACTGTGTGCATGGGGCCGAGGAGTAGCCCCTGCCTGGGTTCTTGAAAAACACAGAATATCGCTACTATCGTTCTGTCTGAGAGAACGTATGGACACCGCGCGGATCAACCTCCACCACCTGCATTACTTCTGGGCCGTGGCCCACGACGGCAACCTCACGCGCGCGGCGCGGCGCCTTCGGGTGGCGCAGTCGGCGCTCTCGTCGCAGATCCGTCAGCTCGAGGAGCAGCTCGGCGAGGCGTTGTTCTCGCGCGAGCGCCGGGGCCTCGCGCTCACGGAGGCGGGGCGCATCGCGCTGAGCTACGCCGACGACATCTTCGCCACGAGCGGCGAGCTGGTCTCGACGATCCAGCAGGGGCGCGGGCGCGCGCACGCGCTCCGGGTCGGCGCGGTGGCGACGCTGTCGAGGAACTTTCAGGAGTCGTTCATCAGCCCGCTGCTCCGGGAGCCCGACGTGCGGCTCCGGCTGGAGTCTGACGGCCTCGACGCGCTCCTGGCGCGGCTCTCGACGCACGCCCTCGACGTGGTGCTCTCGAACCGCCGCCCGCCCGCGCAGCCCTCGCGGGCCTGGCGCTGCCGCCGCATCGCCCGGCAGCCCGTGAGCCTGGTGGCGCGGTGGAGCCGGCGCCGGGCGTTTCGCTTTCCCGAAGACCTGCGCGACGCGCCCCTGGTGGTGCCCGGCCCGGAGAGCGACGTTCGCATGGAGTTCGACGCGCTCTGCGAGCAGCGCGGGGTGCCGCTGCGCGTCCTCGCCGAGGTCGACGACATGGCCACGCTGCGGCTCCTCGCCCGCGACACCGACGCGGTGGCGCTGGTCCCCACGGTGGTGGTGCGCGACGAGCTGCGGGAGCGCTCGCTGCGGGAGCTCTGCGTGGTCCCCGGGATCTTCGAGACCTTCTACGCGATCACCGTCGAGCGGCACTACCAGCACCCGCTGCTCAAGGCCCTCCTCGCCCGAGACGAGGACTCGATCCTCGCGATGCAGCCCCCCCGAGCTCGCTGAGGGCGAAGATCGCTCCGAACCCTCCCGGCGCCCCGCTGGCTCTACGGAACGAGAAGGTCGAGGTCATCCTATGTGTCAACGCGTGAAGTGCCCGCAGTGTCTCAAGCCCACCTACGCGGGGTGCGGCGCCCACATCGAGCAGGTGCTCGGCGACGTGCCGAAGGCCCAGCGCTGCGAGTGCCGCAGCGCCGCGAAGCCGTCTCCAGGGGGCGCCTCGGCGCTGCCCGACTGGCTCCGCGGTGGGCGCTGACCTCAACCCGTCTCGCCCCGAGGTCGCCATGAACCCGCGCGCGATCGACGCCCGCGGCGGGCCGCTCTTGAAGCTCGCCGCGCTCCTGGCGCTGCTCGCGCCGCTCGGCTGCTCGAGTTCGACGGAGCCCGACACGGGCTGCCTCGCCGAGACGCCCTTTCGCGGATACCAGGTCTGGGGCGGCGACACCGACCTCACGACCGCGAGCGGCGACAACACCCCGTACTACCAGGGCGCGGACTTCTACCGCGCGCGGGGGTACACGCTCCTGGGCAGCGCGAGCGCGACGCAGACCTTTTCGACGGGCGCCTACGCGCGCTTCGTGGTCGTCTCGTACAACACCCCGACGACGCGCACGGGCTCGCATGTCTGCGTCGACGCGATCCGCTACGGCGACGGGAGCTACCTCACCACGGCTTCTCTCAGCGGCGGCATGTTCGGCACGCGGGTCGGCGCGAGCATCGACTGGACCTGCGCGACCTGCACGGGGACGCCCGCCATCGTCGGCGCGCCCGACGGTCGGGTGGCGTGGCTCTACACCGACGTCGGCACCTACCTCCCCGGCGGCGGGTGCGTCGATCACCTGGGCAACCCCAGCGGTTTTCCCAACCTGCGCAGGCGCGTCATGGGCGGCGCCGAGGTGTCGTCGGACGCGGGCCTCTTCGGCGCGTTCTTCACGAGCGTCACCCAGGGTGGCAGCGTCACCGTGGTGGTCGCCGACTGCGACTGACTCTGCGCGGGCTGAAGTGAGCGTCGGGGGACGCGTCCGCGCCGCGCGCCCGCGGTGGGCGGCGGCGCGGAGCGTGGGGGTCAGAAGCAGCCGCCGTCGCAGTTGCCCTGGCAGTACTGACACGCGGGGGTCTCGCGCGGCGCGGTGATCTTCAGCGCGGCGAGGTTCGTGGCGGGGATCTTGGAGGGGCGACCGAACTTCTTCATGACCCGTGAGCTCCATCTGCGCGAGCGGCCGGCGCGAAGCTGCGCCGCGTCGTCGAGCGTGAGTAGCGTGAGCACGAATCCCCCACGAAACAAGCGCTGGGGCACACAAGACGCACCCCTCCCGCGCGGCGCGCACGGTGCGCGGAGGCGCACGCCGCGCGTCGGGCTTCGACGGGGGGCCTGCGCATCACCCTTGCCATCGCCCGCGCTCTCCGTGACACCCTGTAGCCCCATGGAGGCCGCCAGACCTTGACCCGTGAGCTCCTCGTCGTCCTGCTGCTGATGCTCTTGAACGGTGTGTTCGCGGGGGCTGAGATCGCCGTGCTCTCGGTGCGCAAGACGCGCATCGCCGAGCTCATGCAGGACGGGCACCGCGGCGCCGAGGCCGTGCACTGGCTGCGGCACCGCCCGGAGCGCTTTCTCGCCACGGTGCAGATCGCGATCACCCTCGTGGGCACCGCGGCGGCGGCCTTCGGCGGGGAGCGCATCGCGCACGGGCTCAGCGAGCGCCTCGCGGGCGTGCCCGGCGTCGGGGCCTGGGCGGCGCCCGCGGCGCTCGTGCTGGTCATCGTCGGCATCTCGTGCCTCGAGATCGTCGTGGGGGAGCTGGTCCCCAAGTCGATCGCGCTGCGGTACGCGGAGCGGTACTCGCTGGCGATGGGTCCCTTTCTGCGCGCCATGGCGACGGCCGTGCGGCCCGCGGTGTGGCTGCTCACCAAGATCAGCAACAGCGTGCTCAAGCTCTTCGGCGACAGCACCAGCTTCTCCGAGGCGAGGCTCTCCCCCGAGGAGATCCAGGAGCTCGTCGAAGAGGCCGCGCGGGAGGGCTCCCTCGACCCCAAGAGCGGCGAGATCGCCTCGCGCGCCCTGGATTTTCGCGAGCTGCGGGCCAGCGACGTGATGGTCCCCCGGCACCATTTCGTGATGGTGTCGGCGGGGGCGGACCTCGAGGCCGTGCGCGCGGTGGTGCGCCCGCGGCGCTACGCGCGGCTGCCCGTGTACGACACCCAGCCCGACAACATCATCGGCTACGTCGCGCTCAAGGACGTGCTCTCGCAGGTGCTCGAGCCCGAGCGCTTCTCCATCCGCGACCACCTCCGCCCCGCGCGCTTCGTGCCCGTCTCCGCCCGCGCCGCGGACCTCTTGAAGGTGCTCCAGACCGAGCGCGCGGCGATGATCTTCGTGGTCGACGAGGGCGGCTCCGTGCGCGGCCTGGTCACCGTCGAAGACCTCCTCGAAGAGCTCGTGGGCGACATCCTCTCGGAGCAGGACCCCGCCCCCGTCGCCCTCGCCCCCGAGGCCGACGGCAGCGTGCTCGTGCCCGCGAGCCTGCCCCTGCGGGAGGTCATGCGCACCCTCGACATCGAGCTCCCCGAGGGGGAGGGGTACACCACCCTCGCGGGGCTGTGCATCCACCTCGCCGAGCGCATCCCGACGACCGGGGAGCGCTTCGATCTCCCCGGCGGCTGGTCGCTCGTGGTCGAAGACGCGAACGCCCGCAGGGTGCGCTCGGCGCGGCTGATCCCGCCGCCGCCAGAGCCCCACAACGACGACGCCGCGGAGTGAGGAGCCTACGCAGAACAATCGTGCCGAATTGCGGCGTCGAGATGCGAGCGCTGCAAGGAGTGATCGCGACGGCATCCTCGATGGATTCCGAGCGATCACGACGCCGCAGCGCGACGCAGATCGGCGTCGCAAGCGGCACAGTGGTTCTGCGTAGGCTCCTGAGCGCCCGTCACCCTTGACCCACGGCGCGGGGCCGTGGTGGCGTCTCCGCGAAGAAGGAGAGCCCCCGCGATGGCCCTGGAAGTCTTCAAGTGTGAGAACTGCGGCGCGCGCGTCCCGCCGCCGCCGGCGACCGTGAAGATGGTCGTGTGTGAATTCTGCGGTAACCCAGGGCTCAACCCCTTCTACGTCGCGCCCGCGCCGGTCGCGCACGCCGCGCCGGTCGCGCACGCCGCGCCGGTCGCGCACGCCGCGCCGGTCGCGCACGCCGCGCCGCCGCGCCCGCGCACGGCGGAGGACATCCTGCGCCTCGCGCAGACCCACCTTCAGCTCTCCGACTCGCTCTATTACGCGCCGTCGATCCCGGCGAAGAAGGAGCAGGGCGCGCGGGAGAGCTACGGGGCGCGCATCCCCGCGGACGAGCCGATCCTCGCGCTCTACGACGCCACGGTGTTCGGCGGCGCCGACGACGGCTTCGTGATCACGCCGAGGCGGCTGGGCTGGAAGAACATCGCCCTCGACCCGCGCACGGTCACCTGGGACGTCTTCGACCCCCGCTCGGTGAGCGTGGCCGACGGCGAGGTGAAGGTCATGGGGGACATGATCCAGCTCGGCGACGACTCGGCGCTGCAGGGGCGGCTGGTGCGCTTTCTTCAGTCGATGGGCGCGGTCGCGCCGGCGGGTCCCGCGGGCTTCGCCGCCGCGGCGGTCGCGCCCCAGGCCGCGAGGCCCGCGCCCGCGCCCAAGGCCGCCCGCGCGCCCGCGCCCGCAGACGAGGAGGACGAGGAGGAGGTCGACGCCGAGACCCTGCAGAGCTGGATCGACGACACGCACGAGATGGCCGAGGCGTGCTTCACGCGCTCCGCGGCGCTCTACGTCATGCCGAACATCCCGAAGGACAAGGTCCGCGCGGCCTTCGACACCTACGCCGACGACCTCGAGGAGGACGACACCGTGGTGGTCCTCTACGACCCGCCGGGCGGAGGCAGCGACGACGGATTCATCGCCACCCCGTACGGGCTCTTCTGGAAGAACCGCGGCGAAGACCCCTCGGCGGTCTGGTGGGACGACCTCGACCTCGACGACGTCGAGCTCGACGACGGGACCCTCACCCTCGAGGGGCAGCGCGTGCGCATTCACCCCCAGCACCCCGACCTCGCCGACGAGCTCGCCGAGTTCATCGAGGCGATGGTGAGCTGGGCGCAGGACTGATCCGCCTTCGACCCGACCACGGCGCGACGCCTTGACCGCGCGTGCGGCGAACGTCTAGGGTCCGCGCCCGCCCATGGCCCCCCCCATCGCCGTCACCGGCATGAACGACGTCCTCCCGGGTGAGATCGCCCGCTGGCAGGCGCTAGAGAACGCCTTTCGTGCCGTATGTACGCGCTACGGCTACGACGAGGTGCGCACCCCCGTGTGCGAGTACGTCGAGCTGTTCAGCCGCGGCATCGGCGGCGCCACCGACATCGTGCAGAAGGAGATGTACACCTTCGACGACCGCGGCGAGCGCACCCTCGCGCTGCGACCCGAGGGCACGGCGTCGGCGGTGCGCGCGGCCCTGGAGCACGGCGCGCTCGCGAAGCAGCCGGTGGTCCGCTGGTGCTACCTCGGGCCGATGTTCCGCGCCGAGCGCCCGGCCAAGGGGCGCTTTCGGCAGTTTCACCAGGTGGGCGCCGAGGTCTACGGCGACGGCTCCCCCGCGGCCGACGCGGAGTGCATCGAGCTCGCCGTGCGCTTCATCCTCGACCTCGGGGTGACGGGCTTCAAGGTGCGGGTGAACTCTCTCGGCGGAGAGGCCACCCGCGCGCGCTACCGCGACGCCCTCGTCGCGTATTTCACCCCCCTGCGCGAAGAGCTCTCCCCCGAGAGCCAGGGCCGGCTCGAGCGCAACCCCCTGCGCATCCTCGACTCGAAAGACCCGAGAGACATCGCGCACAAGGGCGGCGCGCCGTCGATCCTCGACTCCCTCGACGAGGCCGACCGGGCGCACTTCGACGCGGTGTGCGCGCTGCTCACGACCCTCGAGGTCGAGCACGTCGTCGACCCGACGCTGGTGCGCGGGCTCGACTACTACACCCGCACGGTCTTCGAGATCGTCGACACCTCGGGCTCCCTCGGCGCGCAAGACGCGCTGGGCGGCGGCGGCCGCTACGACCGGCTCTTCGAGGAGCTCGGCGGAGAGACGTCGGTGCCCGCCTTCGGCTTCGCGCTGGGCGTCGAGCGCCTGCTCCTCGCCGCGCCTGAGCCCGTGTCTCCCAAGGCGTTCTGCGTCGCGGTGGTGGCCGCGGCGAAGGGGGCAGACCTCGCGGTGACGGGGGCGGCGATGGCCCTCGCGCGCGACCTCCGCGCCCGCGGCGTGACGGCGCACGTCGACACCCGATTCCACTCGATGAAGAGCCAGTTTCGCCGGGCCGACGACCTGGGCGCCGCGATGGTGCTGATCCTGGGCGACAGCGAGGTGCGCGCTGGCGAGGTGACCGTGAAGACGATGGCGACCGGGGAGCAGACCCGACAGACCCGCGCGCAGGCCCTCGAGGCGGTGCTCGCCGCGAGGTCCGCGTGAGGGCGTCGGTCGTCGCGAAGCTCGCGCTGCTGTTCTCGCTCGCGACGACCCAGGCGCTCGCGCAGAACGCGACGAGCGATCCCCCCGCGGCAGACCCGCCCGCGGCAGACCCGCCCGCGGCAGACCCGCCCGCGGCAGACCCGCCCGCGGCAGACCCGCCCGCGAGCGATCCTCCTGCGGAGGACCCTCCCGCGAGCGATCCCCCCGCCGGGGCCGCGGCCGCGACCGACCCTCCCGCGAGCGATCCTCCTGCCGCGCAGGGGTCTACGTCGACCCGCGGCGCGCGATCCGCGGCGCAGCGCGGCCCCGCGCTCACGCCCGAGGCGCAGGCGGAGCTCGGCGTGGCGCCGGGTGATGTCACCGAGTGGCCCGACTCCGAGCGGCTCACGCACCGCACGCTGATCCCCCCCTTCGTGCTGCTCGAGCGCAGCGCGAACCGCCGCACGACGGTGGTGTTCCCGTTCTTCTGGCGCGAGCGTCGGGGAGTGAGCACGCAGCTCCTGATCCCGCCGTACTACCAGCGGCGCTCGCCGACGCTGAACGCCGACGTGCTCTTTCCGCTGTTCTTTCACTGGCGCGGCCAGCTCGAGGGCACCCCCGGCGCGACCTTCGGCACCGACATCGTGCCGCCGTTCTATTTTCACTCCTGGCGCGGTCGCCGGGAGCTGCGCGGCATGGCCGTGGGCCTCGCGCCGCTGTTCTTCTACGGCGAGTCCTTCGCCGAAGACGGGTCGCTGCAGCGCGAGCACCTGATCATCCCCCCGCTGCTCACGGTGCACACCTGGCGGCCGGAGCACGCGTTCACCCTGGCGGGGCCGTTCTATTACAACCGCCACCGGGCCGACACGAACTGGGGCCTCGCGCCGCTGTTCTTCGCGGGCAACGACCCCAGCGGGAACTACCTGGTCATCCCCCCGCTGCTCACCTACCACCACGAGAACCGCGTCGAGGGCACCGCCACCACCGTCGTCGGTCCCATGTGGACCACCCAGGGCCCGCGGCGCTTCTCGTTCAACCTCGCGCCGCTGTTCTTTCACGGCCACGACGCGACGAGCACGCACACCACGCTGCTGCCCTTCTTTCACCACGACGCGGGGCCCGACGGGTTCACCCTGGTCACGCCCCTCTTCGGGTACAGCCGGCGCGAGAACTCCCGCACCTTCATCTCGTGGCTCTACCAGCAGCACCGCGGCGAGACGAACTGGGACGCCGTGGCGCCCTTCTTCTTCTCGTCTCGCACGCCCTCGACAGGGGCGCACACCGAGGCGTTCTTTCCGCTGTTCTATCACCGGTCGACGCCGCAGACGAACGCGTGGTGGGTGCTGCCCACGGCGCACTACGAGCGCACGGGCAACGACTGGTTCTTCAACTTCTACCCCATCGTGTTCGCCGGTCGCTCGGGCCGCACGCGACACACGGTCATCGCGCCGCTCTACTGGGACTTCGAGAACGAAGAGACCGGGTCGCGGCAGACGGTCTTCGCGCCGCTCTTCTGGCGCTTCGCGACGCAGAGCTCGGTCACCATGCTCGCGGGCAACGTGCTCTGGATGAGCGCCATTCGACAGGGCGTGCGCTCGTACGAGTGGCACGTGCTGCCGATCTTCTCGTACGCGCGGCCCCGCCCCGAAGACGTGTCGTGGAACGTGCTCTTCGGCCTCGCGGGCTACCGCCGCAGCGGGACCCACCGGCAGATCAAGATCTTCTGGATCCCGATCACCATCTGACCCGCGCCCGCGCGCTCAGCCGTCGCAGCGGGCGGTGATCATCCCCGGCGCGGGGGCGATGTTGCCGCTGCCCGTGCGGGTGCGCGCGTCGAGGCGCACGCGGCCCGGCGCGCCCGCGCCGCCGTTCATGCCGGTGTTGCTCCCGTCGCCGCACCCCGCCGAGCTCCCGCCCGCGCCGCCGTTCGCCGTGATCACCCCGTCGTTGACCAGCTCGTCGGTCTGGATCCAGAGCGAGCCGCCAGAGCCGCCTCCCCCCGCGCCGCCGTCGAGCCGGCAGGTGCTGCCGGGGAAGGTGCCCACCACGCTGCCGCCCGCGCCGCCGTTCGCCGTGATCGCGCCGTTCGACGAGACCACCAGTCGCGTCGCGATCAGCCGCAGCGCGCCGCCGCCGCCTCCGCCCCCCGCGCCGCCGGAGTTGCAGCCGCTGTGGGCGCCCCCCGCGCCGCCGCCGGAGCCCCCCGCGAGGAGGGTGAGGGCCGCGTCGCCGTAGGGGCTCCCGCCCGCGCCCGCGGTGCCGTCGGCCGCGCAGGACATCACCACCGGGGTGACCCCCGCGCCGCCGTAGCCCGCGCCGCCGCCGCCGCCGCCGGGGCTGAGCCCGCCGCGCCCGCCGCCCGCGCCCGCGCCGTTGTTGCCGTTGGTGTAGCAGGGGCCGCCGTCGCCGCCGACGGAGCCGCCGCCGCCTCCGGGGGTGCCGCCCGCGGTGGGGCCGGGGCTGCCGCTGCACGAGGTCTGCGCCGACGAGACCGCCACGGGGGTGCCCCCGTCGAGGGTGAGCCGCCCGGCGACGCGCGCCTCGCCCTGCACGCGAATCACCAGCGGCTGCGAGCCCGTCACGGTCACGGTCACGCCGGTCTCGATGACGAAGGTGCTGAAGTTGTAGGTGCCGCCGGCGAGGGTGCGGTTGGTCGTCGCGCGAAACTCCCCGTCGCGCCCGTCGCCGACCGCGCAGGTGGAGGTCTGGCAGAGACCGCCGAGGCAGCGCATGCCGCCGCCGCACTGGGGGTCTGAGGTGCAGCCCTGGCAGGTGCCCGTGTTGCAGATCTGCCCTGGGGCGCAGGCGTTTCCGCACGCGCCGCAGTGGGTCAGGTCGGTCTGCGTCGAGACGCAGGCGCCGCCGCAGGTGGTCTGTCCGGGCGGGCAGGTGAAGGTGCAGGTCCCGCTCACGCAGGCCTGCCCCGTCGCGCAGGTGTTCCCGCAGCCGCCGCAGTTCGCGCGGTCGGCGGTGATGTCTCGGCACGCGCCCGAGCACATCGTGAGCCCGCTGGGGCACACGAGCACGCAGCGACCGGCGTCGCAGCTCTCCCCCGTGGGGCACGCGTTGCCGCAGGCGCCGCAGTGCGCGCGGTCGGTCTGGGTGTCGCGGCACGAGCCCGCGCACGCGGTGGTCCCCGCGGGGCACGAGACCGCGCAGCGCCCCTCGACGCAGAGCTCGCCGCGCGCGCAGGCGGCGCCGCACGCGCCGCAGTTCTGGGGGTCGCTCGCGAGGGTCGCGCAGGCGCCGTTGCACGCCGTCTGCCCCGCGGGGCACGCGAGCTGGCAGCTCCCCGCGCGGCACGCGTTGCCCGCGGCGCAGGCGTTGCCGCAGGCGCCGCAGTGCTCGGGGTCGGTGCTCAGCGTCGCGCAGGCCGCGCCGCAGAGGGTCTGTCCGCTCGGGCATCGCGGCGCGCAGGTCCCTGCGGCGCAGAGCTCGGTGCTCGCGCAGGGGTTGTTGCAGCGGCCGCAGTGGGCGGGGTCGTTGCGGGGGTCGACGCAGGCGCGCGCGGCGCCGGCGTCGGGGGCGTCGCAGGCCACGAGGGGCGCGGCGCACTCGGCCACGCAGGCGCCGTTGGAGCACACAAGCCCTGCGCCGCAAGCGTTTCCGCACACGCCGCAGTGCGCCCGGTCGGTGCTCAGGGTCGCGCAGCGGTCGTCGCAGAGGGACTGCCCCGCGGGGCAGGTGAGCTGGCAGCTCCCCGCGGCGCACGCGCGGCCGGGGGGGCACGCCAGGCCGCAGCCGCCGCAGTGGTCGCGGTCGGTGTCGGGGTCGACGCAGCGCTCGCCGCAGCGCCGCTCGCCGCTCGCGCAGGCCGCGCTCACGTCGCTCGCGGCGTCCATGGGCGCGGCGCCGGCCTCGACGTAGACCACCGTGGTGCCGCCGCCGCATCCGCCGAGCAGGGCGCCGAGCGCCAGGACCCATCGAGAAGATCGCATCGCCTGTGTCGCCTCCGTGTGGGCGAGATCAGAGCGCGACCCGCGGGGGCGGGTCAACAAGTCGCGGCGGCGAGGCCCCCCGCGGGGCGCTCAGGCCTTGGCGACCTGCACCGGGAGCATCTCCGCGGCGGGGTCTTCGTAGGCGGTGTCCTGCTTCGGCGACCAGGCCTCGTGGAGCTGGTCCATGTCGACGGAGCCGCCGGTGCGCTCGTAGCCTCCGCGCCACTCGTGCAGCGCCTCGAAGGCCGCGTGGTCGATCACGTCGACGACGAGGTCGATGTCGACGTGGCGTCCGGGCGGGATCGCCGCGAGGGCGCTGGTCACCTTCGGCACGCCGACGAAGGTGAGCGAGCCCTCGATGACCACGTGCACCTTGCCGTCTCGCGCCTCGGTGCTCACCTCGACGCGGGTGAGCCGTCGCAGCAGGGTGACCACGGCGAGGGTCACGCCCAGGCCGATGCCCGCGAGGAGGTTGATCCCGACCACGCCCAGCAGGGTGACGGCGTACACCGGCCACTGCTCGGTGCGGATCATCTCCCGGATGTGCGTCGGGCTCACGAGCCGCGCGCCCACCACCACCAGCAGCCCGGCGAGCGCGGCCTTGGGGATCATCGCGATCACCCCGCTGAGCGCCCCCACGAAGAACAGCACCCACAGCCCGTGGAGCATCGTCGAGGCCCGCGTCTGCCCGCCCGCGTCGATGTTCGCGCGGGAGCGAACGATCACGCCGGTGATGGGCAGGCCCCCGAGGAGCCCCGAGGTGACGTTGCCCACGCCCTGCGCGATGAGCTCGCGGTCGAGGTCCGCGCGGGGGCCGTCGTGCAGCTTGTCGGTGGCGACCGCTGAGAGCAGCGACTCGGCGCTGGCGACCACCGCGAGGGTCACCGCCGCCAGCACCGCCGCGCCGTACTGGCTGGGCAGCGCGGGGGCGTGAAAGGCCGAGAGGGGGTTGCCGGGGAGCTCGACGCGGGGGACGTTCAGACGCAGCGCCGCCGCGGCGAGGGTGCAGGCGCCGACCGCGACCAGGGGCGCGGGCACCCGCTTGAGCGCCGCCGAGGGGAGCATGGGCCAGAGCACCACGAGGGCGATCGAGGCGATGCCCACCGCCGTCGCGCCGTTGTGCATGTGCGCGACCTGATGCGGCAGGGCGAGGATGTTCTTGATCGCCGAGCTCTCGGGGGCGTCGCCGAGCACCACGTGGAGCTGCGCGAGGGCGATCTGAATGCCGATGCCCGCGAGCATGCCGTGCACCACCGCGGGCGAGATCGCCAGCGCCACGCGGGCGATGCGCGCCGCGCCGAGGCCGATCTGCAGCAGGCCCGCGAGCGCGATGATGGCGCCGAGCACCGGGAGGCCGAACTGCTCGATGTAGCCGAAGACGATCACCGCCAGCCCCGCCGCGGGGCCGCTCACCTGCAGCGGGACCCCCGACAGCGCCCCGACCACCACGCCGCCGAGGACCGCCGCGATGAGCCCCGACAAGATCGGCGCCCCCGACGCGAGGGCGATGCCCATCGAGAGCGGCAGGGCCACGAGAAAGACCACGAAGGAGGCGGGGAGGTCGCGGCTGAGAGATTCTCGCGTCATGCGTCGGCTCTTGACGGGCGGAGGGGGTGAAGGGGGCGTCTCGGAGGTCCTCGGCGCGACGCGGGGCAAGGCGTCAGGGGAGTCGCGCGGGGAGCCTGGCCGTGGCCCTCGTGAGGGTGCGGGGCCCCGTCCGAGCAGGACCACGCCCCGGGTACTTCACAGCCCGTGCCGCGGTCGCCGAATGACGGTTCTCCACAGTCGAGCTCGGTGTCGGCCCAGGGGGACACGGGGAGCCCCGCCAAGGTCGCGACGATCGCTGGAACTCTCACCGTGCTTCCCCGGGATTCAGTGCCCCGCCCGACGAGGTGGCGCACGGGGCGGTCTCCCAAGGTGAGGAGAGACGTCGGCGTTTCCAGACAGACGCGCTGTCGCTGAATCCCGACATTGTCGGTTCGTGCCGACATGGTGTCGTGCCACGGACGGAGCGCGGGCTTCGGGATAGGCTCCCTGCGATGCGCGGCCCGCTCACGAACCGACCCGAGGCGACCCCCGAGGCGCTGGATCGCTTTCTCCGCCAGGCCTTTCCCGAGCTTCAGGTGAGCGTGAGGGTGACCGGGGTGGGCCCTGGGCGGGTGACGCTCGTGCAGCCCTTTCACCGCGAGCACCTGCGACCCGGCGACACGGTCTCGGGGCCGACCCTGATGACCCTCGCCGACACCGCGATGTACCTCCTGGTGCTCGCGCACATCGGCTTTGAGCCCATGGCGGTGACCGCGCACCTCTCGATCGATTTTCTCCGCCGCCCCCGCGCCGCGGACCTCGTCGCCGAGGCCACCCTGCTCAAGCTCGGTCGATCGAGCGCCGTGGGTCAGGTGCTTCTCCGCTCGGAGGGAGAAGACGCGCCGGTGGCGGCGGCGCAGGTGACCTACGCGCTCCCCGGCGGCCGCTGAGCGTAGGCTCCATACTCGCGCGATGGCCCCCTCCCTCGACGCGCCCCTCTGGGCCCGCGCGCTGCTCGCGGCAGACCGCGCCTCGCACGCCGCGCTGCGGGCCGAGGTCGCGCTCCGCGACGAGCTGCTCTGCGCCCTGCTCGACGCGCCCGCCCGCGCGCGGATCAACGACGCGATCTACGCCCGCGGCGGCACCTACCGCGCCGGGAGCCGCCTCGACCGCGAGGGGCTCATGGACTGGGAGCGCGAGGCCCTCGCGCACCCGAGCGTCCCGCGCGGGGGCGTCGCCCTCGTGGCAGGGTGCGGGGGCGGGCGCGAGCTCGCGGCGCTGCGGGCGCTGGGCTTCTCGGTCGTCGGCTTCGATCCCTGCGAGGCTCTGGTCGACGACGCCCGCGCGCGCTTCGCGGGAGACCCCGACGCCGCCTGCGTCCGCGCCCGCCTCGAGGACCTCCCCCTCGCGACGAGATCCCTTGGGCCGCTGGGGTTTCTACGCGATCGCCGCGTCGACCTGGTGGTCTACGGCTGGACGAGCCTCTCGTACGTCGCGCGCCCCGAAGACCGCGCGGCGGTGCTGGCGGCGACGCGCGCCCTCGCGCCCGAGGCGCCGGTGCTGCTCAGCGCCTGGGGGCCGAAGGGCGAAGGGGCTCCGCGGCTGCGGGGCGCGCTGCGGCGCGGGCTGCGAGCGCTGGGGCGCGAGGCGCCGTTGGGGATGACCTTTCGCCCCTGGGTGGGCTTTCTCGTCGAGCTCGACGCCGCCGCGTTGGCCGCGCTCGCGGGGGGCGCGGGGTACGAATCGACGCGCTCGGGGGAGCGCCCGAGCCCATGGGCGCTCTTGAGCCCGTGACCCGGGGCTCAGGCTGCGGTACGAGTGCGCGATGCGTTGGGTGATCCTCGTCGCGAGCCTTGTGACACTCGGTCCTGCAGCCGCGGCGCAGGCGCCGGGCACGACGATGGAGGTGCAGGGCGAGCGGGCGATTCAGAGCCGGCTGCTCGCGCCCTGCTGCTGGAACCAGACCCTCGACGCCCACGAGTCTCCCCTCGCCGACACCCTGCGGGGCGAGATTCGCACGCGCCTCCGCCGCGGCGAGAGCGGCGCGTCGATCGAGGCCGACATCATCGCGCGCTACGGCGACCGCATCCGCGCGGTGCCCCGCGACGGCGACACGCGCACCTTCGTGCCCGTGCTCGTGGGCGCGGCGATGCTGGCCTCGGTGCTGCTGCTGGTGGGTCTCGTGCGGCGATGGACGCGCCGGGTCGCGACCCCGGAGGCTCCCGCGACGGCCGCGAAGCCCGCGGCGCCTCGGGACGACTACGACGCGCGCCTCGACGAAGAGCTCGCGCGCCTCGACGACGCCTGACCGGGGGGAGTCACTTCGTCGCGGCGTTGAGCACCGCGCCGGCGACCTGCATCCCCGTGCCGAGGAGCGACGCGAACTGGTCGTTCGAGCCGAAGAGGCCGTCGTCGCCCGCGCCAGGACGCGCGGTGGGGAGCCGCATCCCGTTGAGGAACTGCGGAAAGATCGGGACCATCGCCGGGAGCTGCCCGTTGTACTCCGGCGGCTGCTGCGGGTCGTTGCTCGCCACGGCGGTGTCGGCGGGGAGGTTCGGGCCTACGGCGTCGCCGCGTCCGCCGATGGCGAAGCTCGGGCCGCGGGAGTTCACCGCCACGAGGGTCTGGTCGACGTTGTGCGCGCGGTACTGCTGGCGCACGTACGCGACCACCTGGTTGAAGTCGAGGGAGCCGTCGGGGCGGCGCTGCACCGCGCCGTTCACGGCCTCGCGAAAGGCGTACGCGAGCCAGCCGCCGGCGCCCACCGCGGGCGCGGTGCTCGAGGTCTCGCTCGCGCTCGACGAGAAGAGGCCCGCGCGGTTCGGGTGGCCCCGCACGACGCGCTCGAAGCCCCCCGCGGAGCACGAGTCGAGGACCAGCAGCTGCCGCCCGCGCACCCCGTCCATCAGCCGCCCGAGCTCGCTGCGCGAGAGGTCCGGGCCGCGGAGGTCGAGCGCCGAGCTCCCGCCGTGGCCGTCGTAGAAGAACACCAGCGTGTCGTGGGGGCCCACCCGCGGCGCGACGGTGCGAAACGCCTGGCGCACGTTGGCGACGGTGGCCTCGCGGTCGGTGAGCACCACGGCGTTGCTGCGCTGCATCCACCCGGCGCGCTGAAACGCGCGGGCGAGCTGCACCGCGTCGGCGGCGGAGCCCGGCAGGTTGTCGTTCTCGCCCTGGTAGTTCGTGATGCCCACGAAGATCCCGAAGGTGCGTCCGCCCGCGGCGTTGGCGGAGGGGCGCGCGGCGTCGGCCTCAGGGGCCGCCTCAGGGGCCGCCTCGGCGCGGTCGTCGTCCTGGTCGCTCTCCTCGTCGGCGTCGTCGGCGTCGTCGCGGCGGTCGTCGCGGCGGTCGTCGCGGCGGTCGTCGCGCTCCATCCGGCCGTTGTCTTCGCCGTCGTCGCCGTCCTCATCGCCCTCGTCGGGGTCGTTCACCGAGCCCGGCTGGATCTCGATCACCGCCTGAAACGAGCCCGTCTCGCCCTCGGCGTAGGAGGTCGCCACGAAGCTGTAGGCGCCGTCGCGGGGGGCGACGAAGCGCAGGCGGGAGTTGGTCCCCTCGCCGGCGCCGTCGTCGTCCTGCCAGGTGCCCGCGCCGCCGGGGCCGGTGACCCGCGCGACGGTGTCGAAGTCCGACGAGCTGAGGCTGAAGACCACGCGGTCGCCGCGGTGGAGGGTGATGCGCCGCGCGCGGAAGTGGCGGCCCTCGTCGTCGGTGCGGTCGCGCGTCGAGAGGGCGCCGTCGAGGCGGTAGCGCAGGGGGCGCGCGGAGTCCGCGCGTGCGCTCGGCGTCGCCCCAGGGGTGCGGCGCTGCGCGTAGACCGTCGTGGTCGCGCCGAGGAGCGTCGTAAGGGTCAGGGCCGAGAGGATCGCGCGTCGCTTCATGGTGACCTCCGCTACGGTGGGGGACGAAGGGGGGATGAGCAGGCCGCGTGCCGACGTGAAAATCGCTTGAAAACAAGTGCGAATCGGCGATCGGGGCGAGAACGGTCGGAGGGGAGGGTGTGACCGCCGGTTGACACCGCGCGGGGTTCACAGCCGTTCGCGGTGGTAGCCTCCCGCGCCTCATGCGCCGCCGCTCGGGCTCTTCGGCGACGAAGACCAGGGCATTCCCCTCGGGGACGTGCGCGCGATGGAGGCGCACCCTGCGCGAGCTCGGTCGCGACGTGACGTTTCACGTCGATGAAGGCGCGGGGCACGCCTTCGCGAACCGCAGCGGCCAACACCCTCCCACAGGGGATTTGAAGGGTTGAGATGAACCCACGCCGCGGGCCCACACCGCGCTACCGCGCGCCCTCTCCCGCCTCGCTGCGTTCGACACACACACGTCAGAATCCGCTTGAAAACAAGCGTGATGCGCCTCTGGTCGATTGCGCGCCGCCGCTCGTCCACTTCGACCCAGCGTGGGGCCACCTCCGCCCCCGCCCTCCTCCATGGGCTTCGCCGATGGAGGAGGGGCTGCGTCCTTCGGGTGGATGCTCCGCGTCGAACTGCCCTTGGGATGCGTCACATGGCCTGAGACCGCGCGGATGTGCCTGCCATCCCTTGTGTCTCAGCCCTCCTCCATCGGCGAAGCCCATGGAGGAGGGGCGAGGGTGGAGGGCCCCGCGTCGGGTCGAAGGGACGAGCGGCGGCGCGCCGACCAGAGGCGCATCACGCTTGTTTTCAAGCGGATTCCTGACGTGTGTCGAACGCAGCGAGGCGGGAGAAGGGGTGCGCGGCAGCGCAGGATGTGAGATGCGTCGGTCGCGCGGAGCTACTGCGTGAAGCGGTGCCAGGCAGTCTCGTAGTAGCGCACGAGGGCCTGGTTGTTGAGCCGGTGATCTGCACCTCGACGCGGTCCATGTCGGAGACGCGGTCATTCCGCGCCAGCCCTCGGCGGTCGAAGCGCAGCCCCGCGGGGAGCGGGCCCAGGGCGGCGGGGGTGACCCACCGAGGCGCGCACATGGCCCCACTCGCCGAAGGAGGGCACGAAGGCGTGGTACGGCTCGGTGGAGAAAGCCCGCCGAGGCCATGGTGCGCTCGACCGCACCAGTACCCGCCGCGACGAGGGCCGACGAGGCCTGCCACCACCACCACCGCGTCGGGCGCGAGGCGCGCGCGCAGGGAGCTGGTAAGAGCGCCGGGTGTAGAGCACTTAACGCGAAGTTGGGGTCGGGAAAGTCCACCACGGCGACGTCGTAGAGGTCGCGCCCGCGAGCCGCGAGCCACACCATCGCGTCGTCGTTCACCACGCGCACCCGCGGAATCGTGCATCGAGCTTCGGTTCAGCGCGCGCAGCCAGGGCGCGCGCCGCGCAGAGAGCGGTCATCGCCGGGTCGAGGTCGACCAAGTGATCGCGCGCACCTCGGGGTAGCACCTCGCGCGCCACCGAGCCCGTCCCCGCCGCCGAGGATCATCACCCGCGCCCGCCTCGGCGCCGCGGCCATCGCGGGGTGCACGAGGGCCTCGTGGTAGCGGTGCTCGTCCCAGCTCGCGAACTGCAGGTTGCCGTCGAGAAAGAGGTTGGTGCCCCCGTGCTGCCGGGTGACCACGATGCGCTGGCCAGTGCATCTGCTCGGCGGCCAGAGCACCGGGCCGAGGGGAGACTCGTCCTCTCCGGCTCGGCCTGACGGCTCAGCCGAAAGGTGCCCGAGGAGCAGCAGCAGCAGCGCCGCGGTGGTCGCGTAGATGCGCCTGCGCCTCGTCGCGGGGGCCGAGGTCAGGCCCGGGCGCGGGCGCGGCGAAGCCCGAGCGCGTTGCCCAGGCCGAAGGCCACCCACGCGCGCAGGAGGGCGCCCATGCGCGGCAGCGCGAGGAGCGCGAAGGCAGCGAGCCCACCAGCGCGCCCGCGCTCGACGCTGAGCACCCGCGCGAGGAGGTGCGCACGTCCATGCGACGACATAGAACACGCAGCAGGAGAGGCACTTCGGCGCCGACGAAGAGTCCGTGAGGCACACCATGACGTAGAGCACGCCGTGGAGCCACGCCGCAGTAGTAGGCGAAAGACCACCCGGGCGCCGTCGCGCCCCGGCGAGGGCGGCGGCGAGCTGCGCGTCGAGGAGGCGCCGACCAGGCTGTTCGGTGACGTGGCGGGTGAGCCAGGCGCCGACGCCCATGGCCGAGAGGTGCGCCGACGACGGTGGAGAAGCGCGTGACCGAGTCGCCCGCGGTACGACGCCGGCGTGGTGGCCGCTCGACGAGCTCGAAGACCAGCCCCGCAGGTGGAGAGCGCGAGGACCGTGAGGTAGAGCGCGAAGGCGCCACCAGGCGCTCTTCGCCGCGCTTCCTGCTTGCGGCGCACCTCGTCGCGCACCGCGCAGGCGCGAGCATGTACCCCACGAAGGCGCCGATCATCAGTCAATCGCGGGGATGAAGATCACGTGCTCGACGGTGGGGATCGCAGGTCCTCGTCGATCGCCTCGTCGACGCGCGAGAGATCCGTCTTCGAGGCGCTGGAGCGACTCGTCGAGCTTCGCCGCGCGCCGCCCGAGGAAGGCCACGTAGCCTCCAGGGCCAGCAGCGCGGCGCCGTAGGCCATCGCCACGGGCGCCCGCCGGGGACGCGCTCTTGCGACTCTTCTCCGAGGCCGGGGCGGAAACTCCATCGAGCGGGAGGGGGCCGGCTCGGGCGGGTCTTGCGCGAAGGCCGCCGCAGGCAGCGCGAGGAGCGTCAGGGCGAGGAGGAGCGGTGCACGCGTCGCATGTCAGATCTCTTCATCGGCGAGGAGCCCGGGTGACGGCCTCGAGCGCAGGGCCTCGACGCGCGCTTCGCCCAGGGCGATGCGGGTGCAGGCCACACGAGCGCCGCGGCCGGGAGGTGAACGCGAGGAACGACACGCCGAGGGTGGTCTTCATCTCGGGGAGATCCCGCCGCCCGCGGAGGTGATCACCGTGGGGTGCTGCCCCGCCAGAGCCGCACAGGAGTAGTGGATCACGGGCATGACGCACGCGCCCATCACGGCCATGGCCGAGGAGAAGCTTCTCGCTCTCGCCCGCGCCCGCGGAGCCGTGGAGCACGAGGTAGCCCACGAAGATCAGGGTGCCCAGGAGGGTGGTGGTGAGCCGCAGGTCCCAGACCCAGTAGACGCCCCAGGCCTTGCGGCCCCAGAGCGGACCCGTGATCAGCACGACGGTGGCGAAGAGCACGGCGAGCTCGGCGCCGGCTTGCGCGAAGGCGTCGTAGGACGGCCTGCGGGTGATCAGGTAGCCCAGGGAGCCCAGCACGCAGCAGGTCACCCCGATGTACATGGTGTAGGCGCTGGGGACGTGAGTAAGAAGATCTTCTGCGTGATGCCCCCGTCAAGGCTGCGCCACCAGGGCGTAGTCCATCGCGAGGCCGAAGGCGGCAGCGATGGCGGCGAAGCGATCAGCGCGAGCGCAGGCAGCAGGCGCGTCATGGGCGGCGAAGCTACTCCATCGCGCGCGGATTACCGTCTTTGCTTGTGATAAGTTCCCCCGGTCGTGAAGCGATCATTCCCACTGCGCCGAGTCCCATCGAAGCCGCCTGGCAGTCTGTGCTCGGGCACGCCCTGGGGCGCACGGTCGCCCCGCGCTCACACCAGGGTGATGGTCGGGCGGCTCTCCGCGCGGTATCGCGGAGAAAACGTGGTCCTGGCCCCCGCCGATAGGCTCGCGGCGAGGGCGCTGTTCTGGCTCCCCGCGGGACCTCCCGAAGGTGCAGCGCGCGATTGTCAGGAACTCTCCTTCGCAGGGGCGCTCCCCGATGCGCTGAAGGTCCTCGACCTGGGCGCGGGGCTGGGCGCGACCTCGCTGGGGCTCCTGCGCCGCTCCGCGGACCGCGCCGTGGCCGAGATCACCGCGGTGGACGAAACGCCCGCGCTGGGCTCGTTTTCAGCGGGTCTTCGCCCGCGCGCGCAGTCTGGGCCTCGCGCCCGCGGGTGACAATTACAGACCTCACCCGCGACCTCAGCGCCGACGGCTGGGACCGGTCGCTCGGGACCTACGACGTGATCCTCGCGGGGCTCTCGCTGGTCGAGCTCGCGCGGCGATGACGGAGGGCGAGCGCGCGGGGGCGCGGTGATCGCCGAAGCGGGTGCGGGCGATCCTCCCGCGGCTCGCGGACGGCGCGCTGATCCTCGTCGAGCCGAAGGCCCGGCACGAGACCCGCGCGCTGCACCACGCGCGCGATACCCTGATCGCGGGCGGCGCGACGGTGTTCCTCTCGTGCCTCCACGCCCGCGCGTGTCAATGCTCATGAACGAGCGCACGATTGCCACGAGGACTGCGGCTCACTCCCCTCGTGGCTCGTGCCCATCGCGAAGCTCGCGGGCCTGCGCTGGGACGGACCCACCTGGAGCTACCTGGTCCTCCGCCGTGACGGCCGCACGCTGCGCGACGCCCTCGCCGCCGAGGGTCGCACCTCGCTGCGCATGGTCTCGAACCTCATGGCGACGAAGGGAAAGATCGAGACCCTCGTGTGTGGCGAGCTCCCTGGAGAGGTGACCCTGCGCCGCGCGATGGAGCTGGAGCGCGAGGCGAAGAAGGCGAAGTCACCGACCTTCGACACCCTCGCGCGAGGCGACCTGCTGCGCGTCGCGACGGCCGACCTCGAGGGCGACCCCGCGAAGGTGCTGCGGCTCACGCCGGGGCAGTGGGCGCGGGTCGAGGGGTAGCGGGGCGCCCGCCGAGCTCGTCGTCGAGGTCGAGGCCCCAACCCGTAGCGACGCGTTCTACTCGGCGTCGCCCGCGGGACCAAAGACCTCGTCGACGCTCGTGGCGGTCAGCGCGCGCCTCTCCGCGCGCCTCTCCGATCGCTTCGATCTTGCGGCGAAGTGCTGCGATCGGGGCTTTCGGGGATCTCCAGGTGCTCCATCATCATCTCCTCGATCACCATGAGCAGGTCGTCGCCCAGCATCGAGAGGGTCGCGCGCGACCAGCGTCTCGTGTGCGGGTGAGGGCATCGCCCGCTCCTACGCGGGTCCGGTGTGGGCCCGCGACCTCGCCGACTCCATCCGCGGCTCCGCGAGGGGCCTCGAGTCGGCGCGCGGTGACCCGCGTCCCTACTCCACCGTCGCGAGCGTCCCGGGGGACTCGTCGCCGAAGCAGTTCACCGCGCTCACCGCGTAGCGCCCCGCGGCGAGGGTCACCCGCGCGGGCGCCGCCGCGGGGACGCAGCGGTCGAGCGCGTACGATCCCCCTGCGGCGCTGCGGTATACGCACCACGCGCGCCAGCGACCGGGCGCGCCGGGGTTGATCGAGAGCGCGCCGCGGAGCGCCTGCACGTCGGGGGCGCGGGGCACTGGGCGGCGTCCCGCCATGGGGGGCGTGAGCGCGGGGGTCGCGTAGAGATCTCTGCGGAGCATGGTCGCGAAGCCCATGCGGTCGTCGCGGATCTCGCTCACCGAGAACCACACGTTGCCCAGCGCGCCGCGCGCTCGCTGCTCGCGGGTGAGGCGCACCTGCGTGCGGTACTCGTCGAGGGTCCACGCGCTCGATGAGCCCAGGCGGTCGACGTTGTTGCCCGCGAAGATCGCGCGGCCGTCGCGAGACTGCGCCGCCCACCACGCGATGAGGGGGCCGTAGGCCTGCGCGGTCTGCGTGCTGGGCCAGTAGAGCTGCGGGGCGAGGTAGTCGACCCAGCCCTCCACGAGCCAGCGGCGGGAGTCGGCGTAGATCGCCGTGTAGGGGTCGAGGCCGGTGATGCCCGGGGGCATGCCGGGGCGATAGATCCCGAAGGGGGAGATGCCGAAGCGCGCGTCGGCGCGCTGCGCGGCGACCTCGGTGGAGATGCGGCGCACCATGCGGTTGACGTTGTCGCGGCGCCAGTCGCCCACCGAGAGGGTGCCGCCGCCCATCATGTACCCCAGGTACGAGGGACCATCGGGAAAGGGCATCCCCGCCGCGGGGTAGGGATAGAAGTAGTCGTCGAAGTGAACCCCGTCGACGTCGTAGCGCGCGACCACGTCGCGGATCACCGCGCTGAGGCGGTCCTGCACCGCGGCGCTCGCGGGGTTCATCCAGCGCTTGCCGTCGTAGGTGACCACGGCCTCGGGGTGGGTGATCGAGATGTGCGGCGAGACCTGCGTGTTGCTCGCCGCCGTCGACGCCCGGTAGGGGTTGAACCACGCGTGCACCTCGATGCCGCGGGCGTGGGCCTCGGAGACCATGGTCCCGAGGGGGTCCCAGCCGGGGTCGCGGCCGGGGGTGCCGGTGAGATAGCGGCTCCAGGGCTCGAGCATCGAGCGGTAGAACGCGTCGCCCTCGCAGCGCACCTGGAGCACCGCGGCGTTGAGCCCCGCGCGCGCCATCGCGTCGAGGATCGCCAGCATCTCCGCCCGCCCCTGCGCCGCCGTGAGCCCGCGCCGCGAGGGGAAATCAATGTTCGACACCGTCGCGATCCACGCCGCGCGGAGCTCCCTCGTGTGCGAGACCGCGACGGTGCTCGGGGCTACCGGCACGTCCGCGACGGCGACGTCGACCCGGTCGCTCGCGACGTCCGCGCGAGGAACGTCTGGGACGTCCCTCGGGGACACGACGTCGCTCGCATCACCTACGTCGTCTACGTCGATGGGGACGTCGCTCGCGAGCGCGTCGAGCGACGCATCTCCTTGCAGCGCAGCCTCATCGGCGCACCCCTGGGACAGCACGAGGATCGTTGCGAGGGTCGCGGCAGCCCGAGCGCGCATGGCGCGTAGCGATGCACCAGCCGCGCGCGGACTTCAACGGAGATCAGCGCGAGGCCCGCGCGAGGTGCACGCCGAAGAGCCCCTCGGGGTCGGTGAAGGTCTTGACCCGCGCGAGCCCCGCGGCCTCGAAGAGCGCGTCGACCCGCGGCAGGTCGTACTTCACGCTCGACTCGGTGTGAATGCGCTCGCCCGCGGTGAAATCTACGGTCATCTCCAGCGCGTCGATGGCGACCGACTGCGCCGCGAGGCTCTCGAGGTGCATCTCGATGCGCGAGCGGGCCTCGTTCCACAGCGCGACGTGGCGAAAGCGCGCGAGGTCGAAGTGGCCGCCGAGCTCGCGGTTGATGCGCGCGAGCACGTTCTTGTTGAAGGCCGCCGTGACCCCCTGCGCGTCGTCGTAGGCCGCGACCATGCGCCCGACGTCCTTGCGCAGGTCGGTGCCCAGCAGCAGCGCGCCCCCCGGACCCAGGCACGCGCGGGCGTGCGCGAGCAGCCGCACCGCGGCGGGGTCGTCGAAGTTGCCGATGGAGCTGCCGATGAACAGCACCAGGCGCTGGTGGTCGGGGTGCTTGCGAATCACCTCGGCCATCGCGTCCTCGTGGCGGCCGAGCACCGGGTGCACGACCACCCCAGGCACCTCCCGCTCGAGGATCGACTGCGCGAACTCGAGCGCCGTGGCCGACACGTCGAGGGGGAGAAACTCGCAGCTCCCGTAGCGCTTGAGCACCGCGCGGAGCACCCAGGTGGTCTTGCTCGCGGAGCCCGCCCCGAGCTCCACCACCTGCGGGGCCTCGCCGTCGCCCGCGTCGACCGCGGCCACGACCTCATCGGCGCAGGCCTTGAGAATCGCCCGCTCGGTGCGCGTGGGGTAGTACTCCGGCAGCTCGGTGATGCGCTCGTAGAGCGTCGAGCCGTCGGTGTCGTAGAAGAGGTACGGGAGGAGCTTCTTCGGGCTGTCGCTCAGCCCCCTGCGAACATCGTCTGCGATCGTCATCGGGTGTCTCGGGCGACGCGGGCGCCGGTCATCTGAAAGAGGGTGTGCGGGTGCCAGAAGTTTCGATAGCTCCCCCGCGCGTGACCCCGCGGCGTGAAGCATGAGCCCCCGCGGAGCACCTGCTGGCTCACCATGAACTTCCCGTTGTACTCGCCGATGGCGCCGTCGCCGGGGCGAAAGCCGGGGTAGGGGGAGTAGGCCGAGGCGGTCCACTCCCACACGTCGCCGAACATCTGCGTGACGCCGTCGCCCGCGCCGGGCATCGGGCGCAGCGCGCCGGCCTCGCGGTCGTTGGCCTGCGACGGATCCGCTTGCGCGGCAATCACTTCCCACTCGAACTCGGTGGGGAGCCTGCCGCCCAGAAAGCGCGCGAGGGCGTCGGCCTCGTAGAGGGTGAGGTGCGCGGCGGGCTCGTCGTCCCTCGCCTCGCGCTCGCCGTCGACGCCGAAGACCACGAGACGTCCATCGCGCAGCGCGGCGTTGTGCGGCGCGACGCGCGCGTGCGCCTGCACCCACGCCCACCCCTCGGAGAGCCACCACCGCGGCTCGCGGTATCCGCCCTCTTCGATGAAGGCCCGGAGCTCGCCCGCGGTGACGGGGCGCGACGCGAGGGAGAAGGGCTCGAGAAAGACCCGGTGACGCGGTCCCTCGTTGTCGAAGGCGAAGCCCTCGCCGTCGTGGCCGACCTCGAAGAGGCCGCCGGGGTGATCGATCCAGCGCATCGGGGGCGCGTCGGCGGGCGCGAGGGCGGGGGCCTCGGGGCGCACCCTCGGGCGCAGCGGGTGCTGCGAGAAGGCGTGGAGGATGTCGGTGAGCATCAGCTCCTGGTGCTGCTCCTCGTGGGCGATGCCGAGGTCGAGCACGGGCCCGAGGGACGCGAGCGCGGCCTCGTCGCAGGACTCGAGCAGGGCCACGACGCGCCCGTCGACCTCGCGTCGCCAGGCGCTCACCTCGTCGCAGGTGGGGCGCGAGAGCAGGCCCCGCTGGGGGCGTGGGTGCCGGGGGCCCACGGCCTCGTAGTACGAGTTGAAGAGGTAGCGGTAGGCGGCGTCGTGGGGCGCAACCCCCTGCGGCCCCAGGAGAAACTCCTCGAAGAACCACGAGGTGTGCGCCCGGTGCCACTTGGTCGGGCTGCAGTCGGGCATCGATTGCAGCAGCTGGTCCTCGGGGGAGAGCCAGGCGGCGATGGACTCGGTCGCCCCCCGTGTCGCCACGAAGCGCGCGATGCGCGAGGCGCGATCGCTCACCGGGTGACCTGCACGCCCTTCCAGAAGGCGACGTGCCCGGTGATCTTGCGCGCGGCGGCGCTGGGGTCGGGGTAGTACCAGGCCGCGTCGGGGTTCACCTCGCCGTCGACCACGACGTCGTAGTAGCTCGC
This sequence comes from Polyangiales bacterium, assembly GCA_041389885.1. Classification (GTDB taxonomy): domain Bacteria; phylum Myxococcota_A; class Polyangia; order Polyangiales; genus JAWKRB01. The sequence continues at coordinate 41,546 of JAWKRB010000024.1, read as the reverse complement.
GGTGCCCTTCCAGAAGCACCGGGTGTGCGTGGCGCTCTCGCGAAAATGCTCGCGGCGCAGCGAGGCGGCGGGGAAGTACACGTTGCCCTCCACCTCCTCGAAGGTGTCGCTCTCCGCCAGGACCTTTCCCTTCCAAACCGCTGTCGCCATGTCAGGACCTCTCTGCTGGGATGCTCCGAACGCCCAGCGAGTATTCCTGAACGCCTGATCTGGTTACGACGGCGGGGCACAATGCCGCAATCGGAGAGTGACGCGGCGGGTGGGGAGGGGCTACCAGACGATGCGCGAGCCGGCAGGGGGCGGGTGCGTGATCGGCACGAGGTGCGACTCGCGCACGACGGCGGCCCGCGCGACGCGGGCGCGGGGGCCCTGGAGGGAGAACGGGATGGTCCGTCGCTCGCCGAGGATGTTCACGGTGACCTCGCCGCGCACGGAGCTGTCTCCGCTCGGGTCGCGTTCGCCGCGCACGACCTCGACGAGCCACTCGCCGCTCGACGCGCGGGAGACGCCGATCGCCTCGCGCCCCGCGCTCGTCGCGCCGCTCGCGGTGACCCCCGAGCGACCGCCCTGCCAGGAGATCCGTGTGCCGCGCGGGTCGATGAGGGCGAGGTCGAGGTCGCCGCCGCCGTACCAGCTCGCGCTCACCTGCAGCTCGCCGCGCACCGGGCGCTCGACGGGGTCGGTCGCGTAGGCCAGGCGCTCGACCTCGCCCCGGCGCGCCGCGTCGAGGGCGTTGAGCACGCGCAGGGCCATTCCGCCTTCGCCGGTGGCGCGGAGGCAGCGCACGGCGCGGGCGAGGTGGGCCGGGTCGGCGCCGCGGAGCTCGGCGAGGCTCACCCGCCAGGCGCAGGCCGCGCGCTCGTCCCCGGCGCGCTCGTGGAGCGTCGCGAGGCGCTCGAGGATCGAGACGTCGTCGGGCCGCGCGTCGGCCATCGCCTCGAGGGTGCGGGTGGCCTCGTCGCGCTGTCCGTTGCGCGCGAGGGCGTCGGCCTTGCGCGCGAGGGCGTCGACGTCGAGGGGGTCGCGGGCGATCCAGCGGTCGGCCACCTGCGCGGCCTCGTCGAGCTCCCCCGCGACGGAGAGCCAGCGGTACAGCTCGCGGTGCCGGTCGCGGCTGTCGGGGTTCGCCTGGAGCGCCTCGCGGGCGCGCTGCACCGCGGCGACCACGCTCGACGGCGCGTCGGCGAGGGAGTCTCCCTGCGCGGGGCGCACGGTGCCGCGGCGGGTCCACACGCGCTGCATCCACTGGCCCCGGCGGGGGTCTGGGAGCGGACGCGCCATGGGCGTGGCGGCGACGATCGGGGCGGCCGCGCGCTCGCGGGACTGACGCGGGGCCGGCGGCTCGGCGCTCGCCGCGCTGGCCGGCGGCTGCGCGAAGATGCTGTCGGCGTGGGAGCTCGACGCGACGCGGGCCGGCCCCGTCACGGGTGCGCGGCGTCGGGCGACTCGCCCTTGCGTCTCTGTGGCCCTCGCGGAGAGAAAGCCCCCCGCCGGCGACTCGTTCCTGCCGTCGCCCGGCGCGGCGAGGTCGTCCATCGACGGGTCGGCGGCGCCGCTCGGTGCGTCGGGCATGTCTTCTTCGCCGCTCTGGCTGGCGACGGCCTCGCTCTCGCCGCTCCACGCGGGGGCGGCGGTGCTGCGGTCGAGGCCGAAGGCGCGGAACATCGCCGGGCTCTCGAGCACCAGCAGCGAGGTGTGTCGGCTCGGCACCCTGAAGCGCTGCGAGAGGGCGATCGACTCGCGCTTCGACGCGTCGTCCTCTTCGCGGTCGAGGTCGGCGACGCGCGCGGCGGCGTAGAGCCGCGGGACGAAGGCGTTGCCCGGGTCTTGCGTCGCGTGGAGCTGCAGCGGCAGGCGGGTCTCGTAGGGCGCGCCCGCGACGGTGCCCCGGAGGACCACGTCTCCGCGCACGCTCGACCCGCTCATGCGCGCCGTGACCCTGAGCTCTTCGCCCGCCCGGAGGGTGGGGAGCACCCGCGGCGCGATCGCCGTAAGCCCTTGCGGGAGAATCACTTCGGGCTCGCGCAGGCTCACGCCCCAGGTGGCCTCGAGCACGCCCAGGGCCGCCCTCCCGAGGGGCTCCCCCGGGAGGTAGGGGACCATCGCCCCGCCGCCGACCCGCGCGAGCGCCTGGAGCGCGTTGAGCTCGGCGTCGGCGCCGACGGCGACGGTGGTGAGGGTGGCGTGGCGCGCGCCGAGGGCGCCGCCGAGGGAGGCCGCGACGCGCTCGGGGTGGCGAAAGCCCGCGGTGGACACGCCGTCGCCGAGGTACACCACGCGCAGGTCGCGGTCGGACGCGCCGAGGCCGCGGGCGGCGACGGCGGCGCGGAGCTGGGCCGCGAGGTCGGTGGCGCCGTTGGGCACGACCGTTCCGAGGAACTCCATCGCCGCGCGGGCGCCCTCGGCCGACGCGGGCTGCGCGCCGCCGGAGAGCTCGCGGCAGCGGGTGTCGCAGGCGAGCACGGTGAAGCGGTCGCGGCGGTCCATCTCGGCGATGACGGCGCCCACGAGGCGCGAGGCGCGGGTGTATCGCTCGCCGGTCATCGACCGCGAGGCGTCGACCACGAGGACGTAGTCCCGCGGGTGCGACTCGTTCCACCGCGGGAGCTGCGGTCGGAGGGTGAGGGCGACGTAGGCGTCCTCGGGGGTGGCGCCGCTGGGCACCGAGCCCGTGGGGTCAAAGGCCCAGGCGCTCATCGCTCCGCGGTCGGGGGTGGAGTACTCCACCGTAAGGTCCCCCGCGGGCACGAAGTCCCTCTGCGAGAACGACATCCGTCTCCCGTCGGCGGTGCTCTGGAGGGGGTAGCCCGCGGTCAGCACCGCGCGGTCGGGGTCGTTGCCCAGCACCTGCACGTCGACGTCGAACTGCGCGACGCGGGTGCTCCCCGCGGGGTCGTGGGCGAGGGGGTAGGTGTACCGACGCACCCCCGACGAGGCCGCGACGCTCTGGGTGTACGCGATGCGCACCCTGCGGCTCCCCCGCGCGGGGATGGGGAACACCCGGAGCTCGAAGCGCCCGCCCCGCTGCCACTCGAGCAGCGCGGGGTCGCGCCAGGGACCAGGCACCCAGACGTACTCCTCGCGCACGCGTTGGGCGGGGGCGGTGGCGTTGCGAATCGCCCCGCGCCAGATCGCCGCGGCGCGGTCGCGCTCGACGAAGGCGCCTGACTCCATGCGCCCGTCGACGTCGAGGGCGAGGTCTTCGACCTGCGCCTCGGGGGGGAGCGGAAAGCGGTAGATCCCCTCGAGGACCTGCCCGCTCTCGTTGCGAAAGACCTCTTCGACCTCGGTGCGCGCGACGCCGCCGACGATGCGCACCTTCACCGAGTGGCGCTCGAGGCGCACGGCCTGGTCGCGCTCGGCGGTGCTCCCGGGCCTGCGCGCGCGGAGCTCGCCGAGACCGGGCGTCGGCTCGTCGCGCAGCTCGCTGCGCCGCGCGCCCAGCTCGGACCACACGAACGCGCCCGCGAGGTCCACCGCGGGGGCCACGGTGGGTCGGCGGCCGCGGTCGACCGCGCCCTCTTGTCCCGAGTGCACCTCCACCGCGCCGATCGTGTCAGACAGCCGCACGGCGCCGCGGGTGACCCGCACGACGGTGCGCTCGGGGGTGGCCGTGAGCGCGAAGCGCGTGCCCAGCACGGTGACCTCGCCCGAGGGGGTCTGAATGCGCGCGGAGACGTCGGTGTGCGCGACGTCGGCCACGAGGTTGCCCGCGACCAGGGACGCGGTGCGCGGCGCGGCGGGGTCGAGGCGCAGCTCGGTGGCGCGGTCGAGCACCAGCACGGTGCCGTCGGCGAGGGAGAGCCGCGCGCGGGTGCGGGGGTCGGTGCGCAGCGCGCTCCCGGCGGGGATCGCGGCGCGCGCGGCCAGGGGCTCCCACGACGCGCCGCGCTTCACCTCGAGGCCCGAGACGTCGTCGCCGCCCGCGCGAATCACCTCGCCCACCGAGCCCGCCCACGCGCCGCCAGCGCGCGACGCGAGGAGCCCGCTCACGGGACCGCCGCCGTCGGGGCGCAGCGAGACCACGACCACCGCCGCGGCGGCCACCGCGGCCACGAGCGCGAAGACCGCCCGCGCCCGCGCTGGACGTCGTCGCGTCGGCGCGTCGTGGAGCTTCACCACCGGTGAGGGCTCCTGCGCGCGAGGAGGCTCGGGAAAGGTCGCAGGCGCCTCCGCGAGGGGCGTCTCCGCGGTCTTCGCGACCGGCGCCTCGGGGGGGCTCACGGGCGCGGGGGGGACCTCGGGCGCGGGGGCGATCGCGCGCGCGTCGAGGGCCGCGAGGAGCTTCGCTTCGAGCCCGTCGGGGTCCATCGGGGTGTAGTCGGCGCTCGCGAGGGCGACGTCGCGGGCGGCGGCGCGGGCCTCGTGGCGGAGGTCTCGGCAGGCGTCGCAGTCGGCGAGGTGCTCGGCGGCGGCGGGGGAGAGGGAGTCGCCGACGCAGTCCGCCAGCTCGTCCCGGAGTCGTTCGCAGTCGTACGAGTTCATGGCGGTCCTCACGATTCGGTTCCGAGGAGGGTTCGAAGGCGGTCGAGGGCGCGGCCCACGCGCTTGCGCGCGGCGGCCTCGTCGATGCCGCAGGCCGTCGCCACCTCGCGAAAGCTCAGCTCCCGCTCGTAGCGGAGCACCACCGCGTCGCGCTCCGAGGGCTTGAGCTGATCGAGGGCGTGGCGCACCCGCTCGGCGTCTCGCCGCGCGGCGAGGGCGTCGTCGAGCCCTTGCGCCCCAGGGGCTTCGGCGTGCACCAGCCTGAGCTTGTGCTCCCGCCGCGCGCGGGTCTCGACCCTGCGCGCGCACACCCTCCGGGCGATGCCGAAGAGCCAGGCCCGCACCGAGCCCTCGCCGCGGTACTGCCCCATCGCGTCGAAGGCCGCGAGGAGGGTCTCTTGCAGCGCCTCGTCGGCCTCGGCCTGCACGCCCAGAAAGCTCATGCAGAGCCTCCCGAGGGCCGCGCCGTGCGCCCGCGCGCAGAGGGTGACGGCGGCGCGGTGGTCCCCGCTGGCCAGGGCGCGCTCGATGGGGTCCTCGGGCTCCGAGGGGATTTCCGCGGTCATCATGTCTCCCCAGGTGGCGATGAGCGCCGCCTTTGTGACCGACCATCTTCACCCCGCGCGCGATTTTCGTCTGGTGCCTTCGCCCTTGCCGCGGGGGTGCGCGGTGACTCCCCTTGGTGCTATCGCCCCGAGGAGCCCCCCATGGAACAGTTCACCCTACGCTTCCGCCTCCACCGCATCCCCGTCTCCGTGGAGCCGTGGTTCTGGCTGACCACGATCCTCCTCGCGGGGAGCATCCCTGGTCCGCTCCTCGCGGTGTGGGTGATCGTGGTGTTCGCGTCGGTGCTGGTGCACGAGCTCGGGCACGCGCTGGTGTCTCGGCGCTTCGGGGCGACGCCGCGCATTCGCCTGTACGCCCTGGGGGCCTGGCCCTACCCGACCGCTGCCCGCCGACTTGTACCAGCATCGCTGGAGTACTCGCGGAACGCGCGGGGTTCATCCTCGGGCGGGCTCAGCAGGCGGTGCCGCGCTGCCGCCGCTGCCCGCGGCAGAGCGGGTGCCTGCGCTCCCTCGAGGTGCCAACCTGGGGTGGGGGCTGGTGAACCGCGCCGGTGCTCCCCCTCGACAGCGGGCACGTCGACGGGCGCCCGCGTCGCAACACCCCGAAGGCGCTCAAGATTTCGGGTGATGGTGGTGGGCGGCGCGCTGGCCCTCCAGCGGCGCTCTGCGGCTCCTTCGGCGTCGCGATCCTCTTTGGCGCGCTGGCGTTCTTCAACGGGCAGAAGCTGCGGGCCGCGTAGCGTCGCGCCCTTTGCGGGGAGGATCTCGAGCGAAAGCCAGTCACCTCGACGCGCTGTTTGCCCGCTGCACGTTGAAGAACGGGTGGAGCGGTCCGACGGTCCAGCTGTGCATGTGTTCGCGCCGGCGCCGACGACGTTCCGGGTGAGGGCGGTGGCCGCGCGCGGCTGCTGCCCGCGCCGGAGGAGCAGGTGTTTCGCACGATCACCGAGATCGACCGCCTCTTCGAGCGCCGTGCGATGATGGACCGAGATCCGCCTCGACGGCGACCAGGTGACCGTTCACCTGCGCTTCGACATCGGCCTCTTCTCCATACGCTTCTCGTTCAGGGCCGCGCCACGTCGAGGCGGGGCGCGCGATGGGCTGCCTCGACGGAGAACCCCGCGACCTTCGCATTCGCCACGAGGTGCTCGACGCCACGGCCGCGGGCGCGTCGGCGCTGTTCACCACGGTGGCCTTCGCAGATGTCCTGGTTCTCGCGAAGTATTTCCTCAAGCACCACCGAGATTCGCGCCCGGGGTCTTTCCGGCTGCAGCGCTCCGCTCTCGGACGCTGGTGCTGCGCGCGGTCACGCTGATGGGGCTCAGCCGTCACAACCGCGCCAGCGAAGGGCCGCGAGCGCGTCGGCGGCTCGAGCAAAGGCGCGGCGTCATTTGAGCGTCGGCGTCGAGGCGTGAAGGCTCCGCAAAGTCGCGAACTCCGAAGGAAGCGTCGAGGGGCGCCCGGGCGTCATCGAAATGCAGTGAGCAGCGCAGCTTACCTCCGCTGCACCTGCTGCAAGCCGCTGTACGCCTGCATGCCTGCTGCACGCCTGTCGAAGGCCTTCGGCGTACTTTCGCCGTTCGAGAAAACTCGGCTTCGGTGAGGTCCAACATCGCGTCCTCCTCCCAGCGTAGGCCGCGGCCGCGCCAGGTCATGATCCATCGTACAACCGCGGTGAAGAGTCGTCGCCCCTGAGGGATCGCGGCGGTGCGCCCGCGCAGCGTCCGCAGCGCGCGGTTGAGGTGCTCGCGCCGACCCATGAGACGCAGCGCGACGGTGTCGAGGGAGTCATCGAGCTCGGGCAGCACCACCACCATGACGGGCAGCGCCTCGCTCAGCGCGTAGAAGCCCGCGGGCCATCCCGGTGCGCGCTCGAACCCGAAGCGACGCAGGGCCTCGTCGGGGCGGCCCGCGCAGGGGAGCCACAGCCGCTCGGCGGGGGCGACCCGCGCGCCGTGGCGGTGGTTGAGAAACTTGCGCAGCGACTCGCTCACGTCGTCGGGAGAGGGCGGGTCGTGAAACGGATCCAACAGACAGGGCCGCAGGCACATGCGGCCGAGGAGGCCGAGCTCGCGCAGCGCGACCTGCGCGTCGGGGTGAGGCGCGAAGTACGCGTCCGCGCGCTGAGAGGCCGACGCCGGGACCTCGCACTCGCGCACGAAGGTGCCGAGCTCGTCGAGGAGCACCTCGAGCACATCCTTCGCGAGGGTGTCATGCGGGAGCATGGGCGCTCCCTTTCCACACGCCGTGCCGAAGGAGGTGCCCTTGAAATCACAGCGCTTTTTGCGCGGGGAGTGGCGGAAATGGGGTGGCGGGGGGTGGCGAGAGGGTGGCGGGCTCGCCAGGGGCGCAGCGCAGGGGGCCGCAGCGATCGCTGCGCCTTCGCCGATGTGTCTCAGACCTCGCCGTCGCCCTCGGCGGCGCGGCGGGCCTCGGCTTCTTTGAGCTCTTGCGCGACCTCGTAGAGCACCGAGTCGATGTGCTGCGCGTCTTCGCGGCCCGTGTCGACGCGAAACTCCAGCTCGGGCATGCGCCGCACGCCGAGCCTCGGCGCGAGCTTGGTGCGGATCGTCGCGGTCAGGCGCTTGAGCACCTTGAGCGCCGCGGGGGCGCGGGCGCCGTCGTCGTCGCCGATGACCACGAACGACACCCGCGCGAGGGAGATGTCCTCGGTGACCTCGACGCCGGAGACCATCACGCCCTTCGCGCGGGGGTCTCCCACCTCGTTGCTGAGAATCAGCGTGAGCTCCTCGCGGATCCGCTGCGCCACCCGCGAGGACCTCCGCCGGTCATCGCCCCGGGGGGCCGCCTTCGTCGTCGTCGTCTTCGCCTTCGCCATCGCTGCTCAACCTCGGGTGCGGCGACACGCTCAGGTCGCCGAAGAAATCTGTCTCGTCGTAGCGCTTGAGCTCTCGCTCGCGGGAGGTCAACACGGCCTCGCCCGGCGACGCCGACTCGATGATCGAGAGGGCCTTGTCGAGCTGCTCCTCGATCACCGAGGCGTCGTTCGACACCGCGCAGAGCCCGAAGGAGGCGAGCTGCCAGCGGTCCAAGGCGCCGACCTCGGCGATGGAGGCCGCGGTGCGGGCGCGCACCCTGTCGACGATGCGCCGGACCACCATGCGCCGGTCTTTCAGCGAGCGCGCCAGGGGCAGGTGCAGGCGCACGCGCAGCACGCCCACGTACACGTCACTCCACCTGCCAGGAGATGCGCAGCGCGCCGCCGCAGTCGACGGCGATGGTGAGGGCCTCGCGCAGCGCGCGGAGCATCAGCGCCGCGGTGAGCTCGGGGTGGCCCTCGAGGCTCTGCTCCTCGGGGACCTCCTTGCCCGCGAGCACCGGGAGCACGGCCCGGGGATCGACCACGCGCTTCGGCCGCAGCTCGAACTCGTCGTTGATCACCCGCGCGATGACCCCCGCGACCTTCGGGCGGTGCTCGGGCTTGAGCACCTTCGCGACGCGAATGAGCATGGCCCGGCAGCGGTCGGGGGAGAAGCGCCCGGAGTTCAGCCGACGACCCGAGTACTTCCAGGGCTTCGCCGACACCTCGGTGATCGCGCCGACGACGGCTTCGAAGGGGTCCCTCGCCTCCCAGGAGAATTCCCAGGTGCCCGGGAGCTCGTCGCCGTCCTCGTCGATCAGTTGGTATCGAGTCTTGCCCGAGCTCTGCATCTCAGCCCTTGTCCTTGCGCCTCAAGCCCTCGGCGCGTGCGTTTCGTGACGGCGCGCCGGGGAGCGCCGGGGGATGGGCGCCCCGAGCGGCGCCCCGAGGCGTCGCGGCGTCACAGCTTCGCCGCGACCTCTTCGACCTCGAAGACCTCGATGATGTCCCCGGCCTTGAGGTCGGGCATGTTGTCCATCGAGATGCCGCACTCGAAGCCCTGAGAGACCTCCTTCACGTCCTCCTTGATGCGGCGGAGCGACGTGAGCTTGCCCTCCCACTTCACCGCGCCGTCGCGGAGGAGCCGGGCGTGGGCGCCGCGCTTCACGGTGCCCTCAGACACCATGCAGCCCGCGACGATGCCCACCTTGGTGATGTTGAACACCTGGCGGACCTCGGCCTTGCCCAGGGGCTTCTCGACCAGCGTCGGCTTGAGCTGGCCGAGCATGAGCGCCTTGATGTCGTCGACGGCCTCGTAGATGACGTTGTAGAAGCGCATCTCGAGCTTGTTCTGGTCGGCGACGCTCTGGGCCTTGCCCGCGGGCCGCACGTTGAACCCGATGATCACGGCCTTGGAGGGCACCGCGAGGTTCACGTCGTTCTCGGTGATGGCGCCCACCGCGCCGTGGATCACCTCGACCTTGACCTTCGGCGTCGAGAGCTCGGTCAGGGCCTTGCGCAGACCCTCGAGCGCGCCCTGCGCGTCGGCCTTCACGATCGCGTGGACCGTGACCTGCTCGTTGCCCTGCTGCGCGGCGATGAGCCGCTGCACGTCGATGGGCCCCGCGGTCTGCGCCTGCGCGCGGCGCTTGTCGATGCCCGCGAGCTTGTCGGCGACCTCCTGCGCCTTGCGCAGGTCGGTGACGACGTAGAGCTTGTCGCCCGCGCGGGGCACGTCGCTCAGGCCGAGGATCTCCATCGGCACCGAGGGGCCGGCCTTCTCGATGGGCTTGCCGCGGTCGTCGAACATCGCGCGGATGCGGCCGTAGGTCGCGCCCACGAGCACGGGGTCGCCGTTGCGCACGACGCCCTCCTGCACGAGCACGCGGGCCACCGCGCCGCGGCCCTTGTCGAGCTTGGCCTCGAAGACCGTGCCCACGCCGTGCTTCTTCGGGTCGGCCTTGAGCTCGCGCATCTCGGCCTGCAGGGCGAGGGTCTCGAGCAGCTTGTCGATGCCCTGCCGGGTCTTGGCGCTCACCTGCACCACGAGCTCGTCGCCGCCGAGGGCCTCGGGGACCACGCCGTGCTGGAGCAGCTGCTGGATCACCCGGTCGGGGTTGGCGTCCGGGCGGTCCATCTTGTTGATGGCGACGATGATCGGCACCTTCGCCGCGCGGGCGTGGTTGATCGCCTCGACGGTGGTGGGCATCACGCCGTCGTCGGCGGCGACCACGAGCACGGCCACGTCGGTGAGCTGGGCGCCGCGGGCGCGGAGCGAGCTGAACGCCTCGTGACCGGGCGTGTCGAAGAAGACCACGGGGCCCTTGGTGGTGTTCACGCGGTAGGCGCGGACCTCCTGGGTGATCCCCCCGGCCTCGCCCTCGGCCACGCGCAGGCCGATGATCGAGTCGAGGAGGGTGGTCTTGCCGTGGTCGACGTGACCCATCACCGTGACCACCGGGGCGCGGGTGACCTGCTCGTGGTGCTGCTCGGTGGGCAGCGCCAGGCGGATGATCTCCGTCGGGTCGATGGCCACGTCCTCGACGGTGTACCCGAACTCGCTGGCGATGAGCCGCGCGGTGTCAGAGTCGAGGGACGAGTTGATGTTCTTGCCCTTCTCTCCCAGCTGGATGAGCTTGAGCAGGACCTCGGTCGCCTTGAGGTTCATCTTCGCCGCGAGCGCGGCGACGGTGACCATCTCCTCGATCTTCACGACGCGCTTGTGCTGCGCCATCTCGGTCATCACCACGGGCCGCGACGGGCCCTTGGCGACCGAGCCGAAGCGCGGACCCATGGACATGCCGCCGCGGATCGGGCGCTTCACCGGCCGACCGATGCCCGTGGGGATCACCTGAACCCCAGGGTTCGGGCGAATGCCCGCGCCCCGAGGGCCCATCTGCGGCCCGCCAGGCGCCGGCGGGCGGCTGTACGAAGCCGGACCGCGCGCGGGCGCCCTCGGCGTCTCATAGATCACCTGCTTGGTGACCGGATCCCACCGCGCGATGCCCGAGCGCTGCACCGGGGGCTGGCTCGGGCGCTGCTCCGTCGCCTCCGGCGCCGCCACCACCTGCTGCGGATCGGGGCTGGCCTCGGCCCGAACGGGCTCAGGCTCCGGGGCCGGGGCGGGGGCCTCGACCTTCACGGGCTCGGGCGCCGGGGCGGGCGTCTCGACCTTCGCGGGCTCGGGCGCCGGGGCGGGCGTCTCGACCTTCACGGGCTCCGGGGCCTTGACCTTGATCCGAGCGGGCGTGGGCTCGGGGGCCTCGACCTTCACGGGCTCGGGGGCCTCGACCTTCACGGGCTCCGGGGCCGGGGCGGGGGCCTCGACCTTCACGGGCTCCGGGGCCGGGGCCGGCGGGCGGGGGGCGCGCTGGGCGGCGGGGACGCGCGGGGGCAGGGGCTTGGGCGGCGGGGGGTCGACGCGCTTCAGCTTCTTCACGCCGGGGGCCACCTCGACCTCCTGGAGGGCGCTGTGGCGGTCTCGCATCATCGCAGAGCGGATCAGGTCGACCTGACCCTTCTCCACCTTGGACATCTTGTTCCGTACCTGGATGCCCAGCGCCTGGATCTTCTGGAGGACGACCTCGACATCCATCTTGAGATCCGTGGCGATCTCGTACACTCGAACCGTCTCTGTCTGGGTCATGACTCCTCCAGTGCCGCAAGGCGATCGATGGTGCCGGCGGCCTCGCCCGCGATGCGGTGGTCGAGCAGCGCGACGAGCGCGACCTCCGCGCGGTTGAACAGCGCGCCCAACGTGGCCTTGTCTGCGTAACGAAGCACCCGCGGGCCGCCCTGGCCCGGGGTATCAGCGAGCATGCGCGCCGTCGCGCCGGCGTCTCCCGCGACGATCACGGCGCGCACCCGGCGCTTCTCGAGCGCCGCGGCCCCCGCCTCGGCGCCGACGGCGATGGCGCGCCGGCGCGAGGAGACGACGATGAACGAGGTCATGCGCTGGAGCAGCGCCGCGCGGAGCTGCGCCATCAGCACGCTCGCGTCGAGGTCGCGCTGCACCTCGGTCTTGAGCGAGCGCTCGGCGGCGTGGCGCTTCACCATCACGGTGATGCACGCCCGCGTGGGGTGCACCCACGCGCCGCGCCCTGAGCGCACGGCCCGCGCGTCGAGCAGCACGCGCCCGTCCTCGTCGGCGACCCAGCGGACCAGGTCGTCCCGGCCGTCTCGGGCGCGGCACGCGACGCAGGTGCGCACCGGCCCCTCCGCCACCGCCTCGGGGGGCGGCGAGCCTTCAGGCCGTCGGGAATTGCCGCGCTTCGCCGTCATCCACATTCCTTGCCCAGTGTCCAAGCGCCCTCTCGGTCAGCTCTCGGCCGCGGGGGTCTCCCCCGGGGTCTCCGTCGTCGCGTCCGCGGCGGCCTCGGCGAGGGCGGCGCGAGCGTCTTCGATCACCGTCTGCTCGGAGTCGAGGAAGTTCCGCGCGCCCTGCTTGATCTTGCGCACCTTGCTGAGCCCGAGGCCGGTCTCGTGCATCAGCTTCTCCTCGTTCACCGCGTCGAGGTCCTCGACCGACTCGATGCCGAGCTGGCCGAGGAGCTGGATCGTGTGCCCGCCGACGCCCTGCACGAAGAGCAGCCGGTCGCGCTCGGAGAGGGCCTCGGTGCGCTCCATCGCCTCGCGGATGCGCTGCTGCCGCTGCTCCTCCATCGCCGACTCCGCCGCGGACTTGATCCGCTCGGCGTTCTCGGCGCCGCCCAGGCCGGGGATGCCCGCGAGGTCCTCGGGGTTCGCCTCGGCCACCACCTCGAGGGAGGTGTACCCGAGCTTGTACATCGACTGCGCGATGCTCGGCGTGACGCCCTCGATGCGCGAGAGGTCCGAGATCGAGTCCTCCTCGATCTGCTTGAACTTGCTCTCCGACACGATGTCGAGCTTCCACCCGGTGAGCTGCGACGCGAGGCGCACGTTCTGCCCCTTGCGCCCGATCGCCAGCGAGAGCTTCTCGTCGGGCACCACCAGCTCCATCGCGTGGTCGGCCTCGCGGATGATCACCCGCGCGATCTCGGCCGGCGCGATCGCGTTGCACACGAAGCGCGCCGGGTCCTTGTCGTAGGGCACGATGTCGATGCGCTCGCCGCGGAGCTCTTGCACCACGGCCTGCACGCGCGAGCCCTTCACGCCCACGCAGGCGCCCACGGGGTCGACGTCGAGCTCGCGGGAGTTCACCGCGATCTTGCTGCGCACGCCGGGCTCGCGCGCCGCGGCCACGATCTTCACGATGCCCTCGTAGATCTCGGGCACCTCAGACTCGAAGAGCTTGATCAGCAGGCCCACGTCGCCGCGCGAGAGGATCACCTGCGGGCCCTTGGCCTCGCGCTCGATCTCGCGCACGAAGGCCACGATGCGCTCCCCCGGGCGGTAGCTCTCGCGGGGCACCTGGTCGCGCGCGCGGAGGATCGCCTCGGTGCGGCCGAGGTCCACGATGAGGTCGTTGCGCTCGAAGCGGCGCACGATGCCCGTGATGATCTCGCCCTTGCGGTCCTTGAACTCGTTGTAGACCTTCTCGCGCTCGGCGTCGCGCATGCGCTGGAGCAGCACCTGCTTCGCGGCCTGGGCGGCGATGCGCCCGAAGCCCTTGCGCACGCTCCGGAGCTTGAGCACGTCGCCCCACTGGTTGTCCTGGTCCTCGGCCTTCTTCTGGTCCTCGGGGAGGTAGTAGATCTGGAACGCGAGCTGGTCGCCGACCTCGGAGTCGGGGTCCATCTGCTGCGCGATGTCGAGCATCATCTCCGCGTCGGGGCGGGTGATGGTGTCGACGACGGACATGTACTGAAACAAGTCCACGGCGCCGGCGCGCTCGTTGAACTTCGCCACGATCTCGCGGTCGCCGCCGAGGTGCTTGCGCGCCGCGGACAGCACGGCGTTCTCGATGGTGTTCACCAGCACCGGGCGCTCGATGCCCTTCTCCTTCGCCACGACGTCGAGCATCTGGCCAAGGTTGGGCGAGCTGGGCGGCGGCGCTGCCTGAGTGGTCTTCGTTGCCATGTGATCACCTCGCGGGCGGCGACCCACCGTCGCCGCCCTCCGTTGCGGACCCTGCGTCACCGGGACGCTGCTTCACTTTCGACGGACCCTTGCCTGGCTTCGCCGGCCTCGGGGCCTTCAACTCCGCGAGCTTCGCGCGGGAGATCTTCTTCGCCGGCAGGTCCCAGACCTTGCCCGCGCACTCGAGCCGCACCACGAAGCCCCCGTCGGGCGCGTCGGCGGTGCCGCGCAGGGGGCCCTCGAACGACCCGCGGGACTCGACGCGCTCGCGGAGCTTCACCACGGCCACGAGCCCCGCGAAGCGGTCGAAGTCTTCGCGCTTCTGCAGCGGGCGCTCGAAGCCCGGGGAGCTCACCTCGAGGTCATAGGCGACGGTCACGAGGCCCTCGTCCGCGTCGAGCGCGGCGCCCACATCCCGGCTCACGGCCGCGCAGAGGTCCGCAGAGACCCCGCGGGCGGGGTCGACCACGCGGGGGTCGCCGCCAGGGCGGTCGATGTACGCGCGCAGCACGCCGCGGCCGGGGCCCTGGAGCCACTCCAGCGCGACGAGCTCGACGCCGTGCACCTCGGCGACGCTCGCGAACTCTGCTCTCAATCGGTCGATGTCGACAGCCAAACGCTCCTCGAGGCCCTCGCGTCGGGCCAGGACGAGGTGCGCTTTGCTCACCCGCTGTCACAGATCCTCCGCAGGGCTTTGCCCGAACCGAAGCGCGGCCCCAGGGAGGGGGCGCGGCGGCGGTTCGTTGGGAGAGACGCCTCGAAACAGGCGGCTCTACAGGCCGTGCGTTCTGGATGGACAGCTCGCCGGCCTCGCGCGAGACGCGCGGAGGCGGCGGTCTTCGGAGGGGCCCGACGAGAGGGAACGTTGGTTTCCCCAAAGACGGGCGGGGCTTTACCAGAGCGCCGAACCAGAAGCAAGGGTCAGACGCCGCAGATGAGCGCGCGAAGGCTATTCCGAGATCGCTCGGGTGGGAGTACTGTGCCGCGCGTCGGGCGTAGGCACCGCGTCGGTCACCGATGCCCGGAGGGAAGGAACGCCATGACCTCGAAGGGATGGATCCGTCGCGTCACTCTTGTCGGCCTCTTGAGCCTGACCGCCGTCGGGGTCTCGGGATGCGAAGACGAGCGTGACCCGAAGACCTGGGTGGGCAAGCTCAGCGAGACCACCAAGCGCCCCGGCGCGATGCGCCGGCTCTCGCAGCTCTGGCGCGAGCGGCTCGCCAACGCCCGAGACAACCTCCAGGCGCCCGAGGTGCGCGCGTACCTCAACGACGCCCTGCCCAAGGTGGTCGAGGCCTTCGTCGCCCACCCCGAGGAGCTGGCCACGCGCCGCGAGGCCATGCCCATCATCGCGGGCTCCCGCGACCCCCGTGCCGTCCCCGCGTACATCTCCGCGCTGCAGTTCTCCATGGGCAACGCCGACTCGGAGAACATCGCCCTCGAGGCCGCCCGCGCGGTGCTGGCGATGTGCGCCGCCCCGGTCGGCGCCGCGCCGCCCTCGAGCTGCCCGCGGGGCAACGCCGCCCTCGTCACCGCGCTCTCCGGCGCCATCGACCGCGCCATCGGCAACAGCGGCAACTCGCCGCGCATCCGCGAGTCGGCGATTCAGGCGCTCGGCGCGCTGGGCGACCGCAGCGTGGTCGTGCGCCTCAAGCAGCTGCTCATGCGCCCCATCGAGCAGCAGGAGATCCGCACGGCGCGCGCCGCGGCCGACGCCCTCGGGGTCCTGGGCGACCCGAGCGCGGCCGAGGCCCTGGTGTACGGCCTCTACCTCAACGTGCGCCGCGCCAACGCGACGAACAACTGCAACCGGGCGCTGGTGCGCCTCGGCGCCGACGCCTCGGTGCCGAAGCTCATCGAGACCCTGCGCCCGGTGGGCAACCCCGTGGTGACCCAGCTCCTGCTGAGCTACGGGAGCGTCGCGGGGATGTCTCCGCCGCCTCCGGGGTACCAGCAGTCGGCGGCCATCGACGTGCTGCGCAACTTCGCCGACCCGCGGGGCATCGATCCGCTCCTCGCGCTGCTCAACGACGACGCGTCGATGCGGCCGCCGGGCGCCGAGCACGTGGGCGCCGACGTGCGCGCCGCCGCGGCCGAGACCCTGGCCTACACCGGCCTCGCGCTCCCCGCCGCCGACCCGCGGCGCGCGCAGATCTTCGACGCCATCGCCGCGGTGTTCCGCGCCGGCACGAACGGCGGCGAGGACGACATGGCCCCCTCGGTGGCGCCCGCGCTGGTGCTCCTGGGTGACGCCCGCGCGGTCGAGCTCCTCGTGACGCGGCTCCGGGCGCGAGAGCTCCAGGGCGGCGACAAGGTGCCCTACCGCCTCGGGCTGCTGATGCCCCTCGCGAGCGCCGTGCGCCACGACAGCTTCGCGCAGTTCGAGCAGCTCGCGACGCAGGCGCAGACCGACCTCGACGCGCTCCTGGCGGAGAACCCCGACGCGGCGAGCGAGATCCAGGGCATCGTGCGGCAGCTCGCGACGATCCGCTCGGTGGCGAGCGTGGCCCACGACTGCAACGACGGCGACCTGGCCTGCTACCAGGGCAAGCTGGGCGACCGCGAGCGCGCGGTGGTCCGCAAGGCCGCGTACATGATCGCGTGGACCGGCGGCGACAACGCCGGCGCGCGCCAGGCGCTGCTCCAGCGCGCCGACAACCCCGACCCCCTCGCGCGGCGCTCGATCAACCTCGCGATCGACGCCCTCTCGCCGCACGGCTGCCCGGAGTGCATCACCCGCCTCGACGCGATCGTCGCCGCCGAGCGCGGCCAGGAGAGCCGCTCGCTGATGAACCTCGAGCAGGAGATGCTCATCGCCCGCCTGCGCGCCCGCGCCGGCGCCGCGCACTGACCCCCGCGATCGGTCTGTGATCGGCCAGACACGCTGGTACCTCGAGACGCTCCCCCTCCGCGGAGAGGTCGTGTGCGACCTCGGCGCGAACGTCGGGGAGCTCTCGGAGTTCTTCGTGCGCGCCGGCGCGCGGCGGGTGGTCTCCGTCGAGCCCCTCGCCGAGAACGTCGCGCAGCTTCGCGCGCGCATCGCCGCCCTCGGCGCCGACGACCGCTGGGAGGTCGCGGCCTGCGCGGTGTCAGACCGGCGCGGCGAGGTGCTCCTCCGGCGCGCCGACGACGAGGGCGTCGTCGCGAACAGCGCCGTGATCTCCGCCGAGGCGCCCGACGCGCTGCGGGCGCCCTGCGACACCCTCGCGGGGCTCTGCCCCGACGCGACCGTGGTGAAGATGGACATCGAGGGCCACGAGTACGAGGTGCTCGACCAGGCCCTCGCCGCGATGCCCGGCGTGCGCGCCTGGGCCATCGAGCTGCACATGACGTCCCGACCGCTCCAGGGGGTGATCCAACAGCTTGCGGCGCATGGCTTTCGGGTGTTTGGCGCCGGGCGCGCGGCGGGCGACCCGGGGGGGCACTGGCTCACCGCCGAGGTCCCCCCGACGCTCTCGTGGGACGCGCTGCCGGTCGCGGCGCGACGCGCCGACGGATCCGTGTTCAAGATGCTCCATGTCGTCGCCAGGCGGTGAAATCTCCCGCGTTCGAGGCACCGCCCTGGGCGGCGGCGCCTTCGTGTCGGGCGGGGTCGAGCGCTTCGTCCTCGCGCTGATCGACCTCGACCGGGGCCGGCCCTCGGCCGAGCCCGTGCCCACGACCTTTCTGCCCCACGGCTTCGCGTTTCACCCCTCGCGCCCGGAGCTCGTCGCGGTGTTCGAGAAGCACGGTCCCGGCGCCTGCGAGGTCGACCTCGTCCAGCGGCGGGTGATCCGCGCCGTCCCCACCGTCGCGGCGCGGAGCTTCTACGGCCACGGCGCGTACTCCCCCGACGGAGCGACCCTCTACGCCGCGGAGACGGTGCGCGCGGGCAGGTCGGGGGTGCTGGTGATGCGCGACGCAGACACCCTCGCCGAGCTCGGCGAGCTGCCCACCTACGGCCGCGCGCCGCACGACTGCGCCCTGGTCGACGGCGGCGCGGTGATGGTCGTGGCGCACGGCGGCGGCGCCCTCGACGACGCGTCCCCCGAGGCGGCGCCCTGCGTGACCTGGGTCGAGCTCGCGTCGGGCAAGCTCCTCGAGCGCATGACCCTCGCGTCGCCGCGCTTCAACGCGGGGCACGTGGCGCTGGGCGCGGGGGGAGACCTCGCGCTGGTCTCGGCCCCCCGCGACGGACTCGACCCCGCGCGGAGCCTCGGCGCCCTCACGCTGCGCCCCGCGGGCGGGCGCGCGCGCACCGTCGACGCGCCCCGGCAGGTGATCGAGCGCATGAAGGGCGAGACCCTCTCGGTGCTCCTCGACGAGGCGCGCGGGCTCGTGGCGGCGACGAACCCCACGGGGGACCTCGTGTCGTTCTGGCGCATGGACGGCGCCTGCGTCGGGGGGATGTCGACGCGCGCGCCGCGGGGCGTGGCGCTTTCGCTCGACGGCGCGTGGCTGCTCGTGAGCCACCTGTCGGAGCGCGCGCCGCGGCTCACCGCCCTCGACGCGAACACCTTGTCTCCCAACGGGTTCTACGTTGACCCGAGCTTCGTCACGGGCTCTCACCTCGCGGTGCACGCGGTGTGACCGGGGCGTCGCCCAGGGCGCGCTGAATCAACGCGCGGGTGACCTTGGGCACCGCCCGCGCGCCGAGCTCCGACCGGGGGATCATCGCGCCCCACGGGGGATCGCCGGGCATCCCCGCGAGGGCGACGGTGATCTCCATGCGGGCGTTCGTGAGGGTGTGCACGACGACGCCGACGTCGCTGCGCCCGGCGAGGGGGACCTCGGCGGCGGGAGGGTCGTCGCCGCGGGTCATCGGGGGGATGAGCATCCCCTTCCAGCGGTCCATCGCGCTGGGAGAGAGCCAGATCGCGTCGCCTCGGGTGGCGATGAGGGCGCGCCAGCGCTCCGTGGG
The DNA here is from genome assembly GCA_041389885.1 of Polyangiales bacterium. Taxonomy (GTDB): domain Bacteria; phylum Myxococcota_A; class Polyangia; order Polyangiales; genus JAWKRB01. The sequence continues at coordinate 22,774 of JAWKRB010000024.1, read as the reverse complement.
CGGGCGGGCGCGCGCGGGCTTCTCGGGGTAGCGCGCGGGGTCTCCCTCGCGGGCGCCCGCGCACCACGCGCGCGCGGGGCAGGTGAGGCACCGCGGAGAGGTCGGCGCGCACACCGTCGCGCCGAGCTCCATGAGGGCCTGGTTGAGGTCACCAGGGTCGGCGCCCACGACCAGCGCCGCGGCGAGGGACCACACCCTGCGCTTCACCGCGGTGGTCTTGGGGTCGCCGGGGATCGCGAAGAGCCTGCACAGCACCCGCTCGACGTTGCCGTCGACGAGGGGCACCGCGAGCCCGAAGGCGATGGAGCCCACGGCCCCGGCGGTGTAGTCCCCGACGCCGGGGAGCGCGCGGAGCTGGGCGTGGTCGGCGGGGAGCTCGCCGCCGTGGCGCTCGACGACGGCCTTCGCCGCCGCGTGCAGGAGCCTCGCGCGGCGGTAGTACCCGATGCCCGACCAGCGCGCGAGGACCTCGCTCTCGGGCGCGTCTGCGAGGGCCCGCGCGGTGGGAAAATCGCGCAAGAAGCGGGTGTAGTACGGGATCACGGTGTCGACGCGGGTCTGCTGGAGCATGACCTCGCTGACCCAGATCGCGTAGGGGTCGCGGGTGCGGCGCCAGGGCAGGTCGCGCCGCGCGGCGCGGAACCACGCGACGAGCGCGTCGCGCAGGGCGGGGTGAGGGGCGTCGCTCAAGGGCTTCCCGTGTCGTTCACCTTGCCGCCCGCGTACCAGGGTCGGCTGCTGCGCAGGGTGAACAGGTAGGCCACGATCAGCGTCCAGCCGATCATGCCCGCGAGGACGAGCTGCGCGATGTGCGCGGTGGGGCCCCGCCCCACCTCGCGCAGGCGGTCGGCGGAGAGCAGCGCGCGTCGCGTGGGCAGGGTGCGGCAGACGCCCTCAGACGCGCAGCGGTGAAAGCCGCAGCTCACCTCGCGCGCCTCGCCCGGGGCGTCGGGCGCTGAGCGGCCCCACACGGCGCAGTGACGCACCCAGCGGCCACGCTGGTTCTTGGGCTTCACCCACACGTCCCAGCTGTGAACGCTCTCGAGGCGCAGCTCCACCGCGTGCCCCGAGAGGATCTGCAGCGTCACGTCTCCGAGCAGCGTCGCGTGGACGACCGCGAGGGTGATCAGCGTGCCCTTGAACCACGCCCTGTGCTGCGCGGCGCGGGTCTTGTGGTACGCGCCGGGGGCCTCGGTCGACACGACCATGCGGGCGAGGCCGCGCTTGAGCACGGGCTCCTGCGTCGCCTGGCGGTAGGCGCCCTCGGCGCGGCCCGCGCTCACCTCGGAGAGGGTGCCGCTGGCCCACACGCGCTCGCCGGGGCGCAGGCGAATGAAGCGCTGGCGGGTCTCTTCGTCGATCTGCACCGGCGACTCGAGGGCGTCGCGCAGGAGCACCCGGTCGTCGGGGATCACCCGCACGCCGCGGCCGTCGCGCATCAGCACGCGAAAGGGGCGGGCGACGACCTCGCGGCGCTTCTCGTCCCAGAACGTGGTGACGCTGCCGTACTTTCCCTTGACGATGCGCCGGCGCTGGGTGACGCCGACGGTGATCGCGTCGCCGCCGTCGGTCTCGACGACGCCGACGACCACCGCGGGGCCGTCTCGCAGCGGCGCCTCCCTCGCGGCCTCGGCCTCGAGGTGGGCGCGGCGGAGGTGCGAGCGGGTTCGGAGCGCGGCGAGGAGCAGCACGACGCTCGCGGGGAGCCACAGGGCCCAGAAGAGCCCGTGCGCCGTGTTCTCGGAGCCGACGGTGTCTTGAGGCACGAGGTCCGCCTCGTCCCACATCGGCGTCTGGTCCGGCGCGTCGACGTGCGCGGGGACCTCTCGCGCCACCTGGTGCGCGCGCTTCGCGCAGCCGGCGCTCAGCAGGAGGAGGAGCATCAGCGCGGGTCTCATCGGCCGACTCTACGACACACCGCCGCGCGGCGCCGAGGCGCCTGCCCGGCGGCGAGCGTCTACCCGTTGGGGGTGTTCGAGTCGGGCTCCTGCAGCGTGACGGTGCCGTCCTCTGCGACGGCGGTCTGCTGTCGCCCGGAGGGCCAGCGGACCTCGTAGCGCACGACGGGGTCTGCCCCGACGCCGAAGCACACCGACGCGGGGCCGTCGCCGAGCACGCCTCCGCCTGGGGCCATGACCTTCGGCAGGCGTCGTCCCGAGGCGCTCACGCCCGTGATCAGGGCGCCGCGGCCCTCGCGGTTGCTCTCGACGCCGCGGAGCCTCACGCAGCGCCGCGGGGCGCTCTCGGTGACGTTGCGCAGGAGCAGGAGCTCGCCCAGCACCGAGGTCGAGACGAGGTCGGGGTCGCCGTCGCCGTCGAGGTCGGCGGCGATCAGCGTGCGCGCGCTGAAGCAGTCCAGGTTGGGGTCGATGCGCTGGTAGCCCCCGCGCCCGTCGCCCTGGAGAAACAGCGGCAGCTGCGTCTCTTGCGTGAAGCGCGCGCTGGCCACGGCGAGGTCGTCGTGGCCGTCTCCGTCGAAGTCTGCGCGCTGCTGCATCCAGGAGAACTTCATGCAGCGCCGGAGGTTGGTGGGGTCGGCGCAGGTCGCGTCGGCGCGCCAGGTGAAGCCGAGGTTGAAGCGGTCGCTCGACTCGGTGAAGGTCCCGTCGGCGCCGCGCAGCAGCAGGTGGTTGCGGCCGATGTTCGAGAGGTAGAGGTCGAGGTCGCCGTCTCCGTCGAGGTCGCCCAGGCTCAGGCCCATGCCCGCGCGGGGGCCGAAGAGCCCGAGCCGTCGCGCGTGGTCCTCGAAGTGGGGGCGGCCGTCGCGCTCGCCTCGGCGGAGCATCGCCGCGTCGCCGCCCATCGCGCCGGGGGCGGGGCCCTCGCCCGCGTCGATGGCGTCGAAGTCAAAGTTCACGAAGAGGTCCAGGGCCCCGTCTTCGTCGATGTCGAAGATCATCGAAGAGTGCACGTGCCCCCGCGGCTCCAGCGCGAAGGACCACCGCGTGCTCGCGTCTCGCAGGGCGAGGCCGCCGGTGTTCGCCAGCACGAGGAGCTCTTGCTCGCCGCCCACCGCGAGGTCGAGCCGGCCGTCTCCGTCGAGGTCGCCCGCGCTCAGCGAGAGCGCGGGCCGCGTGAGCGTCGCGAGGCGCACCGGCGCGCCGAAGCGACCGGCGCCCAGGCCCTCGTGCAGGACCACGGCCGTGTCACCCACCACGAGGTCGAGGTCGCCGTCGTTGTCGAAATCCGCGAGGAGCACGGCCTGGCCTGCGCTCAGCGCCGCGTCAGACACGGTGAAGCGCATCGCGCCGTCGTTCGCCAGCCAGCGCGTGGCCCCGCGACCGCTCGCGTCGTGCCCCGAGGCGACCACCAGGTCGAGGTCGCCGTCGCCGTCGACGTCGCCCGCCGCGACGCCGCGCCACAGCGCGCCAGGGGCCGGCGCGATGGCTCCGGGCGCGACCCCTGCGCGCGTGGTCTCGTCTTGAAACCAGCGTCGAAAGGGCGGCGCCGTCACGCCCGCCTGCAAGCACGAGGCGCGCGACGCCGGGGAGCTCGCGCCGGGGACCGCGGCGTCACGCGCGGCGTCGGGTCGCGGGGCAGTCGGAGCCGGGGCGTCGCTCGTCGGGCCGCCGCTCGTCGGGCCGCCGCTCGTCGGGCCGCCGCTGCAGCTCACGAGCATCGCCGCGGCCAGGTGCGCGAGAGGGCGCCGGGTACGCGTAGTCCATTTCAGACTTTCCCGCATTGGAGGAGGGTAGTCGCGGTGAAAGGCCCCATTCAAGGCCACTCCGGCGCTTTCTGCGGATTTCATGTCGCACGCCTCGAGGCCGACGTGGGGGGCGCGGCGGAGATGGGGGCGGTGACGCTCCCTTGCTTGCGCCGCCGCCCTCGCGGGCACCATGATCCCGCGCCATGCGCAGCCTCGCCCTCGCCCTCGCCCTCGCCCTCGCGAGCTGCGCAAGCACCGAAGAGGCTTCGGTGGTCGCCCGCGACGCCGCCCTCGACCGCCCGGCGTTCGACGACCGCCCGGCGCCCGCCGACGACCGCCCCGCGCCCGCCGACGACCGCCCGGCGCCCAGGGACGACGTCGGGGAGGACGCGTCTGCGTCCGATGTCCCTGCGGCGCAGGCGGTGGTGTCTCCCGTCAACGAGTGGATTTGGGTCGACGTGCCCGAGTCGCGCTGCGCGAACGGCACGCCCACGGGCTTCGGGGTCAACCGCGCGGCGAGCTCTGACACCGTGGTGCTCTTTCTCCAGGGCGGCGGCGCGTGTTGGGACGGCGCGACCTGTCTCGGCCCCGTGAGCACGTCGTTCTACGTCGCCACGGGCTACGACCGCCTCGCGTTTCAGACCGACGCGCTGCGCGTGGCGATGCTCCCGATGCGGCGCCTCGACCCGACCAACCCCTTTCGAGGGATGCACCTGGTGTACGTGCCGTACTGCACCGGCGACGTGCACGCGGGCGACCGGGTGAGCCGGTACGAGCTCCTCGGGCGCACCGCGGAGATTCACCACGTGGGGTATCGCAACCTCGGGCACTTCATCCCGCGGGTGCGGGCGACCTTCCCCGGCGCGCGGAGGGTGATCGTGATGGGAGACTCCGCCGGGGGCTTCGGCGCCGCGCTCAACATGGACCGGGTGCAGCGCGCCTTCCCCGACGCCGTGGTCGACGTGCTCGACGACAGCGGGCCCCCCGTGCGCCCCGACCCCGCGCGCTGGAGCGCCTGGCGCGCGTCGTGGAACCTCCAGCTCCCCGAGGGGTGCACCGGCTGCGAGGGGGACATCACCGCCGTCGTGCGAACCCTCCAGGCGCGCTACCCCCAGCGGCGCTTCGGGCTGATCTCGTACACCCACGACGCGATCATCTCGACCTTCATGAACGTCAACGCCCTGCAGTTCTGGGACGAGCTCCGCGCCACCGGCGAGGCCCTGCCGCGCACCTGGCCCGGCGCGAGGACCTTCTTCATCCCCGGCCTGCTCCACGTGGGCATGCTCGCCCCCACCCCGGCGCTCGTGCGCTGGATGGACCGCTTCGCCCGCGAAGACCCCGCGTGGGCCAGCGAGGGGCCGTGATGTCTCTGTCTCGCAGGGGCTTCGTCTCGCTGCTGGGGGGCCTCGCGCTCCCCGCGCTCCCGGCCCTCGGCGCGCTGCGCACGCCCTACGGCGGCGCGCTCCGCCTGCCGCTCCCCGCCCCGCGCGCGGTGCTCGACCCGATGCGCGCCACCGACCTCGCCGACCTCTGGCCCCTCGCGCTCACGCACGCCGGGCTCATCACCGCGCACCCCGAGGGGGGCTGGAGCTACCCCCTCCTCGACGGCCCGCCCCGCCGCGAGGGCGCCGTCTACGCGCTCCGGCTTCGGGAGGGGGTCACCGCGTCCAACGGCGCCGAGGTCGACGCCGCCGCGGTGATCCGCTGCTGGTCGGCGGCGAGGGAGACGCCCGCGGGGCGCCTGGCCCTCGCGCTCCTGGCGCCCATGAGCCCCTTTCAGGCCCGCGGCGAGCGCGAGATCCTCGTGCGCCCCGACGTGCCCGGCGGGCTCGAAGACTTCCTCGCCGCGCCGGCCCTCGCGGTGACGGTGCCTCACGCCGGCGGGCGCGCGGGCGTCGGCCCCTTCGCGCCGCTCGCCGGATCGCCGAACTCTCTGCAGCGCAACGCGTTCTGCCCCTCGGGGGGCGCCTTTCTCGAGCGCGTCGAGCTCGTGCCCGCGCAGCCCCGCAACGACGAGCTCCGGGCCTTTACCACCGGCGCCCTCGACGCCTCGTGGTGGGGCGCGGGGCTCTACTCGGTGCAGCGCGAGGCCACCCGGCTCACGGGCGCGCCGGCCGCCGCGGTGGGGCTGGTCCCGACCGCCGGGGGGCCCTTCGCGGCGGCGGCGGTGGCAAGGGCCCTCGAGGCCGCGCTCGCGCCGCTCACGGCGGGCGACGCGCCGCTGCGGCCCTTCCCCGCGGCTCCTACCCGCGCGCAGGGCTCCGCGGCGCTCCTCGCGGCGGTGTCGGCGCGGGGCGGCGCGCTGCGGGTGGGCGCGCCCCGGGGAGACGCCGTGCTCGCGGCCCTCGCCGAGCGCGTGGTCGCGCTCCTCGACGCGGTGCGCGTGCGGGTGATGCTGGTGGCCCCCGACGAGTCCCCCGACCTCACCCTGCGCGCGGTGGCGCCCATGGGGCGCGACGCGTGGATGGCCCTCGCCTCGCTCCTCGCCGCGAGCGCGGGCACCGGCGGTGACGAGGCCGGCGCGTCGGCCATCGCCCGCACGCCGACGGCCCGTCGCGCCGCGGTGGCGACGGGGGTCTGGTCGCGCAGCGTCATCGCGGCGCTGGGGCGGCTGACCCCCTCGCTGCACCTGCGCGCGGGCGTGCGCGGCGCGCGCTTCGAGGGCGCGCAGCTGCGCCTGGGCGACGCCTGGGTGAGCGCGAGCGCTACCCCCGCGCAGGGACGGTGAACGAGAACACCGTGCGCGTGGCGCCGGGCTCCGAGGCGATCCACAGGGTGCCGCCGAGGCTGCGCGCGCAGTCGTAGGCGATGGCGAGGCCCAGGCCGCTGGGGGCCCGCCCGCTGCTCCGGAGGCCCTGCGCGCCGCGGGAGAACAGCCGCCGCCGCACGTCGCCCGCCACGGGGGGGCCGACGTTCTCGAGAGACACCTCGACGAAGCCCTCGCTCGACGACGGCGCGGCCATGCGCGAGCGGTCGAAGACCTTCATCCCGCGGCGCTCGGCGGGCCCCGCGGCGAGGGCGGGGCCGACGGTGTCGCGGCGCCGCGCGCGCACCACCACGGCGGTGCCGGGCGTCGCGAACTTGATCGCGTTGAAGAGCAGGTTGTCGAGCACGACGTTGAAGCGGTCGAGGTAGACCTCCACGCCGGGGAGGTCGTCTGGGGCGTCGATCTCGACGGTGACGCCGCGCTGCCGGGCGAGGGGGGCGTGCTCGTCGAGGGAGCGGGTGAGCAGCGCGCGCAGGGCGAGGGTCCACGAGGCGTGGATCGGGACCGAGTCTTCGCTGCGGTCGAGGGTGAGGGCCCAGTTGATCATCCGCGCGCCGCGCTCGGCGGCGGACTCGATCTCGCGGAGCAGCGGGCGCTGCTCGGCCTCGGCCCGCTCGAGCAGCAGCGACGCGTTCACGCTCACCGAGGTGATCGGGTTGCGCAGGTCGTGGACCATCCACGCGAGGAGGTCCCGGCGGTAGCGGAGCTCGTCGAAGAGCCGGGCGTTCTCGACGGCGACGCCCACGAGGGAGGCGAGGGCGCGCAGGGTCTCGGCCTGCACGTGCACCTCCTCGGAGCCCCGGCCCGCGGCGTCGACGTAGATCACCCCGAGCACGACGTTGCGTCGCAGCACCGGCACCGCGACGACGCGGCGCAGTCCGAGGCGCCGCATGCTCTCGGTGGAGCCCATGGCGCTGTCGTCGACGGTGTTGGCCACGATCATCTCGCGCTGCTGGATCACCCGGTCGAGGATCGAGCGCGCGATCGGCAGCGGCGCGGGGGGCCCCGGCCACGGGAGGTTGTGCGTCACAGCACGCTCGGTCTCGCCGTCGAGGTCGAGCACCAGGAACATCGCGCGGTCTGCGCGCAGCAGCGCCACCACGCGCTCGAGCACCAGGGGCACGAGCGTCGACAGGTCGCGCGTCGCGGTGAGCTGATGCGCGATCTCGAGCAGCACGCGCTGCCCTTGCTCTTCGCCGCCGTCTGACAACACGCGCTCCTTACAGTGCGTAGAAAACACCCTCCCTGCACGCCGCGTCAACGGCGCGAAGCGATGCTCCAACCGCGCGAATACTCTGCGCTTGACTGCGGAATCGCGCGCGGAGCCAATGTCTGCGCTTGATCATTTCTGGCGCCGAAGATGTCGACCCCGCGCGCTTTGAGGAGTCTGTGCTCGTCGGCGTCGGCGCGTACGGCAGCGTGTACCGCGCCTTCGACCGGCAGCGCGGCGCCGAGGTCGCGCTGAAGGTCTTGCACGACGCGGGCTCGGAGGCGGCGTCGTACCTCAAGCGCGAGTTTCGCACGCTGAGCTCGATCGCGCACCCCAACGTGGTGGAGTTCATCGACCTCGTGGTGAGCCCCGAGCGGGCGTATTTCACCATGGAGTACCTCGACGCGGAGCCCTTCTCGCTGGGCGACGTCGACGAGGCCGCGCGGCTCGGGCGGATCCTCCAGGCGGTGCGCGGGCTGCGGTGCATTCACGGCGCGGGCTTCGTGCACCGTGACCTGAAGCCGCCGAACGTGCTGGTGGCGCGCGACGGGCGGGTGGTGCTGCTCGACTGCGGCCTCGCGTCGCGCATCCCGCGGGACGCGTCGCGGGCGGGGGACCCCGTGGGCACCCTGGGCTTCATGGCCCCGGAGATCTGGCTCGGCGCGTCGCCGTCGCCCTCGCAGGACCTCTACGCCCTGGCGGTGATGGTGCACGAGGCGATCACCGGGCGCGCGGTCTTTCCCGAGGACAGCTTCGAGGAGTCGCAGCGGGCGCGGCAGCGCGCCGAGTTCACCCCGCTGACGGCCGACGACGGCATCCCCGGCGCGGTCGCGGCGCTGCTCAACCGCGCGCTCCTGCCCGCTCCCGACGACCGCCCCACCCTCGAGGACCTCGAGGCGCTCCTCGCCGAGCACCTCGGGGGCCGCGCGCGCCGCCGCCCCCCGGCCCCCTCGGCGCCCCTCGTGGGTCGCGCGTCAGAGCTCGCCTCGCTCCGCGACGTGATCGAGGGCCACGACGCGCGTCGCGCCCTGCAGCTCGTCGGCCCCTCGGGGGTGGGAAAGACCCGGCTCATCGACGAGGCCCTCGCGCGCGCGCCCTCCGAGCTCGTGGTGCTCCGCGCGGCCTGTCACCCGCTCGAGGAGGTGCTGCTCCCCGCCCTCGACGGGCTCATCGACCCCCTCGCCGAGCTCATCGAGGCGTGGCCCGGCGCCGCGCGGCGCTCCCTCGCGTCCATCGACGGCGCGCTGGGGAGGGTCTTTCCGAGCCTCGCGCCCTTCCTCGCCGACGCGGGCGAGGCGGGCGACCCCCTCACCGAGCGCAGGCGCGCGGCGAGGGCCCTGGCCGCGCTGCTCGCGAAGGTCCAGGCTCGGGCGCCCACGCTGCTGCTCGTCGACGACGCGCAGTGGGGAGACCCCGGGAGCTGGTCGCTGCTCTGCGAGGCCATGACCCTCGCGCGAGACGAAGGGCCGCGGCTCGTGGTGAGCGCGCGGCACGCCATCGACGAGCTCGCGGAGCTGGGCGGGGTGCTCACCCTCGGGCCGCTCTCCCCGAGCGACAGCCGCGCCCTCTACGCCGCCGCCGCGCGGGGCGAGTCCGACGCGGGCCTCGGGCCGGCGCTGAGCCTCGCCGCGGGCAACCCCATGGCGCTCCTGGCCCTCGCGCGGCGCGACGTCGAGGTCGAGGCCGGCGCCCGCGCGACGTCTCGCGAGGCGTGGCTCGCCGACGCCCTGCGCGCGCGCCTCGCCGACGCGCCGCCCCGCGCGTGGGACATGCTCGTCGCCGCCGCCGCCGCGGGCGAGCCCGCGCCCGTGTCGCTCCTCGCGGCCACGCCGAAGGACCCGATGGCCTTCGAGTCGCTGCGCCGGCGACGGCTCATCGACTACGACACCAGCGGCGCCGAGCAGCGCGTGGCCTGCGCGCACGGCTGGGTGCGCGAGGCCGCGCTGCGGCTGTGCCCGGCCGACGAGCTCCGCGCGGTGCACCTGCGCCTCGCCGACGGGCTCATCGCGGCCGACGCGGCCCCCGAGCGCGTGGTCCCCCACCTGCGCGCGGGCGGCGACCGCGGGCGGCTCCGGGGCTCCGCCCTCGACGCCGCGGCCCGCGCCGAGGCGCGCCTGGATTTTCGCCGCGCCGCGGAGTTCCTCGAGATCGCGGTGGACGTGTGCGGCGACGCGTCGACGGAGGCCGCGCTGCGCCTCGCCGAGTGCCTCCAGCGCGCGGGCCGAGGGCGGCGCGCGGGGGAGCGCTACGAGGCCCTCGCCGCCCGCCACGACGACGCCGACGCGCGCAAGCGCTTGCAGCGCAGGGCCGCAGAGCAATTCCTGTACGCCGGCGACCACGAGCGCGGCGTGGCGATCGTGCGGCGCTCCCTCGCCGAGCAGGGGGTGCGGCTCGTGACCAACCCCCTGGTGGCCTTCGCGCAGACCTTCATCCAGCACCGCGGGCTCAACGCGCGGGGCACCCGCTACGCCGGGCCCGGCGACGCGGCCACGCCCGCCGACCGCGCGCGCATCGACGCCGTGCACAACGCCGCGCTGGGGCTGTCGATGTCCGAGCCCCTGAGCTCGGTGGCGCTGCAGGCCAGCCTCATGACCCTCGCCGCCGACCGCGGGACCCTCGCGCAGTACGTGCAGGCCCTGGGGATCTACGTCGTGCAGATGGCGGGCTACCGCTACGAACCCGCGAAGACCGCGGCGCTGGTGGCCTCGGTCGACGAGCACCTCGCGCGGGTCGACGACGCCGCCGCGGGCTTCTTCTACCTCGCGGCCTCGGGGGCCGCGTGGGTCGAGGGGCGCGGCGCCGACGCCCTGCGCTACGCCGACCTCGCGGCCGAGCGGCTCACCGACCGGCGGCGCATCGACCAGTGGTCCCTCGACAGCCTGCAGATCGTGCGCGCCTCGGCGCTCGCCGCGCTGGGTCGCTACGCGCAGCTCCGGGAGCTCGTCGCCGACGCCCTCGCCGACGCCCGCGCCCGCGAGGACCTCTACCTCGAGTCCAACGTCTGCGTGCGCTTCGCGACGCGGGCGCACCTCCTCGAAGACCGCGGCGACCTGGCGCTGCGCTCCATCGACCGGGGGCACTCCGCGTGGCTCGGCCGGCGCTACGGCCTGCTCGATTTCTTCTGCACCCTCGAGCGCGCCGAGGCGCGGCTCTACCTCGGCGACCTCGCCCGCGCCCGCGACGAGCTGGAGCGCGGGCTTCGCGCCGCGCGCCGCGCGCTCATGCTCACGGTGCACTTTCACCGCGTGCTCGTCGCCGACCTGCGCGGGCGCGTGGCCCTCGCCCTCGCGGCGGAGCGGGGCGACCTCCGCCCGCTGCGCGACGCGCGCCGCTGCGTCGCCGAGCTCGAGGCCGGCGCCTCGCCCCTCGCCGCGGCCATGGCCGCCTCGCTCCGCGCGGGGTGCCTCGACCTCGAGGGCGAGTCCGCCGCCGCGCGCCGGGCCTACGCGATCGCCCGCGAGGGCTTCGAGGCCCTCGCCGTGGAGCACCGCGCCGCCGCGGCGGCCTGGGGCGCGGGCGACGAGGCCGCGGCCCTGGAGCGCCTGCGCGCCGCGGGCTTCGCCAACCCTGGCGCCCTGGCGCGCTCCCTCGCGCCCGCGCTGCGCGGGGGGCTCGTACCCGGCGGCTGACGTGACGCGCGCACTCCGCGGGCCTCCGAGGCGCGCTCGCGTTGGTCCCTTCAAATCCCCTGTGGAAGGGTGCTGGTACCTTTCCACAGGGGAGGTGAAAGGTTGAAGTGAACCCGCACCGCGGGTCCACACCGACGCGACCGCGCGCCCTCTCCCGCCTCGGGCTGCGTTCGACACACAAGTCAGGAATCCGCTTGAACACAAGCGTGATGCGCCTCTGGTCTGTCCGCGCCGCTCGTCCCTTCGACCCGACGCGGGTCCCCTCCACCCCCGCCCCCTCCTCCATGGGCTTCGCCGATGGAGGAGGGGCTGAGACACAAGGGATGGCAGACACATCCGCGCGGTCTCAGGCCATGTGACGCATCCCAAGGGCAGTTCGACGCGGAGCATCTTCCCGAAGGACGCAGCCCCTCCTCCATCGGCGAAGCCCATGGAGGAGGGGGCGGGGGTGGAGGGGACCCGCGCTGGGTCGAAGGGACGAGGGGCGGCGCGGACAGACCAGAGGCGCATCACGCTTGTGTTCAAGCGGATTCCTGACTTGTGTGTCGAACGCAGCCCGAGGCGGGAGAAGGGCTGCGCGGCAGCGCGGGATGTGGGTACCTCGCTCGCGTTGGTCCCTTCAAATCCCCTGTGGAAGGGTACTAGCCTCGCCGCATGGCCGTCACCTACCCCCCCTCGGCGAATGACCGCGGCGACACCGAGCTCCGCGGCGCGCTCCAGACCCTGGCCGGATCTGTTCCGATCTCACTGCGCGGCAGCGTCTTCGGCGTGGCGCCGACGGGCTGGTCGAACCCGAACACGCCGATCCTGAACGGGGCTCCGCTGTTCTATCGCCTGGATTTCTCAGACGGCGAGGCTCGGGTGCTCACCCGCCGCGGGGGCGGCCCCGGCGCGCGGGTCGAGGCGGGCGCGCGGGCGCGGGGACCGGCCTGGGAGTTTCGCGACTTCGGCATCACCCGGCTCTCGGCGAAGCTCGGCGCGCGGGATTTCTCGAACACCGCGCTGCTCCCGGTGCGCCGGCCCGACGGCGGCGTGGGCCTGCTCGCGACCTACGACGCCGGGCGCCCGCACCACCTCGACCCCGAGACCCTCGAGCTCGTCGCGCCGGTGAGCCCGCTGCGCGGGTGGCGCGGCAACCTGCTGCTCAGCCGACCGTTCAAGCAGGTGTTCAGCACGGCGCACCCCTGCTTCGACGCGGCGACGGGGGAGCTCTTCGTGCTCAACCACGGGCGCTCGCTGGGCGACCTGGGCAAGCGTTTGTTTCAGTTCCTGGGGGCGTGGATCCCGTGGTTCCCGCTGCCCGGTCGGAGCGTGGGGGAGGGCGTCGACGAGGGCGCGGCCTCGCTGCGCAACGCGGCCTCGGCGGCGGCGGCGCTCGCGTCGCGCCCGCTCTCGACCCTCGCGTCGTTCGCGCAGATGGCGCGGGGGGTGATCGAAGACCGCGCGGCCTTCGCGACGTGGTTCGTGAGCTTCGCGAAGATGCTCCGCGACTTCGCCGCGCCGGGCCCGCTGGAGGGCGAGTCACCGGGCGAGCCCTTCACGTACCTCCTGCGCTGGCGCGAGGGCGCGGAGCCCCAGCGCTTCGAGCTCCGGCGGGGCGGCGAGCCCGTGCGGGTGGTCGAGTCGGCGCACCAGATGGCCCTCACCGAGGACTACGTGATCTTCGTCGACGCGGCCTTCAAGATGGAGCTCGACGGGATCACCTCGGTGCCCGAGCGCGTGCCCGAGGCGCTGGTGGCGGCGTACCGCAGGGAGGTCTCGCGCCCGCAGTCGAGCGTCGCGCGCTTCTACTTCGTGCGCCGCGCCGAGCTCGAGCGCGACGACCTCCCGTCGAACGGTCACCCGAGCTTCCCCGCGAAGGTCGTCGAGGCGAAGTGCGTCGAGGTGGCCGGCGAGGTGGTGCACTTTCACGCCGACTTCGCGTCGACGCCCGAGGGCTTCGCGACGCTCTACCCCGTGCACCAGAACGCGATGGACGGCGCCGAGTTCGTGCTCCGCGGAGACACCCGCTACGACGGCGCGGCGCTGCCCGCGTCGGTGCTCGGGAGCTTCCCCGCGGCGGTGTCGTGCAACGCCGTGGGGCGCCACGTCATCGACCCCGCGAAGGAGCGCGCGGTGACGTCTCAGGTGTTTCGCGACCCCGACCTGGGCTGGGCCCTGGGGCTCACCGCGGGCCCCGGGATCAACACCTGGGGCCACGACCCCGCGCGCCTCGGGGAGCTCTTCGTGTACTCCCAGGGCCTCGTGCCCGACCAGCTCACGCGGCTCGTGCGCGACCTCTACGACGACTACCCCCTGCGAACCGCGGCGGACCTCGAGCGGCTCCTCCAGCAGGGCGGCGCGCCCGGGGCGCTGCTCCGCGTCGACCTCGCGGCGCCCTCCCTCGTCGAGAGCTTCGCGCTCCGCGACGACCAGCAGCTGGTGTCGCCGCAGTTCGTGCCCGACGTCGACGGCGGCGGCGCCGGGTGGGTGGTGTGCAACGTGTTCTCGGGCGAGACGTCCATCGCCGCGGGCTTCAAGCCCCGCGAGGTGTGGATCTTCGCCGCGGACAAGGTCTCGCAGGGCCCCGCGTGCCGCCTCTGGCACCCCGAGATCGACTGGGGGTACACCCTGCACACGGCGTGGCTCCCCGAGGTGAGCCCGCTGCCGCGCGAGGGGCTCACGCGTGTCGAGGACGACCTCGGCGACTGGCTCCGCGAGCCCGAGGTCGCGCGCTTCTACGAGGAGCACCTCAAGGGCGCGTGACGCGCGCCGGTCAGTGCGCGCCGCAGAAGGCGTCGATGTGCTCGAGCACGGCCTCTTCGGACTCGTAGAACACGAAGGTGCCGCCGGGCAGCTCGTAGTTGCGCACGAGGTGGGCGTTGGCGAGGCCCTCGACCTGGTAGCGCGGCGTGCGCTCGTCGGAGGCGCCGCGGAGGTTCAGGATCGGGATGGTCGAGCGGCGGATCGCGTCGAAGTAGTTCTCGTTGAAGCCTGAGATCATCCCGACGCCGTTGGCGTGGCCCAGGAGGTTGCGGTTCATGAAATGCAGCAGGCCCACGGCGCCGCGGTCGTGGCCGATGACGTACACGGCGTTGGAGCGGACGCGCGCGTACTGAAACGCGGCCTCGAAGATGGGCCGCGCCTCGTCGTGCGCCCACTCGCCGCGCAGGCCCACCGAGGGGCACACGATGAGCGCGTCGGGCATGCGCCGCGCGAGGAGCCAGCACGGGAGCTTCTGCGCGCCGCCGAGGCCGTGCAGGAACACGATCGCGCGCCCCGCGCGCCCCTCGGGCGGGGGGTTGAACACGAGGGTGTGAAACGACGTGGGGCTGTTCATCCCGAGCATCGTCGGGAGCATCGGCGTGGGGATGGGCGCGAAGTCAGGGTCTTGCCGCATGCGGCGGTACGCGCTGCGCACGTACGACTTCGCGCGGTTCGCGTCGGGGCGATAGGTCGCGCCCACGTCGGCGAAGGCCACGAAGCTCATCATCCCGAGGTCCATCTCGTCGGCGAGGCGCCCGAGGAACGACCCCGCGCCCTCGCCGGGCAGGCGGTAGAGCGCGCCGCTGCCCGTGGGAAAGCTGCGCACCTGCCGGAGGCTCACGAAGGTCAACAGCAGCCCCGCGCCGACGCCCAGCGCCCAGCGCGCGCGTCGGGGGTACGTGCTCAACCAGAAGAGCCCCAGGTCGATCGCGACGTAGATCATCAGGCCGAACCAGCCCCAGAACGTGCCCCCGCCGCGCAGCAGGAGGGACGCGAGGTAGAGCCCGAGGGGGATGCCCAGGAGGCCCAGGATCGACAGAAAGCTCTTCACGGCGGTGGGGGCCCTTCTTGAAAATCAGGACACTACCAGAACCCCTCGCGCGCCGCGCCGCAACATCACGGCGCGGCTTCGTGCTACGGTGCCGCCGCCGTTGATCCTCCCCTGTGGCCGCGGGTGCGTCTGGTGCGTCTACCCGCTGCAAGAGGGTTCGGGACGCGGCGGAAGGATCGGTTTGTAGAATGGCCGGCGAGAACGTGTCGACTACAGTCGGCAGCATGCAGGTGAACAACGAGCACCTGCTGAAGTGGGTCGCCGATGCGGCGAAGATGACTCGCCCCGATCGCGTCGTGTGGTGCGACGGTTCGGAGCAGGAGCGGGACATCCTCACCGCGGAGGCGGTCGAAGCGGGGGTGCTGATCCCGCTGAACCAGGAGAAGCGCCCGGGGTGCTACCTGCACCGCTCGAACCCCAACGACGTCGCGCGGGTCGAGCACCTCACCTTCATCTGCACGCCGACGAAGGAGGGCGCCGGTCCGAACAACCACTGGATGGCCCCTGACGAGGCCTACGCCAAGCTCACCGCGCTCTTCGAAGGCTCGATGGTGGGCCGCACGATGTACGTGATCCCGTACGTGATGGGCCCGGTGGGCTCGCCGTACTCGAAGATCGGCGTCGAGATCACCGACTCGATCTACGTCGTGCTCAACATGCGGATCATGACCCGGATGGGGAAGGTCGCGCTCGACATGCTCGGCGCGACGGGTGAGTTCAACCACGGGCTGCACTCCACCCTCGACGTGAACCCCGACCGGCGCTTCATCTGCCACTTTCCGCAAGACAACACGATCTGGTCGGTGGGCTCGGGCTACGGCGGCAACGTGCTGCTGGGCAAGAAGTGCCTCGCGCTGCGCATCGGGAGCTACCTCGGGCGCAACGAGTCGTGGCTCGCGGAGCACATGCTGATCCTCGGGGTGGAGTCGCCCAGCGGCGAGACCACCTACGTCGCCGCGGCCTTCCCCAGCGCGTGCGGCAAGACCAACTTCGCGATGATGATCCCCCCCGCGCGCTTCGAGGGGTGGAAGGTGTGGACCGTCGGCGACGACATCGCGTGGATGCGCGTGGGCCCCGACGGACGGCTCTGGGCGATCAACCCCGAGAGCGGGTACTTCGGCGTCGCGCCGGGCACCAGCATGAAGTCCAACCCCAACGCGATGGCCTGCACGCGCAAGGACACCCTCTTCACCAACGTCGCCCTCACCAAGGACGGCGACGTCTGGTGGGAGGGCATGGACGGCGACCCCCCCGAGGAGCTCACCGACTGGCAGGGCCGCCCCTGGAAGCGCGGCTCGAGCGAGAAGGCCGCGCACCCCAACGCGCGCTTCACCGCGCCGATGGAGAACAACCCCGCGCTCTCGAAGTTCGCCGACGACCCCCAGGGGGTGCCCATCTCCGCGATGATCTTCGGCGGCCGCCGCGCCACCACCGTCCCGCTGGTGATGCAGTCGTTCAACTGGACCCACGGGGTCTATCTCGGCGCCACCATGGGCAGCGAGACCACCGCCGCGGCGACGGGCAAGGTCGGCGTCGTGCGCCGCGACCCCATGGCCATGCTGCCCTTCTGCGGCTACGACATGGGCGAGTACTTCGGCCACTGGCTGGAGATGCAGAACCACATCGCCAACCCGCCGAAGATCTTTCAGGTCAACTGGTTCCGCCAGGGCGCGAAGGGCGAGTTCCTCTGGCCGGGCTTCGGCGAGAACATGCGCGTGCTCAAGTGGGTCATCGACCGCGCGCACGGCCGCGTGGGCGCGCAGGAGACCCTCCTGGGCTGGGTGCCCAAGGCCGGCCACCTCGACCTCTCGGGCCTCGACGTCACCACCGAGCAGGTGAACGCCGCCACGGCGATCAACCTCGACGAGTGGCGCCAGGAGTTCGAGTCGCAGGGCGAGCTCTTCGAGAAGCACGCCGCCACCATGCCCCCCGCCCTCGCGCTCCAGCGCAAGCTGCTGATGTCGCGGATCTGATCCTCGCCCCGCCCCCCGCGCCGCCCCGCGACGCGACGGGCGAGCGCGGGGCCCCGCCGCCCGTGTCGCGCGGCAACTCGCTGGAATCGAAGGTGAATTCAGGTCGCTCTGCCCCCCGCCCGGAGGGGCGGAGGGCGGCGGGGTCAGCGCGCGCTCAGGGGTGCACGTACACGAAGAGGTAGCGGTCGCCGGTGAGGTTCTGCCCGAAGCAGTTCGACGCGTCCCAGGTGCAGCTGTTGTTGATGGTGATGTTCCCCGAGCTCTCGCTGCAGCCGTCGGGGCCGCCCCACCACGAGACGCCGTTGTTGGGGTTCATCGACGACGCGTAGATCACGTTCTGCGGCACCGTGAAGTTCGAGCCGATGATCAGCCCGTTCTCGGGGTAGCTCGTGAGCGGCGACGAGAAGATGTTCCGCGACACGTCGATGTAGCGCACCGAGCTGGGGCTCGGGCCGCAGGCCACGCGGAGCTGCCGGTACCCGCTGCCGACGCAGAGGTTCGCCCAGCCGTTGTTCGGCAGGTCGTCGATGTTCTGCCGGTCGAGCACGCCGACGCACTGGATCCAGCCCTGCGCGGAGTAGTTGGGCCCCGCGACGCCGGTGAAGCCCGGCACCGTGTTGCCCGTGCACGACCCCCCGCCGCAGCTCTGCCCGGAGGGGCAGACGTTGCCGCAGGCGCCGCAGTTGTTGCGGTCGCTGCTGGTGGCCACCTCGCAGCCGTTGGCGACGTTGTTGTCGCAGTTCGCGAAGCCCGAGCTGCACGAGATGCGGCAGGCGCCGGCGCTGCACGACGGCGTGCCGTTGGTGCTGCTGCACACGTTGCCGCAGGCGCCGCAGTTGGTGGGGTCGGTCTGCGCGTCGCGGCAGGTGCCGCCGCAGACGAGCTGGCCCGACGGGCAGGTCGACACGCACGCGCCGGCGGAGCACACGAAGCCCGTGCCGCAGGCGTTGCCGCAGGCGCCGCAGTTCGCGCGGTCTGACTGGAGGTCCCGGCACGCGCCGGCGCACTCGGTGAGGCCCGTGGTGCACGCGCAGGCGCCGCTCGCGCAGAGCTGGTCGCCGCGGCAGGCCCGCGCGCAGGCGCCGCAGTTCGCGCGGTCGACGCCGAGGTCGCGGCAGGTGCCTGAGCAATTGTTCAGGCCCGGCGGGCAGCTCACCACGCAGCTCCCCGACCGGCACACCTGGCCCGCGCCGCAGACGGTGCCGCAGACGCCGCAGTTCGCGCCGTCGGTCTGGAGGTCGACGCAGCGCCCCCCGCACACGCTCTGCCCCGACGGGCAGCTCAGGGCGCAGGCCCCGTTGCCGCACACCTGCCCCGAGGCGCAGGCGGTGTTGCAAGTGCCGCAGTTGCCGTTGTCGCTGCGGGTGTTCACCTCGCAGCCGTTGGCGGCGTTGCCGTCGCAGTCGGCGTAGCCCGCCGCGCAGGCGCCGCGCACGCAGCTCCCGCTCACGCACGACGCGCCCGCGTTCGCGAAGGAGCAGCGGATGCCGCAGCCGCCGCAGTTGTTCGCGTCGGCCGCGTTCACCCGCGTCTCGCAGCCGTTGCCCGCCACGCCGTCGCAGTTGGCGAAGCCCGCGGAGCAGCCGCCGATGACGCAGGCCGAGGCGCTGCACGCCTGCACGCTCACGTTCGCGAGCTGGCACACGTTGCCGCAGGCGCCGCAGTTCGAGGGGTCAGACGCGGCGTTCACGCAGGAGTTCCCGCAGGTCGTGAGGCCGGGGCCGCAGTTGCTCGTGCACGCGCCGTTGGAGCACACCTGCCCCGCGCCGCAGACCACGTCGCAGCCGCCGCAGTTGCGGTTGTCGCTCCGGGTGTTCACCTCGCAGCCGTTGACCGCGTTGCGGTCGCAGTCCGCGAAGCCCGCGCTGCACGTGCCCAGCGCGCACGAGCCGCTCGCGCAGGTCGCCGCGGCGTTGGCGAAGAGGCAGCGCACGCCGCAGCCGCCGCAGTTGCTCGCGTCGCTCCCGCGCACCGCCGTCTCGCAGCCGTTGACCGCGTCGCCGTCGCAGTCCGCGAAGCCCGCGCCGCAGCCGCCCACCACGCAGCGCCCGCCGGCGCAGGCGCTCACGCTCGCGTTGGGCAGCGCGCAGCGGTTGCCGCAGGCGCCGCAGTTCGCGGGGTCAGACTGGGTGTTCGCGCAGCTCCCCGAGCAGTTCGTGGTGCCCGCGCCGCAGTTCGCGCCGCAGCTGCCCGCCGCGCACACCTGCCCCGCCGCGCAGGCGCGGGGGGTCGTCGTGGTGCTGCACGCGCCGCAGTTCGCGCTGTCGGTGTTGAGGTTGACCTCGCAGCCGTTGGCGGGGTCGCCGTCGCAGTCGGCGTAGCCCGTGGTGCACGCGCCGATGCGGCACGCGCCCGCCGCGCAGGTGGCGGCGGCGTTGGCGAAGGCGCAGCGCAGCCCGCATCCCCCGCAGTTCGCGGTGTCGTCGCCCTGCACCGCGGTCTCGCATCCGTTCACCGCGTTGCGGTCGCAGTCCGCGAAGCCCGCGGCGCACCCGCCCACGACGCACGCGCCGTTGGCGCAGGCGCTCACGCTCGCGTTCATCAGCGCGCAGCGGTTGCCGCAGGCGCCGCAGTTGGCCGGGTCGACGCGGGTGTTCGCGCAGTCGCCGCCGCAGTTCGTGGTGCCCGCGCCGCAGGTCGCCGCGCAGCTCCCGCCGGAGCACACCTGCCCCGCGGCGCACGCGCGGCTCTGCCCCGGCTGGGAGCAGGCTCCGCAGTTCGCGCCGTCGGCGTTGAGGTTGACCTCGCAGCCGTTGGCGGGGTCGCCGTCGCAGTCGGCGTAGCCCGTCCCGCAGGCGCCCATCACGCAGGCGCCGCTCGCGCAGGTGGCGGCGGCGTTGGCGAAGCGGCACGCGCGGCCGCAGGCGCCGCAGTTCATCGCGTCTTCGCCGCGCACGTTGACCTCGCAGCCGTTCGTCGGCACGCCGTCGCAGTCGGCGTAGCCGCCGGCGCAGACGCCCACGGCGCACTGGCCCGCCGCGCACACCGGGGTCACCACGTTGGCGAGCGCGCACGCGCGGTCGCAGACGCCGCAGTGCCGCGGGTCGTTCTGCGTGCTCACGCAGTCGCCGCCGCAGAGGGTGGTGCTGCCGCCGCAGGTGGCGCCGCAGACGCCGTTCGAGCAGACCTGCCCCGCGGGGCAGGCGTTGTCGCAGGCGCCGCAGTGGGCGCGGTCGCTCTGGGTGTATCGGCAGGTGCCGCCGCAGTCGACGGCGCCGTTGCCGCAGTTCACCCGGCACTCGCCCGCGAGGCACGCGAAGCCCGCGGCGCACGCGCGGCCGCAGGCGCCGCAGTTCCCCGGGTCGATCTGGGGGTTGGCGCAGTAGCGCCCGGTGCCTCCGGCGTCGAGGCCCGCGTCCGCGCCGCGGTCGCAGGTGACGAGGGGCGGCGCGCAGGCGACGTCGCAGCGGCCCATGCTGCACACGAGGCCCTGGGCGCAGGCGCTCCCGCAGGCGCCGCAGTGGTCGGCGCGGGTGGCGGTGTCGACGCAGCGTCCGTCGCAGAGGGTGAGCCCCGCGGGGCACTGCACCTCGCAGCGCCCGGTGACGCACACCTGCCCCGCGGCGCAGGCGCTGCCGCAGCCGCCGCAGTGCCGCGCGTCGCTCTGGAGGTCGACGCACGCCTCCCCGCACGCGACCTGGGTGCCCGGGCAGCGCAGCGGCGCGTCGAGCTCCGCGTCGATGCCGGCGCCTCCGTCTGAGTTGCCGACCACCGCCGAGCCGGTGCAGCCGATCAACACGGCGCCGACGGCGAGCATCCTCCAGGACGCGTACTTCAAGACTCCCATGGGTTCACTCTCCCTGCGCGCGTTCTTCGCGCTGGGGCGCAGCGTACACAGTCTCGGGGCGCCGGGGTCGGGTGGGACGTCGATGGCCGGGCCGCCGCCCACACCGCGCTACCGCGCGCCCTCTCCCGCCTCGGGAGAGACGCTCTGCAAGGGGTAGGAATGGGTAGAATTCGCGGACGTCCCCGGTACCTACCATGGCCTCTGCCCGACCGAAGAACCCCTTTTCCCGAGGCGCTGCGTTCGACACACAAGTCAGGAATCCGCTTGAAAACAAGCGTGATGCGCCTCTGGTCTGCCCCCTGTCCACACCGCCCCGCGTCCCTTCGACCCGACGCGGGGCCCCTCCACCCCCGCCCCCTCCTCCATGGGCTTCGCCGATGGAGGAGGGGCTGAGACACAAGGGATGGCAGACACATCCGCGCGGTCTCAGGCCATGTGACGCATCCCAAGGGCCGTTTGACGCATAGACCCACCCCGAAGGACGCAACCCCTCCTCCATCGGCGAAGCCCATGGAGGAGGGGGCGGGGGTGGAGGGGCCTGCGATGCTCTCGTTGCCGTGCAACGACATCGGCGCGCTCAACTCCGCGGGACGTAGCCGTTGCGCAGGAGGTTCGCGCGCCCGGTGGGCCACGGGAGGCACGCCCCGTGGGAGCCGGGGACGGTGAGCACCCACGCGCTCTCGGGGCCTTCGTCTTTGAGGGCGACGACGATCTCGAGGGATCCGTCTCCGTCGAGGTCGGCGACAGTGGGCACGCTCATCGCGCCGCGTCCTGGGAGGGCGACGCGGTGCTGCAGCGCGCCGTCTGCGCCGACGACGTAGAGCGCGCTCGCGCCTGCGCGGGGCGAGTAGGTCGCGAAGATCACCTCGGGCACGCCGTCTCCCGAGAGGTCGGCCACGGCGACGCCCGCGGTGAGCACGTCGGCGGCGGCGGTGTACTCGAAGCGCCATCGCAGGGTGCGCGCGGCGGTCGCGAGGTGCACGGCGCCGTCGAAGCCCGCGAAGACCACCTCCAAACCAGGGGACGCCGGGTCGAGCTCGGCGACGGAGGGCTGGTTGGTGAGTCCGACGAGGTTGGTCCCGTCGAAGTCGGTGAGCCCCGCGAGGTAGCGGGGGACGTGCAGGGGCTCCTCCCACCCCGCGGCGCGGCTGGCGTCGGGGTGGAGCACCCAGAGCGCGACGCCGCGGGTGCGGTCGCTCTGCGCGGCGTTCTGCACGCTGCCGACGACGACGATCTCGTTGCGTCCGTCTCCGTCGAGGTCGGCGATGGCCGGCGCGGAGTTGGTGAAGTGCGCCTGGTTCGCGGCCTCTTCGTCGTCGGCGTAGCCCTGCCGCGCGAGGGCGTAGTCGTGCAGAAACCGCACGCCCTGCACCTTGCGGCGCATACGAAACATCGGGTTCGCGTCGAAGGCCACGCCGTCGCCCCGGTGCCAGGAGAGGTACGCGTTGTCTTGCGCGCCCACGACGTCCCACCGCGCGTCCGCGTCGAGGGGACCGACGGCGACGTTCTGGTCATAGCCCCCGGTGACGAAGCACTGGTCGTCGCAGCCCGAGGTGCCCGTGGTGTTGGGCGGCCAGCCGGGGAGCACGGTCCCGTCTCCGCGGAGGGCGAGGAGGATGTCGCGCGGCGATCCGTTCACGCCGGGGAGCGGCCCGGTGGTGAGGGCGACGAGCTCGGGGCGCCCGTCTCCGTCGAGGTCGCCCGCGGCGAGGCTCCGCAGCTCGTCGCGCCAGGTGAACGGAAAGCCCTGCACCGCAACACCTCTCGCGTCGAGCAGGTGCACTCGCCCGCGCGAGGCGAAGGCCACCTCGAGCTTCGCGTCGCCCGCGAGGTCGGTCACCACGGGCGACGCCCACACCCGCCCGCCCCCCGGCACCGCGTAGGACCACAGCGCGGTCCCGTCTGCGCGAAACGCCGCGACCCTGCCTGCGCGGGCGACGATGACCTCGTTGCGTCCGTCTCCGTC